>NZ_JBHYDS010000003.1:0-452886 GCF_051860585.1 Hyphomicrobium sp.
CGGGTAGGGCGCCGCCGCCACGTAGACCTTCCAGTCGAACGTGCGCCGCTTGCCCCACGCGTCGAAGCTCAGGCGCTCGACGACGGCGCGGGCCGTGTCCGTGATCACGTCGACCGAGCCGAGGTGGTCATCTCATCTCAGTGGCGCGTCTGCCCAATCTCATTGGTCAGTATTTCATCGACCGCCTTACGCAGAATACTCTCGAACTCTACAACTTGATCATCGTTCGCACCGAGCTCTTTGAGATGCGGTGTGGTTTCCGCAAGACCCCGTAGATATTCCCGCAGCTGCTCTTCAAATGTGCCCGAGACAAACACATCGTAATCAAGCTGTGGCGCGCAGTCATAGAGCCGTTCCTTCTTCCGCAACTTCGACCGTGCTGGATACCGATGTAGCGCCTCGTGTGGCATGGCGATGGGCACGTAGCGCACAGTTATCGGAAGGTCGGATAACTTATCCGATTTAGCGAAACCACTCTGCAAATAGGCGTCAACGGCCTTGCTGCAGCGCCGAAGTCCATCGGACGCATCTTTAAAAACCTCGGCTGACCACCTAAAATGCATGTTCCTAACTTACCTGCCGCTAAAGTTCAGTCTGGGGTAACTTCCATTTGCATACCGATATGTTTGCAATCTAACGAACTCATCCAAGTGGGCTGCATATCTCGATTGATAGTGAGCTTGAGGTTGGTAAATCACATTCTCTGCGTCGAGGTAGGCTTGTGTGTAGCGACGCGAACGGTCTTACGTCACTCCTATCCTATCAATGGCGCCAGAATTTTTATTGAGGAGGTAGTAAAGCTCAGTTCCGTCCATGTTGAGCGACGAGTTGAGGATCGCCTTGAACACCTGCCCGACGAACTTGAAGATCGACTTGAACACATTGCCGATCGACTTGAACAACCCCGACGCCGCCCGCCAAAAGCGAGCAGAAGCGCGAAAGCACCGTCTCGATGCCGGAGCAGCCGACAGAGGGGCCAACCACGAAAAACGCGCCCGGCTAGGGGCGCGTCAGCAGGCCTGATCAATGTCGCCAAGGGCTGGATGCCCTCGGCATGTCTGCGACAATAGCCGCGCCGGCGTCAGTAGATGAGCTTCAGCAAATCCTGACCGGCAGCCGACTCCAATTCCTTCTTGTCGATCGTGCCATCGTTGTCGGGATTGGCCGTCTTGAACTTCTGCTCGATGACCGCTGCATATTCCTTGGTGTCGAGCGTGCCGTCGTTGTCGGGATCCGCGGCCTTGAGCGCCGCCGCATCGAGAACGCCTGAAAGCTCCTTCTCGTCCAACGTACCGTCATTGTCGGGATTGAGCTTGGCGAACTTTTTCGTACCGCCGGCTTGTGCTTCCGCCAGGTCGATCGTGCCGTCGTTGTCGGGATCGAGCGCCTTGAGCGCCGCACTGCTGTCGCCCGATTGACCACACGCGGAAAGGCCCATGGCGCTCGCCAAAAGCAATGTAAGGGCAATTTTTTTCATAATGTCTCTCCTCGCCGTCTTACGAAAAACCCCGCCGTAGCTCTGGAAGCTTTGGTGGGGTTTCGAGATCCTGGGATCAGGACCGTTCGGCCAAGGAAGAAACGCGGTGTACAGGGAAAGGTTCCCGGCCAACGGCACCGCATGACGGCGGGATGCCCATTCGATCAGGCGGCTTCCTGAAGTCGGTCGCCATATAAATACCGACAAGTACGTGCGTCGACGGGTGCGTGTGGGTGCGTCCTCACCGGCTTCGAACGTCTCGCCGGCTGCCTTCGACCGACGCAGTGCAACATGAAAATGGCGGAGACGAGGGGATTCGAACCCCTGATACCCTTTAGGGGGTATAACGATTTAGCAAACCGCCGCCTTCAGCCTCTCGGCCACGTCTCCGGATTTCGCGAAGCACCCGTATAGAGGGGGGGTCGCCGCTTGGCAAGCGCTCCGCCACAGTGCGTCGCACTCCCCCAAAAAGGGCGCCGCACTCCTCCCAAAAGCGCGTCGCACTCCCCCCAAAAGGGCGCCACACCCCTTCCAGCCCGTTCGATTTTTTGCCCCAAACGCCGCGCATCGTTGCCCATTGGGAGCGTGACGCCGCGCCAAAGATCCGGCCGCCTACCGGCCGCTTGAGGCCCGGTCATGATTGGTGGCGTCATAGTCCCGTGCTAAGCACGAGGAAGCCGCGCATTCGCGCCACCACAAAACGAAAAACGTACACGGATGCGGAGTAAGGGGATGTTGAAACGCGGACGTATCGTCGGCTGGGCTGGCCTCGCACTCGCGTTTGCGCAACCGGCCGCCGCGCTCGAATACTGCGTCACCTGCGAAGGCCCTCCGGCCATGTATCGCTGCGTGATCGCCGGTACGCCGGAAGGTCCCGGCAAAAACGACAGCTCATCTCTCATGTGCATCTCGGAGATGGCCGCGCGCGGCGGTCACGAGAACTGCGCCGTTTCGCGCGGGGCTCCATTTCCCTGTCCCGGCCTGACGGCAAGCATCAAGCAGCCCGGGGTCATGCCCGCTGAACCGCCGGCCGCAGCAGCGTCGCCCGACAAGCAGGCGCCCCACGTTGCAGCGCCCACGAGTCCCACGCCGGTCGGCCCAGATGCGGCTTCGCCCGAGCCTGCCCCAGCCAAGGTCCCGCGCACGGTCGAAGAATTGGCGAAACAAACCGTCAAATCCTCGAAGGACGGCATCGACAAGGCCGGCCAGGCGATCGGCGGTACGGCCAAGAAAGCGGGCGAGCAGATCGGCAACGCCGGCAGCGCCATCGGCAGCGCGGCCACCAACACCTGGACTTGCCTTTCGTCGTTCTTCTCCAATTGCGGCGGCGAGACCAATCCGGAGCCGGCCGCACCTGCCGCCGCCCCGCCTCCCGGTCCCGCCGAGGGCGAACGTCCCCCGCACTGAATGAGCCGGGTGAGTCAGCCGGGCCACGGGCGCGGAATATTGCGCCGCCGCAAGCTTCCCGTCATCCGAATCGATTAACTTGCTCGCGTGAGGGAAGAATTGCCTCGCCGTACGACCGTGGCCTAGGCCGCCCGGTCGCTCGATTTGGTGCATGCGTCAGAGCCTTGGGACTGGAGTCCTTGAGCACTCTGAGCCAATACGACCGATCAGCTGGTCGCCGAACCCGGCGGGACGCATGGCAGCCCAGGACGGAGCTGTCAGAGGGAGCGTTCTCCGGGTGCGCAATGCACCGCACGACAAGTCCGTCCAGGACCGCCGTGTCCATTCCGACCCCGTCAGCACCGTCGTCGTCTCGTTTCGCCAACCCTGGCGAAGGGAGAGGTGTGTCGCGGCTGCGAGGGCCCCGTTCGCTCGGAACAGGACATCGGCACTTACTAGAAGATGGAGTGCACTATGCTGAAGCACCTTCGTCAGTGGTCCCCCGACGCATTGCGACCAAGGAGCGCCGCTCATACACATGAGCTTCGGCACGATATCGAATGGGATCTTGTACTCCTGTGGCGCCTAAAACCTCTTCATCCTCCATGTAGATCCTGATTGACCTTTAGCCGGCAGGGCGTGCGACCCGGAAGCTGGCCACAACAAACAAAGGCCGGTCCCGAAAGGGCCGGCCTTCTGTTTTCTGAAGTCTCGGCGATGCCGCCGAAGCCGAGTGGCAGCGGTTACATCGGCAACCGGGCGATCTGAGCGCCGAAGTAGTTGTCGACGGCCGTCATGATCGAGTCCGTCACCTTGTCGCGCCAGGTATCCGAACGCAGCAGCTCCGCGTCTTCCTTGTTCGTGACGTAAGCGAGTTCGATCAGCACCGAGGGAAACTTCGCCGTCTTGAGCACGCGGAACGCCGCCTGCTGATCGGGCTTGGCGCGCAGCTCCGTGCTGGCGCCCATGAATTCGATAACCGAGCGCGTGAACACGTTGGTCCGCTCCTGCGTCGCATCGACTTCGCGTCCGGCAAGATCGGCGAGGATGCCGCGCACCGCGGAAAGATCGTTGTCGATGCTGGCGGTCTTGATGGTCTCGACTTCGTCCTTGGAGAGGACGGCGCTCTTCACCTCGCCCTTGGCCGACCGGGACAAGGAGTTGGCGACCGACTCGCGCAGCGAATAGATCGTTGCGCCGCGCGCCTTGGAATTGCCACCCGCATAGTCCGC
The DNA here is from genome assembly GCF_051860585.1 of Hyphomicrobium sp. Classification (GTDB taxonomy): domain Bacteria; phylum Pseudomonadota; class Alphaproteobacteria; order Rhizobiales; family Hyphomicrobiaceae; genus Hyphomicrobium_C. Next base: position 4,096 of record NZ_JBHYDS010000003.1, read on the forward strand.
GTGCACGGCGATGAACAGGTTTGCGTTGTGGCCTTCCGCATAGCTCACGCGATTAGAAAGCTCGACGAACTCATCCTTGTCGCGCGTCATGAGCACCTTGTAGCGCCCGGTCTTCTCGAGCTTGTCGCGAAGCTTGAGGCTGAACGCCAGCACGACGTCCTTCTCGACGATCCCGTTCTTCATGGCGCCGGAGTCGTGGCCGCCGTGTCCCGGATCGATCACGATGATCGGCTTGAACGAGCGCGCGGCAGCTTCATCGGGCCGCACGGCTGGCGTCGGCAGCGGCGGCTGCACGTCGCCTGCGCCGAGCGAAAACGGCGACGCAAGTTTGACTTGCTGCTTTTTTGCCTTGCCCGATCCGACGGGCACGATGTCGAGCGCCAGGCGGTGCCCCTTCTCGCCCTTGGCATTCGCAGCCTGGATCACGGCGCTATCGACCACCACCGGCCGCGTCACTTCGATCACGACACGGGATTTTCCGGGGGCCGACTTGCCGGCATAGAACGAGCGCACGAGTCCGACGGCGATGTTCTCTTCCGGCTGCGGCGGCAGCCGAAGGGCGGTTTCAGCGATGTCGACGATGACGCGATTGGGATTGGAAAGCGAAAAGACCTGGAATTCGACCTGCTTGGGAAGTCCGATCAGGAAGCGGGTATGGGTGACGTCGCCGCCGAGGGCAGCAGAAGGAGCGTTCGCAGGGGGCGGCTTGAGCGCCCCCGCGGCAGCGCCGAGCGCGCCGGTCTCGACCACACCCTTGTCCTTCGCACCCGCCTTCGGCGGATCGGACGCTGCGCCAGCCGGTGCCGCCGCCGCGATCGCCAGGATCGCAAGCAAGGGCGCGCAGCGCGCAAGGGATGGGTGCAGCGCAAAGCGCTGCGATTTGGCATTCATCATCGTTGGTTGACCCCCGTCTACGCAACACGGTCCATTGGCGGGACAGTCATTCAATATTTGTAGATGATGGCGTTTTGCAGGACGCCATCAGGCTTTGTTATGGAATGAGAAAGGTTAATCAAATGCTAACGCCGAAGCGGCTTCGGCACAGCCAGCAATAAATTTGCGCGCAGTTTCAATCGGCTAATGATGATGGTTGATAAGGCGCTTACGGTTAATTTTCGGTTGCTGATCCAGCCCACCGTTCCATCGCGGCACCATCGCAATCCCGCGCGTCGACCCAGCGCTCGGTCCCGTCGCGGAAGGATTCCTTCTTCCAGAAGGGCGCCCGCGACTTGAGATAGTCCATCAGAAACTCCGCCGCCTCGAACGCGGCACGCCGGTGCGCTGCTGCCGTCACGACGAGCACGATCGGGTCCCCCGGGCGAAGCGGGCCGACCCGATGGATGACCGTCGAGCCGAGCAGATCGAAGCGGCTGCGCGCCTCGTCGTCGATGCGTTGCAGCTCCAGCTCCGTCATGCCGGGGTAGTGCTCGAGCGTCAGCAGCGCCAGAGCGCGCCCGTCCGCTTGCCCCCGCACGAACCCGGTAAACGTCACGACGCCACCCGCATCCGCAGATCCAGCCGTCAGCGCTTCGACCTCGGCGCCCACGTCGAACGGCTCGCTCTGGACCCGCACGGCCATTGCATCAACCGCCGGTGACAGGCGGGAAAAACGCGACTTCCTTCGCGCCCGCCAGCAGGTGCGCGGGTTTCACATGCGTCTGATCGAGTGCCACGCGGACGACGCCCGCCGTGTCAAACGCGGCGTCGTACTCCGCGCCCTGCGTCTTGAGCCATGCCACCAGGTCGGCGACCGTGGCAACGCCCGCGGGAACCTCGATGCGCTCCTCGGCGCGGCCGACCTTCTCGCGCACCCACGCGAAATAGCGCACCGTCAGCACTTGGCTGGCAGCCGCTTGAGGACGGAGGCTCTCGATCGTCGGGGCCGTCGGCACGGGCGCGTTATCCTTCTATGGCGTGATGCACGCCGGCTTTTAGATAGTCATAGCCGGTCCAAAGCGTAAGAACCGCCGCCAGCCACAGCAGCGCGATCCCGGCGGTGGTCGTGCCCGGCACGATCACATCCCCCGCCGGCCCGGCGATCAGAAACGCCAGCGCCACCATCTGTGCGGCCGTCTTCCACTTGGCGAGCGCCGTCACATGCACCTTCACATTGAGTTCGGCGAGGAATTCGCGAAGGCCGGAGACGAGAATTTCGCGGCACAGAATGACGATCGCCGCCCAGATCGACCAGCCGTCGATGGTCTTGTCGTGCACCAGCATGATCAGGGCCGCGCCGACGATCAGTTTATCCGCGATCGGATCGAGCATGCGCCCGAGCGTCGACTGCTGCTCCAGGCGGCGCGCAAGGTAGCCGTCCAGCCAGTCCGTGATCGCGGCCGCCACGAACAGCCAGAATGCGGCCCAGCGGCCAGGCTCCCCTTCCACGAACAGCAGGCACGCCACCAACGCCGGAACGGCGGCGATGCGCGCGTACGTGAGCACGTTCGGCAGGCTGATCGCGTTCGGGCGGCTTGGGATCGAAGGGTCCATGAACTTAAGCTAACACCATCGCCACACACGCCAGTCAATGGGGTACCGCGTCCCGGCTCCATCACACTCGAAGCTTGCGCGGCGATCTCAGAGGGATTATTCGGAAATTTGACTTGTCCACAGGCAAACGGACATCCCGCGGGACTAAACCGCCCGATTCGCCGTTGTGGTTGCAGGACTGTCAAGTAGCCGGATTAGTACAGCGTGTCGGCTGCAGATCGTCAGCGCCTCGAGTATGCCGCGTATACTGGCAAGGAGGCGCCAAAGAGACGGAGTAGGAGCGAAAGCTCCTGCTCCGTTTTTTTTATGCAGGGCTCTTGCCTCCGGATGGGCGGGGACGCCGATACGGTTCAAGCGGCCTTCGGCCCGCCGGAGACGATCTCGCGCGCAAGCAGGAAGGCGTCGCGGAAATCGAGCTCAAGCGCGTCCTTCGAATGGATCATGCGCTGGAACAGGCCCGCCTGCGTCTTGTACTTCACGTCGCCGATCGTCAGCGCACCGACGCCGAGCGTGCTGCAGCCCGGCAGCGGCGTACCGTTCATGAAGAGGTCGATGCCCTCGACACCGTAGGGCGTGACGGCATTGACGTCGGCCGTCACGAGCAGACCCGGCGCGCGCGCAAGCTGACGGCGCGTGAGAATGTTCACGCCTGCCGGTCCCGCCGTGAAAATCACGTCCGACGTGCGCAGGATTTTCGCCTTGAGCGCATCCGTATGGCCGGCCACGGGCTTGAGAGACACGTTGAAGGTATCCGCGGCGAACTCTGCCGAAGCGATCAGCGGCTCCAGAGTGTCATGCGCCACGACACGTACGTCCGCGCCTTCGTTGGCCGCGATCACGGCCGATGCAAATCCGACCACCCCCGTCGCGCCGAACACGGCGACGCGAAGACCGCTGAACCCGCGCGAGAAATTGCGTGCCAGCACGCGTTCCACACAGGCGACCATCGCGGCCGCCGTGGTGAACGACCCGCCAGGATCTGCGAAAACGGAAACTTCGAACGACGGCACCATGGCGTGCCGCGCGGCGTTCATCATTTCGAGGGCGAGGGTAATATCCTTGCCGCCGATGAATATGCCGGTTCTCGCATTCGGCGGGCGCGAAAAGATCGCATCCTGCACCAGCGCGCCGACATCGGAAACACCGACATTGTCGTAGGGGAGCACGACCGTATAGCCGGAATCGACGGCCATATTGCAATCGAACGGGCTCATGAATTTCTGCGGCGACAGCATATAGAGAATGGGCAGCGTGCCGGGGGCAACGGCCTTCTCTTGCGCCTTTTTCCGCGAGCGGCTTTTGGCTGTTTTTGGAACTGCGGCTTGGGAGGCGTCCGCGCGCTTTTTGGAGCGCTTCTTTACGGCGGGGACCAGGTCGCCATGCGGCGCACGGACAGGCTCGCCACTCAGCATGTCTACACTCAAACGCATCTTATAGTTCCTTAAGGCCCCGCAGGACACGCAAACCAAAGTTCGCAAGTTCGGCTGCCCAAGGCACTCGGGAGTCTCCGCATCACGCACAGAGCAGGATGACAGTCGGTGGTTTACAAAACCCGTACAATTTGTTCTGAACACACAATTTTTGCCAGTTCAGCATGCGGCAAAGGCGCGAGAAATAGGCGACTCCGGCGATAAATTATTTCGCGGGTATTAACGCCGGCGGAAACCGATTCAATTTCGCTTCTCGTGAAAGAAATCGTAAATCTTTCGGGCCATCTCGCCGGAAATGCCGTCGACCGCCGCGAGGTCGTCCACGCCTGCACGCGAAACGGCTTTTGCCGAGCCGAAATGCTTGAGCAACGCCCGCTTCCGCGTCGGCCCGATGCCCGCGATATCATCCAGCGGATTGACGCCGAGAGATTTGGCCCGCTTCGCCCGATGCGTCCCGATCGCGAACCGGTGCGCCTCGTCGCGCAGCCGCTGCACGAAGTACAGCACGGGATCGCGCGGCTCGAGCATGAACGGCGCCCGGCCCGGCAGATGGAAGTGCTCCCGGCCCGCGTCCCGGTCCGGACCTTTGGCGACGCCCGCCAGATGAATGCCCGTGAGCCCGAGCGCCGCCATGACTTCGGACGCGACCGAGAGCTGCCCGGCGCCGCCATCCACGAGCACGAGGTCCGGCCGCTCCGGAACGGGTTCTCCGACCGAAACCTCATCCGACACCGGATCTGACGCGGGATCGGACGACGGATCAAACGACGCATCGCCGCCCGCACGCTCAGCTTCTGCCACAGTCTCCCAAAGCTCGGCCTCGGCCGTCGGCTTCGGCGCCTCCGCCTCGTCTTCCGCGAGCCGGCGGAACCGCCGCTCCAGCACCTCGCGCATCATGCCGTAGTCGTCGCCGGGCGTGATCTCCGAGCGGATGTTGAATTTCCGATACTGCCCCTTCGCGAAGCCTTCCGGGCCCGCGACGATCATGGCGCCAACGGCATTCGTGCCCATGATGTGGCTGTTGTCGAAAACCTCGACGCGCCGCGGCGGCCGCGGCAGACCGAACCGCTCGCCGAGCGCCGCCAGCAACGTCCGCTGCGACGAGCTTTCGGCAAGCCTGCGCCCCAGCGCTTCGCGCGCGTTGGTCAGGGCGTGCTCCACGAGCCCGGACTTCACGCCGCGCTGCGGCGTACGGATCTCGATCCGGCGATCCGCCTTGATGGAGAGCGCTTCCTGCAGCACCGCCACGCTCGGGATCTCGTGCGAGAGCAGCACGAGCCGCGGCACCGGCTTGTCGTCGTAGAATTGCGCGATGAAGCTGTCGAGCACGTCCTCTTCGGTAAGCGAACGGTCCGCTTTGGGATAGTACGCGCGGTTGCCCCAGTTCTGTCCGACGCGGAAAAAGAACACCTGGATGCAGGTCTGCCCGCCCTCCTGGTAGGCGGCGAACACGTCGGCTTCCTCGACGCCCTCCGGATTGATGGTCTGCTCGGACGTGACGTGCGCCAGCGCCCAGAGCCGGTTGCGAAACCGAGCAGCAGCCTCGAATTCGAGCTGCTCGGACGCCTCCTGCATGAGCTGCTGGTACATTTCCCGCACCGACTGGCTTTCACCCTTGAGGAACCGCAGCGCCTCGTCCACCAGCGCGCCGTAGTCCTCGAGACTGATCTCGCCGGTGCACGGCGCCGAGCAGCGCTTGATCTGATGCAGCAGGCACGGCCGCGTCCGGCTCTCGAATACGCTGTCCGAGCACGACCGCAGCAGAAACGCCCGCTCCAACATGTTGATGGTGCGGTTGACCGCGCCCGCCGAAGCGAACGGCCCGAAATATTCGCCCTTCACGGTGCGCGCGCCGCGGTGCTTGAGGATCTGCGGGGCGCCCTGGTCGCGCCGAATGAGAATGTACGGAAACGACTTGTCGTCGCGCAGCGTCACGTTGAAACGCGGCCGGAAGCGCTTGATCAGGTTCGCTTCGAGCAGCAGCGCCTCGGCCTCCGTGCGCACCGACACGAACTCCATCGACGCCGTCGACTGGATCATGCGGATGGTCCGGTTCGGCAATCCGGCGAGCCGCGTATAGTTCGACACCCGCGCCTTGAGATTGCGCGCCTTGCCGACGTAGACGACGTCGCCGCCGGCATCGAGCATGCGATAGACGCCGGGCCCCGACGACAACGTCTTGAGATAGGCATGAATGACCTCGGGCCCGGTCCTCGGCGGCGTTTGAGGTTGAGGCGCGTGCTCGTCGGGAAGCGCGGCGCCGGGCGCAAGAGGCGCCCTGGTCGTAAGGGACGCGGAGGGCGCAAGGCCGTCGCTCGGTTTGTCGTCGGTGTTGGGCATGGCGGGAACATTGGCGGCCCGGCTCCGCGCGTCAACCCGGCTCCACGGGTCAAGCAGGGACGAATTGTCGTATTAGGGCTATTTCGCCACAAATCCGCCCGGACGCTGCTGACCTTGGGGTCTGGGAGAGCCTTCTGAGTGCTTCCGGAAAAGTGGGAACCGGTTTTCCGATAAGAAGCACGACCAAACAGAGGGCTAGAGCCTTTTGGCGATTCCACTTAATCGCGGAAAGGCTTTAGTGAAACAGTTCCGACATCCGAGACCCGGTGCCCCGGAGGCGTGGCCCATGCGAGTCCTGACCAGAGTCCTGACCGCTGTCGTTGCCGCCGCCGTGCTGGTGCTGTCGCCGGCCGTCGCCCAACAGAAGGCCAAGCGCGCCCCGGCTCCCGCTCCGGCCCTGGAGTTCAAGCGCTCCGAGCACGTGCTCAAGTGGATCAACGAATACCGCCGCGCGCCGGACCCCTCGAAGCTGCCCGAAGTCGTGCACGCCATGGGCGATCTTGGGCTCTTCCGCGAGCTGGATCAGGCCGGCGTCTATATCGGCTTCACCGCCGGCGTCCTTGGCTCGAACCCGGACAAGGCGGAGAAGCTCGTGGCCGGCATGTTCCCGATGCCGCCCGAAGACCAGGTCGTGCTGATCCGCGCCATCGCCTACTCGGGCCTGCCGGGCTGGAAAGACCTGCTGCAAAAATTCGTCGAGCGCATGCCCGCGCGCATGGTGCTGCTTCGCAAATATCTCTACGGCGACGGCAAGACCCTCGCCGAACTCCCGGTCGACGCGTACGTCCTCGATACGCTCTGGGGCTACTACTTCGCCACCGGCGATGCTGAGCCGGTGAAGCGCATCGTCGGTGCGCTCGCCTGGTCGCTGGACCAGAATGACGTCGAAAAACTCACCATCGGTTCGATGGCGAAATGGACGCTCGCCACCAACGCGTCGCGCGAGAAGGAGCTGCTCGACATCCTGGCCGAGGAGATGAACACGCAGCCTATCGAAGTGCGAAAGCCGCTGCGCGAGGTCATCGAGGCCGCCGAAACCTTCGAAACGGGCAAGATCCGCAAGGACGCCCTCGCCGCCGTTGAAGAACTGAAAACCAAGGGCTCGCTCAGCTCCCGCAATTACTCGTGGTGGGGACAGGCGGGACAGACCGCGCTGGCCCTCGGCTGTGTCGGCGCGGCGGCAGGCGGCCTAGTGGTGGCGGGCATCCCCTGCGTTGTCGGCGGCGCGCTCTCGACGGCCGCCTTGAAATACTTCGCACCCGCGCCCTGAGACTTCGCCCCAGGGCAATGACCCTCACGCCAAGACTGCTGCGCCCTGCGGAAAATGCGGCGCACGCGCTCGCTTTTGATCGGGGCGGTCATTGGAGAAAGGCGCGAACCACGTCTATCGTCGCCTTCGGGTTCTCCTCCATGATCCAGTGGCCAGCGTCCGGCACGATTGCTTCATGCACGTCGTCGGCGGCAAACCGCATGACGGTCGCCATCATGGGCCCGAAAGATTTCTCCCCGCCCACGGCGAGCACGGGCATCTTCAACTTGCCCTTTGCCATGAACGCCTTGTTGTCGGTCGCATCTTGATCGAATGCGGCGAATTGCGCGAAGCCGGAATGCATCGCGCCGGGCAGCGCATAGAGCGCGGCGTAGTGCTCACGCGCAGCGTTGCTGAAACGCGCAGGTGTCGCCGAGAACTCATTCCAAAAGCGATCGAGATAGATGCGCTCACGTCCGGCGACCAGACGCTCCATATCAGGGCCGCCGAAGCGGAAGTGCCAGAGCAACGGGTTCTTGAGGATCTCCTCCCAGGGCCCGACGCCGGGAACAGGTGCGTCGATCAGCACGAGTTTTCGCACGCGCTCGGGGTGTTGGGCGGCGAAAGCGTAGGCGACCATGTTGCCGATGTCGTGAGCGACGATCTCGACGCTGTCGATGTTCAGCTTGTTCAGAACGCCTTCGACATCGCCAGCCTGCGTTTTCTTGTCGAAGCCCGCGGTCGGTTTCGACGACAAGCCAAGGCCCCGCAGGTCGGGTACGACGACCGTATGATCGCGCGCAAAATCGACGGCCATTGGCACCCACATGTCGCCGGTTTCGCCGTAGCCGTGCAGCAGCAGGACGGCCGGGCCATGCCCTCCGACGCGCACATGGATCGTTGCACCGTTGGTGGTGACCTCCTGGGTGGTGAAATTCTCCGGGAAGGAAAGCTCTTCGGCGGCACAAGGAATTGCCGTTAAAGACACGGCCAACGCGACAAGGCTGCGGAGCATGGATCACCTGGGTTGGCGGGCGGCAGCCACGGCCTGTGGGCGCGCACGTCGGAGCCCCGACTTGTACCACAACATACAAGTAGCGGCGTGATTGTCGTCCCGTCTGGACCGGCATCAGGCAGGTCGGTGCGGCCAGGTCGCTCGGCGATATCGGCAACGCAATCGGCAGACCTCGCGTGTTCGAACCCGTAGTCGAAGACTCGCCGTTACGCGGGCCGATTGTCCTCGAAACGCGCGATCTCGGTTTCGAGCTGGCCGGTCAGCGCGAGCTGCACCATGCGCATGTCGCCTCTGAGCGACCACAACGGGTTTGAGAATGTCGCCGGCATGTTCTTCTCGAAGACAAGGTGGCTGATCCAGGCAACCCCATAAGCGATGCCGATAGCGCCAAGCGCCCACAAGGGCTCGCCATAAGCGACACACGTTGCGGCGATGCCGAAGCCAAGCAGCGTTCCAAAAACGTGAGACGATCGCGTTTTGTGGCTGGAGTGCGCTTCGAGGTAATGAGGCCAGAATTCTTCGAAAGAGGCAGGCGCGGTCATGTCGGTCTCCCTCAGGCGCTACTCGCAGACGCCATTGTATTGCTCGGAAACGCAGAAGGTAAGACTGTGGTTCGTCCCCCTCGCTGAGCCAATCTACCGATACGCGATTTTGAGCACTATTCCCCAGGTGACTCGAGCGGAGATGTGAAAAGCAAGCCGCGTAAAAATCGCGGAGCGAGCGTGATCGACGACGCAATCACCGACAAGAACGAGCAGCGGCCGGCGTCGCACGAAGCACCCGCTCACTGCGGGCAGAGCGTCCGCGCGTGCGTCAGTGCGGCTTCCTTGGAGGGATAAACGCCAAGGGCTTCGCCGCCCTGCGGCCGCGCGTCGATGAAGCTTCGCGCCATGCTCTCCTCGAACCCGTCGAGCACCGAAAGCGCGATGTAGTGCACGTCCGCGCCGACCGGGCTCTTGACCAGCACCGTTGTGTCTCCCGCGAAAGTCGCCGTTTCGACGATGCAACGTCCCGGCTTCACGCCGAGACCGGAGGGCGGCAGGAAGGTCGACTTCGACGCCTGCACGGTTGCCGTGGGAGGGACCTCTTCCGAAGGCGCCAACGTCGCAAGCGTCTGGACGTCGGCATTGCTCGGAGGCGGCGGCCCCATCACCACGTCATTAGCGCCGGTGTTCGCCGCGGCGTTCGCGCCGGCATTCGTGGGGGTAGCCGTAGCGGCAGGCGGTGGAGGCGGCCCCGCGGGCTCCGGAACAGTGGCGACCTTCGAAGGCGTGACCGGCGCCACAACGGCTTCGGCTGTGCTGCCCGCGGACACGCTTGCGTCGGCGAGAGCCGTGGGCGGCGTGAACAAAGCGAAATGCGGCTCTTCCGCCGCAGCACCCGCCGCGAGCGCAGGAGCCGCATCCGCGACGATCTCGGGCGCGCTAGGCGCGTCGGCGTCCGGAGCAGCGGCGGCCTCGGCTGCGGCAGCGGCCGGCGTCCCAACATCTTTTGCGTCGGCCTGCGCCGAAACAGTCGCGATCGTTTTACGTTTCGGCGCCGGCATCGCATCGGCCGACGCCTGCGCCTGATCCTGGCGCCACACGGTGCGGACGGGTGACCCCGCCTCCTGCGGCGAAATGGGCTGGGCGTCCGAGGTCCGCTGCCACGGCAGCACCTCGACCTCCTGCCGTTTTCCGCCGCCCCCCGACGGACAGAACTCGGCGCGGAACTTCTGCGCCACCCACTCGATGGAATTGCCGTACTTCGGATCGACAGCCCAACGCTTGGCGAGATCGGAGAATCGGACCGGCCGGCGCAGCTCGCGAGACTTTTCGAGAATATGCACCTGCTTCAACTGCGTGCGTTGCGCGACGGGGTTCGGCACTTCTTCCCCGGAGTAGGCGACCAGATGCTGGATCTGCCCCAGCACGCCGGTGCTCACGTCCGGAAAGCTGTCGCCGGGCACTCCGCCGCCGGTCGTGCCGATGCCTGCGAAATTGTTCTGCTTGGGATCGACATCGCCCATCCGCCCATTCGGCGCGCGATAGGTGAGAAAGTTCGTCTCGATCGCCATCTGGAAGAACGCATAGTCCCACCGCACGCCCCAGCGTTCGCCGTGGGTCTTGTAGAAGGACGCGATCTTGCTGAAGCGCGGAGACAGCGCCGCGTTGCGCCGCTTGAGAAAGGCCATCAGCCGATCGGGCGTGGCGCAAGCGGGCACCGGGTTCGCTTTGGATACCCGGATCTCCGGCAACTCGCCGGCGGCCAGTGCACCACCCGATCCGGCGAGAGCTGCGAGAAGCCCGGCCGCGAACGGCAAGCGGCGCGACGGCCGGACACGGGACAGGCCCGAGAACAATGCGATCATGAGACGCCTAACTTTACGCGAGGAACAGGAGAAACCAGGCGGGATGATGAGACGTCAGTTCAGCCTTCCGGGCAGAGCTCGAATGCTTTTTCGAGCGCCTGCGACTGGGTCGTGAATTCACCGATCGACTGCCCGCCCTTGGCATAGGCGCTGATATAGGCGTCGGCCTCGCGCTTTTCGGCGCCGTCGTTCACGTCGAGCACCGTGTAGTTCACGGTCGCATCCACGACGGCCTTGATGATGATCGCCTTGGCGCCGCCGTAGCTCGCTGTCCACACGCGGCACTTGCCGGATGCGGCGGCGGGCTTTTCGACCTTGCCGGCATTCTTCAGGGCTCCTGGCAGAGCCGCCACTTCGATCGCCTTGCCGGTCTCTGGCGCGGCTTTCTCAGCCCGCGCCTTGACACTGGCTTCGGCCTTGGCAGTGGTGTCAGCCTTAGCACTCGCATCAGGCTTGGCGCTGGTTTCGGCAGCGGCTTCCGTCGCTGGAGGTGCGCCATTGAGCAACGTGATCGGCGGCGTGGCGGCCGCAGTCTGCGTCGCGGGTTGGGCGCTCGCACTGGCCTCTGCGCTGGCAGCCTTCGCCGGCTTCTCGTCGCCCGAGGGAGCGGCGCCCAGCGCGGCGCGGATCGATCCGCCGCCTTCGGCCTTGGCCGCTTCCAGCGCCCGCTTCTGCGCTTCGAGACCGCGCGTCATGGGCGGCGTTTCAGCTTTGGCGGCAGTCTCGGCGACTGCGGTGGTATCCGGTCCGCTCACGGCCGCGACAACCTCGGCCTGCGGGTCGGGCTGTTTGCATAGGCCGTCGAAGAACCGGTCGGCGATCGTGTCGACGTCGCTGGCATACCTGCGGCTACCGGGCGCCCACTTCTTGGCCATCTGGCTGAACGTGATCGGCCCCGAAAGGCCCTGCTGCCAGGACGTGAGGACGCCCCACTCTTGAATGTTGCGGGTGCGCTCCGCGACGGGGCTTTCCACCCGCTCGCCCGAGTACATCACGAGATGCTCGATATGCGCTTGGACGCCGGTTGAAACGTCCTTGAAGCTCTCGCCCCGCGCGCCGCCGCCGATGGCGCCAAGACCGGCAAAATTGTTCTGCTCGGGCTTCACGTCGCCCTTGTAGGTGAGATAGCCGGTCTCGAGCAGCATCTGGAAGAACGCGTAGTCCCAGCGGATGTGCCGCGCCTCTCCGTGGCGCATGTAGTCGGCTGCGATTCCATCATAGCGGGCATCGAGCTTCGGGTTACGTTCGCGAATGTAGGCGATCAGCCGGCCCGGCGTCGCACACTCGGGGACGCGGTTGCTCTCGCTGGATTTGATGGGCGGAAGATCCGCGGCTGCAGCCGCGGCCGGAAGCGCAATGAGTGAAGCGACGATTGCCACGCCGGAACGAAAAGACCTTGATCGGCAGGTCATGGGACACCCCAGTTTTCTACGCGGCGCCGAGAGCGGCTACGCCTCGCTGATGCATATGCGAGTTCGCCGCCCGATGGGCACCCTACAATCCGAGCATTGGTTCCTAAGCCCTTAAGCTTAAGAGCTGGTTTACACGCGAATTGAAGGGCGACAGATGAGATCTACCCCTGACGTAGCTTTGGGGCGCGAGTGGGGGCGGGAAAGGGAGGAATTGTGGCGCAAAGCGGCGCAGATCGCCGCGACCGGAGCGGCAAGGCGAAGCGTCGAGATTGAAGGCCCCGGGCGGCGTCGAGGCCCACGCCATCAATCGCAGCGCGCATCATAGCATCCGCGCGTCGTAACCCGTTGCGCAACCGAGCCGATAACAACCAACTGCCCTACACCGCCGGGTCGGACCAGGTCAGGTGCTGCCCGCCGTCAAGGGCGATCATCTGCCCGGTCAGCGACGGCGAGCCGAGGATGAACTGCACCGCCGCCGCGATTTCTTCCGGCGACGGCCCGCGCTTGAGCAGCGTCGCGTGCGCTTCCCGCGCAAAATCCAGCTCCGTCTGATGGACGCTCTTCAAAACCGGACCGGGCCCGACCGCATTGACGCGGACCCGCGGCGCCAAAGCCTGGGCGAGCGTCCGCGTGGCCGTCCACAGCCCCGCCTTCGAGATCGTGTAGGAGAAGAAGTCGGGCGTCAGCTTCCACACCCGCTGATCGATGATGTTGATGACGTTCCCGGGCGCCCCGTCCGGCAAATTGAGGAATAGCGATTTCGCAAGAAAAACCGGGGCCTTGAGATTGATATCGAGATGGGTGTCCCAGGTTCCGGGCGTCGCCGTCGCGACCGAATCGACGAGGAATTCCGAAGCGTTGTTGATGAGGCAAAGCGGCGGCCCGAGCGCAGCCCGGCAGCGCGGAATGAGCTCATCGACGTCCTGCTGCGAGGCAAGGTCTGCGGCCAGAGCAACGGCCTTGCCGCCGAGCGCCCGGATTTCGCTGACGACCGCCTCGGCTTCCCCGGCCGACCGCCGATAATGCACGCAGACTTGCCAGCCGCTTCGCGCCAGCTCGAGCGCGATCGCGCGGCCGATGCGCCGGGCGCTGCCGGTGATCAAAACGGTCGGCGCAGTCCCACCGGGAGTGGACATATCGAAGTTCCTGTCGAAGTGCGGACGGGGTGCCTGAGACGGTCTGGCCCTGTCGTGCCGGTATGGCCTATTTCGCACACGCAATCGAGAGCGGAGCGGCCTGAAACGACTCCGGAAAACACCATTGCGAAACCGCCGGACGGCCCGGCCCCGTCCACCTCGGTCCAGACGAGCCTGGCGACCGCACAAACACTGTGCAATCACCTCCCAAATTTCAGTCACTTTCCGTCGACGGATGCTCGTGATTTGGGCTGTTTATGAGCAAGTTGTGACCATTATTCGCTCAACGTTGCTGCTGGGAAACACCCCTGAATGTGAGCATGCATCGAGACCGTCATAGTCCTTGTTCGGGCGGCCAAGATTGGGCCTCTATGGTCTCAAGACGCGCCGTCAAACGGCACAACACGCTCACATCTTGCCTGTCTTGAACGAAGGTGTGTTGGCGTGGACGTGGGGGCGCAGGGACTTCGAGTGTGGGATTTTTGGGGGTTAGAGGTACGATGTCGATGAAATCAAATATTGCGAAAACGGCCGGCGCTGCAGCAGTCGCGCTTTTGGCACTGTCGGGCGCCGCGTCCGCTGAAGATCGCGCGTTCGGCTGGTCGGTCAATGTCGGCGGCACGAGCGACTATATCTTCCGCGGCGTTTCGCAGACGGACGGCGACCCCGCCTTCCAGGCCGGCGCGGATTTCACTTACGGCATCCTCTATGCCGGTATCTGGGGCTCGAACACCGACGACGCCTTCACCAACTCGTCGGCTGAAGTCGACTTCTATGCTGGCATCAAGCCGGTTCTCGGCCCTGTCACCTTCGATTTCGGCATCATCTACTACTACTACCCGGGTGACGACTTCGACGTCGCCGACTACGTGGAAGGCAAGGCCGGCGCGAGCATCTCGCCGGTCAAGAACCTCTCCCTGGCGGCCACGCTGTATTACACGGACGAAGGCACCTTCAACACGGGCGAGATCTTCACCTACGAAGGCACCGCCGCTTACACGCTTCCGTCGGTTGGCATCTTCACGCCGACCGTGAGCGGCCTTGTCGGTCACTCGGAATTCGACGATTTCAGCGCTCTGTCCTACACCTACTGGAACGCTGGTATCGCCCTCGCGGTCGAGAAGTTCACCTTCGACTTCCGCTACTGGGATACGGACATCGACATCATCAGCGCCACCGGCGAGAACCTCTCGGACGAGCGCTTCGTGTTCACCGCCAAGCTCGCACTGCCGTAAATCGGCAGTCGGCTTCAGATCCGACATGCAACGGGGCCTTGATCGGCCCCGTTGTTTCTCAATCGAACCAGAAGGTTCTAAACAAACGTCTGCCGCCGGAAAGTGCGTGGCCAACCTGCCACAAGCCTCGCAAAAGCTAGGCTCCCAAGGCAAAAGCGCTTGTTTCCTCTGCGTGAACGCGTTCTCCTAAACCACCGCATTATCCGGCCATGATTCTTCATGGCATCTTGAAGGGGGATTATCCATGTTCGGCCTGCACAGCACGGCTCGCACTATCGCGGCAGGCGCCGCGGCGCTTTTCTGTCTCACTGCCCCGGCACTCGCCGATGAACCTCGTGAGTTCGAGTGGTCGTTCACTGTCGCCGGCACGAGCGACTACATCTTCCGCGGCATCTCGCTGAGCGGCGAAGACCCGGCCCTCCAGGCATCGATCAACATGTCCTACGGCATCTTCTACGCCGGCCTGTGGTCATCGAACGTAGACGGCGCAGGCTATGCGCCAGTCGAGGTTGACGCCTACATGGGTATCAAGCCGGTTTGGGGACCCGCCACCTTCGACTTCGGCGTCGTCTATTACACGTACCCCGGCGGCGATCCCGGCGGCACGTTCGGCCTCGACTACGTTGAGTTCAAGGCCGGCGTCTCTGGCTCGCCATTCAAGAACTTCACGGTTTCGCCGACCTTCTGGTTCACCCCTGACCAGGAGAACTACGTCGAGACCTACACGATCGAAAGCACCTTCGCTTACGCGCTCAATCCAGTTGGCATCTTCACGCCGACCGTGAGCGCACTCGTCGGTTACACCGAAGGCGACGGCGGCTCGGGCATCTTCCTCGGCGAAGATGACTACACCTACTGGAACGCTGGCCTCGCTCTTGCGGTCGAGAAGTTCACCTTCGACTTCCGCTACTGGGATACGACGCTTGCCAACGGCGGCGGCGGCCTTGCCGACGAGCGCTTCGTGTTCACGGCATCGATCACGCTGCCCTAATCGCGCAGCAATCGAACGTTTCAGAACGGGGCCCTTCACGGGCCCCGTTCGCGTTTCAGGACCTGAACGCTCATAACCGCACCAGGAAATATGCGTCTACCTGGCGTCGCCGGGGCCGCCTGAGCCTTCACGATCTTGTCACGCGCCGCCGTTAGTTTGCCCGCATTGGATCGACTGATCCTCTCGCTGCATTTCCCCGCGCCGGGCATGTAACGCGCTAACAGCGCGAGCGAGAGGGACAGGAGACGGATGTGCATCGCCCTCGTAGCTCATCCGTTTTTGCGGCCGCCACGCCAGACCCATGGGTCACGAGGCGGAAAAGACAGGCCAGCCTAGCTCGTTGCTCGGCTCCCCGCTGCCGGAGCGAGAGCAGGCTGGCCTCGTTTGCTTCTGATCGCCAGAGCGCCCAAAAAAAAATGAGCGCGCGGGATTTTCCCCAGGTCTTGCGGTCCGGCGCTTGCTCATCGCCCAGCCTGCGCCCTAGAAAATCCTAGGCGCAAATTGGGCGGATGCCGTGATTCTCACCATTGCCATCATGGTGACTTTGACGATCGCGATCGCCGCGCGTGTGCTCGCGCCGCGGCTGTCGGAGGAGCGTGTCTACTTCGCCCGCAGTCCCGACCGCCCCGCCGCCTTCGGCTACAAGATGGCCTGGCTTGCCGTCCGCAGCCGCGACACGGCCGCCGTTGTCGAGGCGCTTGGTCTCGTCGATCCGCAGCCCTGCAATTGGCGCTCCGGCATCGGCACCGTCTACGACAACCGCCTCGGCAATGACCACATCTTCGTGTCGCCGCCGGTCAACGGCTGGACCTTCGTCGTCGGCTTGGCGCTGCCCTACCCCGTCGGCCGGACCTTCATCGACAAGTGCACGCCTCTTCTCGATCGGCTCGGCAGCCGCTTCGTCGAGGTTCAGTATTTCTTCGCCTATCCGCCGATCGACCTGTTCGCCTGGGCGCGCCTGCTCGAAGGGCGCGTCGTCCGCGCGTTCGCGATTACCGACACCGGCATCGTCTGGAACAAGGGCCGCACGACGAAGGAAGAACGCGCGCTCGGCCTCAAGCTGTTCGACTTCCGCGGCGTGCGGGGCAGGAAAGGCGACGCCGGCGGCGAAATCATCCTCTACCCGACCGAGGAGCACGTTCTCCATCTCGCGGAGCGGTGGAGCCTCGACCCGACGGAACTCGAAGACGTCGATCTGGCGGGCGACGGCTTGGGCTACATCGCCCTCGCGCCGTCGTCCTGGCGCGCGGAGCGCCTGCGCAAAGCCGGTTGATCTCGCAAGGGCGGCAGCTGTGGTTATGCCGCTTGCCGTTCGCTGCCCTCATGTGACGCAGTCCGGGCGGCAATCTCGGGCAATGCGAGAACGTCCGCACTGCGCGCCGTCCAACCCGTCCCGCACCGCCGCTGAGGCGCGATCGGCGCACGCGCGGGCGAATAGCGTTTGAGCACGCGCGGCGTCGGCTTCGGGATCGGCTTGCCGGCCGTCGCGGTCCGGCGCCTCCGCCGTCCTTTGAGCGAGCAGCGCACATTTTGCATTGCCACCGAGCGCAGGCGTGCAGCAAGCGCGAACGTCCTGAGCGTGGCCGCGAAATCCATCACGGGAGCAAGCGCGACGGGCACCACCAGCGCGGCGCGCGCCGCCGCAATCCGGGGAATGAAGAGCGAGGGCAGGTCGCCTGCCGAGGCCGGAGCGGCCACAAACGCCTGCGCGCCCTGGAATGCGGCTCGCACCCACTCAATCAGCCTTGCCAGAACCCCAGGCTTTTGCGCCCCGATAGGCATCGCGATCTCCAAGCCGTCCACGGACGGATCTCGGATGAGCATTACATCGTGAGGTTAATCAAAACCTAAGTGTTGCTTCAAATTGAGCGTGTTACGTCCGTCAGATGACTATTTGTAAGAGAAAGCAACCTCAAGCTGCGGATTGCCGTGCGATCTCAGCCATCTGGTTGGCGATCATATGATCGAGGAAGCCGTCGAACGGCACGGTGAAGGCTGTGAGACCCTTCGGGTCGGTGCTCCACGCCTCGAGCTTTTCCGCAAAGCTGGCCGGCAGGTCGGCCGTTCCCTCCAGCGCCACGACGCTGGCGTTGAAGGCGGCGTCCGTCATCGGGAGGAACGGAATGGTCATCGCCTCGAGATGCCCGTCCGCATGGCGGCGCGGCGCGTGCGTGACGGCCGCGCAGACGATATTCCGGTCGCCGTCGAACGAAGCGATGGCGCCAATCAGCAGCCGCGACCCCTCGAAGCCCTCAGGCGCACGATAAGTCCAGCTCTGTCCGGCAGCAAATTGCATGGCACGACCCCAAGGAAACTAGAAGCGGCTCAGGTGTTTGAGCGAGCGATTGAGCCAAAGTCCGCGCGGCTCTACCCCCCCATCGGGGCAGCTTTCGGGCAATGTTTGCCCCGGAGCTCACACGCTGCCTCAACGCGCCGCGCGAGCTCGTTGTTTCTCAACGCGTTCAGCCTCAACGTCACACCGGGGCAAAAAAGTCGCTAAAACGCACGCTAGCGGCCGGTTCCGCGGAGGCGATCTTCGCGCCCCTCCATCGCATCCATGGGGAGGGAAGCGTGGCCCGCATGGCAGGCCCCCGCCGAGGTGATCCCCGTCCGGCGATCGAGCACGAGAGACGTGCAGGCCGCCGCCACGACCGTGGAAGCGACGGTCTCCGCGTCCGCCATGCGCACCAGCTGTTGCTGCGGCTGGCCGCGTGCGGCCTTGTCGATACCGGCTGCCGGTCCACCCGCGAGCACGACGTCGGCGACGAAGCTCCAGAACCCGATGAAGTGCCAGAAGACAGCCCCGACGACGAAGCCGGCCACGCTCCAGCCCAGGCCTCCGATTCCATCCAGCATGCCGGCGAGGGATCCGGCGCGGCGGCGCTCAGCTCCGCTGTAGGCCGCCACGAGTTTCATGATGCCGCGCGCGCGACCTTTGCCCGCGGCGGGGACCGCTGACGGGATCATGAGGGGCGTGAGGTCGCGTTCGTTCGCACTTCTCGGCATGCATCCTGCCAGCATAGCGATGACAAACGCAGAACGACTCAAAGTCTGCGGGCAGGACGCTTTGGCGGCAAGCTGCATTGCGGCAACGGCTGGACGTGGAAATGGTTATCCACAAGCCCCAGCGCGCAATCAACGTGTGCGCGATCGCAACGGCTTAGCGGACGGGCGGAACATGCATCCGCGAGCTGCGGCAAAGCTGACGCTGGTCTTCGTTCGGCCCGCACGAGCGCGGCGTGCCCGTCTTCGAAAAGCAGATGCGAACTTCGCGAAAACGCGTGCCGGGGCCGCGACAAGCGACGCCGAACATGTCCGGCCGAAGATCGGGATTGGCCTGCACGAACGCACGCACGACATCGGCAGGGCTCACGTACAGCTCTTCGGGCGGATTGCGAAATTGCTCCGGGATCGTCACGCTTTCGAAGATCCGCCGCGCCGTCTGATAATAGCCTTCGGGCGTGAGACCGGAGCATACGCCGTGCTTGCGGTATTCGTGGATAATGAGGCGCCTGCTCGGCATGATATCGAACATGTCGTCGATGATATTTTGCGACACGTAGGGCCGGGTGCGGGTCGGGCAGTCCTCTGGATAGCCGCGCTCGTACTGCGGCCACAGCCCGTGCAGGATGAAAGCGTAGCGCCGGCCGCCGCGCGGCGCGCATTGGGTCTCATCATCGCGGCCTTCGGGAGACTCGCAATGCGTCGGGCTCCAGGAAAGCACGAGCGAGTAGTAGTCGAAGTCTCCGGCCTCGTTGTTGCGTGCGTGAGATGCCGTCCCGGCGGGACGCGGCGCATTGCCGGTCCGCTCAGTTGGCGCGGACGGCGATTGCGGAGACGGCTGCGGCGACCCGCCGCCCCGCTCGAAATACATCAGCACGAGCGCAACGACGATCAGCACCCCAATGGCTGGCCACGAAAGATTGGGCGGCGTCCGCATCGTCACGCCGCCTGTCGCGCCAGCGCGTCGAGAATGCGCACCCAACTCCGTGCGCCCTTCTTGAAGCTCTTTAGGTTGTATTTCTCATTCGGCGAATGGATCTTGTCGTCCTCGACGCCGAAGCCGATCAGCAGGCTGTCCATGCCGAGCGCGGCCTTGAACGACGTGACGATCGGAATGGACGCTCCGCATCCCATCAGCACCGGCTTCACGCCCCACTCAGCGCCGAGCGCGGCCGCGGCCGCCTGCATCGCGGGTGACGTGGTGTCGAAACCGATGGCGGCGCTGCCATGTCCGCCGATGAACTCGGCTTCGCAATCGACCGGCAGGTTATCCGTCACGAATTCACGGAGGGACGCCAGCACGTGCTCCGGGTCCTGCCCAGGCACCAAGCGGCACGTGATCTTTACGGACGCCTCGGCCGGAATGACGGTCTTCGATCCCGCGCCTTGATAGCCGCCCGTGATGCCGTTGAATTCGAGCGTCGGCCGCGACCACAATTGCTCGATCAGCGACCGCGACGCTTCGCCGGCCGGCTGCGAGAGCCCGACCGGCTCGAGGAGATGTTTGGCTTCGAGCCCCAGCGCCTGCCACTGCTTGAGCTGCGCCCGGGTCGGCACAATGACGCCGTCGTAGAAGCCTGGGATGGCAACGCGCCCCTTGGCGTCGTGCATCCGCCCGATGACGCTGGCGAGCGCGCGGATCGGGTTCATCGCCGGCCCGCCGTAGAGCCCCGAATGCAAGTCCCGCGAGGGGCCCTTGACGATCACTTCGATGCCCGCGAGCCCGCGCAGCATGGTCGTGATGGCGGGCGTATCCTTGTCCCACTGCCCGGTATCGCAGACCAGCACGAGATCGGCCGTGATTTCCTTGCCGCTCTTCTTGAGGAACGCCGGCAGCGAAGCCGAGCCGCATTCCTCCTCGCCCTCGATCATCACCGAAACCGCGATCGGCAGTTCTCCGGCGACTTCCTTCCAGGCGCGCACCGCCTCGAAGAACGTCATCAGCTGACCCTTGTTGTCCTCCGCGCCGCGCGCAACGATGATCTTGCCGTTGATCTTGTCGGTCGCGATGCGCGGCTCGAACGGCGGCTTCGTCCACAGATCGAGCGGATCCGGCGGCTGCACGTCGTAGTGTCCGTAGAACAGAACATGCGGCGTGCCTTTCGCGACCTTGTCGCGATCGTGCCCGACGACGATCGGATGGCCCGATGTCGCCCGCACCGAAGCGTTGATGCCGATGTCCTGAAGTTGCTTGGCGCACCAATCGGCCGCCTCGCGGCAACTGCCCTTGTACGCCGGATCGGTCGAGATGCTTTCGATCCTCAACAGCTCGAACAACCGCGCCAGGCCCGCATCGAAATTGCGGTCGAGCCGTTCGAGAACCTTCGGCACATGATCGGTCATGGGAACCCTGTCGGAAGCCGGTCGGCGATGAGGCGTCAACGGGAGTGTTGGCTGATAACCGGGCCTATGCCACAGTTCCCCGCCGGCAACAATCCGGCATCGTGCACGACAATCAAGGCAAGGCAGGAGACTTCATGGCATTGGGCCACCCATCCCGCGAAGCGACCCCGAAGTGGGTTTACTATTTCGCGGCGGGAGACTCCGAAGGCCGCGCGGACATGTCAGACCTGCTCGGCGGCAAGGGCGCCAATCTGGCGGAGATGGCCAACCTCGGGCTGCCCGTCCCACCGGGATTTACCATCACCACCGAAGTCTGCGGGCTCTACTACCGAAATCAGCGCAGCCTGCCCGAAGGCCTCGTGCCCCAGGTCGAGCGGGCCCTGGAGCGTGTCGGCAAGGAGACGGGCTTCTCCTTCGGCAATGAGGAAAACCCGCTGCTGGTCGCCGTCCGCTCGGGCGGACGCGCCTCGATGCCCGGCATGATGGACACGATCCTCAATCTCGGCCTCAACGACCGCACCGTGCAGGGCCTGGCCCGCAATTCGAACGACGAGCGCTTCGCATACGACAGCTATCGCCGCTTTATCCAGATGTACGGCGACGTCGTGCTCGGCGTGGATCACGCGGTGTTCGAGGACATTCTCGACAATTTCAAGAACCTGAACGGCTTCTCGTTCGATACGGAACTCGGCGCCGGCGAATGGCGTGAAGTCATCGCGGCCTATAAAGGCGCCATCGAAGACTCCGGCAGCGCGCCCTTTCCGCAAGACACCAACGAGCAACTGTGGGGCGCGATCGGCGCCGTCTTCGGCTCGTGGCAAAACAACCGCGCCGTCACCTATCGCCGTCTGCACGCCATTCCGGAGTCCTGGGGCACAGCCGTCAACGTGCAGGCCATGGTGTTCGGCAATATGGGCAACACGTCCGCCACCGGAGTGGCCTTCACGCGCAATCCCTCGACGGGCGCCAACGAGATCTACGGCGAATACCTGATCAACGCGCAGGGCGAAGACGTCGTCTCCGGCATCCGCACGCCGCACACTCTGACGATCAAGGCCCGCGAAGAGGCCGAAGATCCCAATCCGTCCCTCGAAGACGAGCTGCCGGGCGCATTCCACGAGTTGAAGCTGATTTTCGGCGCTCTCGAGAGCCGCTACCGCGACATGCAGGACATCGAGTTCACAATCCAGAACGGCAAGGTCTGGATGCTGCAGACACGCTCGGGCAAGCGCACCGCGGAAGCGGCCGTGAAGATCGCCGTCGACCTTGCCGCCGAAGGCGTCATACGGCGCGACGAAGCGGTCCTTCGCGTCGATCCCTCGAGCTTTACGCAGCTGCTGCATCCGACCATCGATCCGTCCGCCGAGATGGAGCTGCTGACCTCCGGCCTGCCCGCGTCTCCCGGCGCCGCCTCCGGCGAGATCGTCTTTTCGTCTGACGAAGCCGAGAGGCAAAAGCAACAAGGCCGCGCCGTCATCCTCGTGCGCACGGAGACGAGCCCAGAGGACATCCACGGCATGCATGCCGCGGCCGGCATTCTCACGGCGCGCGGCGGCATGACGAGCCACGCCGCCGTCGTGGCGCGCGGCATGGGTGTGCCGTGCGTGTCCGGCGCGGGCGCCATCCGCATCAACGAGCAAGCCGCAACGTTGAGCGTAGGCCAACGCGTGCTGAAAGCGGGCGACATCGTCACCATCGACGGCGCGACCGGACGTGTCTACGTCGGCGAGGTGCCCATGCGCCAGCCGCAGCTCTCCGGTGACTTCGCGAGTCTCATCGCCTGGGCGGACGCGGCCGGAGGTCTGTCCGTGCGCGCCAACGCCGACACGCCGAAGGACGCCCGCCAGGCCCGCGCCTTCGGCGCCCAGGGCATCGGCCTCTGCCGTACGGAGCACATGTTCTTCGACGCCGAGCGCATCCTGACCATGCGCGAGATGATATGCGCGACGAACGAGGCCGGCCGCAAATCCGCGCTCGCCCGCATTCTTCCAGTCCAGCGCGCCGACTTCGTCGAGCTGTTCGAAATCATGGGAGAGCTCCCAGTCACCATTCGCCTGCTCGATCCGCCTCTGCACGAATTTCTGCCGCGCCAGGAGCGCGAGCTGGAAGCCGTCGCCGCCCAGCTCAAGATGCCGATCGACAAGCTCAAGGCCCGCGTCGACGAACTATCCGAATTCAATCCGATGCTCGGCCTGCGCGGCTCCCGCCTCGCCATCCGCTATCCGGAAATCACGGAGATGCAGGCCCGCGCCATTTTCGAAGCCGCCATCGAGGCCGGCAAGCGCCAGGGCGTGACAGTCGAGCCGGAGATCATGATCCCCCTCGTCGCCTACCGGCGCGAGTACGATATCCTGGCGGGCGTCATTCGCAACACGGCAGACACGATTGAAAAAGAGGCCGGCGTCCGCCTTGCTTACAAGCTCGGCACCATGATCGAGCTGCCGCGCGCCTGTCTCCGTGCGGGCGATCTCGCTGACGGCGAGGACGGAGCGGACTTCTTCTCGTTCGGCACCAACGATTTGACGCAGACCGCCCTCGGCCTCAGCCGCGACGACGCCGCGCCGATCCTCTCCGCCTATGCCACGCAGGGCATCTATGACGCCGATCCCTTCGCGTCCATCGATCAGCAGGGCGTGGGCGAGTTGGTCCGCATCGGCGTGGAGCGGGGCCGCGAGAAGAAGCCCACGCTCAAGATCGGCATCTGCGGCGAGCACGGCGGCGACCCGGACTCGATCGCGTTCTTCCACTCGGCAGGCTTCGATTATGTTTCATGCTCGCCGTTTCGTGTGCCGGTTGCGAGGCTCGCGGCAGCGCAAGCCGCCATCCGCGCGAAACTCGACGCGTAACGCGATGCGCGCCGCAGACCGAAGCGTCTTCGGTCTGGCGGCGCGTGATCCGATATCGGCAAAGGAATTAAACGAGGTCGCGATTCTCGATGCGGTCGAGCTCGTCGAGGCTCGGACGGCGAGGGCGCACGCCCACCTTCTTCGGCATCAGCGCGAGCCAGAGGATCAGCGGCGGGAAAAGGAAGCACCACGCCATCCAGAACGAGTAGTCGCGGTTCTTCCAGCCCGCGACAAAGCCAGCCAGAGCGGCCGCGATGATGGCAGCCAAGCCCCAAATGACGATCACCGCCGGCATCATGGTCGTGTTCTCCCGCTCACTTCGGTGCGAAGCCTTCGCGACACATGGGCAAAAACTGCGGCGAAATCAAGTATGCAGACCCGCCAAAGCGATCTGATGACGCGCGCGGTTAATGCTTTCAACCTGCGTGTGGTGTGAAATCCAAACCGAGATCGAGAATAGGCGCCGAATGTGTCAGTGCGCCGATGGAAATGAGATCGACGCCACTCTCGGCAATCGCGCGCACGGTTTCGAGTGAAACGCCACCCGACGCTTCCGTGATCGCACGCCGATCCACCAGGGCTACGGCCTCGCGGAGCATCGGTGGCTCCATGTTGTCCAGCAGCACCGCATCGATCGGATGCTGCAATGCCTCGGCAAGCTCTTCGAGGCTCGTCACCTCGATCTCGATCTTGACCATGTGTCCCGCATGCGCACGTGCCGCCGAAAGTGCAGCCTCGATCCCACCCGCCGCAACGATGTGATTGTCCTTGATGAGGATCGCGTCATAGAGACCGGAGCGATGGTTCTGCCCGCCGCCGCAGCGTACGGCGTACTTCTCGAACGCCCTCAGCCCGGGCGTCGTCTTGCGTGTGTCGGCGATGCGCGCGCCGGTCCCTTCGACAAGATCGACGTAACGGCGCGTGAGCGTCGCGATCCCGCTCATGTGGGAGAGGAAGTTGAGCGCCACGCGCTCGCCCGTCAGCAACGCGTGCGCCGGACCCGAAACGCGCGCGGCGACATCGCCTGCGGCAACGCTCGCGCCGTCCGCCACCAGCGGCTCGAAGACAACCGACGCATCGAGCGCGTGAAACGCAGCCTCCGCGACGGCCAGCCCGGCGATCACGCCCGGACACCGCGCGCCGAACGTCGCCGCCGACATCGTGCCGCGAGGCACCGTTGCATCCGTGGTGAGGTCGCCACGCACGCCGAGATCTTCGGCCAGCGCCTGCTCGACAGCGCGCGCGATCAGCAAACGTGGAAGCGCGAAATCGGTCGTGCTCACAGACAAAGCTCCGCGACAGCAGCAGCGGCGCTGCTCGCCCGGATGCTGCGTGCTCCAATCGCGCGAATGTCCGCGAGCGTCACGAAGCTGCGCCGCGCGAGCGCCGTCACGGGGTCCGGAAAATCCGAGCGGAAATGCGCGCCGCGGCTTTCTTTGCGGGCGAGTGCCGAGCCTGCGATCACTTCGCCCGCGAGCGCCATGTTGGCGACGAGCATGTCGTCGCCGGCTTCCGCCGCGATCTCGCGCAGCACGGCGAGCGCCTTTTCCAGTCCGGGCCCCGAGCGCACGACGCCAACATGCTCGCTCATGGTCCGCCGCAGCAACGCGATGAGCTGCACGCGGCGGGCATCGTCGCGCGGCCGGTCGGACGCAGCGCGATACGTCTTGGCAATCGGGTGCGCGATCGCCGGCGAGACGATGCGGCGGATATCGTCGGCCACACGGGCGCCGAGCACGGTCGCTTCGAGCAGCGAGTTCGACGCCAGCCGGTTGGCGCCGTGCAGCCCCGTCGAGGCAACCTCGCCCACGGCCCACAAGCCTTCAAGCGACGTGCGGCCGGCAAGGTCCGTCGCCACGCCGCCCATGTGATAGTGCGCGGCCGGAGCAACCGGAATGAGCTGCGTGACCGGATCGATCCCGGCAGCCATGCAATGGCCGTAGACGGTCGGGAACGACGTCGGGAAATGCGCGCCGATCGAATCCCGGCAATCGAGAAAGGCGCCGCGGCCGGCCGCGATCTCGGCAAACACCCCGCGCGCGACCACATCGCGCTGCGCCAGATCGCCGGCCGGATCGAGCCGGTCCATGAACCGCTCGCCGTTCGCGTTGACCAGCTTCGCGCCCTCGCCGCGCAGCGCTTCGGACGCAAGCGGCGCCGGATCGACATGCGCGTCGATGGCGGTGGGGTGAAACTGGACGAATTCGGCGTCCGCGATGACCGCGCCGGCGCGCGCCGCGAAGGCGATCGCTTCGCCCCGCGCATAGATCGGATTGGTGGTGACCGAATAGAGAGCGCCTGCCCCGCCCGTGGCGACCACAACTGCGCTCGACGGCATGAAATCGAACGTGCCGATGCCGTCCGCCTCAGTCCGCACGAGGCGAACGCCCGTAACCCGGCCGCCGTCGCCCGTGCCCGCGTCAAGAATGAGATCGGTCGCCTCATAGCCTTCGAGAATGCGGATCGAGGGCGCGGCACGCGCGGCGGCGATGAGCGCATGCATGATCGCGGCCCCGGCGCGGTCGCCGGACACGCGAACGACGCGGGCCCGCGAATGCGCAGCCTCTCGCGACAATGCAAAATGCCCCGCCAGATCGCGGTCGAACGGAACGCCATAGCGCAACAAGTCGGTAATGCGCGCCGGCGCTTCGCTGGCGACGACGGCGGCCACGTGCGCGTCGACGATCCCGCCGCCCGCGGCAATGGTGTCGGCGGCATGGCTTTCCGGCGTATCGCCGTCGCCGACCGCGGCGGCAATGCCGCCCTGCGCCCAGACACTCGAAGCACCCTGGCCGAGCGGAGCCGCCGCCACCACCGTCACCGGCAGCGGCGCGAGCCTGAGGGCCGTGAACAGGCCAGCCAGCCCCGCCCCGATGACGACGATATCGCCACGGTCGAGCGGATGGCCAGGGTCGGCAAATCCCTGCGGCAGGCTGCGGATGCGATCGAAGTCCATGGCGGACCTCCAACAAAGCTTCCGAAAAATGCGGGCTTCCGAGAAAGTCCGGCGAAAGCGCGGGCTTGATGGCCCGCGCCGCTGTTGTCGTTAGGCCGAGGCTTCGACCATCCGCTCCACCGCACGCCGCGCGCGGGCGGCAATGGCCGGATCGACGGTCACCTCGTAACGCATGTGAAGCAGGGCCTCGTAGATCTTCTCGAGGCTGATGCGCTTCATGTGCGGGCACAGGTTGCAGGGACGCACGAACTCGACGTCCGGCGTCTCGGCAGCCACGTTCGAGGCCATCGAGCATTCGGTGACGAGCACCACTTTCGCCGGGCGCTTGGTCTTGACCCAGTCGATCATGGCCGCCGTCGAGCCCGTGAAGTCGGCCGCATTAATCACGTCCGGCGGGCACTCGGGATGCGCGATGATCTTGAGGCCGGGCTCGGCCGCGCGCATCGCTTCCATCTCTTCGCCCGTGAAGCGCTCGTGCACTTCGCAAGCACCATTCCAGGCGATGATCTCAACCTTGGTTTTCGTCTGCACGTACTTGGCGAGGTACTGATCCGGGATCAGCAGCACGCGCGGCGCACCGAGGCTTTCGACGATCTTCACCGCATTCGAAGACGTGCAGGTGATATCACACTCGGCCTTCACGGCTGCGCTGGTGTTGACGTAGGTGACGACCGGCACGCCGGGATACGCCTCGCGCAATGCACGCACGTCTTCCGGCGTGATGGACGACGCGAGCGAACACCCGGCCAGCGGATCCGGGATCAGCACCGTCTTGTCGGGATTGAGCAGCTTCGACGTTTCCGCCATGAAGTGCACGCCGGCCTGCACGATGACGTCCGCCTCCGTGCGCGCCGCTTCCTTGGCGAGCTGCAGGCTGTCGCCGCGGATGTCACCCACGCAATGGAAGATCTCGGGCGTCATGTAGTTGTGCGCCAGGATGACGGCGTTGCGGCGCACCTTGAGATCGTTAATCGCCTTGATGAGCGGCGCGTACTGCACCCACTCCATCGGCGTCACGACGTGTTTGACGCGTTCGTACAGCGGCTCCAGCTCGCGCTTGAGCGCGGGCGTAAAGGCCAACGGAGGCGATACGGAATTCGAGCGCGCGCGGGGAGCCGCGCACGTCGGGTTCCCCGCGACACCCGTTTTGTCCGCCGGAGCACCCGACGGACCCGCGGAGCTGACAGTCGAATGGGCCAAATCAAGCGCCATTTTGACCTCCAAGTTGATCATATACTCACGTCGAGCATATGAGAGACCTGAAAAATACCGGCCAACTTAGCCAGTACTCCATACGCCCCTCGAAACCCGAAGGTTCCGCCTTTATGCTCGTTTAGAGCATAGAACGTCAAAAACAAATTTAATGGACCGAAGGCCGTTTTGCTAGGCCATTGCACGAAAAAATTGCATGGCCCTACTGACAGTAAGCCTACGCACTCAACTTCGGATTGCCTTGACGCGCACGCCCGGAGCCGGCCGCTCGAGCACCACTTCGCGGCGGAAGCGGAATAGTTTGGCGGGCCGGCCGCCCGTCTGCGTTTTCACGTCGCCGGTTGGCTCCACGAGGCCAGCGCTCTCCACCAGGCGGCGGAAATTCTGCTTGTGGAGGTGCGGACCGAGGATCGCCTCGACGGTCTTCTGCAGCTCGAACAAGGTGAAGTCGTCCGGCATCAGTTCGAAGATCACCGGGCGATACTTGATCTTGGCGCGCACGCGGCCGATGGCGGTCGCGAGAATGCGGCGATGATCGAACTGCATGGGCACGCCGAGACGCGGCACGGAGCCCGTCCAGATCGAAGACGCCTCGCGCCCGTCGCGGCACGCTTCGTCGACGAGGCCCGCTTCGTAGAGCAGCTCGAAGCGATCGAGAACTTTCTCTTCGTCCCACGTGCCGCCGTCGAGGCCGAAACAGATCCGTATGCGATCTTCGCGCGGCACGGGCCGAACGGGCGCGGAACGAAGGGCCGGACGCTGCGCCCAATCCCTGAGACGCGGCTCGATCTCCGTCACGAGGATTTCGGGCCGGCCCTTGCGCCAGTCCTCCCACGGGAAATACTGATACCAGCTTCGCCACGTGCCGTGCTGCAGGTCGCGGGCGTGACCGGTTTCGGTCAGCGCCAGATATCCGATCGAGACCACATGCAGCGATTGATCGCCGGGCTCCGCGTGCCGTCCGCGATCGCCGAAGGTATAGAGCTGTTCGACATAGCCGAGACCGAGACCGGTCTGCTCGGCGACCCACGAGCGCAGCCCGCTTTCGAGCGTACGATGCGCGACGGGCGAGAATGGTCCGAACGGCAAGGTATCGCCCTGGCCGTTCGCGCCATCCGCGTCACTGCGGATCACGAGCACGACGGGCTCGTCGTCGATCACCGCGACGATGGCCGCGTTGAGACCGATCTCGACACCAGCCGCCTCGCTGCGCGCGGCGGGATCGTCGCTGTCGTCTGCTTCGAGTTCCTCAGTCCGGAACCGTCGCTTGATGTTCGCTTCAGGGATCATGGCACCAGCTCCTAAACTGCCGCTACCTGCCGATCGTGGCGATTTTCCGGACTAAGAAAAAGCAAGATATTCTTCGCGCGGGAGGGAATAAAATCAGAGCGCAGGCACGGCCTTGCGTGCGCGCCTTAAGCAGAACGCTTGAGGGTGCCGAAACGTTCGAGAAATAGGCGCTGAGAGTCCAGAGCCGGCATCGCGACAAGATTAAGTAAGCGTTGCGAGAGCATTGAACTGAGTGGCGGCGGCGCACCAAAAAATTCAAGCGCTTCGTCCCTCGCGAAGCCCGCGAGGCCCGTCGCTTCATAAAATGCCGCGATTCGATCTGCCCCTTTGATGCCCGCCGTGACGTCGTCCGGCAGCTCCGGCGGCAATCCAAAACGGCGATAGATCGCATCGAGCAGACGCAGCTCGAATGCCTTGTAGTCGAGCCCGATCGCCGTCTTGAACGGGCTAATGAGATCGCCGATCACATACTCCGCAGCGTCGTGCAACAACGTCGCGAGACGCCAGTCCGCCTGCCACTCCGGGTTGAGTTCGGCCGCGATTTCCTCGACCAGCACGACATGCTGCGCAACCGAGAGCGCATGCGAGCCGAGCGTCTGTCCGTTCCAGCGGGCCACGCGCGCGAGCCCGTGCGCGATGTCTTCGATCTCGACATCGGCCGGATCGGGATCGAGCAGGTTGAGGCGCCGCCCGGAGAGCATCCGTTGCCAGGCACGCGGCTTTGCGGTGTGAGGAGGCAGCGTACTCATGGCCGCCTCACGACGTCGGCACGACAAACGCGCGCTGCAGCTTGGCGCACGCCGCGTGCCGCGGGCAACTTGTCAGGTGATCGTTCACCATGCCCGTCGATTGCATGAACGCATAGACGGTCGTCGGGCCGACGAACCGGAACCCCTCGCGCTTGAGCGCTTTCGACAGCCGCGTCGACGCCTCCGTCGAAGGCGGCACGTCACGGAATGTGGCCCGGCTGACGGGCGACGGCTTGCCGCCCGATTCCTGCCAGAGAAACGACGCCAGCGACTGCCGTTGCGTGAGTTTGAGAAACGCCTTGGCGTTGTCGATCGTCGCTTCGATCTTGAGCCGGTTGCGCACGATGCCTGCGTCAGCCATCAGGCGCGCGATATCCTTCTCGCCGTAGCGGGCGATGCGCGCCGCGTCGAAATCGTGGAAGGCGCTGCGGAACGCCTCCCGCTTCTTCAGGATGGTGATCCAGGATAGCCCCGCCTGGAAACCTTCGAGCACCAGCTTCTCGAACAGCCGCCGGTCATCAGCGTGCGGCACGCCCCATTCTTCATCGTGATAGGTGGCATAGACCGGATCGTCGATTCCGGCCCAGGGACAACGCTGCGCGGCGGATGTCTCAGGCGGTTTCATGCCGAAGCCTTGATGGCGAAAGTCGCGAACGCCGGCACCGTGACAGTGAGCGGCAAGCCCGCCACCGTGACCGGCATACCGTCCCGCTGCGCTTCAGCGACGCGGTCGATGCGCACGAGCGCCAGCCCGCGCGCGCCATCGACAGAACCGAGGCGGCCGATCTCGGCCTCCCCGATCGTGACCGGCAGCGGCCCGGACGGAAGCGCCTCTTCGGCGGACACCTCGACAATGCGTTTGCGCACGTTTGTGCGGTGCTGCATGCGCGACACCACTTCCTGGCCCACGAAGCATCCCTTCGTGAAGGACAAGCCATGCAACTGATCCATCAGCGCCTCGTGCGGAAACGTGTCGCCGAAGACGAAGTCCTTGCCGCCTTCGGGAACGCCGAGCCCGATCCGATGCGCATGGTAGGTTTCTGCCGAGGCTGGAGCGCCAAGGTTTGCGATGCTCTCCGCCGCGCCCGGCACGAGCACGCGGACACCGAGCCCCGGCAACCTTGGATCGACGAAGGCGATCGCACCCTCCGGCTCGACCACCGGCACTTCGGCGTCACCGCCGAACGCCACCGCAACCACGTACTCATCCGACACATCGCGAATGGCGGCGTCGGCGCGCAGTTTGTACATCGACAGCCGCTTGACGAGATCGCCCGCCTTGTCGCTGGCGGTCTCGAGCAGATAACCGTCGCCGGCTCGCACGACGAAGAAGTCGAACAGGATCTTGCCTTGAGGTGACAGCAGCCCTGCATGGAGGGCCGGAGCCGTATCCAGCAAAGCCATCTCGTTTGTGATGAGCCCGCCAAGCAGTTTTTCCGCGTCGGCGCCTGCAACCGACACCACACCGCGATCCGGCAGGATCGAAACTTGGCTCATCGTCTTCGCCTCACGCGCTCCACGCTTCGAATTGGGGGGCAGCGGGCGCTCAGCGGCGCCGGCTGCCACTGGCGGCGCGCTTCTTAGCCGGTTCTTTTTCCACCGCGCGCGGCGTCTCGCTGGCGGCCGGCGCCGCGCGCGGGGCAGGCGTCTTGGCCGCAGCACCGGCCTTGAGCGGCACCGGCTTCTGGCATGCCCATTCCGCGACCGCATCGATGTCGTAGAAGCGGCAGGACTCCATCAGCATCCGCGCTTCGGTCCACATGTCGCCGTCCACCATCGGCATGAACAGGTCGTGCACGTTGTCGACGCCTAGGTAGGTGCGCACGCCCGCCTCGCGCAGCTTCACGAACGGCGCGATGGAGTTGTGCAGCGGCGCCGTCATCGGCAGCTGCTTCATGCTGAGCGCGGCCGACGGGCAGATGATGATGCCCATGTCCGCTTCGCGCACCTTCTCGATGATGCGATCCTGCTCGCGATCCTCTTTTGCCGAAAGCGAGATGGCGTGCACGCCGAACACGCGGCCCTGCATCCCGTGCTCGATGGTCTTCTCGGCCAGCAGCTCCGTCTCGTTTTCGAGCGGATTGTTCTCCTGGTCGATATGCACGTCCACGGGCTTGCCGAGCTTCTTGGCGAGCGAAAGAATGACGTCGAGATGTTTTTCAGGCTTGGGCCTGTCGCGCGAGGGAAGGCCGCCGCAATAGTCGGCCAGTTCGCACGCCTCGGCATATTGCTGGAACGAGGCCGGGTCGAGCACGCCTTGCAGCGGCTGCACGCCGATCTCGAACCGGATGCGGTCCTTGTAGCGCTTCTTGACTTCGAGCGCCGCCTTGATCGGCAGCAATCCCACCGTGCTGTCGGCGTCCACCATCGTCCGGCAGTACGTCGCGC
Source organism: Hyphomicrobium sp. (assembly GCF_051860585.1). GTDB lineage: Bacteria > Pseudomonadota > Alphaproteobacteria > Rhizobiales > Hyphomicrobiaceae > Hyphomicrobium_C. Next base: position 36,531 of record NZ_JBHYDS010000003.1, read on the forward strand.
CCTGCTGGATCATGGCTTCGAGGCCGCGGCTGATGCGCTCCACGAGATCGTCGTGCGTGTAGTTTTCCTTGAGGTAGCGGTAGAGCTCCCACTTCTTCTGCATGTCGACCTGGCTGAGCCGCAGGTTCTCGTGCGTGATCAGGTAGGCCTTGTCGAAATGCGCGTGATGGTTGGCGAGCCCGCCGTGCCGCTCTGCGGCCTGCAGGAAGCGCAGACGCAGGTTCCACGGCTCGCTGTCATCCGCCAGCCGATATCGATAAGTGCCGCGCTCGGCGTCGATGATGATCTGTTCGAGCGTCGCGATGCCGACGTCGGCGTCCGTGATCAGCGGAATGCCGTTCTCGATGGACAGCTTGCGGATCAGGCGTGCGTCCGAGCCTTCGTCGTAGTCCTCATCGCCCGTCAGCACGTTGATGACGAGATCGAACCTGTTGGCCTTGAGGAAGGACAGGATGTTCGGCGAGCGGCTATCGGTGATCTTGTGGATCTCCGTGCTCTTGATGCCGTGTTCGACGAAGAAGCGGTGGGTGCCGGGCGTCGCATAGAGTTCGACGTCGAGCGTGAGGACGCGCCGGATCGCCGGAAGCATCCGCTTTTTGTCTTCGGGACGTCCGGCACTGATCAAGAGGCTTTTGCGGCGCTGGTGTCCGAGGAGCTTCAGGTTGAACGCCAGAAGCTCGAGTGAGATTGCGTTGCTCATTGGTCCTGACCTCGTTGTTCGATAAGCGCTGGCTTGCGCGCGTCTTAACCTCGCGGCGCGCACGAGGTGGTCAGAATCGCACTTTATTGCAGTCGGCAGCAGCGCACCACCGGATAACGCAGCCGTCCACCGCCGCACCGGCCGGAATTCCGGCGCACTTATTCGTCGGCGCGAGCCGTTTTGTCCAGAGCGCTTGAGCCGTCGGCCGGGAATTAGATCCCCTGGTCAGCCGGCTCCGCAGGCGGCGGAACAGCTTCGACCGGCGGCGGCGACGGCGCAGCCTCGGCTGCCGGCGGCGCATCGGCGTTAGCGGCTGGCGGAGCGGCCTGCTGCGGCGCTGCTTGCTGAGGAACGGGAGCCTTGACGTAGTTCGGCGGCCCCACGACCCCGGATTTCGGCAGATGGCGCATCACGTACACAGTCGTGCCCGCGTTCACGAGCCCCGCCAGATGCACGACCTGCTCATTTTGCATTCGGAAGCAGCCGGATGACGAAGCCGACCCGATTGACTTCGGATCGTTCGTTCCGTGGATCCGATAAAGCGTATTGCCGAGATAGATGGCCTTCGCGCCGAGCGGATTACGCACTCCACCGGTCATGCGAACGGGCAACCCGGGCTTGCGCTGGCGCATTTCTGCGGGCGGGATCCAATCGGGCCAGTCGACGATCTTCGAGACGCGCTCGACACCGCTCCAGGCGAAGCCCTGCTTGCCGACAGCGATCGGATAGACGTACGCACTGCTCGACGACAGCGTGTAGTAAAGTCGGCGGCCAGCCGTATCGATAATCACCGTTCCCGGCGAGAAGGCATTCCGGAAGGACGCCGTCTGAGGAGTGCGCGGCGAGATCGAGGGGCGTCCGCCACCCTGTTGCAACTCGGCGCCCGGTTTCATCAGCGCGGGCGAGGCGCCAAGGAATGACGGCCCCTTGCTGCTACGCTCCGGGGCTTCGCCCCAGTTTCCGAATTGGCTGAGGCTCTGCGCCGATACGGGCGACGCGGAGAACACCGCGAAGCCGAGACCCATGGCAACCGCGAAACGCTTGGACAGCAACATATCGACCTCGAGACTCACAAGACTGGGGCGGCCGGAAATGGGGGCCGGGCCGACCTGAACATGGGGGCACTATAGCCATCCTTCCAGCGCCCTGCACCCCTCGACCGGAATGTACTGATACCGAACGGCAAATTTAGATAGCAGATGAGCCGCGTCACGTGGACGCGATCTGCCGGTCCCGCACCGGTCGCGTCACGTTAGGGATAAGTCCCGGACTAGGGATAGGTGCGGAACGTGTGCCAGGTTCCATCCGCGCCGATGGCGATCCGCCACCACGTCCATTTCTTCGCCTTGATCATCGCGCGGGCGTCCGAGACCGGCATGAGGCGATAAAGTTCAACCTCTTCGGCGGGCGTCAGGCTGTCGAGCGGCAGTTCGGCAAGGTAGGGCCACACGTAGACGAGCGTATTCTCCGGATCGCGCCCGATGGCGAGCCGCGCCGGCGGCAGCGCCAGGATGTTCCCGAGCACCGCCAGTACGTCCCGGCCCTGGCCATCGGCCGATTTCGCCTTCCAGTGCGCGATCGGATCCGAACCCGCATCCTTGCCGAAGTCCGGCTTGATCTCGTTCCATTCGATCGCGCCGGTCAGCTCCGCTACATCGCCCGCGTGCACAGCCGCGAGGATTTGCTCGCGCATGTCTTCCACGTTGGGCGGCAGAGCGCCGCGGAATGCGCGTTCCTTCGGTGCCGGCGATTTGGCAGGTTGCGGCGTCTGCGCGGCCGCAGCCTTTTCCCCTTCGGCGGCTCCCGTCGGGAGGGAATGGGAATAGACAAGGCAGAAGCTGGCCAGTACCAATAACGCCACACCGTATCTGTATGTCGCGACGTGCGGATGAGAACGCATCGGGGCCATCTGCCTCTCGGATAGGGGCCTTTGCATCGATCGGCTGCAGCGTCGCCGCATCCCGTTAATCCCGCGCAGGATCAACGTCCGTTCGTGGATCAGAGGTCTCCTTTTGCCTGCATCGACCTGACAAATCCAGGTCCCAGTCGAGGTGAAATGCCGGAAGTCGAATTTGCGCTGTCGCCGCGGTGGCGCGCATGCAGTTGATCCCCAACTTGCTGATCATCCCGGTCGGCATCGTGATCGGGGTGCTCGTCGCAGCCCCCGTCGGCCCCGTCAACGTCCTGTGCATTCAGCGCGCGATCGAGCGCGGCTTCTGGGGCGGTATGGCCGCCGGCATCGGCGCCATGCTGGGCGATGGACTGATCGCGCTTTTCGCAAGCCTGGGCGTCGGCGCCATCTCGGGCGCGATCGAATATCACCGCCAGTCCATCCAGGTCGTCGGCGGCCTCGCGCTGATCGTGTTCGGCGTCAAATTGTATGTCTCGCCCCCCGGGCTTGCCGCCGTGCGCACGGAAGCCGATGGCGCGACCTCGCTGCGCGACTACGCCTGGGACATTCCGAAAACGTTCTTCCTCACCATCACCAATCCGGGCGCGGTGCTTGGGCTCTTTGCGATTTTCGGCGGCATCAGCTCGTTCGTCGAGGTGCACAGCTACGTCGATGCGCTCACCATGGTGGCGTCGATCATGGGCGGAAGTTTCATGTGGTGGCTGGGCCTGTCGCACCTGATCGGCCGCCTGCGCCACAAATTCAGCGCCGCCCACCTCGTCTACACGAACCGGGTGGCGGGCGTTCTGCTGTGCGGCTTCGGTGCGCTGCTGATCGGCGAGGAGCTGTGGAACCGGCTTCCCTGACGGGCGCCGTGAGAGCTCGCCGGCCGCTCTAAGACAGCGCGCCGAATGGTGTGCGCCGTCCCGGATATGCAATGAGGCGGCAGCGACTACTGGACGACACGATCCAGCGTGAACTCGCCGAGATCGATCCGGCGCTCGAGACCGGCCGCAAGCTTCTTGACGGCGTCCTCGCCGTAGAGAGACACGAGATCCGTCAGCGCGGTGAACAAAGCGGCATAAGCCATCTGTTCCGGCGCAACGCCGCTCTCGGTGCCTTCATCCCACGCAGCGAGAATAAGACTCAGCGCACGAAAGCTTAGATCTTCAGACGTATTGGTCTCGAATTGCGTTGCCATCACGGTCCTTCCCCCGGGAAGCGAAAATCACGAACTGAGCCTGGCCACCCCTGACCTTCCGACTCCCCCGCCTTGAAGAGTACACCTAACACGCGCGATCCGCGCGGCCAGACTCTCCGGCAATTCACAGTAAACTAGCCGCTACACCGTGTTTCGGCGGAATGACCAGTTTCAGCGGAATGACCTGCAAACGTAGCGCAACTGCAGCTATCGCGTGTTCTGCACGAGACCGTCGCCGATCTGGATTCCTTCCGCCAGAAATCTCTCGATCGAGGACTGCGCGGTCGGCGTGCACGTGACGTAGGTCCTTCGGTAGCTGCGATATCCCTGGTTGAAGCTTCGCGTCAAACGCGCCCGCCGCAACGCGGTGCCTCCCTCGGTATCGATGAGTTCTTTCATCCGCTCGCGCCAGAGCTGTCCGTCATTGGCGCTGCAAAGCTCGCGCAGATAGTGGACGGCGCCAAGCAGCTCGGCAAGGCGCATGAGCTTGTCGTCATACGGTTTCGAATCTTCGAGTGCCCCCGGAGCCGCAACCGCAACGCCAGCGCCGACGCGGGCATCGAGCCCCACGGCCGCCAGCGCAATCAGCGCCGCTCCGGCCCACTGCTTCAGTCGCGCATCTTTTGTGAAACCGATCACCAACACGTCCCTCCGGCTGACCGGACAATTATCGCAGATTCTGACGCCGCAATGGCGCGCACCGCCGCCCGATCGGCTCCCCACGGCCAAATCGGGGGCTCCGCCCAGCCAAATCGGCCGCCGGAAGTTTACCACGTTCGCGGCCAACGCACCTCGCCCCTCGCCCGTTTCAACGGAAGCCGCTATGGTTTGGCCACGTAGAGACCAGCAGAAATGGTGAACGGGGCGGTTCACATGATGCGGGGATCTACGCCAGAATATGGGGACTAGGGGGCGGAGGCGTTTTCGCCGCCCCTGAAGGTGTGTCGCGTTGGGTGGGAGTTGCGTGAATGGGTTACCGAGGCGACGATTTGGACCTGCGAATTCCACAGGCCAATCCTGGGGAGGTCGCCCTCACCTCGAGCGATCCTTTTATCACGCCGGCACGGCCCCGGCCCACGGTTCAATCCAGCCGTGGCGCGCCGATCTGGGTCGATGAAGCCGTCCTCGAATGCTGCAATCACGCTTTCGATGTCGCTGCCGCCCACCGGGCCGGCGAAGTGCGCCTCGACCACCTTGTCTACGCGCTGACCCGCATCGACGAGGCCGCCGAGATCCTTGAGGCGCGCGGCGTGCGCGTGGCCGCGCTTCGCCGCGAGGCCGCAAATGCCGTCGCGACCGACTTTCCCTCCGGCACCGGCAACGGAAAGACGACACCGCGGCGCGGCGACGCCTTCGAGGAAGTGCTTAGAATTGCGGCCTCGCGCGCCTACCGCCGTCAAGCCCCGGCGACCGTGGGCGACATCGTCTATGCCTTATTCGACAGCGGTGTGGATTTCCCGGGCCTGTTCCGGCTTCTGCCGTCGAACGGTCCGAGGCCCGGCGGGCCGCAGGAGGCATCGCTCAGCGCAGAAACCGTGCGCGAGCGCATCCGCAGCGCCGCGGCGGCCTCCGAGCCAATCCTGCGCGCGCCCGATCTCACGGGCCTGTCGACGGTGCAGATGACCACCCAGCAATCCCGCCTCGATGCCATTGAGCAGTCGATGCGCACGCTCACGATCGAACTCGCCAACGAACGAAAACTCATATCGGGAGTGCTGCAAGACCTGCAGCGTGAACTCATGGCCCAACGCGAAGACACCCAGCGCATCGGCAGCGTCACGCCGGACAAGATCCAAGCCGTATTCGGTGACAGGCTGCAAAGCCTCGAACAGGCGTTCCTCACGTCGCGCAACACGAACGGGGGCGACCCCGGCACGATCCTCGAGCGCATCGGGCTGCTCGAGCGCGCCATCCAGTCGGAAATCTCCGTCACGCGCGCCGCGGTCGAGGAATTCTCAGCTCATGAGACGGATCTCGCTCCGCTCCTGCAGCGGGTCGAGGTGATCGAAATTGCCATCGCGAATGAACGCGAAAGAGCAACCGCCGGCGAAAAGACTCTCGCCGACGCCATCGAGACCGTTCGCACCACGGTGGAGACCCAGCCCGACGAAATCGCGGCCCTCCTCTCGCCCCCGCTGACGGAGCGCTTTGACGCCGACGCCGCGACCCGTGACGCCCACAACGCCGCCGCGACCGAGAGCTTCGCCGAAGCGCACCGCCGCCTCGTGGCCATCGAAGAGGCCCTCGAAGCGCACGCCGCACGGGTCGAGAGCGCCGAGGCTCGGGCGTCCGAAAACCACGCCGGCATCACGGATCTTCTGGAGCGCCTGGCCGACGCCGTCGCCCAGAACGCCGCCAATGCCCAGGAGGCCATGGCCAAACTGACCGAGAACCTCACCCAGGACCTCTCGGAGCTGCATGACGGCCTGACCAAGGTGAATGCGAACCAGCACACACTCGCAACCACGCTCGACTCGCAGGGCCAGGACGCCGCCGTCGCGGTCGCCGGCATCGTGGGCCGCATCCAGAGCCTGGAGACCGCCGCCGCCAAGCCGGTCGAGATGCTGACCGCGCTTTCGGGCACCGTCGACAAGATGCACAAGGTGACGGTGGAGCGGTACTACCGCCGCAATCGCTTCTGGTACTGGCTGTTCGGCACCGACGATTGGCTGGCCGCAAGCTGGCCCTCGCAGTCGGCACGCATCGCCGAGGAACTGCGCAACATCAAGCACTGACGCCGCACCCGGGCAGCATCCTACGCTTGCCCGCGCTTCGCCCTCTGCACCGCCAGTTCGAGGGCTTCCAGAAAGCGCGAGCGATCCTGGCGCGTGAACGAGGCGTTGAAGCCGCGGCTTTCGCCGGTTTCCCGCAGGTGCTGCGACAGATCCCGCATCGCCATCGCCATGCCGATGCTCGCATCCGTGAACGGCTTCCCCGTCGGACCCAGCGCCTGCGCTCCGGCCTTAAGGCAGCGCGCCGCCAGCGGAATGTCGGCCGTGATCGCGATATCGCCCTTGCCGATCCGCTCCGCGATCCAGTTGTCCGCCGCGTCCGCGCCCTCTTCCACGACCACGCGTTTGACGCGCAGGCCCTCGGGCAGGCGCATCCAGGAATTGGACACGTAGAAAATCTCGAGGCTGTGCCGGTCGGCCACCTTGAGCGCCTCGTCCTTCACCGGACAGGCATCCGCATCGACATAGATCACGCCGGCCATTCGCTCATCCCGCTGCCCTTCTTACCCCGACTGCCAACTGCCGACTGCCTCACTGCCCGCTAACTGCTGCCTGCTGCCTGCTGCCCACAAATAGGCTACAACGCGCCCATGACATGGCACAAAGACCGCGGCCCCGGCGAGCGTCGCAGCTATCACCACGGCAACCTGCGCGAGGCCCTGGTCGAGGCCGCGCTGGCACTCATACGCGAGAAGGGCCCCGCCGGCTTCACCTTCGCTGAAGCCGCCCGTGCTGCCGGCGTCTCGCCCGCCGCCCCCTACCGCCATTACCGCGACCGCGACGCCCTGATTGCCGATGTCGCCCGCCGCGGCTTCGAAGCGTTCGCTGCCGCGCTCACAGCCGCCTGGAATGAGGGACGCCCCGGCCCGCGCGAAGCATTCAATCGCGTCGGTGCGGCGTACCTCGCCTTCGCGGGCAAGGAGCCGGCCTACTTTGCCGCCATGTTCGAATCCGGCCTGTCGCTCGCCGACCATCCCGATGTCCGTGCTGAAGGGGACAGAGCGTTCGCCGTTCTGCGCGAGGCGTGCGAAGCGGTCATCGCGACACTGCCGGGCGATCGCCGCCCGCCCCCGCTGATGATGGCGCTGCATATCTGGTCGCTGTCGCACGGCACGGCGGCGCTGTTCGCGCGCGGCGACAGCTCGCGCCGCGCCATCCCCATGTCGCCGGAAGAACTCCTCGAGGCTGCCGTGCTGATCTACCTCGACGGCCTCGGCGGGCGCTGACGGCCACAATGCAGTTAACTGAATAATTGGTGATGCCTGGCGTTGAATCGCCTATCTTAAGCGCTCAGCGATCTGAAAAGGGCATCCGAGGGGGAAAATGTCGGTAAGACGTTGAGAACGAGATATTGAATTTTCACGCGAATTTCCTAAGTAACGTAACCGTTGTTTTAACGGCCACTGGGACGCTTGGTCCCATCGCAAATATGGTCACCGGCACCGCGCCGGATGTCGTCTCAAGACCAGAAATGGCAGTTCTTACTTTTGGGTCGCTCGCTTGCGCAATCTTCGTATACTTGGGCGCAATTCGTCTACTGAATGAGCGTATGGATGAGCCAGTAGCATAATGATCTATTTGGCAATCTCGGCCGTTATCGCAGTCACCGTTGCAGCTCACATCTTGCAACGGGCTGCGCTCAATCGAGTAGCCAAGTTTAAAGCTACGCTGACCCGGACCAAGCCTGCGGAAGCTACCGATACCGTTGCTGAAAAGATGTCCGCTCAGCAATCGGTCATTTTTGCAGAATCACAAGTGCGCGCCACCGATCCTCTAGCTGAGCGAATCAAGGCTACCATCGAGGAAAATACAGTTGGTTCAGCCATGCAATCCTCAATGAGGGATGTTTGGTTGGCACGCTATTCACAATCGGCCCATCCCACGGAAGTTGTATTGTGGGAAGATGTCGCACACATCTTCGTCGCGTATAAACGTGATCGGTTGTCCGAACCAGATTTGCCCGACCTTTTTGGAGTTGATCCGCAGGCAAGGCCGCTCAAGCCTCAAAAGTTGTTCGAACCGCCACTTAAGAAAGGGCGCTGAACAGTCTACTTCTTCTCCGGCACAACCACCCGGATCGAAAGCTCGCGCAGCTGCTTCGGCGACACGTCGCTCGGCGCGCCCATCAGCAGATCGTTCGCCTGCTGGTTCATCGGAAACAAGGCGACATCACGCACCGTCTTGGTGCCCGTGAGCAGCATCACCATGCGCTCGATACCGGCCGCCATGCCGCCATGTGGCGGCGCGCCGTACTGGAACGCGCGATACAGTCCGCCGAACCGCTCCTCGACATCCGAGCGGCTGAGCCCCGTGATCTCGAACGCCTTCACCATCGTCTCGGGCACATGGTTGCGCACCGACCCGGACGCGATCTCGTAGCCGTTGCAGACGATGTCGTATTGGTTGGCCTTGAGCCCGAGCAGCGCATCGCGCCCCTCCGTCTCCGCTGCGGTCAACGCCTCCGCGCCGCCCTTCGGCATCGAGAACGGGTTGTGCGAGAAGTCGACCTTCTTCTCGTCCTCGTTCCATTCGTAGAACGGGAAATCGACGATCCACGCGAACGCGAAGCGCCCCTCGTCGATGAGCTTCAGCTCGCGCCCAATCTCGTCGCGCGCAAGGCCTGCGAACTTGTAGAACTTGGCCGGATCGCCCGCCGTGAAGAAGCAGGCGTCGCCCGTCTTGAGGCCCATCTGGGCCTGGATGGCTGCGGCGCGCTCCCCGCCCACGTTCTTGGCGACAGGACCGGCGCCCGCCGAGCCCTCTTCCTCGCGCCAGAAGATGTAGCCGAGGCCCGGCTGGCCTTCCTTCTGCGCCCAGCCGTTCATGCGGTCGCAGAACGCGCGGCTTCCGCCGCCCGGCGCGGGGACGGCCCACACGCGAACCTTGGGATCGCGCTCGATCATGCCGGCGAAGACCTTGAAGCCCGAGCCGCGGAAATGCTCGGTCACATCCGCCATTTCGATCGGGTTGCGCAGGTCCGGCTTGTCGGAGCCGTAGGTCGCGATCGCCGTATCGTAGGGAATGCGCTGCCAGTCGCGGTCCACGCGCTTGGTCTGTCCTTGCCCGCCTGCGGCAGGCCCCGCGAACTCCTCGAACACCGACGTCAGCACCGGCTCCATCGTCTGGAAGATGTCTTCCTGCTCGACGAAGCTCATCTCGACATCGAGCTGGTAGAACTCGCCGGGCAGGCGGTCGGCGCGCGGATCCTCGTCGCGGAAACAGGGCGCGATCTGGAAGTACCGGTCGAACCCGGACACCATCAGCAGCTGCTTGTACTGCTGCGGAGCCTGCGGCAGCGCGTAGAACTTGCCCGCATGGATGCGCGACGGCACCAGGAAGTCGCGCGCGCCTTCGGGCGACGAAGCGGTCAGGATCGGCGTCGGAAACTCATTGAAGCCGGCCTCGTGCATGCGGCGGCGAATCGAGGAGGTGATCGCGAGCCGCTTCATGATGATGGCGTGCAGCGTCTCGCGCCGGAGGTCCAGGAACCGGTACGTGAGCCGCATGTCTTCCGGATAGTCGGGCTCGCCGAACACCGGAACTGGAAGTTCCTTCGCTTCCGACAGCACCTCGATCTCGGTCGCATAAACCTCGATCTCGCCCGTCGGCAGGTCGGCGTTGGTCGTCCCCTCGGGACGCTTGCGCACCGCGCCGTCGATCCGCACGACCCATTCGGAGCGGAGCTTTTCGGCGATCTTGAAGGCGGCGCTGTCGGGGTCGGCGACCACCTGGGTCAGCCCGTAATGGTCGCGCAGGTCGATGAACAGCACGCCGCCATGGTCGCGAACGCGATGCACCCAACCGGAGAGCCGCGCCGTGCTCCCGATATCCGTGGCCCGCAGTGCGCCGCACGTGTGCGACCGGTATCGATGCAGCTGAGCGCCGCCAACTGCCGTAGTCTTTGCGTTCGCCATAGCCCCGCAACCCGCCTGATCTTGCCTTTTTGAATCGGCGGACAAGCGCATGGATAGGCCCCCAAAGTCAAGATAGGGGGTGGCCGGGCTCGCCGGCATTTCCGGCTGTGGCCGGCATGATGACCTGATTGTCCAGCCCGCGGAAATAGCCGGAGTTACGGCCCAGCGGTTTGATTCGGCTGCGCAGCGGCTTGGCGCGCGCCGGGCGGCCGCTTCAGGCCTTGAAACGCGGATTCCAGAAAAAGCCGGGTTGCGCCGGGCGCCGCACTCTCGCAAGTCGCGTTCGCCCCCCGCCGGCATCATCGCCTGCCACGGAGAATAGCGACCGCTTCAGAGAAGCACGACCATCGTCACCCAGAGCACCAACGACGCTGCAAACAGCCCCGTGCTGAGTTTCAGATTCCACGACGTCTGATGAAATTCCCGCTCGAGTGACCCGAGTTCGGTCAACCTGCGGCTCACCGCTTCAAAAGTTCGAAACGCGTGAAAATCGCCTTTCGAATTTCCGTCGACGGCGTCAACGCGCGTTTTCAGATAGTCGAATCTCCGGCTTAAGTCGTCGAGCTTTGCGGCGCGCAATTTATGCTCACGCTCGAGAAATTCCGAAAACCGGTAGCCGCGCACGGAGTCGTCACGCAATTCCGCAATATCGCTTTTTACGAGTTGCAGCTCCCGCCCGAGGGATTTCATCTCGATGAGCATCTGGTCGAGCTTGATCGCGGTGTCGGCGACGAACGCATCGCGCGCGATGAGCTGCACGGCTGGCCCCGGCCGCACCGGTTCAAGCGACTGTCGTTCCACGAGATAATTATGCAGAGGCGGTAACCGGGCGCCTTTCGACTTTTGCCTCGTGATCTCTAGCACACCGAACTCCCTACGCGGCCGCCTAGGTCGAAAAGACCGGCCGAAGAGACCAATAGAGCCACCCGGCGTTCGACCGCCGGCCACGAAATGAGACGCTTTCTCCACGCGAATGGAAAGCAATCGAAACCGTCCGAAGATGAGAATGGGTTTTCGGCGCCAGCCGCGTATTGGCGACGGCAATTAACCGGAAACGACACCCGCTGTATTCGCACGCACGATAAACCGCGCCCTGGCACTTTTTATACAACGCCGGATATTTGCTGACTAGATGCCGCACCCTAAGAATTTACGATTTCACGAGATTTAATTTGATGTCCCCGCGCTGACGATATCCGGCGCCGCGCCGGCAGCGACGCTGCACCAACACACCCGCCCCGGAGTTCGGCCGGCAGTTCGGTCCAACAATGCAGGTGACGAAGCGGGCCCGGCCGCGAGCCTGACTCGGTCCAAAGCATGCGCGACGCGCAGTCGAGGCGGCGACGGCACCAGCCAACAAATTCAGTGCCGCACAGCCGTTCTGAGAGGGGGGACTAGCGATATTGGCCTCGTCATGCGTATAAACGTCCCGCAATGCGCGTCATTACCACCACATCGGCCCTCACCGAGACCTGCTCCAGACTTGCCGAAGGCGATTTTGTCGCCGTCGACACGGAGTTCATGCGTGAGCAAACCTTCTGGCCCGACCTGTGCCTGATCCAGCTCGCGGGTCTGGACGAGGAGGCTATTGTCGATCCCATGGCGGCAGGCATCGACCTGAAGCCGTTTTACGACCTGATGGCCGACACGCGCGTGGTTAAGGTGTTTCACGCCGCCCGCCAGGACGTCGAAATCGTCTTCTGCGAAGCCGGCCTCATCCCGACACCGATCTTCGACACCCAGATCGCCGCCATGGTCTGCGGCTTCGGCGAGAGCGTCAGCTACGTCAATCTCGTCAAGAAGATCACCGGCCGGGACCTCGACAAAAGCTCCCGCTTCACGGACTGGAGCCGGCGCCCGCTGACCGACAAGCAGCTCGTCTACGCCCTGGGCGACGTCACCCACCTCCGCGACATCTACATCGTGCTCAAGACCGAGCTCGAGAACACGGGCCGGGCCTCGTGGCTCGACGAGGAGATGGCCGACCTGACGGCCCCCTCGACCTATGAGAGCCACCCCGAGAACGCCTGGCAGCGGCTCAAAATGCGCGTCAAGAACCGCAAGGCGCTCGCCGTGCTGATCGAGTTGGCGGCCTGGCGCGAACGCCTCGCCCAGGCCCAGGACGTGCCGCGCGGCCGCATCCTGCGCGACGAAGCGCTGTACGACATCGCCAACCAGCAGCCGACCTCGCCCGATAAGCTCTCGGAACTTCGAACCCTCAGCGACGGCTTTGCCCGCTCCCAGCGCGCCCGCGATATCATCGACGCCGTGGCGCGCGGTTTGGAGCGCGATCCCAAGACGGTACCGCCGCTCACCCATAGCCAGCCGATGACCGCCGAGGCGACGGCGACGATCGAGCTGTTGAAGGTGCTGCTGAAGGCCGCTGCCGCCCGCCACCGCGTTGCGCCCCGCCTGATCGCCAATTCAGAGGATCTCGAGCGCATCGCCAGCGAGGCTGAACCCGACGTGGCCGCCATGAAGGGCTGGCGCCGTCAGCTTTTCGGGGACGATGCCCTGAAACTGAAGCGCGGCGAACTTGCCCTGACGCTGTCCAAGGGCGAAGTCCTCGCCATCAGCTCCGGCCAAAGTTAGGCAACGGGCAGCCGGCAACAGGCAGCCGAAACTTCACCTGCGCGGCACCAGCCCAGCCCCGGCACTTCCCACGACTGCCTTACTGCCGACTGCCTTACTGCCGACTGCCTTACTGCCTGCTGCCTGCTGCCTGCTGCCTGCTGCCTGCTGCCTACTTCCTCGGATCGTAACGGTGCTTCTGCCGCCACTCCGAAAGAAAGTACGCGAGCCCCTCGTCGATGGTGTCCGGCAGCACGATCCGCACGGTCACCAGTTCGTCGCCGGTCGCGCCCGTTGTCGCATTCCGCACGCCCTTGCCCTTGAGCCGCAACACTTGGCCCGAACTGGTGCCCTTCGGGATCGTCAGCTGAACGCGCCCGCCTGCGGTCGGAACTTCGACCTTCCCGCCCAGCACGGCTTCGTCGAGCGTGATCGGCAGATCCAACAGGATGTCGTCGCCCTCGCGCCTGAAATCGCGGTGCGGCCGGACGCGAATTTCGACGAGCGCATCGCCCGTCTCTCCGCCGGCCACCCCCGGCTCCCCGCGCCCCCTGAGGCGAAGCACCTGGCCGTCCGTCACGCCTTCCGGCACGTTGAGATCGAGCACGCCCGCATCCGGCAGCGTCACCCGCTTTTTGGCGCCCTGCACCGCCTCCAGGAAATCGACGTCGAGCGTGTAGCGCACGTCGCGGCCCCGCGTGGCGAAATTTCCGCCGCGTGCGCCGGCCCGGCCGCCGCCCGCGAAGAGGTCGGAGAAGACGTCGCCGAAATCCTCGAAAATGGGCCCGCTCCGGCCTCGCGTCCCCGCGCCGCCGCCCGCCCCTTGCGGCCGCCAGGTCGGCCTGCGCGCTTCGCCCGAGGCATCGATCTCGCCGGCATCGAACTGGCGCCGCCGCTCCGGATCCCCAAGGATCTCGTGCGCCGCCGTCACTTTCTTGAAGCGCTCCTCGGCCGTCTTGGCCGGATTGACGTCCGGATGCAGCTCTTTGACGAGCTTCAGGTACGCCTTCCTGATCTGATCGTCCGTCGCGCCGTGCGGCACACCCAGAACGGTATACGGGTCGTCGGCCATGTCAGGCGAGCATCCTAGGCGTGAAGGTATTTGTTCCGCCGTGGGAGCAGCCAAGCGCTCCACGCGACGCCGATTGATACGAAATCTCGACGGGGCGAGACCAGCGCAAAATGAGGTGGGCGCCGCAGCGCTAAGGGACGATGCGGATTTCCGGCTCGCGCAGCAGCAGCGCCGCCAACACCCCGAAGCGCCGCCGCAGGCGCTCCCCATCCAATGCCACATAGCTCTTGGGCAATGTCAGAACCAGCTTCGTGCCTTCGTGGAACAGCTGGGTCTCGTCGATCACGCCGGGCATGCCGATCGACAGCATATGGGCGGCGCGGACGGCCGCACCGATGATTCGCGCACGTTTCTGCGCCCGTTTGCTGATCGTGAGCCTGAGGCGTGTCGACAGCGCGTCGATGGCGGCTCCGTCGTCCGACCCGACATGCCGATGATAGACCGCCAGGGCAAGAAAGATGCGACCCGGATGATCGATGCCCGATAGCCCGGCATGCGCGATCACGTTGAGGCTCTGCTCACCACGATAATCGGGATGCGCTCGCCATCCGATGTCCGAGAGCAGGCACGCGGCATAGCGCAACCGGCGTTCTTCGGGTGTTTCCTTCGGCCCCTCGCCGTCAAACAGCGCGTCGGTCCAGCTGCACAGCTCCTGCGCGTGCACAACCGACCGCGAACGCAATCGGGCATAATCCTCGCAGAAGCAGAGCAGCGGATCCTTCGCCTGCTCATGCCGGGTCATGAGGCTGTAAAGCAGTCCCTCGCGAATGCCGTAGACCGAGAGCACGACCTCGGACGGCGCCATCGATTCGAGCAGGCGTTCCAGCACGAGCGCCCCGAACGGGACGACCTCGCGCCGCGCCCGCGCCACTTCCTGCATGCCCGGCAGCGTTGCCAGCTTCTTGTGCCGCCGGATAAACTGGCAGAACTCGATCATCTCGCGCGTCGAAACGGCATAGCCCTGCATGACGCGCAGCGGATAGTTCGTCTGCACCATGTGCAGCTTGGCCAGCGCGCGCCACGTTCCACCGACGGCGTAGAACGGCCGGCCGCGTCCGCCGATCATCCAATTCGTCTTCGCGAACGCCTCATCGACGACGGGCAACGCACGATCGATCTTGTTGCCGGTCTGGTCGATCAGCCGGAGCCCGCCGAGCGGCAGGGTCGACGCATTGGTGATCGCCTCCCGGTTGATCTCGATCAGCTCCAGGCTGCCGCCGCCGAGATCACCAGCCGTGCCGTCGATCTCCCAGAAGCCCATCCGGACGCCGTATGCGGCAAGCTGGGCTTCCTTCTCGCCGGACAGCACTTCGATGCGCGTTCCCGCCGCACGTTCCGCGCGCTGGATGAAGCTGCGCCCGTCTTCGGCCTCGCGCACGGCGGCTGTCGCCAGCACACGTAGGTTTTTCACCTTGAGGATGCGCGCGATGACGCGGAAGCGGCTCAGCGCTTCCAGCGCCCGCTCGACGCCTTCGTCTCCGAGCCGTCCCGTCGACACGATCGACTTGCCGAGACCGCAGAGAACTTTTTCGTTGAAGATAGGAAGCGCGGCGCGCACGGCGCCTTCATATACGACGAGGCGCACCGAGTTCGACCCGATGTCGATCACGCCAAGCGGTTCAAGCTCCACCGCTTTTCCCCGCCCGCCGAACACCTGCGTCAAGCTCACCAAAGATGCTGCCCAGACTCGTGCCTATGACCAACGGCAATGTGCGTTGATCTGCCCGGGCTGATGCGTCTCCCGGCCAGCGCACGATGGTCTCCTGATAGGGGGTCGGACGGACACGGTCTAGTCTTTTTGCATGAAATCGAAACGCGGCGGGAAATGATCCTTAAGCGCCTGACCGCGGCCGGAGAGCGATGGGTTTGTCATGAAATATTTGTGGGCGTTGAACGGCGCCTCGCCCTCCGCCGGAACGATTCGCGACGACGAGCCATCGCCCTTGATCTCCCAGCTCTGCTGATTGTCCTTGAGATTGGCCACCATGATCTGATCGAGCACCTGCTCGTGCACGGTCGCGTTCTTGATCGGCGCCATCGCCTCGACGCGCCGATCGAGGTTGCGCGGCATCATGTCGGCCGAGCTGATGTAGACGGCCGCCGCCGGCGAGGGCAGCCCTTCACCCTGTCCGAAGCAGTAGATCCGCGCATGCTCGAGGAAGCGGCCGATGATGCTTTTGACGCGGATGTTCTCGGACAGGCCCGGAATGCCGGGCCGCAGGCAACAAACGCCGCGCACGACGAGATCGATCTCAACGCCCGCCTGACTGGCCTCGTAGAGCGCGTCGATGATCTGCGCATCGACGAGGGAGTTCATCTTCATCCAGATCGCACCGGGACGGCCCGCTTTCACGTGCGCGATCTCGCCTCGGATATGGCCCACGATCCGGTTGCGGATACCGCGCGGGCTGGCCGCCATGTGCTCGAGTTCCGTCGGCTCGCCGTAACCCGTGACGAAGTTGAGAATACGCGTGGCGTCCCGTGCAATCCCCGAGTCCGTCGTGAACAGCGACAGGTCTGTATAGATGCGCGCCGTTTGCGAGTGATAGTTGCCCGTGCCGATATGGCAGTAGGTCACCAGCTCGGAGTTCTCGCGCCGCACGATCTGCCCGAGCTTCGCATGCGTCTTCAGCTCGATGAACCCATACACAACGTGCACGCCGGATTTTTCGAGGTCGCGCGCCCAGCGGATGTTGGCGGCCTCGTCGAAGCGCGCTTTCAGCTCGACGACGGCGGTGACCGATTTGCCCGCCTCCACCGCTTCCTTCAGTGCCTGCACGATGGGGCTGTCGTTGCTGGTGCGATAGAGCGTCCACTTAATCGCCATCACGTTCGGATCGGCCACCGCCTGCCGCAGGAACTGCACCACCACGTCGAAGCTCTCGTACGGATGGTGGACGATGATGTCCTTCTTGCTGATGGCCGCGAAGCAGTCGCCGTTGAATTCGCGGATACGCTCCGGAAAGCGCGGATTGTAGACCTTGAAGATCAGATCCGGCCGGTTCGAAACGATCAATTGCGAGGTGTCCGAAAGGCCGAGCAACCCTTCCTTGATGAAAACGGATTCCTCGCCGACCTCCAGCTCGTCGATGACGAACTTCTTCAGTCTGTCGGGCATCTTCGCGTCGAGTTCGAGACGGATCACATGCCCGCGGCGCCGCCGCTTGAGCAGCGTCTCGAACGACCGCACCAGATCCTCGGCTTCTTCCTGCAGCTCCACGTCACTGTCGCGCAACACGCGGAAAGCGCCCTGGCTGTTGACGTCGAAGCCGGGAAACAGCTCCGAGATGAACATGCTGATCAGCGCTTCCATCCGGATGAACCGGATCTGCTCCTCGGTACTGCCTTCGGCGCGCAAGCGGATGAAGCGTTCGAGCTGGCCCGGAATGGGAATGAGGCCGCTCATCGATTTGGCGTCGCTCTTGCGCTGCATCCACACGGCCATCGTCAGGCCGAGGTTGGGGATGAACGGGAATGGATGCGCCGGGTCGACGGCGATCGGCGTCAGGATCGGAAACACGTGCGACATGAACAGGCGTTCGAGCCAGATCTTCTCGGGCGCGGTGAGGTCGGCCGGCTCGACGATGGCGATTCCCGCCGTCGCCATGTCCCGCTTGACTTCGATCCAGCACGCCTGCTTGTCCGCGACCAGCCGCGCCGCGAAGCGATTGACCTCGGCAAGCTGCTTCTGCGGCGTCAGCCCGTCCTGCGTCAGCGTCGTCACACCGGCTGCGATCTGGCCATAGATGCCGGCCGCGCGCACCATGTAGAATTCATCGAGGTTGGATGCCGAGATGGACAGGAACCGCAAGCGCTCGAGCACGGGATGGTTCTTGTTCTGCGCTTCTTCGAGGACGCGGCGGTTGAACTGCAGCCATGACAGCTCGCGGTTGTAGAACCGGGCCGGGCCCTCAGGGACCTCCAGCGCCGGAGCCCTGACTTCGGACGCTTTGGTCTTAGATCTCGTCGAGGCCATTTTTTGGTGTTCCTGCAGAATCCGGTCCAATCGACCGGGATGAGGCGTGTCTATTGCGACAGTATGATGAAGTGGGACAGCCCGACAGGGGCTTATTCGTCATACTCCTCAAGCCCTTCGGCAGGCCTGTCAGCGGCGAGCGCCGCCGCGGCGATCGCCCGCGTCACCTTGCGTTGGGCGGCGAGCGAAAGCCGGTCGCAATGCGCCACCACGCGCAGGATCGCGTCCATCGAGCGCTCCATGTGCAGCGCGAGGTAGCTCACGACATGCGGTTCGACCATGAGTTGGCGATCCGAAAACAGTTTCACCAGCACCGAACGGATCAGGGACTCGTCCGGCGAGGCGATCTGCACCGGCGACGTCGCCCTCAGCCGCGACCGGAGATCCGGCAACGTGATGGCGATCTCGCCCGGCGCCACGCGTGACGTCATGAGCAGCGCACCTGATTTCTCGCGCGCGAGATTCAACAGATGAAACAGGATCTGTTCGTTGCCCACGCCCCGGTCGATATCCTCCACCACCAGCGCGGGCTTGACCTCGAAGTCGCGCACCACGGCCTCGTCGAGGGCGCACGCCGCCACGACCGCCGCGCCCGAGCGGCGCCGCCAGACATTGGCCAGATGGCTCTTGCCGGACCCGGCAGGACCGACCACGAGCTGCGAGGGCTGCAACCATTCGGGCCACTTATCGACCAGGTCCACGGCAGCCGCGTTCGACCGGCTGACGAGGAAGTCCTCCGCCTCCTGCGCCTGCCGGTGCGGCAAAGCGAGGACGAGTTGCTGCGGCGTCTCTTTAGCGCCGAGTGTCATGGGGCCGTCTCGCGCAGGAGTGGATCGGGCGAGCCTTGATAGACGGGGCTCTTGAGATAGACGTCGATTGCGAACCGGATCAGCACGCCGAGCGCGGCGGCGAGTGGTACAGCGATGAGCGTGCCCACGAAGCCGAACAGATAGCTGAAAACGAAGAGCGCGAAGATCAGCCACACGGGATGCAGCCCGATTTTGGATCCGACGATCGTCGGGCCGAGAAAGCCCGCGTCGAGCGCTTGCGCTGCAATGAATACGGCGACGACGAGTAGGATCGGCAGCATGTCCGGCCAGAACTGCACGATGGCGACAGTCGTCGCGGTGAGAAAGCCGATCAGCCAGCCCACGATGGGCACGAATGCGAGCGCGCCCGTCACGAGCCCGATCAGCAGGCCGTAGTTCAAGCCGATGGCGGTGAGTGTGATGGCGTAGAAGGCGCCGAGGATCAGGCACACGGTGCCCTGCCCGCGCACGAACGCCGCAACGGCATCGTTCATGTCCGTCGCCAGCGCCCGCACGGAGGACGCATGTCCCCGGGGCAGCCAGCCATCGATTTTTTGCAGCATGGGATGCCAGTCGATCAGCAGATAGAACACCACGAGCGGCGTCACGAGCAGCAATGCCAGAAAATTGACGATCGCGAGGCTGCGGCTCCAGATCGATGTCGCGGCCCAACCAGCTAGGCTCGCCCAGTTCTCCGACAGCGCCTCGGTCGCGCGCCCGATCTGCGTATCGAGGCCGGTGAACCCCGGCCCGAAACGTGCCCGTGCCCACGCGTCCGCCCCTTCCCGAAGCCGCGTCACCTCACCCGGCAATGCGGCCGCGAGGTCCTGCGCCTGCGAAAGGATGACCGGCACGATAAGGACAAGACTTGCGACCGCCAGGACGACGAGCGTCACGACGATCAGCAGCGAGGCGACGACGCGGTTCAATCCCAGTTCGACCAGCTTGTCGGCAAGCGGACTGAGAAAATAGGCGATGGCGATGCCGGCCACGAACGGCAGCAGAATATCCTTGAGCACCGCGATCGTGAGGATCAGCAGTGCGGCCGCCGTCATCCAGAACAGGACCTGCCGCTCCGCCCGCATCGTGTCTCCTCAATGTCCTCAATGCTTCGCCAAAACGCAAAGCTTCGCCAAAACAGGCGTGTCATGCGCGCGCCGGTGCACGGTCACGCGCTTGACCACTGTCGCGGACTTTACCCCGACATGTGCCGAAGCCAAGCCCGCAGATACGCATAGAGCGAAGCGATGGTGAGGATACCGGCCACCCAGACGAGCCCGATCCGGAGCGCTTCCAGGCCGAGCCCGAAACCGTCATCCGCCAGTACGACACCGGCGAGCACGATCTGCGCCACGGTATTGGCTTTGCTGACGGCCAGCGGGCTGATGCGCACGGGCTTGTCGAGCAGCCACGAGAGCATGACGCCGACCACGATCAGGATGTCGCGCGAGACCACCGCGATCACGAGCCAAGACGGCAGCGCGCCCCGCACGCCAAGCGCGACGAAGATCGAAACGATCAGCAGCTTGTCGGCCAGCGGATCGAGATAGGCGCCGAGTTCGGTCGACAGACCGAACCGCTTGGCAATGAACCCGTCGACCGCATCGGAAACGCCGGCAAGCACGAAGACCATGAATGCAAGTTGCGTCTGCCCCGAGACCAGCAGCCAGAAAACGATTGGCACCAGGATCACCCGGCCCAATGTGATGAGGTTAGGAAGGTTCAAATGCCGTGGGCCCGAAACGCGAAAAACAACCATTCTCTACTCTTGCCCGACGTTTCTTCTTGATGTCGTGCGAACCATGTCACGTCGTGACCCTGTTGCGCTAGTCCGTCGGACACAGGTGGACGCATGGGGAAAGGGTAGGTCGTCCGGCACCACCCGCCGGGGTAGAGGACGTTCTAATTAACTCAATATCCGGACCGAAGCGACCAGGCCTGGCCGCTACCGGAGAGTGTGAGGCCCTGCCGCGCGAGCGCCGCCGCGAGGCTGGTCCCGCCGCCGGGATAACGCACCGACACATCCGCGGAATTCGATGACACCGTCCCGATCCGAACATCGTCGACACCCGGTGTCTCAAGGATATGCCGGCGCATGTCGTCCCATTCTTCAAGCGTCGAATAGGCAACCGCCATCTGGATGATCCCGCCCGCGCCGCCGCCGTCCTCGCCCTTGGCGACCTTCCACCGGCCTTCGAGCACGCCCTGCGTCACGACCGCCGCGAGTTCCATGGCGTAGCTGACATCGCCGCCTTCGAGATGATACCCGCGCCGCCATGACACGAGCCCGGCCGCATCGATGCCGGCCAGCGTGACATTGAGCTGCTTGTTCGACTCGTCGATCTCCGCAATGGCGAACATCACGAAATCGGCCTTGTATTCGGTCGTCAGAACGCGCTCGGCGGTATCGCCGCCGGCCAGCGCCGCATTGATCGTGTCGTCCTGGATCGACGGCAGCAGGGCCTCGATGCGCATCGGCGTGAGCGTGTTTTCGAGGTCGAGCACCTTCCACGCCTTGGTCCACGTGTCGCCGCCCGGACGGAACCGGACACCGCCGCTTGGGTCGCTCTGCGTCATCACGGGAATGAGCACGAGCGTCGGCGACTGCTCTTCGACGAACGGTACGCCTTCGCGCTTGAGAAGGCCGCGAATGGCATCCGGCTGAAATGAAAAATCGAGGCTGGCGATATATTCCGTCCGCGAATTGCTCTCCGAACGGATCGCGACGCCATCGACGAAGTTGGCGGCTTGCATAGACTTCAAGCGGTCGATCTGCGCGTACGCCGTCACGGGCACGAGGCGCTTGAGGAGCGCTCCGAATGCAGCCTGCTGCCCATCCGCGTGCGCTTTCTCTTTCGCCGCAACCGCGTCCTTGGCGGTCGCCTCAACGGGATAGTTGGCGATCGTGTAGACCTTGTCGCGCGGGGCGGCCGAAACCGGATGCACGAGGATCGCGACACCTGCCGCGGCGGCCAGCAGCGGCCGGGCGATGTGCGCAAAATAAGCAAATCGCCCGGGGCGGCAATTCGGCGTGTGACGTCTCAAAACCAGCCTCCAGCGCATTTCGCATCCCCGCCGCCGGGGGCATTCACAACCGCGACCCAAGCTCGCCGTAGCGCCCTTGTCCGTTGCCGATCCGCCCATGAGCTGGTACGAGGCCATCTCCTGACGACATTCGGGCGAAAATAGGGATCAAACCCTGCTGCCCGAGCTCATTTTGAGGACGTATGAGCCACCCAACGGACGGTTCGCCCGCACCGAGCATCACCTACCGCGAGTCGGGGGTAGACATAGACGCCGGCAACGCGCTCGTCGAGGCGATCAAGGGAATTGCCCGCTCCACCCGACGTGCGGGGGCCGACGCCGACCTTGGCGGCTTCGGCGGCCTGTTCGATCTCAAGCGCGCCGGCTACCGCGATCCGATCCTGGTCGCGGCCAATGACGGCGTGGGCACCAAGCTCCGCATCGCCATCGACACCGGCCGCCATGCCACCATCGGCATCGATCTCGTCGCCATGTGCGTCAACGATCTCGTCGTCCAGGGCGCGGAGCCGCTGTTCTTTCTCGATTATTTTGCCGTCGGCAAGCTGGATGTCGCGACCGCAACGTCCGTCGTGTCCGGCATCGGCGAAGGCTGCCGCCAAGCCGGCTGCGCCCTGATCGGCGGCGAAACGGCGGAGATGCCCGGCCACTACAAGGGCGCCGATTACGATTTGGCGGGCTTTGCCGTCGGCGCCGTCGAGCGCGGCGAGATCCTCCCGCGCCCCGATGTGACGGTCGGCGACCTGATTATCGGCTTGCCGTCCTCCGGCGTGCACTCGAACGGCTACTCGCTGGTGCGCCGCCTCGCCGCCGAGGAAAAGCTCGGCTGGGACGATCCCGCGCCGTTTGCTCCGGGCGTGTCGCTGGCCGACGCCCTGCTCGAGCCGACCCGCATCTACGTCAAGCCCGTGCTCTCGGCGCTCGAAGCCTGTGGGGGCGCCATGGAAGGCCCCATCAAGGCCCTGTCGCACATCACGGGCGGCGGTCTTTCGGAAAATCTGCCGCGCGTTTTGCCGCCGACGGTATCCGCGACCGTCGATCTCACAAGCTGGCATGCGCCGGCGGTCTTCGGCTGGCTCGCCAAGGCAGGCCGCCTGTCCGACGCGGAAATGCTGCGCACGTTCAACTGCGGGATCGGCATGGTCGCCGTCGTGGCCAAAGACGGGGCCGATGCCCTCGTTCGCCTGATGCACGAATGGGGCGAGGCACCGGTCATTATTGGCGAGGTTACTCCGCCCGGTGGCGAGAAGAGCACCGCCAAAGGCAAGGGCGAGGCGTGGGCGGTTACCTATGAGGGCGCGCTGAAGTTCATCGGCTGAGCGACGATCCCGAAGCGCAGCCGGCGACGCGAGACCGCCTCGCATCGTGGGTTCGGGCGCTGCTACGCTACGATTTCGGAGATGTCGCTGATTTGCGGAGGATAGGTCGGCCGGACGTTGTCCTGGTTCCAGATACCTTCCGCATACCGCGTTCCGCCTTCACCCGTCACCTTGACGTCGGTAAAGCCCGCAGCTTGAAACTTGCCGGCAATCATCTCGTTGCTCGCGATACGCTCGACGAAGCCCAAGGTGACGACCGACTTGTATCGTTTCCCTTTTTGGAGCGTGAAATCCATCTTGCTTACGCCTCCACATGGCTCAATCCAGGAATAATGATATAGCACGAACGAACACGCAGTGCCGCCTGTTCCTCGAAACGCAGCGCTGCAAGCCCCCAAACGCCGGCCGCCAAGACCCGCATGACCCGCATTAACGCCGCCAGCCTCACCCGTAACCTCCGCCTCAGCTGATCTCAAAAAATGACCGCACCCGCCAAACCCCGCATCGCGATCCTCATCTCAGGCCGCGGCTCCAACATGCAGGCCCTCGTCGAGGCCGCCCGCGCGCCCGATTACCCGGTCGAGATCGCCCTCGTGATCGCAAACCGGCCGGATGCACCCGGCCTCGCGTGGGCAAAGGCGCAGGGCCTTTCGGTGCTGGGCTTCGATCACAAGCATTACGAGAGCCGCGAGCATTTTGAAGGCCAGCTCCAGAACGTGCTCGAGCTGTCGCGCGTCGACATCGTGGCCCTCGCGGGCTTCATGCGGCTCATGACGGCATCGTTCGTCGCGCGTTGGTACGGGCGCATGATCAACATCCACCCGTCGCTTCTGCCCGTCTTCAAGGGCCTGAAAACCCACGAACGCGCCCTCGAAGCCGGCGTTCGCATCGCCGGCTGCACGGTTCATTTCGTCAGCGCGGAAATGGATGCCGGCCCGATTATCGGACAGGCGGCCGTGCCGGTTCTTGCCTCGGACACGGCCGCGACCCTGGCCGCCCGCGTCCTGGCTGCCGAGCATGTGCTCTATCCGCAAATGCTGGCGCTCGTAGCGACCGGAAAAGTCCGCGTCGATGGCGACAAAATCCAGTGGCAAGACGCTGGTATTACTGAGATTAACCAGTCTACGATGCTGGTCTCGCCATAGCCAGATTGGCCCGATACTGAACGTTCCAGATCATCGACCGTTGTATACGATTGGCCGAGCGCAATGCTGCCGCATGGACAGTCCGAAACGCACGGACCTAGAGTGCACTGGAAAGCGGCCTGCCGGACGATGACCTGACGCATCGTCAAAGTTCGCTCGCGGGTCACAGTGGAAACATCCGGCAACCCGCCACTGTGCTAAAGTACGCGCGAATTGAGGGCCTGCCTCAAAATTCCTTGCGCCCAATCAAAGCCTTGGGCGCGAACAAACTTGAGAAGAACAAGCCGCTCCCAGGCCTCTGCAGTACGAGGCCCAAGGGGCGGCGTTCGCTGATGAAAACCTTCGCTTGGGACCTTTTTGGCCCCACCGGATCGACCCGGAGAGAATTCGTATGACCGCAGAAACGACAGACCAGCAGTCCGGCTTCGGCCTCGGCGACGAGAGCAGTATCTGGTTCAATCTTTCGCCCTTGCTGAAAGACCCTGAAAACCCGATGCGCCTCCTGATGCAGATGGCGGAGCGCTACGGACCTGTCATTCCCGTCAACATGGCCAACCAGCGCGTCGTGCTCGTCACCGATCCCGAGTACTTCAAGCACATCCTCGTCACGAAGGTGGACAACTACGTCAAGTATTTCGACGGCCTGAAGCCGATCTTCGGCAAGTCGATGATCACGCACGACGGCGCGCTCTGGCAGAAGATCCGTATGCCTCAGCAGCCCGCCTTCCATCCCGACGCCTTCGGCGATTACATCCCCTACTTCATCGAAGCCATCAAATCGAAGATGGCCGCCTGGGGCGAACTCGCCAAGTCGGGCGAAACGTTCGAGATGGTCGAGCAGACCTGGACTCTCGCCGCAGACATGATCTGCAAGGCGCTGTTCGATCGCGACATGCCGTTCAATCCGCACTTCGTGTTCAAGTGCGTGAAGACCTACACGGACGTGTCGAACCACAAGGACATCCGTCTCAAGCGCCAGGCTGACGCGCTGTTCGAGGTCGGGGAGGAAGACACCGCCAAGGCCGTCGAGGCCTGGTGGAGCGTGCCGCCGGCCGTGTTCGCCGCCGACCCGCGCGAAGAGCGCGAGAAAACCCTCCTCAAGATGATCGAAGCGGCCGTTGCAGATCCGTCCATCCCGGAGTTCGACCAGCAGCAGGCGATCGACGAGATCAAGCAGTACCTGTGGGCGGGCACGGAAACGACCGCGCTCACGCTCGCCTGGGCGCTGTACCTCACGTCGAAGCACCCTGAAGCCGCCGAACGCATCCGCCGCGAAGGCGAAGCCGTGTGCGGCGACCGCGAGCCGACGGCGGCCGACTATTCGGCGCTGCAGTACACGCGTTCGGTCGTTCAGGAGACGATGCGCCTCTATCCCCCGGTGTGGAGCCTCATCCGCGTCGCGACGGAGGAAGACAACATCGCCGGCAAGCAGATCCTGCCTGGCGATCGCATCGTACTGTTCGGCTACGGCGCCCATCACAATCCGAAGTTCTGGAAGGACCCGGAGGCATTCGTGCCCGAGCGCTGGATGGACAAGACCCAGAAGCAGGTGAAGTACAGCTACATCCCCTTCGGCGCCGGCAAGCGCTCGTGCATCGGCGGCGCCATGAGCCAGGTGGAAAACACTCTGGCCCTCTCGATCCTGCTGCGCCGCTTCCGTCCCGAGTACGTCGGGCTCGAGCCGCCGGGCATCAACGCCACGGTGACCCTGACGCCGCGCGGCGGCCTGCTGTTCCGCGTCCGCGAGCTGAGCTAGCAATAAGCTTTGCTCTCTGCTTTTTCCCTCCCCCTTGCGGGGAGGGTCAGGGGTGGGGGGATGACACTGGGACGCCGGCTGATTCCAGCTCGAGCTTCGTCACCCCACCCGCCATCTCGCTACGCTCGAAGGCACCCTCCCCGTCAAGGGGAGGGCCAAGTGCCTCGCCGTATCCTCTTGCCGGCCAAATCGACCAACAAAAAAAACGGGCCCCGATCAGGGCCCGTTTTCGTATCCGATTGATGTCGCTGAAACGCGGCTTTAGCCGACGATTTCCTTGGCCGTGAAGAACAGCTTGATCTCGCGCGATGCGGACTTGAGGCTGTCGGAGCCGTGCACCGAGTTCTCGCCCTTGGACAGCGCGAACTTCTTGCGGATCGTGCCGCGCTTTGCGGCTTCCGGATCGGTCGCGCCCATGATCTCGCGATACTTCGCAACCGCGTCGTCGCCCTCGAGGACCTGAAGCACGATCGGCGCCGAGGTCATGAAGCTTACGAGCTCCTTGAAGAAAGGACGCTCTTTGTGCTCGGCGTAGAACTCCTGCGCCTGAGCCTTCGACAGCTTGACGCGCTTCTGCGCCACGATGCGCAGCCCGGCCTTCTCGATCACGGCGTTGATTTCGCCGGTGAGATTGCGGTTGGTCGCGTCCGGTTTAAGAATAGAGAAAGTGCGCTCTGTGGCCATTGGCTTTCGCAGTCTCCGTGTGCTTTCGATTCTTGCTTCTGTCGCGGCGGCTTATAGGGAAACACCACCGCCTTTTGAAGGTGGCGGCTTAACGCAGGTGCAGCCCGCGTCCCTAAACCCGACGAAAATGCCCTGTAAAAGCCCGGATTCAATGTCTGATCAGGCTCTGGCTGCGCAGATCGCACAGACTATCCCCGCTGTCCATGACGAACGTTTGAAGCGGATCGGAGCGACGGGGCCAACTTGTGGATAGCGGCCAAGTAACATCGAACGGATCTTGGACGGGGCATGGGCCGCCGCCACCGGCAGGGCGCTAAGGACTTGCACTGCCGTTCGGACTTCATGGTATGAGCAGGCATGAGCGGAACAGACACTAACTTTCAGTGGTTCATCGCACGGGACGGCCGGCAGCACGGCCCCGTCTCGGACGTGGAAATTCGCAAGCTCGTCGAACTCGCTCACCTGAAACCGACCGACCTCGTCTGGCGGCAAGGCTTTTCGGATTGGCGCACGGCCGCGTCGGTTTTTCCGATCCCCGAAGCTCAGGCCGCGGCGGCGCACGCACCCGCCGGACCTGCACAAACAGGGCAACAATCGCCCGGCCCGCAAGGAGCAGGCCCGCAGCACCAGTCGGGCGCCCCCGGCGCACAAGCTCCAGGCCACCAGTCGCCAGGGAGCCAAGGTCCTGGCCCCCAGTCGTCCGCGTTTCAAGTTCCCGGTCCGCAAACGATGGCTCCTGGCCCCGGCTTCGGATCTGCGCCAGGGCCGAGCTTCGGTTCCCCCCATGGCCAGCCCGGCCCTTCGCTCGGACAGCCCGGCGCCGGCCAGCCCTATTCCCCGTTTGGACAACCCGGCCCCGGCAGGGCGCCCGGCCCCGATCAGCTTGCGGCGACGCGCCCGCTCGGCAATCCGATGCCGGGCAACGGCCCCTTCCCCGCCGGTGGCCCCGGCCCGGGACCAGGACCAGGTCCCGGTCCCAGTGGCGGGCCCCGCATCACGACCGACATGCGCCGTCCCGAGATGTCGGCGCCACAGCGATCGAAGCCCGAGCCACCGCGCAAGGGCCGCCGCATGGCGCTGGTCGCGACGGGCCTGATCGCCATGACGGCCTCGGGCGCCTGGCTGACCAGCCAGTACAAGGACCAGATTTTCGCCCTCGTCCACACGCCGGCGGGCAACACGGCCGAAAGCGAAAAAGCCGGCGACGGCTCCACCGCCAACGCCGACATGATGGCAGACCGCAAGCCGGCGGAAACCGCCGCGACGCCCGTCGCCAATGTGGTGCCGGACACGGGCGAGATGGACCGGAAGCTGCAGGCCCGCCGCATGTGGGTGGCGATCAAGCAGCAGTTCCCGGAGCGCTATCAGGAGATCGTGACTCAGGGAGCTCGCCTCTCCGCCGAGCAGAAACCGCAGACCGAGATCACGGCCTACCTCGTCGGCGAGATCGTGAAGATCCGCCGCGAGAACGCTCCGCACGCCTTGGCCGCATCGACCGCGCGCCACAAGGAGCTGGCGGCGGCGTTCCTTGCCAACCTCAAGGAGCTCTCGCGTGAAGGCGGCGACGGCTGCTACGAGTTCATCTCACGCGGCGAGAACAGCGCGGCGATCCTGTCGCGCATCGACGACGCATCGCGCAGCGCCGAGATCGAAACGCAGCTCGTCGCAATCGTAGCCGCCATCGTCGAGGGCCGCACTCAGCCGGCCACGCACCCGGCACCCGTCAAGACCGACTATGACGTGCTTGCGGGCGAACTGGGCCGCCTCGGCTGGACGCAGGCCGACATGCGGCTCTTTGCCAATCCGAAAGAACTCGCCAAGGCGCCACGCGACCGGGTCTGCAGCATGCTGAAGGACTGGTTCACCGCGCACCTCGCGATCCAGGATCCCTCGACCCAGGAACGCCTGCTGTTCGAAACGCTGAAGCCCGTCGTCTCAGGGTAGTAGGGCGTGTCAGGGTAGGAAACGGCTGGCGATGATCGAACAGATTGTCAAAGTTCTCGTCACCAGCCTTCTTGTCGTCTCAGCCTCGGAAGCCGCCAAACGCAGCACAATTGCGGGCGCGCTGCTTGCCTCCCTGCCCTTGACCTCGCTGATGGCGATGGTCTGGCTCTATGTCGATACTCGCGATGCCGAAAAAGTCGCGACCCTCGCCAACAGCATCTTTTGGCTTCTGCTTCCCTCTCTGACGTTGCTGCTGGCCCTGCCGCTGCTTCTCAGAAGCGGAATTGGTTTTTGGTTGAGCCTTGCGCTTGCAATCGCACTGACCGGTGCGAGCTACGCCGCGATGGTGGCGTTGCTCCGGTGGCTGGGCATCCAAATTTAAGCCGCCACCGGCCGCAACGCGACGCCCACCCGCGGCCTCAGTGCGACGATCCCATTTTCATCAGCACGAGGCCGGATGCGATTAGGATCACGGCCAAGATCCGCGTGACGCTCAACGTCTCGCCGAGCATCAGAATGCCCACGACGAATGCGCCGATCGCGCCGATACCGGTCCAGATGGGATAAGCGGTTCCGAGCGGCAGCGTCTTCATGGAGATTGCCAGCAGCGCGAAGCTGCTGATCATCGTCACGATGGTCAGCACGCTCGGCCCGAGCCGCGTGAAGCCATCCGACTGCTTCATGGCCAACGACCAGACGACTTCGAGAAAACTGGCGATAAGAAGTGCAATCCAGGCCATGGTGCGGCCCTCCCACGAAATAGGGCCGGGCCGTCCCAGCGGAATTGTCCATGATTGCGAGGGCGTCCCCGCACCACCGGATTTAGAGGCGTGCGCAGACCCTTTCAAGCTGGTTTCACGCTTAAAGAGGGCTGTAGGTGGCGGCCTTTGGTCGCCCGCGTGACAAGCCGTCCGCGAGGGGGTATGCGCAGGGAGACCAATCCAGCGCCGCGCGCGCACCCCGACATGACTGGAAGCCCGAACCACATCGATGCTGCACATCAACGACCTCACCTACCGCATCGAAGGCAAGCCGATTCTGGAGGAGGCCACTGCCGCCATCCCCGAGGGCCATAAGGTGGGCCTCGTCGGGCGCAACGGCGCTGGCAAGTCCACCCTGCTCAAGCTGATCGCCGGCGACATACACCCCGACCAGGGCGGCATAACGCTGCCGCGCGGAGCACGCATCGGGCGCATCGCCCAGGAAGCCCCGGGCGGTGACGACAGCCTCATCGATTGGGTGCTCTCCACCGATCTTGAGCGCGCAAGCCTGCTTGCCGAAGCCGAAACCGCGACCGACCCGCATCGCATCGCCGAGATCCAGATCCGCCTGTCGGACATTCACGCCCACGCCGCGCCCGCCCGCGCCGCGAGTATCCTGGCCGGCCTCGGCTTCGACGAGGAAGCCCAGCGCCGCTCCTGCGCTTCGTTCTCCGGCGGCTGGCGCATGCGTGTCGCCCTCGGCTCCGTGCTGTTCCTGGAGCCCGACATCCTGTTGCTGGACGAGCCCACCAACTATCTCGATCTCGAAGGCACGCTCTGGCTCGAGAGCTATCTGAAAACGTATCCGCACACCGTGCTGCTGGTGAGCCATGACCGCGACCTCCTGAACCGGGCGGCCGCCGCGATCCTCCATCTCGATAAGGGCAAGCTCACGCTTTACGCGGGCGGCTACGACGACTTCGAAGAGACGCGGCGCGCCAGGCAGCGCCTCGAGCTCAAGCTCAAGAAGAAGCAGGACGACGAGCGCCGCCGCATCCAGGCGTTCATCGACCGCTTCAAGGCCAAGGCGACGAAAGCGAAGCAGGCCCAGAGCCGCGTCAAGGCGCTGGCCAAGATGCAGCCCATCGCCTCGCACGTGGAGGATCGCGTCGCCCCCATCGCGCTGCCGAGCCCGGAGAAGACGCTTGCAAGCCCGCTCCTGCGGTTGGAGAAAGCCTCCGCCGGCTACGACCCGGCCACGCCCATCCTGACCGGCCTCGACCTGCGCATCGACCAGGACGACCGCATCGCGCTGCTCGGCGCCAACGGCAACGGCAAATCCACCTTCGCCAAGCTGATCGGCGGCAAGCTGGCCCCACTCACCGGCAACGTGTACGGCGCCAACCGCGTCACGGTCGGCTACTTCGCCCAGCACCAGCTCGACGAGTTGAACCCGCTCTCGACGCCATTCGACTACGTCGTCAAGCTGATGCCCGAGGCGACGGAAGCGCAGCGCCGCACGCGGCTCGGCACCTGGGGCTTCGGCGCCGACAAGGCCGATACGAAATGCTCGAACCTGTCGGGCGGCGAGAAAGCCCGCCTGCTGCTCGCGCTGACCGCCTTCCACGCGCCGCACCTCCTGATCCTCGACGAGCCGACCAACCATCTCGACGTCGACAGCCGCGAAGCGCTCATCCACGCCATCGCGGAATACGAAGGCGCGGTCATCCTCATCAGCCACGACAGGCATCTCGTCGAGGCGACGGCCGATCGTCTTTGGATTGTCGCCGGCGGCACCGTGCGCTCGTACGACGGAGACATGGAAAGCTATCGCACCGAGCTTCTTCAAACGCGCGCGCCAAAGGCCGAACGGCGCAGCAACGGCGATGCGCCCGCGGATGCGCGGGCCAGCCGCGCCGATCAGCGCAAGGCGGCCGCCGGCCGGCGCGCCGAACTCGCGCCTCTCAAGAAGACCATGCAAACGGCGGAGAAGACCGTCGAGAAACTCGCAGCCGAGTTGGCCAGGCTCGATGCCCAGCTCGCCGCGCCGGACCTCTACGCCGACGCCGCGAAAGCAACCCGCGTCTCGCAAGAACGCGGTCTCACCGCGAAGCGCCTCGCCGAAGTCGAGGAAGCCTGGCTCGCTGCAACCAGCGCATACGAGGATGCCGAACAGGACGCGACCGCCTGACGCCGACGCGTCCAATCCGGCCAACGAAAATCGGAACTCTCCTTCTCCCAGCGCGTTTCTAGCGCAAGGAGACGTGCGGCATCCCTCGAGGTGCCGCCAGCGCTTGCGCCGTCTCCGCCGTTATCAAGGAGGAAAGATCATGATGTCCCAAAAGATCATGATGACCCAAAAGACCATGATGAAACGTGTGATCGCGCTGACATCGGCGCTGACGCTTGGCGCACTCGCCGCCCACGCCGAAAACATGATCAGCACCGACGGCCTCAAGGCTTCGACGAGCGCGGTGTCTGTCGGGTCCGTGACAGCCGAAAAGGATGGCTATCTCGTCGTCCACCGCACGGATTTCACCGGCACGCTTCCAGGCGCCGTCATCGGCCATGCGCCGGTCAAGGCCGGAGAGAATGCGGAGGTCTCCGTGCCGCTCACCGAGCAGCCGGAAGCCGGCGCTAAGCTGATCGTGATGCTCCACGCTGAGGGCAACAACGACACGACATTCGACGCGGCCGACAAGCCCGTGACCGCGGGCCGTGGGCCCGTCCAGCAGATCGTGACCGTGCAGTAAGAAAAGAAGGTCTGCGACCTGCTGAAACCCAGCGGCGAAAGCGGTCGCGGATCGCGCTTGATGTATCGCAGCCCGTTTTCGGACGAGTTGCCAGTCGCACGATCATGAGCAACCGGCGGTCCCCTCAAGGCCGCCGGTTTTCCAGTTGCTTGGACTAGTGCCGGATCATCTGGCTGAGAAGTTCGCGTGCGGTCTCCTCGGGCGGGGTCGAGCCCTCAGACGGCACTTGGAGACGGACCACGCCCTGAGGCGCCCAGTAGATCACCGCCACGGACTCCCCATCTGCGATGTAGGTCGCGTCGTGGTACTTGCCGTCTTTATGGACGCTGAATTTTGTCGGCGCGCAGGCGCTGCTCATGACCTATTCCCTTCAACCGACGTCCCCCGAAACAAGGCCTCAGCCTAGCCTGAATCGGGCCCTTCCCGCCCTACGTGCGAATACCTAGCCAATTCGCGGCGCCTCCCCAATTCGTGGCGTCCCGACGGGTTCCTTTAACCGGGACGACGACGCAGCGCACGCCGTCCCGCCGCGCACAAGGCGTAACTCCGGACTAGCCAGAGGATGACAACGGCGGCGTGCTTGGATTTGCCGAAGCTCGGATCGCTAATCCCAATCGGTGGAGAGATTGCAGACACTTGCGTGGGTCCCGGCCGTCCATGCGTAGCATGGCTCCGCCATGACGCCGGGATGACGTGGTGGGGAGGATCCGCTCGCTCCAAACTGTCATCGTTGCCAACATCTCTCGCACCCTCTGTCATCCTCGTGCCAGTCTCGGGCTCGCCCCGAGGTTCCAGCCTACCGCCTCTTCGCGCTCGCTTTTGCGCCGCGAGAGAGCCCAGCGTCCACGCCGCCGCCGACACACTCACGCCTTCGGGCTCGCGTTAGCGCGCGCGAGAGCCTGGAGCCAGTCGCATGCAGTTCGCTGGATCCTCGGCACGAGGCCTAGGACGACCGTTTGGGTTGAAGACGGTTCATCCATGCTCCGTCATCCCGGCGCAGGCCGGGACTGTCTCCCGGTGCCGAAATCCTCGTTCACGACATCACCGGAAAAGCGTTCCGTGTTGTCTGCGACAAGGATGGTCCGAAGGTGACTGACCCCGGCACTCCCGCCGGGCCTGCATGCAGTTCGCTGGGTCTTAGGAGCGAGGCGTAGGATGACAGTTTGGGTTGAAAACGGTTCATCCGTACTCCGTCATCCCGGCGCAGGCCGGGACCCACGCAAGTGACCGCGCACTCTCCTGACATTTCTAAAAAGCGACTCTGAAGCACGTCATCCGCGCAACTAACACCACGATTGTTCGGAGAGGATCGCCCAGAAGGCTGACGCCCGGTACCGAGAGCACATCGACATGGGTGGCGGGAACCCCAGGGCGAGCCCGAGGATGACAATCGAGCCGGGATCGGCGCCGACGCTCTTCGGCTATGGAAGAAGTTTGGCTCGTGCCCTTCCCGCTCCTGACGGGCCCCCTCTCCCCGTCCTGACGGGGAGAGGGTTGGGGTGAGGGGCAGGTTCCAGGCGCAACACAAGAGGCCGCCGTTATCCTAACCGTCCGCATCGAAGACGATGGCAAGCGGGGATCACCCGGCAATCTTCGAGAAATCGGCAACCGTCAGCGTGGCTGCGCGGATTTCCGACAGCAGTTTGAGACGGTTGTCGCGCAGCGCCGGATCGGGCGCGTTCACGGTGACCTTCTCGAAGAACGCATCCACAGGCGCCCGCAGCTCCGCGAGCGCGTTCATGGCGCCCTTGAAGTTCTCGACGTTGAGCGCCGCGACCGTGTCCTGCTTGACGCTCTCGATGGCCGCCGCCAGCGCCAGCTCCTCGTTTTCGCGCAGCAGCTTGAGATCGTAGCCACCGGTGTAGCTCGTCTTGTCCTTCTTCTCCTCGATGGCGAGGATGTTGGACGCGCGCTTGACGCCTGCCAGCAGCGTCGCGCCGTCGTCCGTCTTGAGGAACTCGCCCAGCGCTTCGACGCGCCTCACGATCAGCGCGAGGTCGTCCTGCCCGCCCAGCGAGAAGACGGCGTCGATCAGGTCGTGCCGCGCCCCCTTGTCCTTGAGATAGACCTTGAGCCGATCAGCGAAGAACGACAGGAGATCCTTGCTGAGAGAGGCCGGATCGAACACCCCCTCACCCTGTCCCTCTCCCCGAGGGGAGAGGGAACCAGTGCCCCGCGCTCGACGAGCCCCCTCTCCCCCTGGGGAGAGGGTTGGGGTGAGGGGGCTAGCGGCGGCCTGCTCGAACACTTTCATCAGCGGCACACGCAGATCGTTTTCGATTACGATCCGGATCACGCCCAGCGCCGCGCGCCGCAGCTGATAGGGATCGCCTGATCCCGTCGGCTTCTCGTCGATGGCCCAGAACCCGACCAGCGTGTCGAGCTTGTCGGCCAGCGCGACCGCAATCGCCACCGCGTCGCCCTCGTCCTCTTTCGGCACGATGTCGGTCGGGCCCTTGGGCTTGTAGTGCAGCTCGATGGCGCGCGCGATCTCGGGCTTGGCGCCCGCATGCTCGGCGTAGTACCGGCCCATCAGCCCCTGCAGCTCGGGGAACTCGCCGACCATGCCGGACACGAGGTCCGCCTTGGAGAGCTCCGCCGCGCGCCGCGCATCCTGCGGATCGGCATCCACCGCGCCCGCAATCTGGAACGCCAGCTCCTTGATGCGCTCCACGCGCTCCTTTTGCGTGCCGAGCTTCTCATGGAACGTGATGCCTTCGAGCGCGATGGCCATCTCGTCGAGCGGACGCTTGAGATCCTGCTCCCAGAAGAACTTGGCGTCACTCAAGCGCGCGCGGATCACCTTCTCGTTGCCGGACACGATCTCCGCGCCGCCGTCCGTCGCCGTCAGGTTCGAAACCAGGATAAAACGGTTGGCGAGCTTCTTCGTCTTGGGATCGCGCAGCGAGAAGCACTTCTGATGCATCTTCATCGACGTCGTCAGGCACTCGGCCGGCACGTCGAGGAAGCTTTCGTCGAACGATCCCATGAGCACCACCGGCCATTCGGTAAGCCCGGCGTTCTCCGCCAGCAGCGCCTCGTCCTCGATCAGTTCGAGCTTGGCCTTCTCCGCCAGCGCCGCCGCCTGCTCCTTGATTTCTTCCGCGCGCTCCTCGGCGTTGAGCATCACCGCGTGGCCTGCGAGCTTTTCCGCGTAGTCCTCGAAGCCCGTGACCTCGAACAGCGCGTTGCCGTGGAAGCGATGCCCGCGCGTCGCGTTGCCCGCCGTCACGCCCGCAACTTCAAGCGGCACCACCGCGCCGTCGATGAGGCACACGATCGACTTCAGCGGACGGATCCACTGGAACGTGTCCGCCCCCCAGCGCATGGACTTGGGCCACGGAAACTTGGCGAGCACACCCGATACGACATCGGCCACGATGGCCGCCGCCGCGCGGCCCGGCTTTTCGATCCGCGCGATGTAGTAGTCGCCCTTCTTCTCGTCGTGGACGATTTCGGCGTCCGCCAGCGAGGCGAGCCCCGCCGCCTTGAGAAAACCGGCCACGGCCTGTTCGGGCGCACCCACGCGCGGCCCCTTGCGCTCCTCGGAGACCGCAGGCGACTCGGCCGGCACGTCCTCCACGGCGAGCGTGAGGCGGCGCGGCGTCGCGAAGCTGTGCGCCTCCCCGATGTGCAACCCGGCGGCGCGCAGTCCTTCAGTCACAAGACGCTTGAGGTCCTCCGCGGCGCGCGCCTGCATGCGCGACGGAATCTCTTCGGAAAAGAGCTCAAGCAACAGTTCGGCCATGGGGGAGTGCCTCGTAGAGTGCTTCCGGAAAAGTGGGAACCGGTCATGGCACAGCCATGCCAGCGACAGTGTCCGACAAAGAAGCACGACAAAAAAAGAGCTAGGGTCTTTCGCGATCAATCAAACTTCGAAAGACCCGGGTGGGCGGTCGTGGATTCAGAGACATACGAGCCTCCCCGCCCACCGGCAACCCGCCACAAGCCCCCGCGAGGCACAAAAAAAAGGGGGCACGCTGGTCGCATGCCCCCGGTTCGGAATGAAAGATCGTCGCGCTTACGGCGCCGGAGCGGGCGCAGGCTCGGTTGCCGGCGTCTCGGGAGCTGCCGGCGTCTCCGGAGCAGGTGCGGGCGCAGCCTCAGGCGCGGGCGCAGGAGCCGGTTCCGGTGCAGCCGACGGGGCCGGTTCTGGGGCCGGAGCCGGAGCGGGTTCCGGCGCAGCGGATGGAGTCGGCTCGGGAGCCGGTGCCGGCGCGGGTGCTACGGCGGGCGTCGCATGCGGCGGCGTTCCGATGTAGCCGATGGCCTGCCTGCCGACGTCGTCGACCGCGCCGGTGGTGGTGAGATAGCCAAGCCCGACGACGAGCGCCGCAAAGAACATCCAGAACACGGGCCGGTAACGCCCCAACAGAATGCCGCCGATCAGCAGCGCCGGTACACCGATCGCAAGGATCCCAATGACTGTCTCGTTCACGAACGTCCTCCCTCGGATTCGAGCCACGCCGCGCAGCAGGCCTTGGCCAGCTCACGCACACGGAGAATATACCCCTGCCGCTCCGTAACAGAAATTACGCCTCTTGCATCGAGCAGATTAAAAACGTGCGAGGCTTTTATGCACTGGTCGTAGGCCGGCAACACCAAGAGGTGCTTTTCGCCATTTGCCCCCTTCGACAGCAGCGATTTGCATTCCTTCTCGGCATCCCGGAAATGCTGCAGCAGCAGCACCGTATCGGCATGCTCGAAATTGAATCTCGAATACTCTTGTTCTGCCTGCAGAAAAACGTCGCCGTAGGTCAGTTTGCGGTCGTCGGTGCGGCCGTTGAAGTTGAGGTCGAAGACGCGGTCGACGCCCTGCACGTACATGGCTAGCCGCTCGAGCCCGTAGGTAATCTCGCCCGCCACGGGATTGCAGTCGAAGCCGCCGACCTGCTGGAAATAGGTGAACTGCGTCACCTCCATGCCGTTGCACCAGACCTCCCAGCCGAGCCCCCAGGCCCCGAGCGTCGGGCTCTCCCAATCGTCCTCGACGAAGCGGATGTCGTTGACCTTGGTATCGATGCCGATCGCATCGAGGCTCGCCAGATAGAGGTCGAGGATGTTCTCCGGTGACGGCTTCATGATCACCTGGAACTGATAGTAGTGCTGAAGCCGGTTCGGATTCTCGCCGTAGCGCCCGTCCTTCGGCCGCCGCGACGGCTGCACGTAGCACGCGCTCCAGGGCTTCGGCCCGAGCGAGCGCAGCGTCGTTGCGGGGTGGAACGTGCCCGCCCCCACTTCCATATCGTACGGCTGCAGCACGACGCACCCTTGAGCGCCCCAGAACTGCTGCAGCGTCAGGATGAGATCCTGGAAACTTTCCTTCGGCCGCAACGGAGGCGCAGCGGAGGATTTGGCCTCGGCCGGTCGGGATGCTGTCTTTGCCATTGCGTGTGTGCCGGAATTTGGGGTTGAAGCCGCGCACTATACGCATTCGCGCTGCCCTGTCACGGTTCGCTTGGCGCAGCCCACCGCCAGCGAGAGCACGCGCGAACGGCACCGAACGACTCGGCCGCCTCTATCCGGTCGCAATCTTGCGCGGGCAGTCTCGGCTCAGAGATTACAGATTGCTCGGCGGCAAGACTGCCTCGATCGCGCGCCGCTCTTCCTGGGATCGCTGAGCGGCTGCGGCCTTGTGTAAATCCGTCTCGAGGAACAGCAGACCGAACAATGCGGCAGACCCCACATCGCGAACGTTGCAGCCCTCCGCATTCTTGTAGGCCAGCACGGAAATCTCAGGCGGCACGCTGGGCGCATCCGCTTGCACTGGCAGGCCCAGGTCTCCGTTGCCTGCGAAGAGCCGGGGACCACCATTCGGACGTCCTAACTTTTGATCGATCAGTGCCTCCCCCTTCTGCTCGTCGCCAGAGCAGAAAAGCAGCGTGACGCTAAAGACCCGATGCGGAGCTTTTCGCTCCCATGTGACGGTAAAGTAGCGGCGATCCGGGCATCTATACCGCGCCTCCTTGAGGACGAAGTCTCGCCGTGCCCGCGTCAATCCGAGCTTTGCCTCAGCTTGCTGCAGGGGGAAACGCAAATAATCCTGCCGCATACCGTGTTGAGGGTCGAAGTAAGCAACCCGGACGCATCCCTCTTGTTCAAGGGCGACCGACGCAACCGGCGCGCCCAATCGCACCCCACCAAGTTCGGCTGCGACGGCAGTACTGGTCAACCCTGCCATCACCAAGACAGCAACGGCAATTCGCATCGTCAGCTCCACAGAGGCCATGTGCACTGAGTGGATGAAGTCTGACCCAAACACCACAGCGAAACCTGCGCATCCACAGCTAGCTGATAGTCAGCCCGCATTCTACAGAACGGCAGCCTTAGTCGGCATCGCCTTGCGTGCGGCACGCTATTTCGAGCGCGGGCGGTAAACGCCGGACTGCGGATCGAGGTCGAGCGTGCCGAGGTCCTTCGGCGCGGGACGCGGCGCGCTTTTCATCGGCGTGGGCTTGTCCACCGTGCCCTGTACGAGCCGCGACACCCACTTCAGGCCGGCATAGAGCCCGGCACCGGCGATCACCAGAGCGAACACATGCGGCATGGCGCGATGAACCTCCTCATGAGCCGATGACGAAGCGGGGCCCTGCGATCATAGTCCGAAACGCGACCACATGGCCCGGATCTCGATAGCCGACACCAGATCGTCGGCGAAAGCAAGGCTGCCAGAGACTGAGCCTGGGCCCGGCCCGCCCAATACCGAAGGCAGCTTCCGGAAACGCGAGGCGAGCCAGCCGCGTTCCACCGGCACGACGCGCAGCCGCACGTTGTCCCCGTGCAGCTCCCGCATCTTCGTCCGCACGTCCGAAATCCCGTCGATGAGCCCGAGCTCCAAAGCGTCCGATGCGGACCAGAACGCGCCCGAGAAGAGCTCCGCGTCCGGGCCTCTGAGACGGCCCAGGCGGCGATCCTTGACCACGCCGATGAAGACGTCGTGCACATTGCGCTGAATGGATTTCAGCCGCTCGATGTCATCGGGCTTTTCCGGCTGGAACGGATCGAGCGAGCCCTTGTGCGTCCCCGCCGTATAGACGCGGCGCGAGATGCCGAGCTTTTCAATGGCGCGGTCGAGCCCGAAACTGGCCGAAATGACGCCGATCGATCCGACGATCGACGACGGGTCGGCGTAGATCTCGTCGCCCGCAACAGCGAGGTAGTAGCCGCCCGACGCGGCCACATCCTCGCAGAACACATAGATTTTCTTGCCCTTCTCATCGGCAAGCTGGCGCATCCGCTTGAACAGCAGGCTCGACTGGACCGGACTGCCGCCGGGCGAGTTGATGACGACCGCCACCGATTTCGCGCGCGACATCGAGAACGCGCGCTCGATGGGACCAGCGAGCGCCGCGAGGCTGAGCCCCGGCCGGAGCGGCGCCGCCATGCCGATCGCACCCGACAACTTCAGCACAGGCACCACCGCGCCCCGGTTGAACCAACCCATACGGTCTTTCCTTTCTCAGTTCACATCAGTGCAGATCGTGAAGGTCATCCGCCGGTTACAGTCTCTCGCTTTGCAGCACCAAAGGCCGCGTCGAGCGCCAGACCGCGACGGAGCACGCCATCCGCGCCGGCCGTGGCGCGCTTCTCGGCGTCGTGCAGCACCAGCCCCGCCTCGATACGGAACGGCGCACGGGACCCTTTTGTACCACGCACGATCACCCTGTTCGCCGCCTCACCCATTTGGGGATGAAGAGGCTGGACGGAAAGGCCGCCGAAACGTCCTTCGAAACAACTCAAGAGCGCCGGCAAGGCGTCCGCCTTGTGGATCACGAGCGCCTCCCCGCCCGGCCGCGCCATGCGCGCCATGAAGCGCGCCCAGTCGGCAAGTCCCGCCTCCGGCATCGCGTGCGCCGCGGCCTTGAGGGCGTGGCGTGCGGCCGTCCCGGCGCCTTCCGAATGGAACGGCGGATTGGCGATCACATGGTCGAAATGCTCTTCCACGATCCCGTGCGCGGCAAGCTCGTCACGGCTGATCCGTCCGACGTCTGCTTCAATTACCGACACACGATTTTCGAGCCCGTTTCGCGCGATGTTCTGGCGCGCCAGCGCGACGAGGTCCGGTTCGCGCTCGATCAGCACCACGCGCGCGCCGGCGCATCGCCATGCGACACAAAGCCCAGCCGTTCCGACACCCGCGCCCACGTCCAGAACACGCGCGCCCAGGCCCGGGCGATCGACGACCGCCGACGCCAGGAATACCGCGTCGAGCCCCGCGCGATATCCTTGAAGTGGTTGGAATATTCTGAGCCCGCCGCCAAGAAAGGCGTCGTCGCTGACGGACATATGCAAGGCCTCGTGACAACTCATTTTTCGATGCACCAGCGCCAAACACTGGCTATGGTGCGGGAACATTAGACCCCAAGAAACGTCCGCAACAAACCAAGGAATTTACCGTGGGAGTAGTCGTCCCCCTGGATGAGGCCCGCGAGCCGAAAGGCCTCGCACCGTTGTTCGAGATCGTCGCCGAGGACATGAAGGCGATCAATCGCATCATCCTCGACAAGGCCGTATCCGACGTCGAGCTCATCCCCAAGCTGACCCATCACCTCGTCAACTCCGGCGGCAAGCGTCTCCGGCCCATGCTGGCCATCGCGTCGGCCAAGTTGTGCGGCTACGACGGCCCGAAACACGTGCCCACGGCGGCCGCCATCGAATTCATGCACACGGCCACCCTGCTGCACGACGACGTCGTCGACGAGAGCGACACGCGGCGCGGGCGGAAGACTGCGCGCCTCATCTGGGGCAACCAGACCACGGTGCTGGTCGGCGACTTTTTGCTCGGCCAGGCCTTCCGGATGCTGGTCGAGGTGGGCTCGCTGCCCGTCCTGCGCATCCTGTCGAATGCGGCCGCGACCATCGCCGAGGGCGAGGTCATGCAGCTCGCCGCCGCCAAGAACACGGCCACGACCGAGGACGCCTATCTCGAAATCATCGATGCGAAAACGGCGGCGCTCTTCGCCGCGGCATCCGAAGTCGGCGGCGCCATCGCGGAGCGACCGGCGGACGAGCAGGCCGCGCTGCGCTCCTATGGCCGCAACCTCGGCCTCGCCTTCCAGCTTGTCGATGACGCCCTCGACTATTCCGGCGACAGCAAGAGCCTCGGCAAATCGGTCGGCGACGATTTCCGCGAGGGCAAGATTACGCTGCCCGTCATCCTCTCGTTCCGCCGCGGCACCAGCCGCGACCGCGAGTTCTGGAACCGCACCATCGTCACCGGCGAACTCGGCGACGGCGACCTCGAGCACGCGATCGCTCTCATGCGCAAGCACAAGACGATTGAATCGACCCTCGAACGCGCGCGCTCCTACGGCAGCATTGCTCACGATGCGTTGGAGATCTTCCCGCCAAGTCGAGAAAAGAGCGCCATGCAGGACGTGATCGACTTCTGCATCTCACGCGCGCACTGAGAGCGGCGTTCCGCTCTCAAGCGTTCAACCGAGCGTCACCGCCACGACCCACCAGTCGGGATGCGCCGCGGCCAGCCGGCCCCGCGCGCGCGCGGCGT
Source organism: Hyphomicrobium sp. (assembly GCF_051860585.1). Classification (GTDB taxonomy): domain Bacteria; phylum Pseudomonadota; class Alphaproteobacteria; order Rhizobiales; family Hyphomicrobiaceae; genus Hyphomicrobium_C. The sequence continues at coordinate 78,249 of NZ_JBHYDS010000003.1, forward strand.
CTGCCTCATCGGCAAAAACACCGAAGCAGGTCGGGCCGGCGCCCGACAAGGCCGCATGCTCGACGCCCGGTTCGGACGCGAGCGCCGCCAGTACCTTCCGGATCTCCGGCACCACGGTCGCCGCAGCGTCCTCCAGATCGTTGCCGACCGCGCGCATAAAGTCGAGCAGAGCGGCCCTGTCGGCAAATGCGGGCACCGCGTCGCGAGGCGTTAAGTGTGGTGCGGACCCAGCACCGAGCGTCCGAAAAACACGCGCCGTCTTGTCGTCCGGCACGTGAGCCAGCGGATTGACGAGCACGGCCGCGAGCGGCGGGACCCCGCCCGGAATGTCGGCGAGGTCATGTCCGACGCCCGTCATCCAGAGCGGCCGTGAGGCGAGACACACGGGCACGTCGGCTCCGATGCGCGCCGCGAACGCCGGCCAGTCGATCGGGGCCGCGGCCTTCGGGCTCGCGCGCCGGACCGCGCGGATCAGCGCCGCGGCGTCTGCGGAGCCGCCACCAAGTCCGGCGGCGATGGGAAGGTTCTTTTCGAGATGAACGCGTCCGAGCGCGACGTCCGGCACTTCCGTGACGATCAGGTCGAACACCGCGTCGAGTGTCGTCGGCCGTCCGGACAGCCCAGACCGGGATAGCTCGGACGCGAACGGGCCGGAGACGACGATCTCCCGGGACAACCCCGGTTCGAACGTCAGCGTGTCGCCCACGCTCGCAAACGTCGTCAGGCTGGCGAGGCGATGATAGCCATCCGCCTGCCGTCCCGCGACGTGCAGCGTGAGATTGACCTTCGCCGGCGCAAATTCACGGATGGAAGTCATGGCAAGCCCGCACGTCGCACCCGCACGTCGTCGCAGACCCGCGCAACGGACCGCCGGCCATTGGAATGAAGTTTGACGCGGCGCCGGAGCGACGCCTATTTCGCCTCGGCTTCGCCCACCTTGGTAGCCTGCTTGCCGTTGCCGTCCCCGGCGGGAAGGGCGGCGGACAGACCCGACTCGAGCTTCTTCTTGATCTTGCTCTCGTCCTCGGGCGCGGGCTTCAACGTCAGCGCCTGATCCCACTGGAACCGCGCCTCACGCTCGCGGCCGACGCGCCACAGCGCATCGCCGAGGTGATCGTTGAGCACCGGATCGTTGGGCTCGAGTTCGACAGCGCGTTCGAGATAGCGCACGGCGTCGTCGAAGTTGCCTTGCATGTAATGCGCCCAGCCGAGACTGTCGACGATGTAGCCGTCCTCCGGCTTGAGCGCGACGGCCTTCTCGATCAGCGACATGCCTTCCTTGAGATTGCGGCCCTGGTCGATCCACGAATAGCCGAGATAGTTGAGGATCAGCGGCTGGTCGGGATAGAGCGTCAGCGCTTTTTCGAGATCGGCTTCCGCGGCACTCCAATTCTTCAGCCGCTCATAGCTCGTTCCGCGCGCGTAGTAGTAGACCCAGTGGCGCCGTTCCGGCTTGGACACGAGCGCGAGCGCTTGATCGTATTGCGGAATGGCTTCGGCATAGAGCTTGCGGGCGCGAAGGATGTTGCCGAGCGCGTCCAGGATTTCGAGCTTGTCGCTGACCGTGAGCGGCATGCGCGCCTCGGCCTCGACGGCCGCCGGGGCGCTGGCAACTGTGGCAGGCGCCGCGCTGCCACCGGCCGCAATGACGCGGATGGTTGCCGGGCCCGCAACGCCGTCGGCGCGGATCTTGTTCTTCTTCTGGAACGCCATTACGGCGCTTCGCGTGCCGGGACCGAAGCGGCCGTCGTTGGAGCCGATCTCGTAACCCAGCGCCGAGAGCGCCGCCTGCAGTTTCTGCACGCCGTCGCCCTTGTCGCCGAGACGAAGCACGTCGTCGCCGTCGGCAAGTTCCGCCAGTTCGCTCACCGGAGCGGTTGCGGTGTTTTTCTGCGCGGCTTCATGCGCCGGGCTCGGCTGAACGGCCGTGCCGTCGGTATCGAGCAGACGGGAAAGCGTCTCGCGCGCCTCGTCCACCTTGTCGAGCGAATTGAGATTGAACGCCTTGCGGATCTCGACCGCCGTCGTGAGCGGGCTCGTCACGGGGATCCGCTCGTAGGTCTTGATCGCGTCGGCGTACTGCTTGTTGCCTTCGTAGGCGCTGGCGAGCGCGGCGAGCGCGAACTGATGCTCGGGCTCCACGAACAGCGCCATCTGCATATAGAGAACGCCGACCCCGACGGCGCCTTCGCCGATCAGGGCTTCGCCGAGGCCGTAGAACACTTCGGCCATGCCTTCGGAGGCCGTCGTCACGATCGGCTTGATCGTCGCGCCGGACTCGACCGCGGCGCGCAGGCTCCTGAGCAGCGGATGCCCGTCACCCTGCGACTTGGCGATGTGTGTATCGATGATCGACAACGCCTTCTTGCGGTCTCCCGCGATCGCGGCGTGGCGAGCGAACGCGAGCGCCGTGCGCAGCGTCCGGCCGTCCTGGCCATAAACAAGATCGTAAGCGGCCCGCGCCTCTTTGCGCTTGCCCGCGATGTCCGAGATCAGGGCGCGATGATAGCGCAGGAAGAACTGCGCCCATTCCGCCTGCTTCGGCAGGTTGAGGCTGGCGAGCGCCTCCGTCATTTCATTGTGGGAGACATGCACCCAGGCGATGGCCAGCGCGCTGGTCAGCTCGCCGATCGGGCCCGATCCGGCCGATTTGAAATGCTGCTCGGAATCCTTCCAATCGTTCGCCTTGAAGTCCCGCAGCGCCAGCGCGAGCTGCGCCATGCGGTGCTGCTTCTGCACGCCGATGAGATCTTCCGCCAGCTTGAAGGCCCTTGGCCAATCTCCGCGCGCCGCTTCGATCTGGAAAGCCTGCTCGAGCAGCAACTCGTTGGCAGGATCGTGGAGCAGCGCGTTGCGGTAGAAATCGGCCGCTTCTTCCGCATCGTTCTGGGCCCGGGCAAAGCGCCCGGCGAGATAGCTGCCTACGAGAGAACGTGTCCCGTCGAAAGCCTCACCCGTTTCGATCGCCTCGGCGCGGGAGAGACCGGGCAAGCCGATCAACCCAAGCGCGACAAGCGGAGCGAAGATGGCAAACCGGCCACGGCGAACACTCATTCCTTGATCCTCTCCGGGCTTTCCGCACGACGTGGTGGGAGAGTAGCAAACCTTTCGACCGGTTGGCGACTCCACTTCACCAATGATCCGAAGCAAAATTTCGCCATCGGTTCATGCGGCGGAAGGGACCAAATACCTACATCTCGGCATAATTCGGTCCGCCGCCGCCTTCCGGGCAGACCCAGGTGATGTTTTCGCTCGGATCCTTGATGTCGCACGTTTTACAGTGAACGCAATTCTGTGCGTTAATCTGAAAACGAGCGCCGCCGGCGTCATCGCGCACCACCTCGTAGACGCCCGCCGGGCAGTATCGCTGCGCTGGCTCGGCATATTCGGGCAGATTGACCTCGATCGGGATCGAGGGATCGGCCAGCTTGAGATGGACCGGCTGGTCTTCCTCATGGTTGGTGGCCGAGAACGAAACGTTGGTCAATTTATCGAAGGTCAGCACGCCGTCCGGTTTGGCGTAGGCGATCGGGGTCGCTTTCCTGGCCTTCCGCAAGGTCTTGGCGTCGCGCTTTCCATGCCCCAGCGTGCCGAGCGGCGACCAGCCGAACAGGATCGTCCGTAACCACATATCGAGCCCGCCGAGCCCGATGCCCGCCACCGTGCCGAACCGCGACCAAAGCGGTTTGACGTTCCGTACGCGCTTGAGATCGCTCGCGATATCGCCTGCGCGCACGGCCTTTTCGTAGCCGTCGAGCACATCGTAGGCGCGCCCGGCCGCCAACGCTTCGACCGCCGCCTCGGCCGCATGAATGCCGGACAGCACCGCATTGTGGCTGCCCTTGATGCGCGGCAGGTTCATGAAGCCCGCGCTGCACCCGAGCAGCGCGCCGCCCGGGAAGGCAAGCTTCGGGATCGATTGCCAGCCGCCTTCCGTCAGTGCCCGCGCGCCGTAGGAGATGCGCCGGCCGCCCGCGAACACCGTGCGGATCGCGGGATGCGTCTTGAAGCGCTGGAACTCGTCGTACGGCGAGAGATACGGGTTGTCGTAGTTGAGATGAACGACGAAACCCACCGAGACGAGGTTTTTGCCGTAGTGATAGAGGAAGGAGCCGCCGCCGGTGTGCAGGTCGAGCGGCCAGCCGAAGCTGTGCTGCACCAATCCCGGCTGATGCTGCTCGGGCGAAACCTCCCACAGCTCCTTGAGGCCGATCCCGAATTTCTGCGGCTGACTGTCCCTTGCCAGGTCGAACCGCGAGATCAGCGACTTCGCCAGCGACCCGCGCGCGCCCTCCGCGATCAGCGTATATTTGCCGCGAAGCTCCATGCCGCGCTGGAAGGTGTCCTTCGGCGTTCCGTCGCGCGCGACCCCCATGTCGCCCGTGGCAACGCCGACGACCGCGCCCTCCACGTCGTAAAGCACCTCGGTCGCCGCGAACCCGGGATAGACCTCGACGCCGAGCTCGGCCGCCTGCTCGCCGAGCCAGCGCACGAGCAGGCCGAGGCTACCGATGTAATTGCCGTGATTGTTCATGAGCGGCGGCATCATGATGTTCGGCAACCGCACGTCGCCTGACGGGCCGAGCACAAGGAAGCGATCCTCGGTCACCTTCGTGGTGAGCGGCGCTCCGCGCTCGCGCCAATCGGGAATGAGCTTGTCGAGGCCCTTGGGATCGATCACGGCGCCAGAGAGGATGTGCGCGCCGACCTCGCTGCCCTTTTCGAGCACGACAACCGAAATCTCTTGCCCTGTCTCTGCCGCGAGCTGCTTGATGCGGATCGCCGCCGACAAGCCCGCAGGGCCTGCACCGACGATAACAACATCGAACTCCATGGCCTCCCGCTCGGGAAGGCCAGCCTCATCGCTCGCCATCAGATAATGTCCCTAGTTAACGTCATCGCCCATAGCCCGATTTGGTCCCAAATGCCGGATGCGTCAAGCATTGTCGGCCGTTGAGCCGCAACGCCGGAAGCGTGCAATTGGCGCGCCGCAACGCTAAAGTGCGCCCCATGCAATCCGAGATCGACACACGCGAGGCGGCCGCCCTCCTCGACTGGTACCGGGAGATGGGCGTCGAGACGTCCGTCGCCGCGGACCCGACCAATTGGCTGGAGCGGGGCGAAGCGGCGCCCGGAGCCGGATTCCGGCTTCCGGCCGCACAGCCCGAGGCCGGCGCGTTGTCGCAGCCGCCCGCTGCGCACCCGAACCATCCGTCGGAGGCAGCTCCGCGTGACGTTCGGGAGCCGCAGCCCGGCGCCGCCCAGACCGGCGCTCCTCAACCTCGTCAGCCTCCCGCCCCATTACGGCCGGCTCCCACCGTCGAGCCGCGCTCGCCCAGCAACGAGCCTGCGCCACCGCGTCCGGCGTTTGCGGCGACACCTCCGGATGCGGCTGGAATGGCCGCCCGCGCGCTTGCCCGCGAGGCCCGCTCGCTCGACGAACTCGAAGCGTCGCTCCGCGCCTTCGACGGCTGCAGCCTCAAGGCGACGGCCAAATCGCTCTGCTTCTATCGGGGCGCCCAGCAAGCCCGCCTGATGATCGTCGGCGAAGCGCCGGGACGCGAAGAGGATCTGGAAGGCCGCCCCTTCGTCGGCCGCGCCGGCCAGCTTCTCGACAAGATGCTCGCCGCCATCGATCTCAAGGAAGCGGACGTCCACATCACCAACGTCGTCTACTGGCGACCGCCCGGCAACCGCCCCCCCACGCCGCAGGAAAGCCAGGTCTGCCGCCCGTTCCTCGAACGTCAGATGGAACTGGTCGGCGCCGACGTGATGCTGCTCCTCGGTGGCGCGGCGGCGAAACAGGTGCTGGGCACGGACGACGGCATCATGCGCATCCGCGGCAAATGGCGCGAGGTCCAGAGCGGCGGACGCACGATCAAAACGATGGCAACGCTGCATCCGGCTTACCTTTTGCGTACCCCAGCCGCAAAGCGCCACGCCTGGCGCGATCTGCTCGCCATCCAGGCCGCGCTATCCAGTCCGCTGTGAGCCGGCCCACGAAATAAGCCACGACACTTCAGGATGTTTCCCCATGACCCGCCTCGACGAGACCCGGCCCTTCATTCCCGTCCGCATCGCCATCCTGACGATGTCCGACACGCGCTCGCCCGCCGAGGACCGGTCCGGCAACACCCTGGCCGAGCTCATCACGGAAGCCGGCCATGCCGTTGCCGGCCGCGCGCTGGTCAAGGACGACGTTGAGGCGATCCGCACCCGCGTCTCCGGCTGGATCGCCGACCCGGACGTGGATGTCGTCATCACCACCGGCGGCACCGGCTTCACCGGCCGCGATGTCACGCCGGAAGCTGTAAAACCGCTGTTCGAGAAAGAGATCGACGGCTTCGCGATCCTCTTCCACCAGTTGTCTTTCGAAACAGTGGGAACGTCGACGATCCAGTCGCGCGCCTGCGGCGGCATCGCCAGGGGAACGCTGATCTTCTGCCTTCCCGGCTCGACCGGCGCCTGCAAGGACGCCTGGCACGGCATCTTGAAATGGCAGCTCGATAACCGCCATCGCCCCTGCAATTTCGTCGAGATCATGCCGCGCTTCGAGGAGCACCGCGCCAAGCCTTGAGTCAGGAATGCCGTGAGACCGGCTTGCGGGAACCTTATCCGCGTTCCGCCACGGCTCCGCGGTCGGGCTGCTCTTCGCGCCGTCCGGTAAACGCGGCGATCCGCTCGAGCGGCACGCCCAGAAGATAGAGCCCGAGCCGAAGCTGATTTTTCGCCATGCGCGCAAACGCGCCTTCGGCGCGGAACCGCTCGCCGATCGTGAGCACGCGCGCATTGAGCCCCGAGAGCCGCCGCCGTCCGATCCGCCACGCGAGGTCAACGTCCTCGAGCACCGGCGACCTGCGAAAGCCTCCCGCCTCGTTGAACAGCGACCGCGATATGAGCAGCCCCTGATAGCCATGCGGCAGCTTGAGAACGCGCGTCCGCAGCGCAACGAGGCGTTCGACCACGCGCGGCATCGCCCCGTCATCATCGAACCCGAACTGGAAATAAGCCGCCGATGCGCGACGCCGTCCGCTGGTCACGCGCTCGATGTGCAGGTTGGCTTCGCGTTCCCATCCGGCATCGAGCAGCGTGTCGGCGTTGAGGAACAGCAGCCACGGCTGGCGCGCGCGCTCGGCGCCGGCTTTGAGTTGGGCGCCGCGTCCCGCCTCGCTCGTCACAATATCCGCCCCCGAGCCGTCCGCGATCTCGAGTGTGCGGTCGGTCGAGCCGCCATCGACGATGATGACCTCGCGCACAAGTCCTTCCACGGCAGCCGGAATCAGCGCCGAAAGTGTTTCGGCGAGATGCGCCTGATGGTTGAGCGTTGGAATAATGACAGAGATCATGCCTTTCCTTGGCACGCCCGCGCCGGTGCAACAAGACTCCGTACCCGCGTCGAGTGGACCACGGACGCCGCAACGTTTTTGTTCTTTATTTGTTCCTGCTGGTGCCGTAGTCTGCGCCCAGCATGAAAGCGCCCCGATCCGCCTCAGAAAAACCCCCGCGCCCGCCGTCCGAAGCGCTGCCCGGCAGCTTGGTCGACGAGACGCGCAGGCGTGGCCGTGGCGCCCGCTCGAACCACACCGGCCGCTTCGAAACGGAGCGGCGAACCACATTCGACGACGGCTGGGACGGCATGGCCGACCTCGACGCCCTGAAAACCGAGGTGACGATCGAGCCGGCGCGCTCGATCATCACGCGCAACCAGAGCCCGGATATCTCGTTCGAGCAGTCGATCAATCCGTATCGAGGATGCGAGCACGGCTGCATCTATTGCTATGCGCGCCCGAGCCATTGCTATCTCGGCCACTCCGCGGGCCTCGACTTCGAGACCAAGCTTTATGCGAAGGCCAATGCGCCCGAGCTGCTGGAGAAAGAGCTGGCTAGCAAGGCCTACACCCCGAAGGTCATCGCGCTCGGCACCAACACGGACCCCTATCAGCCCATCGAGCGCGAGCACTGCATCACCCGCGCCATCCTCGAAGTACTGGAACGCACCGGCCATCCGGTCGGGATCGTCACCAAGTCCGCGCTCGTGTTGCGCGATGTCGACATCCTCTCACGGATGGCCGCGCGCGGGCTGGCTAAGGTCGCACTGTCCGTCACGACCTTGGACCGCCACATCGCCCGCGCCATGGAGCCCCGCGCCAGCACACCGTCGAAACGCATCGACGCCGTGCGCGGCCTCACCGAAGCCGGCGTACCAGTCTCCGTCATGGTGGCACCCATCGTGCCCGGCCTCACCGACAGCGAAATCGAACGCATCCTGGAAGCCGCCCGCGACGCAGGCGCCACCGAGGCGGGTTATGTGCTCCTCCGCCTGCCGCTCGAACTCAAGGATGTGTTTCGCGAGTGGCTCGCAAGCGAGTTTCCGGACCGCGCCGGACGCGTGATCAATCTGCTCCGCTCGATGCACGGCGGAGCGGACTACGTCGCCGAGTTCGGCGTCCGCCAGAAGGGCCGCGGCCCCTACGCGGATCAGATCGCGCTCCGCTTCCGCCTCGCCATGAAACGGCTCGGCCTCAACCAGCGCCGCCAGCCGCTGCGCCTGGATCTCTTCACGCCACCCGTGCGCAAAGGCGGCCAGATGTCGTTGCTCTGACAACCGGTGACGCGCACCGCCGATTTATCCACAGGCGGCTTTGACAGAAGCCGCCCGCACCGCAACGCTCAGCCATGCGGGTGGATGATTCGAGAATTGTGCCGACCTTCGAACTGGAGGCTGCCGAGCTTGTGCTCGATGGCGGGCCGATCGCAGGCGTCGATGAAGCCGGCCGCGGCCCGTGGGCGGGGCCCGTCGTCGCCGCGGCCGTCGTGCTGGATCCGGCACGCATCCCGCAAGGCATCGACGATTCCAAAGTGATCGATCCAGTGGATCGCGAACGCCTCTTCGAGCGCATCATGAAGACGGCTCTCGCCGTCGGCGTGGGCGTCGGCGAGGTCGACCGCATCGATCGCGACAACATTCTCGCCGCCACCATGTGGGCGATGGCCGAGGCGATGGGAAAACTCGCCTGCAAGCCCCGCCTGGCGCTGATCGATGGCAACCGTGCGCCGCGTCTTGCCTGTCAGGCCCGCACCATCGTCAAAGGCGACGCGAAGTGCCTTTCGATCGCCGCCGCCTCCATCGTCGCCAAGGTCACGCGCGACCGCATGATGATCGAGCTCGCCCGCGAGATGCCGGGTTATGGCTTCGAGCGCCATAAAGGCTACGGCACACCCGAACATCGCGCCGCCCTCGTCCGTCTCGGCCTCACGGCCCAGCATCGCCGCTCGTTCAAGCCCGTGCAACTTGCACTTGGGCTGATGGAAGCCGAAGCGGTCTGATCACGCACCATTGTCGGGTTACTACAGGCCGTGCAGCGCACGCGCGCCAGATTGAACGGCCGTGCACAATCTCCGAGCAGCAGCGCGGCTGTCACGCTCTGAGAAACAGTGCGACAGCTGACGCGACACCCCGCACACATCACGCACCTTGCGTTTTGCGGCCGCGCCTGAGATCGTTGTCTCACAAATGTGATTTCCTCCATTACGAATGGATCCCGTCGCCCGATGCCTCACAGCACGCCGCTCATCGCGACGATCGTCACAGGCCTCGCGCTTGCCTTCGTCTTTGGCGCGCTCGCTCACCGCCTTCGCATCTCGCCGCTCGTCGGTTATCTCGTCGCCGGCATCGCCATCGGGCCGTTCACGCCGGGCTTCATCGCTGACCAGGGCCTCGCCAACGAACTTGCCGAGATCGGCGTCATCCTGCTGATGTTCGGCGTCGGCCTGCACTTCTCGATGAAAGAGCTGTGGGCCGTACGCAACATCGCGATCCCAGGCGCCGTGGTGCAGATCGCGGTCGCGACGCTGCTCGGCGCGGCCCTCGGCCATGCGCTCGGCTGGACCGCGGGAGGCGGTCTCGTCTTCGGCCTCGCGCTGTCCGTCGCGAGTACGGTCGTGCTGCTCCGCGCCCTGCAGGAGCGCCGGCTTGTCACGACGGAACGCGGCCAGATCGCCGTTGGCTGGCTGATCGTCGAAGACCTCGTGATGGTCCTGACGCTGGTTCTATTGCCCGCCATCGCTCCGCTGCTGGGCGGAAACTCCGACGGCCAGCCCAATGGCGGCAGCTCCGCCTCGCTCAACATCAATCAGCTTTTGACGACGGTCGCCTTCACGATCGGCAAGGTCGCCGCGTTCGTCGCCATCATGATGGTCGTTGGCCGCCGCGTTATTCCTTGGATCCTGCACTACACGGCCCACACCGGCTCGCGCGAACTGTTCCGCCTCGCCGTGCTCTCGATCGCGCTCGGCGTCGCCTTCATCGCCGCCAACCTGTTCGGTGTCTCGTTCGCGCTCGGCGCATTTTTCGCCGGTCTCGTGCTGAGTGAATCGCAGCTCTCCCAGCAGGCCGCCAATGAAAGCCTTCCGCTGCGCGACGCGTTCGCGGTGCTGTTCTTCGTGTCCGTCGGCATGCTGTTCGATCCGAACATCATCATTCAGCAGCCGCTGGCCGTCATCGCCACGGTGCTGATCATCGTCATCGGAAAATCGCTGGCCGCGCTCGCCATCGTCCGCGCCTTCGGTCATCCAATGGGCACCGCGTTCACGATTTCCGCGAGCCTCGCACAAATCGGCGAGTTCTCGTTCATTCTCGCAGCCCTCGGCGTCAGCCTCGAATTGCTTCCCCCCGAGGGCCGCGATCTCATCCTTGCGGGCGCACTGATCTCGATCCTGGTCAACCCTGCGTTCTTCTCTGGACTGGATCGCCTGAAGCCGTGGCTTGAAAAGAAGGACGGCACCGCCGAAGCCGCGAACGCACCGGAGGAGGCCGACGAAGAAGACGCCCCCGTGCACGTCACGGCGCTCGAAGGGCACACCGTGGTGGTGGGCATCGGCCGCGTCGGCAAGCGCATCACGGATACATTGGCTTCCGGCGCCTCGCCGCTCTACGTCATCGACGAAAGCGACGAGGAGATCAAACGTCTCCACGCACGCGGCATCGAAGGTGTCGCCGGCAGTGCCGCGACACTGCTCTACGCCGCCAATCCAGCCAAGGCAGCAAGCCTGATCGTGGCCATTCCGAGCAACTTCGAGGCCGGTCAGGTGATCGAGCAGGCCCGCGCCGCGAACGAGACCATGCCCATCATCGGCCGCGCCCAATCGGAAGCCGAAGCGGATTATCTGCGCCGCTATGGCGCGACACATGTCGTCCTCTCGTCCGACACGATCGCGGACGCGCTCGTCGCCGCCTACCACAAGTCATCCGGCGCGTAGAGCCCAGCGCTCCACAACCTCAAATCGAAGCCGGGCTCAAACCGAGGCCGGACGCGGGCTGCGCTGCGGCAAACGCGACGTTTGAAATCCATTTATCGGCAAATCGCAAAACCGGAATCACATAATTAACCGTCGTCATTCAATTAGTAATCGCAATCGCATAAATTTTTAGATTGCGGGGCGTATCATCCGGTTTCTGCAAAGACGGTCCAAGATGCTCAATCAGCTGAAACTCAAATACAAAGCCGGTGCGCTTATTGCGTTCCTGGCATTGATCCCGGTCGCGGGCGCGGGGCTCTCGTACTTCAGCCTGTCGACGCAAGGCGCGGCCCAGGAGCTAGCCATGCGCGCCAAGACCGGCCAGACCCTGCTTGAGCGCATCAACGGCCTCGTCTACGCCATCGTCATGGACTCGCGCGGCGTCTACATGTCGAACGATTGGGCCTCGGCTGAGGGGTACGGCACCGGCATCCTGAAAAGCGCCAAGGACCTCCAGCAGGTCACGCAACTCTGGGAAGCCACGCTTGAGCCTGAGAACCGCGCCGACTTCACCGACGCGGAGACCACGATCAACCAATTCATCGGCTTCCGCACCGAGCTGGTCCGCATTGCGCGTGAGGAGACCCTTCCCGCTGCACGCCAGTTCGGCGACAACGATGCCAACCGCTCGAACCGCAAAGCGCTGAACGACAAGCTGCGCGCGCTCTCAGGCCATTACGAAACCTATGTCGCCGCCACGACGGAAGCGTCCGATCGCGCGCGCGCCGCAGCGGTTCGCACGGCTGTCATTACGGGTTTTGTATCCATCCTGACCATGCTCGCCGGCATCTGGCTCGTAATCACGAACCTGACGCGACCCATCGAGCGCATGAAGCTGTCCATCCTCGATCTCGCGGGCGGCAACACCGAAAGCGACATCTTCGGGACGGAACGCGGCGACGAGCTTGGCGAAATTGCCGGCGCGGTCCTGATCTTCAAGCAGAATATCCTGGAAGCCGAGCGTCTGCGCGGCGAGCAGGCCGAAAGCGAAAAGCGCATGGCCGCCCAGCGCAAGTCTGACATGCTCCGCCTCGCCAACCAGTTCCAGGAGAGCGTGGGCCGCGTCGTCGATACCGTCTCGGCCGCTTCGAGCCAGCTTGAATCCGCCGCGGGGCAGCTCACCATGAACGCCGCCTCGACCCAGGAGCTATCGGGCACCGTCGCGAGCGCCTCCGAGCAGACGTCCGTCAACGTCCAGGGCGTGGCCGCCGCATCGGAGCAGTTGTCGTCCACCGTCCTCGAGATCGGCCGTCAAGTCGAAGAAAGCAGCACCATCGCCGAGGAAGCCGTCCGTCAGGCGGCCAAGACGAACAAGAACGTCGTCGAGCTGTCGCAGTCGGCCGAGCGCATCGGCGCCGTCGTCGAGCTGATCGACCAGATCGCGGGCCAGACGAACCTGTTGGCGCTCAACGCCACCATCGAAGCCGCGCGCGCGGGCGATGCCGGCAAGGGCTTCGCCGTCGTCGCCCAGGAAGTGAAAGCGCTGGCCGCCCAGACCGCCAAGGCGACGAGCGAGATCGGCAGCCAGATCCAGAGCATGCAGGAGTCGACGCGCCAGGCCGTCGAAGCGATCAACGACATCGCATCGACCATCAACCGCATCTCGGCCGTCAGCGGCGCAATCTCCGCCGCTGTCGATCAGCAGGGCGCCACCACGCAGGAAATCAGCCGCAACGTTCTGGAAGCCGCGAAGGGCACGAGCGAAGTCGCTGCGTCGATCACGGCCGTGAGCCAGGGCGCGCAGGAAACGGGCTCGGCGTCGTCACAGGTGCTGGCATCCGCCAAGTCCCTTTCGGGCGACAGCCGGACGCTCAAGATCGAGGTCGAGCGCTTCCTGACAATGGTGCGCGCAGCCTAAGCTATTGATTTGGAATCTCTATCGGATCGCGCCGGTCACAAGCGGGCGCGATTTCCCATGTTCGCCCTTCGTTCGCCGCAAACGTTTGCGAGTCTTTTCGCTGTCGGGATGCTAAGAGATCGTTACCCGGACAACCGGCCATTAACTAAATTTTAACGTCCCATCTTTAGATTCCGTTAACCGTGGGACTGGTTTGTGGTCGCGTTGGGTTCGGAACATGGATCCCTGGCATTTGTGGTTCTTCACAGTGAGTTGCGTCGAATGGGTATGCGTCGTCGTGCAGGTGCGCCTGCAGCAGTTGGCAGCCGCTTTGCCAGAGATCGGGCTTTGGCCCGAAATCGAATCCTGGTGGGAGATTGCCTCGACGAGCTTCGTCGACTACCGGATCGAAGCGTAGACCTCGTCTTCGCCGATCCCCCCTACAATCTCCAGCTTTCGACTGAGCTTCTCCGGCCGAACAACACGCGTGTCGATGGCGTCGACGACGCGTGGGACAAGTTCTCGTCGTTCGAGGAGTACGACCGGTTCACGCGCGGCTGGCTGGCCGAATGCCGCCGCATCCTGAAGCCGGACGGCGCGCTCTGGTTGATCGGCTCCTATCACAACGTCTTCCGCCTCGGCACTGCGCTGCAGGATCTCGGCTTCTGGATTCTGAACGATGTCGTCTGGCGCAAAGTGAATCCGATGCCGAACTTCCGCGGCCGCCGCTTCACGAACGCGCACGAGACACTGATCTGGGCCTCGCCAGACCAGAAGTCGCGCTACACCTTCAACTATGAAGGCCTGAAGTCGGGCAACGAAGACGTGCAGATGCGCTCGGACTGGCTGTTTCCGATCTGCTCCGGCCCCGAGCGCCTGAAAGACGACGGCGGCCGCAAGGCGCACCCGACGCAGAAGCCGGAAGCCCTTCTCCATCGCATCCTTCTTGCAACGACGAACCCCGGCGACACCGTGCTCGATCCCTTCTTCGGCACCGGCACCACCGGCGCGGTGGCGAAGAAGCTCGGCCGTAACTGGATCGGCGTTGAGCGCGACACCGATTACGCCAAGGCCGCCGAGGAACGCATCGCCAAGGTCAAGCCGCTGTCGAACTCCGCCCTCGAAACGCCGCCGTCGAAGCGCGCCGAACCGCGCGTGCCGTTCGGCACCATCGTCGAGTTGGGCATGCTGCGTGCAGGCTCAGCGCTCTTTGACGAGCGCCGCAGCGTGCGCGCGGAAGTGAAGGCCGACGGCACGCTCGCCGTACCTGGCAGCCGCGGCTCGATCCATCGCCTCGGCGCGGTCGTGCAAGGCAAGACGGCGTGCAACGGCTGGACGTTCTGGCACTACGAGCGCGGCGGCAAGCTGCATTCGATCGACCTGCTGCGCGAACGCGCCAAGGTAAAGCTCGGCCTCACCGCTGCCCGCCCCGCGACAACGCTCATTGCAGCGGAGTAGCGTGCGCCCTTGGTCTCCGTCTCGCGAATGTTGCAGCTTGGCCGGCGCTCCCTCGTCGAGCCAAGACACGGCTGAGCTGCGCGGGTCGACGGTGCTGCTGCCCGCGCAACCACAGGCATTGATCGGGCAAGACAGCGTGGCATAGTCTCAAGCCCTGCGGGTCGCGATCCAGCGGCGCGCGAACGCGAATATGAGACGCATGGCCGATCCCTACGAAACATTAGGCGTCGCGAAAAGCGCCAGCCAGGACGACATTCGCAAGGCGTACCGCAAGGCCGCCAAGGAGTCGCATCCCGACCTCCATCCCGGCAAGCCCGAGGCCGAGCGGCGCTTTAAGGAGATCAACGCCGCCAACGACATCATCGGCGATGCCGACAAGCGCAAGCGCTACGATGCGGGCGAAATCGACGAGACGGGCGCTGAGCGCCAGCCGGAACGGCACTTCTACCGCGAACACGCCGAGGCCGATCCACACTGGCGCTATTCCCAGCACAGCGCGAACCGCGGCGACGGCGGGGCCGACTTCGACGACGACATTTTCGCGGAACTCTTTCGCGGACGCGGCGGCGAAAGAAGCGCCTTCCGCATGCCGCCACAAGACGTGCGGTACACGTTGGCGGTGGACTTTCTCGATGCGGTGAACGGGGCCCGCAAAGTGATCGCGATGCCGGACGGAAAAACCCTCGACATCGCAATCCCCGCCGGCATCGCCGAGGGCAAGGTGCTCCGTCTCAAGGGGCAAGGCCGGCCCGGTTCGGACGGCGCCGTGGGCGACGCCTACGTCGAGATCTCGATCACGCCCGACGCCCGCTTCACACGCGAGGGCTACGATATTCTAAGCACGGTGCCGGTTTCGCTCGGTGAGGCGTTGAACGGCGCCAGCGTCCGCGTCGAAACCGTGGACGGCACCGTCGGACTGTCGATCCCGAAACGCGTCAAGAACGGAACGAAGTTGAGATTGCGCGGCAAAGGCGTACCGCGCGGCAAGGAAGGCGGCCGGGGCGATCACCTGGTCAGGATCGAGATTGTGCCCCCCGAGGGAGCCGACGACGCGTTGGCTGACTTCATGGCCGAGTGGGAGAAGACGCACCCGCAACATCCGCGTGGAAGGAGCGTGACATGATCCGGGAAGGCGACCTCATCGCGCAGTTCACCTGCCTCGAACGACGCGTTCTGATGATCTGGATCGAGGACGGCGTGATTGCGCCGCACCGCGACGAGACGGGTTATCTCTTCGACCCCATCGATCAGTCACGCGTGGCGCTGGCGTGCGACCTGCACTACGGCATGGGCCTCGAGCACGCGAGCCTGCCCGTCATCCTGTCGCTGATCGACCAGCTGCATGACGCGCGACATCACCTCAGAGCCTTGACGCGCGCCGTGTCCGAGCAGCCGGACACCGTGCAGCAAGACATCACCCGCCGCGTCTCGGGAACCGGCCGAGGATAAGGGCCGTTGCTTGGCTCCTGGGGCAAGTTGACATAGCCCGAACAACATTTACATTCATACGAATGGTTGAACAGACTAAAACCAATCTTGATGAAGTTTTCCACGCCTTGTCGGACCCGACGAGGCGAGCGATTCTGGCCATGCTTCGGCGCCGTCCCCACCACGTGGGAGAACTGGTTGCGCCCTTCGACATGTCCTTCAACGCGATTTCGAAGCACGTAAAGACGCTTGAGCGCGCTGGCCTCGTCGAGCGCGAGGTCGTGGGTAACTTTCGCCGATGCACGCTTAACAGCAAGGCGCTGAAGGATGCCTACCGTTGGCTCGGCGCCTATGATCGCTTCTGGAATGAAAGCCTCGATAAGCTCGAGGTTGTCCTAGCTGCCAAGAAGGCCAAGCGTAATGGCAAGTGACAGGCGGGTTCGAGGACCCATTGCGGTTTCCCTGGTGCGCCGGTTGAAGTCGTCGGCGCGCGACGTGTTCTCCGCTTGGACCGAGCCGGAAATCATCGCGTTGTGGTTGGCGCCTGGGTCCGCACAGGTCAACTCGGTCACCTCTGACCTCCGGCCCGGCGGAAGCTACCGTATCGAAGGGACAGACAACGAAGGCGCGCCCTATTCGATTTTCGGCGATTATCGTCAGATCGAACCCGATCGTCGGATCTCGATGAGCTGGACGTATGACGGGGCGGCGACCGCGCTGAAGGGGAGGCCGTCGATTGTCACCGCCAATCTGAGACCGCTTGGCGACGAAATGACCGAGCTCACCGTAACGCACGAAGAGCTGTCCAGCCGTCACGCAGCCGATATTACTCGGCAGAACTGGATCACCTGCATCGACAATCTCGAGGCCGCCCTCCAGCCGCATGTCGATCTCTCCGCCCCGGCGAAACTGGCGACGGTCAACACCTTCTATCGAGACAGCCACAGGGAGGTGCAGGAGCAGTTCGGCACGCGCCGCCTTGCCGACCGCCTCAGGGACGTCAACGTAAAGCCGGTTCTGACAGCATCCGACGCGGCCTTCATCGCGCATCAGAACATGTTCTTCCTGGCTACCGCGGACATCGAGGGCAAGCCGAGCTGCTCGTATAAGGGCGGCGCGCGCGGCTTCGTGAGCGTCGTTGACGAGCGCACGATCATCTTCCCAAGCTACGACGGCAGCGGCATGTTTCTATCGGTGGGCAACTTGACCGAAAATCCGCACGTTGCGCTTCTGTTCATCGACTTCGAGCGACAAGCCCGGCTCCGCGTTTCAGGCAACGCCGAGATAGATCGATCCGCGCGCTTGTTGAAGCGCTATCCCGGTGCCGATCTCATCGTACGCGTCAATATCCGCGCGGTTTTCGGAAATTGCCCGCGGTACGTCCACAAAATGGAGCTCGTCGAAGAATCGTCGTTCGTTCCGAACGCAGGTCATCCCCCGCCGCCCGCCGCGGAATGGAAACGCTTGGCGGAGTTCTCGGACGTGCTGCCCGACAAGGATGCGGATGTCGCTGGCGAGGAAACGGATGAGCGCAAGGCGATGAACCGCGACTGATCCGGTTCGACGCTTCGAGCCCTCCATTCGGAGGGCTTTCGTTTGTCAATCTAACAGCTTCGAACACGAAGAAGGCCGGCACATCGCTGCGCCGGCCCAGGTGCTCTCTTACCGAATGAACTTTGGAGGAAGCGCTAAGGTAGAGAGTAGAGCGTGAGCGAGCCGCCGAGAGCCGTGAAATCGCTCAGGCCGGCGTAGTTTCCAACGGCACCGAGGCCATCGGTCGGCTTGTCGAGGCCGGCTGCGAGGCCGATGCCGGCCCAGCCGCCAACGCCGGAATAGGCGCCGATGAACTGCTTGCCGCCGTGCTCGTAGGTGAACACGTTACCGATCGAGCCCGAGGGCATACGGTGCTTGAACAGCTCCTTGCCGTCCTTCTGGTCGCGGCACTTGAAGTAACCCTCGAGCGTGCCGTGGCAGAACAGACCGCCCGCCGTGGTAAGCACGCCAGACCAGACCGAGAAACGCTCATCGTGGCTGTAGACGATCTCACCCTTGACCGCGTCCCAGGCGATGACATGGCCTGTGTTGGACGTGCCCTCCGGCGGGAACATGGACAGCGTCGCGCCGACATAGGGCTGGCCAGGAGTGTACGACACCTTGAAGGGCTCATAGTCCATGCAGACGTTGTTGATCGGCACGTAGTAGAGGCCTGTCAGAGGAGAGAAGGCCGCCGGCTGCTGGTCCTTGAAGCCGAGAGCCGCGGGGCAAATGTTCTTGGTATTGACATCCGGGCCACCTAGGAACGTCGACTTCGAGGCGACAACCGTCGGACGCCCATAGTTGGGTTTCGACTTGTCCATCTCCACACCGGACGACCAGTTCAGGTCCGGATCGTAGGGCTTGGCGACAAGCAGTTCGCCATTGGCGCGATCGATCGTGTAGCCGAACCCGTTCCGGTCGAAGTGAACCAGCGTCTTGTGCGTCTTGCCGTTGATTTTGTGCTCGGCGAGGATCATCTCGTTGACGCCGTCGTAGTCCCACTCGTCGAAGGGCGTCATCTGATAAGCCCATGCCGCAACGCCCGTGTCCGGGTTGCGAGCGATGATCGACATCGTCCACTTCTGGTCGATCTGCTTGCCGTCCGGTCCCGCGCGCTGCGCGGGATTCCACGTCGAGGGGTTGGCCGTGCCGTAGTAGACGAGGTTCAGGTCGGGATCATAGGAGAACCAGCCCCACACCGTGCCACCGCCGATTTTCCACTGGTCCCCGGTCCAGGTCTTGATCGAGCTGTCCTTCCCAACCGGCTTGCCGAGCGACAGCGTCTTTTCCGGATCAAAGAGGATTTGATCGTCCGGGCCGACACTGTAACCGCGCCATGCACGTTTTCCGGTCGCCGTATCATAGGCGGTGACGTGACCCTGCACGCCGAACTCGGCGCCGGAGATGCCGATGATCACCTTGTCCTTGATGACGATCGGCGCCATCGTTCCGGCTTCACCCTTCTTGGCGTCGCCGTTCTGGGCCTTCCAGACCTCCTTGCCCGTCTTTGCGTCGAGCGCGACAACGGCGTTGTCAGCCTGGTGGAGGAAGATCCTTCCATCGGCATAGGCGAGGCCGCGATTGACCGTGTCGCAGCACATGATCCCGATCACAGAAGCATCCTGCTTGGGATTGTATCGCCAGACGATCTTGTTTTCGTCGTCGAGATTGAGCGCGAACAGGTTGTTCGGGAACGGCGTGTGAATGTACATCATCGAGCCGATGACAAGCGGCGATCCCTCATGGCCGCGAAGAACACCCGTCGAGAAGGTCCAGGCGACCCTCAGGTCCCGGACGTTCGACGTGTTGATCTGGTCGAGCTTGGAGTAGCGCGTGTTGGCGTAGTCGCCTTCCTGCTTGGCCCAGTTCGCGGGATCCGCGGTGAGTTTCAAGACCTCGTCGTTGGCGAAGGCCTGGGACGACAACGCGCTCAGCACCGCCAGTGCTGCGCCCTGTGTTCGCAATCTCATTTATTTCCTCCTGGATTATTGACGGGCGCCAGCACCACTGGAGCGCCCCCCTTGTGCGGCGAATAGCGCAGGTGCGACTATTCAACCGCTGAGTTGAACTTAGTCGATCACGAAAAGTTGTCAACTGTTTGGTTGAATAGTCCAGGACCTCTCGGGAAGCGGTGGCGTCGAAATTTGCCAAGACCACCCGGCCATGACGCATTCATCGTATGGTTGCGACGGCGTGATTGCGCTGCACCGCGACGAGACGGGGTATCTCGTCGACCCCATCGATCAGTCACGCGTGGCGCTGGAGTGCGACCTGCACGACGGCATGGGCTTCGAGCATGCGAGCCTATCCGCATCCTGTCGCTGATCGAGACCAGCTGCATGACGCGCGCCGTGTCCGAGCAGCCGGATACTGTGCAGCAAGACATCACCCGCCGCGTCTCGGGAACCGGACTCTGACGCTCGCCTTAAGGCCGATAGACGACATTGGAGTTTTCTCCGGATCGTAGGTGCGACCTGCGGCAGCGGGGTTTTCGCTTGCATACTGCAATATTATTTGTAGTATCGCATTATGAAAGACACCGACGCCGTCGATATGCTGAGCGCCTTGGCGCACGAGCATCGCCTCAAGATTTTTCGCCTTCTGGTCAAGGCGGGCCCTTCGGGCGTGCCCTCGTCCGAGATCGCCGAAACGGTGGGCATCAGCCCCACGGGAGCCTCATTCCATCTCAAGGAGCTGGACCACGCGGGGCTCATCGTTGCGACCCGGCAGGGTCGCTTCATTCGCTATGCGATCCATATCGAGGGCATGCGCCAGCTTCTCACCTATCTGACCGAGGACTGTTGCCAAGGGCAGCCTGAGCTGTGTGGGGCGATTTTCAAGAAATCGAAAGCCGTGTGTAAGTAGGGAGGCCCGCTATGACCGATACGCAACCGCTCAACGTCCTGTTTCTCTGCACCCACAATTCCGCGCGCTCCATCATCGCCGAAGCGATCATGAACAGGCTCGGCGTGGGCAAGTTCAAAGGCTATAGCGCCGGCAGCCAGCCGAGCGGCAAGGTCCACCCCTTCGCCATGGAGCTGCTCAAAACGCTCAACTACGATACGTCTGTGCTGCGATCTAAATCGTGGGAAGAGTTTGCGCAGGCCGGGGCGCCGCAACTCGATTTCGTGTTCACGGTTTGCGACAACGCCGCCAACGAAACGTGCCCGGTCTGGCCCGGCCAGCCGATGAGCGCACATTGGGGCCTGCCGGACCCTTCCGAGTACGATGGCTCAGAGACGGAGAAGAGGGTCGCCTTCGCCGATACGCACCGCATGCTCTATCAGCGCATCGGCATCTTCACGAACCTGCCGCTCTCTTCTCTCGACACGCTGTCGCTCAAGCGGCGGCTTGACGATATCGGCAGGAACAAAGCTCCAGCTCCAGAGCGTGCATGATGCAGAAACCGACTCTCTCACAAAGGCTTGCGGCGGAGGCGTTTGGCACATGCCTCCTGCTCGCGACCGTCATCGGCTCCGGGATTATGGGCGAACGTCTGGCCGGGGGTAACGAAGCAATCGCGCTGCTCGGCAACACCTTGCCGACAGGCGCGATCCTCGTCGTCCTCATCACCATGCTGGGCCCGATCTCCGGCGCGCACTTCAATCCAGCCGTAACCGCGGTGTTCCTGATCAAACGCGATCTATCGAATGGGGAAGCCGCCGCTTACGTCGCGGCGCAGGTTGCAGGCGCGATGCTCGGCGTTCTCGCGGCACACGCGATGTTCGACCTGCCTTTGCATCAACTGTCGATGAAGGCGCGCGGCGGGTTCTCGCAAGGCTTTTCAGAATGGGTTGCGACGCTGGGGCTGATCTCGACCATTCTGCTCACGCTGCGATTCAAGCCCGGAACGGTCGCCACATCGGTCGGCCTCTACATCACGGCGGCCTACTGGTTCACGGCTTCGACCTCGTTCGCAAATCCGGCGGTGACGCTGGCGCGGGCATTCTCGGATACCTTTGCGGGCATAAACCTCGCCAACGTCCCGCTGTTTGTCGTGGCCCAACTCGCCGGCGCTGTAACTGCGCTTGGCCTGGTTCGCGCGATGACAGGCCCAGAGCCTCAACCCGAGCCTGTTCTCACCGAGGCCTAGTGAATGATCACCATCTATCACAACCCCGCCTGCGGCACGTCCCGCAACACGCTGGCCATGATCCGCCAGTCCGGCGAGGAGCCGCGCGTTGTCGAATATCTGAAGACACCGCCGAGCCGGGAGGAATTGGCCGGTTTGATCCGGGCCATGGGGATCGCGCCGCGCGCGCTTCTGCGCCAGAAGGGTACGCCCTATGAGGAGCTTGGGCTTGCCGATCCCAAATGGACCAACGACGAGCTGATCGAATTCATGCTTCAGCATCCGATTTTGATCCATCGGCCCATCGTTGTCACTCCAAAGGGCACGATGCTGTGCAGGCCGTCTGAAGCGGTGCTGGATCTCCTGCCAAACCCGGACATCGGCCCGTTCACGAAGGAAGACGGCGAAATTGTCATCGATGAGAAAGGCCGACGTGTTGTCTGAGCTCGATCCAACACTTCCCAATATCCGCGCCGATGCATTCAAGCGGCCTGATACGGCGGCACTCGGGGAGCCTCCGCGCTCGGCGCATAAACCCCGTATCCTTCTGCTATACGGCTCGGTACGGCCCAGATCCTATAGCCGCTTCCTCACGCAGGAGGCCGCAAGGCTCTTGGAACACCTCGGTGCAGAGCCGCGCATTTTCGATCCGAGCGGCCTGCCGCTTCCCGACGACGCACCGGACGATCACCAGAAGGTGCGCGAACTGCGTGAACTGATGTCATGGTCCGAAGGCCAGGTCTGGACCTCGCCTGAACGCCATGGCGCGATGAGCGGCATCTTGAAGAGTCAGATCGATTGGATACCGCTGAACTCAGGTGCGGTACGACCGACACAGGGCAAAACGCTCGCCGTCATGCAGGTGAGCGGCGGCTCGCAATCGTTCAACGCCGTAAATCAGATGCGCGTGCTCGGGCGCTGGATGCGCATGGTGACCATTCCCAATCAATCCTCTGTCGCCAAGGCGTTTCAAGAGTTTGACGAAGCGGGCCGCATGAAGCCGTCCTCTTTTTACGATCGCGTCGTCGATGTCATGGAGGAACTGGTCAAGTTCACGCTGCTGACGCGGGACGCCTCTCAGCACCTGACCGATCGCTATAGCGAGCGCGTAGAGACGGCGGAGCAACTCTCGAAGCGGGTCAACTTGTCGAAGGCCGTTGACGCATCCGATGAAGATCGAAGCTAAGTCCACAGAGAGTGAGAAGCGGACGCGTCATCAATCCCTGGGGCACTTCGTTCAATGCTCCTTCAGCGCATGCGCGATCGCCTTGCGCATTATGGCGAGCTCGGAAATCTGGGCACGGGAGCGGCCATCAAATGATGGGTGAGCGGAACATTTTTCTTGAAAATGCTCGGGACAGTGATAGATGTAGATGGAACATATTTAATTTGAGTACTTTATCGGTGTTGCTGACTCCGTAGGAGCGTTGCGCTCCGACAAATTTATCCCTGCGACGCCGTCAAACCGTGAGGGAGGTTGAAGTGAGTAATTCTTCTTCCACTGATCTTGACCAGCTCCGGACTCGCCTTGAAAAACTTGAGTCGAAAATTTACGGCGTCCACGAAAATTGCGAATGTCACGAAGATCACTCGCAGTCGCGAAATACTCTCACTGATCGCAGCGGACAGTCAGATGTTTCAGCAGTTGCCGCGGAATCGATCCTGTCGCGCGGTCGCGCTTCCGTCGACTCAACCAGATCAGACAACGGCTTCCTGGCCTGCATAAGGAACGGCTGGGCCAGAACAAACAATATGAGCGTTTTTGACCACGGCAGTACCGCTGTGGCGTTTTCCAATATCAGAGGTGGCTCGGAATCCTTTAGCATAGTTGGAGGACACGGCGCACCAGGGCTTATCGTGTGTGGCACCGGTCAGGTTGTTGGCTCGTCAGACAAATATATGTCCGTCGCGAATGAAGCATCATGGCGATCTATAGTTTCTCAGGGGATAAGCGGAAGCCAGCTTACCTTATTCGGATGTAAGGTGGCCGCCGGAACCGATGGTGCCAACTTCCTGCAGCGTGTCGCCAACGCCCTGAGGAAGCCGGTGGGCGGCTGGACTGGCGACGTATGGTGCAATCCGAGCCAGATTTGGGGGACAGGTAGCTTCATAGTCGTTCAACCGGGCAGTTTTGTCGAGCCTGTGGAGGCCCCAGAACTTTTCGTCGCGGAAAAGGAAATGACTGTTTTTCACCTCCCGACTCCTGATGGAGTAGAAGAGATACCAGCGACTGATATCCGCGCGGTGAATTTCACACCAGTCGGCAACCTACCCCATAGCCCGACGGCATTTTCCGCCCGAGGTGGGCAAGCTCTATCGATCGTCGAATTGGTCGACTTTGCGCATCCGCTTGTGACTAATGACAAGCCTGGAGCTATTCTCGTCGGAATATTGACCATTACGTATGAGGTCAAGAACGAGGAACGCATGGTGTCATTCCGGGTTCTTGCTTATTCGCTGCTTCAAGACATCAGATTCCCGAATACATATTACAATGCCTCATCAAAACTGATCGAATTTCTGCAGAAGCGTCGATAGTTTCTGACGGGATATGCCGCCCGGGGTTGCTTCGGCAGCATGAGGCCCGATCGTATGACTGGCTGCCGGAGCGGGACAAAATATCCGCTCCGCACTTCTCTCAATACGACAGCCCCCTCAATGCTCCTTCAGCGCATGCGCGATCACCTTGCGCATGACGGACGGCAGCGCTGCGCCGCCGAGGTCGCGGCGGGCGACCCACCGGCATTGATCCGGCGTGGCCCAGAACGTCAGGCTCGTAGACACGGGCACGATCGCGCGCAGCACCATCAGCTCCAGCCTGAAATGCGTGAACGTGTGGCTGACGACGCCCGGCACGGACCACCATTCCGTCTTCACCGGTTGCGCCGCGAGCGCCTGATCGAGTGGCAGCCAGTCGTCGCCCCACTCGCATGATGGCACTTCGAGCATGCCGCCGAGCAGTCCCGCTTCCGGCCGTTTACGCAGCAGCACATGACCATCCTCGCGCAGCGCGAGGAACGCGGTGCCATAACGCACAGGCCGGTGAGCCTTCGCGAGCTTGACCGGCAATTGCGCTTCGATGCCGAGCGCGTGCGCGTGGCAATCCTGTTGCAGCGGACACATGAGACAGGACGGCCGCTTCGGCGTGCAGACCGTCGCACCGAGGTCCATCATGGCTTGCGCGAAATCTCCCGCGCGCCGCTGCGGCGTAAGCGAGGCCGCGAGACGCTTGATCTCGCGCTTGGCGCCGGGCAGCGGCTGCCGGAAAGCAAACAGCCGCGACACCACACGTTCGATATTGCCGTCCACCGGAGTAGCCGGCGCGCCGAACGCGATCGCCGCCACGGCCGCCGCCGTGTAGGGCCCGATCCCCGGCAAGCTGCCGAGTTCGTCCTCCGTCTTTGGAAACCGGCCGCCATGCTCGGAGACGACGGCCTTGGCGCACTTGTGCAGATTGCGCGCACGCGAATAGTAGCCGAGCCCGGCCCACAGCGAGAGCACGTCCTCTGGTTCGGCCGCCGAGAGCGCTTCGACCGTTGGCCAGCGCTGAAGAAATCGCTCATAGAAGGGAATGACGGCCTTCACGGTCGTCTGCTGCAGCATGATTTCGCTGAGCCAGACGCGATAGGGATCGATCCGCTTGCCGCGCTTGCCGCGCCACGGCAGATCGCGCCGCTCCCGGTCGTACCAGTCGAGCAACGCAGCCACCGTATCCGGACCGGCCGGACGGAGCGGGAGTTGCCTGCGGGCAACATCTTTCACGTTGTTCCCCTCTCGGAAACCGCGTCCCCTGTCGGAGACGGCGCGAATCACTCCCATGATGCTAGGGACCTGCAACAGTCCTGCCTATGACAGCAAAGCCGCGTGACCGCAAAGCTCACAGAAAATCCTAGGAGAAAGCCGCTGCCCCATCCGGCGCGGCGACATCTCGCGATACCCCGCTCCGAGGCGCGATTCGCGCTCCCGCAGACGGCGCGCTACGTCGCGGCCAAAGCGGTCGGCAGCTTCGTCCCGTCGCTGACGCGCAAGGCCTTCGAAAAATTCGGCTTCTCGACCGCGACTCTGATTACCGACTGGCCCCGCATCGCCGGCGCCGAGCTGGCCTCATATACGCTTCCCGACCGTCTCAAATGGCCTCGTGGCGCAGCCAATGCCGACCATGGCGGCGAGGACGACGAGGGTGGACGGCCCGGCGCGACCCTGATCCTGCGTGTCGATCCCGCCCGCGCCCTCGACGTCGAATACCGCGCCCGCCAGATCATGGATCGCATCAACGCCTATTTCGGCTATCGCGCCGTCGAGACCCTGCGGTTGGTCCAGGCCCCCGTTTCTAACGGACAATCTGCCCGAGGATCGGCCCGCGCCGCGGCCCCGACGAGCGAAAAACCCGTCAAGGCACTGCTTCCCCTCCCCCCTTGTGGGGGAGGTCGGGAGGGGGGGAACCCCAACGGCCTTCGTTCAGGAATCCCCCCACCCCTAACCCCTCCCCACGTCGAGCCGAAGGCTCGCCTCCGGCGAGAGGGGGAGGGGGAATGTGACGACCCCCTTGCCGCGGCCCTGGCGCGCATGGAACGGAGCGTTCTCGCCCGCCGCCCGGCCCGTCCGACCTGAACCGGCCCTCCCGCTCGCGCACCCATTCAAATGGCGTTCAGGCGCAATTTGCCTTAATCGGTCGCCAAGCCCATGTTATCAGCCAGACCCGAAATTTGGCCCCAGGGCTGGAATACGGTGCCGTAGCTGAAGAAACCTGAGGAGTGGACGATGCACGTGACGAACCGGTTTGATCGCCGCCAGGCCCTGAAGGCAGGAGCCGCAAGCGCGGGCTTCGTTCTCCTGGCATCATCGGTTCCCGCACTCGCTCAGCGCGCCAAGGGCCCGGCCGAAGTGCCCGTCGACGAGCTGATGAAAGCGGGCGACCTGCCGGATCTCGCGGTCGGACAGGACACGGCCAAGGTCACGATCGTCGAATACGCGTCCATGACCTGCGGCCACTGCATGGCCTTCCACACCAAGGTCTTCCCCGAGCTCAAGAAGAAGTACGTCGACACCGGCAAGGTGCGTTTCATCTTCCGCGAATTCCCGCTCGATGCGCGCGCCTTCGCGGCGTCCATGCTGGCCCGCTGCGCCGGACCCGACAAGTCGCTGGGCATGATTGAAGCGCTGTTCGAAACTCAGGAGCAGTGGGCGTTCGTGCGCGAAAACCCGACGCCGAAGCTGTTCGAGATCGCCAAGCAGGCGGGCTTCACACAGGAAAGCTTCGACAAGTGCCTGACGGACCAGAAGCTGCTCGACCAGCTTACCGCCATCCACACCCGCGGCAATGAAGTGTTCGGCGTCAACGCCACGCCGAGCTTCTTCATCAACGGCAAGCGGCTGCAGGCGGCACCGACCGTCGAAGAATTCGACAAGATCCTCGAGCCCCTTCTCGCGCAGGGCTAATTCGGAGAGGACGATAGGCGGCCGGCATGAGCGCCGGCCCGCGATGGGGAGAAGCCGGACATGAAAGTGCGCGCGCAGGCGACACTGGCCGTTCTCGGCGCGCTCCTCCTCGCCGCCTGCTCCGGCACTACGTCCGTGCCGAACCTCTCTCAGGGCGCGGGAGCGCCCGCAGGCGAGACATCGTCCGCGAGCGCTTTCAATGGCTCACCCGCCGAGGCATCTTCTGACTCTCCGCTATCAGCCTTCGGCGCCATCCCCGATCCGACCCAGGGCGCGCGCCAGATCATCCAGAACCCCTCTGTCGCGGAGGTCATGGCGTCGGGCACGCTGCCGGAAATGACGCTCGGCCGTCCGGATGCGCCGGTGACGATCATCCAATACCAATCGCTCACCTGCCCGCACTGCCGCGCCTTCCATCGCGACACCTTCCCGGAGTTCGAGCGCACCTACATCAAGACGGGCAAGGTGCGCTTCATCATGCGCGAATTCCCGATCGGCAAGCAGTCCGGCAATGCCACCATCGCGCTGCGCTGCGCCCCACCGGATAAGTACTTCACGCTCTACGGAAAATTCATGGAGCAGCAAGCGTCCTGGGTCTCCCAGGAAGTCCGTCTGGATCCTATTTTCGCCGTCGCCAAGCAGGTGGGGATGAACAGGCCCCAGTTCGATGCCTGCTATCAGAATCAGGCCATGATCGAAGGCTTGAAATGGGTCAAGGATCGCGG
Source organism: Hyphomicrobium sp. (assembly GCF_051860585.1). Lineage (GTDB taxonomy): Bacteria > Pseudomonadota > Alphaproteobacteria > Rhizobiales > Hyphomicrobiaceae > Hyphomicrobium_C. The sequence continues at coordinate 106,042 of NZ_JBHYDS010000003.1, forward strand.
GCGGACGCTCGGCATCATCGGCACGCCCAATTTCTTCGTGGCTGGCAAGCTCGTGAAGAAGACGCTGACGATGGCCGACATCCGGGAACTGGTCGATCCGCTGCTCGCGGGGCAGACTGCCGCCGCCAGCGTGACCCGCTGACCGGTACCGTCACTGCGGGATAGACGCACGCAATGAAGATCAGCCGTCTCAGGCTTCTGGGGTTCAAGTCCTTCGTCGAGCCGACCGATCTCTTGATCGAGCCGGGCCTCACCGGCGTGGTCGGACCGAACGGCTGCGGCAAATCCAATCTGCTCGAAGCCCTTCGCTGGGTGATGGGCGAGACGTCGCACAAATCGATGCGCGCCGCCGCCATGGACGACGTGATCTTCTCCGGCACCACCGTACGCCCGGCGCGCAACGTCGCCGAAGTCACGCTGTTTCTCGACAATAGCCAGCGCCAGGCTCCGGCCGAATTCAACGACTCGGATCAGATCGAAATCACGCGGCGCATCGAGCGCGAGGCAGGCTCCGCCTACCGCATCAACGGCCGCGATGCACGCGCACGCGACGTCAAGATCCTGTTCGAGGACGCCGCCACAGGCGCGCGCTCGCCCGCCCTCGTTCGCCAGGGCCAGATTTCCGAGATCGTCAACTCCAAGCCCGAGCAGCGCCGCCGCGTGCTCGAGGATGCCGCCGGCGTCGCCGGCCTGCACAGCCGCCGCCACGAGGCCGAACTGCGCCTGAAGGGCGCTGAAACCAACCTCGGCCGTCTCGCCGACATCATGGGCCAGCTCGGTTCGCAGATCGAAAGCCTGAAGCGCCAGGCCCGGCAGGCGCGCCGCTACAAGGACCTCTCCGAGGAGATCCGTCGCGGCGAAGCCCTTCTCGCCCATCTTTCGTGGATCGAAGCCCAGACGCTCGTCGACACCGAGGAGCACAACTTCACCGAAGGGCTCGCGCTGCTGGCGAAGGCGACGGAGGCCGAGGCCATCGCCATCCGCGACGAGGCTGGCCTCTCCGAAAGCATTCAGCCGCTGCGTGAGAAGGAAGCCGAGCGTGGCGCGGCCTTGAGCCGGATCCGCATCGAAACCGACGGCCTCGCCAAGGAAGCGACGCGCTGTGCCGATCGCCGCCAGGAGCTGGCCAAGCTTTCGACGGAACTCGAAAAGGATCTCGCGCGCGAAGCGGTGCTGATCGCCGAGGCCAAGGACATCCTGGCCGAGTTTGACGTCGAAGCAGCCGGCCTCGACACCGCCGACACCGAAGCGGACGCCGCCGAGGATCATATCCACGCCGCGGAGGAGGAGGCCCAATCCGTCCTCGACGTGGCCGAGAAGGACCTCGCCGTCGTCACCGAGCGGGCCGCGGAATCGCGCGCCAAACGCAAGTCGCTGGAAACCTCTGAAAGCGAGCGCCGCGCGGCGCTCTCGAAACTCGCCGCGGAACTCTCCGCACTTCAGCGCGATACGGACGCCGCCGCCGCCGCCGCGCCCGATGCCTTGAAGCTCGCCTCCATCACCGAGCAAGGCCAGCGCCTGGCGCGTGAGATCGCGACCATCGAAGCCGCCACGCTCGATGCCGAGGACAAACTCGGCGACCTCGCCGAACTCGCGCGCACCAAGAGTGAAACCGCCCAGCGCGCGCGCATGGCGCTCTCCGCGTTGATCACCGAGCGCGAAACGCTCTCGAAGCTCGTCATGCCGACCTACGAGGACGGCATGCCGCCCGTCGTCGAGCAGCTGCGCGTCGCGCCCGGATACGAGGCCGCCCTTGTCGCGTCCCTCGGCGACGATCTCGACGCCCCGGTCCACGAAGACGCGGCCGTGCGCTGGCGCCGCATCGAGGTCGGGACGGACGATGAAGCGCTCCCCGCCGACGCCGAGCCGTTGAGCCTCCACGTCGGCGCGCCGCCCGAACTCACGCGCCGTTTGCGTCAGATCGGCGTCGTCTCGCGCGAGCTCGGTGCGCGTCTTCAGCCGCATCTGAAGCAAGGCCAGCGCCTCGTCAGCCGCGAGGGCGACCTCTGGCGTTGGGATGGGTTCATCGCCGTCGCCGGCGGCATGACGCCGGCTGCGCAACGCCTCGCCGAGCGTAACCGTCTGTCCGACATGTTCGAGCGCGAAAAGCTCGCCAAGACCGAGACGCAGCGCTTGACCGCCGAGGAGCAGGAAGCAGCTGCCGCACACGCTGCTGCCGCTGCGGAAGAAAAGCGCCTTCGCGGCCTCTGGCGCGACACGCAGGCCAATCACGTCGCCACCCGCGATGCCCTCGAAGCCATCGAGCGTCAGGCGCGCGCCACCGAGGCGAAGATGGCCTCGATTGCGGAAGCGCGGCACCGCGCCGGGACGGCGCAGGCCGATGCCCAAGCCGCCCTCGATCACATCGAAGACGAACTCGCCAAGCTCGACGCCGAGACCGATCCAGCGGCGCGATTGCAGGACGTCCAGCGCGCCGCGCAGGAGAAGCGCACCGCCCTCGCCGTCGCGCAGGCCCGCGTCGCCAACCACGTCCGCGAGCGCGAGGCGCGCAAGCGCCGCCGCGATGCAATCGGCTCCGAGCGCACCCGTTGGGCAACGCGCAGCCAGAGTGCCGCCGACCACATCGCCGCGCTGGAGGAACGCCTCACCAAGACCAAGGCCGACGTCGTCTCGCTCGACGAAGTCATCCCCGCCCTGGAGGAGCGCCGCCAAAGCCTGCTCGGCGCTCTGTCGGACGCCGAAGCCGCCCGCAACGCAGCCGCCGACGACCTGGCGCGTGCGGAAGGCGCATTGCGCACGGCCGCCCAGGCCCTCCGCGCAGCTCAAGCCGCCCTCGCGAGCGCCCGCGAATCCAAGGTCCGCGTCGAGACGAAGCTCGAAGGCGCACGCACGCGCCGCCAGGAAGAAGCGCGCCGCATTCGCGAGAACATGAACGTCAATCCGGAAGACTGCCTCGCCATCGCGGGTCTCGGCGCAAACGACGCGCTGCCCGCCCTTGCCGACGCCGATCGCAGCCTGCAGCGCCTCAAGGGCGACCGGGAGCGGCTCGGCGGCGTCAATCTCCAGGCCGATGAGGAGTTGAACGCCCTCCTCGAACAGCTCGGCACGATGGAAACCGAAAAGGCCGACGTCGAAGAGGCGATCGCCAAGCTGCGCGGCGCCATCAATCAGTTGAACCGCGAGGGCAAAAAGCGCCTCGACGAGGCCTTCGAGACCGTCAACGGCCACTTCCAGCGCCTCTTCACCACCCTGTTCGGCGGCGGCGAAGCCCGCCTCGAGATGATCCCCGGCGAAGACCCGCTGGAGAGCGGCCTGGAAATCATCGCCAAGCCGCCGGGCAAGAAGCCGGTCACCCTGTCGCTGCTGTCCGGCGGCGAACAGACCCTGACCGCGCTATCGCTTATCTTCGCGATCTTCCTCACGAATCCGTCACCGATCTGCGTCCTGGACGAAGTCGATGCGCCGCTCGACGACGCCAACGTGGACCGCTTCTGCCTGCTGATGGAAAAGATGTCGGAGGAAACCGCCACACGCTTTCTGGTCATCACCCACCATCCGATGACCATGATGCGGATGAACCGGTTGTTCGGCGTCACGATGGCCGAAAAAGGCATCTCGCAACTGGTTTCCGTCGACCTCGAAACCGCCCGGTCCTTCCGGGAAGCCGGTTGAAGGGGCAGCAAGGCGGCGGGCAACAGGCAGCCGGAGTGGTGAGTGGGAAAGCAGCCCAATACTTAGGGGGAGGCCGGCTATTTCCTGCCGACTATCTGTTGCCGGCTGCCTATTGACCGCTGCCCAATCCCTGCGCGGTTTCGCCGTACCCCTCCGAACCCCCGACAATGTGGCCATTGCTTGACACCGCGAGCACCCCGGCTATGGTGCGCGCCGTTGGTAATCCGGCCGTTTTCAGCCCTGAGTCTGGCACGGTGAGGGGACGCGATGTCGACGTCGAGCGATGACGAAAAGCCTGCTCGCGGCGAGATCACCCCCGAGGATCGGGACGCGTTCAAGAAGCGCGCTTCGGATTTGGGTGCTCGGCTCGAGAAGGTCAAGGCGGAGGCTCGCGCCAAGCGCGGACCCGAACCGGATGGCCGGGCGCGGGGCGCAGCGATGGGTCAGGCGATGAAAATCGCCATTGAACTGGTTGTCGGCATCGCCGTCGGCGGGTTCATCGGCAAAATTCTGGACGATCAGTTCGGAACGGCGCCGTGGCTAATGATCGTGTTTCTGATGCTCGGCTTTGCGGCCGGTCTCATGAACATCATAAGGACGGCGCGGCGACTTCAGGCCGAAGCCGAACCGATGCAGCGAAGCGCCAAGGCGGTTCCTGACGACGACGAAGAAGAAGACCGGAAGTAGGGGACGGACATTGGCTCAGGCGGCAGAAGTGGCGGGACACGCGGCGGAAAACCACGGCCCGATGGCTCAGTTCGAGATCAAGCGTCTCGTTCCGATGGAGTTGTTCGGCTACGACATCTCCTTCACGAACTCATCGCTGTTCATGGTCCTGGCGGTCGTGCTCGTGTCGGGCTTTTTGATTTTCGCCATGAACGGCCGCTCGCTCGTGCCGAGCCGCATTCAGTCCATCGCCGAAAGCCTCTATGAGTTCGTCGCCGGCATCGTCCGCGAGAACCTGGGCGAAGAAGGCATGCGCTACTTCCCTTGGGTCTTCTCGATCTTCATTTTCATTCTCGCCCTCAACATGCTGGGCATGATCCCGGGCTCGTTCACCGTCACCAGCCACATCATCGTCACGTTCGCGCTTGCTGCCATGGTTTGGCTCACGGTCACGCTGATCGGCTTTGCGCGCCACGGCTTCGGCTACCTCAAGCTTTTCGTCCCGGATGGCGTCCCGATCTGGCTGATGCCGCTCATCGTGCCGATCGAGATCGTGTCGTACCTCATCCGTCCGATCAGCCTTTCCGTGCGTCTGTTCGCCAACATGATGGCCGGCCACACGATGTTGAAGGTATTCGCGACTTTCGCGGTCAGCCTTCCCTTTGTCGCCAAGGCTTTTCCGGTCCTGTTTATCGCCGCGTTCACGGGCCTCGAGTTCCTCATCTCCTTCCTGCAGGCGTTCATTTTCACCGTGTTGACCTGCATCTACCTGAACGACGCGGTCAACATGCACCACTAATCGCTGCGCCGAGGCCGGACCGGCAGAGATGCCGTTCCGGACAAAAGCGTGCCGTTTCTCGATCAACCACTCAAAACTCTAAAATGGAGACGACCATGGATCCCCAGGCAGCAAAGTTCATCGGCGCCGGCCTCGCCTGCTTCGCGCTCATCGGCGCCGGCATCGGCATCGGCAACATCTTCGGCAACTACCTGTCGGGCGCGCTCCGCAACCCGTCGGCTGCTCCTGGCCAGTTCACGAACCTGCTGATTGGCTTCGCGCTCGCTGAAGCAACCGGCCTGTTCGGCCTTCTCATCGCTCTGATCATCCTCTTCGGTTGATCCGCCATAGGCGGCAGGCCCTCGACGCGGGTAAGCCCGTGCTCGCGGGCCCGCAGCCGGCTCCTTTGGGGAGACTCCAATGATTGCAGCGATGACCGTGCTCGTCGCGGGTGCAGTTGACGTGGCGACCGACGTGGCCGAAGCGCTCGACGAGCACAAGTCGGGCGGGCTTCCGCAGCTCCACGCACCGGACTTCGGTCCGCAGCTCTTCTGGCTCGCGGTGACGTTCGTGCTGCTCTACTGGATCATGGCGAAGGTTGCGCTTCCGCGCATCGGCGAAGTGATCGAGGAGCGCCGCGACCGCATCCAGCGCGACCTGGCTGCTGCCGAGCGGCTGAAGACCGAAACCGACAAGGCGCTCCAGACTTACGAGAAGGCGCTTTCGGACGCACGCGGCAGTGCGTCTGCCATAGCGCGCCAGACGCGCGATGAATTGACCGCCGAGGTCGACAAGGAACGCAAGGCTATCGAGGATCAGTTGGCGAGCAAGCTCGCCGGCGCCGAGGCCAGCATTGCCGCCACCAAGACCAAGGCCCTCGCCAGCGTCAAGGACATCGCCGGTGACACGGTTGTCCAGATCGTCAGCGCGTTGACCAATATCAACGTCACGAAGGACGAGGCGGTTCGCGCCATCCCGTCCGGTTCGGACAAGTGAGGCGAGCATGCTGAACCCCGCCTATCCTGAATTCTGGGTGTTGCTCTCGTTCCTGCTGTTCGTGGGACTGCTCATCTGGAAAGGCGTGCCCGGCATCGTCGGCCGCACGCTCGACGCACGCGCCAATGCCATCCGCACTGAGCTCGACGAAGCCCGCCGCCTCCGCGACGAAGCCCAGCAGCTCCTTGCCGATTATCAGCGCAAGGCGCGCGAAGCTGAAGGCGAGGCGAAGTCGATCATCGACGCCGCCAAGCGCGAGGCTGAAAGCCTGGCCGCCGAAACGCGCCGCGCCTTGACCGAGCAGGTCGAGCGCCGCACCAAGGCTGCCGAGGAAAAGATTGCCCGTGCCGAAGCCCAGGCCATCAGCGACGTCCGCGCCGCCGCGGTCGACCTGGCCGTCAAAGCTTCCGAGACCATTCTCCAGGCCAAGATGGCCGGCGAAGCAGGTGGCTCTCTGACGGAGACCGCCATTCGCGACCTCAAGGGCAAGCTCAACTGAGCTGCCTCGCGGGCCTCGACATCAGAACTTTCAAAACCGGGCCTCGCGCCCGGTTTTTTTTGTGGTCGGAGCCGTAACGGCAGCGACCAGAAATGTGTTACGTCGGCTGAACGATCGTCCCCGCATCCGAACTGGCTCGCGATGACCAAGGAAACACCGATGACCATGCTTCGGCGTGTGAGCGTGGCGGCATCTCTCATGATCCTCGCACTCGCCGCGCCGTCGCTTGCGCACGCCCAGGACGGTGCCGCCGCCAGCGTGCGCCTGTTCGACAAGCTCTGCTACGCAACCATGCCCGAGATCGGACGCGTCGAGGCGCAGACCGACAGTACCTGGCAACCGATCACGGGCAAGGATCTCGACGCGTTTCGCCCCGCTGTCGCGCCGGACATTCTCAAGGCCTGGAAACTGTCCGCCGCGGGCAGCACGTACTCGCTCGCCATCACGAAGAGCCCGATGGACGACCAGTCGAAGGCCGACTTCCCCAAGTACGCCGATGCAACCAATTTCGCCTGCAGCCTGATCCTGCCCGCCGACAAGACGCCGCCCGCATCCGTCTCCGCCGAAATGCAGAAGCTCATCGAGCGCAAGCCTGACGCTGCTTATGTCGAAGGCCCCTGGGCGATCACGTCCTGGAGCGGCGGCAACGATCGTCTCCTCGTGCTGGTCTACCACTACGCCCCGAAATCCGGCTCCCCCGGCGGCATGATCTCGATGACCGTATTCCAGAAACCGTGAGCGGCCGGCGCCGCCCGATCTGTGGATAACGGGCAAACAAAAATCAGCATGCTTCCAAAGATTGGGAGCCGGTCAACCGGCATGCTCTAGTTGAACCAGAGAATCGGTAATGCGTCCGCAGCTGGAGAACGACCATGGGCGCACTCCGAGAACTACGCGAAATCCTGACCGGAATTGCGGAACGATCAAACGTCATAAAATCTCATTGCACCAATGAGGAAAGCACAAAGCTCTACCTGATCCTTCCGGTCATCGGAGCGCTTGGCTACGACTACACCGATCCGCTCGTCGTTCAGCCGGAACTCCCAGCAGACTTCAGAACCGGTTCAGTCGATCGCGTGGATTTCGCGATCATGCAAGATGGCGCTCCCGTTATCGCCATCGAATGCAAGTCGGTCGGATCCGATTTGCCCTCGTGCCGCGGGCAGCTCCGCTCGTATTTCTCAGCATTGCAAACTGTCCGTCTGGGAATTCTCACGGACGGCATCATGTTCGAGTTTTTTGTAGATTGCGATCAGCCCAACGTGATGGACGCTGAACCGTTCGTCACCCTTGATCTGGAAGCGGCAACGCGCTCACCCATCCCCGTTGATGTTCTTGAAGCGCTGAACATGCTCTCGAGTACCAATTTTCAGCCTGAAGACGTTGCGGACCTCGCGGATCTAAGACTGGTCTCCCGACGGCTCCGATCGCTTCTGGTGCAGGAAATGCGCGAGCCATCTGACGATCTTTGTCGTCTGATGTTGCAGCGCTTAGGTATGAAAAATCTTCGGCGATCATCGATCCAGACTCGCTACAGCAGTCTGGTTCGTGACGCTTTCGAACAGGCCGTTGTCATTCCTGTGATGGATCGCCTGCGCACTCAAACGGCACAGGCCAATCCTCTCGCGCCAGCTCAAGAAGGCACCGCTGATGGCATCGTAACGACGGACAGAGAGCTTGCGGTTTATCGTTACGTCCGTCAGCGGCTTGCATTTCTGTCCAAGGATGAGCAGCAGTTTTCCGCGATCGAAAGGCTGCAATATCAGGATTATCTCGGGAAGTTCGCCGTCTACTACGAGCAGATCCGAAAAGGACGCTTGTTCGACTTCATCGAAGGCAGCAACGGGTACGACAAATTCATATTCCCGCTGCCCGGGGGCGAAATCATCACGAACAACATGAAGGATATCGACGAGCCATTGCACGCAATTTTCAGCCAACGGATCCGCGAACTGGGCGCATCCAAGCCTGTATTGACCCGCAATCAGATGAGCGCGTGATGTTTGCGCAAATCGTCGCAAACACAAAAACCCAGAGTGCTCGTTCCGCGATTCTACATGAAGTAGAACGGCTCTAACCCGCCTTCGGGGCCGGTCGGTCGAATCCGACATAGACCTCGAACTCACCCGGGCGTGAGCCCTCGGGAACGTTGAAGGTCACGGTCCGCACGGCAGAGAAGTATCCGATCGGATTTTCCACAGCGACCGACGCATCGACGCGCAGCTTGTCTTCCGTAATGCGCTCGCGCTTGGCGTCCGTGACGAACACATTGATCGGCAGCGAGATCGGTCCGGACTTGCCGCGCGGCCCGAGCAGGATACGGCCGGAGAAACCGTACTTCACCGTGACCTGCGAACCGTTCATCTGGCACTCGCGCGCCGTTTGCGTGATCTCACCGCGATGCATGATCGCAAGCCCGTCGCCGTCGCGGCCGGGTTCGTAGACGGTGACGAAGCTGTCGCGCGGCCAGGTGACGAAGCGCGGGCAACCGGGCTGGGCTTCACCGCCGCCGAGCGACGCAGCATCTGCGCCGCCTTGCTTGGCCGCCGCCATCAGTTCGGCTTCGCTGACCGTCGGCTCCGCGGTGCTCGACCCGCTGCCGAAGATGCTCGAGCCGAGACCGGACGTAACGGACGACATGCCGCACCCGCCGAGCGCGGAGGCCACGCCAAGGGCGATGGCCGTTCCACACACGGTAAATGCTCGCGCCGTGAATGCCTTCGTCATGACGGATTGCGCCATGCCACTCCGATCCGCATAATCACTGAGTTCTGTTCGTGCACCGCGAGATCCCCCGACCCCGTCGCGCCAATGATCGTAAGCGATGTGTGTCTCAATTGAACGCCAGACTCAAGCTGTATCACCCCTGTCAGGAACCACAAAGCGGCCGCCCGATTTGACCCACACTCTCAACGCCGCACGCGCCGAAGGATCCCGTCTTTTGTCCCCGTCAGATACCGAGCCAGATCGTCCGCAGCGCCGCGCCCTCAAGGTTCTCCTTGCCGCGCCTCGCGGCTTCTGTGCCGGCGTGGACCGCGCCATCCAAATCGTCGAGCTGGCGTTGGCCAAGTTCGGAGCGCCGGTCTATGTGCGCCACGAGATTGTCCATAACCGGTACGTGGTAGAGTCCCTGAAGGCCAAAGGTGCCGTTTTTGTGGAAGAGCTCGACGAGATCCCGGACACCACCCAGCCTGTGATATTTTCAGCACATGGAGTTCCCAAGTCCGTGCCGCGCGCTGCGAAATCGCGCAACATGTTCGCCATCGACGCCACCTGCCCGCTCGTCTTCAAGGTCCACACGGAAGCGACCCGCCACTTTGCCGAAGGCCGCAAGATCCTGCTCATCGGCCATGCCGGCCATCCCGAGGTCGAGGGCACCACCGGCCAGCTCCCGCCGGGCGCCGTCACCCTGATTGAATCGGCCGCCCACGCCGAGGCCATCGCGCCCGACGACGTGTCTCAACTCGCCTACGTCACCCAAACCACGCTGTCGGTCGACGACACGGCCGAGATCGTGGCCATCCTGAAACGGCGCTTTCCCAACATCGTCGGACCCCACAAGGAAGACATCTGCTACGCCACGACCAACCGCCAGGCGGCCGTCAAGGCCATCGCCGGCAAAGTCGATCTGACGATCGTGGTCGGCGCACCCAATTCGTCCAACTCGCTGCGCCTCGTCGAAGTGGCCGAGCGCTCAGGATGCCCGAAGGCCATCCTCATCCAGCGCGCGGCCGAGATCCCCTGGGACTTGCTCGACAGCGCCGGCGCCGTGGGCGTGACGGCGGGCGCATCCGCCCCGGAAACGCTGGTTGACGAGGTCCTCGACGCCCTGGCCCAGCGCTTCGAAATCACCGTGGAGCAGGTCACGACCGCGAACGAGCGCATTGCCTTCAACGTGCCGCGTGAGTTGCGCGAGCCGGCCGAAGCCTGATAGCCCCACACGTCCCGTCCCTGCGCGACCCATTCAAAGCCAGAGAAAAACGCAAACCATGGCCGTTTATACGGAAGTGACGGACGATGACCTTTCGCGCCTCATCGAGAGCTATGGCCTCGGGACACTGCTGTCCTACAAGGGCATCGCCGAAGGGGTGGAGAACACCAACTATGTCGTCCACACGACCGCCGGCACCTACATCCTCACGCTCTATGAGCGTCGCGTCGACACGGCGGATCTGCCGTTCTTTCTGGGCTTGCTCGAGCACCTGAACCAACGCGGCATTTCCTGCCCGCTGCCCGTCCGCAGCCGTCAGGGCGAGGTCCTGACCGAAATCTCGGGTCGCACCGCCGCCCTCGTCACGTTTCTCGAAGGCGTCTGGCCGCGTCGCCCACAACCGGCCCACTGCACGGCCCTCGGCCGCGCGCTGGCGGAACTGCACACGGCCGGCGAGAGCTACCAGGCCAAGCGGACCAACGCGCTCGGCCTCTCCGGGTGGCACGACCTCTACGATCGCCTGACCGACCGCAGCGACGAGGTCTCACGCGGCCTCGGCACCCTGATCGCCTACGAACTGGCCTACCTCGACCGGGCGTGGCCGCGCAATCTGCCGGAAGGCGTCATTCACGCCGACCTCTTTCCCGACAACGTCTTTTTTCTGGGCGAGAAGCTTTCCGGCCTGATCGATTTCTATTTCGCCTGCAACGACTTCTGGGCCTACGACCTGGCCATCTGCCTCAACGCATGGTGCTTCGAGGCGGATTACGCCTTCAACGCGACCAAGGCCCGGGCGCTGCTCGCCGGCTACCAGAGCCTCCGCCCGCTCACGGGGGCGGAATACGATGCCTTCCCCACCCTCGCCCGTGGCGCCGCCCTGCGCTTCCTGCTGACGCGCGCCCACGACTGGCTGCACAGAGACCCCAACGCTCTCGTCAAGCCGCACGACCCTTACGCCTATCTGCGCCGCCTCCGGTTCCACCAGGAGGTCACGTCGCCGGCCGAATACGGCCTGGAGCGCGCCTGATATGAGCGATCAGCAGAAAACGGTCGAGATCTACACCGACGGCGCATGCTCCGGAAACCCCGGCCCCGGCGGCTGGGGCGCCATCCTGATCTGGGGTGACCACCGCAAGGAGCTGATGGGCGGCGAAGCCCAGACCACCAACAACCGCATGGAGTTGATGGCCGCCATTTCCGCGCTCGAAGCCCTAAAGACCGGCGTTACGGCCGACCTGTACACCGATAGCTCCTACGTCCGGAACGGCATCATGAGCTGGATCCATGGCTGGAAGCGCAACGGCTGGCGCACGGCGGACAAGAAGCCCGTCAAGAACGTCGAGTTGTGGCAGCGCCTCGAGCAGGCGCTCGCCCGCCACAAGGTGACCTGGCATTGGGTCAAGGGGCACGCCGGCCACCCGGAGAACGAGCGCGCCGATGAGCTGGCCCGGGAGGGCATGGCGGAATTCAAGGTCCGCTGACGGCACCTCGAGGTCAGCGGACGGCCCGCGCAAAAACGAAAAGGCCGCCCAGCCAAGCGGCGGGCGGCCCTTTTTGGTATCGAGACGTGATCCGGCCGGCTTAGCCGACGCGGAAAACGGCGCCTGAGACCGAGCGGGCACGCGTGCGGACAGCGCCGCCGTCGTTGCCGGAGCGGACGAGCCACTGGCCGTTGGCCGCGCGGCCGACGATCTCGCCGACGTGGTGACGCCAGACGACAACGGCGCCGACCTGCGGACCGCTCGGGCTGCCCCACTTGCTCCAATTCCAGGCGAGGTTGAGGTGAGCGCCACCGCCGCGTTGCGTGCGCATCCACCAGCCGCACCAGGCGCGCGGACGGCCGCCGGCCGAGTGGCCGCCGCCGGACGACGAGTAGGACGGTGCGGAGTCGTTGTTCTGGCGCGCGTGGCGAACGCGCTGATTGCGGCCGCGATAAGCGGTGCGCTCGCCGCGGCTGGCCCTCTGCCCCGCTGCCCGGCTGCTGCCGGTGCTCGCGATCGAAGAAGAATGCTGGACGAAAGGATTCCAGCTGTCGTGGGCCGAGCCTTGAGACGGACGCGCATCCGCAGACGTCGCGCCGACGATCACAAACAGACTCGCCGCGACGGCGTAGACGTTCTTTCTCATCTCTGTGGTCCCCATGCTATTTGCTTACTGAAAGCTTACTGAACAGAGCGCCAGTCGCACGGGTGAAGGGCAGAAACAAGGAAACGGCCCGCAAGCGCGTCAATATGTCCAGCCGCAAAGCGGCAAGACTGACCCGAGCGAAACCCAAGTATTGATAAGAATAGATTTTTGATTTTTACTTAGAAGGACGCAAGAACCTTCTCCGCCGTCGCCTTGATATGCTCCGGAGGACTGTCTTCGATCGCCAGGTATTCGACCACGCCGTCGTTCACGATCATCGCGTAGCGCTTCGAGCGCGTGCCCAGACCGAACGCTCCGAGGTCGATATCGAGACCCAACGCCCGAGCGAAATCGGCGTTCCCGTCCGCGAGCATCGTGATGTCGCCGGCGCCTCGCGCCTTCGACCACGCATTGAGAACGAACACGTCGTTGACCGCGGTGCAGGCCACCATGTCGGCGCCTTTGGTCTTGAAGTCATCGGCGAGACCGACGAAGCCCGGCAGGTGTTGCTCACTGCAGGTCGGTGTGAACGCCCCCGGCACCGCGAACAGCACCACCTTCTTCCCCTTGAGAAGCTCGCCCGACGTCACGGGCTTCGGTCCGCCCTCGCCCATGATGGTGAATTTAGCCTCAGGCAGCCTGTCGCCCACTTTGATGCTCATCGGTCGCTCCTCTCGAATTGGCTGGCTTGTATGTCGGATGGATTGGCGGCGGTCAGGGAACCGCGAATGTTGCAAAGGAAGCGCCGGCCTCGCCGACGATCGTGGCGGTCACGGTCGCGCCCTTGAGCGCTTTGAGATCGACATCGGCGCCGAGCGGCGCTTCAAACACCGCCGACCCGCCCGCGCCATCCGAGACCTTGTCCGGGATCGGCAGGAATTGACCGTTGGAGGCTTCGAGATAGACAGCGCCCGCCGCTTCTCCGCCAGGAAAACGGGCCTCGACGACGACTTTCGGCTGGTCACCATTGACCAGGGCCTCGGCACGGACCAGCACCGGATCGTCGGCAATGACGCTTCCCTGGGGCCGGGGGACGCGGTCGAGAGCAATGAGGGCGGCCGCCGGCGCGAGCGCGGCCTCGCCGGCCGGAATGTCGAGCTTTAGCTCCGCCTCGACCGGCACACAGATGTCTTTGCAGATCCCATAGTGCGCATCGACCGCCAGCGAGACCGCCTCGCCCGGCGACTTTGGCGTGAGCGCAATCGGCAGGAACAGCGTGCCTTCATAGCCGACGGTATGACCGGACTTGTCGGTGAACGTCCGCGGCGCGGGAAATAGGACCTCGGCGGATGCAAGGTTGACCGACTTCGACCAATCGAGCGAGGGCGGCAGCCCGGCATCGCCCGGCGAGCGCCAGTAGGTTTTCCAGCCGGGCTCGAGCACGATCTCGACGAACGCCATCAGCTTGTTGCCGTCCGACGGCGTCGTGCGCCCGGCGACGAGCCGTGCCTTGACCTTGTGGCCGGGCACCCAGGCGGAAGAAAGCGCCGCTGCTGGGGATACGGCGCTTGAAGCCGCCAGCCCGAAGGCAAATATCGATAGGGTCGCCAAGTGGTAGCGCAGAGACTGGGATCGCAGGTACGTGGAACGCATCATGTCGTATCGGCCTTCTATTACGCGACTGTTCGCTTAGTCTGCGAATCTTTCAGCCGCAATCGCGCTTTAACGTGGGCCGGTTGTCGCTGCTGGACGTCGCGCACGTGCGGCAGATCCCTCATAACCGAAGAAATCGCGGCTTCACAGGCAGCGGTCCGCGGAGATAATCTCTCTCGATGACGACATCGAAATCAAAACGAAAAAAACGCAGCGATAGCTTTCTCAAGGGGCAGCTTCTCGTCGCCATGCCTTTGATGACGGATCGGCGGTTTTCCCGTTCGGTCATTTACATGTGTGCCCATTCCGACGACGGCGCAATGGGCCTGATCATCAATCATCGCGCCGATCACATCAACTTCCCCGACCTTCTGGAACGCCTCGGCATCACGACGGGCGGCGCCGAGGACGGCATCTCGAACGAAATCCTGGAGCGCCAAGTTTACGCCGGCGGCCCGGTCGAGACGGGGCGCGGCTTCGTTCTCCATTCGTCGGATTATCACTCGAGCGAGTCGACCCTGCCGATCGACGACGAGGTGAGCCTCACGGCGTCAATCGAGATCCTGAAGGCGATCGCCGCCGGCGAAGGGCCCTCGCACGCCTTGCTCGCACTCGGCTATGCGGGCTGGTCGGCCGGTCAGCTCGAAAGCGAAATCCAGGCCAACGGCTGGCTGCATTGCCCACCGGACGTCAATCTGCTGTTCGATTCCGACATCGACGGCAAGTACACCCGCGCCCTCGCCAAGATCGGCGTCGACCCCTCGCATCTGGTGAGCGACACAGGTCACGCTTGAGGCTGGCGACGTTGAAGCTGACGACGCGCACCCTGCATACGTCTGAGCAAGCGACCTAAGCGGAGAGCCGCGCGGCTGACGACAGGGACGCCACGCGTCGCCCGTCCAATGTGCGCGCCACGCCTGGACCTGCAGCACGGCCGACAGATAATGCTGCCCGTTCCGCGCCGATCTCCCGACGGTGGATGCTACTAACGTGAAGCCCTGCTCAACCCGGCTTGCGCGCGACGCCGGCCAAACGCGCCAGGCTTTCGGCGATGGCGGGTGGGAGGTTCGAGAAGTCCGGCGGGATCGGCTGAGCCAAGCCGTTGACGACCTGCGGCACGGCAGGCCGTACGGCGGGCCCCGCGGACGGATGCGGCGGCGCGGACGCGGCGGATTGCAGAGGCGACGGCGGCAGCGGCTGGACCAGCACCGGGCGCGGCGGGATGTCGGCAGGTGGCGGCATGGGCGGCGGTGACGCAGCGGCGCGCAAGGGGTGCCCGTTCGGGATCGGCGGCGGCGCGCCTTGCATCGGCGGCCCACCCGGCGAAGGCGGAGCACCGGGAATCGACGGCGGCGGCTCGATCGCGCGAAGCTGAGGCGGCTGCAGCTGGGGCGGCGGCTGAGGCGCACGCTGAGCGGTAAACGGCGGCGGCGCATCCATCGTCGGCGGCATGCCTGCCGGAGCGCCAGCAAAACCGGGCCCTCGTGCAGGCGGACGCTGCGTGGTCTCGAGCGACGCGACATTCGGGAGCACGTCGGTCAGGCGCGTCGTGGCGCTCGCGATCGGCGGCTGTGCGGGTGGAACGGGCGGTGGCACACCGGCTGGCACGCTCGTGTGCTGCGGCGGCATCGCGCCGTTAGGCGGAGGCGGAGGCGAGGCCTGCTGACCAGGTCCCACGTGCGGGGAGGGGCCTATCGGCGGGCCACTCGGGGGGGCACGGCCGAACGGAGGCTGTTCGCCGCGCAGCCGCGCTTGCGCGCGCGCCAGTCCACCACCGGTGGCCTGATCGCGAGCACGCGGCACAGGCTTCATCTGAGTCCCGGCGCCGTTGGCGGCGTGCGGCATCTCGGGTGCGCCGTGTCCATTCCCGTTGGGCGCACTTCCGTTCTGAGCATGGCCGTTGGAAGCATGGCCGTTACCGGCATGACCATTCGCGACGTGCCCATTTGAGGCGTGTCCGCTCGCGGCCCCGTTCGCAGCATGCCCGTTGGAGGCGTGGTCCGCTTTGTCGTTCGCGCGCGGCTGAACGGCCTGCCCGTTCGCGGCGGCAGCCATCCCGGGTTGGACATCCGCGCCCGTCTGTGGCGCTTGCGATTTGCCCTTCTTCCGTGCCTTGGGCCGGAACACGCCGACCGGCTTGACCTTGCTCTCGGACGTCTTCACCGACGCGAGCACCTGCGCCACGTCCACGTCCGCAATCGCATCGCCGCAATAGGGCCCTTGCGCATACTCGCATTCGATGGAGCGCAGGAAGCTGACTTCCGTCGCGGCCTCGACGCCCTTGGCCACGATCTTCTTGCCGAGTTCATGCCCCAGCGCCACCATGGAGCGCAGGAGCACACTGTCGCTGCCACCCCTGACGTCGCCGGCCTGCATGATCGCCTGATCGATCTTGACCGTGTCGAACGGCAGGCGGTCGAGATAAGACAGCGACGAATATCCGGTACCGAACTCGTCCAGTACGATCTCCGCGCCGGACGCCCTGAGCCACTCGAGCACTTCGGTCGACTGTTCGGGATTTTCGAGCGTAATCTGCTCCGTGACTTCGATGCGGATCGATCCTTTGGGCACCACCGAGCGGCCGAGGATGTGGCGCACTTCCTGGATGACATCGGGCCGGAAGAGATGACGGCACGAGATGTTGACGCTGACAAACAGCGGTGAATCTCCGCGTGGGAAATCCTTCTGCCAGGCCGCGACGTCGCGCGACGCCTTTTGCAGCAGATAAATTCCGAGTCTCGCGATGAGGTCGTTGTCTTCGGACAACGGGGAGAACTGCGCCGGATCGATGGTGCCGAGCTGCGGATGATCCCAGCGCGCCACCGCTTCGAAGCCGGCCAGCTCCTCGGTCGGCAAATAGACGACGGGATAATACGAAACGCGCACCGCGTTCTTCTCGAGCGCGCGACGCAGCTCGGCTTCGAGCGCGTGGCGGTCGTCCTGGTCGCCCTTCATTTCCGGCGTGAATACTTCGATCCGATCCGCACCCGCGCGCTTGGCGCGGAACATCGCGATCTCGGCCTTCTTCAGCAGGTCGGCGTGGTTCGTTTCCTCGCCGTCGAAAATGGCGATGCCGATCGAGCCGGTCAGCACGATTTCCTCGCCCGAAATCTTGATCGGCGAGCGGAGCGATCGGCGAATACGCTCGGCGTGCTGCGCCAGTTCCGCCACCGGCTGGTCCGCCAGCAACAGCAGACAGAAGCGGTCGCCGGAGATGCGCCCCAGCGTGTCGTTGGGCCCAAGGTGACGCTGCAGCCGCCGCGCGATGGTGAGCAATAGGCTGTCGCCGAGCACGAGGCCGAGCGACGAGCTGAGGCTCGTGAACTTGTCGATGTCGATGATCAGAACGGTCGGCCGTATTTGCGGCTCCGACTTCGCGCGCACCATCGCCACTTCGAGGCGGTCCAGCAGCAGCTCGCGGTTGGGAAGCCCCGTCAGGCTGTCGTGCACGGCATCGTGCAGCAGCCGTTCATGCGCCCGCTTGGCGTCGGTCACGTCGCGGACCAGGCCGATGCACTTGAACGAGCGCGGATCGGTGCCCGGCACACCGGCCGCTTCCAGCTCGAACCAGCGGTAGTTGTTGTCGGACTGACGCAGACGGAATTCGCAGCAGACCTTGCCGTCGCGCCGCTCCTGCACCGTGAACAGTGCCAGGCGGAAGCGCTCGCGGTCCGCGGGATGAAGATGGCGCATGAAGTCGTCGGTCCGCGTCGAGAGATCGCCCGGCGAAAGACCGAGCAAGGCCTCGATCGACTGGCTGACCTTGACCTCGTCGCGGCGCGCATTCCATTCCCACACCGCAGCGCCTGAGGCGTCGACCGCAATAGAGCGCGCCTGCAGCTCCGACGGCGCCGCGCCGTGCAAGGGCTCGACCGAGCGGAATGCATATTGCGTCACGGTAAACCCGATCGACAGCACGATCAGCACCATGCCCGACACGAGGCCGAACACCGCCGCCTCGCCGGTGAGCTTGCCCGTCAGGGCGACACCCGCGCCGAAAATCCAGACCAGGAACAGGATCCACGTCGGAATGAGCGACAAGGCGCGATCCTGCCCGCGTAAGGCGAGAAACAGGATCAGGCCCGTGCCGGTCAACCCGATGAACAGGAAGGAGAGGCGCGCGAACGTGGCCGCCAATCGCGGATCGATGATCGCGACGGCGATGAGCGAGAATTGCGCCAGCAGCCACACCGTGATCAGCATGCGTATCAGCCCGTGCCACAGCGCGAGCCGCAAAAACACATGCAGGAACACGACAAGGCTGGCCGCGAGCGCCGCCTCCGACGCCGCGCGATAAACGGCATTCGCCTCGGGTTTGAGCTGGAACAGTTTATGGAAGAAGCCGAAATCGACGCAAAGATGCGCCAGCACGCACCACGCCACCAGCGCCGACGCCGGGAACACGAGCTTGTGGTTCGCCGCGAAGATCGCCGTCAGGAAGATCGCCATCAGGCCCGTGAGGCCGAGCAGCACGCCGTTGAACAGCTGGCGGTTTGAAATGCGGATTTCGTAGTCGAGCGGCTTCCAGAGATGCAGGCGCGCGAAGCGCTCCGACGAAAGCTCGGCGACGTACGTGATGGTCTGCCCCGGTTCAAGCGTGATGCGGAACAGATCCGCCCGATCGCTCTTGATGCGCTCCGGCACGAAGCCCACCGACGGCGTAATCGCCTCGATCCGCTGCGCGTCGAGGTCCGGCCACACGACGCCCGATCCGATCACGCTGTAGCGCGCCGCCGACAGCCAGCGCTCGACAGGCTTGTCCGTGGAATTGGTGAGCGCAAACACAATCCAGTTGGGATTGTCGCCCGCCGTGGCGGCCGAGACCGACATGCGGCTTGCGAGTCCGTCCGCGCCGGCAGCCGTTTCGACCTGCAGGCTGTCGCCGCGCCCTTCGTAGAGGTCGGCCAGCGGCGTCACGTCGAGGCGCCCCTGGTCCTGGCCGATCTCGATCGGCTTGAGCGCCAGCGCGGGCGCGGAAACGGCGACGAGCGACGCCAGCAGCACGGCCGCAAAGGCAGCGATTTGCGCCGCAATCCAAGCGCGCGGGCCGTCTCGAAGGCTCGGGAAAGCGCTGCGCGTCAAGACTGCACCTCCCGCGTCATCCAATCCTCAGCGAGGATCGCGAACACGAGATGATCTTGCCACACGCCGTTGATCTTGAGATAGCGCCGCGCGAGGCCTTCCTCGATAAATCCCGCCCGTTTCAACACGGCGATGGAGCGTGTGTTGGCCGGCTGCACGGCCGCCTCGACGCGGTGCAGGCGAAGCTGCTCGAACGCATGCGGCAGCGCGGCGGTGACCGCGCTCGTCATCGATCCGCACCCAACGTGAGGCGAGCCGAGCCAGTAGCCGAGCATGGCCGATTGCGTCACGCCGCGGCGAACATTGGACAGCGTGAGTCCGCCGATGAGGCGCTCGTTGCCGCTGTTGAACATCAGAAACGCATAGCCGAGATCGTCGCGCGCCTCGCGCTGGTAGTGGCGGATGCGGCGGCGATAGGCGCTCTTCGTAAGGTCGTCCCGCGGCCAGGCCGGCTCCCACGGCACCAGATGGGGGCGACTGAGCGCGCGCAGTTCAGCCCAGGGACCGTAGTCGCTCATGAGCGGCGGACGCAGCCAGACGCTGCGGCCCTGGATGACCGCCCACTCCGACGAGTTTCCGGCCCTCAGGAACGCCATCAGGCAGTCTTCGCCTCCGAGCTTGCCGAACCGCGCCCAACGCGGTCGGCGGCTTGCACCGCGAGCCGTTGCGACGCCTTGCCGGCGCCGACGACGGCAACGGATGGCGGCCGCGCCAGCATGAGCTGCGCAAATCGGCCGACATCCTCGACGCTGACGGCGTCGACGTTCTGAATCAACTCGTCACGGCCGATGATCCGTCCGTGAGCCAGCAGATGACGGGCCATCTGCTCGGCGCGAGCCGAAGATGATTCGAGACTCATTAGCAGCCCCGCCTTGAGCTGAGCTTTCGCCCGGTTGAGCTCGGCCGTCGACGGCCCCTGCCGTGCCACGTCCTCAAGCTCGCCGCATGTGATGTCGATGAGGCTGGCCATCATCTCGGGTCCCGTCGCCGCATGCACCGCCAGAAGCCCGGTATCGTTAAGGCTCCATGCGGACGAATAGATCGAATAGCACAGCCCCCGCTTCTCGCGGGCTTCCTGGAACAACCGGGACGACATGCCCCCGCCCAAGAGCCCAGAGAACACCTGCGCCGTAAAATACGCTTGATCACGATAGGACGGCGCCTCGAACCCGAGCACAAGATGGCTCTGCTCGAAGCGCTTGGGATGCCACCGGACTCCGCCCTGGTAGTGCGCTGCTTCCTGGGCTTTCACGAGCTTCGAAGAGAGCCCGCCGAATAGGGCCTCAGCGTGGCGGACGAGCGCCTCATGTTGCACGTCCCCAGCTACCGACAGCACCATCGAGCCCGGCAGGTAATGGGTGGCGAGGAAGGTTGACAGATCGGCCGGCGAGAACCGTTTGACGTTGACCGCCGGCCCGAGAATGGGGCGACCCACCGCCTGGGCGGGATAGGCGGCTTCGTTGACCAGTTCGAACGCGATATCGTCGGGCATGTCACGCGTCGAGGCGATCTCCTGCAGGATCACCTCCCGCTCGCGCTCGAGCTCGTCCGAGGAAAAACTCGAATTGAGCAGAATGTCGGCGATGAGTTCGATCGCCACGCCCTCG
The DNA here is from genome assembly GCF_051860585.1 of Hyphomicrobium sp. Classification (GTDB taxonomy): domain Bacteria; phylum Pseudomonadota; class Alphaproteobacteria; order Rhizobiales; family Hyphomicrobiaceae; genus Hyphomicrobium_C. Next base: position 126,954 of record NZ_JBHYDS010000003.1, read on the forward strand.
TCGCCTTTCAGAACCCGCGCGAAATAGGCTGTCGTCTCGAGTCCCGTCGCCGCGTTCAATTCGCCGCCGACAGCCTCGATCTCCTCGGCAATCGCTTGGGCCGACCGCGTCGCCGTTCCCTTGAACGACATGTGTTCCAGAAAATGGGAGATGCCGTTCTCGGCCGGCTGTTCGTCCCGGGCGCCGACATTGACCCAGATGCCGAGCGATGTCGTCTCGACGTGCGTCATGGCGTCAGTGACGACAGTCAGCCCATTTCCGAGACGCGTAATCTGCACCGTCATTGCGCACCAGCCGTTACCGGGCGGACGGCCCGTTCGACAAACGCCTTGACCGCGGCGGGATCGTTTTCGAGCACCTCGTACCGCTCGGGCTCGTCGAGCAGCGTCGCAAGCCGTGGCGGCAACGCAGGACGCGCGCCGGTGATCTTCTCCATCGCGTCGGGGAACTTGGCCGGATGCGCCGTCGAAAGCACGATGCCGGGGCTTGCCGATTGCGCCGCCGCCGCCTCGAGCGCCGCGACCCCGCAGGCGGTATGCGGATCGAGAAGGTAGCCCGTCGCGGCCTTCGTGCGCAGGATCGTCTCCGCGACCACGGCCTCGTCGGCGGCCACCGCCGCGAACTCCGTCGCGAACGGCTTTGCGGCCGCCCCGAGTTCGAACCTTCCGCCCTGGGACAAGGCCCCCATGGCCCCGCGGATGAACCCGGCGTCCCGGCCGGATGCCTCGAACAGGAACCGCTCGAAGTTGGAGGAGATCTGGATGTCCATCGACGGCGACGAGGTCTCGACGACCGAGCGCATCTCGTACACCCCGGATGCATGCGCCCGCGGCAGGATGTCATTGGCGTTCGACGCGATCACGAGTTGATCGATCGGCAGCCCCATGCGCTTGGCGACCCAGCCGGCGAGGATGTCTCCGAAATTGCCGGTCGGCACCGCGAACCGCATCGGCCGGTACGGCGCGCCGAGCGCCGCCGCCGCGACGAAATAGTAGGTCACCTGCGCCACGATGCGGGCCCAGTTGATCGAGTTGACGCCGGACAGGCTCATCCGGTCGCGGAAGGCATGATCGTTGAACATCGCCTTCACGAGTGACTGGCAATCGTCGAACGTACCCTTGATGGCGACCGCATGGACGTTGGCGTCGGTCGGCGTCGTCATCATGCGCCGCTGGACGTCGGAGACCCGCCCGTCTGGGAACAGCACGATGACGTCGACACGCTTCGAGCCGCGGAAGGCTTCGACCGCCGCCCCGCCCGTGTCGCCCGACGTCGCGCCGACGATGGTCGCACGCTGTCCGCGCCGCGCCAGCGCGTGGTCCATAAGACGCGCCAGGAGCTGCATCGCAACGTCCTTGAACGCCAGCGTCGGACCGTGGAACAGCTCCAGCACCCACCGGTTGCGGTCGATCTGGACCAGCGGCGTCACCGCTGGGTGGTCGAACCGGCTGTAGGCGTCGACCGCCATGGCATGCAGCGTTTCGCGGTCGACGAAGCCCTGCGCGAACGGCAGGATCACCTCGGTCGCGACGTCCGCGAACGGCTTTCCGGCGAAGCCCGCAATGGTCTCAGGCGAGAGCGTCGGCCACACGTCGGGCACATAAAGGCCGCCGTCGCGCGCAAGCCCGTTGAGCAGCACATCCTCGAACGTCAGCGAAAGCGCTTCGCCCCGGGTGGAGATGTAGGTCACGTATTCGAAATCCTGGGTTGTGGGACCGCGAAGTCGCGCGCGGCCGGCCGCTCTTACGCTGTAACGGTCACCCCGCCTGGGATCAAGCCGCGCTCCCACGCCGCAGACGCGGCCAGGCGAAAGCCGCAAAAATCGCAACCAGCGTAACCGCTAGACCGAACCACGTCAGCGCGTATTCGAGGTGGCGATTGGGGATATCGAGCCGCGTGACGCCGCCCTTCGGCCATCCGCCGGGATTGGCCGGATCGACCGCCGCATCGACGAAAAACGGCAGGACGCTGGCGGGGTCGACGCCCGTGCCCAGCGACGCCGTGAGCCCCGCCAGATCGCGCCAGTACCAGACATTGTGGGCCCGGTCCGCGTCCGGCTCGAACGAGCCGTGCACGCCGGGCTTGCGCAACAGGCCGTGCACCTCGACGACGCCGTTGACCTGCCCCTCGGCGCGGGTCGCCGGATCCTTCATCGTGTCGGGCACGAAACCGCGGTTGACGAACAGCACATGGCCGCCTTCGGTCTCGAGCGGCGTGTAAACGTGCCACCCCGTCGCCCCGTCGGTCGACGCGAAGAGATGGCGTTCATCGCCGTGCCGGAAACGTCCCTTGACCGACACCGGACGATACTCCTCCGTCGCCAGGGCCTTCCACGCATCGGCTGGCTGCTCCAGCGGCACAGGCGCCTTACCGAGCTCCTCGGCGATCGAGGCGATCAGCCCTTCCTTCCAGGCTAGCCGCTCCATCTGCCAGACGCCGAGCCCGATCAGGATTGCCAACGCCACCAGCGTCATCAGTCCCGGCCAGATCAGGCTTCGCCATCCGGCGCGCACGCCCGCGCTGTTCTCCGTTGTCATGCGTCAGTCCTTCGCCAGCCGGCCCTCTTCCGCCTTGTGCAACCATTGCAGTGCAATCAGGATCGCCTTCAGGAACCTGAGCAGCCCGAACGCGAACAGCGGCGTCAAGATCCCCCACAGCAGGGCATGCACCCAGACGGGCGGCCCGAACCTGAACTCCACGAACAGCGCCGCGCCGAGCACCACGAACCCGAGGATCAGGATCGCGAACACCGCCGGGCCGTCGCCGGTGTCGATGAACGCATAGTCGAGGCTGCACGCCTCGCACTTCGGCCGCAGCATCAACCCATTCTTGAACAGAGCGCCGCCTCCGCATCGCGGGCACCGCGCCAGCACTCCGGATGCGAGCACGGATAGCACGCCGCCTTGCCGGCCCTGCCGCTCCGCATCGTGGTCTTCGCCGGTCATGAAACCTCCCGGACGTCGGACGAGCCGACGGAGACAGGGCGCACCTGAAACGCAAAGGGGCCGGACGCAAGTCCAGCCCCTCGCTCGATCTTATATCGGTCGCGGGTCCGCTTGGCAGAAGTGCTTCGACAGCACGCCAGCCAAGGCGGAACCACCGCGCACCGGCCCTAGTGGCCGGCGCCCGGATGTGCGCCTGCGCCCCAGATGTAGATGGAGGCGAACAGGAACAGCCAGACGACGTCGACGAAATGCCAGTACCAGGCCGCCGCTTCGAAGCCGAAGTGCTGCTGCGGTGTGAACGCACCGCGCGTCGCACGCACCAGGCACACCAGCAGGAAGATGGTGCCGATGATGACGTGCGCGCCATGGAAGCCGGTCGCCATGAAGAACGACGAGCCGTACGCGTGACCGCCGAACGTGAAGGCGGCGTGCATGTACTCGTAGGCCTGCAGCGCGGTGAAGATCGCGCCGAGGATGACGGTGGCGAGAAGGCCGAGCACGAGGCCGCGGCGATCGTTCTTGAGCAGCGCGTGGTGCGCCCACGTCACGGTGACGCCCGACGAGAGCAGGATCAGCGTGTTGACGAAGGGAATGCCCCAGGGATCGAACGTGCCCTTGAAGTAACCGTTGACGGGCGCGCCCGTGGCCGGGATGACGGCTTCCGTTGCTTCGACCGGCACCGGTGGCCATTGGCCGCCGAACAGCTCATTGCGCGTCACCATGCCGACCGCTTCCTTCATGTTGTCGAGCGTGACGACATCTGCGGGAAACAGCGCGAAATCGAAGTAGGCCCAGAACCAGGCCACGAAGAACATCACTTCCGAGGCGATGAACAGCAGGATGCCGTAACGGAGATGAAGCTGGACGACGGGCGTGTGATCGCCGCGGTTCGCCTCAATGATGACGTCGCGCCACCACAGGGAAGCGATCGTCACAAGGCTCAGGAACCCGAGGGCGAAAACCCAGGGTCCATGGACGCCGAACAGGCCGGTTGCCCCTTCGCCCATGGAGCGCATCCAGATGACTGCTCCGATGGCCATAACGAACGCCGAGAGCGAAGCCATAATAGGCCACGGGCTCGGGTCGAGCAGATGGTAGTCGTGTTGCTTGCCGTGCGCTTGGGCCATTTTCGTCTCCGTAAATCCCCGTTCGCTTTATTTTCCCCCGGCCTCGGCAAGCCCCGCGCCCATGATCTCAGTAGATCAGTTCGGCGGCACGTGCCTCGGCCCGTCTCTTAACCCGCGGCATTGCGGCCCCGGGGTTCCGTCGATCCGGGTGTCAGCGCCACTCGGCGCACCACATCGGATCGTTCGTCTTGTAACCGGCGACGAACCCGTCACCGGATAACCTTATCCGCCCTTGCCCGTGTCGCCGGTCTTGACCTCGGCTTTCGCCCCGGTCCCGTCGATCGGATAGAAGGTGTAGGACAGCGTAATCTCCTTGACGAGCATCGCTTCGCGGTCCTTCTCGATCGACGGATCGACAAAGAACGACAACGGCATCTCGACACTCTCGCCGGCCGCGAGCGTCTGCTCCGTAAAGCAGAAGCATTCGATCTTGCTGAAATACGCGCCCACGATATCGGGCGATACGTTGTAGGTCGCAGACCCTGTGACGGCGTGCGGCGACGTATTGTGCGCTTTGTAGAAGGCCAGCGCGTTCTCGCCGATCTTGACCTCGATCGTCCGCTGCGCCGGCTGGAACTGCCACGGCATGCCCGGCGACACGTTGGCGTCGAAGCGAATGGTGATCTTGCGTTCGCTGATGGTGTCCGGCGCCTTGTCGGCGCGCATGGTCGTCCCGCCGTAGCCGGTCACCTGGCAAAAGAGCCGGTACAGGGGAACGGCCGCCCAGGTCATCCCGCCCATGGCGAAGAGCGCGACAAGGCACACCAGCACGACACCCCGATTGGTGCCGCGCCGAACCGGGTCAGGCTTGGACCCGATGGCCACTTGCGCGGCCTTGGTGCTGTTGTCGTCTATCGTCACGTCGTCTCCTGAGCGCTTAACCGATGGTCCAAACCCATCCTGGCCAGTAAAAACCCGAACCTAGTTCCCCATCCGCACGATCGTCGCCGCGTAGAACAGCAGCACCAGGAAGGCGAGGCCGAGCGCAATCGCCACGGAACGCAGACGCTGGCGCTGGAGGCGCTTCCTGTACTCGTCCTGGTCTTGCGTCACTGCCACTGAGCCTCCCTGAGCTTCGTAAAACGTCGTCGGCCGGATCGTTAGAACTTGAGCGCGATGTGCTCGCCGAGCAGCACCGCGAACAAGGCGAAGAGGTAGAAGATCGAAAACACGAACAGCTGCTTGGCCACGCGGTCGCCTTCACGGCCTTCGCGCACGCGCCAGACCTTGACCGCGAAATAGAGGAAGATCGCCCCAAGCACGGTCGACACGGCCGCATACGCGATGCCGCCGAGCCCGATGAAGTAGGGGCTGACCGCGAGCGGCACGAGCACGAGCGAATAGAGAAGGATCTGGCGGCGCGTCTCGTCGGGGCCCGCGACCACCGGCAGCATCGGCACGCCGACGCGCTCGTAGTCCCGGCAACGATAGAGTGCGAGCGCCCAGAAGTGCGGCGGCGTCCACATGAAGATGATGAGGAACATCAGCACGCTTTCCATCGTCACGGTGCCGGTCACCGCAGCCCAGCCGATCATCGGAGGGAAGGAACCCGCGGCGCCGCCGATAACGATGTTCTGAGGCGTCCGCCGCTTCAGCCACATCGTGTAGAAGAAAATATAATAGGCGATGGTGAGCGCAAGCAGGCCGCCCGCCACCCAGTTGACCAGAACGCCGAGCGTCAGCACCGACACGACCGAAAGCACGGAGCCGAAGGCCAGCGCTTCGTCGGGAGTGACGCGGCCGCGCGGGATGGGCCGGGCCGCCGTGCGCGCCATGCGCGCATCAATGTCGGCGTCGTACCACATGTTGAGTGCACCCGACGCACCGGCGCCGACGGCAATGCATATGACTGCGATGACGGCCAGAACCGGATGCAAGTGGCCCGGGGCCGCGAACAGCCCGGCGAGCGACGTGAACACCACGAGCGACATCACGCGCGGCTTCATCAGCTCGAGGAAATCGCTGACCGAAGGCTCCGCCGTGGTGATGCGGCTATCGAGTGTCCCTTCGGCGATCGAAGTCGTCATTGTTCTCAGTCCTCCCGCCGCGGGTTGCCCCCGCACGTGTCGCTCGCAATTCTGTGTTGCGGCCTTCGAGGTGACGGCGGGCGCTCACGCGTCCGCCGTCGATTGTCGAGTGAATGAGCGGCGAGGCTTCCGTCCCCGCCGCACACACTTAGTGGTGCGAGCTGCCCGTGATGCGCGGCAGCGTCTCGAACGAATGGAACGGCGGCGGCGAAGGCAGCGTCCACTCGAGCGTCGTTGCGCTCGGGCCCCACGGGTTGTCGCCGGCCGGCACCTTGCGGGCCAGGGCAACGAACACGCCGATGAAGAAGCAGAGCGTTCCGACAGCCGTCATGTACGAGCCGATCGACGATACGTGGTTCCAGAATGCGTAGGCATCCGGATAGTCGACGTAGCGGCGCGGCATGCCGGCGAGGCCGAGGAAGTGCTGCGGGAAGAACAGCACGTTCGCGCCGATGAACGTGATGTAGAAGTGCAGCTTGCCCCAGAAGTCCGAGTACATGTAGCCGGTCATCTTCGGGAACCAGTAGTAGTAGCCCGCGAAGATCGAGAACACGGCGCCGAGCGACAGCACGTAGTGGAAGTGCGCGACGACGTAATAGGTGTCGTGCAGCGCGCGATCCACGCCGGCGTTGGACAGCATGACGCCCGTGACGCCGCCGACCGTGAACAGGAAGATGAAGCCGAGCGCCCAGATCATCGGCAGCTTGAACTGCAGCGAGCCGCCCCACATCGTGGCGATCCACGAGAAGATCTTCACGCCCGTGGGCACCGCGATCACCATCGTGGCGAACACGAAGTAAGCCTGCGTGTTCACGTTGATGCCGGCGGCATACATGTGGTGCGCCCACACGATGAAGCCGACGAGGCCGATTGCAACCATGGCGTAGGCCATGCCCAGGTAGCCGAACACCGGCTTTTGCGAGAACGTTGCGATGATGTGGCTGACCATGCCGAAGCCGGGAAGGATCAGAATGTAAACTTCCGGATGGCCGAAGAACCAGAACAGATGCTGGTAGAGGATCGGGTCACCACCGCCGGCAGGCGAGAAGAACGTCGTGCCGAAGTTGCGGTCCGTGAGCAGCATCGTGATCGCGCCGGCGAGAACCGGGAGCGAGAGAAGCAGCAGGAACGCGGTGATCAGCACCGACCACACGAACAGCGGCATCTTGTGGAGCGTCATGCCCGGTGCGCGCATGTTGAAGATGGTGGTGATGAAGTTGATCGCGCCCAGGATCGACGAAGCACCCGCGATATGCAGCGCGAGAATCGCGAGATCGACGGCCGGTCCAGGATGGCCCGCGGTCGAGAGCGGTGCGTACATCGTCCAACCGGCGCCGACGCCGTGCATGCCCGACGGCCCCTCGACGAACATCGAGATGACGAGCAGCGTCAGAGCGACCGGCAGCAGCCAGAACGAGATGTTGTTCATGCGCGGGAACGCCATGTCCGGCGCGCCGATCTGCAGCGGTACGAACCAGTTGCCGAAGCCGCCCATCGTCGACGGCATGACCATGAAGAACACCATGATGAGACCATGGCCGGTCACGAAGACGTTGAAGGTGTGCGGGTTGGTGAAGTACTGCATGCCCGGCTCGGCGAGCTCGAGACGCATGGCGATCGACAAGCCGCCACCGATCAGACCGGCGATCATGCCGAAGATCAGGTACATCGTGCCGATGTCTTTGTGGTTGGTCGAGAAAAGCCAACGACGAAGCCCGGTTGGGGCGTGATCGTGGTCGGCGTGTGCAGCGGTGCTACCCATTTTGTAAAACCCTTGTTGACCTGGGTGTTTCCGTTCCTGAGTTCAGGTCGGCGGCCGCGCGGCGGTCACCGTTTGAGCTCCAGCGCGTTATTGAACGCCCGTGGCGGCGGTCTTCATGCTCGCCTGCTCGAGGGCAACCTTGTCGAGGATTTCCTTGGCCTTCTTGCGGTCCTTGGACTGCATGGCGCCGGCCCACTCGCTGAAGACGGCATCGGAAACGACGCGCACCGCGATCGGCATGAACGCGTGGTTGAGACCGCAGAGTTCCGAGCACTGGCCGTAGTAGACGCCTTCCTGCTCAGCCTGGAACCAGGTCGAGGTCAGACGGCCGGGGACGGCGTCGACCTTCGAAGCGAAGGACTGGACGGTCCAGTTGTGGATGACGTCGTTCGAAGTCACCAGCACGTGGACGACCTTGTTCACCGGCACGACGATCTCGTTGTCGACGCCGAGCAGGCGGGGCGTCGGAATGCCCTTCTGGTTGCGCTCAGCGACTTCTTCGTCCGTCAGCATGTTGGAGGTGACGGTGAAGTTGCCGAAATCCGGATATTCGTGTTCCCAGAACCATGCGTTGCCGATCGCCTTAATGGTCACGTCGGGCTTCGGGTAGGTGTACTGGTTCATCAGCAGCTTGAACGAAGGGATCGCGATCACGACCAGGATCAGGATCGGGATCACCGTCCAGGCGATTTCAAGCATCGTGTGGTGGGTGGTCGTGCTCGGGGTCGGGTTCCGCTTCTCGCTGAAGCGGTACATCACGTAGAGCATCAGGATCAGCACGAAGAGTGCGATCGCGATGATGATGATGTTCGTCAAGTGGTAAAAGGCGTGCAGCTCATGGGCGATGGGCGTCGCCGCAGCCTGCAGAGTCATCTGCCCGGGAAGGGAATGGCCCAAACCGCTCTCAGCCATTGCGGCCGCCGGCAGTAGCAGCATTGCGAGCCCCGCAAGCGCCGCCTTCGGCCCACACTTGAAAATCCAATTCAGCATTCTCCGCTCCCCGGTTCGTGTCCCAGCGTTTGTGCTGGGAATCTCCCTTGTTTCGGTTCGTTCGATCTTGCCGATCGTTCTCGTCCGGCCGTGCGCCGGCCCGGACGGGACCCCCAAATGGCCCCATGTCGCCACATTCGACTGCTCGAATGTGCGCCTATGGCAGAAATCCCCAAAACGAAAGAGAGCACAATCGTCAAACACACCTCAAGTCAAGTTTTCTAAGCTCTAACCCCGCTTAATGCCGCAGGATCGCGCGATAAAATCTGTTGCACCGCAGCATAGCAACACGCGCTTCGGCGGCGGGTTTGAAACGTCAGCAGTCGGCGCGACGCGCGGCTTGCATTGCGGAGTCCCACTTTGGCCTTTTTCCTCGCCGAGACGATCCCGGTGCGCTAGAGCCGCGGATGCGCTGTTTATAGGCATTCGAGGGACGGACCGGCGCGCATTCGGGGACCTTTGAAAGACACATGGCCAACTCCATCGGCACGACTCAGGGGCGCAAACTTTTGCCCGCCTCCGGCACCTTAGGTATTTTGTGCGTCGCGTTATGCGCACTGTTAATGGGACTGCCCAGCACGGGTTTATCGCTTTTAAGTCCGGCGCTTGCCGGCGCCGAAAGCGGTGAGTCGCCGAAAGCGGCGGCGCTCTCGCCTCAGTTCGCCGACGGCACCGTGAAGGGCCAGTACGGCGACTGGCAGTACGTCTGCAAGCCGCCTCCGCCTGGCGCCAAGCACGAGGCCTGCGCGCTGGTTCAGAGCGTCACCGCCGAAGACCGCCAGAACGTCGGCCTGACGATCTACTTCCAGCAGTTCTCGAACGGCGTCAGGGTGCTGCGCGTTTTCGCGCCGGTCGGCATTCTGTTGCCGCCGGGCGTTGGCCTGAAGATCGACGGCGCCGATATCGGCCATGCGCCGTTCCTGCGCTGCCACACCTTCGCGTGCTACGCCCAGGTCACGGTCGAGGACAAACTGATCGAGCAGCTCAAAACCGGCAAAACGGCGATCTTTATTATATTTCAGACCGAGGAAGCCGGTATCGGCATTCCCATTTCTCTCGCGGGTTTCGGGGACGGCCTCGCCGCCCTCAAATAAGCACACAAAAAAGCCGTCGCGGATTGGTCGCGACGGCGCGTCTCAAGTCTCGGCAAACCTCATCGAATTCAACACTTCAAGGTGTCACGCGACGCGGCGTTGCTTGCTCGCGGGATCCTGCTTGGCGGCCGCGCCGTGGTCCTTCCCGCTGCCATTGTTGAAGCTGATGTAATCGCGCTCAGCACGTGCCGCACCCGCCGATCCGAACGATGCCGGCATCAGATGCGCCCAGGCGTCCGCCATCTTGCGTGAACTCTCGCCGTACTGTTCCATCGCCGTATGCCAGAACGCCATCTGTTCATTGAGAAAATCTTGCGGCGTCCGGCACTGCGCGAGGCGTGTCGGGGCTTGCAGATAAGCTTGCGTGCGGCGGTTGGCGAGACCCATCACCTCGAGCTGGCAGCGGGCTGCCACCTTGAGCGGCGCGGTGGCCTGAGCCGACAACGCCTGGGGGTCGAACCCCGGCAGGCCGTCGCCGAATGGCGACCGCCCCTGGCTGAAACTTTCGAGTGCGGAAAAGTAATTTTGAAACAGCGCGCCGAACGGACCAAACGCGTTCGGATCGAACCCCGCTTGTGTTGCCATGCCTTGAACTCCCTACTCGGGCCCCGGCTACGTGGCAGGAGCCTCGCAAACGCGCCTCGGAGGTAAGACGAGACTGCCTAGCATTTGATCAGAAAGAAACCGATCAAAGGAAGGCAATAACGAAAGTTTGATGAGTTTCGCACTGCTTTTTCACAATGCGGAAAATGCGACGCACATTTCGGCCGCGGCCGTCCCAGGCCCCGATAAAGCCCCGATAAATGAGTGTCATCAACCGGTGATTAGGGCGCGCTAAGCGGGCCTCGGACGTGCCAGCGTCCGATCCGGCCTCTCGAGGAGAACCACGCCCCATGTCCAACCATCGGCTACCACCCGCCGTCGCCTTCGAAGCGGCGGAGAACGAGGGCTCCAACACCACCTCGGGCCCGACCATGGGAGACCTCGTCGCCGAGCGTCTGTCCCGGCGCGATCTTGTGAAGGGGCTTGCCGCCGTCGCCGTGGCGGCCGAACTGATCTGGCCGGACGCGCTGAACGCCGCGCCAGGTACGAGCGCACCTGCGCCAAGTACAGGCGAGACCGCAGCCGATGCGAGCCGGTTCTCCTTCACCGAACTGGCCGTGAGCCCGGACTCGCCCACCCACCACGTCGCCGAAGGATACGACGCGGATGTGCTGATCCGCTGGGGCGACGCTGTGCTCGCCGACGCGCCGCCCTTCGCGCCCGGCAAGCCGGATGCCGCCGCCCAGCGCCTCCAGTACGGCTACAACAACGATTTTCTCGGCTACGTCCCGATCGACCGCCGCTCCGATCACGGTCTCCTGGTGGTCAATCACGAATTCACCAACGGCGAACTGATGTTCCCCGGCCTTGCCCCCCGCAGCGACAAGAACGCCGACTTCCAGGCGGTGACGCGCGAGGTCGCTGACGCTGAAATGATGGCCCACGGCGGATCGGTGCTCGAAATCCGCCGTGCCGACGGCAAATGGAACGTCGTCGCGGGCTCGAAATTTGCCCGCCGCATCACGGCCGAGACGCCGATGGACATCTCGGGACCGGCCGCCGGCCACGCTCGCATGAAAACCTCGGCCGACCCGAGCGGCACGCGCGTCCTCGGCATGATCAACAACTGTGCCGGCGGCATCACGCCGTGGGGCACCTGGCTCACCTGCGAAGAAAATTTCAACGGCTATTTCTGGGGCAAAGCCGCGGCCGAGCCGATCACCCCCGAAGCCCGCGCGCTGCGCCGCTACGGCACGCCTGCCGAATGGTATGCCTGGGGCCGCTACCACGACCGCTTCGACACGCTGAAGGAGCCGAACGAACCCAACCGTTTCGGCTGGGTCGTCGAAATCGATCCGTTCGATCCGCGCTCCACGCCGGTCAAGCGGACCGCCATGGGCCGCTTCAAGCATGAAGGCGCGGGCAACATCGTCAACGGCGACGGCCGGTTCGTGGTCTATCAGGGCGACGACGAGCGCTTCGACTACGTCTATCGCTTCGTCACCGATGGCAAAGTCGATGCCGAAAATCGCGACGCCAACAAGACCCTGCTCGATCACGGCGAGCTATGCGTTGCGCGCTTCCATCCCGACGGCAGCGGCGAATGGCTCCCGCTCGTCCACGGACGCCCCAACAAGGACGGTCAGGTCTGGCTCTCGGAACAAAACGGCTTCCAGAACCAGGGCGAGGTTCTCATCCACGCACGCCTCGCCGCCGATCTCCTGGGCGCGACACGCATGGACCGGCCCGAGGACATCGAAGTCAATCCGCGCAACGGCAAGGTCTATCTGGCGCTGACCAACAACAGCAAGCGCAAGCCGGACGGCACGGATGCCGCCAACCCGCGCGGACCGAACACCTTCGGCCATATCATCGAGCTGACGCCCACCGGCGGGGACCATGCGGCACCCACCTTCACGTGGGACATCCTCCTGAAGTGCGGCTCGCCTGACATCGCCGACGTCGGCGCGAGCTTCAATCCAGCCACTTCTGCAAACGGCTGGTTCGCCATGCCGGACAATTTCGCGGTCGATGCGGATGGCCGCCTTTGGGTCGCGACCGATGGTAATGACGCGCATCGCACGGGCCGCCATGACGGCATCTGGGCGATCGAGACGGAGGGCGCGAACCGCGGCGTGGCGCGCTGCTTCTTTCAGGTCCCGGTCGGCGCCGAAATGTGCGGACCTTGCTTCACGCCGGACCTGGAAACATTCTTCGTCGCCGTCCAGCATCCCGGAGAAACTCCGGACGACGCAGCCACGCCGTCGACGTTCGAGGCGCCCCTGACGCGATGGCCGGATTTCCAGGACGGCATGCCACCGCGTCCCGCCATCGTCGCCATTACGCGCAAGGGCGGCGGCAGGATTGCGAGCTGAGCAACAGCCCGGTCCGAAGTGAGCAACGGCCGGTCCGGAAGCAGATGGACCGGCCGCGACTGCCGATATGCCAAAATCAGCCGGCGAGCTTCGCCTTGATCAGTCCGAGCACGAGCGCCGTAACAGCGCCGCTCACGCCGCCGGTCGCGAAACCGGAAATGATGGTGTTGATGTCGAGACCCGACGACGCGGCAGCGCCGCCGAGCCCAAGCAGCGGGCCCAGGAGCTGACCGCCAAGTCCACCGCCGAGCGCGCCGGCGATGGTGTTGCCGAGCGTTCCGAGAGAGTCGTTCTTTGCAACTGCGTTGGCTGCATTGCCGCCGATGGCGCCGCTGACAGCCTGAATAAGCAATGCCGTAAGATCCATAGTATCGTCTCCCCAATTTCGATTTGGCCTGCGTTTTTGCGAAAGCTCAAATCGACCGAACACCGCCAGCCTTTCGCATGTGCCGAGTCAAAGCAAGAGAGCATTCGCGCTAACCACTTTCAGCTATCTGCCCGCCCCGCCCGGGAGTTTGAGGGTCCCATTTGGTAAATTGAGCCTTGCAGTCCCGTGCCCGGGCGGTGCAAACATCCTCATGGACCACGCGCACAGGGAAGCGCGCGCCTCTCGGCTTCCCAACGCACGAAATTAACGAATAGAATACAGAGAGTTGCTGGCCGAAGTGCGCCGGGATGCGGTTCCCAATCGAACCGGCGTGCCCTAGGATGCGCCGTCCGCGAAGTTGGAGAAGACCCTCGATGAACGTGCATGTCGTCCCGTTGCCCGCCAACACCGCTGACGGGGTCCGCCACGACTGGACCCGGGCCGAGGCGCAGGCGATCCACGATCTGCCGTTCAACGATCTCCTGTTCCGCGCCGCGACCGTCCAGCGCCGCTACTTCGACCCCAACAAGGTCCAGCTCGCCCGCCTGCTGTCGATCAAGACGGGCGGCTGCGCCGAGGATTGCGGCTACTGCAGCCAGTCCGCCCACCACGAGTCCGGCCTCAAGGCCTCGAAGCTGATGGAAGTCCAGCGCGTGATCGCCGAGGCGGCGAAGGCCAAGGAGCAAGGTGCGACGCGCTACTGCATGGGCGCCGCCTGGCGCTCGCCGAAATCGCGCGACATGGAGTCCGTCGTCGCCATGGTCGAGGGCGTCAAGGCGCTCGGCATGGAAACCTGCATGACGCTCGGCATGCTGTCCGATACCGACGTCGCCCAGCTCCAGCACGCCGGCCTCGACTACTACAACCACAACATCGATACGTCGGAGCGCTACTACTCCGAGATCATCAAGACCCGCTCGTTCTCGGATCGCCTCGACACGCTCGCGCGCGTGCGCGAAGCGGGCATCAAGGTCTGCTCGGGCGGCATCGTCGGCCTCGGCGAAACCGTCGAAGACCGCATCGACATGCTGATCACGCTCGCCAACCTCGATGAGCATCCCGAAAGCGTGCCGATCAACATGCTGATCCCGATCCCGGGCACGCCGCTTGAAAACCGCAAGAAGGTCGATCCGATCGCCTTCGTGCGCGTCATCGCGCTCGCCCGTATCATGATGCCGACCTCGTTCGTCCGCCTGTCTGCTGGCCGCACCGAAATGAGCGAGGAAACCCAGGCGCTCTGCTTCTTCGCCGGCGCCAATTCGATCTTCTGCGGCGAAACCCTGCTGACCGCCGACAATCCCGGCGAGGACAAGGACCGGGCGCTCTTTGACAAGCTCGGCATCGAGCCGATGGCGCTCGAAGGCCAATCCGCCGCTGCGACGCGCGAAAGCAATGACACGGAGCACGCCGGTTGCGGTTGCTCCGGGACCTCGTCATGTCAGACAGCCACGAGCGGGCTTTAAGGGCGCTGGAGCGTCGCGGACGCCTGCGCGGTCTCGCGGCCCGCAGCGGCATCGATTTCTCCTCCAACGACTACCTCGGCCTCGCCAATGCGCCGGAGCTCGTCGCAGCCGTCACGGCCGCGCTCGATCGCGGTGTTGCCGTGGGTGCAGGTGGATCGCGCCTGCTGCGCGGCAACGATCCCGAGCATGAGGCGCTGGAAGACGAGGCCGCGCGCTTCTTCGGCGCCGAGAGCTGCCTCTATTTCGGCGGCGGATTTGTCGCCAACTATGCGCTCTTCTCGACGCTGCCCGCGCGCGGCGATCTCGTCGTTCATGACGCCCTCATCCACGCCAGCGTCATCGACGGCATGCGCGCGGGCAAAGCCGGAACGGCGAGCGCCACCCACAACGACGCGCAGAGCTTCGACGACGCCATCCGCCGCTGGCGCGAAGGTGGCGGCGTCGGACGGCCGTGGATCGCGGTCGAAAGCCTCTATTCGATGGACGGCGACGCTGCCCCGTTGGACGACCTGATCCAGGTCGCGCGGCGGCATGACGGCATGCTCGTCATCGATGAAGCGCACGCCACCGGCGCCCTTGGCCCCGGCGGCCGCGGGCTCGGCTACGCGCTCGAAGGCGCGCCGGACGTCATCTCGCTGCACACCTGCGGGAAAGCCCTAGGCGCGACCGGCGCTCTTTTGCTTGCCCCACGTGTCATCCGCGATTTTCTCATCAACCGCGCGCGGCCCTTCATCTACGCGACCGCACCCTCGCCGTTGATGGCCGCCGCCGTGCGCGCCGCGCTCGATCTTGTGCGAAGCCAGCCCGCACGCCGCGAGCGCTTGGCCAATCTCGTCGCCTTTGCCGGACACGGGCTTGCGGAACGATGCGGCATCGCGCCCTCCGGTTCGCACATCCAGCCCATCGTACTGGGCGCCGACGAGCGGGCGATGGACGTGGCCCGCAGCCTCGTCGCGCAGGGCTTCGACGTCCGCGCCGTCCGGCCGCCCACCGTTCCGGAGAACACCGCCAGGCTGCGCATCTCGCTGACTCTCAACGCCGGTGAAGACGCGACCGCCCGCCTGCTCGACGCCCTCGCCGCCATCCTGCAGCGGGTGCCGGCATGACGGGGCATCAGACCGGGAATCCGAGGTTCCGAGTTGCGGTACCGCACGAGGATCCGGCGAGCCAAGCGTTTGTGGAAGCTGGCGTGGGTGCCGGCCTTCGCCGGCATGACGTCGAGAGAAAGCGGGCCGCACGCCACACACACTCCGTCATCCCGGCAGAGGCCGGGACCCACGCAAGTCTCCGGGCGTGCGACGCCAGTGGAGAGACAAGAGGCCCGCACCCATGACCCAGGGCATCATCGTCACGGGCACGGACACCGGCATCGGCAAGACGGTGTTCGCAGCTGCCCTCGCCGGAGCGCTCGGCGCGCGCTACTGGAAGCCAATCCAATGCGGCATCGAGGACGACGGCGGCGACCGTGAACGCGTGCAAGCCTTGTCCGGTCTCGCGCCGGACCGCCTGCTCGCCGAACGCTACCGCCTTGCACTGCCGGCTTCGCCTCATCGCGCAGCCGAAGCCGAAGGGATCGAGATCAGCCTTGCCGATCTCGCCGCGCCCGACGTGGAGGGACCGCTGGTCGTGGAAGGCGCAGGCGGCCTCATGGTCCCCGTCAATCGCCAGACGCTGATGATCGATGCCTTCGCCTCCTGGCGCTGGCCGGTCGTGCTGGTGGCACGCACCGCCCTCGGCACCATCAACCACAGCCTGCTCTCGATCGAAGCGCTCAACGGGCGCAACATTCCGATCCTCGGCATCGCCTTCGTGGGCGACGAAGTGCCGGACACCCAGCGCACGATTGCGGAAATGGGTAACGTGCGCGCGCTCGGCCGCTTGCCGCGCATCCAGCCGCTGGATCGCGCGAGCCTCGCAAGCGCCTTTGCAACCCACTTCGACATCGAGGACTTCCGATGACGGCGCGCAGCGCGGTGTGGCACCCGTTCACGCAGCACGGCCTCGATCCGCCCGCGACGGCCATCGTAAGCGGCGAAGGCGCCTGCCTCGAAACCGCCGATGGGAAACGCATCGTCGACGCCATCTCGTCATGGTGGGTCATCACGCACGGCCACCGCCACCCGGCCATCGTCGCCGCCGTCCGCCAGCAGCTCGACAAACTCGACCAGGTCATCTTTGCGGGCTTCACGCACGAACCCGCGGAACGGCTGGCCAAAAAACTGATCGCGCGCGCGCCTGCCGGCCTCGCCCACGTCTTCTATTCCGACAGCGGCTCCACGTCGGTCGAGGTCGCCCTCAAGATGGCGCTCGGCTTCTGGCGCAACATTGGCGAGCCGCGCACGGGCGTTGCGGCGCTGGAGCACGGCTATCACGGCGACACCATCGGCACCATGTCGGCGGGCAGCCGCGGCGTGTTCAACGACGCCTACGCGCCGCTGCTGTTCGATGTCGTCCGCATTCCCTTTCCGTATGCGGGCCTCGAGCAAGCCACCTTCGACGCGCTGGACGCCGCCGGCCGGACGGGCAACCTCGCCGCCTTCATCGCCGAGCCGTTGATCGCCGGCGCAGGCGGCATGCTGATCTACAGCGCGGCCGCCCTCGCCGGGATGAAACGGATCTGCGAACGCCACGGCGCGCTCTTCATCGCCGACGAGGTCATGACGGGATGGGGTCGCACCGGCACGTTCTTCGCGTGCGAGCAGGCAGGCATTGCGCCCGACATCCTCTGCACCGCCAAGGGCCTCACGGGAGGATCGCTGCCGCTGGCCGCGACCCTCGCCAGCGCACGCATCTTCGAGGCCCACGTCTCCACCGACCGCGCGCGCACGCTCTTCCATTCGTCGAGCTTCACCGCCAATCCGGTCTGCTGCGCCGCGGCCCTTGCCAACCTGGAGGTGTGGGATAGCGAGCCCGTGCTCGAACGCATCGAAAAGCTCGCAGAGATGCAGGAGGCGGCCCTGCACGCGCTGTCCGATCCGCGCTTCGAGAACCCCCGCCGCCTCGGCTCCATCACCGCCGTCGATCTCAAGGTCGCGGACCAGGGCTACCTCGCCACGGTCGGACTGAGGCTGCGGGCGCACGCGCTCTCGAAGGGCGTCCTGCTGCGCCCGCTCGGCAACACGATCTATGTGCTGCCGCCGTACTGCATCACCGAAAACGAACTTGAGCGGGTCTACGACGCGATCCGTTCCGCTCCCGGCGCGGTGGCGTAAGCGCCACCACCGCCCAGTCACCCGCTTAGCGCTTGCGCGTCAGAATGTAGGCCGACTCGTCGAGCGCCGTGACGCCGCGAGACTTGAGGTTCTGGCTTTGCTCGAGCCCATCGCGCGTCTCCGCAAGCCGGATCGCGTGCGTATCGCCGAACAACGCCGCGACCTGGGCCAACGGTGTCGAGAACGGCGGCCCCGAGATCTCGCCCTGAGGATAGTAGAGGCTCGCGAGCAGGATCGGCGCGTCAACCGGCAGGAGGTCGGACAGCGTCTGCGCATAGCGCGGCTGCAGGCTCGGCGGCAGCGCCACCAGCGCGGCCCGGTCATAAGCCGCTTTGGTCTCGTGCAGCGCTTCCGCCGGCAGTTCGAAGAGATCGCCACACCAGATCGTGAACGGACCTGCCGAGCGAACCACGAACGATCCTGCCGGACGCGTCTCCGCTTCGAGCTCATGCTCGCGGAAAAAGTCATCGACAGCCAGGGGCGACAGCTCAACGCCGATGACCCGATGCCCGTTCGCGGCCAGCCAAACCATGTCGAGGCTCTTGCCGCAGAGCGGCACGAATACGGCGCCGCCGCGCTCGACTTTCAGGTCCGGCCAGTACTTCGGCAGGAAATCGTGCACACGCGATTGGTGAAAGCCGATCTCGCCCTTCTGCCACCGTTCGAGCCAAAAGTCGGGTGTCAAAGCCCACCTCCGTCGTATTTGCGCCGGCTCTGGCGGCCGGCTTGCGAGCCCTGTCCGAGGATCGGGACGCGCCACCCCGATAACGCGCGCACAGCGAACACGATCCTCGAGGCATTTCCGCGCCGAGGCCAGTCCGTAAGACCCCTAGGTTGTCAGCTGCGATAGTCCGCGTTGATGGACACGTAGTCGTGCGTGAGATCGCACGTCCACACGTGCGAAGCAGCCTTCCCCACGCCGACATCGATGCGGATGACGATTTCGCGGCCCTTCATGTAGTAGGCGGCCGTCGCTTCGTCGTATTCGTCGGCCCGCTCGCCATTGCGCGCCACGCAATGATCGCCGAACCAGATCGAAAGCTTGTCGCGATCGGCAGCCTCCCCGGACTTGCCGACGGCCATCACCACGCGGCCCCAGTTCGGATCCTCGCCCGCGATGGCGGTCTTGAGAATGGGAGAATTGGCGCACGACAGCGCGATTTTCCGGGCCGCCTTTTCGCTTTCGGCGCCCTCGACGACGAACGTCACGAATTTCGACAACCCCTCGCCGTCCTTGGCGACCTGAACGGCGAGATCGCGCATCAAATCGTGCAGCGCCTCGGAGAACGCTTCGAGCTTTTTCGAGCCGACCTTGGCCACCGGCTCCTGGCCGCGCGCGCTTGCGTCGCCTGTCGCGAACAGCAGGCACGTATCGCTGGTGGACGTATCGCCGTCCACCGTCATGGCGTTGAAGGTCGTCTCGACATGTTCGGACAAAAGGGCTTGCAGCGGCTTCGCCGCAATGTGCGCGTCGGTGAAGATGAAGCACAGCATCGTCGCCATGTCGGGCGCGATCATGCCAGCGCCCTTGCAGAAGCCGTTGATCGTCACCTCGACGTCGCCGATCAGCGCCGTGCGTGTCGCCATCTTTGGATAGGTGTCGGTCGTCATGATGGCGCGCGCCGCCGCCTCGAACCCGCCAGCTACGGCGTTTTCCGCGAGACCGCCCACGAGATGCGCGAATTGCGAGGCGTCGAGCGGCTCGCCGATCACCCCCGTCGAGGCGACGAACACCTCGTGCCGCTTGCAGTCGACCGCCTTCGTTCCCGCCTCGACGGTGATGTCGACGGCCTCGGTTCCCTTCTTGCCGGTGAAGGCGTTGGCGTTACCGGAGTTGACGACCAGCAGCCTGGCCTCGCCCTTTTTGAGGTGCTTCCGGCACGCCAGCACGGGCGCCGAGGCCGTCTTGGACTGCGTGAAGACGCCCGCCACCTGCGTGCCCTCGTCGAGCACGGCGACCATCAGATCGGTGCGCCCCTGGTAGCGGATGCCGGCCTCGGCGGTCGCGAAGCGCACGCCTTCCAGGGGAGGCAACGTGGCGAGGGTTTCGGGCGCAAACGGAGAGCGAGTGGTGATTTTGCCCATAGAAATAACTCCGGTAGGGGCCTGGGCGGTGAGCGCCGCGCGACTGGACTCGAGACTATAGTCAGTGTCCCGCCGTGCCGGAAAAGACATTCAAGACCAGCACCCCGGCAATGATCAGCCCAAGGCCGGCCAAAGCCGCCAAATCCAACTTCTGCGCGAAGGCGATCCATCCGACCAGCGAGATCAAGACGATCCCGACGGCCGACCAGATGGCGTAAGCCACTCCCATCGGAATTGTCTTCAGCGCCAGCGAAAGAAAATAGAACGCCGCGCCATAGCCGACGACCACAACGATCGAAGGGATGAGGTTGCTGAAGCCATCCGACGCCTTCAGCGCAGAGGTTGCCACAACCTCCAACAAAATGGCGATTAAGAGAGCCAGTTGGCTGGGCACACCGAAATCCTCAAATAACGCGCCTCGCGGAGCATGGGCCCGAGGTCGATGTGCCGCTGCCCTCAGTCCTTCTTTTCAGGCTCGCCTGCCTTCGGCTGCCCTTCAGTGCCCATCTTCTTTACCTCATCTTCCATCTGCTGCTCGAACATCTTCTTCTTGGCAGCGTTGATGGCCGTCTCCTGCTTCACCTGCTCGGCGATTTCGGCATCGACGTATTCAAGGTTCGCCTTGCCGCGCAGCTCGGTCGCAGCCTGCTGGCCCTTCTGTTGCACCATGCTGTCGACGATGTGCACCTTGACCTCTTCGAACGTCGGCAGCGGCTTCGTGCGGCGGTCGTCGACCTTGATCACGTGCCAGCCGAACTGGCTCTTCACAGGCTTCGAGACTTCGCCCTTCTTGAGCGCGAATGCAGCCTCTTCGAATTCCTTGACCATCTGGCCCTTGGAGAAATAGCCGAGCTTGCCGCCCTGCGCCTTGGAGCCCGGATCGCTCGAATATTCCTCCGCCAGCTTGGTGAAATCCTCGCCCTTGCTGACCTTCTCGAGAACTTCCTTGGCCTTATCCTCGCTATCGACCAGGATGTGGCGCGCTTCGATCTCTTCCTCGGCCGGGATCATCTTGACCTTGTCTTCGTAGATGCCCTTGGCCAGCCCGTCGCTGATCGACCCCTTGATCGCGCCCTCGTAATAGGCATCGCGCTTGGCGCGGGTCGCCCAGTAGGCCAGCCGCTTTTCGTAATCGGGACCGCTGGTGAGTTTTTCCTTATCCGCGGCATCCGCGAACAGGCGCATCTCGATGATGAATTCAAGCAGCAGCCGCTTGCGCTTGTCGGCCGGCATTTCAGCCAGCTGAGGGCCAACCTCGGCCTCGGCGTACTTGAGATCGGATTCCTTGATTTCCTGGCCATTCACCTTGGCCAGCACGGCATCCGCCGATGCCGTATTCGGGCCGAGTACGAGCGCGCCACCGATCACGAGCACGGCAAGGCGTAGGGCTTGGGAATGAATCACGGGAAACGGCTCCTGCCGGTTTGAGGCCTCGAAGTGCGCCGGCCGCCCAGTGCGTGCCGCGGTGTGCGTGCTCCGGTAGAGGCTGACGGATGCGGGGATCGCAAATTCCGGGCATCCTTAGACCACCCCCCGACAGGCTGCCAAGTTAACAATTGCAGAGTTTTGCCCGCTTTTGCCCGGGACAGCAGTGGAGGGCGGGCCGAACATTCGCCTCAAAAGGAAAGGCCGCCACGCGTTGACATTTCAGGGCTGCAATCCTTATGTCTGCCCGGGAATGGCCAACGGCCGGACTGGCGCGGTCGCGCTACTCCAGTTCTCGGTGACGACTGATCCACGAACGGGACGGTAGCCGGCGGGGAGAGACCCTAGATCTCTCGTGTGCAGCTTCGCCAAGCCCATGATTTTGAGGAATTTTCTTGATGCTTTCCATCGGCACCATCGGCACCTTTGCCTCGAAGATCTTCGGTTCGTCCAATGAGCGGAGGATCAAGAGCTTTCGCGCCCGCGTTGTGGCGATTAACGCCCTGGAAAGCGAGGTCGAATCCCTCTCCGACGCCGATTTGCGCGCCCGCACGGACATGTTCCGCGAGCAGTATCGCAACGGCACCTCCCTGGACGACCTCCTGGTGCCGGCCTTCGCCACCGTCCGCGAAGGGGCCAAGCGCACCCTCGGCCAACGTCATTTCGACGTTCAGCTGATCGGCGGCATGGTGCTCCATGAAGGCAACATCGCCGAAATGAAGACGGGCGAAGGCAAGACCCTCGTCGCCACGCTCGCCGTGTATCTCAATGCGATAGCAGGCGACGGCGTGCACGTCGTCACCGTCAACGACTACCTCGCCAAGCGCGACGCCGAATGGATGGGTCAGGTCTACCGCTTCCTCGGACTGACCGTCGACACCATCGTCCATGGCCTGGACGACGAGCAGCGCAAGGCCGCCTACGCAGCCGACGTGACCTACGCCACCAACAACGAACTCGGTTTCGACTACCTGCGCGACAACATGAAACTGCGTAAGGACGACATGTCCCAGCGCGGCCACGCCTTCGCCATCGTGGACGAGGTCGACAGCATTCTCATCGACGAAGCGCGCACGCCGCTCATCATCTCGGGACCGCTAGAAGATCGCGCCGATCTTTACGTCGCCGTCGACGGGCTCGTGAAAGCGCTGATGGCCGAGCACGCCACCATCGAGAAGGAACTGACCAAGACGCTCTCGAAGGAAGACCTGAAGGAGCAGTTGAAGCTCGAAGGCTACATCGATCTCGACGAGAAGCAGCGCCAGGTCGCGTTGAACGAGGTCGGCAACGAGCGCATGGAAGCCATGCTTGTGGAAGCCGGCCTGCTCAAGGGCTCGCTCTACGACATCGAAAACGTATCCCTCGTCCATCACGTCAATCAGGCGCTCAAGGCCCACTCGCTCTTCCAGCGCGACAAAGATTACATCGTCAAGTCCGGCGAGGTGATCATCATCGACGAGTTCACCGGCCGCATGATGCCGGGCCGGCGCTATTCGGAAGGCCTCCACCAGGCCCTCGAAGCCAAGGAACACGTCGAGATTCAGCCTGAGAACCAGACGCTGGCTTCGATCACCTTCCAGAACTACTTCCGACTCTACAAGAAGCTGGCCGGCATGACCGGCACGGCGCTGACGGAAGCCTCTGAATTCATGGACATTTATGGCCTAGAGGTGGTCGAGATCCCGACCAACCTCAAGGTCTCACGCCTCGACGAGGACGACGAGATCTACCGCACGCAAAAGGAAAAGCTGGCGGCCATCGTCACCACCATTGCGGACTGCGCGCGGCGCGGCCAGCCCATCCTTGTCGGCACGACCTCGATCGAAAAATCCGAGCAGCTGGCCGAGCTTTTGAAGGACAAGGACTACATCGCAAACCTCGGCCGCACGCTCATCTCGCAGGCCGAGACGCTCAAGGACGCCAAGGAGGGAAAGTCGAGCCCCGAAGCCGAGCTCAAGGCTTACTTCAACGACATCGGCGCTTATCTCGTCGAGATCGCCAGCGCCAAGGGTGACGCGGCCCCGGTCGCCCATCAAGTCTTGAACGCCCGCTATCACGAGCAGGAAGCCAGCATCATCGCGCAGGCCGGCAAGCCGGCCGGCGTCACCATCGCCACCAACATGGCTGGCCGCGGTACCGACATTCAGCTCGGCGGCAACGTCGATTACCAGTTGCGCGATTGGATCATCGAAGAGCGCGCGGCCGGCCGCGAACCGGATGAGGCCGCCACCGCCAAGCGGAAAACCGAGATCCAGGCCGCCATCAACGAACAGAAGAAGATCGCACTCGAAGCAGGCGGCCTCTACGTGATCGGCACCGAGCGCCACGAAAGCCGGCGCATCGACAATCAGCTCCGCGGCCGCTCGGGCCGTCAGGGCGACCCCGGCCGCTCCAAGTTCTATCTCGCCCTCGACGACGATCTGATGCGCATCTTCGGATCCGACCGCATGGACAGCGTCCTCAAGACGCTCGGTCTCCAGGAAGGTGAGGCGATCACGCACCCTTGGATGAACAAGAGCCTCGAGATGGCCCAGAAGAAGGTCGAGGCGCGCAACTTCGACATCCGCAAGCAGATCCTGAAGTACGACGACGTCATGAACGATCAGCGCAAGGTCATCTTCGACCAGCGCAAGGACATCATGGGCGAGGACGACGTCTCCGAAACCGTCAGGGAGCTTCGCAATCAGGTCGTGAACGACCTCGTAACCCGGTACATTCCCGAGCGCGCCTACGCCGAGCAGTGGAACATGGTCGAGCTGCGCGCGGCCATCCAGGCGATTTTCGATATCGACCTCCCGCTCGAACAGTGGGGCGCCGAGGAAGGCATCGCGGAGCAGGAGATCACCGAGCGCCTGCTGGCTGCGGTGGACGAGAAGGCTGCCGCGAAGGCCGCCTCCATCGGCCCCGACACGTACCGCCAGATCGAAAAGATGGTGCTGCTGCAGACGCTGGATCACCTCTGGCGCGAGCATCTCGTGACGCTCGAGCACCTGCGTCAGGTCATCGGCTTCCGCGCCTACGGCCAGCGCGATCCGCTCAACGAATACAAGAGCGAAGCGTTCGTCCTGTTCGAGGCGCTGCTCTCCCGCCTGCGCGAGGCGACCACCGGCCAGCTGATGCACGTCGAGCTGACGCCTCCCGGCGAAGAGGGCGCCTTGCTCGACGAGCCGGAGCTGCCGGAAATGCACGCCCGCCATATCGACCCGGCCACCGGCCTCGACGAGTTGTCGGACGAACTGGCGATGGTCGATGCGGCGATCGCCGCGCGGGGCCGCGGCGCCGCCCGCCCGCCGGAAAAGCGGGCGCCTCTGCAAACCCGCAAGGCCGCCGATGCCGTCGATCCCGATCAACCCGCCACGTGGGGCAAAATCTCCCGCAATGCGCTGTGCCCCTGCGGCTCAGGCAAGAAGTACAAGCATTGCCACGGCAAGCACGACTAGAGTGCTGCCGGAAAAGCGGGATCCGGTCATGGCGAAGCCATGCCAACGACAATGTCCGGCCCGAAACCGCCTCCCCCATCTGTCATCCTCGGGGTCATGGCGTAGCCATGTGGACTCCCGAGGATCCATCAGGCAGCGGGGCGACGGAAAGTTGTAGGTGTTGAAGCGGCCCGTGCTGGAGCCACCGCACTTCCCCGGTGGCGGACTGAATCCTAGGCCCGAGGCCTGAGATGACAGTATGGAGTGACGCCGAACCTCGTTGCTCCGTCATCCCGACGCAGGTCGGGACCCACGCAAGTTTCCGCAATCGCACACGTAAGATGGAAGCACAGCAGTCACCGCGTCCCCCCTGCGCGGCGAGGAGTCGATCAGGTCATTTGCAACGTGTCGTAGATCCCGGCCGTCCATGCACAGCATGGCTCCGCCCTGACACCGGGATGACGAATGCTGCATCGGCAGCATCGTCCAAACCAACATCATCGCCGTGGTCATGCCGAAGGACGGGTGAGGTAGTCCGAGCGAGAGAGCGTCGGCGCTGATCAGCACCCCACAGTTGTGATCCTCGGGCTCGTCCCGGGGATCCATCGGGCAGCGGTGGCGACGCCCGCGCTAGAGGCACCGCACTTCCCCGGTGGCGGACTGAATCCTAGGCCCGAGGCCGAGGTTGAATCCAAAATCGATTGATCTGATGCCGGCGGCCCATCTCCCGGCCCGTTCTGAAAGCCGCAAGGGTCCGGATGCCGCCAAGTACGCTTAAAAACGCGTAAACCTGCGACCTGACACACACGCTTACCGTTAGTGGCGGCGCTCCCCACAGCCCGAAGGTGGCCGGAACCGGGCTTTCAATCGCCCAAAATCACCCGACGGCCCGACACCCTCCAACGTCCGCAGGATGTTTTGCGAAGTGTCCGCGATGCCGCCGACGGGCGGTCCATCCGCCTCACGAGCATTCGGCGCGCAATACCGCGCACCAGATCCAAATGAAATTGGCACGCTTTGGCGAATAATAGAATATTAATTACGATCCATGCATGTTGATCGCAATGACACTCGCGCGTTGAGCAGAGCAATACAAGAGGTGAGCGCCGCTATACTAGCGAATACATGGATAAAATACACATTTATCGAATTTCTTCATGTCTATTCAAGACTTGTTCATATATTTACCTCTGGATTTTACATCCCTTTAACAGTTGGGGCGTAGGGTGATTTCCAGTTCAAAGGCGACGGCTGATGCCACGCGGCGAACTGAAAAAGAATTCGAAGTCGACATTGGGAGTTACAAATCATGACCACGATCTTCTCGCGCTTCCTCAAGGACGAATCCGGCGCCACGGCAATCGAGTACGGCCTGATCGCAGCCATCATCAGCGTCGGCATCCTTGCCAGCCTTGGCCAGGTTAAGACCGCCCTGATCGGCACCTTCGGTGACGTAGAGGATGCCCTCACGAACTAAGCGCGTAACGCATAAGCAGAGGGGCCGCTGGGGGACATTCCCGGCGGCCTTTCGCATTCTCACACCCGTTCGCGCAAATCGACACTCGCGCCGTGGCTGTGTCTACTCCGCTTTAACAATCTGCGTGATACCGTTCACGGCAACCGAGTAACAGGCTGGCAGGAGATCGCATGAAAGTTCTATTGGCGAAGTTCTGGGCCGACGACAAAGGGGCGACGGCAATCGAATACGCGCTGATTGCTACGCTCATGTCGGTGGGCCTGATTGCGAGCATGGGGAACATCAGAGATTCCCTGAGTGGCTTTTTCGAAGATGCGGCGAACAGCTTCGACGGTTGATACCGGAGAAGCCGAAAAGATGGGTGCTTAGTGTTTGAGTACGCACTATTGCTGACGTTCCCCGCGCTGCTCGCATTTGGCGGCGCCTACGATTTGTTGACCATGACGATCCCCAACCGGGTCTCGATCGCTTTGGTTGTGTTCTTTTTTGCTGCCGCCATCGCCTTCGGATTGCCCACCCAAGCCGTGCTGCTCCACGTCGCAACCGGTATGGCCGTCCTGACCGCAGGCATCGCCCTCTTTGCCGTCGGCGGCTTCGGCGGCGGCGACGCCAAGCTTCTGGCCGGGGCGGGTCTCTGGATCGGCTTCGAACACCTGCTGCCGTTTCTCATCTACGTCACGATGTTCGGTGGCCTCCTCGCCGTTGCCATCCTTCATTTCCGCAAGCTTCCTCTCACCGGAACGATCGCGACGGATTGGACAATTCGGCTCCACGACCGGTCAACCGGCATCCCATACGGCATCGCCATTGCCAGCGCCGCCCTGACCGTCTTCCCTCAGACCCCACTATTTCTCGCAGCCGTCGGCTAACTTCCTAATCCGACACAGCCATTAACGGCGCGTTGACGATTGTCCTTCAATCTTCCGCTCTACGCGAAAGGTTACGGCAAGATTGCCGGCATGGGACGACGCCCGCTATGAAACGACCGCAGCTCATTGGCCTTGCCATCGCCGCCACCGCCGGCGTGCTCGCGTTCGTCATGGTGCGTGGCATGGTCAGCAGGCCGCCGGTCGAGAAAACCGTCGAGATCAAGGTCAAGTCGAGCGACGTGCTGGTCGCGCGCACCGACATCGGCCTCGGCCAGATCACCAACGACAGCCTGTTCCGCTGGCAATCCTGGCCCGAGGAAACGGTCACCCCCGGATTTATCACGCGCACCGCACAGCCCGACGCCATGACCCAGCTCTCGGGATCGATCGCGCGCGCACCGCTGATGGCCGGTGAACCGATCACACCCAACAAGCTCGTCAAGGCCGGCCAGGGCGGCGTGCTTGCCGCCATTCTGCCCGCCGGCATGCGCGCGATCTCCACCCGGATCAAAGAAGAAACCGCCGTCGGCAACCTCATCCTTCCGAACGACCGCGTCGACGTCATCCTCATCCGCCGCATGCGCGGACGCTCCGGCACCGAGGAATTCGTCAGCGACCTTCTGTTCGGCAATGTGCGCGTCCTCGCCATCGGTCAGCAGATCGAGAACAAGGAAGGCAAGAAGACCGCTGACGGCGTGGCCAACACCGCGACGCTGGAGCTGACCGCGCGTCAGGCGGAGCTTATGGCCCTCTCCAATTCCATGGGCGACATCAGTCTTTCACTGCGCTCGATCGCCGACCTCGATGTCAATGCCGGTCCGACCGCAGGTGTGGATCCGTCCTCGTCCAGGGAGAGCAGTGCAATTCGAGTGATGCGTTATGGAACTGCTTCGCGTGCATACGGCGTAAACTGAGTAAGCCTCGAGTTTTAGTCCGTCAAAAGGCGATATCAATGCGCATCAACGTCGAACCGTCGGCCCGTCGAACATTCGTTCGGGCAGCGGCACTTATCCTTGCATCGGCCCTGGCTTTCCACGCACACCACGCTCTTGCCGGCGGGGATGTCATTCCTGTTGCGATCGACGGCAGCGCGCACAGTTCGGTGCTTCGCATCAGCTCTGCCGACGTGCTCCCGCAGACGCGCGCCGTACGCATCGGCCGCAACAAATCCCTTCTCGTCGAGTTGCCGGTGGACCTGCGCGACGTCATGGTCTCCGCGCCCGAGATCGTCGACGCCGTCGTGCAGTCGTCCAACCGCGTGCATCTCATCGCCAAGAAGATCGGCCAGTCCAACGCCTTCTTCTTCGACGCAAGCGGTGAGCAGGTGCTGACGCTTGAAATCAGCGTCGAACAGGACACCGCCGTGCTGGACGCTCTGTTGTCGCGCCTGCTGCCGGGCTCGAACGTCAAAACCGAGATTCTCAACGATACGGTCATTCTCACCGGCAGCGTCCGCACGCCGGTCGACTCGAACCGCGCCAGCGACATCGCCTCGCGCTTCATCGTTGCCACGCCCGAATCCGACACCCGCGAGAAGAACAAGGTCGTGAACCTGCTCGGCGTCGAGGGTGAGGAGCAGGTCATGCTTCGCGTCGTCGTGGCCGAAGTTCAGCGCGAGCTTCTGAAGCAGTTCGGCATCAACCTTGCGGCCGACATCAACGCCGGCAATTTCAGCCTCGGCCTGCTGACGGCCAATGCGCTTCCGCTCACGGCGGCAGCGGGTCTGGGCAACCTCCCGATTCCAGGCATCAGCACGATTACCGATGATAAAAACTCGTGCGCCGGCACAACCTGCTTTTACAACGGCGGCCCGAGCGGCACCTTCGGCAACTCGGGCACGGTCTCGAGCTGGGGCAACGGCGACGTCCGCCTCGGCAAGGCCATGCGTGCCCTCGAGCGCGATGGCCTGATCCGAACCTTGGCCGAGCCCAATCTGACCGCAATTTCCGGCGAGCCGGCGAAGTTCCTGGCCGGCGGCGAATATCCGATCCCCGTCAAGGACAGCAACGGCCAGACCTCGATCACCTACAAGGAGTTCGGCGTCGGCGTCGCCTTCACGCCGACAGTGCTCTCGGAAGGCCGCATCAGCCTCAAGATCGAAAGCGAAGTGAGCGAGCTGTCGAACGTCGGCGCAGTGGTGATCGACTCGACCTCGATCCCAGCACTCAAGAAGCGTCAGGCCAACTCGACAGTGGAACTGCCGTCAGGCGGCTCGATCGCCCTCGCGGGCCTGATCTCCGACGAGGTGCGCCAGAACATCGACGGCTTCCCGGGCCTCAAGGACTTGCCGATGCTCGGCACGCTCTTCCGCAGCCGC
Organism: Hyphomicrobium sp.; assembly: GCF_051860585.1. Classification (GTDB taxonomy): domain Bacteria; phylum Pseudomonadota; class Alphaproteobacteria; order Rhizobiales; family Hyphomicrobiaceae; genus Hyphomicrobium_C. The sequence goes on from NZ_JBHYDS010000003.1 coordinate 156,451, forward strand.
GACTTCATCAAGCGCGAAACGGAGCTCGTGGTCATCGTCACGCCGTATCTCGTCAAGCCGGTCAGCCAGAAGGATCTTGCCAAACCCCTCGACGGGCTCGCCGAAGCGACGGACCGCAAGGCAAATTTCATGGGTCATCTCAACCGGATCTACGGCACCGAGAGCGCCGCCCCCGTGGGCGATCTCAAGGGCGACTACGGCTTTATTGTTGAATAGCGGCTGACGCTGGAGACGCGATTATGACGTACCGATTTGCATCGCTGCCAGAGCACCGCGCGCCTTCGCGCCTGCGGCCGGCCGCCTGCGCGATCCTGGCGCTCGTCGCCACCGCCGTCGCCGGTTGCGAGCACGATGTCACCCAGCCCCAGGTTGCCGGTTGGTCGATGGTCGACCCCTCGCAGCGCCATCCGATTTCCGTCTCGCAGGAGCCGCAGACGATGGAGATTCACGTCGGCGCAGGCGCACGCGGCCTGGGTCCGCGGCAGCGCGCCGAGGTGCTCGCCTTCGCGGATCGGGCCCGCGCCACCGATGCCGGCAACAGCCGTCTTGTCATTCAGGCTCCCGGCGGCGGCAACAACGAAATCGCCGCCATGAACGCCGTGGGCGAAGTTCGCCAGATCCTGAGCGATATGGGATTCCCCGAGAGTTCGATTGCGGTCGAAGCTTACCACGCCAGCGACAACTACAATTCGCCCGTGCGCCTCTCATACCTGCGTTACGTCGCGGAAGCGCCGACGTGCGGCTACTGGCCGACCAATCTCGCCGACCAGCGCGACAACGGCAACTACCCCAACTTCGGTTGCGCCAATCAGCGCAACCTCGCGGTGATGGTGGCCAACCCGGCCGACCTCCTGGGACCGCGCACTGAAAGCGGCCGCCCCGGCGAGCGCCGCGACGCGGCTTGGGACAAATACGTGAAGGGCGAGTCCACCGGCGCCAAGAAGTCTGACGATGAAAAGGTCAAGATCGCAAAGTGACGATAGGCACACCCATGTCCAAGCAGATGAGGGGGTCCGCGCCTGAGGCGTTCGACCCGCAGACATCTCAGTCTCACGAGGCCTCGGGCGCAGAGCTGGCCCCGAGCGATCGCGCGCGCCCCCTACCGCGCATCTCCATCCAGGCGTTTTGCGAAACGCCGGGCGTGGCCGAGGCCGTCCAGATGGCATCGGAAGATCGCCGCCTGAGCAAGACGCATGTTACGATCCAGATGGGTGGAGCGGGCGCCGCCGTTGCGCATTATCAGGAAAGCCCGACGCCCAACCTGATCGTCCTCGAATCGCATCTGTCGCGCGGCGAGCTGATCGCCGAACTGGATGAGCTGTCGCAGAGCTGCGACCCGGGCACGAAAGTCGTCATCATCGGCAAGGCCAACGACGTTGTCCTCTATCGCGACCTCATGAAGCGCGGCATCTCGGAATACCTTGTCGCGCCGGTCTCGACGTTCGACCTGATGGAATGCCTGTCGGGACTTTACAACAACCCGGAGACGGATCCCGTCGGCCAAGTGCTGGCCTTCGTCGGCGCCAAGGGCGGCGTGGGCTCATCGACCATCTGCCACAACGTGGCGTGGACGCTGTCCGAAGCCCTGTCGACGGACATCGTCATCGCCGACATGGATCTCGCGTTCGGCACCACCGGCCTCGATTTCAATCAGGATCCCGTGCAGGGCATCGCCGATGCGCTGCAGAACCCGGATCGCCTCGATGAAGTGCTCCTCGACCGGTTGCTGACCACCTGCTCCAAGCATCTGTCGATCTTTGCAGCGCCCGTCGTCCTCGATCGCGATTACGACATGTCGCCCGAAGGGTGCGAAACGGTCATCGACGTCGTGCGCCAGAACGTGCCGTTCGTTGCCGTCGATCTCCCGCACACCTGGGCGCCATGGACCAAGCGCCTGCTGACGCAAGCCGACGAGATCGTCATCACGGCGATCCCCGATCTCGCCAATCTGCGCAACGCCAAGAATATCATCGATCTCGTGCGCACCACGCGCAAGAACGATTCCCCTCCGCACCTCGTGCTCAATATGGCGAACATGCAGAAGCGCCCCGAGATCACGGCGAAGGAATTCGAAGCGGCCCTGGACGTCAAGACGCTCGCCGTCATCGACTTCGATTGCGAGAACTTCGGACAGGCCGCCAACAACGGCCAGATGATCGAAGAGTACAACGCAAAGTCGAAGGCCCCGCAGGCCTTCCGCGATATCGCCATGACCCTCGCTCACCGCCGGGAAATAAAAGTCGAGAAAAAGTCGCCGCTCGCGCCTTTCCTCGAAAAGCTCAAATTGATGCGCTGAGGTCACCATGTTTGGCAGGCGTACGAACGATCCTGGAACGCAACGCAGGCTGCCGGCTAGTCCCTCGGCAACGCCGATGTCTGCCCCTGCGCCTGCCTCTCACAGCGCCCCGCCGCCGGTGTCGGCACCTGCGCGCCATGAGACCGCGGAACAGCAGCGTCAACACTCCGAAGAGTACTATGACGTCAAGACGACCGTCTTCAACGCGCTGATCGACACGATCGATCTCACACAGCTCGCCAAGCTCGACTCCGCCGCCGCGCGGGAAGAGATCCGCGACATCGTGAGCGAGATCATCCAGGTCAAGAACGTGGTGATGTCGATCGCCGAGCAGGAAGAGCTGCTCGAGGACATCTGCAACGACGTGCTCGGTTATGGCCCGCTCGAGCCGCTGCTCGCCCGCGACGACATCGCCGACATCATGGTCAACGGCGCGGCAACGACGTTCATCGAAGTCAACGGCAAGACGCAGAAGACCGGCGTCCGCTTTGCCGACAACCAGCAGCTGATGAACATCTGCCAGCGCATCGTAAGCCAGGTCGGCCGTCGCGTCGATGAATCGAGCCCGATTTGCGACGCGCGTCTTCCCGACGGCTCGCGCGTCAACGTGATTGCGCCGCCGCTGTCCATCGACGGCCCTTGCCTCACGATTCGAAAGTTCAAGAAGGATCGCCTCACTCTCGAACAATTGATGAAGTTCGGCGCCATCACGACCCAGGCAAAAACCATCCTCGAGATCATCGGCCGCGTGCGTTGCAACGTGCTGATCTCCGGCGGCACCGGCTCCGGCAAGACCACGCTCCTCAATTGCCTCACCGGCACCATCGACCACGACGAGCGCATCATCACCTGCGAGGACTCGGCCGAACTTCAGCTCCAGCAGCCCCACGTCGTTCGTCTTGAAACGCGCCCCCCGAACCTCGAAGGCGAGGGCGAGATCACGATGCGCGATCTCGTCAAGAACTGCCTGCGCATGCGTCCCGAGCGCATCATCGTCGGCGAAGTCCGCGGACCCGAGGCGTTCGACTTGTTGCAGGCGATGAACACGGGCCACGACGGCTCGATGGGCACGCTCCACTCCAACAGTCCGCGCGAGGCCCTGAGCCGTCTCGAATCCATGATCATGATGGGCGGGTTTGCCCTCCCCATCAAAACCATTCGCGAGATGATCGTCGGCTCGATCGACGTCGTCATCCAGGCCGCGCGCCTGCGCGACGGCTCGCGAAAGGTGACTCACATTACCGAGATCACGGGCATGGAAGGCGATATCATCACCCTCCAGAACTTGATCGTCTATGACATCACGGGCGAGGACGTGAACGGAAAGCTCATCGGGCAGCATCGCTCGACCGGCATCGCGCGCCCTGCCTTCTGGGAACGCGCCCAGTACTACAAGGAAGACTCCCGTCTCGCCGCAGCCCTCGCCGCGGCCGAAATTCTCGACGAGAACGGCAACCCCATCGGTGAGAAGCATGGGTGACGCCGGCATGATGCCCCTGCTGACGGCGATGGTGGCCGCGATCGCGATCGCCGCGACCGCCTATGCTGTCATGTATCCCTACATTTCGAGCGACCGTATCAAGGACAAGCGTGTCGCGAACGTCACCGAGAACCGCGCCAAGAAGCTGAACGTCCGCTCCCAGGCTGACATCGCCGCCGGCCGCAAGAAGCAGGTTAGCGACAGCGTCAAGGAAATGGAGATCCGGCAGAAAGCGAAGGAGAAGGTCACGTTGCGCCTTCTCATCGAGCGCGCCGGTCTCGATATCGACCCAAAATTTTTCTGGATAGCGAGCGCGATTTCCGCCGTCGTCTGCGCATTCGCCTCGCGATTTGCCGTCCCCGCCTCGAGCGCGGGCATTACGCCGATGGTCATGATCGCGGCGCTCTTCGTTGGCGGCTTCGGCCTGCCGCGCTTCGTGCTGTCGAAGATCATTCAGCGCCGCCAGAAGAAATTCCTGGGCGAATTGGCGAATTCCATCGACATCATCGTGCGCGGCATCAAGTCCGGCTTGCCGCTCAACGAGTGCCTGAGCGTCATTGCTAAGGAAAGCCCCGAGCCCCTTGCGAGCGAGTTCGGCGAAGTGATCGAGCAACAGCGGGTCGGCGTGACGCTCGGAGACGCGCTGGAGCGCATGACGCACCGCATGCCCTTGGCCGAAGTAAAATTCTTCGCAATCGTGATCGCCATTCAGCAGCAGTCGGGCGGCAACCTTGCCGAAGCCCTGTCGAACCTGTCGGGCGTGCTGCGCGATCGCTTCAAGATGCAGATGAAGGTGAAAGCCCTGTCGGCGGAAGCGAAGGCGTCTGCCGGCATCTTGGGCTGCCTGCCCCCCGGCGTCATGTTCATGGTCTACACCTCCTCGCCGGACTACATCGCGCCGCTGTTCGAAACGCGCTCCGGCAACATGTTCATCCTCGTGGGCATATCCTGGATGCTCATTGGCATCTTGATCATGCGCAAGATGATCAACTTCAAATTCTAACGCTGCGAGAGATCACGCATGCAAGAGTTCGTCGATACGGTCATGTCTCCGCAGTTTCTGGCGACGATGCTGGCTGCCGTGTCCGCGTTCGCCACGATTCTGGCCCTCGTCATGCCGATGCTCGCGCGCGACCAGATGAACCAGCGCATGCGCGTCATGGCGACGGAGCGTGACAAACTGAGATCCCAGCGCCTGACCGAACTCTCGAAAGAGCGCGGCAGCCAGGGAAAGCTTCGGCACACACCGAAGGGCTTCATGCAGCGCATCGTCGACATGCTCAACCTGCGTAAGCAGTTCGACAACGAGGAGCTGCGCAACAAGCTGAAAATGGCGGGCCTGCGGGGCCAGGGCCCTCTCGTCGCATTCATGTTCTTCCGTGTTGCGGCGCCGCCCGTGTCGTTCCTGGCCGGCCTCATCTACTTCTTTCTCATCGCCAACATCGAGCAGACGGACTCGATGAAGCTGTTATATGCGACACTCGCCGGCGCCGCGGGTTACTATTTCCCGAACGTCTTCATTGAGAACCTCGCGCAAAAGCGCCAGCAGGCTATCAAGCTCGCGTTCCCGGAAGCGCTCGACATGCTGCTGATCTGCGTCCAATCGGGCATGTCGGTGGAGGCCGCGTTCGGCAAGGTTGCGAAGGAAATCGCCAACCAGAGCATCGAGCTCAGCGAAGAGCTGTCTCTGACCACCGCCGAGCTCTCCTACCTTCCAGATCGCCGTCAGGCATTCGAGAATTTCGCCAAGCGCACTGCTCTGCCGACCGTCAAGGCCGTCACCACCGCCCTGATCCAGGCGGACCGCTACGGCACGCCCGTCGGCCAGGCCCTGCGCACGATGGCGAAGGAAAATCGCGACATACGCATGGGCGAAGCTGAGAAGAAGGCAGCGGCCCTGCCGCCGAAACTCACGGTCCCGATGATCGTGTTCTTCCTGCCGGTCCTGTTCCTCGTCATTCTCGGCCCGGCCGCGATCACCTACTTCAAGATGCAATAGGCCGCGTCGGGCAGCCTTGCCCACGAGGACAAGTCCGCCTGCCGCGCGATCGCCGAAATCGCGTCCTCCTGGGACAGCACACACGTTCGCGCGGGCGTCGTCATTGGGACTGGCGACCGCAACCGGCGCAATCGCTCGGACAATGGCTCCGGCCCGTGGTGCCCGCTCAAACCACAAGCGCGACCGCCGCGCAGCCGGACACCGGCCACGCACAAACTGCCGATGGAGCCGCGTGCCGGACGCAAGGACGCGCCTGCGCCGGACGATGACGAGCTTGAGGAGATTGATGACGCGGCAGGAACGGGTGTCCCGGCGCCTACTCGGCGTCGAACAGCGACGCGGCTTTCCCGCTGCCGGTGGCGTCGCCAAAGCCAGTCTCGACCTTGCTCGCGCGCAACGCTGGAGCTGTCGAGGGCGTGACGCTGACGACGGCGGCGGGCGTAGCAGCCGCGGCCGGGGCCTTGGCCGCGACAACCGCCGGAGCCCACGCATCTGGCGCGGGGCCGGCCGGCGTCATCGGCTTGGCGTCGAGCTTGACCATCTTTTTCAGGAACGACGTGTTGGCCTGGGCCTGCGCAGCCTCGAGATCGACAGACGCGATTTTCGTCGCCTCATCATACTTGCCCTGCAGGCCGAGAACCAAAGCGAGGTTCTGGCGCACCTTGGCGTTCTCGTTGCCGCCTGCGGACGCCTGGCGCAGGAGCTGCTCGCCACGCTCCGGCTCCCCGCTCATCGTATAGGCGAGCGCGAGGTTGTTGAGCACCGACGGATGCCCCGGGTTCAAAGCCTGCGCACGTTCGTAGAATGTGATCGCTTCGCGGTAGCTGCCTTCCTTGGCAACGACGGTGCCGCGCGCCATGATGATGCGCCAGTCCGGGTTGGTCGGATCGTCGGCCACGGCCAACAGCTTCTTCGCAACGCCGATTTGGTCGAGTTCGAGGGCCAGGCGGCCGTAATCCGCCGCCAGCTTTTTGTCCGAACCGTGAATGATGGACGCCTGCTGAAGCACGGCCATCGCCTCGCGCTTCTGCCCCGTCACGCGAAGGTTCTGCGCGTAGGCCAGCGCGGCATCGAGATCACGAGGGTTCTTGCCGTATTCCTTGCCCCAGTATTCGGTCGCCTGCAGCGGATCCGAAGGCTGCTGGGCGGCTGCGGGCTGGGCCGTTTCAGGAGCCAGGGCGGAGAACAGTCCCCCACTTTCGTCACCACCCACCTGGGCGCACGCACCGAGCATCAGGCAGGCCGACAGGGCCGCAATGACACCGACGGAGCGAACGGGCTTCGGCATCGCGAAGCGCACGTCGAGGTCGGCCATTGGTTTCTCCCACTGATCGCATGACATGAAGGTGCTGGCACCCTCTCCCGTCACTTTCCGATACAGCAGTCAACAAAGCCTTAACCGTCGGCGTTAGGCGGCCGTCTCCTGGCGCGCGCCGTCCGACCATTCGGCCATAGCGGGAAGCGCAAACACAGCGTCGATGTAGGCGGCGGCCGTCCCGTCGTCACCGAACGGCGCGAGATCCCGAATGTACGTCTTGAACCGCGATGCCACCGGCGCGTACATCGCATCCGCAATCGTGAAGTGCGAAAAGAGGAACGGACCGCTGCCGCCGAACTTCTGGCGGCACTCCGTCCAGATGTCGACGATCCGCCGGATGTTGACCTGCACCGGGTCGATGAGATCATCCTTCGGCTCCCGCGCCAGAAGCTTCATCGGGCAATGCTCGCGCAGCGCCTGAAACCCGGAATGCATCTCCGCGCTGACCGACCGGGCCAGCGCCCGCGCCTCGATATTGGACGGCCACAGCGCCATTTCGGGATGCTGCTCGGCCAGATATTCGAGGATGGCGAGGCTGTCCCAGATCATGGTGTCGCCGGCCCACAGCACCGGAACCTTGCCGGCCCTTGAATGAGCCAGAATCTGATCCTTCATATCGGGAGCGCGGAGATTGATCCGGATCTCCGTGAAGTCGATGGCGGCCTCTTTCATCGCGAGCCACGGCCGCAGGCTCCAGCTGGACGTATTCTTGTTGCCGATGACCAACCGGTACCCATCCGCCATGAACGAAGCCCCCTTGCGATTATGCTGCCGTGCGTGTGTAAGGATATTGCCCCATTCCGCAAGGTGACGCCAAGCGACCAAAATTCGCCGCCGTCGTTACGAAATTCCAGAGACCAGACCCATCCATGACCGAACCGACCGCCGCAGCGCCCACGCTCTCTCCCTCCGACGTGTTCGCCCCGCATGATACGCAAGACCCGAGCACGCCCATCTGGCTGGTGTCGGACGCCACGCCGCTGTCCGCAATTGCGGACATCGACGCCACGGCCAACCGTTGGCTCGAAGGCGCGCGGTTCACGAGTGCTGCCCGCAAGCAGGCCGTGTTCCCGGGCCGCGGAGGCGCGCTGGCCGGCGTCGTGCTCGGCCAAGGCAACGGCGCGGCCGGCGATCCGTGCGGGCCGTCGGAGCTGCTGCTGGGCCAGTTGCCCAATACCCTTCCGGCGGGCCTCTACCATATCGCGCGCGACACGGCGCAACCGGAGCTGGCGGCGATCGCCTGGGGTCTCGGGGCCTATCGGTTCCGCCGTTACAAAACCCAAGGTGGCGCCGAGCCCCCGCCGGCGCGCCTCAAGCTTCCGGCCGGTTTGGAGTATCAGGCCATTGTCGATCAGGTCGGCGCCGTCTGGAAAGGCCGCGATCTGATCAACACGCCCGCGTCGGACCTCGGGCCGGAGGAATTGGAAACCGCGGTCGCGGCCCTTGCCCGCGCGCACGGCGCCAGCATCCACACCATCGTCGGCGACGACCTGCTCGCCAACGGCTTCCGCATGATCCACGCCGTCGGCCGCGCACATCCGCGCAAGCCCCGCCTGATCGACGTCCGCTGGCAGCGCCCGGGCGGCCGGGCCGACGCACCGGCTGTCACGCTGGTCGGCAAAGGCATCACGTTCGACACCGGCGGCCTCGACATCAAGCCAGCCTCCGCCATGCTGCTGATGAAAAAGGACATGGGCGGCGCGGCCGCGGCACTCACTCTCGCCGAGCTCATCATGAGCCGTGGCCTCGACGTGCGTCTGAGGTTGCTGATCGCCGCCGCCGAAAACAGCATCGCGGGCGACGCCTTCCGGCCCGGCGACGTGCTGACGAGCCGCTCCGGCAAAACCGTCGAGATCGGCAATACCGATGCCGAAGGCCGCCTCGTGCTCGCGGACGCCCTCTCGCTTGCAGATGAGGAGAGCCCCGACACGCTGATCACGTTCGCGACCCTGACCGGCGCGGCGCGCGTCGCCCTCGGCCCCGATCTCCCCGCATTCTTCACCGACGATGAGGCCTTCGCCGCGTCTGTCTCGCAGCACGGCTTGGCCACGGGCGATCCTGTCTGGCGGCTGCCGTTCTGGCCGGGCTATGAACGCCATCTCGACAGCGAGATCGCTGACATGAACAACGTCTACGAATCGCCGTTCGCTGGCGCCATCACGGCCGCGCTGTTTCTCAAGCGCTTCGTCAAGAACGCGCGCCGTTTTGCGCACTTCGACCTCTACGGCTGGCGTCCGGCCCCACGCCCTCTCGGGCCGAAAGGCGGCGAGCCCCACACGGCCCGCGCCCTCTTCTCGATGCTCACCAAAGAAGCCCAGGCATGACGAACGACGCTCGAAATAACGACGCACGAAACAGCGACGTCCGAAAGGATACGGCGGCCGCGCTCGGGGGACGCGCAGCACCCGCGCAGCTCGATGCCCGCCGCCACGTGTTCCGCGACGATCTCGCGGCGCTGTCGCTGCGCGGCCAAGTCGTTTCGCCGCGCTATTCCGCGGGCTCCGTCCGCCAGGTGGCGCGTCCCGTCGTGCCCTTGCGCCGCGAGCCCGATCCGAACCTCGGCCTCGAAACCGAGGCGCTCTTCGGAGAGCTGGTGAAAGTGTACGACGAGGCCGAAGGCTGGGCCTGGATCCAGCTTCAACGCGACCGCTATGTCGGCTACGTGCCCTCCGCCGCGCTGACGACCGAAATTCTTTCGACCACGCATCGTGTCACATCGCTCGGCACGTTCGTCTACCCGGCCGCCGACATCAAGACGCCGCCGATCATGCATCTCCCCCTCAACGCCGAGGTCCGCGTCGTCGATTGGAGCGAAAAGTTCTGCCGTCTCGAGCGCGGCGGCTTCGTCGTGACGCGCCACCTCAGCGAACGCGATCGGTTCGAGCGCGACTTTGTCGACATTGCCGAACGTCTCATCGGTTCGCCGTATCTGTGGGGCGGGCGCACGCGCATCGGCATCGACTGCTCGGGTCTGGTCCAGGTGTCGATGGAGGCGGCCGGCCGCCCCTGCCCGCGCGATACCGACATGCAAGCGGCCGAACTGGGTGAAGCCGTGCCGATCCAGCCGGAGCTGGAAAATCTCGTGCGCGGCGACCTCGTTTTCTGGAAAGGCCACGTCGGCGTCATGTCGGACGGCGTCATGCTCGTGCACGCCAATGCCCATCACATGGCCGTCGCGGCGGAAACGCTGCCCGAGGCCGCGGAGCGCATCGCGCGCGCCAACGACGGGTCTCCTATCGTCGCCATCCGCAGGCTGAAATCGACCGGAACGGAAGCCAAGTCCCCCGCTCCGGACGCTTAGAGTGCTTCCGGAAAAGTGGGAACCGGTTTTCCGATAAGAAGCACGATAAAGCAAAGGGCTAGAGTCTTTCCGCGATCCAACCAAAATCGGAAAGACTCTAGGCGCGCGGGAGAATGACCCGTCCGTTTCAGATGCGGCGGTACGGGAGAAAGTGGCGGTCGCGCCGCTCGGATTCCTCGTCCGGCTCGGGACCATTGCGCCAGACCAGCCCCGTCCCCAGCGGGACCATGGTCTCCACGCCCGTCTCGATGCCCGTTGCGCAGCTCACCCAGCGGCGCTGGACGACGCCGCCATCGGTGATGCGTTCGAGCAGCGCCACGATCTGATCGAGTGAGCCAAGCGCGCGGTCGGTGTAGGTCTCGCCCGCGATAAGGATGTCGAAACGGCCGCTCGGCTGCAGCGTGATCGCCACGGGGCACGCCGTCACCACGCTGGGCACGATACTGAGCGTCCAGCCGTCACCTGGCCCGTCGCTCTCGATCACGCGCGCCACATCCTTGATCGTCGGCGCCCAATAGCGCAGCTGCTCGATCGTGGCGGATACCGGCGTCGATGCGAAATCGTTCGGCATACTCACTCAGGGACCAGGGGGGGGCGGAACGGGCTCAACATGTCCCAAAAGCCGACGGCCCTCAAGGAGAGAACGCTCTCAATAAGAGAACGACGGATTTCAAGACGAGAACGAGACCCGCAGGGCTTACAGCGTTCAGCCCGCAACGGCGGCGCGGTGGGCCACCTTGAGATCGAACGCGGCAGCCAGCAGGGCTTTCGTGTATTCGGCCTTCGGCGCGGTGAAAATTTCTTCCGCCGGCCCTTCCTCGACGGCGCGACCGTTACGCATCACGATCACATAGTTGCAAAGCGCGCGCACGACCTTGAGATCGTGGCTGATGAAAACATAGGCAAGGTTGCGCTTCGCCTGCAGCTCCCGGAGGAGATCTACGATCTGCGCCTGCACGCTCATGTCGAGCGCGCTGGTCGGCTCGTCGAGCACGATGAACTTCGGCTCGAGAGCCATCGCGCGCGCGATGGCGATGCGCTGGCGCTGGCCGCCCGAGAACTCGTGCGGATAACGGTCGAGGGCTTTCGGGTCGAGCCCGACGTCGCGGAGCGCGCGCGCGGCCTGCTCCCGGCGCTGTTCGCTGGTCCATTCCGGCTTCTGGATCAGCAGCCCTTCCTCGATGATCTCGAAAATCGACAGCCTGGGCGACAGCGACCCGTACGGATCCTGGAAAACGACCTGCATCTCTCGGCGGTAAGGCCGCATTTCGCGCGACGACAGTCCGTCGATCCGTTTGCCCATGTAGACGATCGGGCCCGTCGACGAGATCAGACGGAGCAAAGCCAGACCCAGCGTCGTCTTGCCGGAACCGGATTCTCCGACCACACCGACAGTTTGCCCCGCAAAGATCTTGATCGAAAGCCCATCGACCGCCTTGATGTGATCGACGGTGCGCTGGAGCAGTCCCCGCTTGATGGGGAACCACACCTTGAGATCCTGTGTCTCCGCCACAACCGGCGCGGAGGCATCGAACAGCGGCGGCTCGCCTTTCGGCTCGGCGGCGATGAGGTGGCGCGTGTAGGGATGCTTCGGCGCTTCGAACAGCTGCTCCGTCGGCTGCTCCTCGACGATCGCGCCGTTCTGCATCACGTAGACGCGCTCCGCCATCCGCCGCACGATGCCGAGATCGTGCGTGATGAGCAGCATCGCCATACCCATTTCCCGCTGCAGGTTGCGCAGAAGTTCGAGGATCTGGGCCTGGATGGTCACGTCGAGTGCCGTCGTCGGCTCGTCGGCAATCAGCAGATCCGGCTCGTTCGCCAGCGCCATCGCGATCATCACGCGCTGACGCTGACCGCCGGACAGCTGATGGGGAAACGCCTCGAGGCGCTTTTCCGGCTCGGGAATGCCGACCTTGGTCAGCAACTCAAGGACGCGCTGGCGCACCGCGGGCCCCTTGAGACCGCGATGAAGGATCAACGTCTCGCTCACCTGCCGCTCGATCGTGTGCAGCGGGTTGAGCGACGTCATCGGCTCCTGGAAAATCATCGCGATCCGTTCGCCGCGGATGCGCTTGAGATCGGACTCCGGAGCGTTGAGAATATCCTTCCCGTCGAGATAAATATGACCGCTGGGATGCGATGCCGCCGGATAGGGCAGCAAGCGCAGGATCGAGAGCGCGGACACCGACTTGCCGCTGCCCGACTCGCCGACCAGCGCGACCGTCTCACCCTTTTTGATATTGAACGACACGCCGTTGACCGCCGTTGTCGTCACACCGCTGGAGCGGAACGCGACCGACAGGTTCTTGACGTTGATCAGCACCTCTTTGGCCATCGGTCCCGCGCTCCTCACGCAAAGGTCTTGCGCGGGTCGAGCGCGTCGCGCACCGCTTCGAAGATGAAGATCAACAGCGACAGCATGATCGCGATCGAGAAGAACGCCGACATGCCGAGCCACGGCGCACCGAGATCGCCCTTACCTTGCAGCAGCAGCTCACCCAGCGAGGGCGAGCCGGGCGGCAGGCCGAGGCCGAGGAAGTCGAGCGAGGTCAGCGTCGTGATCGAGCTCGAGAGCTGGAACGGCATGAACGTCAACGCCGCCACCATGGCGTTCGGCAGCACGTGCTTTCGCATGATGGTCCTGTCCGGCAGGCCCAGGGCACGCGCCGCGCGCACGTACTCGAAGTTGCGCGCACGCAGGAATTCCGCGCGCACGACACCGACGAGCGACGTCCATTGGAAGGCGAGCAGAACGAACAGCAGCGTCCAGAACCCGGGCACGAGCACGGCCGCGATGATGATCAGCACGTAGAGCGTCGGGATGTTGCCCCAGATTTCGAGAAAGCGCTGCATGACGAGATCGAGCCAGCCGCCGTAGTAGCCCTGCACGGCGCCAGCCGCAACGCCGACGATGCTCGAAAGGACCGTCAGGATGAGACCGAACAGAACCGATATTCGGAACCCGTAGATCACGCGCGCGAGCACGTCCCGGCCCTGATTGTCGAGCCCCAGCCAGTTCCAGTTTCCGATCGCATTGTAGCGCGCGAGCTGATCGGGCGGCGCATCGCAGAGCTTGGCCTGGGCCGCCCATTGCGGGGGCGCCGGATACCCGAGCCCGCCCTGGTGCTGCACGCCGTCGCGAAGGATCGTGCAGTTGCCCTCGCCGTCCGCGCGGTTGGGATAGTCTTTGTTGATGGTGTCGTAGGAATACCGGATCGGCGGCCACAGCATCCAGCCGTTCGCCTCGATCTCGTCGATGATCGTGGGATCGCGATAGTCGGTGACGGCCAGGAAGCCGCCGAACTTCGATTCCGGATAATCGACCAGCACGGGGTAGAGCGTTTCGCCCTTGTAGTGGGCGATCAGCGGCCTGTCGTTGGCGAGCAGCTCTGCAAACATCATCACGAAGCAGAGCCCGAGAAAGATCAGGAAGCTCCAATAGCCGCGGCGGTTGGCCTTGAAGTTGGCCCAGCGCCGCTCGTTGATGGGTGTCAGCGTGACGCTCGGCCGCAGCCGCGCAAACAGCGGCGGCCGCACCGCATCCGTCACGGCCACTTCCGGCACGTCGCCTTCCTTCGGAGCACCGCCATCGTTCGGAACGTCGTCGCGTCGCGCATCCACGGCTCAGACCTCCCGGCTTTCGAAGTCGATGCGTGGATCGACGAGCGTGTAGATGAAATCGGTGATGACGTTCACGACCAGGCCCATCAGCGCAAAGATGTAGAGCGTGGCGAACACCACGGCATAGTCCCTCTTGATCGCGGATTCGAAGCCCAGCAGGCCCAACCCGTCGAGCGAGAAGATCGTCTCGATCAGCAGCGAGCCCGAGAAGAAGGCCCCAATGAACGTTGCCGGAAAGCCGGCGATGATGATCAGCATCGCGTTGCGGAACACGTGCCCGTACAGCACCTCCCGCTCGCCGAGCCCCTTCGACCGTGCGGTCGTGACGTACTGTTTGCGGATCTCGTCGAGAAAGCTGTTCTTGGTCAGGAACGCCATCGTCGTGAACGAGCCGATCGCCATGGCGATGATCGGCAGCGTCAAATGCCAGAAATAGTCGACCACCTTGCCGAACAGCGAAAGGCTCTCGAAGTCGTCCGATGTCAGCCCGCGTGAGGGAAACCACTGGAAGAAGGACGAGCCCGCGAAAACGATCAGCAGCAGCACTGCGATCAGGAAGCCCGGCACGGCATAACCGATGACCAGGATTGTGCTCGTCCAGGTGTCGAACGGCTCGCCGTCGCGCACCGCCTTGCGGATGCCGAGCGGGATCGAGATGAAGTACGTGATCAGCGTCATCCACAGCCCGAGCGAGATCGAAACCGGCATCTTCTCCTTGATCAGCTCGATCACGGAAACGTCGCGGAAATAGCTCTTGCCGAAATCGAACGTCAGGTAGTTTTTCATCATCAGCAGGAAGCGCTCGGGCGCCGGCTTGTCGAAGCCGAACTGCTTTTCGAGGCTCTTGATGAACTCGGGATCCAGACCCTGCGCGCCGCGATATTTCGAGGTGATGCTGTCGCCCGCGCCTTGGCCGAGCTGGCTCTGGTTGCCGCCGCCGAGCGTATCGCGTCCGCCGCCACCCAGCCGCTCCGAGGTCGAGACGTCGCTGCCCGTCAGCTTGGCGATCATCTGCTCGACCGGGCCGCCCGGCGCGAACTGGATGATGACAAAGCTGATCAGCATGATCCCGAGCATGGTCGGGATGATGAGCAGCATGCGTTTCAGCAGATAGGCAGCCATTGTTCGATCTCGTCCCCTTACGCTGCAAGCGCCGAAAGTTGCGCCGCAAGCGCCTCAAACGCCCGCCGCGAGGCTCGTTCTACCGTTGCGACAGCGCTTTCGCCTTCGCACTGTCATACCACCACGTTTCGACCGCCCCCCGCGCATATTTGGGTTTGACGTCCGGCCAGCCGAACTTGTTCCAGAACGCCAGGTTGTGCGCGCCCTTGTACCACTGCGGCACCCAGTAATGTCCGGCCCGCAGCAGCCGGTCCGCCGCCCGGGTGGCCGCCCGAAGCTCATCGCGCGACTTCGCGCCTACGATCTTGTCGATCAGCGCATCGAGCACCGGATCGGCGATGCCGGCCAGGTTGAAGCTGCCGTTGGTGGCCGCGGCCTGAGAGCCCCAGAACGTCTTGAGCTCGACGCCCGGAGTGAGCCGCAAGGCGTAACGCTGCGTCGTAAGGTCGAAATCGAATTCCTTCATGCGCTGTTCGTACTGCGCGGAGTCCACCCGGCGCATCGAAGCGTCGATGCCGATCGCCTTCAGGTTCTTGAGGTAAGGCCCAATGATCCGCTCGAAACTCGGACTGTCGAGCAGAATCTCAACCGTTAGCGTTTCGCCTTTCGCGTTTTTCCAGCCCGCGGGCGTCTGCGTCCAGCCGGCATCCGTCAGCAGCTTGGTCGCCTGCCGAAGCTGCGGCCGGATGTTGCCGCTGCCGTCCGTGACCGGTGGCGAAACGGCAGGCCCGAACACGGCCGGTGGAAGCTTGTCGCGGAACGGCTCCAGCAACGCCAGTTCCTCGGGCGACGGCGGCCCCTCGGCCTTCATGTCCGAATTTTCGAAGTAGCTCGCCGTGCGCGCATAGAGGCCGAAGAAGAGGTTCTTGTTGCTCCACTCGAAATCGAACGCGAGGCCGAGCGCCTCGCGAACGCGCACGTCCTTGAACTTCTCGCGGCGCGTATTGATGAAGAAGCCTTGCGCGCCCGACGGCCGCTCGTCCGGCAGCGTCTGCAGAAGCACGCGGCCATCTTTCACGGGCTGCTTGTCGTACCCGGTCGCCCAATCCTTGGACGTGAACTCCTCGCGCAGGTCGAAATTGCCAGCCAGCAGGTTTTCGAGCTCAAGCGTCCGGTCGCGGTAGTACTCGAAACGCACTTCGTCGAAATTGTTCTGCCCGCGATTGACCGGCAGGTCGCGGCCCCAATAGTCGTCACGACGCAGATAGCTGACGAACGTGCCCGCTTTGAACGCGCCGACCTTGTACGGCCCGGAGCCGAGCGGCGCTTCCAGAGACGTCTTGTCGAAGTCGTGCGCCGTGTAATAGGCCTTCGACAGGATCGGCAGCGTCGCGACAGTGATCGGCAGATCGCGCACCAGCGTGCCGGTGAAGGTATAGCGGACCGTGTGCGGGTCGATCGCTTGCGCCGCGCTCACGTCGCGGAGCGGAAAGGCGAACGCGGGATGCCCCTTGGCCTTCAGCGTTTCGAACGAGAACACGACATCGTCGGCGGTGATCGCGCTTCCATCCGAGAATTTCGCCTCCGGCCGAAGCTTGAATACGACGGACATCTTGTCGTCCGCGACGTCGGCCGTTTCGGCCACCAGCGCATAGACTGCGTCCGGCTCGTCCTCCGCCCGCGCCATCAGGCTGTCGAACGTGAGGTTCATCCCCTGCGCGGCGTCGCCCTTGAGGATGTAGGCGTTGAAGCTGTCGAAGCTCGTCAGCCCCGCCGTGCCGATCTGCGAGACGCGCCCGCCTTTCGGCGCTTGCGGGTTGACGTAGTCGAAGTTCTGGAAGTCGGCGGGATACTTGAGATCGCCGAAAATCGAGAGCCCATGACGCGGCTCGGCGGCTAACGGGGAAGAGAAGGCGGCAGCAGCCACAACGGCCGCCATCGCCATCTGGGCCATCGGGCCGAAACCCGTGATTGCAGCCGGCAGAAAGCGGCGCGCCATCATGAGCTCAGTTCCCGCGAACGGACTGAAGCGATTTCTGCTTCATCGGATCGACCCACCAGATCTGGGTGAATGCCGACGTCTGCGACGGCAGCTTTTCCGGACGCCCGAAGATATCCCACGTCGCGATCCATTCGTTCGGATTGTACCACTGCGGCACGAGATAATGCCCCCACAGCAGCACGCGGTCCAACGCGCGCGTGGTGGCCACCAGTTCGGCGCGATCCTTGGCGACGACGAGTTCTTCGATCAGCTTGTCGACGACCGGGCTCTTGATGCCGATGGTGTTGCGGCTGCCGTCCTGGCCCGCCGCCGCCGAGCCCCAGAAGTCGCGCTGCTCGTTGCCCGGCGACATCGATTGCGGGAAGCTGTCGATGACGATGTCATAGTCGAAGCTCATCTCGCGCCGCTCGTACTGCGCCGGGTCGACCACGCGCGTGCTGGCTTTGATGCCGATCAGTGCGAGATTGGACGCATAGTGCGCGATGTGCCGCTGGAACGCCTCGGAGCCGATCAGGAACTCGACTGTGAACGGCTCGCCCTTGTCGTTGCGCAGCACGGTTTCCGTTTTCGGCGCTCCGATCCCGATCGCGCGCCCGGCCTTGCACAGCATGCCGCACGACGGATCGTCCACCATTTCCTGGCGCACTTCCCAGCCCGCTTCCTTCATCAGGCGCATGGCTTCGGCAAGATTCGCGCGCGTATCCTCACGCGAGGCGAAGACGGGGTTCTTCCACTCCTTGGTGAACACCTCGGGCGGCAGGTCCTTTTCGAACGGCTTCAGGATCTCGAGTTCGCGGCCCTCGGGCAGCCCCTTGGCGGCAAGCTCGGAGTTGTCGAAATAGCTCGCCACGCGCGTGTACTGGCCGAACAGGACGCTCTTGTTGAGGTCTTCGAAGTTGAAGGCATAGTTGAAGGCTTGCCGGACGCGCGGATCCTGGAACTTGGGCCGGCGCGTGTTGAAGATAAAGCCCTGCATCTGCGCGACGCCCTTCGTCGGCAGCGATTCCTTTTTCACCCAGCCCTTCTTGATGGCGTCGAACCCGAACTGCGTCGCCCACGCACTCGCGGTGTTCTCGCGCCAGAAATCCGCGCGGCCCGACTTGAAGTCCTCGAACGCCGCGACCCGGTCGCGGAAATACTGGAACCGGAGTTCACCGAAGTTCCACTTGCCGATCGAGACCGGCAGATCCTTCGCCCAGTAGTCGGGCACGCGCTCGAGCGAAATACGGCTGCCGGGATCGAAGCTCTTGACCTTGTAAGGGCCGGACCCAACCGGAATTTCGAGCGTCGTCTTGGTGAGGTCGCGCGGTTCTCCGTTCGCGCCCTTGCCTTCCCAGAAATGCTTCGGCAGCACGGGAAGCTGCCCGAGGATCTGCGGCAGCTCGCGATTGCCCTTGATATCGAACGTGAAGGTGACCTCGTTCTCGCCGGACTTCTCGGCCTTGACGACGTTCTTGTAATAACGGGCGTACATCGGATGCGCCTTCTTCAGCGCATCGAGGCTGAAGATCACGTCGTCGGCCGTGATGGGCGTGCCGTCATGAAAGCGCGCCTCTGGGCGCAGCCCGAACGTCGCGGACGAGAAATCGGCGGGGAACGATACCCACTCCGCGACGAGTCCGTATTCTGTCGATTCCTCATCCGGGCTGCCGGCCATCAGCGAGTCGTAGATCATGCCGACGCCGGTTGCGGTGACGCCCTTGATCGAGAACGGATTGAGCGAGTCGAAAGTGCCTTCGATCGAGAAGCGCACGACGCCGCCTTTCGGCGCATCCGGGTTGACCCAGTCGAAATGTTTGAAGTCGGGGCCGAAGCGCGGCTCGCCGATCAGCGAAAGCGCATGATGACGAACGGGAGCGGTCGCGGCTGGAGCCGCCGCCGGGGCCTCGGCGGCCGGCGCTGGAGCGGCGGGGGCAGGAGGAGCTGCGGCAGCGGGCGGTTCTGGAGCGGCGGCGCCGGGGGCTGGCTCAGCCGGGGCGCCGGCATCCTGGGCCACTGCGCCGGAGAGAACCGCGCCGGAGAACAGAGTGGCTGCGGCCACCGCCGTCAGAACGTTTACGAAGCGCGCCGAACGAAGGTGGAATGCGAAGTCCGCTGCCATCATCAAGTGTGTCCCGTGCGATTTGAGTTGATCGCGAGCCGAGCAGAAAACGAATGGCCCGCGCACGGCCACCGCGGGAAAAGCGGCGGCGCCGAAAGTCGAAGTCCTAGCATGCCTTGTGCCGCCTTCGGATTAAAGATCGGCAAGATGCACGCCTCTGGGCCAGTGCGACGGGCATCGTATGACGCCCAAACGCCCTCGCGCCGCGACGGCGGAACCGGCGGCGAAAAGCGCTTCAGCTTCAACGGCTGAGAGGGAGACCTAGGGCAGCGGCTTCGGCGAATCCGACAGGGTACGGAGAAAAGCGATCAGGTTGGCCAGTTCGTCCGGGTCGGCAACGCCGGCAAACAGCATTTTGGTGCCCGGGATGGCCGCCTTGGGTCCATGGATGAACGCCGCGAGCTCGGCGTAACCCCAGGGGGTGCCCTTCTTGGCCTTCATCGCTTCGGAGTAACCAGGGAAATCGTCTTTACCGGCATGATCGCGGCCGACGATGTTCCAGAGGTTCGGACCGGCCTTGTTCCCCGACGTGGCGTCGGCCGTATGACAGGCCAGACACTTCTTGAACGTTCCCTGCGCCTCTTCGGGCTTCGCGGTGGCCAGCTTGGCGACCACGGCGGCTGGGTCGAATGCGGCGGCGGCGGGAGCGCCTTCACCGGCGGGAGCGGCGGTTTCGGCGGCGACGGGAAGCGTGTAGCCGGCCTTGGACTCTGCGGCGTGGTGATGGCTCTGTCGCGCCATATCGATCGCAGTCTTGGGAGCGAAAATTAGGAGGAGAGCCGCCAGCACGCCGCCAGCAACCTTGGTCAATTCAAACGAATCCATCATCTCTTCACCCTTGATGCGCGGATGGCCCACTCCGCCGCGCGAATCCAAGACTCGAATTACCTAGCAGCAGACCCTAATCTCCACCAGCGCGTGCCGCCGGGAACCCGCCGTCCGGAGCGGGATAATCCCCCGGATCGGACTCTCGACGCACGCCCGGCGGGCAGGCACCTACAAGTACCCGCTCGGCCTTGCAACGAGACACCTCGTCAGTCTACAGCTCTGGCAGGCGAAAACCGCATCGAACATCCGGCTGGAACGCCTTCGGAGAATAGTGAATCTGCTCGGCCGATACATGGGGCCAAGTGTCCCGCCAACAAGTGTCCCGCCAAGAAGCGCCCCGCTCCGACAAGAAGAGCCCCGCTAAGAAGTGTCGGCGAAACACGGGGCCTGTAGCTAAACCAAGGGTTTCGCCAGACAACAGATTGATATCTCTACGCTCCCGGGAAGCGGCGGATCAAAGACGCGTCCCATCGGCTCCCGTTTACGACAGAGAAGAAAACGTATGACGAAAACCCTGATCATCATTCCCGCCCGCATGTCCTCGACCCGCCTGCCCAACAAGCCGATGGCGGACATCGAGGGGGAACCGATGATCGTCCACGTCTGGCGCCGCGCTCATGACGCGGGCATGGGCCGTGTTGTCGTTGCAGCCGACGCGGAGGAGATCTGCCACGCCGTCCGCGCCGCCGGCGGCGAGGCCCTCATGACCCGGCCTGATCACGTCTCCGGCTCCGACCGCATTTTCGAGGCCTTGAACCGGGTCGACCCCGACGCCGAAGCCGACATCGTCGTCAACCTTCAAGGCGACCTGCCGACCATCGAGCCCAGTCTCATCCGCGAATGCGCGTCCGTACTGGCCACCAAGGGCCCCGACATCGGCACCCTCGCCGCCGAAATTCGCGACCCGGACGAACGCACCAATCCCAACGTGGTAAAGGTCGTCGGCACGCCGCTGCCCCAGGCGGACCGTTTGCGCGCGCTCTATTTCACGCGCGCCACCGCACCCCACGGCGACGGTCCGCTGTTTCACCATATCGGCCTCTACGCCTACCGCCGCACGGCCCTCGAGCGGTTCGTGTCCCTCAAGGCGTCGTACCTCGAAACGCGCGAGCGTCTGGAGCAACTCCGCGCCCTGGAGGACGGCATGCGCATCGACGTGGTCGTCGTTGACACTGTTCCCCTCGGTGTCGATACTCCCGCCGACCTCGAACGGGCCCGCCAATTCATCAGAAAGGCGCGCCGGACGAGTTCGCTCTGACCGCCCATCCGTCGCGCAATGTTCCTATATGAGCCCGGTCGCGGCCGGCAGGCGTCGCGCTCGCCCTCTGTCCTGTGATCTCGAACCCCGGCACCGTCATGACCACCACGCCCACGGCCACGCGCATCGCATATCAGGGAGAGCCGGGCGCAAACTCGCACCTCGCCTGCACCGAAGCCTTCCCGGATGCGGAGGCCGTGGCCTATCCGACGTTCGAGGACGCGCTTGCGGCGGTCAAGACCGGCGACACGCACTTCGCGATGATCCCGATCGAGAATTCGGTCGCGGGCCGCGTCGCCGACATCCATCACCTGCTGCCGGGCGCCAACCTCTACATCGTCGGCGAACACTTCCTTCGCGTGCGCCATCAGCTGATGGCCATCAAGGGCGCCGACATCAAATCGATCAAAAAGGCGCTGAGCCACACGCAGGCGCTCGGCCAGTGCCGCAAAACGCTGCGCGATCTCGGCATCGCGCCCGTGCCCGAAGCCGACACCGCCGGCTCCGCGCGTATCGTCAGCGAGAGCCGCGACCCGGCCCTGGCGGCGATTGCGTCCACGCTCGCGGCTGAGATCTACGGGCTCGAGATCCTGCGGTCCGACATCGAGGACGAAGCGCACAACACCACGCGCTTCATCGTGCTCGCCAAGGACCCCGACGACGCCGAGCCCGAGGACGGCCCCGTCATCACCACATTCCTGTTCCGCGTGCGCAACGTGCCGGCCGCGCTCTACAAGGCGCTCGGCGGATTCGCCACCAACGGCGTCAACATGATGAAACTGGAGAGCTACCAGCTCGAAGGCACGTTCAACGCCACCATGTTCCACGCCGACATCCAAGGCCACCCGGCCGAGCGGTCCGTGCAATTGGCGCTGGAGGAGCTGTCGTTCTTCTCGACCGAACTGCGCATCCTCGGCACTTATCTGGCGAGCCCCTACCGCGAGGAGGCGGCCCGGGCCGCGGCGCCTCCCACCGGCACGAACGGCAACCACGGCTGAGGACCGCTCATGAGGCTCGCCGGCAAAGTTGCGATCGTGACGGGCGCCGGTTCAGGCTTCGGACGCGGCATCGCTGAGGCGTTCGCGGAAGAAGGCGCCAAAGTCATCGTCGCCGACGTGCACGCCACGCGCGCAGCCGAGGTTGCGGCGGGCATCGGCTCGCAGGCCGTTCCCGTCACCGTGGACGTGACGGTCAGATCGCATGTCGAGCAGATGATGCGCGCCGCCATGAGCGCGTTCGGCGGCATCGACATCCTGGTCAACAATGCCGGCACCACGCACAAGAACCAGTCGCTCATGACGGTGACGGAAGAAGAATTCGATCGCATCTACGCCGTCAACGTGAAGTCGATCTACCTCACCACGCTGGCCGTCGTGCCGGAGATGGAGAAGCGAGGCGGTGGCTCGATCATCAACACGGCGTCCACCGCCGGCCTGCGGCCGCGCCCCGGCCTCACCTGGTACAACGGCAGCAAAGGCGCGGTCATCACGCTGACGAAGTCGATGGCGGTCGAGCTCGCCCCGCGCAACATTCGCGTCAACGCCATCAATCCGGTCATTGGCGAGACCGGCATGCTGGAAGACTTCATGGGCGCCCCGGACACGGCCGAGAACCGGGCGCGCTTCCTGGCCGGCATCCCGCTCGGGCGCATGTCGAAGCCGTCCGACATCGCCAACGCGGCTCTCTTCCTCGCCGACCCCGCCTCGCACTTCGTGACCGGCGTCGCCATCGAGGTCGACGGCGGCCGCTGCATCTAGAGCAATTTCCGATCTGACGGAATCGGCAAGAGGACTTAGGTGACTGGATCCTGGCCTCCGCCAGGATGACGTGGGGAATGAGCGGTCCGTAGCGACCAATAAATCCGTCACCCTGACGAAGGTCAGGGCCCAGTCACGCCTCAAGCTATGCTCATTGAGCGGACTAGCGCGAAGCCGTGTGATCGGAAAATGCTCTAGGCTCCCTCTCCCCATTGTCTGCACTTCAATGGGGAGAGGGTCATGGCGGAGCCATGCATCCGGCGTGGGGTGAGCGGCAGCGCTCACATCTTCAGCGCGCCACCGCGGATCTGGTAGAGCGTCAGTGCCGTCGCGACCGCGAGGTTGAGACTGTCCAGCCGCCCCGCCATCGGGATCTTGACGAGCCGCGAGCACGAGCGCGTCAGGCTCTCGGAAAGCCCCGGCCCTTCGCTGCCCATCATGAGGAGAACCGGACCCTGATAGACCGCGCGGCGGAAATCCTCGCGGGCTTCGAGATGCGTGCCGACCACGTCCCCACGCCAGTTCGCGCGCCACGCCAGGAACTCTTCGCGCGTCGTCCGGACGAGCGGCACCGCGAACACCGACCCCATCGTCGCCCGCACGGCCTCGCGCGAGTAGGGATCGCAGGAATTGCCGATCAGGATAATGCCCTGTGCGCCGACCGCATCCACCGTGCGGATGATCGTCCCGAGGTTGCCGGGATCGCGGACTTCTTCGAGCGCGAGCCAGCAGTCGTCCTTCCCGGCCGTTGCCGGCAGGCTGGCCCAGCGCTGCTTGAACACACCGAGCATCGTCTGCGGATTGTCCTTGGCCGAAAGCTTGGCAAGCACGCCTTCCGACACTTCGAGCACATCCGCGCCCGCCTCAAGCGCCCAGCCGACCAGCGACCGCGGCGTCGGACTGTTGATCCCATCGGCCTGATAGACGAGGCTGGTGGGCTCGAAGCCCGCCTCGCGCGCCGTGACGAGGATCGATGCGCCCTCGACCACGAAAAGCCCCGTCTCCTTGCGCTCCTTGCGCATCTCGAGCGCCCGGATGGCCTTCACCCTGTCGTTCGTCAAGCTCGTGATGACGCGTGGTGACTGGCTTGTCATGAGGTCCACCGCACGAAGAGCGACGTCGGAACCGACGCTCCGCCGCCGTGCGCTTCAATCGCCAGCTCACCGGCTGACAGCCGCCCGCCCCGATCCGCAAGCACATCCGCCATCAGTTGCTCGAATGCGAGCGCCGACGCGCGGATCGCATAGACCGTCAGCACCATCGCCGACCGCTCCGGCGCCAACAGTTGCACCGCGTTCCGCAACAGCGACGGCAAGCCCTCGAACAGATCCCACACTTCGCCGTCCGGCCCGCGTCCGAACTTGGGCGGGTCGATCAGGATCGCATGATAGGTTTTGCCGCGCCGCACCTCGCGCGCCACGAACTTTGCCGCATCGTCCACGATCCAGCGAATGGGCGCGGCTCCGAGACCCGAATCCGCCTGATTGTCCTTCGCCCACTGCACGGCCTTCTTGGACGCATCGACATGCGTGACCTCCGCGCCGGCCTTTGCCGCCAGCAGCGAGGCCGCACCCGTGTAGGCAAACAGGTTGAGCACGCGCGGACGCTCCGCCGTGATCGGGCGGATCTCGTCGAGCGCCCACGTCCAATGCGGAAACTGTTCTGGAAAAAGACCGAGGTGCCAGAGGCCCTGGAGCCGGCAGCTCACCGTCACATCCCCCACGCGCACGGGCCAGCTCTCCGGCACGCGCTTGTCATGACGCCACTTGCCCTTTTCGTCGTCGTCGGCGGAGGCTGAGAAAACGGCATGTGCCTTTTCCCAGTCGCTGGCACCGAGGCGGCGGCTCCACAACGCCTGTGGCTCCGGCCGATCGACGACGACGGCGCCAAAGCGCTCGAGCTTGCGACCCTCGCCGCTGTCAAGCAGCGCGTAGTCCGATGGTCCGGGCGTGCGGATGAGTTCCAGGCCAGCCATGCGCTGCAACGGTTTCGCCCGTTCCGCGGCCCTTGTCCCGGCCGTCTTGTCCGCGTTCGAAGCCATGCGCGCGTCCCGTGCCCAAAAAATCTGAAGGGAGAATAATCTGAAGAGAAACGCGCCTCAACGCGCCGGCTGATGGTGGTTTGCCCGCTCGACGATGTCCAGGATCGCCGCGCCGGGCGTCTCCCGCGGCAATAACAAGAAATCGGCGGCGTGCTTGAGCGCGCCATCGAGCTGACGGTGAAATTCATCCCGGTCCACCTCGACCGTTCCGAACTGGCGCAGGTGGTCCGTAACGAACTGCGTATCGAGGAGCGTGAACCCGCCTGCCAGCAGCCGCCCGGCCAAATGCACCAGCGCCACCTTGGACGCGTCGCGCGCATACGAGAACATGCTCTCGCCGAAAAACGCGCCTCCCAGCGCCACACCGTAGAGCCCGCCGACGAGCCGCTCCCCATCCCATACTTCCACGGTATGGCAATGGCCGAGGCGGAACAGCTCCTGGTAGAGCAGCCGGATGCGCGAATTGATCCATGTCGAGCGCCGCCCCGCCCGCTCCGCCGCGCATCCCTCGATCACCCCGTCGTAGTTCGTGTCGATGGACACGCGATAGGTCTCGTTGCGCACCGTCCGCGCCAAACGCCGGGGCACATGGATTGTGGTCAGCGGCAGAATCCCGCGATGCTGCGGCTCGATCCAATAGAGCGCCGGATCATCCGCGCTTTCGGCCATGGGAAAGATGCCGCAACTATAGGCCTTGAGAAGGACCTGCGGCGTAATCTCGATCATGATGTCGTCGCGCGACGCCATCACCGGAAGCTCCCACCTTGCCGCACCAAACGTAACGGTCTTGAGCCGATCGCTCGAAACGCGGCGCCCCCGCGATTTTGCGAGAGCTTAACCAGCCTCCGCACGGGAGACGGATCACAAGTTCGCACAGCCCACGCGGAATTCAATACCGGGCGGGCGTAACTGCCCCAGGTTAGACGTTGGTCTTGCCGAGGTACTTTTCGAGCCAGTGGATGTCGTAAAGGCCGTTCGCGATGTCGGGCTGTCGAATGAGCTCGTTGAACAGCGGAATGGTCGTCTCGATGCCGTCGATAACGAATTCGGAGAGCGCACGCCTCAGCCGCATCAGGCATTCGTTGCGGTTCTTGCCGTGCACGATCAGCTTGCCGATCAAGCTGTCGTAGAACGGCGGGATGCGGTAGCCCTGGTAAACGCCGCTGTCGACGCGCACGCCGAGCCCGCCCGGCGGATGCCAGTAGGTGATCTGCCCGGGCGACGGACGGAAGGTCCGCGGGTTTTCCGCGTTGATGCGGCATTCGATGGCGTGACCGGAGAACGTGACGTCCTCCTGCGTGAAACTGAGGTTGGCGCCCGATGCGACGCGGATCTGCTCCAGCACGAGATCGATGCCGGTCACTGCCTCGGTCACGGGATGCTCGACCTGGAGCCGCGTATTCATCTCGATGAAATAGAATTCGTTGTCCTCGAAGAGGAACTCGACCGTTCCCGCGCCGCGGTACTTGATCTTCTTCATCGCGTTGGCGACGACCTCGCCGATCTTCTTGCGCGATGCCGCATTGAGCGCAGGCGACGGGCTTTCCTCGAGGATCTTCTGGTGGCGGCGCTGCAGCGAACAGTCGCGCTCGCCGAGATGGACGGCATTGCCGCGGCCGTCGCCGAACACCTGGATTTCGATGTGGCGGGGCTTGGTGAGATACTTCTCAAGGTAGACGGAATCGTTGCCGAACGCGGCCTTCGCTTCTTGACGCGCCGTCGACCACGCGAGCCCGAGGTCAGCGGCCGTGTGGGCGACCTTCATGCCGCGTCCGCCGCCGCCCGCAGTCGCCTTGATGAGAACTGGAAAGCCCATCTCCTTGGCGACCTTCATCGCCTCGGCTTCGGTTGCAACCTCGCCATCGGAGCCCGGGACGCAAGGAATGCCGAGCTTCCGGGCGGTCTCCTTTGCCGTGATCTTGTCGCCCATGATCCGGATGTGCTCGGAGGTCGGGCCGATGAAGGTGATCGAATGCTCTTCGAGGATTTCTGCGAAGCGCGCATTCTCCGACAGGAAACCGTAGCCGGGGTGGACCGCATCCGCGCCCGTGATCTCGCACGCCGCCAGCAGCCTCGGGATATTGAGGTAGCTGTCGCTGGCGGGAGGGGACCCGATGCAGACGCTCTCGTCCGCAAGCCTCACATGCATCGCGTCGGCGTCGGCGGTGGAATGAACCGCAACGGTGGCAATGCCGAGTTCCTTGCACGCCCGCTGGATGCGCAGCGCGATCTCGCCTCGGTTAGCGATCAGAACCTTATCGAACATACTTTGTTTGGGCATCGGGCAAACGGCAGCGGGCAGCGGTCGAAATGTCGATCCTGTTGCCTGTTGCCCGTTGCCTGCTGCCCATCTCCCTTATTCAATGATCACGAGAGGCTCGCCGAATTCCACCGGCTGGCCGTTTTCGACCATAACAGCCGTCACGGTACCCGAGCGGGGTGCCGGAATCTGGTTCATGGTCTTCATGGCTTCGATGATGAGCAGGGTATCGCCCTGCTGCACGCGCGTACCCACTTCCACGAACGGCGGCGCCTTGGGATCTGGCGACCGGTAGGCCGTGCCGACCATCGGCGACTTGACGGCGCCCGGATGCTTGCTCGGATCGGCAGCCGCGGCAGGACCGCTCGGTGCCGCGACCGGACCGGAAGGAGCGAAGGGCGTCGGAGCCGGCGGCACGGCGGCCGCAATGGTGACCGTACGGGCCACCCGGACCTTCAGCCCGCTCTTCTCGATTTCGATTTCGGACAGCCCGGTATCGTTCAGAAGCTGTGCAAGCTCGCGAATGAGCTGCTGCTCGCCACTCGGTTTGTCGGCGTCGTGCTTGGCCGTCATGCGCTCGAGCCCTTTCCCTTTCGGTTTCTTGTCGTTGCCTTGCGATTTCTGTTTCACGATGCCGCCACCAGCTCGGCCATCGCATCCAGGGCGAGTTCATAGCCCTGAACACCGAATCCGCAAATAACGCCTTTTGCGGCTGCGGAGACATAGGAATGATGGCGGAAGCTCTCCCGGCGGAAGATGTTCGAAAGATGGACCTCGATCACGGGCAGCTCGGCCGCCGACAGGGCATCGAGCACGCCGATCGAGGTGTGCGTGAGCGAGCCGGCGTTGAGGATGATCCCGGAGGCCGCGCCGCGTGCGTCCTGGATCCACCCGATCAACTCGCCCTCGTGATTGGTCTGCCGGAAATCGATCGAAAGCCCGAGCTGGCCGGCGCGCGCCTGGGCCCGCGCACGCACGTCATCCAGCGTGTCGCGGCCATAGATTTCGGGCTCGCGCGTGCCGAGCATGTTGAGGTTCGGGCCGTTGAGAATAAATACCGGTTTGGCCATGGACACGAGCGGGGCTGACACGAGAGGGGGCTGACGATGTCGGGAGCGACCTTGCCCCGCGAATCACGATCCGCGAGCGTAGGCTCTCCCGGCGCCGGGGAAGCCTGACAAGGTCCTGAGCAGCTTTACCGCACCCGCGAAGGGACGCCAAGCCAAACGTTACGGGGAGGCCCGCCCCAAGGGACGAGCCTGACCCGGCCGGCTTGCATCAGCAGTATTTACAGCCCGCTTTCCGCATGTCCGCGACATGGGCTTCGAGCACGTTGAAAAGGTCTTCCGGGGCGCCCTGGACCGCACGGTCTCCGATGAGAAAGTGAGGCGTGCCGTTGATCGCGAGCTTCTGCGCCAAGTCCTTGACCCGGTCGAGCTCGGCCTGGATGTCGGGGGAAGTCATGTCCGCCTTGAGCTTGGTCATATCGAGGCCGGCCTTCTCGGCAACCTTGAGCGCGGTGGCCTCGTTGACCTTGCCCCCGCTCGAGAGAATGCCGCTGTGCACCTCCCAGTATTTACCCTGCTTGCGGGCCGCCAGCGCGACCCGAGACGCGTGGACCGAGTCGTCGCCAAGAATTGGGAATTCGGCGAACACCACGCGGACAGTCTTGTCGGACTCGACCAGCTTCTGGATTTCGCTGAAGCCGCGGCGGCAATAGCCGCAGTTGTAGTCGAAGAACTCGACGATGGTGATGTCGCCGTCGGGATTTCCAGCCACTGGCGCGTTCGGCGAGCGATAGATGTCCTTGGCGTGCTCGGCGACGAGCGCCTTCGTCTTTGCAGCGTCCTGCTCGGCCGCCTTGGTTTCGAGCGCGGTCTGCACCTCGAGCAGGATCTCCGGATTTTTCATCAGGTAGTCTTTGACGATCCCCTCGATCGCGAGCTTCTGATCGGCTGAGAACGTCGTCGTAGTGCCGGCGGCCGCTTGCGCGGGCGCTCCCGGCTCGGCGTGGCCGCCGTCACCGGTCAGCACGAACCACAGCCCGGCGAGAATGAGCAGCGGCGCGGCGACGACCGCAGCAATGCTGATTGCGGGAGGCCGGCGTGTTTTGTCGTTGTCGAGCTGTGTCAATTGAAACTCCATGAGTGCGATACGAAGCCGGCGTGCCGGCTCCGATGAATTTCGATCAAGCCCCGATCAGGTCTGGGGCTTGTAGTTGATGATATCGTCCGCCTTGACCCAATCCGGTGATCCGGCCTTGAGGCCCGCCTGAGCGCGCTTCGCGAACTCCTGCGACATTTTTAAGGAGCCAGCATAGAAGAGGCCCTGCGCACGCGCGAGTTCGGCTTGCGGCATAAGCCCCTTGTCGTAATAGGCCTGCCCGAGCGTGTTGTAGGCGGTGGCATTGTCCGGCTCTTTCAGCACGGCTTTGCGAAGCAGTCCGATGGCCTCGTCCGCGACCCGCGGATCCTTGGTTTGCAGCAGCGACTGCGCCAGCTGAACCCCGACGAGCGGCGCATCGCCTTTATGAAGTTGCAGCGACTTCCGGAGCGGTGCGATGGCCTCCTGCGCGCGGCCGGCCTTCTGCAGGAAGTCTCCCTTTACCTCCCAGAAATAGGGATTGTTGGGCCGATCGCGGATCAACGCGTCGATGCCCGCGAGAGCCGTTTCCAGTCCGCCGCCGCCCTGCCGGAACGACGCGATCGAGCGCGCATAGCGCGCCGGAATGCTGGTGTCCGAGGCTTGATAGCGGTTGAAGACGACCGACGGCGGCTCGATGTAGCCCGACAGCTTCGCCCGGATCATGTCGTGGCGAAACTGAAGTTCAGGCGGGTCTGTATTTTTGAAGTAGGGGCTCGTTTCGACGAGCTGGCGCAACCGCGCCAAGCGATCCACCGCCACGGGATGGGTCCGGGCGAAAGCGTCCTTGTGCGCATCCGAAAACAGCTCCTGGCCGGCGAACCGCTCGAACGTGGCGAGCATGCCGCGGCCCGACTGCTGGGTTGCGTTGAGATACTGCAGCCCGGCCTGGTCGGCCGCCGATTCCTGTGACCGGCGCTCGGCCGTGAGGCCGCGCATGATGAGTTCGTTGCCACCCATCATGACGCCCTGGCCGGCGCTACCGATTTCGCGCCCGCTGTCGCCACCGGACACCGCGCCGCCGATCATGGCGCCGATGCCGAGCAACTGCACAAGCAGCGCACGGGTCTGGTCCTTCGCGATGCGCGACCGGAGCGCGGCCATGTGGCCACCGGCGATGTGTCCCGCCTCGTGCGCGAGCACGCCGATCACCTCGTTGGGTGTGTTGGCCTGCATCAGCGTGCCGGTGTGCATGAACACATTGCGCCCGTCGATGACGAACGCATTGAACGCCTCGTTGTTGACGATACGAACCGTCACGCGCCCGGTTCCGAGGCCCGCCGCACGGAAAATACTCTGCGAGTAGTCGTTCAGCAGCAGCTCGATCTCGGTATCGCGGATCAGGGGCAACCCCTGCGCGCGCGCCGACGCGGCGGGAAAGAGTCCCATCAGGACTCCCGCCACGAGCACTGTGCCGAGGATCGCGCGCAAACCGTTTCTCATGTTCGAATGGCTCATGACTGTTGGATCGCACGGCGGCGTGAGCCGCCCCAAGTGTAACTGCGGGTACCGGACACCGTTTCACGCCGGGTAAATGGGCATAGGGCGTGGATCAAGGCAAGACCGCTAAGACACGGAGTTGAGCGCGCAAAACCCAGCCGTTGGCGCAGTGCGCTTCGCGCGACGGAAACACTGCGCCCCGTGCGACGCAAACCGATGCATTCGGCTTTTAGTGGGTAATTTCAATACGGCCAAAGGAAGGCGTCGTGGGGGGAGCGGATCGCGGGGCAGTGGGTCAACGAAAGGCCAACGAAAAAGGGGGCGCCCCGCGCCCCCTGTTCCGGTCTCTCGTGCAATTTAGCCCCGCCGGCGTCCGCCGCCTGAGCCAAGCGACACGAAGTGCGGACCGATGTCGATGTGGATGTGGCTCATGCCCGCGTAGGTCATGGTGCCGCCGGCGTGGTGATTTGCCCTCAGCCAGTTGAC
Source organism: Hyphomicrobium sp. (assembly GCF_051860585.1). Lineage (GTDB taxonomy): Bacteria > Pseudomonadota > Alphaproteobacteria > Rhizobiales > Hyphomicrobiaceae > Hyphomicrobium_C. The sequence goes on from NZ_JBHYDS010000003.1 coordinate 187,846, forward strand.
GATCGCGCCCTTGCGCGAACCGGCGTCGAAATCGACCGCGAGGCCGAAGCCATGCTTGGAGGGCTTCCCGCTACCGGCGATACGTGCGCCCGGACGGCACGTGGAGATCACGTTGACCGGACCGAACTGCGCCTCGACACGAGCGAGCAACGCTGCGGCCGAAGCCTGCAGGCAGCTGCGCGATGCGCTTGCTCCGCCACCGCCGCCGCGGTGGGTCACGGAGCGCGAGGCCAGCCGGCCGGCGCGTCCACGCCCGGCAGACGAGCCGCGATTGGAAACCTTCTTGTTGCGATAGGAACCGTTCTGAGCCGCGCGGCGCGCAGCCGGACGGTGGCTTGCCGTCGCCTTGCGAGCGGTCTTGCGTCCATCCCGTTCGTAAAGCGAGCTGATCGGCCCGTTGTCGATTGCCGCTTGAGCCGGCGCAGTCATGGTGGCTCCGAGCCCCAGACACACTAACGCAGCACAAATCCCCTTGCTCATGGAGAACTCCTCTTAATCCTATTCGATCGTTGCTAAGTTCCGGGATCCAAACAAAGTAGATCGGGAGAAGTGAGAAGTAGTCCCCCCGGAACGCAAAAGATCATGTCGATGATGCCTCGCCGTTGGGCTGCAGGCATGGTGAGCGCATTGGGATCATCTGCCGGACGACCGGCACGATTGGCCTCTGTCCTCGGCTGTTCCCAAAGGTTACTCGACATGACGTCCCCGCACTGACCAGTCGGCCGTGGTCAAAATGTGGCTCCACGGCGCCCTGCGACGGAATGCGCAGGCACCTGCGGAACCGGCGTATTCCGCGAGCTCGGGCATTATCTAAGATGATGAATTTACAAGAAAAACGGGCCGGACTCTCGTCCGGCCCGTCTGAGATGATTTAACGCATCAGACCGCGCAGTCAGCCGCCGAGGCGGCGCTGCCACCATCCGCGGCGCACGGGCTCCGAGCCCGCCTCTTCGGACGTGCTGCCGGACTGCTCCGGTGTGACGACGACACGCTCGAGCTTCGGCTCGGCGGCGGCCGTCGTGGCTCCGTTACGGGCGCGAACGCGCGCGAGCAGCGTATCCTCTCCAGCGGAGGCCGGAGCCGACGCTGGTGCGGAAGGTTTTGCAGGTCTTTCAGGTGCCGCGGCCGCGCGTGCCGGCGTCTCGCTCCGGCGCGAGCGACCGCTCGATGCTTGAGGTGCGGCGTCAGCCTTCGGTCGGCGGCCCTGGGTCGGTGCGCGCTCGTTCGCCCCGGCAGAGGCGTCTACCGCTCCGGCCGGCGCAACGTCTTCAGCCCGCTCCGGAGCAATCGTTTCGACGAAATCATGGTCGTCGGCGCCGTCATCGCTGCCGGAACCCTCGCCGTCCGCCGCGTTCAACGCCGCATCGCCGTGTTCACCTTCGCCCGGACGGCGATTGCGGTCACGGCCGCGACGGCCACCGCGACGGCCGCGCCGGCGCCGGCGTCCACCGGACTCGTCCGACCGGTCGCCACCCTCACGCGGAGGCCGGTTGCCGTCACGCGCGCTTTGCGCGGGAGCGTCGCCGTCCTCGAAACCGTCACCCTCGCCGCCGCCTGCGGCTCCGCCGGCTTCTTCAAGCGCGGGGGCCTCATCGTCGTCGTCATAGGGTTGCTCGCCATCGCCGCGGCTCGCTTCACGAGGCTCGCCCCGGCCGCCATCGGAGCCGTTGCGGCGGCCACGCCGGCGACGGCGGCGACGGCCGCCTTCTCCTTCTTCCCGGCCACGGCCTTCGCCTGACGACGTAACGGCGCTGTCTTCGTCGGCCTCGGCGTCGGCTTCGACGTCGGCCTCAACCGAAGCATCGGCCGGTGCGTCTTCGCCTTCGAAGCCCCAATCCATGTTGACGGCCGCCCGATCGGGACGACGCACCGCGACGGGTGCGGCCTGGCCCTTCTCGATCAGGAAGTTAGCGCCTTGCAGCTTGTCGCTGGCCTGCACCGTGACGAACACCCCGTTGCGGGTCTCCATCTCGTTGATGAAGTGGCGCTTGTTGTTGAGAATGTAGAGCGCGACAGCCGACGTCGTCGTGGCCACGAGCGACGTGCGCGCGCCGGCCATGAGTGCATCTTCGATCGCGCGCAGCACGGCCAGCGCAACGCTTTCCGTGGAGCGGATGATGCCGGTGCCCTGGCAATGCGGGCACTGCGAGGTCGAACCCTCGAGCACGCCCGACCGCAGGCGCTGTCGGCTCATTTCCATGAGGCCGAAGTGGCTGATCCGGCCGAGCTGAATGCGAGCCCGATCGAAGCGAAGCGCATCCTTCAGCCGCCGCTCGACGGCCCGGTTGTTGCGCTTCTCCTCCATGTCGATGTAGTCGATGACGACCAGACCCGCGAGGTCGCGCAGCTTGAGCTGGCGCGCGATTTCGTCGGACGCTTCGAGATTGGTGTTGAGCGCGGTCTCCTCGATCGAGAACTCGCGGGTCGATTTGCCGGAGTTGACGTCGATGGCGACCAGCGCCTCGGTCTGGTTGATGACGAGGTAGCCGCCGGACTTGAGCGTCACGTACGGATTGAACATCGCATTGAGCTGGCGCTCGATGCCGTACTTCGTGAACAGCGGCTCGGCGTCGGCATGCGAAATGACGTTCTTCGCATGGCTCGGCATGAGCATGCGCATGAAGTCCTTGGCGTCCTTGTGCGCGTGATCGCCGGCGACGACGATCTCGTCCACGTCCTTGTTGTAAAGGTCGCGGATCGAACGCTTGATCAGATTGCCTTCTTCGTAGACGAGGCTCGGCGCCGTGGATTCGAGCGTCAGGTCACGCACGCTCTCCCACAGGCGCAGCAGGTATTCGAAGTCGCGCTTGATCTCCTGCTTGGTGCGCGATGCGCCCGCCGTGCGAATGATCAGCCCCATGCCTTCCGGCACTTCGAGCTCCTGCGCGATCGCCTTGAGACGCTTGCGGTCCTGCGGCTGCGTGATCTTGCGGGAAATGCCGCCACCGCGCGCGGTGTTGGGCATCAACACGGTATAGCGGCCAGCCAGCGACAGGTACGTGGTGAGCGCTGCACCCTTGTTGCCGCGCTCCTCCTTGACGACCTGCACCAGAATGACCTGGCGGCGCTTGATGACTTCCTGGATCTTGTAGCTGCGCGGCCGGCGGCGCGGACGCGACGGCAGTTCCTCGAGCGCATCCTCGGACCCAGCGCTCTCGAGCGCTTCGGGCTCGGCGGCGGCACTGGCGACCACCTGCACGCCGCCTGCGTCGCCCCCGGCTTCCGCCGCTGCGTCGCTGGAAGCGGCGGCGCTGTCGGCAGCCGAATCCGGCTCCCGATCGCCGTCGTCTTCGTCGTCCATGTCGTTCCGAGCGGCATCCGGCTCGTCGTCGCCGGCAGCGGCTTCATGATCGCCCTGGAAGTTGCCGGCCGTTTCCGGTTCCGGCGCATCTTCGGCGAGGATCTCGTCGCGCGCGGTCGCTTCCGCGATCACCTGGGGGCGATCGTCGCCTTCGTCATGGTGCGAGCTATCGGCGTGATCATGCTCGTGATCGTCGTCATGATCGTCGTGCTCGTCCGCGTCGTGGGCGTGATCGTCATGCCCCTCGTCGCGCGGAGCGCGATCCTCGGAGGATCCGCCGCGATTGCCGCGGCCCTCGTCAGGCCGGCGGCGCCGCGCCAGGCGCTCGGCGCGCGCGTCGGCCGCCGCTTCTTCCTCGGCTTCGGCCGCAGCCTCTTCCTCGAGCAGCGCCCGGCGATCCGCCATCGGGATCTGATAGTAGTCGGGATGGATTTCGTTGAAGGCGAGGAAGCCGTGGCGGTTTCCGCCGTAGTCGACGAAGGCCGCCTGCAACGATGGCTCTACGCGCGTGACCTTGGCGAGGTAAATATTCCCGCGGAGAAGTTTGCGGGCCGCGCTTTCGTAGTCGAATTCCTCTACTCGTCCATTGCGCAGCACCACGACCCGAGTCTCCTCGGGATGGGTGGCGTCGATAAGCATCTTGTTCGGTGCCATGTTTTTTTATCCTTTGCGCGCCGGTGGGCCGAACCACCGGGTCCGGCCAGGCGGCCGGAGGCGTCATGCGGCCAGGTAGAGGCGCGCGCCTTTGTTGTTGTGTGGGGGTTGATGAAGAATGTGGCGAAGGGTGGGGCGCACATCTCGATTGCGGCCGGAAGGTCCGGACACAATCCGCCGTGAGCCGTCATCGGCTCGAAGGCTTGTTCAGGAGATGTGCGTTCGATCTGCATAATCTTGTGAGAAGAAGTGTCCTTGGATTGACGCCGCATCCGATGCGCTGCCCGGTGAGGCGGCGCTGGAGCGTGAACGTGGTCGTGAGGCTCAGGCACATGGGCGGCAGGGTGCTGCGCGAGCGCCTAAGCCGAGCCGGATTTCCACTGATGACAGCCTCAGCCACAACCGGACGGAAAGCCCGCGCTGATGCTTGCCTTGCTTGCCCACGACACCCCTTTCATTGGTGCCGGCGGACAAGCTGCATCGTGTCAGCGACCACGCGTGGTTCGCGGCATCGCAGGCGGCGCTTCTGGCAGTGATGGATCAACAGACCCCGCGCCTGAAACAGGCGCAACTTGCCGTTCGCGAAGCACGCACCAAGCTGCCTTCGAGCCATGCGCATCGTATGCTTCTGGAGTGCGAACCCTGCCGGAGGAAAACCGATCTAAACCTGACCGAGCATCCGGCAAAAAACTAAACTTCCGCGCGAAGCAGACGAACACGACATGATGCGGGTTAATTTTGTACGGGTTCGATGCCTGCGTGGCAAGCCCGTTTACGAGTCGGGGCCCCCGCCGGGCCCGGAATCGGTGCGGCTCTTGCGCAAATCGGACGAATATGAGCTAACTTGTAGCGCCTACGTCATTTTTTGCGAACAATCGCGATAGGGTACGCGTGCGACCGCGCAGGGGAACCATGACCGGAGCCGGGGGGCTGCGAGCGGCGCTGGCCCTCACGGCCCTTTTGGCATTGGCCTTCGCAACGCCCCAGGATGCATATGCAGACCCGGCCGCGGCCGCCACCCAGGCCGCCCTGTCCGGTGACAAAACCCGCACCACGCTCCGCATCGAGATGACGGCCGGCGTCACCGCCGAGATCTTCACCCTGGCCAATCCCTACCGGGTCATCGTTGACCTGCCGGATGTATCATTTCGCCTGCCCGACGGCACCGGGCAGACCGGCACCGGCCTCGTCCAGACCTTCCGCTACGGTCTGTTCGCGGACAAGAAGGCGCGCATTGTCCTGGACACGACGGGCCCTGTCCGGATCGAGCGCGCGGCCATGACAGCGGCGCCTGCCGACAAGGGCATCATTTTCACGTTCGATATGGTGACAACCGCCCCGGAAAGCTTCGGTCTCGGCACCGGCGCCGATCGGGCCGCCGAAGCGCCCGCGCCCGCCGCCGAGCAGCCGGGCGGCGCCAAGCCCAGACATCCGGGCAAACCGATCATCATGATCGACCCCGGCCACGGCGGCATCGACGGCGGCGCTGTGAGCGCGTCGAACACCCTCGAGAAGAACGTCGTCCTCGCTGTCGGCAAGGAACTGGCGCGCCAACTGTCCACGAGCGGCCGGTACGACGTCCGCCTGACTCGCTCAACGGATGTTTTCATATCGTTGGATCAGAGACTTGGCCTGTCGAGCAGCAACGACGTCGATCTCTTCCTCTCGCTCCACGCGGACTCGCTCGCCGACGTCAACGGCGCGTCCGGAATTCGCGGCGCGACGGTCTACACTTTGTCCGAGCGCGCCTCCGACGACCACGCCCGCCGCATGGCCGAAAAGGAAAACGCCTCCGATGCGGTCGCCGGCCTCAGCGTCGGCAAGTCCCAGGGAGACGACGAGGTCAAAAGCATCCTGTTCGACCTGATGAAGCGCGAGACCGCAAATTTCTCGACCGATTTTTCCAACGTGCTCATTCGCCAGTTGAAACGCACCGTGCTGCTGTCGCGGGTGCCCCAGCGCGCGGCGGCTTTCAAGGTGCTCAAGCAGACCCATTCGCCGTCCGTGCTGGTGGAACTCGGCTACCTGAGCCACCCCGAAGACGAAAAGCTGCTCAACTCGCCAGCCTGGCACAAGCAGACAGCGACGGCGATCGCCGCGGCCATCGAAACGTATTTTTCGAAGCGCACCGCCGGCCCGTCGGTGCCCTAGCGAGCAGTCCGCTGGCGGATGGCCGAAGACCCGTCACGATGCCGGAGGGGCGTAACATCTTAGTGCGCCGGAGGCGCCACGTCATAGTACGCCGGAGGCGCCCCGTCATAATGCGCCGGAGGCGCAATGCCGCAGTCAAAACCGTCACCGGAATATCGTTGAGAGACATATGTTTAGGAAGACGGAAATCCGGACGACGTGATGCCACATTCCATGTTAATGTCCGATCGGGTTGCTGCACCGCAATAGAATAGGCGGCGGCGCCCCGGCGCGTCTCCTCCGGCCATGCGTTCAGTGCCGGCCACGCGATCGCCATTTCGTTCCTGACCCAATTTGGTTGCTGGATCAAATCCAGACACAAAGCGAAGATAAGCCAGACTTCGCATGACCCCCAGTACGACGAGCATGAGACGTCTCGAGCGGATCCGATCCTGAATGAGAGTGCCGACCCTACCACCCCAGCCTGAGCCGACCCGCCGCCGAGGCGGCCGGCGCAAGAAGAGCTTGCTGCTGAGTTTCCTCGGCTGGAGCTTCGCGGCATTCGTCGTGGTGTTCCTCGTTGGCTCCGCGGGTGCCGGCTTCGTGCTCTGGCAGGCATCGAAGGACCTGCCCGACTACGAAAGCCTTGCCCGCTACGAACCGCCCGTCATGACGCGCATCCATGCGCACGACGGCTCGCTGATCGCCGAGTACGCGCGCGAGCGGCGCATTTTCGTGCCCATCAACACCATTCCGAAACGTGTCGTCGCGGCGTTCCTGTCCGCCGAGGACAAGCGCTTCTACGAGCACGGCGGCCTCGACATGCAGGGCATCGCGCGCGCCGTCTTCAAGGCGATCGAGACGAAGGCGACGGGCGGCGACCGCCGCACGGAAGGCGCCTCGACCATCACCCAGCAGGTTGCCAAGAACTTCCTCTTGACCAGCGACCGCACCATGGAGCGCAAGATCAAGGAGGCGATCCTCGCCATCCGCATCGAGCGCGCCTACTCGAAGGACAAGATCCTCGAGCTCTACCTGAACGAGATCTATCTCGGCATCGGCGCGTATGGCGTCGCTGCGGCGAGCTTGGCTTACTTCAACAAGGAACTGAAGGATCTGACGGTTGAGGAGGTCGCCTACCTCGCCGCCCTGCCGAAAGCGCCGAACAATTATCACCCGTTCCGCCAGACCAAACGCGCCACCGAGCGCCGCGACTGGATCATCGGCCAGATGGCCGACAACGGCTACATCACCGAGGAGGAAGAGGCGGCCGCGAAGGCCAAGCCCCTGACCGTCAACATCCGACCGGGCGGCGCGCACATCTTTGCCGCCGAATACTTCGCCGAGGAAGTCCGCCGCTCGCTGATGTCGGCATACGGCGAGGCCAAGCTCTACGCCGGCGGCCTGTCGGTGCGCACGACACTCGACCCGAACCTTCAGAGGATCGGCCGCAAGGCGCTGACCGAAGGACTGGTCGGATACGACCGCAAGCAAGGCTGGCGCGGCCCCGTCAGCAAGATCGACGTCACCGGCGACTGGGGCGTGCCGCTCGGCGCGGCCGAGAGCCCGACGGACATCGCCCCGTGGCGGCTCGGCGTCGTGCTGTCGATGGAGAAGACCAAGGCCGTCGTGGGCCTGCGCCCCTCGCGCAAACAGGACGGCTCGCTCACGCCGGAGCGTCACGCCGTCGAAATCACGCTTGATGAAATCAAGTGGGCGAAGATTCCGGGCAAGCGCACGGAGCCGAAGCAGATCGCCGACATTCTGGCGCCCGGTGACGTGATCTACGTCACCCCGAAGGACGAGAAGAACCTCGCCGGCACCTGGTCGCTCGTGCAGATCCCCGAGGTCTCCGGCGGCCTGATCGCCATGGACCCGCACACCGGTCGCGTGCTTGCGGTGGTCGGCGGCTTCTCGTTCTCCATGAGCCAGTTCGACCGCGCCCTCCAGGCCAAGCGTCAGCCTGGTTCGTCCTTCAAGCCGTTCGTATTCGCGGCTGCGATGGACAACGGCTACAAGCCGACCTCCATCGTGCTCGATGCGCCGATCGAAATCGAGCAGGGCCCGGGCCAGGACATCTGGAAGCCCTCGAACTACGAGAAGGATAAGTCCGGCGGGCCGACGACGCTTCGCGTCGGCGTCGAGAAATCGCGCAACCAGATGACGGTTCGCCTAGCCCAGGACATGGGCATGCCGATCATCACCGAATACGCCAAGCGCTTCGGCATCTATGACGACCTCCTCCCGGTGCTGTCCATGTCGCTCGGCGCGGGCGAGACCACGCTGCTGCGCATGGCGACCGCCTATTGCATGATCGCGAACGGCGGCAAGACCGTGCGGCCGACCTTGATCGACCGCATCCAGGACCGCTGGGGCAAGTCCGTCTGGCGCCACGACGCGCGCGAGTGCGTGGGATGCACGGCCGACCAGTGGGCCAGCCAGGCCGAGCCGGACATTCCGGACGACCGCAAGGAAATCATCGACCCGCACACGGCCTATCAGATGACCTCCATCATGGAGGGCGTGATCCAGCGCGGCACGGCGACGTCCCTCAAGTCGTTGAACCGTCCGCTCGCGGGCAAGACCGGCACGACCAATGAGGAAAAAGACGCTTGGTTCGTCGGCTACACGCCTGACCTCGTCGTCGGCGTGTTCGTCGGCTACGACAACCCGCGCCCGATGGGCAAGGGCAACACCGGCGGCATGGTCGCTGCGCCGATCTTCGGCGCCTTCATGAAGGAAGCGCTGGCCGATCAGCCGGCCATCCCGTTCCGCGTTCCGCCCGGCATCAAGCTCGTGCGCGTCAACGTCCACACGGGCCTGCGCGCGGCACCCGATGACCCGTCCGCCATCGTCGAGGCCTTCAAGCCGAACGAGGAGCCGGATGACGCCTATTCGGTCATCGGCTTCTCCGACCCCTACGCCCAGCAAAGCTCGGCCAGCGGCGCGCCTCCGCCAGGAAACTGGCAATCCACGCCCCAGGCCGCTCCGCAGAACGGCCCCGGCGGTCTGTGGTAGCGCGGCACTGCCGGGCGAGTGGCTGAACCCGCAGAACCGCTCCCGGTCATTAATCCCGTCATCGCGCCGCGTTTACTTTGAGTGCGCCGCTGACTATATGTCTCGCCGTACTCACAATTCATTCCCCCCGGGAGGCAGTCATGCGCGCAGAAGCGCAAAAAGTCGCGGCTTCGATCGAAGAGGCCCTGGCCCTCTTGAGGAGGTATCTTTGACCCGGAACAAGCCGAAGCGCGCCTAGAAGATCTCAACCGGCGCGCGGAAGACCCCGCGCTGTGGAACGACCCCGCACAGGCGCAGAAAACCATGCGCCAGCGCCAATCGCTCGAGCAGTCCCTCGCCGATTTCCGGCGCGTCGTCCGTGAATTCGAAGACAACCTCACGCTCATCGAACTCGGCGAAGCCGAGGATGACGACGCAATTGTCGCCGAAGGCGAGACTGCGCTGAAGCGCCTGGACGAAGAGGTCCAGCGCAAGAGCGTCGAAGTCATGCTCTCCGGCGAGGCCGATGGCATGGACACCTACGTCGAAGTCCACGCCGGCGCGGGCGGCACCGAGAGCCAGGACTGGGCCTCGATGCTCGCGCGCATGTACATGCGGTGGGGCGAGCGGCGAGGTTTCAAGGTCAAGCTCATCGATGAGAGCCCCGGTGAAGAAGCCGGCATCAAATCCGCGACGCTCGAGATCAGCGGCGAGAACGCGTTCGGCTGGCTGAAGACGGAAGCGGGCGTGCACCGGCTCGTCCGCATCTCGCCATTCGACTCGAACGCGCGCCGCCACACGAGCTTCGCGTCCGTCACGGTCTACCCCGTCATCGACGACACCATCGACGTCGAAATCAATCCGGCCGATGTCGAGATGAGCTTCGCGCGATCGAGCGGCGCCGGCGGCCAGCACGTCAACCGTACGGAATCGGCCGTGCGCCTCGTCCATAAGCCAACGGGCATCGTGATCTTTGCCCAGGAGCAGCGCTCCCAGCATCAGAACAAGGACATTGCCTACAAGCGGCTCAAGGCTCGAATTTATGAGATGGAGCTGAAGAAGCGCGAGCAGAAGGCGTCCGCCGACCAGGCCGCGAAGACCGACATCGGCTGGGGCCACCAGATCCGATCGTACGTTCTCCAGCCGTATCAGCTCGTGAAGGACCTGCGTACCGGTGCTCAAAGTTCGAGCCCCGACTCCGTGCTCGACGGCGACATCGATCCCTTTATCGAAGCGACGCTGGCGCAGCGCATGAAGGGCGGCACGGCGACCGAGATTTCGGACCTCGACTAATCCGGGCTAGTCGTCTCCCGGTTAGTCGTTCTTCTTTTGCTTTCTGAGTTTTTCTTGAACATCGGGCGGGATCGGGGGGCCCGGCAGTATCGACTGCGAACCTTTCGCGTCCTCCCTGTCGGTCACGGCGCGGCTGACGAAGTCATCGTCGTCTCGGACGACTTCGCGCGCGGTCGCCGACAAGGGGTCGCGGGCTTGCTTTTTCTTGCCTGTCATTGCACCTGCTCCGGCACCGTTAAGCGGTGCTTCCTGTTTCCACCCAACGAAACGTGACCGGGCAGGGGCTGGTTCCCCAGGCAAGGGTCTTAGCGGGACCGTTTCGGCGGCAGATCCGTGCACACGCCCTCGAACACCTCGGCCGCCATGCCGATGCTTTCGGACAGGGTCGGATGCGGATGGATCGTCTTCCCGATATCGACGCCATCCGCGCCCATCTCGATGGCCAGGCACACCTCCCCGATCAAATCCCCCGCATGCGTCCCGACAATGCCGCCCCCGACGATGCGGTGCGTCTCGTCGTCGAACAGGAGCTTGGTGAAGCCCTCGTCACGCCCGTTGGCGATGGCGCGGCCCGATGCCGCCCACGGGAAAACCGCCTTGGTCACTTTGCGGCCTTGCGCCCGCGCGTCGTCCTCCGTCACTCCGGCCCATGCGATCTCGGGATCGGTATAGGCGACCGACGGAACCTGCAGCGCATCGAAGTACGCAGGCTTTCCGGCCGCCGCTTCCGCCGCCACATGACCTTCGTGCACGGCCTTATGCGCCAGCATCGGTTCACCCGCGATGTCCCCGATGGCGAAGATATGCGCCACGTTGGTGCGCATCTGCTTGTCGGTGCGGATGAAGCCGTCGTCGCCGACCTCCACGCCCGCGCGCTCCGCGCCGATCCGCTTCCCGTTCGGCGTGCGGCCGACAGCCACCAGCACCATGTCGTAGCGCTGCACGCCTTTGGGCGCGCTCTCGCCCTCGAAGCCAACGTGAATGCCATCCGCCTTTGCTTCGGCTGCGACGGCCTTTGTCTTGAGCATCACCGCATCGAAACGCGATGCGTTCTTCTTCTGCCAGACCGCCACCAGATCGCGATCCGCACCTGGCATCAGCACGTCCCGCATCTCGACGACATCGATCCGCGCGCCCAGCGCCGAATAGACGGTCGCCATCTCCAGCCCGATGATGCCGCCGCCGATGACCAGCATCCGATCGGGGATACTACGCAACGCCAGCGCTCCCGTCGACGAGACGACGCGCGGATCGTCCGGCAGGAACGGCAGCCGGATCGCCTCCGAGCCCGCGGCGATGATGGCCGACTTGAAGCTGACGACCTGACGACGGTCGCCGGTCTCGACTTCCACGCGATGCGCGTCGAGAAACCGCCCGCTGCCCCGCACTACTTCGACGTTCCGCGCCTTGGCCAAGCCTGAAAGCCCAGTCGTGAGCCGTCCAACGACCTTGTCCTTGTGCGCGCGGAGCTGTGCGAGATCGATCCGCGGGGCGCCGAACGTCACGCCGTGCGCAGCCAGCGCCACCGCTTCCTCCATCACCGACGCGGTGTGCAGCAGTGCTTTCGAGGGAATGCATCCGACATTGAGGCACACGCCCCCCAGCACGGGAAATCGCTCGACCAGCACCGTCTTCAAGCCGAGGTCGGCGGCCCGGAACGCGGCCGAGTATCCACCCGGACCCGCGCCCAGCACGAGCACGTCGCAAGCGAGATCGGAGGAAACGGCGGACGGCGCGGCCATGGATCAGCCTTCGGTTGCGTTTGGAGGGACGTAGAGTGCTCCCGGAAAAGTGGGAACCGGTTTTCCGATTAGAAGCACGATAAAACAAAGACCTAGAGTCGTTCCTTGATACCACCAAACGCGCAACGACTCTAGAGCACGAGCTGACGCACATCGGTCAGCGCGTCGCAGATCTTGCGGAGAAAACGCGCACCCAGCGCGCCATCGACAGCCCGATGATCGTAGGAGACGCACACTGGCAACATCAGCCGCGGCCGAAACTCCGCGCCGTCCCACACCGGCTTCATGGCGGCGCGCGACGCGCCGAGAATTGCCACCTCCGGCGCATTGATGATCGGCGTGAACATGACACCGCCGATACCGCCGAGGCTCGAAATGGAAAACGTCCCGCCCTGGATGTCGGCCGGCGTGATGCGGCCCTCGCGCATCCGCTGAGACACCGCCCCGAGTTCCTGGCTGAGTTCGAGAATGCCTTTGCGGTCGACATCCTTGATCACGGGCACGACCAGTCCATCAGGCGTATCGACCGCCACGCCGAGATTGAAGTATCGCTTGAGGATCAGCGCATCCTTGGCGGGCGACAGTGACGCGTTCAGCTCCGGATGCGCCTTGAGCGCCGAAACCGACGCCTTCATCAGGAACGCCAGCAGGGTCACCCGGTAGCCCTTCTCGCGGGCGTCGCCGTCCAACTCCTTCCGGTAGGCTTCGAGATCAGTGATGTCCGCCTCGTCCGCCTGCGTGACGTGGGGCACGTTGAGCCACGCGCGATGCAGATGCGGGCCCGACAGCCTCTTCAGGCGCGACATCGGCGCGACTTCGATGGGGCCGAACTTGGCGAAATCCTGTGGCGGAATCTCCGGAATGCCCGCGCCGCCGCCGCCACCGGCCTCCCGCGCGATCTGGCGTTTCACGTCATCCTTGGTGATCCGGCCTTTCTCTCCGCTCCCCGTAACCTTGGTCAGGTCCACGTCCAGCTCCCGCGCGATGCGGCGCACGGCGGGGCTCGCATGGACGTTGCCGGGCGCCGTATCGAGGCCCGGGAAACGCGACGCCTTATGAGACGACGTTGTGTATGACGATGCCGAGTGTGACGACGACGACGCCTCAACGTCGTCCGGATCGCCCTCGTCCGGTTTCGCCGCTTGCTCGGCAACGGCGCCACGTTTCGCAGGCGTCTTCGGCGGTGCGGAGTCCCGCCTGTCGCCGCTGTCACCCTTGGCGTCGTCGTCTTTTCCGCTCGATCCAGTCTCGAGACGAAGGATCGCAGTGCCCTCGCTCACCTTGTCGCCGACCCCGACCAGCACCTCCGCGATCCGGCCCGCGGCAGGTGCCGGAACCTCCATCGCCGCCTTGTCGCTTTCGAGCGTCAGCAGCGGATCGTCTGGCTTCACCTCGTCGCCCGGCTTCACCATGATCTCGATGATCGGCACGTCCTTGAAGTCGCCGATGTTCGGAACTTTGATATCCATCAACGCCATCAGACCCTGCCGTCACGTTCGAGCTGGATTGGGCTTTTCGGGATCGATCCCATACGCCTTGATCGCCTCAGCGACCTTGATCGAGGGAATCTTGTTCTCGTCCGCAAGCGCCTTGAGCGCGGCGATGGTGACGAAATGGCGATCGACTTCGAAGAACGAGCGCAACGCGCGCCGGTAATCCGAGCGCCCGAAGCCATCGGTCCCGAGCACGGCATACCGCGACGGCACGAACGGGCGCACCTGATCGGCATAGAGTTTCATGTAATCGGTCGACGCAATAACGGGCCCGTCACCCCGCGCGATGAGCTGCTGCGTCACGTAAGGCACGCGCGGCGTTTCGAGCGGATGCAGGAGGTTCCACCGTTCCGCATCGTGCGCCTCGCGGGCCAGCTCCGTAAAACTCGTGACGCTCCACACGTCCGACGCGACACCCCAGTCCTTTTCGAGCAACTCCGCGGCCGCGATCACCTCGCGCAGGATCGCGCCGGAACCGAGCAGCTGCACCCGATGTCCCTGCGCACCTTCCGGCGCGGCACGAAACAGATACATCCCCTTGACGATCCCGGCCTCGGCCCCGTCCGGCATCGGCGGATGCTCATAGTTTTCGTTCAGCAGCGTGAGATAGAAGTACACGTCCTCCTGGTCGGTCAGCATCCGCTTGAGGCCGTTCTGAAGGATCACGGCGACTTCGTAATTGAAGGTCGGATCGTAGGAGATGCAGGTCGGCACGGTTGCCGACAGGATGTGGCTGTGGCCGTCCTCGTGCTGCAGACCCTCGCCGTTGAGGGTCGTGCGCCCCGACGTTCCGCCGAGCAGGAACCCGCGCGCGCGGATATCGCCCGCCGCCCAGGCGAGATCGCCGACACGCTGGAAGCCGAACATCGAATAAAAAATGTAGAACGGCACCATCGGCGTATCGGAGGTGGAATAGCTCGTCGCCGCCGCGATCCACGACGCCATCGCCCCGGCCTCGTTGATGCCCTCCTGAAGCATCTGGCCGGACTTGTCCTCCTTGTAGAACATGAGCTGATCCGCATCCTGCGGGATGTAGAGCTGCCCCACCTGGCTGAAGATGCCGAACTGCCGGAACATGCCCTCCATGCCGAAGGTGCGGGCTTCGTCGGGCACGATCGGCACGATGCGCCGGCCGAAATCCTTGTCGCGCATCAAACCCGTCAACATGCGCACGAACGCCATGGTGGTGGAGATCTCGCGCCCGTCCGATCCTTTGAGCTGCGTCCCGAAGCTGGCCAGCGGCGGCGCCTCGATCGGCGTTGACGTGCGGCGGCGCTGCGGCAGGTATCCGCCAAGCTCACGGCGGCGCTCGTGCAGATAGCGCTCTTCGTCCGAGCCTTCCGGCAGCCGTATGAACGGCACTTCGGTCAGCGCTGAATCCGGCACGTCGATTTTGAAGCGATCGCGGAAATGCCGGAGCGCCTCGGAGTCCATCTTCTTCATTTGATGGGCGAGCATCGTCGCCTCGCTGCCCGCGCCCATCCCATAACCCTTGATGGTCTTGGCGAGGATGCAGCTCGGCTGATCCGTCTTGCGCACGGCTGCATCGTAGGCCGCGTAAACTTTGCTCGGGTCGTGCCCGCCGCGCGTCAGTTTCCAGATCCTGTCGTCGCTCCAGTCCGCGACCATCGCCGCCGTTTCGGGATAGCGGCCGAAGAACTTCTCGCGGATGTAGGCGCCGTTGCGCGACTTGAAATCCTGGTACTCGCCGTCGACGCATTCCTCCATGAGCTGGCGCAGCCTGCCCGTCGTGTCGCGCGCCAGCAACTCGTCCCACTGCGAGCCCCAGACGACCTTGATGACGTTCCAGCCCGCGCCGCGAAAATTCCGCTCCAGCTCCTGGATGATCTTGCCGTTGCCGCGCACGGGCCCGTCGAGGCGTTGCAGATTGCAGTTGATCACGAAGATGAGATTGTCGAGCTTTTCACGGCCCGCGAGCGAGATCGCGCCGAGGCTCTCGGGCTCGTCCATCTCTCCGTCGCCGCAGAACACCCAGACCTTCCGGCCCTCCGTATTGGCGAGCCCGCGCGCATGCAGATATTTGAGGAATCGCGCCTGATAGATCGCCATCAGAGGGCCGAGCCCCATCGATACGGTCGGAAACTGCCAGAAGTCCGGCATCAGCCAGGGATGGGGATAGGACGACAGCCCGCCGCCGCCGACTTCCTGGCGAAACTTGAGGAGCTGATCCTCGGTAAGCCGTCCCTCCAAAAACGCCCGCGCATAGATGCCGGGCGACGAGTGGCCCTGGATCATGACGATATCGCCGCCATGCCCCTCCGACGGCGCGCGCCAGAAATGGTTGAACCCGGTCTCGTAGAGCGTCGCGCCGGATTGGAAGCTCGCGATGTGCCCGCCGAGCTCGGACGACTCCTTGTTCGCCTTGAGCACCAGCGCCGCTGCGTTCCAGCGGATGGCCGCTGCGATGCGGTGTTCCAACTCCCGGTCGCCCGGATGGCTGGGCTCTTCCCAAGCCGGAATGGTGTTGAGGTAGGCGGTGCTGGAGGCAAACGGCAACGCCGCGCCGCTGCGTCGCGCCTCGTCGACGACGCGGCCGAGAATATCGTCGGCCCGCACGGTCCCATCGGCGGCGATGACAGACGAGATCGAGTCCGTCCAGTCGCGCATTTCCGGGTCGCGCGGGTCGTGCGCTTTGCCGCCGTTGTTGCTCATGTTTCCATGCCGCCCAGGCTGAAGCACGGACGACGGAACGCGAAGCCCCGTGATCCCACATCCAATCATGTAAGCGTTGTCAAGGGTTACGGCTAGATGCCGTCGGCAGTTGATCCGCGTTTAGCGGTCCCCCCAAAGGCGTCGGATAGAGCGGCGGCTGGAGGCGCTTCCCGAAATCGCTCAACGCGCGGCGGACGTCTTCGCCGGCGCGCGTTATCGCGGCTCGCTCCGCGCGCAGAGTCTCTGCAAGCCTGAGGCGCTGAAGCCGAAGCGACATGGACATCGGCACGTCATGTTTGAGATCAAGCGAATTCACCCCTCGCGGAGAAAACGCCGCGTGCAAAGGATCGTCGTGTGCCATCGCTCACCCTCGGATAACGCCTATCCGATCAAGTAGGGTGAGCCGAAACGGGTTCCCGGCTATCCACAGCCGTAATCGGCATGTGGAAAACCCGGCCCCCGCGTGGCGCTGCACGCTAGTTAGGCAGCGCTCGCGACGCGCGCCACTCCGAGAGCTGGATCACCTCCGCGCTGTGCCCGGTCGGGAGCGACAGCGAGAGGACCCGGCGCGCCATCCGGTAGCGGAAACATTCCACCAGAAAACTGACGGGGGCGCCGTACACGTAGAAGCTTACCTTGGTCTTGGACATCGGAAGGCTCCGTGCTGTTGAGCACGGTCCATCTCAATGTGCGTCGCGATATTTCGCTAGTGCGGCATGGCCACTATAGGAACTGCAACCTGTCAAAAATGCGCGCCACCTCAACGCGCGTGAAACAGAACGACGCGTGAAACAACGGCGGGCGCCACGCGTTGTAGAGGGCCGGCACCCGAAAGCCCGGTACCCAAATCGAATGCCGGCCACCAAGAAGGACGATCGACATGCCACCGAAACGGAAATCCGACCTCGAAAATGCTGCGCTCGACGCCGATGTCGAGCACAATCAAGGCTTGGTGCCGACGGAGCCTGTCGACACGGACGACAACGACGACCCGGACGCAGACGCCAGCGGCGACTCGGACGACGAGCGCGAGGATGAAAACGAAGCCGTCCGGCAAACGCGCGAATAGCGTCGAGATGCAACGCTACCCGGCCACCGTCGTCACGTCAGAACATGCACGCTGAACAGGCCGCGGGGGTCGGTCCTGACGGACGCCGGCGACCAGCCCGCACGCTCGGCCAGCGCCTGGAATTCTGAGGCGGCATACTTGTAGGAGTTTTCGGTGTGGATGCTCTCGCCGGCCCGCATCCTGAACGGGCGCCCGCGGATTTCGAATGCCTGATCCAACTGGCTCACGAGATGCATCTCGATCCGGCCTTCTAAATCGTTGTAGAGCGCAGTGTGCGTGAAGGCTTCGAGATCAAACGCCGGTTCGATCTCGCGATTGATCCGCGCCAGCAGATTGAGATTGAACTCCGCCGTCACACCCAAGCGATCGTTGTAGGCGTTTTCAAGGATCGTCTTGTCCTTCTTGAGATCCACGCCGATGATCAGGCGACCACTACCCCCCAGCAGCGTCTTGAAGCGCGAGAGCAGCTTTGCGGCATCGGGACGATGCAGGTTGCCGATGGTCGATCCCGGGAAAAAGCCCACACGCGGCCGGCCCCGCAAACCCTGTGGAAACCGCACTGCGTCGGAAAAATCTCCAACCACCGGACGGATATCGAGCGCAGGATAGCGCCGGGCCAGACGGACGCGGGCCTGGGCGAGGGCGTCGGGCGAGACGTCGATCGGCACGTACGCCGCGCCGGGAGGCAACTCGGCGAGCAGAAACTCCGTCTTGCGGCTCGATCCCGATCCGAATTCGACAAGCACGCTGTCCGAAGTCGCGCCGCCCATCAGCGCGGCCGCATGCGCCTTCAGGATCGAAGCCTCCGTCCGCATCGGGTAGTACTCTTCAAGCTCGGTAATCTGCTCGAAAAGATCGCTGCCGCGCGCATCGTAGAAATAGCGGCACGGCAATGTCTTCTGGGCCATAGACAAGCCGTCCAATACAGCACCGACGAAGGCCTCGTCGAGCACGCGCGCTCTTGGGCCGAGGCCTGCGAGTTGTGAATGTCCGAGCATCATGCACCATCCGCGGCCAAGCGAAGGCCGACGAACTGCCAGCGCTGATGGGGATAGAAAAAGTTGCGATAGGTCGCTCGGGTGTGACCGTGGGGTGTGACGCAGGAGGCGCCACGCAAAACCTGCTGGCTCACCATGAACTTGCCGTTGTATTCGCCGATGGCGCCCTCGGGCGGGCGGTAGCCAGGATAGGGAAGGTAGGCACTCTGCGTCCACTCCCAGACATCGCCGAAGAGCTGACGTGGGGGCCCGGGCGCAGCCTTTGCGGCCGGCAGCGGCTTGAAAGCGCCAGACCCGAGGTCGTTCCCGGCGATCGGCACGGACGCCGCGGCCACTTCCCATTCGAATTCCGTCGGGAGCCGCTTCCCGCTCCAGCGCGCAAAGGCATCCGCCTCGAAATAGCTCACGTTGCTGACCGGCGCGGCCAAGTCCAGCGGGCGGCGCCCTTCGAGCGACATCGCCATCCACGGGCCATCGCCGTCGTCCCAGTAGAGCGGCGCCCGCCAACCCTCCCGATTGACGGTCACCCACCCGTCGGCGAGCCAGAGGGCAGCCGTGCGATATCCGCCATCCTCGATGAACGCCAACCACTCGCCATTCGTGACGAGCCGGTCGGCCAGCTTAAATGGGTGGATGAGTGCGGCGTGGCGCGGCCCCTCGTTGTCCCAGGAGAAGCCTTCGCCATCGTGGCCGAGCTGATGAATGCCACCGGCATAGGAAATCCAGCCGAGGTCCGGTTCGCCCAGAGTTGAGACCGGAGCCGGCTTCGGTGACAGGTAGGCGGGTCGCAGAGGGCTCGACGCGAACAGCGCCAGAATGTCCGTCAGCAGCAATTCCTGATGTTGCTGCTCGTGGTTAATGCCGATCTCGACGAGGCGGGCGATCTCACCCTCGGGTTCGCTTTGCGCGAACAAATTTCGAAGCGCCTCGTCGACATGGGCGCGATAGGCGAACACGTCCTCGATGCTGGGCCGTGTCAGCAGCCCCCGCTTGGCTCGCGGATGGCGCGCGCCCTGGCTCTCGTAATAGGAGTTGAAGCAGAAGTTGAAGCGCTCATCGAACGCACGGTAGCCGTGCACGAATTTCGCGAGAATGAAGGTTTCGAAGAACCACGTGACGTGCGCCAGGTGCCACTTCGTGGGGCTCGCGTCGTCCATGGCCTGAACGACCATATCTTCGGCCGACAACGGCTGCGCGAGATCCAGGCTGAGACGCCTCGTCTCGAACAGCCGCTCCCCGAGAGGCCGAGGCGAGGAGGTGCGCGGCAGCGCACGAGTGGAGAGTTGACTGGACATAGGCAGATCCCTTCGGACGAGGTACGCGCTTAAACGCGCAAGGGATCAGAAAAGTGCCGAAATTTTCTCACCCGACCATCAATTGGCAAAATTTTCTCTCCGAAGCCGGACCCGGCGTCATCATGAGCAGCGCCAGATATCGGCTGCGTAGCTCTTGATCGAGCGATCGGCCGAGAAGCTGCCCATTTGCGCAATATTGAGCAGCGCCCGGCGCGACCACTCCCGCTGATCGAACCACAGATCGTCCACCTCGCGCTGCGCCCGCCAGTAGTCGGCGAAATCTGCCAGCACCATGAAGCGATCGCCGTCACTCAGCAGCGACTTCACGACCGGCTCGAACCGGTGGGGATCGTCGGGCGAAAAATCGCCGCGCGCAACCTGCTCGAGCACGGTCCGCAATCGTGCATCGGCATTGCAAACGTCGATCGGCACATAACCTTCGCGCTTCAAATCCCTGACCTCGTCCACGGTCATCCCGAACGAGAACACCAGGTCACCGCCGACGGCCTCCGCGATCTCGATGTTAGCGCCGTCCCGCGTGCCGAGCGTCAATGCGCCGTTCAGCGCAAGTTTCATATTGCCCGTGCCCGAAGCTTCGGTGCCCGCCAGTGAAATTTGCTGCGAGAGATCCGCGGCGGGAATGATGCGCTCGGCAAGCGAGACGTTGTAGTTGGGCAGAAACACCAGTTTCAAAAGATGCGCGGTTTCCCGGTCGCTGTTGATGCGGCGCGCGACGTCATGCGCGAGCTTGATGATCAGCTTGGCGAGCCAATAGCTCGACGCCGCCTTGCCGGCCAGCACGACCGTGCGTGGCGCCCACTCCTGCTCGGGATTGGCCTTGATGGCATTCCAGCGTGCGACGACGCCGAGAATGTTGAGCAGCTGCCGCTTGTACTCGTGAATGCGCTTGATCTGCATATCAAACATGGAATGCGGATCGACCTCGATGCCGGTCCTCTGGGCGATCACGGAGACGAGCTTGCGCTTATTGGCGAGTTTCACGGCGCGCAGTTCCGCCAGCACGTCGTCGCGAGAAGCCTTGGCCGCGATGGCGCTGAGATCGAAAGCGTCGCGCCACTCCCGTCCGATATGCCGGTCGATCAGATTGCAGAGGCCGGGATTGGTCTGGAACAGCCACAGACGCGGCGAGATTCCATTCGTGACGTTGAGGAACCGCCCCGGGAACAGCTCGGCGAATTCCGGAAACAGGCGCTCCTGCACGAGCCCGCTGTGCAGGGCCGAAACGCCGTTGACCCGGCGGCTCATCAGCACCGAGAAGCGGCCCATGTTGACGCTGCGCGCCTGATCGTCTCCCGACACGACCGCGACCCGGTCCAGCGGGATGCTTGGTGCACGCTGCCGCGTCGTATTGATGAAACGCCGGTTGATTTCCTCGATGATCTCCAGATGGCGCGGCGCGATGCGGCGCAGCAGATCGGCCTGCCAGACTTCGAGAGCTTCCGGCATGAGGGTATGGTTGGTGTAGGAAAAGACTTCGCCCGCGAGTTCGAGCGCCCGCTCCCACGGCAGTTCGTGCACGTCGACCAGCAGCCGCATCAGTTCGGCCGGGGCGAGCGCGGGGTGCGTGTCGTTGAGATGGATCGCAACCTTGCTGGGCAGCAGCGACCAATCGCCGTGATCCTTGAGGAAACGCCGCAACAGATCCTGCACGGAAGCGGACGCGAAGAAATGCTCCTGCCGCAACCGCAGCTCCCGCCCTTCCGGCGTGCTGTCGTCCGGATAGAGCAGCCGCGTCACGGCCTTCGATCTGATTTTCGGCGCCAGCGCCTCCAGAAAATGCCCGCGGTTGAAACTCGCGATATCGAAGGCGTTGACGGGTTTTGCGCCCCAGAGGCGCAGCGTGTTGACCGTCGATCCGCCCATGCCCGGCACGAGGATGTCGTGCGCGATAGCGATGATGGTTTCGGCGGGATGCCAAATGGCGCGGTGATCACGGTGTTCGACATGGCCGCCGATGCCGATCGGAAACGCGGGCTCTGCCCGCTCGAATTCCCACGGGTTGGAATTAGAAAGCCAGTCGTCCGGCCGTTCGACCTGCCAGCCGTCCGCGATCTCTTGGCGGAACATGCCGTACTCGTAGCGGATGCCATACCCGTAGCCATGCACGCCGGTGCTCGCCATCGACTCGAGGAAGCACGCCGCAAGCCGCCCGAGACCGCCGTTTCCAAGCGCCGGATCAGGCTCAAGTTCCAGAAGATCGTCCAGCGTCGTCCCGAAGCGCGACAGCGCCTCGACATAGACCTCGCGCTGGCCGGTCGCCATGAGCGCGCTTTCGAGCTGGCGCGCCATCAGGAATTCCATCGAGAGGAAGGCAACCTGCTTCTTGCCGCTCTTCTGCGCTTGCGCGTTCATCGCATGATAGCCGTCGATCAGATGACCGCGCACCGCCAGCGACGTGGCGCGCAGCCAATCGCGCGGGGTCGCGTCGGCTTCCGAGACACCGACATTGCGGTTGAGCTGAACCAGCAGCTCCGCTGCGATCGCGTCGGCAGGGCCGGCCTTTTTTCGGTTCAAAAGCATGATGATCCGATGCTCCTCGATAAGGGTGTCACACAATGCCGCTGGTCAGGATGGCGACAGGACCAGGGGCCATGGCGCGGCCGGCTTCGATGCGGCCATGAGAAACAGGAATGATGGATTGTAAAAGAACGCTGCGCAGGCCGGAAATGTTCAATTCCGGCGGACGGATAAACGGCGAAGCGAGACGTGGCGCGCGGAATGCTCATGACGGCCCCGCTCGCGGCCGTTCGGCCGCAACGGCCGCCAGCGTGCGGCGCAAACGCGGGCGATCCATCAGATCTTCGAGCCCGATGGGAAGCTTGAGCGCCCAGTTTCGGTACTCGTCCTGAGTGCCGGGCATGTTGACCTGCTCGATGGCGCCAGCCAGATCTTCCAGTTGAATCGCGAGCAGGCGGCACGGCGTTCGCGCCAGAAACAGATGCAAAGCGACGAAGTGATCTACCGCCAGATCCTGCGGACGACCCACCTCGACGGCCGCGACGAGCCTCTCCCTCGCCAGCGCATCCACGAGCCGCGACCGGCTACGCTCGCGATCCGTGCGGGCCGCGCCCGCCTGACCGTCCAAAAACTTGCCGACCGCCTCGCGTACGTCGAGGTCGCGCCCGGCCCACCACCCGGAAATGGGAGCCAGATCGTGCGTCGAGAGGCAGGCAAGCGCGAGGTCCGTGTAGGCACCGGGCGGCTTGAAGCGACCCTCGCTGTCATGCTCGAAATAGAAGACGCGGTAGCCGAGCAGCCCGGCCTCGCGCATGGACTCGCGAAAGCCGGGCGGCACCGTTCCGAGATCCTCGCCGATCACGACCGCGCGCGCCGTCTGCGACAGCGCGGCGAGCCCGTCGACAATCGCACCGAACGGATAGCGGATGTAGCCGCCACCGGCAGCATCGAAGCCGGCCGGAATCCAGTATAGCCGCTTGAGGCCCATCGCGTGATCGATGCGAACGGCGCCCGCAGAACGCATCGCCGCAGCGAGATCACGCGCGAATGGGCCGCCGTCGGCAACGGCGAGAGACGCGGGCTTGAGCGGGGCAAGTCCCCAATCCTGCCCGGCGTTATTGAACAGGTCCGGAGGTGCCCCAATGCGCACACCGGCCGCGTAGGCATCCGGATCGCACCATGTCGCGGCGCCATCCGGCGCGACACCGACTGCAAGATCGAGATAGAGACCGATGCGCAGGCCCGCCGCGCGCGCGCGCCGCTGCGCATCGGCGAGTTGACGCGTCGCGATCCATTGCAGCCATTGATGGAACAGAATGCGAGACGCGTTTGCCTCGCGAAACGCCCGCACGTCAGCCGCGTCCGGCGAGCGATAGTCTTCCGGCCATCCGTGCCAACCGGACCCGAACCCCTGTCTGACGAAGACTTCGCTGAGGGCTTCGAATGTCGCAAAGCGTTCGAGCGCAATGCTTTCCCGTTCACGGAAGGCCACGAACTCCGCGTCGTCGGGATGGTTGGCGAACACGTCCTCAAGCACGCGGCGCTTGAGAGCCGCGACGCGCGGATAGTCGACGTGCGTATCGGCGCGCAGCGCAGCGATGTCCTCGGCCGGCAAGGACGCGATCAGCGCATCGGCGCCAGGCAGACAATCGAGCGCGATGTAGAGCGGATTGAGAAACTGCCGCGACGAGGGAAAATAGGGGCTCGACCGCGATGGGTCCGCAAAAAACAGGGCGTGGATGGGATTGATGCCGAGGAAGTCCGCACCAAGCGGACCGATCATTTCCGCGAGCCGCGCCGCATCCTCGAAATCGCCGATGCCGTGATTGCGGCGCGATGGCACCCCATAGAGTTGGACCGAGACACCCCAACCGCGGCCATCCTGAAGCCAATCCGGCAGATAGCAACGCTGCGACGGCGCGCGGGCGCTATCGACCGGCACGGGCCCGTGGGCCGCGCCGAGGCACTCGAGCAAAGCACGCTTCGTCTCATCACCGATGGCACGATGTGCGCCCGTCTCGCTGATGTATGAGAGCTCGATGCCGTGCGTCTCGGCAAGCCGATCGAGATCCTCGCTCATGCGCGGGCCTCGTCGAGTTCGAACAGCACGCTGTTCGCGCGCAGGCGAAATCGTGCGCCACCGCCGGGAAGCGTGTTCGCCCCCCACCGCGTGTCGAACGCAAACGACATCATTTTCCCACCCTCTCGTAGAGCGTGAGCGAACGGCCCGCCACGATGTGCTCCTTGCCGCGCGGCAGCATCACGTCGTTCGGAAGAACAAGCCCCCGCTCGGTGTCAACGAGCAGGCGCCATCGTCCGCCGTGGGGCGGCTCCGGCACCTTGAACGCGACGCCCTCGTGATAGGAGTTGATGACAAGCCATAAGGCGCTCGTCGCGTCCGCGAGCAGCAGCGCAACGCTTCGGTTGAGGTCGTTCGACCAATCGGCAGGCGTCATCTCCACGCCATCGGCTCGCAGCCACGTGACGTCCTTGATGCCCTTCGCCACGTCGGCGCCATGGAGGAAGCGCGATTGACGCAGAAGCGGCCGCGTGCGCCGGATCTCGAGCAGACCACGCGTAAACTCCCGGAAGGCCAGATCGCGCGCGGCGATACCGGTCCGGCGCAGCCACGTCAGCTCAGTGTCCTGGCAATAGGCATTGTTGTTGCCGTGCTGCGAATGGCCCTGCTCGTCGCCCATGAGCATCATCGGCGTACCCTGGGAGAGCAAGAGCGTCGCCATCAGGTTGCGCCGCATGCAATCCCGCAGCGCGAGCACCTTTGGATCGTCTGTCTCTCCTTCGACACCGCAGTTCCAGCTGCGGTTGTCGTTGTGCCCGTCTCTGTTCTCCTCGCCGTTCGCCTCGTTGTGCTTGTCGTTGTAGGCGTAGACATCTGCCAGCGTGAACCCATCGTGCGCCGCGACGAAGTTCACGCTCGACCAGGCCCGCCGGCCCTTTTTGTCGAATTGCGCCGCACTGCCCATGAGCGCGGCCGAGATCGCTGGCAAGGTGCCGTCGTCACCGCGCCAGAAGCCGCGCGTGTCGTCGCGAAAGCGATCGTTCCACTCCGCCCAGCCCGGCGGGAAATTGCCGACCTGATAACCGTCCTCGCCCAGATCCCAGGGTTCCGCGATCAGCTTCGTCCGCGACAGCACGGGGTCCTGTCGCAGCACCGTGAGGAACGGGCTGTCGACGCTGAAAGCGCGGTCCTTGCGCGCCACCGTGCTCGCGAGATCGAAGCGGAAGCCGTCGATGCCGAACTCCTCGACCCAATAGCGCAGCGAATCCGTCACGAGCTGCAGCACGCGTGCGTGGTCGAGATCGAGCGTGTTGCCGCAGCCGGTGCTGTCGAAATAGAAACGCGGATCGTCGGCGAGCTTGTAGTAGACGGCATTGTCGATGCCGCGAAAAGACAATGTCGGGCCGAGATGATTGCCCTCGGCGGTGTGGTTGTAGACGACGTCGAGCAGCACCTCGATGCCGGCTTCGTGCAGGCGCGCAACCGCCACGCGGATCTCGTCGATGTCGTCGCCGGAGAGGTAGTACCGCGCCGGCGCGAAGTAGCCGATCGGACTGTAGCCCCAATAGTTCTTGAGACCATTTTCGATCAGATGCCTGTCGTGGCAGAACGCCTGCACCGGAAGAAGCTCGATCGCCGTCACGCCGAGGTTCGCAAGATGCTCAATAACCTTCGGATTGGCGAGACCGGCAAACGTGCCGCGCTTGGCCTTGGTCACATCGGGCGAAAGCTGCGTCAGACCCTTGACGTGCGCCTCGTAGATGACCGTCTCGCTCCAGGCCCGCGGCGCGCGCCTGCCCTTGAGCATCGCGAGACGCTTGCGCCAACTCGCGCGCGGCGCCGTGACGACGCATTTGGGGGTGAAAGCCGCGCTGTCCGTCACGCTGGCCGTCGCATCGTCCTCGTCGCCCACCACATATCCGAGGTGCGCCTCGTTCCAGCTAAAACCGCCTTCGAGCAGCGTGGCGTAAGGATCGAGCAGCAGCTTGTTGGCATTGAAGCGATGCCCCTCGGCTGGCGCGTAGGGGCCATGCACGCGGTATCCGTAAAGTTGGCCCGCTTCGAGCCCCGGGATATATCCGTGCCAAACCTCGTCGGTATACTCGGGAAGCGCGATCCGGGCGGTTTCCATTTTTCCGTCTGGATCGAATAGGCAAAGCTCGACCTTGGTCGCGTTGCTCGAAAAGATCGCGAAGTTCACGCCCGATCCGTCCGCCTTCGCGCCGAGTTGGAAGGGCGTCCCCTCAGACACGCGATGGCGGGCGCGACTCATCGGCCGCCATCGCGCGGCGTGAAGACGCCATTCTGTGGTGTGAATACGAGGACCGAGAGCGGCGGCAGCGTGACGGAGATGGAATGCGGCTGCCCATGCCAAGGCTTATTCTCGGCGTCGATCGAGGCTCCCGGCGTGACACCCGAACCGCCGTAATGCTCGGCATCCGTAGTCAACCGCAGCCGCCACGCCCCGAGGCTGGGCACTCCGATACGGTAGTCCGTGCGCACGACCGGCGTGAAATTGCAGATGACGAGCGCCGGCGCCGTGCCGTCCCGCCCCTTGCGCAGATACGCGAGCACGCTGTCATCGGCATTGCCGCCGTCGACCCAGGCGAACCCGCTGCTCTCGCAATCGAGCTCGTGCAAGGCCGGCACGCCGCGGTAGAGCGCGTTGAGGTCCCGCACGAGGCTTTGCACGCCTTTGTGCGCCGGATCGTCCAGCAGATGCCAGTCCAGCGAATGATCATGCGACCATTCGTTGTACTGCGCGAACTCGCAGCCCATGAACAGGAGCTTCTTGCCGGGATGTGTCCACATGAACGCCAGATAGGCGCGCATGTTCGCGAACTTCTGCCAGGTATCGCCCGGCATCTTGCCGATCAGCGATCCCTTCCCGTGCACGACCTCGTCATGACTGATCGGCAAGATGAAATTCTCGTCCCAGGCATACAGCAGGCCGAACGTCAGCTTGTCGTGGTGATGCTTGCGATGGACCGGATCCTGCTCGATGTATTTGAGCGTGTCGTGCATCCAGCCCATGTTCCACTTATAGCCAAAGCCGAGACCGCCGCCGTCGACGGGGCGGGACACTTGCGGCCACGCTGTCGATTCCTCGGCGATGGTGACGATCCCCGGAAAATCCCCGTACGCCGTCGTGTTCATGCGCCGGATGAAGGCGATCGCTTCCAGGTTTTCGCGCCCGCCATAGCGGTTGGGCTCCCATTCGCCCTCGTTGCGGCTGTAGTCGAGGTAGAGCATCGAGGCGACGGCATCCACGCGCAGGCCATCCGCATGATAGCGCTCGAGCCAGAAGTGCGCGTTGGCTTCGAGGAAGTTCGAAACCTCTCGCCGGCCGTAGTTGTAGATCAGCGTGTTCCAATCCTTGTGGAAGCCGCGCCGCGGATCCTGGTGCTCGTAAAGCGCCGTACCGTCGAAGCGCGCAAGACCGTGCGGGTCGCTCGGAAAATGCGCCGGTACCCAGTCGATGAGGACGCCGATGCCCGCCTGATGCAGCCGATCGACAAACCGCGCGAAAGCTTCCGGAGGTCCAAACCGCGCAGTCGGCGAGAACAGCCCGATCGGTTGATAGCCCCACGACCCGCCGAACGGATGCTCCGCGACCGGCATCAACTCGACATGCGTAAACCCGAGGTCCGTGATGTAAGGGATCAGCTCGTCGGCGATCCGATCATAGTCGAGGAGACTGTCGCCCTCCCCTCGCCGCCACGACGCGAGATGCACCTCGTAAATGGAAATCGGTGCGGAGCGATCCTGCGCCGCCGCCCGGCGCGCCATCCAGTCAGCGTCTTGCCAAGTGTAATCGCCGTCATCGGGCACGCGCGAGGCGGTGCTCGGCGGCAGCTCGTGCGCTTGTCCGAACGGATCGGCCTTGGCGGGTAAAAGATGCCCCGTCGCGTCGATAAGTTCGTATTTATAGAGATCGCCGGCCGCGGCACGGGGGATGAAAATGTCCCAGATCCCCGCACCGGGATGCTTGCGCATCGGGTTGCGCCGTCCGTCCCAGCCGTTGAACGATCCGACGACGCTGACGCGCCGCGCGTTGGGCGCCCAGACGGAAAACGCCACCCCCGGCATGCCGTCGACGACGGCAGGATGCGCCCCGAGCTTGTCGTAGGCGCGCGTGTGGGTCCCTTCGGCAAGCAGGTAGATGTCGAGATCGCCAAGCGCCGATGGAAACGCGTAGGCGTCCTCCATCTCCCAGCGATGCGCCCCTTGCGCCATCTTCAGACGGTAGCGCTGCGCAGGCCCCGGCAGACGCCCGAAAAAGAAACCGCCCTGATGGATCTTTTCCAAGCTTGCGAGGACCTGTCCGCTCTCTGCATCGACGACGTCAACCGTCGCGGCTTCGGGATGAAACACACTGATCGTCGCCGCCCCGCCCGGCGCCGTATGCGGCCCGAGCACCGCGAACGGATCGCCGTGCTTTCCCGCGACGATGGCATCGATGTCTCTCCGGTCCGGGGCCCATTCGGCAGCCCGGACAGTTTCAGCTCGCGGCGTCATGTGTCTGTCCCAATGCTGTCGAGAAGATTGACGATGCCGCGCACGGGGATCGACAGCCAATCCGGCCGGCTGCCGACCTCGTAACGCACTTCGTAGAGCGCCTTGCGCAGCAGGAAGACATAGAGGAGCCCGGCCGCCGTCTCTTTGTGGTCCGGGTAGATGCCGCTGCCTGCGGCCGTCTTGATGTACTCCGCCACGCAGTCCTCGACCGCGCGGTCCCGCCACGCGAATGCCAGCGCGCGCATCTGCTCGGGCGATGTGACTCCGAGCGCCGTCACGCGATCGAGCGCCGCCCAGGCCGCATAGTCGAGGGATCGCAGCATGCCGGCGAGATCGCGGAGGGGGGACGTCTTGCGGCGGCGCTCCTCCAAAGTCCGCGTCGGCTCGCCTTCGAAATCGACGATCATGAGATCGTCCTTCACGATCAGAACCTGGCCGAGGTGAAAATCGCCATGGTGGCGGATCTTTTGCCCGGACGGCTTGAGCTTGCGGCAGGCGTCGAGCAGCTTCTCGATCCGTCCCCTGTGCGATTGAAGCAGCGAGATGCACTCGAGACCGCTGTCGGGGATCTGGCCCGCGAGCGCCACATCGAGCGCGGCGAACGTGCGGTCCGCCTCGGCGCGGCTGTCGACGGCCCACCGTTCGATGTCGTCGGCCATCACCTGCTCGGCGGCGAACGCCTGATCGTCGGTCGGCGTCGCGAGGGCGAGATGAAGTTCCGCCGTGCGCCGCCCCAGCATCCCGCCGATATCGAGCGGAAAGGCCAGCTCCGGCAGCTCCGTCACATCGCCGCCCAGGCCGTACTCCTCCAGCATGCGTTCGAGCGCAGATGTCACGACGTGCCAGGCATCGCCTTGGTTGTGAATGAACTCGAACGCACCCGCGAGCGCCGTCCTTTCGCTCCCTGTAACGTGCTCAATCGCGCCCAGGAATTTCGGCGTGTGGGCGTAGACCGCGTGTTCGCTGAGGAACTGCGCCATCTCGATCTCGGGCTGCAGTCCGGACTCGAGCCGCCGGTAGAATTTGACGAGCACGTTGTCGCCCACGACGCCCGAAGCGTTGCTTTGTTCGATCTGCAGAACCTTCGACGCCTCACTGACGGGCATCTCGGCCAACAGCGCAGTGCCGGAAAACCGGATCTCGCCGTGCTCGGCAGCAATGACGTCGCCCGCGCGCAGCTTTTCGACCAGCGTTGCGAAGAACGGCTCTTCCGTGGCGGCGTCGAGCAGCGTGCCGACGCGCGGCCCGCGCCTTACCTTGGCCATCGCGTAGCCGCGCTGCGATGCCGTCAGGTCGCCATGCGACGTCCAGTTCATCAGCATGGGCAGGGCATACGTCTGATGCGCGCCGCTCTCGAAATCGACTCGCAGCGTTGCCAGAACCTGATTGCCGTCGGTGCCCGTCAAAGCCGCGAGCGGAGTGACCGTTACGGTTTCGATCCTTTCATTTTTCGCCGTGAACCAGCGCTGCCGCGGCAGATAGTCCGGAAGCACGTTCCGGCCGAGATGGCTCCCTTCCCGGTCCGTCAGCAGGCTCTTCCAATGATCGCCGGCGACGAGCGTCACCAGGGCAGGCAACGGCTGCGGAGCCGGCATGTGCCAGCGCGGCAGCGCGCTGGCTTCCGCGAGAGCGAACCAGAAGTGCCCGTAGGCGGGCATCGTCAGCACATAAGGAACCTGCCCGATCGGCGGAAAGCTCGTGCCATCGGTCAGCTCAATCGGCACAAGGCCGCGATAGGCGGAAAGATCCAGTTCGACGGCCTGCGCGCTGCGGCTGAGATTGGCGACGCATAGGAGACGCTCGCCCTCGCACTCGCGCATGAACGCGATGACGCGACGATTGCTGGGATAGATGAACTCAAGACTTCCGCGCCCGAACGCCCGATGCCGCTTCCGTACCGCGATGATGCGGCGCATCCAGTTCAACAGCGACGACGCGTGGCCCTGCTGCCCTTCGACGTTGACCGTCTGATAGCCATAGATCGGGTCCATCAGCACCGGCAGGTAGAGCCGTTGCGGATCGGCGCGCGAAAAACCCGAATTGCGGTCGAGCGACCATTGCATGGGCGTGCGAACGCCGTCGCGATCGCCAAGATAGTAATTGTCGCCCATGCCGATCTCGTCGCCGTAATAGACGACCGGCGTTCCCGGCAGCGACATCAGCAGAACGTTCATCAGCTCGATCTTGCGGCGGTCGTTCTCCATCAACGTCGCGAGACGGCGCCGGATGCCGAGATTGATCCGCGCGCGGGGATCGACGGCATAGGTCTTCCAGAGATAGTCGCGTTCTTCGGCCGTCACCATCTCGAGCGTCAACTCGTCGTGGTTGCGCAGGAACAACGCCCATTGGCACCCCTCGGGCACTTCCGGCGTCTGCCGCATGATGTCGGTAATCGGATGCCGGTCTTCCTGCGCCAGCGCCATGTACATGCGCGGCATGAGCGGGAAGTGGAACGCCATGTGGCATTCGTCGCCGTCGCCGAAGTAGGGCCGCGTGTCCTCCGGCCATTGGTTGGCTTCCGCCAGCAGCATGCGGTCCGGATACCGCTCCTCGATTTCCGCGCGGATCCGCTTCAGCACGGCATGCGTCTCGGGCAGGTTTTCGTTGTTGGTGCCGTCGCGCTCGCAAAGATAGGGCACCGCATCGAGGCGCAGGCCATCGACGCCGAGATCGAGCCAGAACCGCATGGCGCGAACGATTTCATCAAACACCAGCGGATTGTCGAAGTTCAAGTCCGGCTGGTGGGAATAGAAACGGTGCCAGAAATAGGCCTTGGCCACCGGGTCCCACGTCCAGTTCGATGACTCGCTGTCGATGAAGATGATCCGCGTGCCCTGATAGCGCTGGTCCGTATCGCTCCAGACATAGAAGTCCCGCTCTGGCGAGCCCGGGGGCGCCGTTCGCGCGCGCTGAAACCACGGATGCGAATCCGACGTGTGGTTGATGACCAGCTCCGTGATGACGCGAATTCCGCGTTCGTGGGCGGCATCGACGAAGTTCTTGAAGTCCTCGATCGTCCCGTAGGACGGATGCACGGACGTGTAGTCCGAAATGTCGTATCCGTCGTCGCGCAGCGGCGACGGGTAGAACGGCAACAGCCAAATAGCCGTTACGCCGAGCTGCTGGACGTAGTCGAGCTGCGACATCAGCCCCCGGAAGTCACCGACGCCGTCGTTGTTCGCGTCCTTGAAGGCTTTGATGTGCAGCTGGTAGATGATCGCATCCTTATACCAAGCGGTATCGGCGCGATCGATCACGGGCGCGGGCAACTCGACGACGTTGAGAAGCGCGTCGTCCGGCACGGGCACATGATGGCGGAGCAGGACGCTCGTCATGCCGCTCTCCTCGCGGCCAGCAGCCGCCAGATCACGTAAGGCCGCTCGTAGGGATCAAGCCGCATGTGCTGGACTTTACCCGTCCATGTGAACCGGTTGCCGGAAGCGACATCCTCAACCTCGATCGAGGCATGGTCCGGAAGTCCCAACTCCCACAACGGCACTTCGAAATCCGCTTCTTGCGCGTGGTGCGGATCGAGGTTGACGGCAAACAGCAGGAACTCGCCTTTATCGGCCGTCGCCTTCCCGTAATAGAGAATGTTGTCGTTCCACGCGTTGTAGAACACGGCGTTGTCGAACTGCTGGAGGGCAAGCGACGTGCGCCTCAGGCCGTTGATGAAGCGGATATCGTCGCGAATGTGATCGGCGCGATCCCAATCCCACGCCTTGATTTCGTACTTCTCGGAGTCGGCGTACTCTTCTTTGCCGGGAAGCGCCGTCGCTTCGCACAGCTCGAAGCCGCTGTTGACGCCGTAGTTTCCGCCCAGCGTCGCCGCAAGAACGAGACGCACCCGGTGAGCCGGACGCCCGCCGGTCTGCAAGTAGTACGGATTGATGTCGGGCGTGTTGACGAAGAAGTTCGGCCGCATGCAATGGCGCCCCGGCCCGTGCATCAGTTCGGTGAGATAGTCAGTCAGCTCCTGCTTGGTGTTGCGCCAGGTGAAATAGGAATAGGACTGCGTGAAGCCGATCTTCGCCAGATGCAGCATGATCTTCGGGCGCGTAAACGCCTCGGACAGGAAAATGACGTCCGGATCGGCATCCTGCACTTCCCGAATGAGCCACTCCCAAAATGGGAACGGCTTCGTATGCGGGTTGTCGACCCGGAAAATCTTGACGCCCTGCGCGACCCAGAACAGCACGACATCCCGGAGCGCAATCCAGAGACCAGGAAATGCGTCCCCGTAGAAGTGCACGTTGACGATGTCCTCGTACCTCTTCGGCGGGTTCTCGGCGTAGCGGATCGAGCCGTCCGGACGCCAGTCGAACCAGTCCGGATGCTCCTTGATCCACGGATGATCCAGCGAACATTGGATAGCGAAGTCGAGCGCGATTTCGAGGCCGTGCGCGTGTGCGGCGGCCACGAGCGTGCGGAAATCCTCCATAGACCCGAGATCGGGATGGATCGCATCATGCCCGCCCTCTGCAGACCCAATCGCGTAAGGGCTGCCCGGCTCGCCGGGCTCGGCCCTGAGACTGTTGTTGCGGCCCTTGCGATTGGTCGTTCCAATGGGATGGATCGGCGTGAGATAGAGCACATCGAACCCCATGTCGCGCACGTAGGGCAGACGCCCGATGACATCGGCGAACGTGCCGTGGCGCGCGGCATCGCCGGACTGCGAACGCGGCGTCAGCTCATACCAGGCACTGAACGCGGCGGCGCGCCGTTCGATGCGAACGTCGAGCACACGCTGGTAGGTCACCGCATGAGGCCTCGGTCCCGCCAACGCAAAAAGACGGTGCGTCGCATCCGACTGCATCAGCGCCAGGCGGGAGGCAACTTCGCCACCTTCGCCAGCCGCCGCATCGAATGCTGCGATCACCCCGAGAAAACCGCTCCGATCCTTCTCGGTTTTTGCGTCATCCGCCGCCCGCTCAGCGAGCAACCGCGCGACCTGAAGTTCGACCGTCATGTCCTGATTGGCGGCCGCGCGCGCCCGGGCGTCCTCGCTCCAGGTCACGAAGGGATCGCGCCACGCTTCGATGGTGAACTGGAAGCGCCCCGTCTTCAGGAGCCGGATGCTGGCCGACCAGCGATCGTTGCCGACGAGCTCCAACGGGGCTTCGGACCACGCGCCGCCGTCGATCCTATGCCGCACAACGGCCCGCACCCGGTCGTGCCCGTCCGTCAAGAGATCGCATGAGACGGCCAGGTCGTCGCCGGCCGTTGCTTTTACCGGATACCGGCCGCCGTCCAACTCGGGACTGACATTGGCAATTACGACACGCTCCGGCAATCGAGCCAGAGACTCGGGCGCCAGAGCGGGCTCGTCGACCAGCTTCGCGATCGCGACTTTCCCACTCGTCATCGTTTTCCCACTTCGACCAGTCCGCAATTGAACAGGTAGGAAAGGGAAAGGTTCCGCTCGTTATCTTAGCAAAATTGCGGAGTTACCGCGCTTGCGCGGTGCGGAAGGCCCGCCCCGGCAAGATTCTTCGCACTTGCGAAGAAACGAAGGGAACAAACGGTAAAGACCGGAGCTTACTCCTACAGGACAGTTCCGCTGGGAGTATAAGACATGGCTGAAGACATTCGCATCAGCGTCGACACGTCCCGCTTCCGCCGCCCAATCGCGAGCCAGCGGGCGAGCCGGTTTGCAATCCTCAGAGACGCTGCTCTGCCTCTCGCAATCCTGGGCTTCGCACTGCTCGTGTTCGTCGCGGTTTGAGGGTGATGCGACCGGTACACCTCTAAACATAGGACCCGGCTGGGCGGCTGCAAGAGCGGCAGGGGAAGCCATTCCAAGACTGCAGGACTATCGGCGCTAACCTGATCTGCTGCCGAGCTTCTTTTTTGCCAGACTCTCCGGCTTCTCTACGCTTTCCACCTTCGCATCAACCGCTAGCTCATTTCTCTCACCGTCCAGATCGCGATCCATCGCCACGACCAAGCGATCCAACGCCGGCGCGGCCATGATCGTATAGTGGTCACCGGGAATCTCGTGAACCGAAAGTCCACCCCGGGCGAGCGCTCCCCATCCGCGCGACCGGTTGGGATGGCCAGCCTTGGCCAGATAGACACTGGCGACGGCAGCGCAAGGCTCCGGCCGGTATCCACGCGCCATCAGCACATGCGCGCGAAAAGCGTCAAATCTACTGCGCAACCGCGCTTCGTCGAGTCCCTCCAGCATGCCGGTTAGGTCCGGCACGCGATAAAGGTCCTCGACGCTCTCCAACTCGGCGCCGTCAGCACGAAGCGGGATATTCGCAGCGCCCGCAAGATCGCGGGCGAAAAGCTTCAAAATGTCGGCCGTGCTGTCGCTCGCATCTCCGTCGATAGCTGCCAAAATAGCGGGCGCATAACTATCGATGAGCCCGAGATACGTGACCTCCTCACCCGCCATCAGAAAGAGGCGCGCCACCTCGTAGGCCAGCATGCCGCCGAACGACCAGCCTGCAAGCCGATACGGCCCATGAGGCTGAACAGCGCGCACAGCTGATAGATATCGCACCGCCCGTTCGGAGAGGTCTGGCGACGCGCTCTCGCCCGTCTGCTCGGGAGCCTCGATGCCATAGATCGGCGCCGTCGTCTCAAGTCGACGCGCAACCGGGAGATAACACGACACCCCTCCCCCCACGGGATGCATGAGAAACAGAGGTACGCCTGATCCCGGCCGGAGCAGAACGACGGTTGGCTCTCCCGGTCTTGGCACCTTGGCATCCCCTGCTGCGAGCCGGCGGGCCTGCGCGGCGACGGTCGGCGCGGCCAGCAGATCCGCCATACCGAGCCGCCGGCCGAAGCTCCGCTCAAGCGCCGACAACAGCCGCACGGCCAGCAGGGAATGCCCGCCGCAGGCAAAAAAGTCGCTGTCGCGCCCAATCTGCAAACGCTCCGCCGAAACGCCGAGCACCTCCCGCCAGAGATCGACCAATCGTTCTTCAGCCGCTCCCACAGGAGGCACGACAGATCCAGGCGCAGCTGAGATTACTCCGGCGGAGCGTCCTTGAATTTCCAGCGCGGCCCGGTCGATCTTGCCGGCCGGCGTCGTCGGCAACGCGTCCACGCGAACGTAGGCCTGGGGACACATCGCGCTCGGCAGGCGCGCGGCCATCTCGGCCGCGAGCCCCGCTGCGTCGAACCGCGCCTCATCCTGCACAACGAACGCCATTAGCGTACCATCGAAGACAACCGCTGCCGCTTGCCCCTTGCCGCAGGCCGCGAGCACGGCCTCGATCTCGCCAAGCTCGATCCGGAAGCCGCGAATTTTCACCTGGCTGTCGAAGCGTCCAAGGAATGCGAGGCTGTCGTCGCGTCCCGGCAGGAAGGCGACGCGATCGCCCGTGCGGTAAAGCCGGCCCGGCCCAAAGGGATTGTCGACAAAGCGCGCGCGTGTCGTGTCCTCATCCCCGATGTAGCC
Source organism: Hyphomicrobium sp. (assembly GCF_051860585.1). Lineage (GTDB taxonomy): Bacteria > Pseudomonadota > Alphaproteobacteria > Rhizobiales > Hyphomicrobiaceae > Hyphomicrobium_C. The sequence goes on from NZ_JBHYDS010000003.1 coordinate 223,921, forward strand.
GATCGCGACCCGCGGCCCGCCGATATAAAGCTCACCCGGCACGCCCTCTGGAACGGGCTGGCCATACGCATCGAGTACGTAGACCTGCGTGCCGGCCAGCGGACGCCCGATCGGCACGGCTTCCGTGTCCTCGGGACCCACCTCGTGCGTCGTCGCCGTGATGGTCGTCTCGGTCGGGCCGTAGGCATTGATCAACCGCGCACGCGCGACGCCGCTGCCGCGCCAAAGACGGACTGTTTCGGGGCTCAGAACTTCGCCGCCGCAGATCAAGAGCCGCGGCGTCCGCTGCGGAGCCTCACCCGATTTCTCCCAGGCCGCGAGCACCTCGGTCAGATAAGCGGGCGGCACGTCGGCCACTGTCACGCGGTGGCGGTCGATGACCTGGCGAAGCTGCGTCGGAGTCCAGAGGCTGCTGTCGCGCATCACTACGGTCGCGCCGCACATCAGCGCCGGCAGGATCTGCTCCAGCGCCGGATCGACGCTGAGCGCCGAGAACTGCAGCACGCGGTCCTGCTCGTCGAAACCGAAGCGCTCGATCACGGCTTGGCAATGATGAGCCAGCGCACCACGCGAAACCGAAACGCCCTTCGGCCGCCCGGTCGAGCCGGACGTGAAAATGACGTAGGCCGCGCGGTGCTGATCGAGCGGCGGGCGGGCCGCACCCAGCGGCCTGCGCGCGGTGGCTTGTCGCCGGTCCGCATCGAGAACCAAGGGAACGGTAATTTTCGCGCGACTGAGGCGATCCGCGTTCTTTGCGTCGACCACGATGGCGTTTGCGCCAACGTCGGCGAGCGCCAGCGCGAGCCGCGCGTCGGGCTGCGCGTCATCGAGCGGCACATAGACCGCTCCGGCACGGAGCACGCCGAGCAGAGCGATGATCGCATCCGCCCCGCGCTCCATCAGCACCGCGACCGGATCGCCAGCCTTGACGCCGTTGTCAGCCAGATGACAGGCCAGGCATTCGGCACGCTCCATCAGGTCGCGGAACGACAGAGAGCGTCGCCCGACGACGAGCGCGGTCGCGTCGGGGCGTTGCGCCGCCGACGCGGCAATCCGGCTGGACACGTCTCCCCCGGTGCCCACGAGTGTGCCGCCGGTCGCGAGATGTCCCAGGATGCGGTCCCGCTCCTCATCCGACAGCAAATTCAGAGCCGACACGGGCGTGTTGGGCGCGCGGGCCATCGCCGCCGCGATGTTCAGGAAGTGCTCGAGCATGCGCGCGATCCGGGACGCATCGAAGCGCGCGGCATCGTAGTTCGCGACCAGCCTGAGGACGTCCCCGTCCTCGAAGATCTCAAGTCCGAACGCGTCACCGCCCTCCTGGCGAAGCGAGGTGATCGGCTCCGCAATGTCGCCAGTGGGCTGCGTGCCGAAGAAGTTCTGGTAGGCAAAGCTCACCTGATAGAGCGGCCCATCCTGTGGCGTCCGCCCAAGCGCGCGCGCGAGCGCCGCAAACGGAACGTCGGCATGATCGAGCCCCTCCGTCATGCGCGCCTGCACCTCAGCAATCACATCGCCCGCGGCCGTCGCGCCTGTCACCGCCGTGCGCAGCACGATCATGTTTGCGAAACAGCCTACGCTGTCCTCGAAGCGTCGCGCCGGCCGGCCCATCGCAGGCATGCCGACCGCGATGTCCTCCTGGCCGGTGTAGCGATGCAGCAAAATACCGAGCGCGCTGAGGAAAAATGCCGGCCGGTTGGCGCCCAGAGCGCGCGCGGTGACACTAGCCGCCGACAGCAGATCCGCGTCCACGACACGTTCCAGGCTGGCGCTTCGCATCACGTGACGCGTGGGATCGACCGCCTTGTCCGACGGCAAGTCGAGAACCGGTGGCGCGTCCCCCAGCCGCTCCGTCCAATACGCGAGCTGCGCTTGACCGCGCACCGACGCGAGATGCGCACGTTCGAAGGCAACGAACTCAAGAAAATCCGCTGTCTTGGGGGGCGCCAACAGCTCCCGCCCTTCGGCGAAACAGTCATACGCGTCCCAGAACGCCCGTGCGAGAAGGGTCGCCGAGAGGCCGTCGATGGCGATGTGGTGCACGACAAAGAGAACGATCGCCGCCGCGTCAGAGCCCGCACTCCGAATAAATTCGAAACGGATCGGCGGTCCAACGGACAGATCGAACGGCAGCGCCGCGCGCGCACGAAGAAAGTCCATCTCATCCGCATCTCGCGGCATCACGATGGTTTGCATGGCCACGCACTCGGGCGAGACCGCGACACACGGCTCACCGTCCACGATGTCCACGCGCCGCCCCAGGATCGGGTAACGCGTCGTCACCGCAGTGAAGGCGCGCTGAAGCGCATGCGCGTCCGGTCGCGCAAGACGAAACGCAAGCGGTACATTGTAGGCGCTCATCTCCGGGTGAAGCTTTTGCAACACCCAGAGCCCGAGTTGCGCTTCCGATAGTCCGGTCTCTTCCGCCTTGGCTTCCGTTTCGGGTACACACGCGGCAACGGAGATCCGCGCCTCGTCTTCGAAGCGACCCTCGATGAGCGCCGTTAACGCGTCCACGCTGTCATGCGCCGCAAGCTCGCGATGCGTGACGTTGACGTCGAGTTCATCGGCGCATCTGCGGATCAGCCGCAGCGCGAACATCGACGTTGCGCCAAGATCGCCGAAGGCGGCGCTCCCCGAAATTGCCTCTGCCTCCAAACCCGTCTGCTCAGCGAGCGTCTCGAGGATGAGGTGGCGCGGCGATGCCGTCAGCTTCACCGCTTCATCGTGTTGTCCCGTCTCGATGTGCGGTGGCCGCGCGGCGGGCGGCCCGATCCAATGGCGCGTGCGCTGGAAAGGGTAATCGGGCAGCTGGAGCGGCGGACCGGCATCATCCGTCCAACGCTGAACATCGGTCTCCGTCACGGTTTCGCGCGAGCCGCCCATCCAGGCGGCAAGCTTGTCGCGAAGCTCGCGCCAATCGGACGCCGCGATCTCCATCACGTACGGCAGCCGCTCTCGGCAAGCATCGAGAGTCCAGGCCAGTCGGCCGAGCGGCACATCCGGGTTGGCGGCAAGATAGCGGTCCATTTGCCCGACGACGGCGGCAAGGCTCTCCGCGCACGCCGCCGAGAAAATGAAGCGCCAGGGAGCCGTCGTGCCGCGCGCCTCGGGCACAGAATATTTTGGCGCCTCTTCGAGAATGAGATGGACGTTCGTGCCGCCCGCGCCGAACGAGCTGATCGCCGCCCGCAGCGGCTGATCCGGCGCCATTCTTTCCCACGGCGCGCGCGCATGGGTCATCACGAACGGCGACCCAACGACAGGCAATTCCGGATCGACGTCAGCAATCGAGAGCGGCGCCAGCGTGCGGCTCTGGAGCTGGAACAGGCATTTGGTCACTTGCGCAAGTCCCGAGGCGGCTTCCGCGTGTCCCATGTTGGCTTTGACCGAGCCGAGCGCGCAGAAACCGTCGTCGGGCGTGAAGCTGCGGAACGCGCGCGTCAGGGCCCGCAACTCGATGGCATCGCCGAGCGCAGATCCGCTCGCCGCCGCCTCGATGCAGCCGACCGTACGCGGGTCGATGCCGGTCGTGCGGAAATTGTCTTCGATCAGCTGCTGCTGTGCCTCTGCGCTCGGCACGCCGTACCCGGCGGAACGTCCGGAGTGGTTGACGGCCGATCCCTTGATCACGCCGAGCACGATGTCACGGCTTGCGCGCGCCGCGGCGAGCGGCTTCAGCAGCACTGCGCCGACACCTTCCGCCGGCAGGTAGCCGTCGCCGCCCGCAAACGCGCGGCTGCCGCGATGACTTCCGACCAATCCGGCCTCGCTGAGCGCGACGTACTTATCGGGATGCAAGGTGAGGTTCACCGCCCCGGCAATCGCGAGTTGGCACTCACCGCGCCGTAGCGCCTGACAGGCAAGGTGGATTGCCTCGAGACCCGACGAGCACATCGAGTCGACCGCTACGCTTGGACCGCTGAAATCGAAGAAATGCGAAATCCGATTGGCCAGCGACGCCTGCGACGCCAGCATCAAGGTCGCGCGATCCCCATCATCGGACTCGAGCGCGCGGTACTGGTTCGACATCGATCCGACGAACACCCCGACGCGCCGGCCATGCGCATCCCGCACACGGCGCGGCGGATACCCGGCGCGTTCGAGGACATGCCACGCCGTCTCGAGAAGCAGCCGCTCCTGCGGGTCCATCCGTCGCGCATCGCGCGGCGAAATGCCGAAAAAGATCGCGTCAAAGCGATCGACATCGCCCAGAAATCCGCCCCATCGGCAGCAGCTTTTGCCGGGCACGCCCTTGCCGTCAGCATAAATCGCCTCAATGTCCCAGCGGTCAGGCGGAACCTCGGTGACGAGATCGCGCCCCTCGCTGAGCGCCTCCCAAAACGCTTCCGGCGTATCGGCACCCGGATAGCGCCCCGCCACCGCTATAATGGCGATATCGGAGCTTTCGGTGTCGTTCGCCGATGCCACGGCCGACAAGCGCGCGGATGGCATGTCCTCAGCAACGGTATCCATTGGACGCGAACCCGAACCGACAAGGGCACGCAGCGCCGGACCGTGCGTCTCCATGAGCGCGCGCGTGAGTTTTGCAAGCGTCGGATACTCGAACAGCAGCGTCTTCGGAAGCGCGCCGAGCGACGCTTCGAGCGCTTCGACGATCTGCAGTCCGGAAACGGAATCGAGGCCGTACCGGTCAAGGGTCTCGTGCGCGTCGAGCCGCTGGACGGATACGCCAAGCATGGCCGCGATCCGCTCCGCCAGATAAGCCTGTACGGCATCGGCATTAACATTAGCACTGAGAACCGCGTCTGCCGAAGCCGGACTGACAGCCACGTCCGTCGCGGAAGGCCCTCCAAGTAGGGCAGCACGCAAGCGCTCGCGATCCCCATCCAGCACGAGGATCTGCGACAGCCCGCCCGACCGTGCGGCGGCAACGGCCGCGTCGAGCGCCGCAAAGGCCGCGCCTGTCTCAAGCGGACGCGCACCCGAAAAGCGTTCCATCGCATCGATCGCGGCTTGCGGCATCGCCATGCCGCCGTCGCGCCAATAAGGCCAGTCGATCGCGAGCGTGAGCCCGCGCCGCCGCCCCAGCGCGACACGTGCGTTTCGCTCCTCCGCGAAGGCATCCATGTACGCGTTCGCCGCCGCATAGTCCGCTTGGCCCGCGTTCCCGAGCGCACCGGCCGCCGACGCGAACAACAGCATCACATCGAGATCGCAGTCCACGCTCGCGGCATCGAGCGCGGCGAGCCCGGCCACCTTCGGCGCCAGCACGTCGCGCAGCTCGCCAGTGCTCTTGTGTACAAGAAGCTTGTCGCGCGTGATGCCAGCCGCATGCACGATGCCGTCGAGCCGTCCGGCCGCTCCGCGAATGTCCACAACCAGAGCTGCAACGGCCGCGGCGTCCGCGACATCCACACGACGATGCACCACCGTCGCATCGAGCTTGGAAAGGCGATCTTGCACGTCCCACGAGGGCGCGGAGCGGCTGGTGAGCCACAGCACCGGCCGGCGTGCGGATGCCGCAATCCGTTCGGCCAGCAACAAGCCGAGCCCGCCGGTACCGCCTGTGATGAGATAGACGCCGCCATTTTTCCATGGCGAAGCGGCCAAGGTGCCCGGCACTTCGCGCCACTGCCGCACGCGGCGCACACCGGCCTCGTAACGGATCTCGGTATCGCTGCCCCGCGCATCCGCATCGATGAGCGCGGCGAGCGTATCGCGCGAGGCGGCATCGACCGCAATGATCTGACACCGCAGGCCCGGCGCTTCGTACATCGCCGTGCGCAGAAGTCCGCCGATCCCTTCGAGCCCGTCGCCCTCCCGGTCACGCGCAACGACGACTTGCACCAGCACAGGACCAGCACGAGATTTCATCAACGATTGGAGCAACCGCAGCACATACTCGGCGGTTTGCCCGAACCGATCGTCCGGCGGAGCGCTGACTGAATGAATTTCCGCCGATGGAATGGGTAACGCCGGCACGCCGCAGAACACCACGAGCCTGCGCGCGAAGGTGCCAGACGCCTGGAGCGCAGCCTGGCGTGGCTGCCAGTGCGGCTTCAGCAGCAGCGGCAGAGACGCGTCCGGCTTTTTGACCGGCTCCTTCGGTGTCCTCGCATCAGAACCCGACGCAACGGGCGGAGGGAGGCCCGGAACCCAATAGATCTCGCGCGCAAAAGGATAGGTCGGAAGGCTGATCTTTCGCGGTGGCGGTCCACGCCAATATTGCCGCCAATCGATGACCGCGCCGTTGGCCCAGGCGCGCGCGACACTCGCGGGATCGCCGCTATCGAGCACGGTGCCGACGAGATCACCGGATCGTCCGGTGCCTCTATAGATGTGCAAGGTGTCGCCCGCCAAGGCTCCCCTCAGACGATCCCGCAACTCATCACCGTCTGCTGCGACGACGGCGACACGCACCTCGAACGCCTCGCGTCCGTGCTGAAGCACATAAGCCGCCGACGCGAGATCGGCGTTCCCGAGGCCGTCGAGCGCCGCAAGGAACCGCCGCAACATATTGCTGAGCGCGCCGTCGTCGCGCGCCGACAGCGGGAAAACGAACGGACCCGCGTTCGCCGCGACGCTCGGTGGCGCTTCATAGGCCTCCAAAACGACATGCGCGTTCGAGCCGCCGGCCCCGAAAGAGGACAACCCGGCGAGCCGCGCACCGCCACCTGCCGGACGCTCCCACGTTTCGAGCTGCCGCTGAACGACGAAAGGCGACGCGCCGAAATCGATCCCTGGGTTCAGCACGTCGGCATGCAGCGACGGCACGAACCGCTGGTGCCGCATCTGCAGCAGCACCTTGGTCAGCCCCGCGATACCGGCCGCGCTCTCGCAATGCCCGATGTTGGACTTCACGGAGCCGATGCGGCAAAAGCCGTTCGCGTCGGTATCCGCGCGGTAGGCGGCCGAGAGCGCAGCGATCTCGATGGGATCCCCGAGCTTGGTGCCGGTGCCATGCGCCTCCACATAGCTGATCTCGCGCGGCGCGACGCCCGCCTTCTCCAGTGCGCGCCGGATAACCGCCGACTGCGCCTGCGGGTTGGGCACAGTATATCCGTTGGTCTTGCCGCCGTGATTCAACGCCGAGCCGCGGATCACGCCATAGATGTGGTCGCCATCGGCAATGGCGCGATCCAGGCGCTTCAACACCGCCGCGCCGACACCCTCGCTCGGAACATAGCCATCGCCGCCGGCCCCGAAACTTTCGCAGCGCCCGGAGCTGGACATGAACCGCCCTTGGGACAGCGCCCGGTACTTGTTGGGATGCAGCGAGAGATTGACCCCGCCCGCGATGGCCGCCGTGGATGTGCCGAGCCGAAGGCTCTCGCAGGCCAGGTGGATTGCCGAGAGCGACGACGAGCACATGCTGTCGACGGCCATGCTCGGCCCGTGGAAGTCGCATACCGACGACACGCGATTGGCAATCGAGGCCGGGCTGCTCGAGAGCGCGAGAGGATCTCCGGCGGCCGTCCGCTCGGCTCCATAGAGCTGGTATTCCTCCCACATGACGCCGACGAACACGCCGACGTCACCGCCATGGGAAAGCGACGCACGCGTGTTGCCGGAATCCTCGATGGCCTCGTGCGCGCATTGCAGGAACAGCCGCTCCTGCGGATCCATGAACGGCGCATCGCGGGGCGAGATGTTGAAGAAAAGCGGATCGAACTCCGCAATTCCGTCGATGAACCCGCCCCAGGCCGCGCCGCCGCTTCCCTCGACGCCCGGTACCCGGGTCCGGTCCCACCGCTCGAGCGGGACTTCCGTGATGCAGTCCCGGCCGCCGGCAAGATTGTCCCAGAAGGCATCGAGATCGCGTGCGCCCGGATAGCGCCCGGCGAGCCCCACGACCGCGACCGGCGCATCAAGATCCGCCACGGCGCGCGGGTGCGAGTCTCGCAGGGCCGTCTCGCGGAGGGTTGCTTCGGACCGACGGACCGGTACCGTCGCCTTTCCTCTGCGCGTCACCTCCGCAAGGCGGTCCGCGTGGTGGGCGACGAAATAATCGACCACGGCCTGCAACGATCGGTGTTCGAAAAAGAGCGTCTTGGGCAGCGGACCGAACGTCTTCTCCAACTCGTCCGTCAGCCGGACGATCATGAAGGAGTCGATACCGTAGGCGTCGAGAGACGCGGTCAGCTCGATCTGGCTCGCCGGAATCGCAGCCTCGGCGGCAACGGCGTCCGCGAGAAAACGAGCGCCCGCACTGCGAAGGGCGTCGATGGAACCGCGCGGGCGGTCGTCCCCCGGGAGAAGACGGACGGAAAAACCCGTGAGCCGGACACAAACCGCCCCGCTGTCGTCCGCAAGATCGATGTCGATCTTCCGGATTGGACCCGACGCCGGGCGCTGACGGACATGCGCCCACATCTCACGCGCGGTCGGCCGCAGAATATCGACCCTGTCGAGAGCGAACGGAACGGCCGTGGCACCATCCTGCGCCTCGCCGTAAAGCGCGAGGGACGCCTGCAACGCGCCATCCATGACGCTGGGGTGAAGGGCGAAGTCGCCGCCCGCGCGCGCGGCGGCTGCCGGCATCACCAGCCGTACCAGAACCTCATCGCTCCCGCACGCGAGTTGCGTCACCGACCGGAACGCCGGTCCATAGTCCATCCCGAGCGACCGATAAGCGGCATAGAGCCAATCTGCCGTGCGCGACCGATGGCACCGCGCGCGAATGCCGGAAAGATCGAGAGAACCGCCCGGCTCGACCGCAGCACGAAGCTTGCCCTGTGCGTGCAGAACCTCGCCTCCGCCTTCGCTCGCAAGCAAACGGAACGCCTGATCGTCTGCACCGAAGACACCGCCTGCATCAAAAACAATGCGCGCCGACGCACCCGCGAGCGCGGTCATCGGCTTCAGCCAAACCACATCTGCGAGCGACAGCGGCAGCCCGCGTCCGGATGCGACGCGCGCCAGTTCCAACGTCATGACGCCTGGGAGAATGGGCGCTCCCGCGATGCGATGATCCCTGAAGTAGAAGGCATCCGGATCGCGAGGAAACATTTGCGCTTCTGCCGCTTGCGAGTTCGGCCGCACCTCGGAGGGGACCTGACCCGCGCTACCGCTGACTGCCGAGCGTCCACCCGCATAAACGTCGCGTGCAAAGGGATATGTCGGCAGATGCAGGCGGCGGCGCGGCATCGGGTGAAGCCTGCTCCAGTCGACCTCACCGCCAGCGGACCAATGATCCCCGATGTCCTGCAGCGTTGCGTCCGGCCCAAGCCCGACGCCGCTGATCCTGCCCGCCGGAGCACCCTTCGTCACGGGCGTACCCAAGGCAAGAAACCGGGCGAGCTCCTCCTTGAGTTCATCGATCGACCGGACAACGAATGTCGTTCGGCAGGCCATCGGCGCACGTCCGACCTGAAGCGTGAACGCGAGATCGGCGAGTGCGATCTCGCCCGCGCGATCCCCAGTGAGATGATCGAGAAGCTGGCGCGCTTGCTCGGCAAGCCGCGGCGCGTCGCGCGCCGAAAGCGGCACGATGACCAACGCGTTGCTGATTGGCCCCGGGCTGCGGCGGTCGACAAATTCCTCGAGCACCACATGCGCGTTCACGCCGCCAAAACCGAAGCTGCTCACGCCCGCCCGCCGCGGTATCTCCTGGCCTTCGGCATCGCGCATCGCCCGCCACGTCTGCCGCTCCTGCACGACGAAGAACGGGCTACCAGTAAAGTCGATGTACGGATTGAGCGGCTGGCTCTTGAGGCTGGGCGCCAAGATGCGATGGCGAAATTGCATCACAACTTTGATGATACCCGCGATCCCCGCCGCGAGTTCCAGATGTCCGATATTGGTCTTGACCGAGCCCAGACCGCAAAGCGCGCCCCGTTGGTCTCGCCCGCCGAACACCTGTTTCAGCGCATTGACCTCCACGGGATCGCCGAGCGGTGTGCCGGTACCATGCGCCTCGATGTATCCGACCGTTGACGGGTCGACACCGGCACGCGCATAGGCGCGTGCAATCACATCCGCCTGCGCGGCCGTGTTCGGCGCAGTCAGAGAATTCGCACGTCCCCCGTGATTGATCGCCGTGCCGCGCACAACCGCGTAGACCGAATCCCCGTCGCGAAGCGCCTCCGACAAGCGCTTCAGAACAATCATGCCCACGCCCTCGCCGCGCACGTAGCCGTTGGCGTTGATCGAGAACGTGTTGCAGGCGCCCTCCCGCGAAAGCATTCCGGCCTTGGCGAAATTGATGTGCGCCTCGGGCGTCACGATCGTGTTGACGCCGCCGACAATCGCCATGTCGCAATCGCCGCTGCTCATCGCCTGCACGGCGCGATGGAGCGCGACGAGGGAACTCGAGCAAGCGGTCTCCACCGGCTCGCTGGGCCCATGCCAGTCGAGGAAGTAGCTGATGCGGTTCGGCCCGATCGAGGACGCAGCACCGGTCGCCGTATAGCTCTGCGCGCCGGTGTCGACTTCGCCCGCGACGTCGGCGAACCCGCTCGATGCGGTCCCCACGAACAGCCCGACCGATCGGCCCGCCAGACTTCGCGGATTGTGGCCGGCATCCTCGAGCGCTTTCCACGCATGCGTCATCATGAGGCGCTGCTGCGGATCCATCAGCTTCGCCTCGCGCGGCGAAATGCCGAAGAGCAGCGGATCGAATTCGAACACGCCGTCGATGAAGCCGCCGAACCTGATGTCGGTCTTGCGGTCTTCGACCTTCGGATCGCCGTCAAACGCGCGCCAATCCCAGCGATCGGACGGAATTTCCCGGATTGAGTCCACCCCGGCGGAGAGATTGTCCCAGAAAGCGTCAGCGTCCGCCGCGCCAGGGAAACGGCAGCTCACACCGACAATGACGACCGGATCGTCCTCGGGCTGCGGCGCGGGCGCGGCGGCCGGCGCAGGGACAGCATTGATGACATCCTGCGCACCGGCAGATGCCGCATTGACGCGTCCCTCGGGCACATCCAGACGCGGTTCGATGCGGGCGATGTGCTCCGCGAGACGCGTGAGCGTGGCGAACTCGAAGAAGTCGGCCGGCGTCAGCGACAATCCAAGATCGTCGTTCACCTTCGTCGCAAAGGTCGTCATCGTGATCGAGTCGAAGCCGAACTCTCCAAGTTCCGTATCCGGCTCCAGAGCCTCGATGTCGGTTTCGAGCAGCCGCGCGGCAATGCGCGTCAGCCGTTCGAGTAGAACGCGCACCGCCGCCTCCCGATCGTCATCCGAACAATCGGCGGTAGCAGAGTCCGGCGGCGATGCCGGCGCCGGAGGGGCGGAGGACGCGCCAATCGTCTCCTGCGCCGCGGGGCTGCCTGAAGGCGGATCGCTCAACACAGCCACGGGACGAACCCAATGGACCGTCCGCGCGAAGGGATAGCCGGGCAACGTCGCGCGACGCGGCCGCTCCGATCCATAGAGCGCCGACCAATCGAACGGGAAACCGTGCGCCCAGAGGTCGAGCAGGAGATCCTGCCGTCCGCGCTCCGGCAAGCCCTGCAAGGCGCGCCGCACCCCGCCATCACTGTCGAGCAGTCCCACCATGGTGCGGCTCGTCTTCACGCGGCCGGTGCGAACCTCGCCGTCCGCCTGACCGTCCAAAAACGACGCCAGGCGGCGGCGGACATCGCTGAGGCTCGAAGCGGGAAACGCAAGCCGGTGCTCCATCGCGTCCCGGCAGGTTTGCAGCGTAAAAGCGATGCTCGCGAGATCGGCATCGGAATACCGGTCCAGCGCCGCATGAAGCAGCCGCGCACTCTCCGTCAACTGCGACTCCGAGCGGGCGGAAAGCACGATCGCAACCGGCCCAGCTCGCGCGTCGGCCGGAACGCGCTCCTCGACGGGCACATACTCTTCCAGCACGAGATGCGCGTTGCTGCCGCCGAAACCGAAACTGCTGACACCCGCGCGGCGCGGCACCTCGCGGCCCTCCGCATCGCGTACGCGGGTCCACGCTTCCGTCTCGCGCACGACGCGGAAGGCGCCATCCTGCAGCTTGAGATACGGGTTGAGCGTCTCGCAATTGAGCGAACGCGCAAGCATACCCGCCCGCATCATGAGCAGCACCTTGATGAGACCGGCCGCCCCCGCGGCAAGCTCCAGATGCCCGATGTTGGATTTCACGGCCCCGATGCCGCAGGACATCCGCGGGGCGGGCCCAAACCGTGTCTCTGCCTCCGACGACAGCGCGGCGAACGCAGAGCTCAGCGCTTCCACCTCGATGGGATCGCCCAGTGGCGTCCCAGTGCCGTGGGCTTCGATATAGGTCACGGTGCGCGGGTCGAACCCAGCCCGCATGTAGGCCTGCTTCAGCAGCGCAGCTTGTGCCTTGGGGTTCGGTGCCGTCAGCGAGCTGGCGCGCCCGCCGTGATTTTCGGCGCTCGCGCGCAGCACCGCGAGGATGCGGTCACCGTCCCGTTCAGCATCCGCAAGACGCTTCAGAAAGGCGAGGCCGATGCCTTCCCCGCGTCCGTAGCCGTCTGCGTCCGCCGAGAAGGTCTTGCAGCGCCCATCGGCCGCGAGCATGCCTGCGCGCGCGAAACCATCGAACGTATCCGGCGACAGCAGCGCGTTGACGCCGCCCGCGATGGCCGCCTCACAGTCTCCCGAATGGATCGCTTCGGCCGCCCGGTGGATGGCGATCAGCGCGCTGGAGCACGCCGTTTCGATCGCGACGCTCGGTCCCGTGAAGTTGAAATGGAAACTGACGCGGTTCGGACCGACCGAAGGCGCTAAGCCCGTCATCGCAAAGCCTTCGGTCGGGCCGCCCGCCTCGGCCACCAACCGCCCATAACCGGTGTCCGCAATGCCGACGAAGACGCCGATGTTCGCACCGGATAGCGCACGGGGTGCGTAACCTGCGTTCTCGAGCAGACGCCATGTCTGCGTCAGCAACAGCCGCTGTTGCGGGTCGATGACACGCGCCTCGAGCGCCGAAAGACCGAAGAAGGCCGCATCGAATTCACCGATGCCGTCGATGAAGCCGCCACGCACGGGCCTGCCGCGTGGCTGCCGGGTCCAACGGTCGAGAGGCGCTTCGCGTGTGGCGTCGTGACCGGCAAGAAGGTTTCGCAACAGTTCGTCGGGGTCTGACGCCCCAGGGAACACGCCACTCATGCCGACGATCGCAATCGGCCCACGGCCCGACGTATTCCGTTCGGACGTGTCCCGTTCCGCGGGACGCGGAGAAACGGAAGGCGGAGAAACGGAATTCGGCGCCGGATGCGCGCGTTGAGACGGCTGTGGAGCAGCCACTGTGAAGGCTGGCGCGGCCCGCGGCGCAACGCCGAGCACCGATGCAAACGCCGCCGCATGGTCGCGAGCGAAATGCGATGCCAGTTCACCCAGCGTCGCATGCTCGAAGAAGACCGTCGGCGTCAGCGCCAAGCCGAAGCGGTCGTTCAGCGCGTTGGCAAACTGCGTAAACGAAATGGAATCGAAGCCATACTCCGTCAATTCCAGGTCCGGTGCGAGATCGTCCAATGCGACCTTGAGCTGAGCCGACACGATCCGCATCAGCCCGGGAAGGATGGCGCGCTCAAGATCCGCAGGATCCACTGTAGCCGTCGATGTCACGACAGCTAGCACAGGTTTCGAGCGGTCCTTGGAGGACGCCACTCCAAGCCGATCCTCGATCTGCCCGCGGTCTCCAGCCGCCACCAGCACCTGAGGCTCCGCCGTCACCAGGGCATCGTAGAGAGCAGCGAACGCGTCCCCGGTCTCAAGCGGCGTGAGCCCCGTCGTACGCGTCATCAGCTTTTCCGCGTCCGGCGCAAGACGCATGCCGCCATCGCGCCAGACCGGCCAATCGATCGCAAGCGTGCGCCCCTGACAGAGCCCAGCGTTGCGGCGCGCCTCACGATCGGCCGCGAAGGCATCAAGGAAAGCATTGGCGGCGGCATAGTCCGTCTGCCCGGGATTACCGAGTGCACCCGAGAGCGACGCAAACAGCAGAAAGAGATCGAGCGGCTCCGCGCCGAGGGCGCAATCGAGATGGCAGGTGCCCGAAACCTTCGGCGCGAGAACGGCACGGAAGCTCTCCGTCGACTTCTTTGCAACAGCGCCATCGTCGAGCAACCCGGCCGCATGCAGCACGCCATCCAGGCGGCCGTGACGGGCGCGGATATCGGCCACGAGCGCCGCAACGGACGCGGCGTCGGCGACATCGAGCGTCACATGCTCCACACGCGCACCGCCGAGGGCAAGTTCTGTCGGCAGCATTCCGGCCCGACGGCTCGCGAGAACGAGCGTCACATCCGCCGCGCGATTGGCGATCTCGCGCGCGAAGAGCTGTCCGAGCCCGCCGGCGCCGCCGGTGATGAGATAGACCCCGCCGTCGCGCCACGGATGAGGCGACGGCGTCGCGGGAAGCGCAAGTTCGCGCCAGCCGGAGGCGAGAACTCCGCCCCCGTTCGCGCGCGCATGAGCGACGCCACGCGCCAACGAGAGCGCTTCAATCTGTCGAGCCAGCTCATCCGGCCCAACCGCGGCCTCGGCGGTCAGCAACCGGCACGCAAGGCCCGGAACTTCGCTCTCCGCGCTTTTAAGGAGACCGGACAAACCCGCAAGCCACGGTGCATCGTTCGCGACGACGGCCTGCAGCACGGCAGGCTTTCCTGTGCGGCTCAGCGCTTGCACGCGCGAAAGCAGCACCTGGGCGTACGCCGCGAAGCCGCCATCGAGCGCCGTGCGGTCACCTTCGAAGCCACGGCAGGACCAACCTGGCAGCGCAGCGGCAACGTCCTGAGAAAATGCGGTGGGCCACCCGCAAAGAAAGACCTCGCGCTGTCCGCCAGGCGTCAAGCGCTCGTCCACCTCCAGCGCCAACGGCTGCCAGTCCGGTGCGAAAAGCAAGGTCTCGCGGGAGCCCCGCTCCACCACCGGCTCGCTACGCGCCAGTCTTCGCGTCGCGAAACCCGTCATGCGGACACACACCGCGCCGTCCGCGTCCATCAGATCGAAGTCCAATGTCTGAACGCGGCGCGATTGACCGCTCGTGCGGCTTGAGCGGATCGCGACCGTCATATCCGAAGTACACGGCGCGAAAATATCGATGCGATCGAGCGCGAACGGCAGCGCCGCGCCCTCGGCAGCCGCGCCGCTCTCGTCCAGCGCCATCCCGATCGCGCATTGGAAAGCGCCATCCATCAGGCTCGGATGGAGCACGAAATCCGTAACATCGCCCGCAGCGAGCGGAAGGTGCAGGCGGCCGCAGACATGCGGATCGCCATCTCTGCCGCGACCACAGCCGAGCGAGGCGATCACGCGATGCGCCGGGCCGTAGGTGAGCCCCATACCGTCGAAGATTGCATACACCTGCTCGGCATTGTACCGGCGCGGACACGACGCCTCGAGCGCTGAGTAATTCGCGCGCGGCACCGGAGTTTCTGAACGCGGCAACAGACGCGCCTCGGCATGCACGTGCCGCGTCCCGTCCGCCTCGATCCGCACGACCTCAATGCGCTGCCGCGACTCCACCTCGCGATCAATGACAGCTTCAATCTCGACCGGCTGAATCACATGGAGCGGCTTCAGCCAGACGATCTGCCCGAGCGCGCCGTCCAGTCCGGCGGCCTGCGCCGCGCGACGCATCAGCTCCAGGTAAACGACGCCCGGCAGCGTCGGAACGCCGCCGATCACATGGTCCCGCAGAAAGAACGCGTCGGGCGAGAGCCGCAGCTTGAACCGCCCGGCTGCCGTCTCAGTCAGATCCAACAGGTGGCTCGCAACTCTCGAAAGTCCACGTTCCGGGGAACGCGTCTCCGCAACCGACTCCCCGCCATTCGGCAGCCAGTACCGCCTGCCCTGGAACGGATAGGTCGGCAACCGAACGCGCCGCCTGGCCCCCCCGCCATGCAACGCGTCCCACGCAACCGAGCCGCCCGCGACCCAGTGGCCCGCGACACGCGCGAGGTCGTTGCCGGGTTCTGCAGCTATGGACTCGGTTGTGCCGCCATCCAGCGCCCCTTTGCGCGCAACCGTTCCCGTCACGATCCCGGCCGCCGCGCCGTGCTCGGCAAACGCTTCCAAGCGCGAACGCAATTTTTCCTTGTCGTGCGCCACGCACGCGAGCCGCACGCGCA
Organism: Hyphomicrobium sp.; assembly: GCF_051860585.1. Lineage (GTDB taxonomy): Bacteria > Pseudomonadota > Alphaproteobacteria > Rhizobiales > Hyphomicrobiaceae > Hyphomicrobium_C. The sequence continues at coordinate 239,928 of NZ_JBHYDS010000003.1, forward strand.
TCCCGTCACGCCCGGTTTGCAGCGTAAAGGCAATGTCTCCGTGGTTCTGCGCACTACCCGCGTCACTGTCGAGATGGGCCGCCAGACGCGCAGCCGCGTCACGCAGCGCGCGCTCGCTGCGGGCCGAGAGTACAATCAGCTGCGGTCCGCCGTTTGCCGGACCGTGCGGTGCAGCCGCGTACTCCTCGATCACGACATGCGCGTTCGCCCCGCCCGCACCAAACGAGCTAACGGCCGCGCGGCGTGGCGTCTCGCGCCCGTCGATCACGGAGCGACCCCAATGCCGAGCCGTATCCACCAGGTAGAAGGGCGTACCGCGCAGATCGATCAGCGGATTCGGATCCTTGCAGTGCAGCGTTTTCCAGAGCCGCCCCGCGCGAAGCCCGAGCAGCACCTTGATGACGCCCGCGATGCCAGCGGCCGTCTCCGTATGGCCGATGTTCGACTTGACCGATCCGAGACCGCAGAACGCCTCCCGCGGCGGCACGAGCCCGTGCTCCGCGTAAAGCTTCGCGAAGGCCGCCTTCAAGCCTTCGATCTCGACCGGATCTCCGAGCGGCGTGCCGGTCCCATGACACTCGATATAACCGATCGAACGCGGATCGATACCTGCCTGCTCGTGCGCCTCGACGATCAGCCGGGCCTGCGCGCGCGGGTTCGGCGCCGTCAGTGACGACGCCTGACCGCCATGGTTTTCCGCGGAACCGCGCACCACGCCAAGAATGGTGTCGCCGTCGCGCTCCGCGAGATCGAGGCGCTTGAGCAGCACAGCCCCCACGCCCTCCGCCCGCGCATATCCGTTTGCGGCGCGCGAAAAGGTTTTGCATCGGCCATCCGGCGCCAGCATCCCGACGCGCGAGAACAGGATGTGCTGCGTCGGCGTGAGCATGAGATTGGAGCCGCCCGCAATGGCCATCTCGCAGCCCTCGTGGCGGATGCACTGCACCGCGCGATGCAACGCCACGAGCGAGCTTGAGCACGCCGTGTCGATCACCTGGCTGGGGCCGTGGATGTCGAGCAAAAACGACAGCCGGTTGGCGCAGAACGCGTGCCCGAGCCCCGTCAGTTGCGCGGGGTCGACCGCACCAACGCGGTTGGCGAGATCGGCGTAGTCCTGGAGGTTGATGCCGAGAAACAGGCCCACTTTGCGGCCCGCCAGCGAACTTGGCGCATGCCCCGCGCCCTCGATCAGCTTCCACACACACGTGAGGAACAGCCGATGCTGCGGATCCATCAGCTCGGCTTCGTTCGGCGGAATCTTGAAGAACGTCGCGTCGAAGAGGTCATGCCCCGGCACGAAGCCGCCGTGCCGGACGTTGGAAAACGGCCCGCGCTTGGGGTCGCCGTCAACCGCGCGCCAGTCCCAGCGCTCCGGCGGAATTTCTTCGATGCAGTCGTCGCCGGCCGCCAGATGCGCTTCGAACGCCGCGAGATCTGGGCTCTGCGGGAACATCCCCTCCATGCCGATGATCGCCACCGGCTCCGCGGTGGTGAATTGCCCGCGACGCGGGGCGGGAGCCGGATGGATCTCGCTGCGGTCAGGCCCGCGTGGCAAAGCCGCCGGTTTCACGACCACTTGCCGCGCGTCCGCTCGCTTCGATGCGCTCGGCTTTGTGGTGCGCGACTTCGACGTCTCCGTCTTCGCGTAGTGAGCCGCGATGGCCGCGCCGTAGCGTGCGCGCAGGATCTGCGCGAGATCGTTGAGATGGCGCGCTTCAAAGAACGTCGTCGGCGCGACCGACACACCGAAGAAGCGCGAGATCGCCGCCATGACCTCCGTAATGGCAATCGAATCGACACCGTAGCTGGCAAGATTTTCTTCCGGATCGATCCCCTCGGCCGGCAAGCGCAGCGCGTCCGCAGCAAGGCGCAACACGTCGTGCTCGAGGCTGTCGCCGGGCGAAGCTGCAGCCGGACCCGGCACGTCTTTGATAGGCGCAACGAGATCGTCCCCACCCCGCACATTTGCGCGCGCGCGCAACTCCCGCTCGATCAGATCGCGCATGTCGCCGCTGAGGTCTCGGGTCATTGCGCGGCATCCATGTCGGCGGCGCGATCGTCCGTCAGCATGCCGCGGTACTTTCGCATTTCAGCAAGCAGCTTCCAGAGATCCGCCTCCCACAGATGGCGATAGGACTGAACGAACTGGTCCTGTCCGAGATCCGGCACATCGACCCGCTTGGCGCCGAGAAACGCATCGAGCCCCCGCGTCCGGGCGAAGTATGCGCGGGCGTAGTCGCGCACGAACAGTCCCTGCGTCTTGAGGCCGTCTCCGAGGCCGCCCGCCGCGTTGATGAAGCCCATGAACAAGAGATTGTCATGGTTGCGCGGCACGGAATGCAGAAAGAGATCGGGAATCCCGGCCTTCCAATCCAACAAAGACGCGTCGAGGAACGGGAAGTCGCGCCGATAGCCGGTGGCGTAGATGACGGTATCGATCTCTTCCGCCGATCCGTCGCGAAAGTGAACGGTGCGTCCCGCGAAGCGTTCCACGTCGCCCTTCGGCGCGAGGTCGCCATGGCCGATGTGATAGAGCACTTGCGAGTTCATGACCGGATGCGCGCCGTCGAGCGCATGGTCCGGTGCGGGCAGGCCGTAGTCGGTGCCGTCATAACCCGCAAGCCGGAAGACCTCCGCGATATAGGCCATCGTCTCCGCCTTGGTGGCGAACTTTCCGCCAAGCTCCATCATCCATTGTGGAGTCGGCTTTCCGGCGATGAACTTCGGCTGATAGTGATAGCCGCGCCGCGTGCTGTGGAACACGGCCGCCGCATGATGCACAGCCTCAGCCGCCACATCGCAGCCCGAGTTGCCGCCGCCGATGACGAGCACGCGCCGTCCGCGAATCTGATCCGGGGATTTGTAGTCGCGCGTATGCAGCGTCTCGCCATCGAACGAACCTGGATAGGCCGGGTCGGGATACAGCGGTACGCGCTGCAGGCCGTTCGCCACCACCGCGAGGTGATAGGACCGGCTGAAGCCATCGCCGCTCGCGATCCGCCACCCCCCGCCTTCCGGCGACATCCGCGTCACCGGCGCGTTGAAACGCGTCCGCTCATAAAGACCTGACGCACGCGCATAGGAGCGGATGTAGGTGAGCATCTGCGCATGGCTCGGATAAACCGGATAATCCTCCGGCATCGGGAAGTCCTGCACCTGCGTGTTGAACTTCGGCGAAATGAGATGCAGCGAATGGTAGGTCCGCCCGCACGCGTTGCCGCTGTTCCACACGCCGCCGAAATCGGCCTCCGCCTCAAAAAGGTCAAATGCAATTCCGGCATCGTTGAGCTCGCGCCCGATGCCGATTCCCGTCGGCCCGCCGCCAATGATCGCGACCCTTGCCTCGCTTGGCACCCGTGCATCCCTTGGTGACGGTCTGTGAAGTTTCACCGGCGCCTTGGGCGTCTCCGCCGCCGGGATGATGGGCTCCACCCAGCACCGCTCGCCGGCGAACGGGTAGCCAGGGGCCGCGATGCGCCGCGCATCCCCTGCCGGCCATGCCACGCGCGCGCCGGCCGACCATGACCGCCCCAGCGCGTCGAGCGCGCCGCCACCGTCCGGCAGCACGCAGTTCGCATCCGTTTCGAGAATTTTAAGTGCATGCAACAGCGCTGCGCGGTTTTGGAACACGATCGCCCGGCGCACCGGCAACGCCGTGCGTCCGTGCTGGAACGTCGCCGCGAGCGCGCCGAGGTCGAGATCAGGTTTAGCCGCAACGAAATTAGAAAGCGCCTTGGCGTAAGCCGAGAGACGTTCCGCCGAACGGGCCGAAATCGGCAGCACCCACGGACCCGCACACCCTGCCGCCGCAGAACCAGCCTCCGGCGCTGTCTCGAAAACCACATGCGCATTGGTGCCGCTGAAGCCGAACGCACTCACGCCAGCGCGCCGCACACCGCTTGCCGGTTTCGGCCAAGCCCTCGCCTCCGTGTTGACGACGAACGGCGTCCCGGCGAGCGCGAGATGCGGATTGAGCGTCTCGACATGAAGTGTCGGCGGCAACTCGGCATGTTCGAGCGCCAGCACCGCCTTCATGGCTCCGGCCACGCCAGCGGACGCCAGCAGGTGCCCGATGTTGCTTTTGACCGACCCGATTGCGCAGGACGCGTCCGGCGCGCCGCATCCGGCGAACGCGCCCGCGAGCCCTTCGATCTCGATCGGATCGCCGAGCGCCGTCCCCGTGCCGTGACATTCGATCAAGCCGATGCTCTCGGGCGCGATGCCGAAGCGGCTGTGAATGCCGCGCATGAGCCGAGCCTGGGCTTCAGGATTAGGCGCGGCAATGCCGTTGGTCTTGCCGTCTTGATTGACGCCCCAGCCGCGGATCACCGCACGGACCGGATCGCCGTCGCGAAGCGCATCGTCGAGGCGCTTGAGCAGCATCACGCCGACGCCTTCGCCCGGCACGAAGCCGTTGGCACGCTGATCGAACGTAAAGCAGCGACCGCCCGGCGACAGCATGCTTACCTTGGACGTATCGACGAACATCGACGGACCGATCAGCACACAGGCACCGCCCGCGAGCGCCAGATCGCTGTCGCCGAGCACGAGGCTGTTGCAGGCTTGCGCGATCGCGACGAGAGAACTGGAGCAGGCCGTATCGAGCGAGACCGCGGGCCCGGTCAGGTCGAGCAGATAGGCGATGCGCGCCGCCAGGATCGATCCCGCCGAACCGAGCAGACTGTATGCATTCCGTTCCGTAATGAGATCGGCATAACCGCTCGGCCCCGCCCCGACGAACACGCCGCAGGCAGAACGGGCCAGCGATGTCGGATCGATGGCCGCGTCTTCGATCGCATGCCAGGCGTGTTGGAGGAAGAGGCGCTGCTGCGGATCCATCAGCTCCGCCTCGCGCGGCGTGATGTTGAAGAAGCCGGGATCGAAGCGATCCACGCCACCGATCGCACCCATCCACTTGCAATAGGTCTTGCCCGGGGCTTGCGGATCCGGATCGTAATGAGACGCGATATCCCAGCGCTCGCGAGGCACCTCTGTGATGCAGTCGCGCTTGGTGCGGATGTTGTCCCAGAAGGCGCCGAGATCGGGCGCCTGCGGGAAGCGCCCCGACATGCCGATGACGGCAATGCCCCGCCGCTCACCATTCGAATGTCGATCATCCTTCGAATGCCGCGCATCATGCGACTGTCGCGCCCCGCGCACCGGGACGAGAGCTGGCGCGGAATGCGGAACGACTTCCGGCGCAGCGGCAGCCACGGACGCGGTCCGCGGCACGGTGGGTTCGGACCGCGGCGCATCGCTTGTCGGCCTCTGGCTCGCAGGCCCCGCCGTCGGTGCCTCACGGTCCAAACGGTCCACCAGCGCGCCCACCGTCGGGTTCGCATAAACTGCGGTCGCCGGAAGCTCGGTGCCGAAAACGGTATTGAGACGGCGGATCCATGTCACAGCGAGAATGGAATCGAGACCGAGATCGAGGAAGCCCGATCCATCGCGGATATCGCCCGCGTCGATCATCAACTCTTCGGCGAGGCTCGCGACGACGGCCGCACGCACCTCGGGACGACGGCTTTGCGGCGGCACCAGCTCCTGCGCGGGCGTCTCAGCGGCAGACGGCAAAGACGAAAACGCGCTGCGGATTCGAGCGAGCACGTCCTCGTTGCCAATAAACGTCCGTCGATGCATATCGAGCTCACGCGCGAGAAAGCGCGGCAGCACCTCAATGAGCGGAGCCGACGCGCCGGCCTTCGTCGCGATCAGCTCCTCGCGCGAGCGGCACGCCAGTCCATGCGCCAGCCGCAACGCGGCGGGCAGAATCTCGATGGCCGGACGCACGTCAAGCGACGGCTCGCGCGCCTTGAGATCGCGCCCCTTGAACGGCGTGGCGGAAAACAGAACTTCGCGTCCCAGGCGGTCGCCGAGACGGTACGGGAAGACGAGTGTCGCCCCCGCTCCGGGCGTGAACCCGAGTTCCAGATAGTTGCTGTGATAGACGCTTTCCTCAGCGAACAGCGCGAGGTCGGAAAACATGCCGAGCGCCCATCCGGCACCGATGGCGTGGCCTTGCATGGCCGCGATCACCGGCAGCGGACATTCGAGCGGTAGGCTGTAAATGCGCCGGTCCGTGAACTGCGTCTCGCCGCGCTGCAGGCTCTCCAATCCCTCGGCCGTTCCGCCGCACGCGAAATAGCTCTCGAACCCGGTCAGCACGACGGCCTTGAATCCAGGCGAACGCCCGATCACCGCGAACGCTTCGCAGAGCCCGTCCATGAGAGCCGTCGTGAAGGTATTGCGGCCGGTCCGCTCGTCCATGCAGAGAACGACGACACCGTCGTCGAATGCGTCGAGCGTGACTGTTCTCGAAGCAAGCCCAATGCGGCGCGGTGCTCCGGTAAAGGTCGCGGCCTCCGACACGGCGATCGCGCGGAGCGTGTCCGGCGCCAGACCTGCGCCCGCTGGAGAAGTCTCGCTCCGCAAATGACGCTTCAGCTCCACGAGAGCGAGCCGCGGCGCGCGTGCGATGTTGCGCGCCAACTCAGCCGCTTGAGACTGAGGCGCGGCGAAATCACAGGCGCTTAACGAGTTGCAGTCCGTGCGCGCATCCGGAAGCCCCGCGACGACCGGAACGGCGCAATCGTGCGCCGCTTGCGTGAAACGCGCAGTGACCCCTGGTGCGCCCGGCAGATCTCCCGCATCGCGCACGTCGAGCAACACTGCGCGCACGTCTTGCAGGTCCGAGAGTTCAAGCAGCGCACCCGCGAGTGCGCTGTCGACCTGCTCGCTCCACGGCTGACAAAGCGCGAGCCGGCACACGCCGTCCCCCCAGATCTCCCGCGCGATTCGGATCGGACCTTGCGAGACAGGAGCTGGCGGCGGCGCCAAGCTGGCGTCGAGTGGCGCGAGCTTCACCTTCACCCGTTCTCCGGTCGGTCGAGTGCTCACGACGGGCACCGCATGAAGGGGCTGCTCAGGAGATGCTGCAGGAACGATATTTTTCGCAAGAGGCACCTCATCGACCCAAAACCGGGTTTCAGCGAAGGGATAGACCGGCAGAGGCACGCGGCGGCGTCCCGTTCCCGCAAACATCGCGTCCGCGTCAAGCGTCACGCCGGCGAGGAAGTCGTCCGCCAGCGCCGAAAGGTCGGAGCGATTGCGAGATGAAGCGCCCTGTGAACCGGCAGCGGCATCCACCACCGCGATCCTGACCCCGCTTTGGACGCCCGCCAGCCACGCCGAGAGAGCCGCCACCGCACCGCCAATATCCGCGGCAACCAGCGCCAGCCGATGCGGCAGATGACGGCGCCCAGCGAGCAGCGTGAACGCGACATCGCGCAGCGCGAGCCCGGTTGTGCATCCGAGATGCGCGACGAGCCTCTCCGTCTGCTGGCGAAGCTGAGCGGGCGTGCGCCCTGAGAGCACGACCAGATGTTGGCGCGCTTCGTCGGCAATGCTCTCCACGGACGGCGCCTGTTCGACCACGACATGCGCATTGGTGCCGCTGAATCCGAACGAGCTGATTGCGGCGCGGCGCGGTGCGCTCGTGGCGGGCCACGCCGCGATCTCTGGATTGATCCGGAATGGCCCCTCGGAAAACCGAATGGCCGGATTGGTGCGCGCAATGTGCAGCGCGGGCGGAACGATCCCGGCCTTGAGCGCACCCAGGACCTTGACGAGGCTCGTGATCCCGGCGGCCGTCGTGGCGTGACCGAGATTGGCTTTCACGGAGCCCAGCAGGCACGATCCACGCGCAGAGCCGGCATCCGAATAGACACGCGCTAGCGCATCGTATTCGATCGGATCGCCCAGTCGTGTGCCCGTGCCGTGCGCTTCGACATAGCCGATCTTTGCCGCATCGATGCCGAAGGCGTCGTAGACCTCGCGCATCAGCCGCTCTTGAGACACCGCGCTCGGAGCCGTGATGCCGTTGGTCGCGCCGTCCTGGTTGGTGCCCGAGGCGACAATCAAGCCGTGGATCGTGTCACCGTCCGCCAACGCTTGAGAGAGGGGGCGCAGGAGAACTGCCGCAGCCGCCTCACCGGGCACGATGCCGTCCGCATCCGCACCGAAGGCGGCGCACCGCCCGGACGGCGACAGCATGCCTGCCGCCTCGGCATACCGGAAGAAGCGATCCGTGCAGTGCACGAACACCCCGCCCGCAAGCGCCATTTCGCACTCGCCGCTCCACAGGCTGCGGCACGCGAGATCGAGCGCGACCAGCGAGCTCGAGCAAGCCGTATCGACCGCAATCGCCGGGCCCTTGAGATCGAGGCAATAGGCGATGCGCGCCGGGATCAGCGACGACGTGTTGCCCCAAAAGGCCTGCCCGGGCGGCTGACTGCGGAACAGCTCCTGATAGTCGCCCGCGCTGCAGCCGACGAACACCCCGCAGCGGCGGCCCTCAATGCCGGCCCCGGCGTGCCCGGCATGTTCCAGCGCCTTCCACGCCTCTTCCAGGAAGATCCGCTGCTGCGGATCCATGTAGGTCGCTTCAAGTCCCGAGATGCCGAAGAACACGGAATCGAAGCGATCGAAGGTCTCGATAAAGCTTCCGTGCCGCCCGTTCGCACCTTTGAAACGCGTGGCGGGCGCGACGAGATCGCGCCCGGCGAGCAGGTGCGCCCACAGTGCGTCGACATCGGGCGATCGTGCGAACCGTCCGCTGATGCCGACGACCGCGATCGGCTCGCGACGGTCACGTCTCACGGCGACAGGCATCGGCGACTCAAGGTCCTGCGTGCCCACCCGCTCCTGCGTATCCGCCGTGTGCGCGGCGGGTTCACAGGCCGCGCCTTTCGCGTTCGGAACCTCCACGTCTTGCGCGGCGGCCTCCGGAAAGCTGCTGGCGATGTACCCTTCGAGGCGAACCACGCTCCCAAAATCGTAAAGACGCGTCTGTTCCAGCCGGATGCCGAGAGCGCCCCGCAGTCGCTCGACCAGCTCCGCACCGAGAATGGAATCGAGCCCGTAGTCGGCGAAGGGCTTCTCCACGGCGACCGCGGTGACCGGCATGTTCAAAGTCTCGGCCACGGCGCGGCGAAGGGTGTCGCGCAGCCCCGCGGAGGGAGCCGCAAGACGCTGGGCCGCCACTACTGCCGGCCGTTCGGCCACGATGATTTGCTGGCCAAGCGCCAGCTCGCTTTCAGGCGTACCGGAGCGCCAGGAGAAACCTGCGTCGTCGAGCGCCGTCCGCCAGCCGGCGGGCGACAGCGAAGGCGTCCCAGGAATGCGCCGCTCCGGATCGGTGAAACGCCACCACCCGTCGAGAAGTCCGAACGTGACGTGGGTAAACAGCGTCGCCCTGCTGGTCTCGTTCAGCAGCAGCGCGCCGCCGGGCACCAGCGTATCCCGCACATGCCGTAGGGTGCGCGAAATGTCGGCCGTCGCATGCAGCACGTTGGCCGCGATGACGAGATCGTAGCGATCCGTGGCGATGCCCTGCGTCGCGGGAGGCTTCTCCACATCGAACAGCGCGGTGGACAGCGACGGAGCCCGATCCTTGAAGCGCTGCTCCGCCTTGATGAGAAACGCGCGCGAGACGTCGGTGTACCGGTATTCGGCAACGGCCGCACCGAAAGGCGCCAGCGCGGAAAACACATACGCGCTCGTGGCGCCCGTGCCCGCCCCGATCTCCAGGACCCTGATCGGAGAATCCGGCGCAACCTTCAACCGAGCGGCCACCCAATCGGCCGCAGCACGCGCGAGACCCGCGCTGAAGCGGACAGCCACGGGATTCGCCGTGTAGACGCCCTCGACGAGATCGAGTTTTCCGCCGGGGAACATGGCGGCGGGTGCGGCGCTTCGGCCTGCCAGAATGTCCGGCAGCGCCCTCAGCATCGTTTCGGCAAGCGCGATCTGCGCTGCGAGAGACGGCGACGCCCGCGCCTTGAAGCGTTCCCACGCTGCCCACGCGGCATCCTGCGGCACGACCTCGGAGACAGGAAGAAGCGCGTCGAGCGCGTCGAGCCAACGATCATAAGGATGCGGCAGTGTCGCGCCCCGCACACCGGCGACGAGGGCGCGCACGAGCGGCGCGATCGCGGCGTCCAGCGCCTCGGCATCTGACAACAGCGCCGCAAGGCACGTGACCTCGGGCTCGGCCGATACGTCCGTCGTCACCGGATCCGTCTCAGGAAGCCAATAGCGCTCACGCGCGAACGGATAGCATGGCAGCGAAACAATCCGCGCGGCGCCCGGTGCTGCAATCCCTTCCCAATCGATGTCGAGCCCCTGCACCCAGAGCGCGAGCAACCGGCCGAGACTGCCCCGCGCCATCCAGTTCGCGGTCAGCGCGCGCGTCTCGTCATCGCCTGACAGAACGGAGATGAGCGCGCGGTGATCCTCGGCCCTACCCGCATGAAGGCCTGGATGATCCGTTCGCCCGTCGAGGAAGGCCCTCAAGCCGGCCACAAGCATGTCGAGATCGGCCGCTTCAAGCGCGAGCCGCGCATCCATGGGCTCACGCCCGACCTGGAGCGTCCAGGCGATGTCTGCAATCCTGAGCGCAGCCGCATCGCCGCGAGAGGGCGTCTCCGGCCGATCCCGGCCGAGCCCCGCAATCAATTGCGCAAGCGTCTGCGCGTCGCCAACGATCCGCTGAGCGTCGCTTAAGTGGAACGCACCCTCAAGCCACGACGCGAGCGCGACGCGATGCACGCGATCGACCCCCAGAACGTCGAACGTCTCCGCGTCGTCGATCTCGGCCGCTGACACATCCAGCAGCTCCGCGAGCTTTGCGCCCAGAGCCGATCCGGACGGAGCCGCAACGCCGCCGCTTTCGAAATTGTCGCCGTGGGCCGCGAGACTTTTTTCGACAACGTCCAGCAGACGCACGGCAGAAGCGCGCAGCCGCTCAGGATCGCGCGCCGACAGCAGAATGGGATAACGCCTTGCGTCTCCGGCGTCCTGCACGCGCTCATCCGGTCGCCACTCTTCCAACAGCACATGCGCATTGGCGCCACCCGCCCCGAACGACGAAATGCCCGCAATGCGCGGTCCATCCCAGGGCGTAAGTGACGTCTGCAGCCGGAACGGCGTCGCGTCGAGGTCAAACTTGGGATTGGGCTCTGAAGCGTGCAGCGTCGGCGCGATCTGCCCGTGCTTCATCTGCAGTACGACCTTCGTGAGCCCCGCAATGCCCGCTGCGGCTTCGAGATGGCCGATGTTGGATTTCACCGATCCGAGCGCGCAGAACCCGCGATCCGTCGTATCAACCTGGAACGCTTGGGCAAGCGCCGCCACCTCGATGGGATCGCCGAGATCCGTCCCCGTGCCATGCGCTTCGATGCAGGTGACCGACCGCGCGTCGAGCCCGGCCGCATCGAGCGCGGCGCGGATCACGTCGCGTTGCGCGGACGGGTTCGGCACCGTGTAGCCATTCGTTCGCCCGCCGTGATTGACCGCGGATCCGCGGATGACTGCATGGATGCGGTCGCCGTCGGCAAGCGCACGCGAAAGCGGCTTCAGCAGCAAGCAGCCGACGCCCTCGCCCGGGACGAAACCATTAGCTCCCGCACCGAAGCTTTTGCAGCGCCCCTCTGGGCTCAGCATGCGTGCCGCCGAGAGCTCCGCGAAATTCGAGGGATGCAGGTAGAGGTTCACGCCGCCCGCGAGCGCCATCGCGCACGCATCTGCGCGCAAGGCCTCGCACGCCGAGTGAATGGCGGTGAGCGACGATGAGCACATCGTGTCGACCGGCATGCTCGGCCCGTTGAGATCGAGCACATGCGAGACGCGATTGGCGATGCCTGCGAACGACGTCGTGGGCCGAACCAGCGCACCGCCCGCACCGGTGAAAGGCCCGTGCAGGGCGTAGCCGGTTTTGGTCACGCCCACGTAGACGCCGACGCGCGAGGCGTGTCGCGACGCGAGACGCGCCCGGCCGTAGCCGCCATCCTCGCACGCCGTCCAGGCCGCCATCAGAAACAGGCGCTCCTGCGGATCCATCGCCGCCGCTTCGCGCGGCGAGATCTTGAACAGCAGCGGATCGAACTCGGCGAAGCCGTCCAGGAAGCCGCCCCATTTAGCATAGCTCCGTCCACCCGCGACGGCCGCTTCGACGTCCGGTTCGAAGAAGTCCACGAGCGGCCAGCGATCCGGCGGCACCTCTCCGACGAGATCGCGCCCCGCCGCGAGATTGTTCCAAAAGGCAGCGAGATCTTCGGCCCCTGGGTAACGCCCGCTCATGCCGATGATGGCGATGGGTTCGCGTTCCGTCGTAGGCGGCATCGGACGAACCTCGCGGATCGGTTGAACCGGCCGCGCGTCGTTTTCCGGTGCGGATGTCTCCGGCGCATCCTCGCCGGTCAGCCGGCGGCATCCGTCCGGATGTCGCTCGGTGAGGTGACGCGCGAGCGCCGCAAGCGTGCGGTGCTCGAACAGCAATGCCGCCGACAACGGCCCGAACACATCGCCCAGTTCGCGGTTGAGCCGCGTGATCATCAGGGAATCGATGCCGTACGTATCGAGCGGCGTATCTGCTTCGATCACCGCGGCGGTCACACCGCTGACCCGTGACAGCAGATGACGCAGCGCTTCGGTTGTGCGCTCCAACAGCCGATGCGAAACCGGCATGGACGACGTCATTACCGCCACATTGGCGGCGGGAATAAAGTTGGTCGCAGCCGCAGCGAAGTAGGAGCGAATGCGCGGCCCATCGCCCGCAACGACCGCCACCTGCGGCTCACCGGCGACAATCGCCGCGCCTAATGCCGCGAGCCCCGCAGCCGTCGCAAGCGGGCGTTGCCCCATGGTGTCGAACAGCGCCTCTTGCCCAGCCGCATCGATCCGCATCCCGCCGTCACGCCACAGTGGCCAATTCACCGAAACGGCAGGTAGCGTGCCTCGCAATGTCTCAGCGAAGGCATCCAGGAAACCGTTGGCGGCGGCGTAGTCGCCCTGCCCCGCGTTGCCGACGGCGCCCGCAAGCGATGAAAAGAACACAAAGCAGTCGAGCGTGAGCCCCTTGCACGCATCCGCAAGGGCAAGCGCTCCGTGCACCTTCGGCGCCAGAACGGCGTCGAGGTCGGCGCGCGTCTTGTTCAGGAGCGTGCGATCTCGCAGGGCGCCCGCGCAATGGAACACGCCGTTGAGCGCGCCGTCACGGCGCACGATCTCCGCCACGAGGCCTGCGACGGCCGCCGCATCGCTCACGTCGACCTGCTGATAGCGAGCCCGCGCGCCGGCGCGATGCAAGCTGTCGAGAACAGATTGGCGCTGCGGATTGAGCGGCGATGAACCGGTCAGCACCAGCACCGGCGCTTTCGCGTTGGCCGCGATATCGCGCGCCAGCAGACGCCCAAGTCCACCCATGCCGCCGGTGACGAGGTAGACGCCTCCGTCGCGCCATGCGGGCCGCGCGAGTGGCACCTGTTGCGTCGGCACCCACGTCCGCACCAATCGGCGTGTCTGCTCCAGGCGAACATGGCGATGCAGCGGATGGCGCGCCTCCGCATCGAGCAGTGCCTCCACTGCGCCGGGAGCGAGCCCCGCCGGAACACCGATCACTTGCCGCGTGAGATGAGCGCATTCCGCGGCGGCCGTATCGAGAAGCGCGCCGAGGCCCGCGAACGCCCGCCCGTCACCCTCCAGCGGATGCACGAGTTGCACGAGAATGGCCTCGGTATCGCTGCGCCGCAGCTCCGACTGCAAGGCTAAGAGCACAGCTCCGGCCACCGCAGCGTAGCGGTCACCAAGTGACCCCGTAGCCGAAGAGCATTCGACGACACGCCGGTCCACCGTCGCTGGCACACCGATCCCGCAAGCAAGAACGAGGCGACGCCGGCGCGCCACAACTGCGGAACGAGGCAATTCCACCTCCGTCCATCGCGGAACATGCAGCACCGTCTCATCGGTGGGCTTGACGGCAACCGCCGCCTGACCCGGAATCCAGAAACGCGTATCGGCGAACGCGCGCGCGGGCAGCGGCGGGCGCCGGTTGCCGCCGTCCAGATACTCCTCGATCACGACATGTGCGTTGACGCCGCCGAACCCGAAACTTGAAACACCCGCGCGGCGCGGATGCTCGGCACCCGCCGCGTCGGTTCGGCGCGGCCACGGCGTACGGTCGCGAACAAGAGTGAACGGCGTGCCGCTGAGTTCGATATGCGGATTGATCTCGCCACAATGCAGCGTCGACGGGATCATCCCGCGCTCCATCGCGCCAAGCACCTTCACAAGGCCTGCAAGACCTGCAGCGGCCTCAAGGTGCCCAATGCTTGATTTCACCGCCCCAAGCCCGATCGTCGGGAGCGCCGCCCGGTCAACGGCGAGCTTTCCATAGGCGAGACCGAGCGCGGCAATCTCCACGGGATCGCCGAGCGCCGTGCCTGTGCCGTGGGTCTCGATGAACCCGATGCTCGCGGGATCGAGGCCCGTCATGGCCTGTTCGATAAGTTCGGCCTGAGCCCTCGCGTTGGGTGCGGTCAAGGCACCCGCGCGTCCCCCGTGATTGACGGCGCCGCCGATCAGCACGCCCAGGATGTTGTCGCCGTCAGCCTCCGCATCCGCCAGCGGCTTCAGCAGCAGCGCCACCACGCCTTCACCGCGCCCATAGCCGTCAGCATGTGCCGAGAACGTCTTGCAGCGGCCGTCCGGACTGAGCATGCCAGCGAGATGCGGTCCCTCGAAGCCTTCGACCGCGAGCGCGAGGTTGACGCCGCCCACGAGCGCCATCGCGCAGCGTCCGGCCGCGATTGCATCCGCTGCGCGCACCAGCGCCACGAGCGAGCTGGAACACGCCGTATCGATCGCCTCGCTCGGGCCCCGCACGTCGAGAGAATACGAGATGCGGTTGGCGACCATGGCCAGCGAATTGCCCGTCGCGGCAAACCCGTCGTGCGGAACGTTGTGCGCTTCGAGCAGGCTCGCATAGTCGCGGCCCGACACGCCGACGAACACCGCCGTATCGCGAGGAAGATCCTGCGGCCGGTATCCCGCCCGTTCAAGCGCCCGCCACGCGGTCTCGAGCATGAGGCGCTGCTGCGGATCCATGCGTTCGGCTTCCACCGGCGAAATCCGGAAGAACGCGGCGTCGAACCGGTCGACGTCCGTCAGGAACCCGCCGCGCTTGGCGAAACCGGCTTGTTTCAGGCGCTCCGCGTATGGGCCTGCATAGCGATGGAACGGAAACGCGCTCGTAAGATCTTCACCTCCCATCAGCCGGTTGACGAAGTCATCGACGTTATCCGCGCCCGGCAGCCGCGCGGCCGCGCCAACGATGGCGATCTTCATGCGTCCAACGTCGCGTTGCCGCGTACGGCCCACGGCTGACAACGACGCCAGATCCGTAACCGAGGGCGCATCACCTGCGGCCGAGGCGTTGCGCGCCGACAGGTGCTGCGCCAGCGCATCGATGTGCTCGCATTCGAAGAAGATCGCGGGCGACACCGGCACCCCAAAACGCTCGCCGATCAAGGCCGCGAAGCGTGTCAGCGAAATGGAATCGAAACCGAGATCGTAGAACGACGCGCGCGGGGCGAGCGTCGCGCCATCGAACTTGAGGAGGCCAGCCGCAAGCGCCGTCAGCCCGTCCCGCAGCCGCGCGTCGTTAGGCGGCTGCAATGGCTTGGACGGCAAGGCCGCGCTTGTCGCGCGCAGAGTATCGACGGACGCCGCACGCGCACGGAGCGGCCGGACGACCGACGGCGCATCCGCAGTTTCCGGATACCAGCACCTGACCCGCTCGAAAGGATACGCAGGCAGAGAAACGCGGTACGGCCGCCGGCCCGCGTGGAGAGCATCCCAATCGATGGCAACCCCGTCAGCCCAGGCCGCCGACACCCGATCGAGCGCGCGGGCAGCCGTATCCGCCGCGATGCGCGCCGCATCGACACGCGGGTCGCAATCGAGCGTGCTCGGCGTGAACCAGATCCCCTCTCCGCTTGCGGGCTTCGCGATAAACGCGGCGAGCTTGGCAAGGAGGTCGTCACGGCTGCCGGCCACCACCGCGAGACGGCACGGCAACGCCGTTCGCCCGGCCTGCAGCGTGTAGGCGATGTCGGCAAGCGCGAGTTCCGGATGCGACGTGACGTGATCGCGCAGTCGCGTGATGAGCCGCACGAGCGCCTCGACGTTCATGGCTGAAAACACGCAAACCTCGGGCCCGCCCGGATGAGGCGCGCGAGGCTCGGGCATGTGCTCTTCGATGATGAGATGCGCGTTCATGCCGCCCGCGCCAATCGAGGTCACCCCGGCGCGGCGGGGCAGCTCATGGCCATCGCCGCCGATCGCGCGCCGCCACGGCTCGAGCGTGCGCTGCACGTAGAACGGCGTTGTCGCAAACGGGATGTCTGGATTGAGCGTTTCCGCATGCAGAGACGGCGCGAGTTGGCCATGCTTCATCTGCATCAGAACTTTCGCCACGCCTGCCAGCGCCGCCGCGGCGAGCAGATGCGCGACATTCGATTTCACGGTGCCAATGGGGCAAAACTGGGTGTCGGCGGTCTGCGCGCGGTACGCCTGAGTCAGCGCCCGGATCTCGATGGGGTCGCCAAGCGCCGTACCCGATCCATGCCCTTCGACATACCCGATGGTACGCGGGTCGATGCCGGCATCGGCGATCGCATTGGCAACGGCGGCGGCCTGCTGCGCCGGACTTGGCACCGTGAAGCCGTTGCGCACGCCCGCGTTGGTGACGGCCGTGCCCGTGATCACGCCGTAGATATGATCGCCGTCGCGGATCGCGTCGGCACGCCGCTTCAGCACCACGGCGCCGACACCCTCGCCGAGGATCGTGCCGTCGGCGCCGACACCATAGCCGCGCACGACATCGGCGGTTTTGCTCGTGAAATGTTCCTGCGAGACTGCAATCAGCTTCTGCGGATGCAGCAGCAGGCTGACGCCGCCCGCGAGCGCCATCTTGCAGCGCCCCGAGCGCAGCATGTGGACCGCCTCGTGCATACAGGTCGCAGCGGCCGAGCACATCGTGTCGAGAAAATAGGACGGCCCGGTCAGACCGTAGAAATACGAGACCATGTTGGGCACGGTGCCGGTGTAGCTGCCGCTCGCCCGCGCGCCGCCCGCCAGCATGCTTTCGAAGCCGAAATAGTCGTACTCGTTGGTCATGGACCCAACGAGCACGGCAACGTCGCCGCCGAGCTCCTGCTGCAACGTCTCACGCGAATAACCCGCATCTTCGAAGGCCTCGACGCTGGCTTCGAGGAACAGCCGCACCTCCGGGCTCATCAGTTCGGCTTCTGCCTGCGAGATGCGGAAATAGCGCGGATCGAACTTGTCGATATCGTCGAGGAACGCGCCCGTTTTTACGACCGTTTTGCCGAGCACGTCGCGCTCGGGGTGGTAGATGGCATCATGATCCCACCGCGTGCGCGGAACCGGCCCGACGCCATGGAGACCCTTCGAGAGCATCTCCCAGAACGCGTCCTGATCCGCCGCCTTCGCGACGCGAAGCGAAAGACCGATGATCGCGATATCGTGCGTGTCGTCGCTGACGGGCGACGGTGCGGCAGGGATCGGAGCGTCCTCGCGCCGCACATCGGCCCGCGCCTCAAGAGGAGCCGCCCTCATCGGCGCGGCCGGACCCGGCAGCGCACGCGCGAGCGCCGCGCCATGCTCCTCCACCAGATGCGCCGCGAGGCTTGCGAGCGTGACATGCTCGAAGAACAGCGTCTTCGACAGCGGACCCAGCAAACCCTCCAGCCGCGCCGTGACATCGACGATGATGATGGAGTCGAGACCGTATTCGACCAGGGCCGTATCGGCGCGGATGCGAGCCGCATCGACTTCTGTCGCCTCGGACAACAGCTCCTTGAGATGCGCAACGGTCCGCGCGGTTAGATCCGCATCGACAAGCGGCGGCGGATCCACATCGTCCGAAGCCGGCCCAGATGCGCCGGTCTCCCCCAGCAGCACATCGATGCGCGTGCGATCACCATAAAGAACAAGCGAGCGCGCGGCATCGGGAGCGGCCAGCAGACGCCACAGCGCGGCAATCCCGAGACCGGTGGGCAGCGGCTCCGTGCCGAAGCGGCGGCGCAAGGCCTCGGCAAACGGAGGCGCGACCGACATGCCGCCCTCGGCCCACAACGGCCAGGCCACGGCCCGCGTCACGCCACGCCGTTCGCCGCGCGCAACGGCCTCGGCGCGATGCTCGGCGAAAGCATCCAGGAACGCGTTGGCAGCCGCATAGGCCCCCTGCCCGGCATTGCCGAACACCGACGCGACCGACGAGCAGAGAACCAGGAATTGAAGATCGAGATGCGCCGTCGCCGCATCGATGTTGAGTGTGCCGTCAATCTTCGGCCGCAGCACAGGATCTCCACGGGCCGCGTCGCCGCCGAAGATGAATGCATCGTCCAGCACGCCCGCGGCATGGATGATGCCGCGCAGCGGCGCGAATGCATCTTCGACCCTTGCAACGAGCTCCACAACGTCTGCGCGGCTGCGCACGTCGCACGGCATGACCCGGATGTCGGCTCCGCCCTGTCTCAGCGTGTTAAGGCGGGCCGCTTGTTCGGCCGTCGCCGCGCCATTGCGCCCACTGAGCACGATGCGGCGCGCGCCTCCCGCAACGAGCGCCTCCGCGAATAGAAGGCCGAGGCCGCCGAGACCGCCAGTGATCCAATAGGCGCCATCGCGGTCGAGGTGCGGCGGCGGTCCTTCACCCACCCCAGCGCCCCACGGCACCGCCCGCCAGACGCGTCTTTGAGTGTTCTGATCGTAGCGAACCTCAACGAACGTATCGGCGCACGACCCCTCAGCCGCGACGATCGCGGCAAAACGATCCGCATCCAACGCTCCGCCGACGCGCATGACAACGCCGGACAATTTCGGATTTTCAAGCGTCGCGGTTCTGAGCAGCCCAACGAGCGGCGCCGAGAGATACGCCGGCATCGCATCCGGAACGAGAACGATGACCTTCCGCGGCGACTTCGGCCGCGAGGCCATCACGTCCGCGAGATGGGCGTGGATGGAACGCCACCAGAGCCCGGCGGTGGCAGCCTCGTCACTTTCATCGCGCGGCAACGGGTGAACGGTCAAACCCGTTCGCGCGGCGAGCGCAGTCCCGAGACCCGCGATGTCGCCTGCGAGAAAGAGATCGCAAGTCCTCTCACTGGACGTTCGAGCGCGTGCGGACGGCTGTTCCTGCCAAACTCCACGCGCGAGCACGAGCGCGGCGCCGTCTCGTTCATGCGGGGTCGGCGCCTCGATGGAGGTCACCTGTTCCGGCCCATCCGCCACGAGGCGCAGCGCAAGATCGTTGAAGGCGACGCGAACGTTGCCGTCCCGATCGGTGAGATCGATGTCGAGATGCAGCACGGCGCCGGACGCCCCGGCGCCACGCCTCGGCCTCACGTAGGCCCACATGCGCGCCTCACACGCGCCCGCGACGACCACGTCCCGACAGGCGAACGGAACGCCAGCGCCCTTCGGCGCATCGGGATCGAGCGCGACCCACGCCTGGATCGCCGCGTCCAGTAGCACAGGATGCAGAGGAAGCTCCCCCAGCGATCCGACAAGCCGGCGCGGCAGACGCAGTTCGGCCAGCACGAAGCCATCCCCACGATGGACCTCCGCGAGCGCTTGGAAGGCAGGGCCGTGCACGACACCACGCGCGGCAAGCCGCTGGTAGCAGACCCCAGGCTCAATCCGCTCCACAGCGCGCGATTTCAGCACCGCGAGGTCGTGCGATAGCACCACGAGATCGTGCGTCGCGGAAACAGTATCTGTCGCCGCGATGCGCCCTTGAACCGACGTCGCGCCTTCAGTCTCGCCGTCGCGAGCAGCCACGGTGAAGTCCGCCGCCCCGTCGCCCGATCGGACCAGCCGCACGTCGATGTCGACCGGCGTGTCCTCGCCAGCCACGATGGCCCGCCGCCAGACGACATCGGTTAAGCGCAGCGGCCGTTCGCCAGCTTCAGCATTTGCAAATGCAGCCCGCGCCATTTCGAGCGCGACGACGCCGGGCAATATGTTCCGGCCCTGTACGCAATGCTCGGCGAAGAAGAATTCCGATCCCATAAAGCGCGACCGGTAGGCGATCGCGTCGAACGTCGACACGTTGCGATGCAAAAACGGATGCGGCACGCCGGCCGAGTCCTTGGCCCCGAATGCCGTATCGAACCAATGGCGCTCCCGCATGAAGGGATAGAGCGGCGCATGCAGTCTTCGCGCGCCTTCCGGAACATTGACGACGGCGTCGCCGCCCGCGGCCCATAGGTCGGCAGTCCGCAACGGCTCCTCTGCCGAGATTTCGCCGTCGGGCGTCCGAACACGCCCGTCGCTCGCGCCCGCGAGGAAAGAGTTCAAGGCCGCAGAGAGCGCAGTCACATCCTCGACGACGAACGCCACGCGCCGCGCCATTGCCTCGCGCCCGCTCTGGAACGTCATGACGAGATCGGCAAGGTCCGCAGGCGGCTTCCGCTCGATGAAATCTCGCAAGTCCGCAGCATAGCGCCGGAGCGCGTCGTCGGTCCGCGCCGAAAGGGGCAGCACGAGCGAACCATGGTTGCTGGTTGCTTCCTCCCGCCCAACATCGGCCTCCACGATCACGGCATGCGCATTGGTGCCGCCGAACCCGAACGAGCTGACGCCGGCTCGCCTCGGGCTTCCATCAACGCGCGGCCACGCGGTCATCTCGCTTTGGATGCGGAACGGCGTACCCGCAAGATCGATCAGCGGGTTGAGCGTCTCGAACCCGACGTTCGGCGGCAGAGCCTCATAACGCAGGGCCGCGAGCACCTTGACGACACCCGCAACGCCAGCCGCGCCCTCGAGATGGCCAATGTTGGTCTTGACCGACCCGATGCCGCAACGATCCGCCTCGAGCTCCACGCCCGTTTCGGCAGCCCGCGTGCGGAACGCCGCCTTGAGGCCAGCGATCTCGATCGGATCGCCGAGCGGCGTGCCAGGCCCATGCGCCTCGATATAGCTCACGCTCTCCGGCCCAACCCCTGCCCGGCGATGCACGTCCGCAATCAGATCGGCCTGCGCATTAGGATTGGTGACGGTGAGCGAGCTGGTGCGTCCGCCGTGGTTTGTGCCGACGCCCGCGATGATCGCGTGGATCGGATCTCCGTCCTGCTCGGCGCGTGCGAGCGGCTTCAACAGCAGCACCGCGCCGCCCTCGCCGCGCACATAGCCGTCGGCACGCGCATCGAAGGCTTTCGCCAGCCCGTCGCGCGATAGCATGCCGCTCTTGGCAAAGGCGATGAAATGGTCCGGCGACCACGCCAGATTGACCCCGCCCGCGAGCGCGAGATCGCATGCGCCGTTCTCAAGATCCCACACGGCATCGTTGATCGCGACGAGCGACGCGGCGCACGCCGTGTCGTTGGTGACGCTCGGCCCGCGGAAATCGAACGCATGCGAGACGCGGTTCGCGATCACCGAAAACGCGATCCCGGTCGGAGTGTGCGCGTCGACCCTCGCGAGATGTTTCTGGATCAGCTCCGCGTAGTCCCAATGGCAGACGCCCATATAGACGCCGGTGCGGCTCCCCGCGAGCGCGCTCGCTCTGATGCCCGCGTCCTCGATTGCATGCCACGCCATTTCGAGCGCGAACCGCTGCTGCGGATCCATCCACGCGGCCTCGCGCGGAGAAATATTGAAGAAGCCGGCATCGAACGCATCCGCATCGGCGACGAACCCGCCCCAAATGCTGTTCGTCTTGTTGCCGGTCGCGGGGTTGCCACGGAACTCGCGCGCGCTCCAACGGCGCGGCGGCACTTCGGTGATGAGCGAGCGGCCCGCCGCCAGATGCGCCCAGAACGCATCGAGGCTGTCCGCGCCCGGCAGCCGCAGCCCAACGCCGATGATGGCGACGGGACCTGTCATGGCAGCTTCGCCCCTGACTGCATCGCCGCAAAACGGCGGCCGAGCAGGCTCGCCGTTTCGTCCATCAGCCGAAGCCCGATGTCATCCACATGCCGATCTCGCCACGTGGCAAGTCCCGCCCCTTTTGCCCATTGATTGAACGCGCCCTGTGCCGGCCCGCACTGCACCTGGAAATCGACTTTGTGCGCAAGGTCGCCAGCCAGCGCCCAGCGCGTCGCGTCCCGGAAGTAGCCCTTGAAAACCAGCGCCATGCGGTGCTTCGGCGAACGGCGCGCCCGGTCAACCTCGGGGCCTGGATATCGCGCGCTGATCTCCTCGAACACCGTCTCGAAGCTGCGTTTGAAATAGCGCTCCTCGATCAGTCCGCGCGTTTTCGCGTCGATCTCATCGATCGACTCGTGCTGGCGGTAGAGCTGCACGAGCTTCGTGGCCCGCGCCGGAAAGAAGATGCCCTTCTTCAGAACCTGCACGCGCGAGCCCAACTCGAACAGTTCACCGGAGGGCGCGTAGTCCGTGTCGTGCACGTTCATGCCCTGGAGCAGGTCCTTGACCGCGTCGCTCGTTGCGGCCTCGACGGTGCATTGATTGATCGACCCGGTGAGGATGAAATCCGCGCCCATCACCCACATGGCGGCCGCCGCCTCCGGCGTCCCGATGCCGCCCGCAGCGCCCACATGCACACGCCCGAACCGCGGCGTTCGCGCCGCGCAGTCGTCCCGCAGCATGAGAATGGCGGGCAGCAGCGTCAGCGGCATGCGCTGATCGGTATGCCCGCCGCTGTCGGCCTCAACGCAGATCGCGTCCGCCACCGGCGCGTCCCGCGCAAGTGCGGCCTCGTCCGGCGTCAGCGCCCCGCTCGCGAGCAGCTTCGTCAGCATTGCTTCCGGCGGCGGCAGCAGAAACTGCTCGGCCACGTCCGGACGGGACACCTTGGCGATGATCCTATGCCGCCCGCAAATGCGGTTGCCGTCCTTGACCAGCCCCTTCGCCCGGTAGCGCACGAGCGCGGGCGTCACCTGCATGAAGGCGGACGCTTCGATCCTCGTCACGCCATGCGTCATGAGGAGATCGGCGAGCTCGTCCTCGCGCTCCGGCGCGTGCGTGTGGGCGATGAAGTTGATCCCGTACGGCGCGCCGGCTGGGATCCGGCTCTGGATTTCGAGGATCGCCGCTTCGATGGCGGGAAGGCGCAGTCCGCCCGCGCCCAGAAAGCCCAGGAGACCGGCCTGCGCCATCCGGACGACAACGTCCACGGAGGCGATGCCCTGATACATGCCGCCGGCGAGATACGGATAGCGAACACCGAAGTCAGCGCAGAACGCGCGCGAACCGAGCCGCTCCATGCTGAAGCCCGAGCCGCCGTTCCGCGACGCGGCAGGCGGCGGCGCAATCGCCACTGCGGGCGGAGGAACCGCGACGGTGATGCCATTGAAAGGCGCGTGGCCGTTGAGTTTGCCATTCGGCTTGCTGCGTTGGATGGGCTCCTGTGGCGCCGGTTCGGGCGCCACGGCATCGACCGGCCCGCCCTCACTCAACGTCCGCATCACCATCGCCTTGACGACGCTCACGCCCTTGGGCGCGATCTCGTCGAAATCCGAGGGCGCCAAGCCGCGCGCGAAAAGGTAGCGGATGCTGTCCGCCCAGCGCACCGGCGCCGTGATCTGCTCCACCATCCGTTCGGGCAGGCTCGCCATGTCATGCGGCCGTGCGGTCACATTGGAGATGACGGGAATGCGCGGCGCTGCGAACGCCGCCTTGGCGACGACCTCACGAAACGCATCCCGCGCAGGCGCCATGAAAGGCGTATGAAACGCGCCGCTGACGTCCAGCACCTTGAAGAAGGTTGCCCCCGCGTCATGGAACGCAGCCTCCAGGGCGACGACGGCGTCGCGCGTCCCTGAGATCACGATCTGGCGCGGCGTGTTGTAGTTGGCGGCAAACACCTCACCTGCCCCATGGCGCGCAAGCACATCCGCGACGTGATCCGCGTCGAGGCCGAGCACCGCCGCCATGCCGCCGCCCTCGACCGCGCCCATCAGTTCGCCGCGCGCCTTCACGAGACGAAGGCCGGTCGCGAAGTCCAGCGCCTCGGCGGCGAACAGCGCGACGTACTCGGCCACCGAATGGCCCATCAGATAATCCGGCCGCGGCAGGGCTTCACGCCGGCTGAGATAGGATAGCGCCCCGACAGCAAAGAGCGCGGGCTGCGTGTAGCGCGTCTGCATGAGACGGTCGGCGGGACCTTCGAGGCAAAGCTCCGCAAGCGAAAGTCCGAGAATCTCGTCGGCGCGGCGAACGAGATCCGGGAAGGCGCCGAACAGCTCCGCGCCCATACCGACGCGCTGCGCGCCTTGGCCGGGAAAGAGGAAGGCCCTCATGCGTCCCTCCATGCCGCGCCGGGACGCTCCCAAAGCACCGTGCCGAGGTCCAGCCGCACGACCCGGTCGGCGACATGCCAGTAGCGTTCGTCATGCGTGACGGCGATGACGGTTTTGCCCTTGGCCTTCAGGTCGGCGAGGATCTTGGTGTAGAAATATTTGCGGAAATGGATGTCCTGCTCGGCGGACCACTCGTCGAAGACATAGATCGGGCGATCCTCTAGAAGCGCCGCGATCAGCGCCAGGCGCTTGCGCTGTCCCGTCGACAGGCTGATCTGGCTGAAGCGGCCGTTCTCAAAACGAACCTTGTGCGCAAGGCCCATTTCGACGATGAGCCGCTGCACTTCGGCCGGATCCGCATCCTCGATCCCGTACAGCCGGTCGAACAGGTGAAAATCAGCAAACACCGCGCTGAACTGCTCCCGCAACCCCGCGACAGCGCGCTCTTCGAGCGGCCGCCCGTCGATCTCGATGACGCCCCCGTCCGGCGGATAGAGCCCCGTCAACAAGCGCAACGTCGTCGACTTGCCGCTGCCGTTGCCGCCGACCAGGAACAGCGTTTCGCCGGCATGAACGACGAGGTTCAGCGGACCGACATGGAACCCCGCACTGTCGTGGCCGCGCCCGTGCGTGAACGTGAGCCCGCGATAGGCGATCTCGCGGAACCCGCGATAAGCCCCGCCCATCGCACGCGCTTCGGCGGGCGACACCGCCCCACCGGCATCCAGCTGCCGCTCGATGTCGGCAATCGCCCTCAGGCCCACGTCCGCCTGAATGAACAGCGGCGACTGCGCCACGATCTTGGCCAGCGGCCCCATGCAGAACAGCAGCGTCGGGATGAGCTGGAACACCAGGACGCCGTGCGCGGTAAGATACTGCGGCAGGATGAACCCCACGACGCCGAGCATCAGGTAGGTCACGAAGCTGCTCAGGAGAATGAGCGACGCCCAGTGTTCGCCGGCCTCGACAGCGGCCGTCTCGGCAGCGGCCGACGCGGTGCCGTAGGCGGCCATGGCCGCATCGCTCCGGAGCGTATTCAGCCGCAGTTCCTTGAAGCCGTTGATGATGTCGCCGGTCGCATCGAGCATCCGGGACTGGTGGCCGAACCCGCGCTCGAGCGTATCGCGGAAGTCGTCGTTGATCCGCCGGTAGCCAAGGATGCCGATCGCGACCGCCGCGATGAAGATGATCAGCGCCATCGGCGACAGGTAGGCGAGGTACAGCAGCGAGACGACGAGCAGCACGCTTTGCTGGAAGCTGTCGACGATGAGGGGAAACGTCACCGAGAGATGCGTGGTCTCACGCGAGATCAGACCGTAAAGCTGGCTGCGTCCGATGCCATCCACCACCGGCAGCTCCGACATGCGCAGCTTGTCCGTGACGCGCACGCGCAGGTCCCTGAGCAGCCGCTCGATCACGATATTCGCGCGCAGGAGCGCGATTTTGTTGCACTGGTAGTAGACCATGAACGACACGGCGAAGAGCAGCCAGAGCCAGAACGCCGGGCTCGCGCCGAGCGCCACCTTGTTCGCCACCTCGTTGACGACGACCACCAGCAGCGCATTGGCGACGCCCGCCACGAGCGTCAACAGCAGCATTCGCCTCAGGTCATTGGCGCTGGCGCCTCGGATGAAGTTCAGAATGACCACGTCAGTCTGCCCCCGCCGCGATCAGCCGCTGCTCAGGAACGATCTCCCCGACGTCGAGCGCGATGCACCGGTCCGCGCAGTCCCAGTACCGGTCGTCATGCGTGACCGCGATCACCGTCTTTCCGGTGCGCTTCAATGCCGGCAGCAGGCCCCGGTAGAAGACATCGCGGAACCAGGCGTCCTGATCCGCCGCCCATTCGTCGAACAGGTAGACCTCGCGCTGCTCCAGCAGCGCCACGACCATCGCCAGCCGCTTGCGTTGCCCCGTCGAAAGGGCCTGCGTCGAGAACCGCCCGTCGGCAAAGGTGACCTTGTCTTCGAGCCCCATGTACTGAAGCAGCATGTCGACCTGCTCCCGGTCGACCGTATCCAAGCCGTAGAGGCGATCGAAGAGGTGGAAGTCCGTGAAGATGGCCGAGAACATCTCGCGATAGCTTTGCAGCGTCGCATCCGTCACCGGGACGCCGTCGACGCGGATCGCGCCGCTGTCGGGCTGGTACAGTCCGGAGATGAGCTTGAGCGCCGTCGATTTGCCGCTGCCATTGCCGCCGATGAGGAAGATGATCTCTCCACGGGCAATTCGAAAATCCCAGGGCCCCGCCTTGAAAAGGCTCGCCCCCGTTTCGCTGCGGTAGTTGAACAGCAGACGATCGACCGAGATCTCCCGGAACGCCCTGAAATCCGGCGCGAGCGCATCGGCGGTGGCCGCAGGGCGCGAAACCGCACCCGCATCGAGGCGCTGTTCGAGCGCAAACACATGCGCGAGCCCGACGTTCGCCTTGTCGTACAGCGGAGCGGTCGACGTCACGGCCATCACCGGCCCGACGCAGAAGATCGCGACCGCCACGATTTTGTAGATGATGTCGGTGTAGCCGCTGAAAAACATCGGCAGCACGAAGATTACGACGCCGACGAGGAAGTAGAGGAACGCGTTCGAGAACAGCAACAGCCCGACCCACGTTCCGCCGATGCCGACGACCTTGGTTTCGAGATCCTCCACGATGGACGCGAAATTCCGCTGCAGCGCGTCGCTCTTGTCGGCGTTGAGGCGGATTTCCTGGAAGCCGTCGGTGAAATGACCGAGCGTGTTGAGCATGGCGGCTTCCTGCGCATGCACAGTCGCCATGGCCTTGGAAAGCCGCCGCCGCCGCAGCCAGAACTGGAGCAGGCCGACCAGCGTCACGCCGGAAACGACGACGAACGAAGCAACCGAAAGATACGCGATGTAGAGCAGGCAGAACGCCAGCAGGCACACGCTCTGCGCCGCGCTGACAAGCAGCGGAAAGCTCTGCGAGAGGTGGTTGGTCTCCTGAACGACGGTCGCGTAGATCTCGCCGCGGCTGATGTGTTCGAGCGGCCTCAGCTCCGCATTGCGGATTTTCTCGAGCACCCGCGTCCGCAGGTCGGCCAGGCGCCGTTGCAGCAGGCGGTTGGCTTCCCTGAGCGAAATGCGGTCGGCCACATAGAAGATCGCGAACGCGATGATGTACAGGACCAGCAGTTGAATGCCGACGGGCTCGCCGATCACGGCCGTCTCCGCGGCGGCATTGATCAGCCCGATCAGCAGGACGTTGCCGAGACCGGCGATGCAGGTCACCAGCAGGCCGCTGCGGAACGTATCGAACGATCCGATGGAGAGTAGCCGCAGCACATGCATATCTTACGCTCCACGCCCCCCGACGGTGGTCAGCGTCATTCGGCGCCGGTGACGCTCAGACGGCCGTTTCGTTGCAGATGGCAGCTAAGTGAAAGGGGACCGGAACCGCAAGGCGACCGCCCGGGATGTGCACGCTTATCCCCATGAGATCCGTAAACGCCAAATTGGCGTGACATTTCCGTTGCTACGCATGCCGACCATCCCCTAGATTCCTGGAGGGGATTCGCGCTCTTTGGCTCCTGCCACGGAGTATCTCCTTCAGACGGTGGGGGGCTGCCTGATGCAAGTCGAAGACAGAATTCGCGCGTTCATCGAACAGCAGTTTCTTGTCGAATTCGACGCCACCTTTCCCGAAGACACGGATCTGTTTCGCGAAGGCGTGATGGACTCCTTCGGTTACGTGCAGCTTCACCGCTTTCTGGAGCGGGAATTCGGCATCAAGTTCACCGAAGCCGAGCTGACGGACGCGTTGCTTGTGAGTTGCACGCAGATTTGCGTCCACGTCCTGCGCAAGATGGCCCAGCGCGGCGCATCAATGGACAACGTTCAACCGCACGCGCTCTCGGCCTGATCGCGGGGCCTGCTCACGCGTTCGCGTCGAAACCCGGCTGGCCAGAATGGCCAAAGCCTGTGGCCACGAAGGGCCTAATCCTGCATGTGCGGCATCGTCGGCTTCCTGCTTCCAGACGCGGATAGCGCCGCCTTCGACGGCATCCTGTCGGCCATGCTCGGCCGCATCGGCCATCGCGGCCCGGACGCCGCCGGCGGATTTGCCGACGACCGATGCGCCATGGGCACAGCCCGGCTCGCCATCATCGATCCGGCGGCAGGCGCGCAACCCATGTCGGACGCGAGCGGCCGCTACTGGATCTGCTACAACGGCGAAATCTACAACTACCGCGAACTGCGCGCCGAGCTCGAAGCCCGCGGCAGCATCTTCCGCACGCGCTCCGACACCGAAGTGCTCCTCGAAGCCTGGATTGTCTGGGGCGCGAAGTGCCTGCCCAAGCTGAATGGCGGCTTCGCGTTTGCGGTGTACGACAGGGACACACGCACGCTGGCGCTGGCGCGTGACCGGTTCGGCAAGCGCCCCCTTTATTTCGCGCGGCACGACGGCGGCCTGTTGTTCGCGTCCGAGATGAAGGCATTCCTGGCCTACCCGGGATTCCGCTTCGAGCAGAACGCCGATCAGATCGCGTCGATCCTGGGCCAATGGACGCCGCTTCCGCATCAAACCGGTTTCACCGGCATTGACAGCCTCGGCCTTGCCGAATGGCTGGAGGTCCGCGACGGGACGCTCACGCGCCGGTGCTACGAGCACCTCACCTTCGATCGCGGCCCGGCCGTCACGAGCGAGGCCGACGCCATCGCCCAAATCCGCGCCGCTTTGACCGACAGCGTGCGCCTCCGCCTGCGCAGCGACGTCGAAGTCGGCGTCTACCTGAGCGGCGGCCTCGACTCCTCCATCATCGCCCTCCTGACGAGCAAGGAAGTCGACCGCTCCGTCGCCACGTTCTCAATCGCGTTCGAAGACGCCGCCTTGGATGAATCGGACGCCCAGCGCGAGATCTCGGATTTCCTGCACACCGATCACACGACGCTAACCATCGGCCACGCAGACATCGTCACCAACTTCGAAGCCGCGCTCTACCACGCCGAAGTGCCGGTGTTCCGCAGCGCCTTCGTGCCGATGTATCTGCTGTCGAAGCGTACGCGCGAAGCCGGCATCAAGGTCGTGCTCTCCGGCGAAGGCGCGGACGAAGCGTTCCTCGGCTACGATCTGTTCAAGGAAACACAGCTCCGCGCAGCCTGGGACGGCCTCGACGACGCCACACGCCTCGACCGGATCGCCTCGCTCTACCCGCATCTCGATCACTACGGCCCGCGCGATCTCGCAGCCGTAACGGGCCTCTATCACCAGTTCTCACGCGAGCACATGGCGGGGCTCTTCTCACACGAGCTGCGCTTCCAGAACGGCCGCTTCTCGACACGCCTGTTGCGTGCGCCGGGCGACGCCTTTGCCGCCATTTCCGGCTTGGCCGCCGAGGCGCCCGGCTTCGGCGCTTTGACGGCCGTGCAGAAGGCCCAATGGCTCGAATTCCAGACCCTGCTCCCCGGCTACCTTCTCTCGACGCAGGGAGATCGCATGGCCCTTGCGCATGGCGTGGAGAACCGCTGCCCCTTCCTCGACAAGGCGGTGGTCGATCTCGCCAGCTCCGTCAATCTTCGCTTCGACGACGGCTTCGAAGAAAAGCGCCTGTTGCGCCACGCCTTCGCCGAGCAGCTACCGCCCGCCATTACGACCAAGCGGAAGTTCCCCTATCGCGCGCCTGACAGCGCGGCGTTCGCGAGCATGCGGCCCGACATGCTCGATGCCGTCTGCTCCGAGCAGGAGCTGGCGAAGCTCCCCTATCTCGACGTGCGTTTTGCAACCGCGTTGGTGAACAAGATCCTGTCGCGCCCGGCGTCTGAAATCAGCACCAAGGAAAATCAGACGTTCATGTTCCTGATGTCGCTGGCGCTGCTGCATCGCCAGTTCGTCTCGCGCGAACGGCTGCCTGCGATAGTACCCGCGCGCATGACCTTCTCCGACTACAGGAGCCGCGCGCAACCGCGCAATCAGTCCTCCCAGGGCAGCTTCATCTCCGTCACGTAGCGGCTGATATTGCGCCGAACGGTGGCATCCTCGAACATCTCGCGATTGGCGGCCAAAGCCATCGGCTTGGCGCGATCGATAATCTCCGTCAGGTCGCCCATGAACGACTTGTAGCGTGCGATCGCCGGCCGGGTGAGCCGCGTCAGGCGCGGGAGGTGGCTGGCGAGGAGCGCCTCGGCATCGTCTCCCACCGCATCGGCGAGGCCGGACGCCAAGGCTTCCGCGGCCGGAATGGGACGCGTCATCAGCGCCATATGATGCGCCTTCTGCAGGCCGGTCCGCCGGACCAGAAACGGCATCACGCACGCCGGAAAAAGTCCGAACAGCAGCTCCGACAGCGAGAACGTGGCGGAGCGATCGCACAGCACGAGATCGCACGAGCACGCGAGCCCCACGCCGCCGGCGTTTGCGCGCCCTCGCACCAGCGCAATCGAAATGAACGGCCCCGTCGCGAGGTGCGTCCAGAGATCGTAGAGCGGTGCGGGATCGAGCGCCGCGCCGCCGGCAGTTGCTTCGAAGTCGCCGCCGCTGCAGAACACGCTCGCCGCGCCCTCCAGAACCAGGATCGTGACCGGCTGATCGCGATCCTCGGTCGCACAAAGGGCAAGCACAGAGGATAGCTCCTCCACCATGCGCGCGTTGAGCGCATTGCCCGCGTCCGCCCGATCGAGCCGCACGCGGCAGAGCCCATCCTTGAAGCGAACGTCGAGTGTGTCGTAGCCCATGGCCGATCCTATCCTGCCTCAGGCGCCGAAAGCACGATGGCCGTATTCACGCCTCCGAACCCGAACGACAAACTAAGCGCATTGCGCACGGTCGCGGGCAAAGGCTCCCGTTGCACCCAGTGAAGCCCGGCATCGATCGGATCGTCGAGACCGTGCGTCGAATGAAGCAGACCTTTGCGCATCTGGAGCAGCGCCGACGCCACCTCGACCGCGCCCGCGGACGCGATGCCATGGCCGATGATCGACTTGGTCGCGTTGATCGGCGCGTGCGTCAGTCCTGCGGCGCGATAAGCGGCGGCTTCCGTATCGTCACCCAGCGGCGTCCCGGTGCCGTGCGCATTGATGTAGTCGATCTGATCCGGCGCCAGCCCTGCCGCCTCGAGCGCCAATTGAATGGCGCGCACCTCGCCGTCCAGCGAGGGATCGGGACCACGCCTCCCGTCGGTGATGTGTGACCAGCCGGACAGACGCCCGTAGCCGTCACCCGGAGGAACAGCATCGCCGCGCCGGATGACGAGCGCCGCCGCGCTTTCCCCGAACGCGAAGCCATCGCGCGCGCGGTCGAACGGACGGCAGCGGTCGCCTGCACTGAGCGCGCCCATCAGCGACAATGCCTCGAGTTCGAAGGCGCTGAGATCCTGCAATGCGCCAACCGCGATGCAGGCTTCGAGGCGGCCCGACGCAACCAGCTCGGCCGCTTGGATCACGGCCACCGCACCGCTCGCCGACGCACCACCAACCGAATACGTCTGGCCTTTTATACCGAACCGTTCCGCGCAGAGCGCAGCGAGGTCGGCATCGAAAAACGCGTATCCGAGATGCGGCGACACACGTCGTTGCCGCTCGGCGGCATCCCGCTGTGCCAGCATCAGCTCGCGGCTCTGCAGGTTCGATCCGCCGAGCACGAGCCCGATCCGGGATGGATCGAGCGCATCGAGGCCCGCTTCGGCCCAGGCTTCCGCGACCACGGCCACCGCCACGCGCGCCGAAAACCCCGCAGTGCGCGCCACGCGTCGCGTTAAAATCTCAGGCGGATCGGGAACTTCGATGCCGACAAAACGCGCGTCACCTTGCGTTAGCTGCCGGCCGGCCCGCAGGAGAGGCCCGAACAGATTTCGCCCGCTGAACAGCCCGTCGAACAGGCTATCCTTGCCGTAACCGAACCCGGTCGCAACGCCGATGCCGGTGACGGCCGGAGCCGCGCGATCAAGCGGCGAGCTTGGCATGGATCAGATCGGAGAGTTCTCCGATGTTGCGCGCGCCATGGAACGCCACCGGCGACATCTTGAGGCCGAGCGCATCGAGCGTCAGCAGCAGCACTTCGCTGCGTTCGATCGAGTTCACGCCGAGATCGGCCATCGACTCCGTGCGCGCGAACGCGTGACCGCCGAGTTCCGGCACCACATCCCGGATCTGAACCAGCAACGTGGCGAAAACGGCCTCCGGCCCCATGACGACTTCCCCCAAACGTGAAACGCCCGCTAGATCCAGCGGTACTTGCGATGATAGCCCGCGATGGCTTCGAGAACCAACCGCGGCGTTCTCGCCTCGCTGTTGCCGATGCCCGGCATCGTATCCGGTGCAAGCGTCGTGTCGCGCGTGCCGAAGCGCACCGTATCCGTGCTGCCGAGGATGGCGTCGTACTCCGCCATGGACAGCTTGTAGCGCGCATCGAGCCCCGCCGCGATCCCGGCGTCCTTCAGCCGCGTCGACGCATCCGCCGGGACCACGCCGGAAAAGAATTCCGAGCAGCAGCCGGATCCGTACGAGAAGAGCCCGACCCGTTGCGGCGTGTTGATCCCTGCCGTGTCGATAATCCCGGCCAGCGCGAGAAACACCGACGCCCCGGCCGTATTTCCAACGCGCTGTCCGTACGCGAGGCTGGCCGCCATACGGCGCGTGAAGTCGGCCTCGACCTCGCTCACGGGCGCTCTGCAAAGGCGGCGCATGAGGTGGCGGTGCGCCCCCTTCACCATGCCGCCGAACGGGGTATGAAACGCCAGGTGCTGGAACGTTTCGCGAAAATCCGCGCCATCGACCCGGCGGGCATAGTCGCGGAACGCGTGCTCGCAGCATTCGAGGTACGCCATCAGCGAGAGGTCGGCGTCGCCCGCTTCCGTATCCGGTCCCGGCCTGCAGGTGTCCATGACCTCGAACGCGTGATTGCCATGCGCGCCCGCGTCGATGCGGAACAGATGCGGCGTGTCGCTGACGAACATCGCCACCGCGCCCGCGCCCGAACTCGGCTCCGAATAGGCCCACTCCTCGATGGCGCCCTTGTCCGCCAACGCAAATCGCGAAATGTCCGTCGCGATCACGAGCGCCTTCGCGCCCGGCGACGTTCCCGACAGAATGAAATTGACCGCCATCTGCAGGCCCGCGGTGCCCGAATAGCAAGCCTGCTTCACCTCGAACAATCGGCACGCCTTCTGAAGACCCAAATGCGCGTGCACGTACGTGCTGAGCGACTTACCGAAGTCGATGCCCGATTCCGTGCATGTCACGATCATCTCGATGCGATCGCGCTCGCTCTCGGTCAGCCGATCCACGAGCGGGCGCGCGGCATTGACCGCGAAGCTGACCGGATCCTCGCAGGGAAGCGCCACGGATTTTTCACGCATCATCAGGTTTTCGAAGCGCTGGATATCGAGCCCGCGATGCGCGCACAGCTCCTGCACGTCGACATAAGCCGCGCCGCCGTAGACGCCCAGCGCCTCAAGTCCAACGGATGACATCAGGCCGCCCCGACTTGCACCGGCAGGCGCCCGAGGCCGCGCGCGTTGATGCGGTCGAGCCGCCACTCGGGACGGCCGGCGAGCGACATCTGCGGAAAGCGGTCGAGCAGCGCATCGAAGGCGATCTGCGCTTCGAGCCTCGCCAGGGGGGCGCCGACGCAGAAATGGATGCCGCCGCCGAAGGTGGCATGCGCGTTCGCCGTGCGCCCGATGTCGAGCACGTCCGGCCGCGCGAAGCGCAACGGATCGCGGTTCACCGCGCCGATCAGACCGACCACCGGCGCGCCCGCGGGAATGCGCCAGCCGCCAACGTCCATCTCCTCCCGCGCGATGCGCAGGATCATGTTGCCGCCCGGCTCGACCCGCAGGAACTCCTCCACCGCCGTTCGCATCAGCCCGCGATCGGCGCGCAGCCGCGCCATCTCGCCGGGGTTCTGCAACAGCAGCAGCAGTCCATTGCCGATCAGCGTGACCGTCGTCTCGTGGCCGGCGACCAGCATGGAGACGAGGTTGGTCAACGTCTCCTCCTCGTCGAGCACGCCGGTCTCTTCCGCGGCGAGCACGCTTCCAATGAGACCCGCATGCGGGCACCCGCGCCGCTCGGCAAGATGGCGGCGCAAGACCGACTTGAAGGTATCGAGCGCCTCCAGCGCATCCTGCTTCTGCTCCGGCGTCATCATGATGTCGCCGATCTTGATGAGCGCCGCGCTCCAGCGGGCGATGTCTTCGTCCATCGCTTCCGGCATGTCGAACAGGTTGCGCAACACCCTGAGAGGAAGCGGACCGGCGAAAGCGTCGATCATCTCAACCACGCCGCTTTCGGGCATGGCGGACATCAACCGCTCCGCCTCGGCCCGGACCATCGGTTCCAGCGCCGCGACGGCCTGCGGATGGAACGCAGGCTCGTAGACGCCACGCATCCGGCCGTGATCCGGCGGATCGCTGTTGATCATCTGCGGTTGAAACGCACTGTAAAGCCGGTAGCCGACCGGATCCTCCGCGGCATACTCGGGCGACGACCAGCCCCCCATCCAGAGGCGCGTATCGCGGCCCATCGCGGACGACTTCGAGACGCGCGCGAACTCGCGATGCCCGAGAATGAAGTACACCCCGGACACCGGATCATGATGGACCGGCGCAAGGTTGCGCAGCCGCGCAAGCTCCGGGTAGGGATCTTCGAGAAACGCCGGATCGGCCAGCATCCGCCACCAGTCGACCGCCACCGGCTCTTCGCGCGCAATCGCCGAACGGCTTGGTGAAACCATCGTTACGCGCTCCGCGCGGCATAGACGTGAAACACCGGCGCGCCGCCCTCGGCGAGGGGATGGTTTCCAATCACCGTCTTGTAGCCGCGCGCCTCGAGATCGGCGGCAATGGCATCGGTCTCGCCGCGGCCGAGATGCACCTCGACCAGCATCTGGCGGATGCGCGGCCAGAGCGTTTCCGAAATGCCGGCCAGCACATCCTTCTCCGCGCCTTCCGTGTCGATCTTCACGAGGTCGATCCGGTCGAGGCCGTGCAGGCTGGCCTGGTTCGACAGCGTGTCCACCGCGGCGCGGACGCGTTCCACCCGGAAAAGCTCGGCGATGAATTCCTCGTCGTCCATCCGCTCGCTGGCCCCACTGCGGTCGAGGATCGCACGCACGTCGGCGCTCGCGCCGTTGCTGAACAGCAGGTTCTTGAGCCCTCCTGAAAGCACTTCGCCGGCTGCCGGGTTCGCGGTCGAAAGCGCGCTGATTCCCGGATAATAGTCGAACTCCAGTTCGCCTTGCGCCGCTCCGAGCGCCATCTGGAACGCCTGGGCCCGCCCGCCCATCACGTCGATGTTCCGCTCGAGGGCCGCAAATGACGCGGGCATCGGCTCATAGGCAATGAGGCGCGCATCGGGAGCGAGGTCATTGAGATGCAGGGCGAAGAGCCCAATATTAGCGCCGACGTCGACGTAGACGCCGTCCCGCGGGAGAGAAAGTCCGTGCGCTGTGAGATCGTCCGCGAAAATCTCATGCCACGAAAAGTCGACCTCGTAGGCATTGACGCATTGGACGCTGCGCCCATCCGGCAGGGTCGCTGTGGAGAGGACCATATGGGATCACCCCTTGTTTGTGCAGACGGCCAATCACGGCGGACTTGGATGCAGAGCGCGATAGCGCTTTGACGGAACGTACTTTCTTGGGTACGTCGATTCCGTCGCGTACGGAAGACGGCGAGGCCTTCATGTCCCGGCGTATGACCATCTCATTGCAATGGGGTAGACCCACTTGAAGCTGCTGGCCATCAGCGACCTGCATCTCAGCAGCACCGCGAATATGCAGGCGCTCCTGGAAATGCCTGCATTCCCAGACGACTGGCTGATCGTAGCCGGCGATGTCGCCGAGGGCTTCGAGCGATTCGAGGAGGGATTGGTCCTGCTTCGCGAACGCTTTGCCAAGGTGATCTGGGTGCCGGGCAACCACGATCTGTGGACGGTTCCCGGCCCATCCGGCAGGGGCGTGCGCAAATATGAGGCTCTTGTCGAAATCGCCCGCAAACTCGGCGTCGTCACGCCTGAGGACCCCTACCTGATCTGGCCGGGCGGCGGCGAGCCCTGCGCAATCGTGCCGGCGATGCTTCTCTATGACTACAGCTTCCGCCCACCGGACGTCCCGCTCGCGTCCGTCATCACCTGGGCACGCGAAGAGCGCTCGGTTGCTGGCGACGAGATGCTGCTCGATCCCTCGCCGTTCGCGTCGATATCCGAGTGGTGTCACCATCGGTGCCGCGAAACAGAGCTGCGGCTCGCAGCGCTCGGGGCCGATGTCCCCAAGATCATCATCAACCACTACCCGCTTCGGCGAGATCTCGTTTACATCCCGCGCATACCGCGCTTTGCGCCGTGGTGCGGCACCGTGCTGACGGAGGATTGGCACGTCCGCTTCAACGTGCGCGTCGCGGTCAGCGGACATCTGCATGTGCGCCGCACGGATTGGCGGGACGCCACGCGCTTCGAGGAAGTGTCGTTCGGATATCCGCCACAGTGGGACCCGCGCCTCGGTATGGCCGCCTATCTTCGGCCCATCTGGCCCGCGTCCGACGCCGCATGAGCCGCCGAGGTCAAAATGTCTTGCGCACGAACTCCAATCGCATCGACGCGCACGGCTGCGGGTTCAGGATGGCGCAAGGCCAGCGCGAGGGCATGCGCGGGCGTTGGCCCCATCCGCCACAGACGCCAGTGCTCCGGATCCTCGCCCAGCGCATCGGAGAAGTGAACCGCGAGCGGGTCCAACGACACCGAAAAGGCGTCGAGCGGCACGGAGAGCCCGCCACCCAGCGCTTTGATGCAGGCCTCCTTGAGCGTCCAGATCGCAAACAGCGTCTCGGGCAGCACCTCGCGCGGCGCCGCGTGCAGCACCGCGACCTCGGCCGGCGCAAACACCCGCTCCGCGAACTCGATACCGGCACGCTTGGGATCGATGGCTTCCACGTCGATGCCAATATCGTGCGCAAGCGTCACTGCCACGGCGACCAGGCCGTGCGTGTGGGACAAGTTGAAACGCAGCGGCGGAACGCCCGGCTCACGCACGACCTCCGGCTTGCCATGGACGCCCTCGGTGAAGCGCCACGTCGCGGGCGCTCGCGGCGCTTCAGCGGAGAGCAGAGTCCGCGCGAGCGCATGCGCCGCGATGTAGGCCTGGCGGTCCCGGTCGAAGTGGAAGCGAGCCGCCCGAACGCGCTCCGCGTCGTCGAGCAGCGCCGCGAGCTCCGCCCACATCTCCGGCGCCACGGCGTCGAGCGCCAGCCAGCGGACGCGGACGGCCGTTGTGGAAATGGGCAAATGGAGGCCGGGAAGGTCTGGTACGGTCACAGCCCGACTCTACTATTCCAATCCCAAGCCGAAAATGGAGCGGCCGCGTTGCACGTAACCTTTTTCGTCAGCATCCCGAGAAGCAGATGACCTCTCCCTGGCTTATCGCCCATCAGCGGCCATCCGCACGCCTGACCTTGTACTGCATACCGCACGCAGGGCGCGGCGCATCCCTCTTCTTTCCGTGGCGCGCCGTCATGCCGGGCTGGATCGAACTCCGCGCCGTCCAGCTCCCCGGCCGCGAAGGACGGCGAACGGAGCAGCCGATACCCCGGATCGCGACCATCGCCGACTGCCTCGCCCGCGAAATTCTGCGGCTGACGGACCGCCCCTATGCATTTTTCGGACACAGCATGGGCGCGCTCATCGCCTTCGAAACCGCCCGCAACCTGCGCCGGCTCGGCGCTCCCGCGCCCCGGGCTTTGCTGTTGTCCGGCCGCCGTGCGCCGGCCGTTCCCGAACAGGATACGCCCATCCATACGCTGTCCGACGCGGATTTCGTGGACGCGATGTGCGCCCGCTACAACGGCATCCCGCAGATCATCCTCGAACAGCCGGACATGATGCGCATGCTGCTGCCGATTATGCGCGCCGACATC
This sequence comes from Hyphomicrobium sp., assembly GCF_051860585.1. Classification (GTDB taxonomy): domain Bacteria; phylum Pseudomonadota; class Alphaproteobacteria; order Rhizobiales; family Hyphomicrobiaceae; genus Hyphomicrobium_C. The sequence goes on from NZ_JBHYDS010000003.1 coordinate 277,915, forward strand.
GAAGCCATCGAAACCTATACGTACCGGCATGAGCCGCCGCTGGCCGCGCCGTTCTTCATCTATGGAGGCCGCGACGATCCTCAGATGACGCCGGACAACATCGCCGGCTGGCTACCGCTCACCGAGCAGCCCCACGCACCGAAGCTGTTTTCAGGCGGCCACTTCTATCTGCAGGACGAACGCGACGCCCTGATCGGGGCGCTCGCAGCGGACTTGTCCGCCATCGCCGCATCGCCTCACGACGCGAGCGCCGCGGATCAACGCGGGCTCGGCTTGGGTCCGATATCGGCGGATGCGGATGCCGGCGGCGTGATCGGCTTCAGGCGATAGCCGAAGGCGTCGGCGAAGGAGCGCAGGATGTAGGGCGGCGCATCGGCGCCGGGTTCGTCATCCAGCGCACGCGCAGCAGGGGCGGCTGGCGCCGCTGCCACTCCGGATTTCGACCACGCGTCAGTCGCTTTTTCAACGGCCACAGCTTCCGCTTCGATCTCGTCTTCTTCGGCCGTGCTGTGTGGGTTTGCGAGCGTTTCGAAGGGTGAATTGGACTGCGGCGGCGACATGTCGATCGAGCCCGAGATACGCCCTGCGCTTTCGGCGTCGACGTCGGCCTTATGCTTCGCGGGATGTGGCGTCGCCGGAGCCGCCGGCGGCGCCGCCGGTAGCGATGGCGTGTCGCCGGTGTTGAGGATCAGCGGCAGCCCCTGGGACCCACCGCCCACAATGACCACCTTGGCGTTCGGAGAGGCCGCAAGCTGCAGCGTGGCCTCGATCCCGCGCCATTTCAAATACGCTTCCGAGATCCCAGCTTGAACCGTCTGCTGGAATGCCTGGATGCCCTGCGCCTCGATCTGCTTGCGCTCGCTCTCCAGTCGCTCGCGCTGAATTCTGAAGCCGTACTCCTGTGAGATCTGCGCCTGCTCGAGCTTACGCTCTATGGCGGACCGTAGCCGGAACGGCAGCGTGACATCCTTCAGCAGGATGTCGGTCATGATCACGAAGTCTTCTCCGTCGTGGTCGTCGACATTGATGCCGATCCTGTTCACGGACTCGCCGGGCATTTCCCTCGCGACCGCCTGCAGGATTTCGCCCTGGATCTGCGTCCGGCGCGACGAGAACAGCTCCTCGATTTCGTACTGCGAGATCCGCTCGCGCAAGACGGACCCGACTTCCGGCACCAGAAGCACGTTGAGATAGTTCGGGCCGATCGTCTTGTGCAGGCGTGGCAGCGTTGCCGGATTGAGGTGCCAGCGGAAAGAGCTGCGCACGGTCACTTGCAGACCCTCTCGGGCGATGACCTCGTAGGCCTGATCATGCTCCTGCACGCGCATGTCGTAGATGAAGATGTGATCCCAAGGCGGGATGACATGCAGTCCCTCGCCGAGCGCCTGCTGGCTCGCCTGCGTGCCTCCGAAGAAGCGCAGCCAGAGGATGCCGCCATGGCCGGATGGAATGGTGATGAAGATCCGCGGCGCAAGAGCGGTGATGATGAACATCGCGACCAGCAGCGCCAGCATCAGCGTGCGGCGTTGGCGCAAGAACCAGTTGCGCCCGGACGACAGGGCCGCCACATGCAGCGGCTGAGAGACGAGAACTTCAGACATTGGCGAGCGGGCGCTTCCGCCACGGCTTCTTCACGACCACGCCCCGCGTATCCACCACCACCGGCGTCGCCATGATCAGGATGATGAGCGCCACGATCGGGGTGAGAATGATGGACAGCAGGAAATAGAGAAAGAAGCCTCCGCTGCGACCGATCGCAAAGAAGCCCACCAGCACCGCAAACAGGATGTATAAACCGATGACCATGCCACCCCCCGCGGCTGGCGCGTCGATCTGCGCCCCGCAGCGCCAACCGTCTCTGATTCGGTGGGCAGCCGCCAGCGGAGCCACCCACAAAGGAGAGGATAAGCCGCTGGCGCAAAGCCGTAATTTATTGAGCCGAGGGCAAGGATGCGCGCGTCAGCACCAAACACCGCCGCGTTAGCCGGCCAGCCTCTCACGTAGGTGAAATTTTACCCGCCGGATTAGGCCGCCGATTGGGTTTCGCTGGCCGCGGCGGACGTCGGCGCATCGGCGCCCGAGCCGTCTTTCGCCCTGTTGAATTCGGCTTCGAAGTAAGCCTTCATCTTCTCGGGATCGAAATCCAGAAGCGTGCCGCCGGCCTCGAAATGATGCACGAACACCCGGCCGACGGCGACCGTGGCCGCCATGGCCAACGCCGGCAGGGCCAGCGTCCCGGCGATCTGGCCGAGCACGGGGACCGTCTTGAGCGCCGACACCGTTCCGGCCCCGACAGCGATCGGCACCGCGGCGCCGGCCAGCGCGCCGATCGCGGCGCGGACACGATCCTCGGAAAATTCGCGGCCGTAGAGACCCGACAGCGCGTGCACCATCTTGATCTGCGTTCCGGTGATGGCCGCGAGATCGACCACGGGCACCGGAATGAGCCCGAAGCCAGCCGACCAATAGGAATAGCGGCGGATCAAGGCGTTCGCCTTTTCAATGCGCTCCGACATGCGGACCTCCAAGTAGCGTTGAGATTGCACAAGGGAACGCCAGCGGCGACGCCATCGGGAGCCCCGCCTCCCGAATCGCTAGAAAAAACATCTCATACTGAAAATTTTCTGTCTACGCATAGCGGGCTCAGTCGGATGCACGCTGCCTCAGCCGAACTTGAGCGGCAACGTCTCAAGTCCCCGTTGGTTGGTCCGATCCGCCCACCAGACAGGCTCGCCGGCCAGTTCAATGCGGGGAAAGCGCTCCAAGAGAGCGGCAAAGGCGGTCTGGGCCTCGAGGCGCGCGAGCGCCGCACCGATGCAAACGTGCGGTCCGCCGCCGAAGATCGACTGGGCATTGGGCTGGCGTGCGATGTCGAACACGTCGGGACCCTGGAAACGCGCCGGATCCCGGTTAATCGCGCCGACCAGCCCGATGGCCAGCGATCCAGCCGGAATGACGACGTCGCCACACCGGTAGTCCTGAATTGCCACCCGAAGGATGAAGTTGATGCTCGGCTCGTAACGCAACATCTCCTCGATGGCCGGGCGCATCAGATCGGGGTTGGACCGCAACTTGTGGAGTTCTGCAGGATTTCGTAGCAGGGCCAGCAGTCCGTTGCCGAGCAGCGTGACGGTCGTTTCATTCCCCGACACGAGGCCGAGGAGATTGTTGAGGGTCTCCTCTTCGTCCATGGTGCCGTCCGCCAGCGCAGCGGCCGCCAAACCGATGAAGCTGTCGCCCGCCCGGTCGCGGCACGACTCGAGGTGCCCCTTGAGATACGCCTTGTAGGCGCGCAGAGCGTCCAGCGCGTCGCGCTTCTGCTCGGACGGCATCATGATGTCGCCGATTTTGATGAGCGCGGCATTCCAGATCGCAAGTTGCTCGTCCATGTCCGCGGGAATCCCGAACAGGTTCCGCGACACGCGCAGCGGCAGATGATTGGCAAACGCGGTCATGAAGTCGACCGGAGCATCGACGGGCAGGGCGTCCACCAGTTGCTGGCACTCAGCCTGGATCATGGGGACCAGTTGCGCCATCTGGCCCGGACGAAACGCCTTTTCGTACACGTCCCGCATCCGGCGGTGATCCGGCGGATCGGCGTTGACCATCTGGCGATGGAATTCGCTGAACAGGCAGTAGCTGACCGGATCGCTCTCCTGGCTTCCTGGCCTGCTCCAGCCATTGGTCCAAAGTCGCGTATCGCGCCCCATTTCCGGCGCCATGGCCATCTGACGGAACTCGCTGTGACCGAGCACGAAATAGATGCCCGTAAATTCGTCGCGATGAACGGGTCCGAGCTCGCGGATGCGCCTCAGCTCCGCATGCGGGTTCGCGAGATACGCGGGATCGGTGAGCATCCCCCACCAGTTGATCTCGGGCGCTGCGGCGAGCGCGACTTGCGCCATCACGCGCGTCCCAGCCGCAACGGCAGCCGCTCGAGCCCGCGTTGATCGCTTCGGTCGGTCCATCAGCATGTTGAACGCGATCTGCGTGGCCATGCGAGCGAGCGCTTTGCCGATGCAGATATGCGGGCCGCCGCCGAACGCGGAATGATGGTTCGGGTTCCGCGTGATGTCGAACACATCAGGATTGTCGAAGCGTTCGGGGTCCCGATTGATCGCACCGACCAGGCCGATGGCCAGTGCGCCGGCCGGAATCCGGGTCGCGCCACACTGGAAATCGTTGACCGCCGCGCGGGGAATGATGCTGCTGCCCGGTTCATAGCGCAGCATCTCCTCGATCGCGGTTCGCATGAGCCCCCGATTCGCCCGCAGCTTCTCGAATTGAGCCGGGTTCCTGAGCAGCGTCAGCATCCCGTTACCCAGCAGCGTCAAGGTCGTCCGGCTTCCCGAGATAAGCATCGCCACGTTGTTGAGGGTCTCGTCCTCGTTCATCGCGCCGGTCGCGGCCGCCGCGAGTGAGATGGCGATAAGTCCGTTGCCCGGGTCCGCACTGCGCTCCGCGAGATGGCCCCGCACCCAGGCCTTGAAGTCACGCTGCGCGCTTGCCGCTTCCCGCTTCTGCTCCGGCGTCATGACGATATTGCCGACCCAGCTCAATGCGGCGATCCACTTGGCGATCGTCTCGTCCATCTCCGCCGGAATGTCGAAAAGCCTGAGCGAAATGCGATGCGGCAGCGGATTGGCAAGCGCGGTCATGAAGTCGAACGGTTCGCCCTCAGGCAGCGCATCCAGCAATTTCCGGCATTCGTCCTCCATCATCGGCAGATATCGTGTCATGTCGCCGGGACGGAACGCCTTATCGTAGACCGACCGCGTGCGCCGGTGGTCCGGCGCATTGGCGTTGATCATCTGCGGCTGGAATTCCTTGAACAGCTCATAAGTGTCGGGATCGCGTTGCCGGTTTCGCGGGCTGTTCCAGCCGTCGGCCCAGAATCGCGTATCGCGGCCCATGTCCGGCGTTTTGGCCATCGCGCTGAATTCGCGCGAGCGGGTGACGAAGTAGATGCCGGAGACAGGATCGAGATGAACGGCTCCCATCTCGCGGATCCGCGCGAGGTCGGGATAGGGATTGCTGAGAAAACCCGGATCGGTGAGCATTCCCCACCAATCGATGTCGTCGCCCCCTGTTGCCGCGTCCCGCGGAGAGTGAGCGTCGGGGACATCGTCCGATGCGTCCACAAGATCGAGTGTCTCAGACACGACGGCGCCCCCATTCCGCACGAGCGAGCGCGCAGCACGGTGCGTCGCCACGATTCTTCAGCTATGCGATAGTAACGACGCGGACGACGCTGTCCCGGCGCCTGCCCCTCGTATCCACAACCGAATTCCCATGCGGCCAACTTGGGCTGCGTGCGTTGCTTTCGTCTTCGTGGACGTGCCGGCGCGCTCTGCAACCGGGGACGTCGCCGGCGAGGATGCGCTCGCCAAACTGCCATGGCCCGGCGTCAGTGCTTGATTGAACTGGGTTGCCGCTCACGCCTCGGAGGCAAGCTTCGCATAGGCCTCGATCTCGACCTTCTGCCACGGGCGCAGCATGGAGGTCACCTGCACAAGGGTGCTCGCGGGGCGAACCTTGTCAAAAGATTCGAGGTGGGCGCGGGCGACATCTTCGGCATCGTTGATGTCGCGGAGGTAGACGACGGTACGAACGACGTCCTGCAGGCCGGCACCGGCCTCGCCCAAAGCCTTTTCAATGATCTCCAGTGCTGCGCGCGCCTGCGCGTAGGCGTTGCTCTTTTCGTGCGCCACCGGTGCACACGTGCCGGAAACATGTACGTCGTCGCCGGCACGGACGGCGCGGGAATATCCGAAGATAGCCTCGTAGGCGCCGCCGGAGGAGATATTGGTGCGCTCAATGATGGTCGTCGTTGACATTCTCGTCGTCTCCCAGGTCATTTTTGTTGAGTTTAAATCTTCGTCGCATCGCGAAACCGGTACCAGGTCTCGACGACCGGCACGGCGTGCTTGGCGATGGGATGGAACGGGACGCTCGGAAAGACGAGTTCATCGAACTCCGTGTGTCCGTCGCCCTTTCCCACGATCTGAAGCGCGATCTTGTGCCCGAAGTACGTGGCCCGCGAGACGCCGGTGCCGCAGTATCCGATCGCATAGTGCAGCCCGGCCGCGGTTCGACCGAGATGGGGAACTTCGTCGTAGGTGTAGCCGATCATGCCATCCCAGGCGTGCGTGACCGGCACATCCGCGATGTCGGGAAACACGCGAAGCATGTCGCGCGCGAGATGACGAAACGCGAGCGGCGACGTGTTGTTGGCGATGCGCCCGACGCGCCCGCCCCAGATGATCCTGCGCTCGCCCGGCGCCGCCCGGAAATAATAGAAGACCCGGTTCGAATTGCCGTACACGCGATTCTTGGGCAGCAGCCGCGAGAACGTGGCTTCGGGAATCTCCCCCGTAGCGATCAAGCCGGAACCAATCGGCAGAATGCGGCGGCCCAGTTCCGGCACGAGACCATCCGTATAGCCGTTGGTGGCGATGAGGACGTTCTTGCACGAGATCTCGCCGAGCGGCGTCTTGACGACATAGCCGCCCTGAGTGGACGAAATGCCTTGAGCGCCCGCGCTGCCCAAAACGTGCCCGCCGCGCTCCTCGATGCGCTGCATCAGCCCCGCATGGTAAAGCGCGGGATGCACGGAGGCGTCGCCCGGCAGCACCGACCCGCCAAAAAACACGTCCGATCCGATTTCGCTGTGCTGCTCGGCGCGCGGCACCATGTAGCTCTCGACACCGGCAACCTGCCGGAGATCCTCCATATCGCGCGCCATGGACTCGTAATGTTCCGGCTGCATCGCAGCCCTGAAGCGGCCGCATCGGCTGAAGTGGCAGTCGATCTTCTCGGATGTGATCAGGTGTTCGATGGTGTCGAGCATGCGCACGCCTTCGCGCAGCATCGCTTCGGCCTTCTTCCGGCCGCGCAGCTCGATCAGGCGCTTCACCCTGAACTTTTGATTGCCGCTGCCGATCTGTCCGCCATTGCGCGTGCTTGCGCCGAAGCCCGGCGCGTCCCGCTCGAGCACGACGACCGAGCGGCCCTCACGCAACAGTGTCAACGCGGCCGAGAGGCCCGTGAAACCGGAGCCGACGATCACGACATCCGCTCGTCCCGGCAAGACAGCGGCAGACTGACGGCGCGGCGCAGCCTCCCACCAGTACGGCCTGTAGGTCAGGCCATGCGAGGTGGACGCGCGTCCCCGCGCGAGCTGCAAGGCCGTCGGACCTGAATGGGTGCCAGCGCCCGTCGCATCAGCGTTGTTTTCGTCGGTTGAGTCCATCGTCAGTCCTTGAACATTCTTTTCCTTACATACAAACAAGTTGCACCATATGCAAGTTTGTTGTACGCCATCGTGGCCGATCGCACCCAAAAAAAGTGCACCAAAGAACGCTCGCAACGGAGAAAACGTTCATGCAGATCGCCCATTGGAATTGGCGCAATTCGCCGGGGCAGCTCGCGCTCAATATCGCGAAAGCTAACCTGTTCCTGGATCAGCAGCCAAAAGTAAGGCCGTTCCAGTCGATCATCTCGAAGACATCGTCACCGGCGGCGTCGGAGTCGCGGGCAGTGGCGCGTTCGGAATGCGGCTCGCGCCCCCCGAAGCCGAATACATTCTCGTCGGCGATCTCTCGACATTGACGCTCGCGCCCTGGGCCGCCGCAATGGCTCGGGTTCCTCCTGCGGGCACCAATTGGATCCCCGGGGCAAGCTTCTGAGAGCCAATCTCTGGTTTTCCCCCAACTCCCGGGAGCGAAAGCTCCCGGCTTTTTTTTAGGAGGGGAATCCCTGCAAGGAAGCTGACTACTCCCCGTAAAAAATGATCGAAAGAAACTTGGCTGTCTCGTCCAGCAGCTTCTCCGGCCCGTGAACGACGTCTCCCGAAAACGTAAAGGCGTCGCCCGGCTCGAGCAGATACGTGAACTCTCCGAAGCGATACTCGACGCGCCCCTGCAGCATGTAGATGAACTCCGTGCCGGGATGCGAAAATCGCGGGTAGGATTGGCTTTTCTTGTCCATCGCGATGAAGAACGGATCGAAGAGCTTTTTCGGCCCCTTGTCGTAAGAGAGCAGCTTGTAGGTGTAGCCGTACTTCGTGCCGACGCGCACGACCTCCATCTGCTCGCTGCGTTTGACGAGCTGGGCCGTGCCTTTCTTCCGATCGATCCGTTTAAAGAGATCGGAAAGACCGATTCCGAGCGCCAGGCAGAGGCGTTCGAGCGAATCGAGGCTCGCGGTCGCCATCCCATTTTCAATACGGCTGAGCATGGCGCTCGAGACGCCCGCTCCGACACTCAGCTCGGCAAGAGTGAGGTTCGCGTCCACACGCAGTTGCTTGAAGACTTCGCCGATCCGTTTTTCCAACGGCACGTTCGCCGTATCGGGCGGAGGCCGTGCCTTGGACGCTTGAGCGCTGACTCGGTTCCGCGGCGCGCGCACAGGGACCCGCCGCACTTTTGATTTCGCCATTTCCGTTCCTTCTTGGGGCTCCTTCAGATCGACTTTGAAGGACATTTTCAAGCGAACTCGCACTCGCGACGGCCATCATGCAGTCGAGCTGTTCACGTTTGCAACCCATGCTGCGACGCGACGGAAAACTTGCCTGCGAGTTAATACTTTTGCACTACATTCATGCAAATTAATTGCATGTGGCGCACATCTGCGGCAGAATGCCTCCCATCAACACGCCAAAAAATCTCCCCAGAAGGGGAGTCACAGGGAGCGTTTCATGCAGGATGTGGTGGACAGAAATTCTGGGGGTATCGCCTCCGGAGAAGACGCTGATGCGGGGTTGCATCGAACGATCGATTGGAAAGGAGCCTTTTGGATCGCGAGCGGCGTGCCCGCACTGGTGCTCATTTCAATCGGCGGCATGGGTGCCACGGCCGGCTCACTCGCGTTCCTCGTATGGGCCATATCGGTCACGATGGGCTACCTCCAGGCGTACAGCTACGCCGAGATCGCCGGCCTGTTCAAAAACAAATCCGGCGGCGCCGCCGTCTACGGTTCCGCGGCATGGCTGCGCTACAACAAACTGATCGCGCCGCTGTCGGTTTGGTGCAACTGGTTTGCTTGGACGCCGGTTCTCTCGCTCGGCTGTGCCATCGCAGCCGGCTATATCTTGAATGCGATCGCACCCATTCCGGCGTTCATGCCGGACTCTCCAGAGGTGCTGTCGTGGCTGAAGAACGCGGCAAATACGGCTTCCATTGACGGCAAGTCAGCCGAAGAAGCCGTCAAGATCGCAATCGCAGCCGTGACCGAAGCCGCGACCCCCGCGCTCCGCACGATGACGCTCGCAAGCTTCTCATTCTTCGGCCTCGCGAAAATCGAAATCGGGCCGACATTCTTCATCGGCGCCGCACTGATGCTGGTCACGTTCGCCATTCAGCATCGCGGCGTTCTCGGCACCGCGCGCGTTCAGATGGTGATCGGACTTTTGGTCGTCATCCCGATGCTCGTCGTCGGCATCGTTCCGTTCTTCAACGGCGGAGTGAACTACGCGAACTATTCCCCGCTCGTTCCCCCGGGTGGCGCGTGGAACAATGGCGGATGGACGCTCTTCCTTGGTGCATTGTTCATCGCCGGCTGGTCGACGTACGCCTTCGAAACGGCCGTCTGCTACACCCGCGAGTTCAAAAATCCGGCGTCGGATACCAAGAAGTCCATCATCGCTGCCGGTCTGCTGTGCGTGTTGCTGTACACCTTGGTCGCGGCGTCGTTCCAAGGCTATCTCGGCCTGGAGGGCATGACGCAGCCCGGCATCGTCGACGGCACGGGCGTAGCGCAGGCCATGGGCAACATGGTCAGCGGCGGCTCGCCAATCGTCACGCATCTTCTCGAAATGATGATGATCCTCGCCTTGATCCTCGCGATCCAGATGGCGATGGCCGGCTCGTCCCGCACCCTCTATCAGGGCGGCGTCGATGGATGGCTCCCGAAGTATCTCGCACACACGAACGAGCATGGCGCACCGACGCGTGCCATGTGGACGGATCTCATCTTCAATCTCGGACTGCTGACATTCGCCGCGTCTGACGCGACGGCTTACTACCTGATCCTGTCGATCTCGAACGTCGGCTACATGATCTTCATCTTCTTGAATCTTCAAGCCACCTGGATCCACCGCATCGACAGCCCTCATATTCCTCGCCCCTACCGAGCGCCGAATTGGCTGATCGCTGTCAACGCGGGGCTAGGTTTCTTCAACCTGTTCCTGATGGGTGTCGGCGCGAAGGTGTGGGGCAATCCGAACGCGCTCTGGTACGGGCTTTTGTTCGCGCTTCTTATCGTTCCCGTGTTCCTGTATCGCCATTACGTGCAGGACAAGGGGCGCTTCCCGGATCACATGCTGATCGACCTGGATCTCAAGAGCCAGGATCTCGGCGAGCGTCGCGCGGGCATCCTGCCCTACCTGGCCTTAGCGGCCGGCGCCGCGATCACGCTATTTGGCCATTACTACTTCCAGCTGCCCGGTTAAGCGTCCGGCAGTGGCGGTCGGCTCTCTCTGAGGGTCGACCGCTTCGGGACGCGCAGGCTGTGGACAAGTTGCCACGCTCCTCCAATCGCAACGCTCCAGGCGATGATCACAAGCTTTACCGACGACGAGAGCGAACTCGCTACCATTATCGGCGACCTCGCCTCTTGATCTGCACGACCACCTTCCAAGCGGACACATCACGATCGCGCTCAGCAGCGCGATTCCATCACTACGGTGCGATTGTCGCTTGACGCTTCGTGCCAGCGGATCGATACCGACGCCATTACCTCATCTGGACGACGACCTTCCCCTTGGCTCGACCCTGCTCGAGATAGGCAAGCGCCTCCTTCGCTTGTTCGAACGGAAACACCTTATCGATTACCGGCCGAATGCGCCCCGCCTCGATCAGCTTACCGATTTCCGTAAGTTGGCCCCCATCCGGATGAACGAACAAGAACGAATACGTTGTGCCGCGTTTTTTGGCGCGCCGAATGATTCCACGGCTCAGAAACGCAAACACGAATACCATAAAAATATTCATGCGTCGGGCGCGGGCAAATGCTGCGTCCGGCGGCCCGATAAGCGAAACCACAATGCTGTTGGGTTTCAGAATTCGAAGTGATTTGTCGAGCGCGTCACCCCTGACGGTACCGAGCACGACATCGTAGCCGCTCAGAACCTCGTCGAACTCCTGCCTCTTGTAATCAATCACCTCATCGGCACCGAGGCTGCGAACCAGATCGACGTTTCCGGTGCTGGTGGTCGTCCCGACCTTGGCTCCAAGATACTTCGCGAGCTGGATCGCGAACGTGCCTATCCCGCCGGAGCCGGCGGGCACGAAAACCTTTTGTCCGGGCTTCACGCCGGCGCGCTCTTTGAGCGCCTGCCACGACGTCAGCCCGACCATAGGGATCGATGCAGCCTGCACAAAGTCCAGGTTCGCCGGCTTGAGCGCCGCGGCATGCTCCGGAACGGTCACGAATTCGGCGAGTGTCCCCGTACCCAAGTCCAAGACACTGGCGAAAACGGGATCGCCCGGCTTGAAACGAGTGACCTTGAGTCCGACCTCGACTGCGACGCCAGCGACGTCACTGCCCAGAGTGGATGGAAGCCGCAACCGGATGATGGGCTTGAACGTGCCTTTCGGGATCATGGTGTCGATCGGGTTCAAGCCAGCGGCGTGGACCTGTACGAGAATTTCGTGTGGCTTCGGAACGGGCCGGGGGGTATCGGCGAACTCTATGTGCTCGGGGCCGCCGTAACGTTGCAAGATGAGCGTTTTCATTTTTAACTTCTCTGTTTGAGCAGTGCGATCGTTCAGGCCGGCAGGCGCATTTGTCTGCGCAGGTTCTTGTCGAACGTTCCGGCTGGCGCGAACCGACGGAGGATGCTGATCTGGCGCGCGAGCTTACCGGCGGTGTAGCGGCGTTTCGGGTGCTTGGCCGTGGCGGCCGCCACAACGACATCGGCGACCACCTCGGGCAGATCTGCCGTGGGCATCACGTCGCTCATCAAGGCGCGTGCGTCGGCCCGGGACTTCTCATATGGCTCCAACTTCTGATCGGGCTCGAGCGCGTTCTGGTCGAAGACGCTTCGCGTGAAAGCGGGTTCAATCACGGAAACGCGGACGTTGAAGGCGCGCGTCTCATGATCGAGGGACTCCGAATATCCCTCAAGCGCATGCTTGGTTGCGGAGTAGTAAGCGGAGTAAGGGGCAGGGACGATCCCCAACACCGAGCCCATATTGATGATGAGCCCGGCGCGCCGCTCGCGCATCGACGGAAGCACGGCGTTTGTGGCACGCATAACGCCCAGCAGGTTGACGTCGAATAATGCCTTTATCTGCTCGATGGACGACTCCTCGGCGCCACCGATCAAGCCGATACCAGCGTTGTTCACCAAGAGGTCGATGCGGGCGGTTTTCGAAAGCACGGTCGAGACGAGGGTCTTGACCGATTCATCGTCGGTGACATCACAGGCCAACATCGTGACCCCGACAGGGGCGTCACCGTTCGGGCGGCGGCTGGTGCCAAAGACCGCGAAGCCCACACGCGCGAGCGCTTCAGCGGTCGCCCTACCTATGCCGCTGGAAGCTCCTGTTACGACGGCGATTTTTCCAGAAATCTTAGCCATGGACCACTCCTAATACTCTTAATTTATTGCACGGGGACGATCATTGAATTATGATCATATAGTCAAATTACGATCGTAATACAATAAAATTATAGGAGGTCATTCGTGCGCTACGAGAAGGGCAGAAAGGATGCCTCGCGGCGTCACATCATGGAGGTCGCGTCGGAGACGTTTCGCGAGGATGGCATCGCCGCTTCGGGCTTAGCCGGCATCATGAGCGATGCAGGGCTGACCAACGGGGCGTTCTATCCGCACTTCCGGTCCAAGGCTGACCTTGTCCGTGACGTCTTGGATGCAGCATTCAAGGATCAGTTGGCCTGGCTCGAGACCACACTCGCAACGGGTGAACTTGAGGCAGCCATCGCGACGTATTTGTCGCCGGAGCACCGTGACAATCCGGGCAAGGGCTGCGCCGCCGCGGCGCTCTTGCCCGAGCTTGCCCGGCTGCCTACCGATGCGCGCGCACTCTTTGCGGAACATCTCGAACGCATGGCGGACCAGTTATCGTCGGTCCTGCCGGCGAAAATGCGGGATCGGGACAACGTGGCCTTGAGTATCTACGCAACTATCGTTGGCACACTTCAGCTCGCGCGCGCGGTTGAAGGAACCGAATTGTCGGATCGTATTCTGGCTGCTGGAGCAGAGGCGACACGCGTGTTGGCACAGCCGAGCGAATAGAAGGCTCGCTTCTTCCCAGCAGCCAGGCGTGGAAAATGGATCTCTGGAACGTCTGTTCATGGCCCGCAGCCGACAAAGGCATGACCGGTCGAGGACGGCCGCTTATTCGCGGGGAGCGGACGAAGCCTACGGCCAATTGCGATGACGGCCGAAGCGAACGATTTCCTGATTGGTCTAACGCGTCAGCGCAAATGCAATGATCGGACGAAGTTTGTAGGCGTTGCGGTCGCTACTAATGACCGCCGCGCTGAACCTCTACGCCACTTGAATTGCAATCGGCGGGCCGACGTTCAAAGTCCGTTCAAATCGGCGCTGAGCCCTACCCCACCAGTCAATCGACCAAAACGGATGCACCTAATCTGCGCCTAGTTTTTTTGATCGAACTGTAAGTCGTTGATTTTGTTGGCTGGGGGACTAGGATTCGAACCTAGACAGGCAGAGTCAGAGTCTGCAGTCCTACCATTAGACGATCCCCCAAAGCCGGGATCTGGCGGGCCGGAGGCGCGCCGAGTTGGGCCGTATAACAGCTCGCCCCGGACCGCGCAAGGCGAACGCCGCATCGCCGCCATTTCATGAAGATGCACCGCGACCCCGCTGCGACACCTCGGCTGACAGGTGTGGTCCGGGCCCGCCGGTTATCCCGCTCCGCCGCCCGTCACGCCACCGGCCTGAGACACAGTCTCCGCTCATCTCGCGAACAATGCCTCCCGTCAGAAGCGCGACCCCGCTCCGCCGCGCTCGGGCTACGGCGGGGGCTCATCATCTACGGGCGTCAGCGGCTCCAGCGGCGGCAGCAGCTCCGGCCGGTACTCGAAATGCATGGTGTCGTAGTGGGACCACCGCCCGCCCCAGATGAACCCGTGCCGCTCGAAGATGTGCACGATCTCGAGCGGAATGCGGTTCTTGTAGGCGACGCGCCCGCCGGACGACGTCCCGCCCCAGCGCCAATAGTCGGTCAGCGCCACCGCGATGTCGATCGCGATTCCGGAACCATGCGCTGAAAGACGGCTCGTGCCCGCGATCGCGCGGCAATTATAGGTGCCGGCCGAGGGGATGAGATACTTGTCGAACGACGCCGGCAGCGCATCGAGCGCCCGCGACACCGCCGCGAGCCGCGCGGCGACGCCGTTGATGCGCGTCACCTGCAGTTTCTGCGGCGCCTTCTTGGGCAACCAAGTGATCGTGTCGAGCGAACCCGCCACCTCACCCTTGCGGCAATCGCCGTACATCTTGTCGAAGAACGCCGTGTTGCGCGCGCGCCCCGGATCGCTCTCCGGCTCCGGAACCAGCGGCCCGGCGCCCGCCGGATAGGCGAGCCGAAGCATGTCCTCGATATCCGGGTGGTCGAGCCAATCCGCGAAGGACTTGGTGCCGCCGCCGTCGTCGAGCGCCATGCGCGTTCCGTCCCGCCAAACCAGCCAGTTGCCCTCGGCCTTTTCGAGGTGGTTGGGATAAGCCGCGATCAGGCGGGCAACGCCGGCCGTCACATCGGACGCAGCGCCTTGCGGTCCGGGCTCCGAATGAACGGGTGAAGCGACGACGGCGACCGCCAAGACTGCGCCCAGCACCGAAGCCGAGGTTGCGCCCAGCACCCGACATGAAGCGTGCCTTCTCACCATGCGAAGCCGGATTTCCTGTTCGAGTTCAAGCGCCAGCGCAGGCCGTCGCGGATGCCGCATCCGCGGCCGTCATATACCACAAGCGCGCTTTTTCTTTACGCCCGGCGGTCTCCTGGTACACTGACGCAAGATGCAGCCAGTCAAATAGCCTGACGACGAGGGTCAGCGGCCGAAAACGGCCCGCAACCCGGAACCAGGCTCTGGGGAAGAGACGTGTCGGAATTTTCTGACGATGAGCGGGCCACGGCCCCTCGCGCAATGCGAGTCGCCCAGACGGGTCCCGGTAGCGGCTCGGCGCGTGGCCCAGGCGGCGCACCTGGCGGCCACCCCCCGCAGTCCGTCTCCTCACAGCCGTCCCGCTTTGCTCCTGCCGATCGCGGTCCCGTCTATGGCGCGTTGGATCTCGGAACGAACAACTGCCGCTTGCTGCTGGCCCGCCCGTCGCGGCGCGGCTTCCGTGTCGTGGACGCGTTCTCACGCATCATTCGCCTTGGCGAAGGTGTCTCCCAGACCGGGCGGCTCTCGGATGCAGCGATGCGGCGCACCATCGACGCCTTGCGCGTCTGCGCCTCTAAAATTCAGCGCAACGAGGTTGCGCGCGCCCGCTGCGTCGCCACCGAAGCGTGCCGCATCGCCATCAACGGCCGCGACTTCCTGCACCGCGTGGAAGACGAGGTCGGCCTCAAGCTCGAAGTGCTCGACCGCGAGACCGAAGCGTCGCTCGCCGTCTCCGGTTGCGCCTCCCTGATCGACTATCGCACCGACTACGTTCTGGTGTTCGACATCGGCGGCGGCTCGTCCGAACTGATCTGGCTCGACCTCACCAAGCGCACCAGTGCCGAGCGCGGGCCCGACGCAGACCGGCGGCCCGCGGCGAAACCTGAGATCCGCGGATGGACATCGCTGCCCGTCGGCGTCGTCACGCTGGCCGAACGATTTGGCGGCCACCATGTCACGCCCGACAGCTTTGAGGAGATGGTGCAGTACGTCATCGGCCTCGTCAGGCCGTTCGAAACGCTACACGGATTTCGCGCCCTTTCGAGCGGCGCGACCGTCCACCTGCTCGGCACCTCCGGCACCGTGACGACCGTGGCTGGCATTCATCTCGGCCTCAAGCGCTACGACCGCGCGCGCGTCGACGGCTGCTGGCTCACGTTCGATGAAATTCAGGCCGTCACCTACCAGCTGCTCGCCCGATCGTATGAGGAGCGCGTGGCTGAGCCCTGCATCGGCCAGGAGCGCGCCGACCTCGTTCTCGCGGGCTGCGCCATATTGGAAGCGATCCTGCGCACCTGGCCCGCCGAAAGATTGCGCGTAGCCGATCGCGGGCTGCGCGAAGGCATCCTTGCGACGCTCATGAGTGAGGACGGAGTCTATCGCACCGGCCGGCGGCGCAGACGGCAAAGATCGGGACAAAACTGATGCGCATGAAGGGAAAGTCGGGCCGCGGGCCCGGCGGCAAGGCGACGAGCGGAAAGACGCCGACGAGCGCGCTCGGCGTATCCGGCGGCCAGCGCGACCTCAACGTCCGCCTGAAAACCGCACGCAGCCGCACCGCATCGTCGCAACGGTGGCTGGAGCGCCAGCTCAACGATCCGTATGTGGCCGCAGCCAAACGCGAGGGATATCGTTCGCGCGCCGCCTACAAGCTGCTCGAGATCGACGACAAATATCACGTCCTGAAACCCGGCCATCGCGTGGTGGATCTCGGCGCCGCACCGGGCGGCTGGAGCCAGATCGCAGCCACGCGCACGCAATCCGTCGGCGGGCGCGGCCAAGTCATTGCGATCGACATCCTGGAGATGGAGCCGGTCGCCGGAGTCCAGGCCGCGCAGCTCGATTTCATGGACGACAGCGCCGAGCCCTGGTTGAAGCAACAGCTGAACGGCGAAGCCGCCGACATCGTTTTGTCGGATATGGCGGCGCCGACGGTTGGCCACACCAGCACCGACCATCTACGCATCATGATGCTTGCGGAAGCCGCCGCGCATTTCGCGTGCGACGTGCTCGCGCCGGGCGGCGCGTTCCTCTGCAAGGTGTTCCAGGGCGGCACGGAGCGCGATCTGCTCGACCTGCTCAAGCGCAGCTTCGCAACGGTGCGGCACGTGAAGCCGCCGGCGAGCCGTTCGGACAGTGCAGAACTCTATGTGTTGGCGACGGGGTTCAAGGGCGGCACGGCCTAAGCCGGCAGGATCAACGCTGTCGCGGCAAAGTGGCGCGCAGCGGAATAAGCAAGAACTTCGACTCTGACGGTCCCCACAAATGGCAACGGCGGCCGCTTGCTCGACCGCCGTGCCTTAAATCGACTCGCCAGTGCGCGAGCCAATCTCCATCATCAGTTAGATGATGTCGATCTCTGCCGGGAGGTAGCTGGTGACCTCGAGGCCGACTTCCTGCTCGCGCACGGCGGGCTTGGACCAAATCTTCATTGTTGTTTCCTCCTCAAAACGCTCTAG
This sequence comes from Hyphomicrobium sp., assembly GCF_051860585.1. Classification (GTDB taxonomy): domain Bacteria; phylum Pseudomonadota; class Alphaproteobacteria; order Rhizobiales; family Hyphomicrobiaceae; genus Hyphomicrobium_C. Next base: position 295,251 of record NZ_JBHYDS010000003.1, read on the forward strand.
AGCACTTGAACGCGTCTTCCTAACGCGATCAGAGACGAAGGTCTATTCGATTTTTCAACGCACTCCCATCATTTGAGCTGATGTGCAGTTGCGAGAAAATTTGCCGACAGACGATGCCGTCCGTCCGTGGACGGCTACCACCCTTGGGACCCGCCCCGAGAGGTCCTTGTGAGCCATGCTCCCACGCCGCAGGCACGCTCCCTTCCCCTAGCGCCCGCCCGGTGCTATAGCGCATTCGACATTCGAGCCCGCCCGCCCAGTCCGCGGCCGCCCCGTGTCAACCCCGCCGAGGAGAGAACCATGGCTAAACGCCCAATCGATAGCGATTTGGGTCTAGCACTGACTTTCGACGACGTGCTTCTGCTGCCGGCCGCTTCCGAGGTTTTACCTAACCAAGTCAATGTGGCGAGCCGGGTCACCCGGACGATCTCCCTCAACATCCCGATCCTGTCGTCCGCCATGGACACCGTCACCGAAGGCAAGCTCGCGATCGCGATGGCCCAGGAAGGCGGCATCGGCGTGTTGCATCGCAATCTCGTGCCGGAAGAGCAGGCCCGCCAAGCCGCGATGGTCAAGAAGTACGAGTCGGGCATCGTTCTGAACCCCGTTACCGTCCAGCCCACGGCCACCCTCGACGAAGCGTTGAAGCTGATGGCCGCCCATGACATCTCGGGCATTCCCGTCGTCGAAGCTCCCAAAAAGGGCGAGAGCAAAGGCCGCCTCGTCGGCATCCTGACGAACCGCGACGTGCGTTTTGCGACCAACGTCAAGCAGCCGGTCGCCGAGCTCATGACCAAGGATCGCCTGATCACGGTCACGCGCGATGTCAGCCGGGACGAAGCCAAGCGCCTGCTGCATCAGAACCGCATCGAGAAACTGGTGGTGGTCGACGACGCCTACCACTGCATCGGCCTGATCACGGTCAAGGATATCGAGAAGGCGCAGAAGCACCCGCACGCCTGCAAGGACCCCGAGGGGCGCCTGCGCGTCGCCGCCGCGACGACGGTCGGCAACGATGGATGGGAACGCACCGAACGGCTGCTGGAGGCCGGCTGCGACCTGATCGTCGTGGACACCGCCCACGGTCACTCGAAAAGCGTCCTCGATGCCGTAACGCGCATCAAGAAGATCTCGAACTCCGTGCAGGTCGTCGCCGGCAACGTCGCGACCGCGGACGCAACGCGCGCGCTGATCGATGCAGGCGCCGATAGTATCAAGGTCGGCATCGGCCCGGGCTCGATCTGCACCACCCGCATCGTCGCCGGCGTCGGCGTCCCGCAGCTCACCGCCGTGATGAATTGCGCCAACGAAGCCCATAAGCACGACGTGCCGATCATCGCCGACGGCGGCATCCGTTATTCGGGTGACATCGTGAAGGCCCTCGCGGCCGGCGCCGATTGCGTCATGATCGGCTCGCTGCTCGCGGGCACCGATGAGGCCCCCGGCGAAACCTACCTGTACCAGGGCCGCACCTACAAAGCCTACCGCGGCATGGGCTCAGTTGGCGCCATGGCGCGCGGCTCGGCCGATCGCTACTTCCAGCAGGAGGTCAAGGACACCTTGAAGCTCGTGCCGGAAGGTATCGAAGGCCAGGTCCCCTATAAGGGGCCCGTCGACGCCGTGCTGAACCAGCTTGTCGGAGGACTTCGCGCGGGCATGGGTTATACCGGCGCCAAGACCCTCGAGGAACTTCGCAACAAATCGCAGTTCATCCGCATTTCGCCGGCCAGCATGCGCGAAAGTCATGCCCATGGCGTTCTCATTACGCGGGAAAGCCCCAACTATCCGGGAGCAGTCTAAAGCGGCGAACGAATACGGGATCAGGATCGATGAGACAGACCGCCATTCTCTATCCCGTGTTCGTTCAGGTCGCCCTGACGTTCTTTCTCCAGGCTTGGATGCGCCGCGAACGCATCGGAGCAATCCGGCGTGGCGACCTGCAATACAAGGATATCTCGCTGCGGCAACAGAACTGGCCGCCGCGCGTGATGCAGATCTCGAACGCGTTCCACCATCAGCTCGAGGTGCCGGTCCTCTTCTACGCGCTCGTCGCGTTCCTGATGATCACCAGCCAGGTGGACATCCTGTTCGTGGCGCTCGCCTGGGTGTTCGTGGCGGCGCGGCTCTACCACGCCTTCATCCACACGACGTCGAACAAGCAGCCCAACCGTTTCCTCGCCTTCGCGGCGGGTTCGATCGTCCTCGCCGTCATGTGGGTCGCCTTCGCGCTCCGCATCCTCTTTTTCTCCACGGGCACGGCTTAGACCGGCGCCCCTTCACTCCAGGATCGACATCGTGAGACCGGGCCCCCGGATTCAAGCCGCGGCCGAAGTGCTCGAGGATATTTTCTCGCGCCATCAGCCAGCGGCATCAGCCCTTCAAGACTGGGGCAAGAAGCATCGCTTCGCAGGCTCCGGTGATCGCGCAGCCATCGGCACGCTCGTCTTCGACGCGCTGCGGCAGCGCTTGTCGCTTGCGGCCCGGATGGGAAGCGCCGAACCGCGCGCGCTGGCGATTGCCGCCGCGACGAAGGCGCTTGGCCTCTCGCCGGACGACATCGCCCGCGCATGTGACGGCGGCCCCCACGCTCCCGCCGCCCTGAGCGACGATGAGCGCCACCGCCTCGACGCGTCGATCGACGCCGAAACCGCCCCTCACATCGCGGCAGACATTCCCGAGTGGCTGATGCCGTCCTTCACGCGTGCCTTCGGCGATCGTGCGCTCGTGGAAGGCCGCGCCATGGCGGAGCGCGCGCCCGTCGATCTGCGCGCCAACACGCTCAAGGCGGGCCGCGACAAGGTCCTCGCCGCCCTCGAGAAGATGAACGTCGCGCCGACACAGTTCGCGCCCCACGGCGTTCGCATCCCGGCACCGGTCGGCCCCGCCAAAAGCCCGCACGCCGAAGCCGAGGCTTCGCACGGCAAAGGCTGGTTCGAGATCCAGGACGAAGGCAGCCAGATCGCGGCGGCCCTGAGCGGAGCGAAACCGGGCCACCAGGTGCTTGACCTCTGCGCAGGCGCAGGCGGCAAGACGCTCGCCCTCGCCGCAGCGATGGAGAACAACGGCCAGATCTACGCCTACGACAGCGACAAGTTCCAGCTTAGGCCGATCTTCGAGCGCCTGCAGCGAGCCGGCGTCCGCAACATCCAGGTCATCGACGGCGGCGACACCGCCGCGCTTAACGCTTTGGGACCGCGCTTCGACATCGTCTTCGCCGACTCCCCCTGCTCCGGCTCCGGCACGTGGCGGCGCAAACCCGATTCGAAGTGGCGTCTTCGTCCCGAAGCCCTCGCCACCCGCCAGAAGGAACAGCGCGAGGTTCTCAAGCGCGCGGCCAGCCTCGTCAAACCCGGCGGACGCTTGACCTACGTCACCTGCTCGGTGCTGCCCGAGGAAAACGTCGACCAGGCCGCCTGGTTCGTCGAAGCCCATCCCGAGTTTACGCTCACGCCCTTCGGCGAAATTTGGCAAGCGACCCTCGGCGCCACCCCGCCCGTATCGGCCGACGGATCGTCGGATACGCTGCAGTTGACGCCGGCTTCGCACGGCACCGACGGCTTCTTCATCGCCACGTTCACGAAGAGATCCTGATCGTGACCTTGAAATCCGGTCTGAGCCTCGTCGTTTTTCTGGCGCTCGTTGCGCTCGTCTCGGTCACCGGATCGAAGTTTCTCCCGGGACCTTGGTACGAGGCTCTGACGAAGCCGGAATGGACCCCGCCCAACTGGCTGTTCGCGCCGGCCTGGGCCATCCTTTACGTCATGATCGCCATCGCCGGCTGGCGGGTCTACGAGCGGCAGGGATTCGGACCAGCGCTTGCGGTTTGGGCCGTGGGGCTGCTGCTGAACGGGATCTGGTCGGTGCTGATGTTCGGCCAGCACCAGATCGGGCTTGCCGCCGTCGATATCGTTCTGTTGTGGACGACCGTGGTGGCCTTCGTCGCGCTCAACTGGCGCACGGACCGCATCGCGAGCCTGCTGTTCATCCCGTATCTGGCGTGGATCACCTACGCGACGGCACTGAACATCGCCGTCTACGTCCTCAATCCGCAAGCCTGAGCACGACGCGCTAGGCTGCCTTTTTTACTTTCGGCGGCTTGGCAGCCTTGACCGGCTGGCTAGCGGGCTTCGCCACGCCGCTCGGTTCCCAGTCTGCAATCTCGGCGAGCGACGCCGTCACGGCCCAAGCGCCGGTGCGGTCACCCTCGCGGCCGTGCTCCCGCAAAAGCTGCTCGAAATTCGCGCGTGGAATGGGCTGGAACCCGGCCTCTTCCAACGTCGGCGTCGGATCCTTGCCGTCGTTGGCCACATAGCCCCACTGCGCCAGATGATACATCAGACAGGCGAAGCCCATCTTGGACGAGTTGGACTCGTGGCTGAACTGGGACTCGGTGAAGAACACGCGGCCGACCGACAAGCCGTAGCCGCCGCCGACGAGCACGCCGTCCGCGTTCCAGACCTCGAACGAATGCGCATGCCCCTGCGCGTGCAGCGCCGAATAGAGGCGCATGATCGTCGGCGTGATCCAGGTCAGGCCATAGATGCGGTTCTTCCGCCGCCCGGAGCACGACCGGATGACCTCGTCGAAGGCCTGGTCGAACGTCACGCGGAGCGGCGTCTTGCGCATGATGCGCCGCAGGTTCTTGGTCATGCGGAATTCTGCCGTGCGCAGCACCATGCGCTCGCGGCGCGTCCACCAGCGCATCGGGCCGAAGTGGCACCACGGGTAGAAGCCGAGTTGCGCCGCAACGCGCACCGTCTCCGGGCTGATGTCGCGGCAAACGCCGCCGAACGTGTCCGGCCTGTTGGCCACGCGTGAGGGATCGGGGACGCGCGTACCGCCGCGCAAAAGATCGCGCGCGGAATGCCAGAGGAGATAAGGAAGGTCGCCGATCCGCACCGGTCGGAGCGCATAGATCGTGCCGAGCACCCAGCGCTGCAGCGTAAACATCGGCGCTTCTGCAAACGCTCCGTCGCGTTTCGCGCGGACTGCAAACATCAAAATTAGAGCCCCTGCCAGGGCCAGCGCCCCACCCGCCAACACTGCTGCGGTCATCACTTGAACCTCGTCTTTCGCGCGCACGATCGTGCCGTCGTCAACCTCATAGTCCTAACCGGCGCCGCTTAACGCGCGATGGAAACGCCGAGCCGAGCTGCAATCGAGATTAATGTGGCGTTAACGGCGTGCCGTACACGTCGGCCGTGACGCTGCCGTCCGCGCTCCACGCGCCGGCCGGCGCAGGCTCGTGGCCGTGCGCTTCAAGCATCGCTTCGTATTTGGCCCGCGGGATTTCCCGGAACCCCATCTTCTCGAGCACAGGCGTAAAATCGCGCGCGTCGACCAGTTCGAAGCCCCACTTTTCGAGATGGGCGTACAGCACCGCGCATCCGATCTTGGACGTATCGGGCTCGAGGCTGAACATCGATTCCCCGACGAAGATTCGTCCGGTCGCGACGCCGAACCCGCCGCCGACCAGTTCACCCTGCCCGTTCCAGACTTCGAACGAATGCGCGTGGCCCTGCCGGTTGAGGACCGAGAACAGGCGCATGTAGCTCGGCGTGAGCCACGTCAGCGTATGCCAGTTGTAGGCGCGCGGCGCCCCGCACTGCGCCACCACCCGATCGAAGGCCGTGTCGAACGTGACGGTGTACTTGCCAGATTTCAAATGGCGAAGCAGGCGCCGGCTGATGTGGAGGTTGTCGAAAGACAGCACCATGCGCTTGGCGCGCGTCCACCACTTGAGCGGTCCGCAGTGCGCCCAGGGAAAGAAGCCCCGCCGTAAACCTTCGAGGTAGCTTTCCGGCGTGAGGTCGCGGACCACGCCACCGAATGTATCAGGATAGTCCCATGTCCGATTTTGATCCGGAAGCCGTGTCCCGCCCCGCATCAGGTCCCGCGCCGTCAGCAGCGTCAGGTGCGGCAGGCTCCCGATGCGTTGCGGGTGCAAAGCGTAGGCAATGCCGAGAATCCAGCGCGTGACGGCGCAGAAAGGCGTCTCGCGCAGCGGAAAAGCCGCGGAAGGCGCGTCGCCGTCGCTTTCATGTGCCTGAGAATTGGCGGGTGGCCATTCGCCGGCGGGCGTGCGGGAAGACGTCAGCATGGGTCCACTATGCCTCTCAGAAAACCCTTAACGTCTCATTCACCGCAAATCACGGGCCAATCTTTCGGCCCACGACACGATCGTGGGAAAGGGGCGCTTTCGGCCGCCCGGCCTGCGGCTTTGCTCCACGCCCGGTGCGCTTGACGCTTGGGCGGCGGGGTGGTCTACCGCAGCATCATGGGAGTCCCGGGGAGAGACCAGCAACCGATGTCCGCGCCCGTCCTGATCATCGATTTCGGCAGCCAAGTGACCCAGCTCATCGCACGGCGCGTGCGCGAGGCGGGGGTCTATTGCGAAATCCACCCCTTTCAATCCGCCGCCGAGGCGTTTGCCAAGCTCAAGCCCGGCGCGGTCATTCTCTCCGGCGGCCCCTCGTCGGTGCCCGAAGCGGACAGCCCCCGCGCCCCTGACGCCGTCTTCCAGTCCGGCATCCCGGTACTCGGCATTTGCTACGGCCAGCAGACCATGGCCGAACAGCTCGGCGGCAAGGTCGAAAGCGGCCATCATCGCGAGTTCGGCCGCGCCGTGCTTGCGGTGGAAGAGGCGAGCCCGCTGTTCGAAGGAGTCTGGGCAAAAGGCGATCGCCACCAGGTCTGGATGAGCCACGGCGACCGCGTCACGCGCCTTCCCGAGGGATTCCGCGTCATCGCCACCAGCGAGAACGCCCCGTACGCAGCCGTGGCCGACGAGGCCCGCCGCTTCTATGCGGTGCAGTTCCATCCTGAGGTCGTGCACACGCCCGATGGCGAGAAGTTGATCTCGAATTTCGTCCATCGCATCGCCGGCCTCCAGTCCGACTGGACAATGTCCGCCTACCGCCGCGAGATGATCGCCAAGATCCGCAGCCAGGTCGGCCAGGGCCGCGTGATTTGCGGGCTATCGGGCGGTGTCGACAGCGCCGTCGCAGCCGTTCTCATTCACGAGGCGATCGGCGACCAGCTGACATGCGTGTTCGTCGACCATGGCCTGATGCGGCTCGGCGAGGCCGAACAGGTCGTCGGCCTCTTCCGCGACCACTACAATATCCCACTTGTCCACGTCGACGCGTCGAAGCTCTTCCTCGATGCGCTGGCGGGCGTCAGCGATCCGGAGGCCAAACGCAAGGCCATCGGCAAGCACTTCATCGACGTGTTCGAGGCCGAAGCGGCCAAGATTGGCGGGGCGGAATTTTTGGCCCAGGGCACGCTCTATCCCGACGTCATCGAGAGCGTCTCCTTCAGCGGCGGCCCATCCGTCACGATCAAGTCGCACCACAACGTCGGCGGCTTGCCGGAACGCATGAACATGAAGCTCGTCGAGCCCTTGCGTGAGCTCTTCAAGGACGAGGTGCGTGCACTCGGACGCGAGCTTGGCCTGCCCGACGCGTTCGTCGGACGCCACCCCTTCCCCGGCCCCGGCCTCGCGATCCGCATTCCCGGCGAGATCACGCCCGAGAAGCTCGACATCCTGCGCAAGGCGGACGCGATCTACCTCGACGAGATCCGCAAGGCCGGCCTCTACGATGCGATCTGGCAGGCATTCGCGGTGCTACTGCCGGTCCGTACGGTCGGCGTCATGGGTGACGGGCGCACCTACGATCACGTCCTCGCGCTCCGCGCCGTGACCTCGGTGGACGGCATGACGGCCGACTTCTTCCCGTTCGACATGGGCTTCCTCGGCCGCGCCGCGACCCGGATCATCAACGAGGTTCGCGGCATCAACCGCGTCGTCTACGACGTCACCTCGAAGCCCCCCGGCACCATCGAGTGGGAATAGCTGCAAACCGCGTGTAGGTGCAGCGCCGAAAGATGGCTTAAAACCCCGGCACGCGACCAATCAGCGACTTGGGCTTTTCGACGGGCGAACGAAAAACGAAGTCACACTGGCCCAAAGCCTGGCTATCCGCCCGGGCTGCCTTGCGACGTGGCTGCGCTCGAGCCGGTAGACCAGATTGGGTGGCAGGATAAACTCGCCAGCCTGTAACGCATCAACATCGATTTCGCCGCTCCACCGCCTCGGCGCCAGACCGACGTATCGATAACGTTTGCCAAAATAATCGGTGACGAATTCATAGATCGTGTCACCACCAAGATTGCCAATGGCTAGCCCGGACGGCACAGCGTCTTGTAATATGAGATAGATGAGAGGACGTCCGGTCACGGGGCCAACGGACATGCCGATTCCTCCAGCCTGCTCACAACCCAACGCATGTTTGAATGACGCGTTCCGTTGTCCCCGGCGAGAATTTTCACTTACGTACCCGGCATGCTTCTATCTGGGGCAACGCCAGCCTCATGCCCGGCATCTATTTCGCTTTTGCGATGCAAAAAACGCCCTATGTGGCGGCGGCGTTGCTTTCGATGGACGTCAAGACCCGCTCGCTCGCCAGCGTCTCAGCGCATGCAGAGGGACGCGACGAATGCGATGGAGGCAAGCGTCGAGGCGACGGTGCGCACGTGGTTCCACATCGTCCATCGCGCGAAGTACTTCGACCAGACGGGCGCACTTTGGGGAGACAGGGGATCGGTCGCCGCCAGCTCGTTGTTGAGCGGCACATTGCAGGCGATCGTCACCACGGTCATGCCGATGAAGTAGACCAGCGCACCGGCGAGGATGATCGGAGACACCTGTCCATCCCAGTTCAGCACGGCCGCGAGCGCAACGAGCAACGCGCCCAGCGATGTCGCGTAGAACAACGGCATGAAGGCGGATTTGAGGATCACCGCGTTGATGGCGTTCATGGCCGTGATCGCCGTTGCTGTTCCGGATCGCGCGAGCGCGGTCATGATGAAGGCCGAGAACGCAAAATACAGTCCCGCGATCATGCCGCAACCGATCGCGAGGAACCACAATAAGACGCTGATGATGGCGCTCACGTGTGTGACCTCCCTTGTCCAGGCTCCCGTTGTTGCAACGCTTTGCCCCCAGCGGCGAATACAGTGCGGGCCGACCTGGCCGAACACCGCCTCGACGCCGTGCGCCAGAGAGTGGCGAAGTGTGAACTCCCGAAACCCCCCAGCGTTTCGGTGATGGCATGCCATCGAACCACGAGGATCAGCCCATGTCCAAAGGCGTGAGGAAGCGAGACTTTCCACTCGGCAACGTGCGGCGTTATCTCGAACCCGGTCCCATCGTCCTCGTTTCGTCGGCCTCGAAGGGCAAGACGAACATCATGACAATGGGCTGGCACACGATGCTGGAATTCTCGCCGTCGCTCGTGGGCTGCATGATCTCGTCAGGTAATCACAGCCATGGGATGATCCGCGAGAGCCGCGAGTGCGTCATCAACCTGCCGACGACGGCCCTGACCGACGCGGTCGTCGGGATTGGCAATTCGTCAGGTGCCGACATCGACAAATTCGCGCAATTCGGGCTGACGGCGGAAAAGGCCTCGAAGGTCGGCGCCCCCCTGATCCGCGACTGTCATGCCAATTTCGAGTGCCGGATCGTCGACGACGCGCTGATCGCGCGGTACAACTTTTTCGTCTTTGAGGTCGTGAAGGCCCATGTTGCGCCATCACCGAAACACCCACAGACCTTGCACTACACCGGCGACGGCGTCTTCATGGTGTCCGGAAAGGTCATCAGCCGCCGTTCGAAATTCAGGCCTGAAAATCTCTAAAGGTGCTTCGCCGGATGACCAAGCCGACTGCAACCGTCTACGGAATTCCAAACTGCGACACGATCAAGAAAGCGCGCACCTGGCTCGCGGAGCATGGCATCGCCTACGCCTTCCACGACTACAAAAAAGACGGCATCGAGCGCGCGAGGCTCGAGAGCTGGTGCAAGAAGGCAGGCTGGGAAACGGTGCTGAACCGTGCGGGCACCACCTTCCGCGCCTTGCCTGATGCGGACAAGCAGGACCTCGACCAGGACAAGGCAATCGCGCTGATGCTGGAGCAGCCATCGATGATCAAGCGGCCGGTGCTGGATCTCGGCAAAGGCAAGCTGATCGTCGGCTTCAAGCCGGAGATCTACGCAGCGGCGTTCAAGGCTTGAGGATCTGGACGTCCCACGCGAGGCCGTCGGCATCGACGGCCCGAAAAAAGCAAAGACGGGACAGGTGTGCGGGTCCTGTCCCGTCCGTTGACGTGCCCATCGTGGCGGACGCCGAGATGAGACGTTGCGTGCGGCGCGATTGCCAACGCGGGGACATGAGCAATCGAACCGCACTTATGGGAAAACGGATTTCTCTCAGATTTATTCGGCCGAAAACCGGGCCGCATCAAAAATTTTTCTACGTCTGAGTGCATCTCGGAAAAATTTCGGGAAATCATCGCACTGACAGACTTGCACAGCCCACACCCCAACAAGCCAAGGCCCCAAAAAAGAAAGACCCCCCAGGGGGGAGCTGGGGGGCCGATCGTATTGCGAGCGCCGCTGAGCGTGGGTTGGGGGAAGCCCGCAGCGGCGCTCTATCTCGCCGGAATCGCGGGGGGGAGCGTTCCGGCGGATCATTGGACCAACAGCGGGGAGGCGCTTTGGTTCCAACACTGCCACCATTAAAGATTTGGGCCCGCCGCGCTGTCCCCTACGGAACACCCATGACTGCCAATGCGTCCGCTGTCCTCCCGCGATAGACTAACAAACGATTGATATACCGTAGGGAAATCCCCCGAAGGCGTAACGAACAGGAACTTGCGCGGCAGGCTGTGCGTTGAACACGGACAATCGGCAACAAAAAGAAGAGGCGGCCAATGTCTCGCACAAAAGTTTCCACGCTCGTCGCCGTCTTCGCCCTGACTGCAGCGCTTCCAGGAACGCTCTATGCCGGCGGAGAACCCACTGCCCCACCAGCCAACGCCGCTGGATCAGAGGGGGGAGACGACGCCGGCCAGATCGCCTTCAACACGCACTGCCGCACCTGCCATTCGGTGAAGCCGGAAGACAATCGCCTGGGCCCCACGCTCCACGGCATCCACGGCGCGAAAGCCGGGCAAGTCAAAGGCTTCGGAAATTACTCCGGCCAGTTGAACGAGCAAATCACGTGGGACGACGCCACCCTCGACAAGTTCCTCGCCAATCCGGCGTCGATCGCGGCCAACACGACCATGAAGCCATTCGGCGGTATTGCGGACGCCGGCCAGCGCAAACTGATCATCGACTATCTCAAGGCTCAGAAATAGAGCTCCGATCAGGCGCCTGCCGGCTGCGCACCTGCCTCTCGCACAGTCGCCAAACGGAACACAATGGCGACGCCGCGCGTTTTCATGCACGTTGCGCAATCTAAGCGCGGTTGTTGCTGTCTTTGACCGAGGGCTCTCATGTCGACGTGGGCTGCAGCGCTGAGGGGCGTGCTGCCCGGCTTGACAGGCCGGAGGAGCCGCAACAAATCCCAAGCGAACGGATCTGATGAAGCTGCCGAAACGGCTGAATGGACGGAGGCGGCGGCCAAAGCCTACGCCCCGGTTGTCTGGCTGATCGGCAAGGTCCAAAGCGGCAAGACATCGGTCATCCGCGCCATCACCCACAGCACGGACGCCGAGATCGGCGACGGCTTCCGCGCCTGCACCCGAAACTCAAACATCTACGCATTTCCGAGCGAAGCGCCGGTCATCCGCTTTCTGGACACGCGCGGCCTCGGCGAAGCCAATTACGATCCGGCTGACGACCTCGCCGTCAGCGAGGGCGCGGCCCACCTCATTCTCGCGACTATGCGCGCAATGGACCCGCACCAGGACGCACTCTTCGCCGCCCTGTCGAAAGTGCGCGCGCGCCGTCCCGATTGGCCGATCGTCGTCGCGCAGACGAGCCTGCACGACGGCTACAGCGCCGGCGACGGTCATATCGAGCCCTACCCGTTCGAACCGAACGCGCCGTCGGAAGCCATCGCGCGCATCCCCTCCGACCTGATGCGCAGCCTCGCCTACCAGCGCACGTTGTTCGACAAGCTTCCAGGACGCGGCGCCATTCTCTTCGCGCCCGTCGACCTCACGCATCCGGAAGATGGATTGGCGCCGGTCGACTACGGGCTCGACGCGTTGACGGAAGCGCTGGCGACCGTCGCACCGTTCGGATTGCTCACCGCCCTCTCCGCCATGCCAGGCATTCGCACCGACCCGCGCGCGCGCGCCGCCGATCCGATCGTCATGGGCCATGCCATGGCCGCGGCCGGCGGCGATCTCGTGCCCATTCCTGTCGCCGGCGCGATCGCGTCGACCACCGTCCAGGCGCGCATGTTGAGCCAGCTCGGCCGTCACTACGGCATCGGCTGGGACAAGCGCGCGTATGCCGAGCTCACGGCCGCCATCGGTGCTGGGACACTGGCACGGGTTGCGGCCAGCTTGGGCGTGCGCCAGCTCGCGAAATTTGTTCCCGTTTACGGGCAAACCGCAGGCGCGGCCGCCTCTGCCGCGGCAAGTTTCGCCGTCACCTACGCGCTCGGCAAAGCTGCGGTGCGCTACCTCCATGGACGGCGGCTCGGCACGATGGATCGCGGCGGCGTCGCCGAGGCCTACCAGCGCGCGTTGCGCGATGCCTTCAGCATGGCCAAGCGGCGGCGGATGAGCGAACGCGAGGGTGAGAGGCGGCCATGACGAGAGCCCCTGGCGGAAAGCGCCGCGCCCAGCGCACGGCATCCCTCATCCTCATCACCATCGGACTGCTCATTCCCGCGCTGTCGCTGATTCCCTTGGGCAGCCTCTGGCTGTGGCAGAACGGCTATCTGATCTATTGGACCATCTTCGCCCTTTCGGCGGTGTCGATCGTCTACCTCGTGCAGCGCCGCCTTCTTCCCGCGCGGCCCGAGGCGCAACCCGCAGTCGAAGCGGACGTTTCGCCATCGGCGACGTCATCGACCGCAGGATCGCTCGCCCGCGACCTCAGCTGGTCTCCGGCCGAGGAATTGGCCTGGGGTGATGTCGAAGCCCTTGCTGCGAAGACCGATCCCGCTCGCATTGAAACGACCGAAAGCATGCTGAAGCTCGGCCAGGAAGCCATCGAAACGGTCGCGCACCGGCTGCATCCCGGACGAACCGACCCGATCTGGCAGTTCACCACGCCCGAAGCGCTCGCCATCGTCGAGCGCGTCAGCCGCCGCTTGAGAACCTTTGTCCTCGAGAATGTCCCGTTTGGCGAGCGCATGACGGTGGCGCAGGCCTTGGCGCTCTACCGCTGGCGCGGCGCGATCGACGCCGCCGAGCGCGCCTACGATGTCTGGCGCGTCGTGCGCCTCATCAACCCGGCAACCGCCGCCGCGCAGGAAGCGCGCGAGCAACTCTCGAAAGCCATGGTGCAATGGGGCCGCGACGCCATCTCCCGCCGCCTGATGGAAGTTTATGTTCTCGAAATCGGCCGCGCCGCCATCGACCTTTACGGCGGACGGCTTCGTGTCTCGTCCGGTTCGCTGGCCGGCTATGTCTCGGCCGACAGCGCCGCCGACCGGGAGGCCATCGGCCAGGTCAAGGCGGAGCCGCTGCGCATTCTCGTCGCCGGCCAGGTGAGCGCCGGCAAGTCGAGCCTGATCAACGCCCTCGCCCGCGAAGCGCGCGCCGCGAGCGACGCCTTGCCCGCAACATCCAAGTACACGCCCTACGTCCTGCAAGGCGAAGGCTTTCCAGCCGCCTTCATCATCGACAGCCCCGGCATCGGCTCGGACGCGGCCATGCTGGACGAGCTTGTCGAAAAAGCTGCCGATTGCGACCTGATGCTGTGGGTCGTCGCCGTCAATCGCGCTGACCGCGAGACGGACCGCAAGGCGCTGGAAGGCGTCAGGCTGCATTTTGCGTCGCGGCTGAATCGCCGCCGGCCGCCGATCATCCTTGTCACCACGCACATCGACCGGCTGCGTCCCTTCAACGAATGGAGCCCACCTTACGACCTAGCCTCAGGCGACTCCGAAAAAGCCCGCAATATCCGATCGGCCGTCGCGGCTGCCGCCGGGGATCTCGGCTTCGAGGCTGATGAAGCGGTCGCCCTGAGCCTCAACGACCCGGCCAAACCGTACAACGTCGAGCAACTCTGGCAGCGGATTGCGGACGCTCTGCCGGAAGCCACGCGCGCCCAGCTTCTGCGGTGCCTCAACGACCTCAAGGAGAGCTGGAGCTGGAAGTCGCTCTGGACCCAGGCCGGCAATGCCGGGCGAACGCTCGCGGGCACGTTGAAACCGGTTGCCCGGGCGCGAACGCAAGCCGGCCGGAAGAGATGAGAAACCGACGAACGCGCAACACCCGGAGCTCCCCGGCTGACTGACAGGGTCTGAAACCAATTAGAACCTCGGGCGTTATCTGCCCAGGCCAGACGGCCGGCCCCAAGCTCAGGAGTTCCCATGGTACAGTCATCTTCTACGCCCAATACGCGCGGTGGCGATTACGGCCGCACGGCGGACGAATTGGCCGACAAGGCCGTGAACCTCGCGGAAAAGACAACCGATCAGATCGAGCGCACGGTCCGCAACGTTGCCGACCAAAGCCGCGTGGCGACCGAGAACGTCCAGGTTGTCGCCGAAAACTTCAAAACCGCCGTCGACAAGTCGGTCAAGGACCAGCCGCTGACGACGCTTGCCGTCGCCGCCGCGGTGGGTTTCATCATCGGCGCGATTTGGAAAGCCTGAGGCGCGGCGAGTTGATCACGACAACGAGACACAATCTCAGGGGAGTGGCGCTCAAATGTTTCAAGGGCTCTTAAGGCGCGCCGAGCAATCCATCGACCAGGTCGTGGCCAAGTACGTCGGACGCGCAGTCGTCGCCATCCCTCTCTTGATTGCCGGCGGGTTTGGAACGGCCGCGATCACCACCAAGCTCATCGAGATGTATGGCACGGTCGTCGGCTGTTCGATCATGGCCGCGGGCTTCGCCGTTCTCAGTCTCGTCTTGATGGCCATCGTCGGCAGCGGACCGCCGCAGACGGCCGCGGAAACCGTGTCCGAAACCGCTCAGGCGGCGAACGGCGCGAGCGAGACGGCGGACGATCAGCTCGAATCCGACTTCGATGCGTCTGCGCTCCTGACCCCCGAAGTCAGATCGTTCCTGGCCTCGTCCGCACCCATGGCTCTGCCGGCCATCGCCCGTGGCGTCGGGAAGAATCTTCCGCTGATCCTGATCCTGGCGCTGATTGGGTTCGTCATCTCCCGCTTTGCGGGCGCGTCTCAAGACATGGCGACGGCAAACATGGCGACCGCCGGCGCCGACCCGGGATCACCGTCCATCTAGTCCGCGCATCGAGGGCAACGCGCAGGGTCCAAGCCGAATGGCACGGGATAAGGAAAGCAGCCGGGTGGTCCTCGGCTGCTTTGTCATATTTGCCCCTGCTGGCACGGGGCGTCCGGTTCGTCGATAATGGCCGCAAGGCGCCGATTGATTCGGCCATCCATAAGCAATTCCAGCGGCCAGCATCGGGGCAGATGACGGACAACGACGCGGCCCGGCTCTTCCAGCATTTGCAAGCAGGCGACAGCGCCGAGGCGGCCTCCCTCGCGCACGATATGCTGCGCGCAGGCCAGCAGACCCACTTGGCCGACTTCGCCCTCGGCATTCTCGCGTATCAGACGCGCGACTACGACAGCGCCGTCGCCCACCTGAAACAATCCATCGCGATCGAGCCGACACTCGCGGCCTGGAACAACCTCGGCGCCGCATTCCGCGCCACGGGCCGCTTGGCCGAAGCCTCGGCCGCCTATCAGAACGCACTCGCCGTCGACCCAAAGTTTGTCGACGCCGCTGCGAACTACGCCAACGTGCTGATGGACCTCGGGAACTTTGCGGCCGCGGAAAGCATGGCGCTTGGCGCTATCGCCAACGGGGCCAATTCCGTCGAAGTGTACGTCACGCTCGGCAACGCCCAGTTCCGCCAAGGCCGCCTCGTCGAAGCCGCGGCCTCGTACCGGACGTCGCTCGCGCGCGGCGAAAACCAAACGGCCATCCGCAATCTCGGCAGCACGCTTGCAAACCTCGGCCGGTTCACGGAAGCCAAGCAGGTCTATAGCTCGGCCCTCGCGAAGCGGCCGGACGCGGACCTGCATTCGAGCTTTCTGATCTGCCAGACCTACGATCCGCAAATGGCGGCCGCCGATCTGCGCGAAGCCTCGGCCGTCTATGAGCGGGCCTATGCTCTTCACCTGCGCCCGACTGCGACTGCGCACGCCAATACGCCCGATCCCGGCCGCCGGCTCCGCATCGGCTATGTCTCCCCCGACCTCTGTAACCACGTCGTCGCGGTCTTCATGCTGCCGGTGATGACACGCCACGACAGCAGCGCGTTCGACATCTATTGCTACGCCGACGTCCGCAACACCGACGACACGAGCCGGAAATTCCAGGCGCTCTCGACCTGGCGTCAGACTGTCGGCATGGCGGACGAACGCCTCGCCGCCCTGATCGCCGCCGACGGCATCGACATCCTGATAGACCTTGCAGGCCATTCCCCCGGCAACCGGCAGCTTGTATTTGCCCGCAAGCCCGCGCCGGTCCAGCTGTCCTACGTCATCGGCACCGGCACGACGACGGGACTGACGGCGATCGATGGACTGATCGCCGACGGCTATTTGCTTCCACCGGGTTCGGAACACGTCATCAGCGAAGCGCCGTGCGATCTCGGCCGCCCGTTCGTCGCCTACGAGCCCCCCGCCACCATGCCGCCCGTCGGACCGCTTCCGGCGCTGCGCAACGGGTACCTGACGTTCGGCTATTTCGGCCGTCCGATACGGCTCAACGACCGCGTCGTCAAAGTGTGGTCGGCCTTGCTCGCGGCCTGTCCCGGCAGCCGGTTGCGGCTCGACAACAAGCCGTTCGGCGCGGCGGCGACGCAGGACGATGTCCGCAAGCGCTTCGCGGAATTCGGCGTGGCTCCGGACCGGCTTGATCTCGGCGATACCCCGACGCATCCGGCCGTCCTCGCCGCCTACAACGAGATCGACATCGCGCTCGACCCGTTCCCGCACAACGCCGGCACGACGTCGCTCGAGGCGCTCTGGATGGGAGCGCCGGTGTTGACTCTCGCCGACCGCCCCCCGGTCGGCCGCTTAGGCGAAAGCCTGCTCAACGCTGTCGGTCTCGGCGATTGGGTCGCGCACGATGAAGCGGGCTACATCGCAAAGGGCGTCGACGCCAATGCGAACATTGAAGCGCTTGCCGCGCTGCGTGCCGGTCTCCGCGCACGCTGCGAGCAGTCCCAATTGAGCGATGTCGCAGACCTGACGCGCGCCATGGAAAGGCTCTACCGGACAGCCTGGCAGCGATGGTGCGCCACGCGGCGGGCAGCATGATGCGGGACATCGGCGACGTCTTGGGCCATCTGTCGAAATCCACGTTCCGCCAGCGCTTCAAGCTCGGCGCAAAAGAGCAGGCCTATCTCCGGGCGAAAGGCCGCGATGCCGTCCGCGAGCACGCCCGCGACTTCATTGCCACGCGTCTCGCGCCGGCCCACCCGCGCAACGACGGCAAGCAGACCCCCATGCGCGGCCATCCGGTGTTCGTCGCGCAGCACGCCACCGCCACATGCTGCCGCGGCTGCTTGGCGAAATGGCATGGAATTGTCATGCACGCGCCGCTTTCGGAACCCGTGCAGGCCCACGTGCTGGCCGTCATCGAAGCCTGGCTCGACGGGGCGATCCCGACGGGCGCCAACGCAAGTCCACCGCCTTTTGATGCAGTTTTGCCACAATCGCCCGTGCAACTATCGCTCATTACGGAATAGCACGAACTTGAAGGTTTAACGTCCCGACGCCACTCTGGCTGGATCGCTGTCGAAAACGCTTCGAAGCGCGCCGGCAGTCGCTGCAGACTTCCACGGGGGAAACGACACGATGAGAATCGAGCGTTCGAGGCAGCCGGTGCAGATCGCGAAGCGCTGGCGCGCCGTTCTTGCCGCCACGATTATCATGTCGGCGGCCCTGATTCCGGCCACCGCGTCCGCGCAGGACTTCTTTTCCTTCCTCTGGGATGGCGGGTCGCGCTCGGTCATCGGCTTCAGCCCGAAGTATGAGCCGCGCCAGATCATCGTCTCCTTCGGCGACAAGAAGTTGTACTGGATCCATACCCGCGGCGAGGCCATCAGCTACCCGATCGCCGTCCCGCGCGAGCAGAGCCGCTGGCAGGGCGTGACCAGCGTCTCCAACAAGCAAGTCAACCCGTCTTGGACGCCAACCCCGACCATGCTGGCTGAAAACCCGCGCCTCCCGCGATGGGTGCCGGGCGGACATCCCATGAACCCGATGGGTGTCCGCGCGCTCTACCTTGGCGCATCCGCCTATCGCATCCACGGCACAGACGCGCCCTGGACCATCGGCACCGCCGTCTCGAAGGGCTGCATACGCATGTACAACGAGGACGTGCTGGACCTTTATCCACGCGTTCCGGTCGGCACCAAGGTCACGGTAACGTGGCAGCGCTTCAGCTGATCCGCCCACCCGCGTAAACGCGGCCACATCTCGGGAAAGAAAGCGCGCTTTGGAGTTGCAGGGGCTGCTATTCCACAAGCTTCGCTCAAGCCAAATCGCTCAACAATCGCGTGGGTTTCCGCCCGCGCCCGTGGCCGCCAACGCGCGCCTGTGCGCAGCAGGAACCAACGATGAAACGTCGGACGCGCTGATGCGCGCGGCGCCTTCAACGATGGCCCTCTAGCGACCGAGACCCAGGTGCAAGCCGAACGCCGAGTAGGCCGAGAAGAGGAGCCGCAGGACCAGGTCCTGACCGGCCCGAAGAAGGTTGCGGCGCTGCTGCTCGCGATGGACAAGAAGGTCGCCTCGCGCCTCCTCAAGCACTTCGACGAAGACGACATCAAGCTCATTGCCCAGACAGCGACCGACCTCGGTGCCGTCACGAAGTCGGCGCTCGACGCCCTCATCGAAGAATTCGCGATGAGCCTGCGCAACGGCGGCGATCTGATCGCCACCGCCAACGAGGTCGAGCAGCTTCTCAGCGGCGTTGTCCCGCCTGAGCAGATCGCCGAGATCATGTCTCAGGTGCGCTCCAAGTCGCTGCAGTCGATCTGGATCAAGCTTGGCGAAGTGCCCGAGCTATCGACCGCCCAATATCTCGCCAAGGAACATCCGCAGGTCTCCGCGCTCGTGCTTTCGCGCACGCCCCCGGCCTACGCGGCAGCCTCTCTCAAGATGCTGCCAACGCCGCTGCGTAACGAGATCATGCGCCGGATGCTCGCGATCAAGATCGTGCTCGAACGCCCCATTCAACTGCTCGAAGGAGCTGTCAAGGAAGAGCTGCTCTACAAGAGCGCCAAGAACACCGGACCGACCATCCACGCCCGTCTCGCCGACATCATCAACAAGATGGACCGCAAGCAGATGGACGAGATCTTGAACGATCTCGATCAGCATCGGCCGAAGGAAGCCGAAGTGGTGCGCGGCCTGCTCTTCACCTTCGACGACCTCTTGCGCCTGTCGACGGCCGCCCTCGTCACACTCTTCGACGGCATCCCGGCCGACCGCACGATCACCGCGCTCTCCGGCGCCGAACCGCGCATGATCGACTTGGTCCTCGAAGCGACCCCCGCGCGCGCGCGCCGCATGATCGAGCAGGAAATGGCCACCGGCAAGAAGGCCACCGCCAAGGAAGTTCAGAAAGCACGCCGCGCTATCGCCGATGCTGCCATGGAAATGCTTGAGAAGGGCATCATCGAAATCGCGTCAACGGAGGAAGAATGATGCGAGAGGAATATGCGGAGGTCCGTCAGTCCGGCGGACAGCCCGGCACGGACAAGTTGCTTGAGCCTCCCAAGCTGGAAGTCGAACGGCTGCACGTCCTCAAGGGCGTCCTGGAACGGCTCGTCACCACGCTCTCCGAGCGCTTCCGCGAGTACTGCAACGTCCCCTCGTCGTTTTTCGTCAACCAGATGGAAAGCGGCAACTCCTGGGACGTGCTGGAATCCTACGAAGACAGTATTGCCGGAATTTACTATTGTCGCCAATGGGATAGCCGCATCGTTATCGGCCTCGACCGGCGCTTCATCTTCTCGCTCATCGACGCGGCGTTCGGCGGCGACGGCTCCATGCCGCCGTTCGAATCCGACCGCCCCTTCACGTCGCTCGAAGCCCGCCTCGCGCGCAGCGTCTTCAGCATCATCGTTCCCGAGCTCGAAACGCTTTTGACGCCGATTACCCCCGTCGAACTCGAAATCGAGAAACTGGAGACCAAGCTCGACTTCCAGATTCTCGGCCAGACCGACGTCCCCGTCATCGCCGTCCAGATCCTGTTCCAGATCCTGGACAACGGCGGGCGCATGTTCATGATCATCCCGCAGTCCGCCCTCTACCCGATCCGCAAGCTCTTGGAGCGCCAGCGCGCGCTCGATGGCACGAGCGTCGATCCCGAGTGGCAGAAGAAGATGCAGGACGGCGTCGCCTCGTCGACCATGATGCTCAAGGGTGTCCTGGAAGGGCCGGAGATGACGCTGGGCCAGATCGCGGCACTCGAGCCGGGCCAGATCCTGCGCTTGAACGCCGACCCAAAGAGCCTGATTGCGCTCGAATGCCAGGACGAGCGCATCTTCTGGTGCCGCCTCGCCCAATCGAAGAGCAAGTTCGCCCTCGTGGTCGAGCAACCCATCGACAAGCAGAAAGAGCTGGTCGCCGATTTGATCTCGGGCTCCCCGGCGCGGGGCGCCTGACCCCGATCGGATCGCGGATATCCTCCGCTTACCCCCTGCGATGCCTGTAATTTTAGTCCGGTCCCGCACTTCTTGCGGCGCTCGTAACCGATTTTTAGGCAACGGCGTGGAAGTATCGTCACCACATGCGGACGAAACTTTAACGCGGGCGGCAATCAATGGGCATTAGCGAAACAGCAGTGGAAACCGGCGCCGCGAAGGACTTGGAAGAGCGCGCGGCCTGCCTGGTCAACCCTGCATCCGGCATCGCCAACGACTATCTCAATCATTTCAACGAAGTTCTCCTGTTGATCGAGAACTTGCCCACGCTGCTTCCGGAAATGCTCGACGAGCTGCTGGAATGGCGTCCCGTGACGTACCGCGAATATTTCGCCAAGTCGCTGCTGCCTGGCAGCGCGCGCGCCCTCGAAATCTATGAAGGCCTGGACGAATCCTTCCGGCGCGACTTCGAAAGCATCATCGACGGCGTCAATGCGATGGCCACCGCCAGCATCGACGTCATCAGCGCCCACCGCAGCCCCGACGGCGAGTTGGATCCCACCCGCGTTTCGGACTTCTGCGAAAACGCCTCGTGCGCGATCCGCAGCGCCCTCAACCGCGCCTCCGATCTCGTCAACAACGGCAGAGCCAATCCGGCCGAAAGCCCCCAGGGCATGGCCGATCGCTTGATTCCTTGCGTCGCGTAACAGCCGCAAACCCGACGCTGAGGTAACTGCTATGGACGAGCTGCTCCGAGACTTTCTCACGGAAACGACTGAGCATATCGAAGGGGCCGAAACGCAGCTTGTGCATTTCGAGCGCAACCCTACCGATGCATCCCTGATTGCCAGCATTTTCCGTCTGGTCCACACGATCAAGGGAACATCGAGCTTCCTCGGTCTCGAACGGCTGGAGCGCGTCGGCCACGCAGCGGAGTCCGTCATGGGCATGCTGCGCGACGGCGTCCCGCCGACGCAGCACTCCGTCACGCTCATCCTGGCCGCCATCGATCGCATCAAGACGATCATCGAGGACATCGGCAAGCACGGTTCCGAGCCGCCGGACGACGATAGCGAGATCATCAATGCGCTAGAGGCCTACTATGCCGCGGGCTCGGAAGCGGCAGCAGCCACTGCCGCCGCCGAGGCGAGCGCAAAGGCTGAGGCCTCAGCACCCGTCAGCGCGCCCGCAGCACCGGCGGAAGTAAAGCCCGAGCCCGCCGTCGCGGCAGCGCCCGCGGCCAAAGCCGAGCAGCCGGCGCCCGACGCTCCCAAGCCCCAGGCGAAATCCGAAGCCGCAGCGCCCGCGCAACAGAAAGAGCAGCGCGGCCAGGGCGGCGGCAACGGCGAATCCATTCGCGTCTCGGTCGAGACGATCGAGCGCATGATGCAGCTCGTCTCCGAACTCGTGCTCTCCCGCAACCAGCTCCTCGAGCTGGCGCGTCACCGCGAAGACGATGCGATCAAGACGCCGCTGCAGCACCTTTCGACGCTGACCAGCGACCTGCAAGACGCCGTCATGCGCGCCCGCATGCAGCCCGTCGGCCGCCTCTACGCCAACCTTCCGCGTCTCATCCGCGAGCTGTCGACCAGCCTCGGCAAGAACATCGATCTCATCACTGAAGGCGCCGACACCGAACTCGATCGCCAGCTCATCGAGGTGATCCGCGATCCGCTGACCCATCTCATCCGCAACTGTGCCGATCACGGCATCGAGCGGCCGGACGAGCGCATCGCCAAGGGCAAGCCCGAGCGCGGCGAGATCCGTGTTTCGGCCGCGCACGAAGCCGGCCAGATCACGATCGACATCTCCGACGACGGCAAGGGCCTCGACACCGAGCGCATCAAGCAGAAGATCCTCTCTCAGGGTCTCGCGACGGAGCAAGAGCTCCGCGCCATGAGCAACGAGGAGATCTACCGGCATATCTTCGAAGCCGGCTTCTCCACGGCCCAGGTCGTCTCCAACGTGTCCGGACGCGGCGTCGGCATGGACGTCGTCCGCTCGAACATCGAAGCCATCGGCGGCTCGGTCTCGCTGTCGTCCGTCGAAGGACGCGGCAGCCGCTTCTCGATGCGCATTCCGTTGACGCTCGCCATCGCGCCCGCTCTGATCATCGAGGTTGCCGGCCAACGCTTCGCGCTTCCCCAGACCGCGGTCGTGGAGGCCGTCAGCCTGGGCAGGAATTACAAGGACCTCATCCAGAATGTGCAGCACGCCTTGGTGCTCAAGCTGCGCGAAGAAGTGATCCCAGCGGTTGAGCTGCGCAACGTCGTCGGTCTCCAGTCCGGTTCGGACGACGACACCAACGATAAGCTGGCCGTCGTCATGCGGGTCGGCACCGAATCCTTCTGCGTCATCGTCGACAGCGTCGCCGATATTCAGGAAATCGTCGTCAAGCCGTTGAGCGCGTCGCTCTCTCATCTCAAGATCTTCAGCGGCCACACCATTCTCGGCGACGGCTCGGTCGTGCTCATCCTCGATCCGGCCGGCATCGGCGCCAACCTCGGCATCGAGAAATCGGCCGACAAGAAGCGCGAGCAGGTCCGCGACCAGGGCGCGCTCGAGCGCCGCCGCCTCGTCATGTTCCGCGCCGGCAGCGGAGCGCCCAAGGTGCTCCCGCTTTCGCTCGTCTCGCGCATCGAGATGGTCGAAACGAGCCGCATCGAAAATTCCGACGGCCGCATGATGGTCCTCCTGCAGGGCCGCTTGATGCCGATCGTTCCGATCTCCCACGAAATCGACATGTCGCGCCCGGCCTATCCGGTGCTCGTCGTGGCGACGGAAAACCGGTCCATCGGCCTGATGGCCGACGAGATCGTGGACATTCTCGAAGAGAAGCTCGAGATCCAGCTGACCAGCGCCAACTCGGAGCTGATCGGCTCGGCCGAGATCCGCGGCGAAGCTGTCGAGTTGATCGACGTCTCCCACTTCATCCGCCTGGCCGATCCGCCGTCGCGCAGCAACGCCACGCCCCAGCGCGTGCTGTTCGCCGCCGACGAGCAGGTCCTGCGCGATCTGCTCTGCCCAGCCATCTCGGCTGGCGGCTATAGTCTGGTCGCATCGTCGATCCCGGCGGATTCGAACGAGTTCCTGCATCTGATCTCGAGCTTCGATGCGGTCATCATCGATGCCGACGCGCCGGCGCTCGCTCTTCCGTCGTTCCAGCGTGCCCTCAAGGACCGCAAGAATTCGAACATCGTGCCTGTCATCGGCGTCAGCAAGAACCCGACGAACCGCACCACGCGGATCGCCACCGAGGGCGGCATGGCGGCGCTGTTGAGCCGGCATGAGCGTCAGCAAATTCTCGAAACGCTGGCCTACACCCTCGACGCCGCGGCCGACGCCAAGACCTCCAGCATGGAAATCGCCGCATGAGCAGCGCAGCCCTCGCCATCTCGGCAGTTTCCGACGTCCCGACCGCGGGCGAAGAAAGCTACTTCACGGTTTTCGCCGGCGGCGAAGCCTTTGGACTTTCGGTGCTGCACACGCAGACCATCTTCCGCATCACGAGCGTGACGCCCATCCCGCTCGGTCCTGCCGACATCGTCGGCCTCGTCAATCTGCGCGGACGCATCGTGACGGCGGTCAGCCTGCGCCGCCGCCTCGGCATCCCCGTCGACGAGCTGCAGAACTCGCTCGCCATCGGCATCGAACACAAAGGCGAGAACTTCGCCCTGATCGTGGACGAGGTGGGCGACGTGCTCACCCTCGACGCCTCGATGAAGGTGCAGATTCCCGCCCATTTCGATCCTGCCCGTTCCCGCTTTATGGCGGGCCTCTACAAAGTCGGAAACCTCCTCATTCCCGCTCTCAACATCGGAGCGCTCTTCGACTTTGCCAACTGACGTGTAGCCGTGAGTAAAAAGGGTTAGTGACAATGAAGACTGCGCTCGTGGTGGATGACTCCGCCTTCATTCGCAAGATCGCCAAGCAGATTCTGGACAACATGGGTTTCCAGGTCTCTGAGGCCAAGGACGGGGCACACGCTCTTGAGCAGTGCCAGGTCGCACTTCCGGAACTCATTCTGCTGGACTGGAACATGCCGGTCATGAGCGGCCTGGAGTTCCTGACCAAGCTCCGCAAATTGCCCAACGGAAACGATCCGCAGGTGGTTTTCTGCACCACGGAAAACACGCGCGAAAAAATCATGACTGCGCTCGAGGCTGGTGCCACCGAGTACATCATGAAGCCATTTGACCAAGAAATTATCCGCACGAAGCTCGAGCAGATCGGAATGATGTAGGGCGCATTCGCCCGGCTGCGCGCTCAACGGCGCATGGCCCCGATCGTCTCGACGACTGCCCAACTCTTTTTGGTGATGCGTAGCATGTCCCAAGCATTTGACGCCCTTTGCGACTACTTGCGCCGTTCCTCCGGCCTCGTGATGGAACAAAGCAAGAAATATCTCGTGGAAAGCCGCGTCATGCCGATCGTGCGGCGCGAGAAACTATCGGGATTGGATGAGCTGGTGCTCATCCTCCAGAAGAACCAGTCGCCAAAGTTGGCCAAGGACGTCATCGAGGCGATGACGATCAACGAAACCTACTTTTTCCGCGACAAGTCCCCTTTCGATCAATTCCGCAATGTCATGTTGCCGGCCATGATCGCCAAGCGGCAGAACGAAAAGCGTCTCCGCATCTGGTCGGCGGCCGCATCGACCGGACAGGAAGCCTACTCGCTCGCCATGATCCTGGACGAAAACGCCGCGCGCATGCCCGGCTGGAAGATCGAGATCCTCGGCACCGATCTGTCCGACCAGGTGCTCGACAAGGCGCGCAAGGGCATCTACTCGCAGTTCGAGGTCCAGCGCGGCCTTCCCACACCGATGCTGCTCCGCAACTTCAACCAGATCGGCGACAGCTGGCAGATCTCGGAAGCCATGCGCAGCAAGGTGCAGTTCCGCCAGATGAACCTGCTGGCCGATTACACGGCCCTCGGCCGCTTCGACATCATCTTCTGCCGCAACGTGCTGATCTATTTCGACGCCGCGCGAAAGATGGACATCCTTGGTCGCATGACGCGTGTCCTCGCGCCGGACGGCTTCCTCACCCTTGGCGCATCGGAAAGCCTGATCGGCCTCAAGACGGATCTTGTCGGCCACCCCGAGCATCGCGGCATCTTCATGCGCAACGGCGCGCCCGTACCGGCATCGTCCGAAAACAAGTTCGCTCCCCGCGCGGCGCCGGCTCCTTCGCCTGCACCGGCGACATTGCCGACGAGTTTCGCCGCGTCCGCCATGCAGGCCGCGCGGATGCGCACCGCCGGCTAGAACAAGTTACATTATGGACGACAAACGCAAACGCGGCGGTCAAATCCGCCGCGTTTCGCTGTTCTGGCGGTCCCGATCGGACTTCGCCAGTTCGCTGCCGCGCCCGAGTTGCGCCAGCCGCGCATAGTCCGAGATACCGCCGGGACCGAGACGATCCACTTCGATCAACGCGACCAGAGCCTCGTTCGCCACGCTGCCCAGCGAACCTGAAGCGACCACGCGCTCGATCGCCTTGCCGCGCCATGCCGGGTTCGCTTCGATAGGCGCCTCAGCGCGCTGAGCGGCTTGCACGCCGCGCCGCTGAATGACCTCGGCCAGGTTGAGCGCACCCTGGTCGCGCTCGACCACGACCGGCGGCAAGGCCGCACTGGCGGTTTCGGTCGGCGCCGCGGCCATCTCTCCGGTCACGGCACCCGGATTGCCGATCCACTGGGCCTCTTGCGACCTTCGGTGAAGCAGGCCGGGCAGAACTTCGCCTCCGGCCTTGTTGTATTTCTGAAAGATCTCCCGGGCCGCATCGAGGTCGCCACGGCGCACCGCATCGCCGAGCCCGCTTTGGATCCAGGAAGTCCCCGCGTTGTATGTGAGCGATGTCAACGCGGCCTTCGTGCCCTCGTCGACATGGGGCGCCGCTTTCTCGACGATGGAGCGCGCCGAAGCGACCTCGGCGTGGAAACGGCGCTCCGCCTCCGCACGATCGATCTTTTCGCCCGCGAAACGCGCCTTGGTGCCGTACCCGTTCGAGAACTGGGCATAGTCCCACTGCGCCTGCGGGGTGTACCCCTCGAAGTTGCGGATCGCATCCAGATAAAAGCTGTGCATGGCAGGGTTCTTTGGCCTCTGACCCGCCTTGTTAACGCGAGGCCCTTGCGCAAAGCTGACCCGGAATTCACGATCGGCTTCGCTGGCGTTTTTTAAGAGGCTCAGTCCGAGCCTCCGTCCGAGCCTTGGCACGGCAGTTGCGTAGAACGGACATGTCTTCGTTTGGTGCAACCATGCAAGTATCCGCTAACCTTCGCGCACGTATCTCAGCTCTCGGCGAGTTGTCCCGCCCGCTCGGGGAAACCCGCGCCGCGGCGCTCGCACGCGCCCTCGCCAACGCCGTCGCAAGCGACGTGGCGGCCGGCCGCAACCCCGATGCCACCATTGACGGCTGGATCCGCCGCTTGGCGACAGAGATCGTCGAAAAAGGCCCGGCCCCCGCTGCCGCGCCGAAACGGCCCGCCGGCGCCCGCCGCCTCAGCGACATCCTTCCGGAAGTCCACTGATCCCTGACGCGTTGCGATTCGAGCCGCTATTCAGGTGATACAGCGCGCCAAACGCGCCCTGAACAAAGCCTCCGGCTGTCGCGTCGGCAAAGCGTCCAGCCACGCCGCGATGGCACAATCAAATCCTAAAGAACGTCGGCGAAGTGTCCCGTTTTCGCACGGAAGACCCGTTAAAATTTGAAGCAACTTTTCCGGCCCCGCCTAAGTCGACCTCAACAGCGGCCCTGTACAAAGGTGAGGCTCGCGCATCAAGAGAGCACAAAAAATTGCAGGGTCAGGGGTCGGTCAATATGTTGCAGAAATCGAATGTGAGTATGCTCCGTCAGCGCCGCGACAACATCCGCGAGTGGCTCGATGAGGAGGCGCCCTACACCGATGTGGATCAGCGCCATCTCGATCCGCACACGCCGGAGCGCGCCTACTGGCATCACGGCTATCAAGCCGCGCTGAGCGACATGATGGCTATGCTCGCCCTTGAAGCCGGAAAAAGCGGCACCTCGGACATTCCCAACTAGTCCCTGCGGGCCGGTCGGGATGCATCCGGTTTCCCGGCGGCTGGAAGTCGTGGAACAGCTCGCATTCTGCATGGAATGCGGCTTCCATGGTCGACGAGCACCTGTACTTGAACAGGTTGCCCGATCCGATCATCTGCAGCAGCTTGTCCCGTACGTCGTGATCCGCCCGGCCGACGTAGTCGACGTAGAAACGCCCGTCCGGGCCCTTGTGTCCCAGCACGAAGGCGCCCGGCGCCACGCGCGGAATGGTGTTGGTGATGTCGTCATAAGCGAGCCGGAAGGGCCCGAGAAGACCTGTAGCTGTGGTTGCCATCGCTCTCGCCGCTCTTGCACCAGACGAAAAAAGAACAACGCTCATACTCAACTCTTGCGACAGTCACTGACCTGAAGTGACTAGACGTATAACCCATCCGCGACGCCCGGGGATACCCGGCTGCGATCGCCGCCGCGATCGGACTGGGCGCGTTCACCATGATTCTCGGACATCGACTGTCCGGAACGGCCCTGACCGGAAGAATTCGCGGCGCCATCGCCGGCGCCCTGAGCGAACGATCCCTGCGGATTGCCCTGTGACGCCGCAGAATTGGCATCAGCACCAGCGGCGACCAGGCCATTGAGACGTCCGCCGTCGGTCTGCACCGATGAGGTGATGGCGTCGACCGAATACCCGGCCGACTTCAAGGCCCCCGCCAAGGCATCGCGGTCGCGCTCGATGGCAGCGAGCGTATCGCTCCGTTGCGCTTCGAGATGCAGCGTCACGACGTTATCCTTGAGCGCGATGCGCACCGTCACGCTCCCGAGACTCGCGGGTTTGAGTTCAAGGTGGAGAACCTTCTTGGCGCCGTCGGTCGAGGTTTGCAGCACCGGTTCAGCATCGAGCTCCGCGCGAACCTCCGAGAATATCTGTTCGGCCGGAGTTTCGTAGACGACCTCACCCGACGCGTCGCGAACGGCCTGCGTTCGTGTGCCGTCCAGCCCGATCGAGATCGCGCCCGACGTCTGCGAAGACGGCTCGCGCTCGCCCCTGGACCCTTGCCGTCCGTCTCCGCCTGCATTCTGGTCAGCGGAATGCTTGGCGGCTTCCTCGAACGAGAAGCTGCTGGCAGCGCCACTCTTCGGCGCATTATCGACCGTGCTCGCGTCCGCGTGAACATTCGAGACGTCGCGGCGCGTTTGGCCCGCGTCACCCTGCGAGCGGGCGAGTACGGCGCCAAGCGGCGTGGCGTCGGTCGGATCGGACCGCAAGGAATTGCCCCGCGCGTCCCCAATGACAGGAGCAGGTTGTGACGTTTCGGAGGGTGCGGCCCGGGCCGCCTCCTCGAGGCCCCCGAGCGTCGCGGAGACGTTGACCGGAGTCCGCACGACCGCCAGATGCGTTTCCCGGCGCAGAACCCTGAGCGTCGTGTTCTCGGTGAACTCCACTCCAGTGGCATCCCGTCTAGCGACGCGCGCGGCGTCGGGTCTCAGCGCGTCGAGCAGTTGCCCCGTATCGAATTCGCTTTCGCCGTCCTCGACCTGGCCAGGCATCCACGGTCCCGTCGCTGGCACGCTGACCGCGCCATCGCCTGCCCCGGCAACGCCCTCCGCGCCACCGTTCGCGGCCCCGGACACCTGCAGCGTCGCCAACACGAGATTGGCTGACCCCGTCCGATCCGGCACCTGCGCCACATCGCGCAGTCCCTCGGACTCGCGATCGGCATCTTCGCCCACCGAGCCGCCGAGGAATTTTCCGCGTCCCGGCCCACCGTCCTTCAGCGCGGCCAAAGTCGTAAGAAACACTTGATCGAGCGCGTCGCCGAACGAAGCGTCACCTTCTTCCATGCCTGTATCGGCGGCAGCGGACGAAGGCGAGGCGACAGGCAATCCTGAATTTAATGCTGGCGTCGCAGTCACTGCGAAGCTCCTTCTAGAAGTGAATCGACTTGAGACAAAAGCGTTTCCGCGCGGCCCACGCCTTCCGTCGGCGGCTCCTCGGGAGCTTTTCCGGGCTCGGGCCAACGCCCCACGGCCTTGGCGACGGAGCGCGCGGACGCGAGCACCTCGCGATCCGACATGCCGAGCTTCGGCACGTCGATGGCGTCGAGCAACGCAACGCCCTTTTCGAAATCCGCCGTCGCGACCATGGCCGCGCCTTCGTACAGCGTGGCCCGCTGCAAGGTCCGGCTGCCCGCACTCGACAATTCCCGCGCCTTGCCGGCTGCGAATTGCGCCATGCCGATATTCCCGCCTTTGAGCGCTTCCTCGGCGATGGCGAGATAAAGGCCCGCCCGCTCCGAAACCGGCACTTTCATCAGCTCCGTCTCGGTCCGCGAGATCCATTCGGACGCGCGCTTGAAGCTCTGCCGCGCCACACCCGCGAAGAACTGCTGGCGGAAATTGCGCGCAAACAGCGAGCGCGGAAAGCGCCTCGAATACTGCGAAGCCAGCAGGTCGAACTTCTCGACTTCGCCGTCCCGCGCCAAAATCATGATCTGCTGGCGCAGGGCCGATTCTTCGACGAGCGTTCCCGGCGCAAGCAGCCGCGCCTCGTTGAAATAGACGAGCGCCTTCTGCGCATCCTTTTTTGCGGTCAGCGTACCCTGGATCAGCGCCACCATGCCGGCGAGAGAGGCATCGAGCGTGCGTGCGTCCATTTTCTGGATCAACGCAAGCGAATCGATGAGCCGCCCCTCGCCATAGGCGAGCGCGCCCTTCAGCAGGCGTCGTTCAATGTGCGGCGTGCGTTCCCGCCCGATCACGAGCTTGAGCACAGCCGGATCGCCGCCGCTCAGCACGAAAAAGATGGCAGACCGGACGTTCCGGACGTCATCCCAGACGCCGGTCGGAAGCGCGCGCATCTGCTGGCTCAAGTCGCGCAACAGGCGGCGCTGCTGTTCATGCGCCTCGACGCTACCCGACGCGATCACGTCCTGGATCGAGCGTAGGGCGCGCACCAGTATGTACGGCTGCTTTTCAAGCTCGACCGCCGGCACCTCCGACCAGATCGGAACCTCCGGTTCCGCCGGAGCGTCCGCCGCAGCTTCGGGCTCTGCGCCGTTGTCGCCGTGGCCCTTTTCGCCGTGCCCCTTGTCGGCTTTCGCAGCCTTGGGCGCATCCGCTGCCGCGTGGTGATCGTCGGCCGCAAATGCGCCGCCGGCCGCGGCGATCATCGCCACGGCCGCGAGCGTCAGTGAGAGGAGCGCTCCCCGCATCACGATTTCGGCACCTTGAGCATGATTTCGATGCGGCGGTTCTGCGCCGCATTCGGATCGGACGGAATCTTGAGCACGCGGTCGGCATAACCTTCGATGCTCTCGAAACGCTTTTCATCGACGCCGCCCCGCGCGAGCATGTAGTAGGCAACCTGCGCGCGGTCCATTGAGAGCCGCCAATTGTTGTTGCGCTCGGAGCGGAACTTGCGAGCGTCCGTATGGCCGCGGACCACGACCTGACCAGGGTGGTCGGCCAGCACCTTTGCCACCTTCTCCATCACGATGACCAATTCGGGTCTCGGCGCCGCCGACGCGCTGGCGAACATGCCGAAGCGGAAATCGTCCGTGAGACTGATCATGATTCCGCCGTCGACCTTCTCGACGTCGATCGACGGTTTCTTGTCGGCAGCGACGCCCTGAAGCTGCTTGGCCAGCTCCGCTTCGAGCGCTTCGACCTCACGCTTGCCCTTTTCCGCCTCCGCATCGGTCCCGAGCCCCGGCTGAACCGGCTTGGCCGCAAGATTGGCATCGGCCGGCACGTCCGCGACGCCCTCCGGATCGACGACGAGCGGCTTTTCGAGACCCGGCGCCGTGGGTTGCGAACCGGACTGTTCCAGCGCAATCGGCGGCTCTTCCTTCGGCGGCTGGGGGATGGACCGGTCGGCGAACGGCTCGAACGGATTGGTGTAGGCGTCGCCGCCCGGCAGCACGTTGTCGCTCTCGGCACCCTTCGCGTCGCTGTCTTCGCTCGACGCCTTCAGCGCCAGCCGCGCAAGCACGCCGTAGGGATCGTTGAACAGCTCTTCTTCCGCCTTATGCGCAACGCCTTCCTCGAGTTCGCCATCGCCGCCCGGCTTGGAGGCGCCATGATGCTTGTCGTTGTCGTCGACGGTGCTGATGTCCGCGCCTTTATCCGCCGGACCGACCGTGACCGGCGCCGACTTTTCCGTATCCTGCTCATCTTCCACGCCCTTGATCGTCGGACGCTTCGCATTGAGCTTCAACGGATTGAAATAGGTCGCGATCTGCGAAATCTTCTCCTTGTCGGAGACATTGAGCAGCCACATCACGAGGAAGAACGCCATCATCGCGGTCATCAGATCCGCGAAGGCGATCTTCCATGCGCCGCCGTGATGGCCTTCGTCGCCGCCTCCGCCACGGCGCCGGACGATGACAACTTCATGCGGGACTTGAGTGTCGCTCATGCGTCGTCTCCGTGGATCTCAGCGGACCAAGCCGCGATCCGGGTCTCGAGAATGGTTTCATCGGCGCTGACGACGAGATCGGCGCTGTCGGACGGTGCGAACGTCAGCCCCGCGTGTTGGGCGCCAAGTTTCGCTTTCAGGGCCGCCAGCAGATCTTCGGGTCCGGAGATCGAGATGGTCACGTATTCGCCCTTGCGCAGCAGCTCGTTGAGCGTGCTCGAAAGCTGCTCGACGGTCCTGAGACGGATGCCGTCGGTCAGCACCGGCTTCAGGCATCGCGCCACCTGCTCTGCGATACGCTGCTCCAGATCGGCCAAAGCATCCATGACGAGGCCGGAAAGGCGCGCGCCCTCGACCTCCGACCACCGCTCGCGTTCCGTCTTGAGCGCCCGCGCCGCGTCGCCGGCCTGGCGTGCCAACGCCGCATCGGTCTCGACCTGCCCCGCCGCCTGTCCTTCGAGCACACCGCGCGCGTGCGCATCCGCGATACGCGCCTCGATGTCGGATGTGCTCCCGAACGCCGACATCCCCCTCGGCCCGCGCCGCGGAGGTTCGCCATCGACATCGTTGAGGTAGTAGGCGACAGGCAGCGTATTCGTCATGCCGCCCGCTCTCTCATCCACTGCTTCAGGATCAAAGCCGCCTGCTCTTCATCGAGCGCCACCATCTGCTCCAGCCTGCGCTGCGACAGACGCATCACGTCGCTCGTAATATCGGCAATGAGGTTGGGCTCGCGCTGTTCCTTGATGCCGAGAAGCTCCGCGGTCGCCGCCGAGTCGGCCGCAAGTCGCGCCGCCTCGTCGTCGCTGGCCGTCAGCAGCGAACCGTCGTCCACGGTCGTACCCGTTGCACCGTCCGTCGCAAGCGCCCCACCGGCAAGCTGCGCCTCACGCTGGTCAAGCAGCACCCGCGTCAGCGGCCGGAGACCCAGCGTCACGACGATGAACACGAGCCCGAGCACCGTGATGGCCTTGATAAGCCCGGTCGCAAGGCCAATGAGCGGGGCCGTGAGGTTGGCGGTATCGAAGCCGTCTCCGGCGCGTGCGCTCTCGACGAACTCTTCCACCGTCACGCTGATCTGGTCGCCGCGGGTGGTGTTGATGCCGGCCGACGCGACCACTGTCCGCTCGAGTTCCTTGACCTTTGTCTGGATCAGCTCGGGCGTCGCGGAATCGCCAAGGGTCTCGAGCAAGCGCTTGCGGTTGAGAACCACCGCGACCGTGATGTTCTCGATCCGGTAGCCCTCGCTCGTCGTCGCGACGGTCTTGGAGTTCAGCTCGTAGTTTGTCAGATCCTCGCGCCGCTCGTTCGAGCGCTTGGACAGATCGCCGCCCGAGCCGCCCGCGCCTTGGTCGGGAACGTTCTGTTCGACGCCGACCGGCGACTTGCTCGACGTATCCTGCTGGTTCGCCGACTCCTTGACGACGCGCAACGACCGCTCGACTTTCGAGTCCGGATCGAAGTTCGTCTCGTTGGTCATGCGCTTGTCGATGTCGACGCGCGCCGCGATGCTGACTTCGAAGTTCTCGATGCCCATCGACGGCGTGAGTGTCTTTCTGACCTTGTCGGTCAGGTCCTTGCCGACTTCGCGTTCGAGCTCCAGCTTCCGGCTGGAAGCCATCGAGCTTGCGTCGCCCGCGGCCGCCAGAACCGTGCCATCCGTGTTCAGGACGCTGATCTCGTCGATCGTCAGGCCCGGCACCGCAGCCGCAACGAGATGGCGAATGGCGCGCGCCGTGGAATTGTCCGAAGGCGACTCCGTCTTGATGGTGACCGAAGCTTGCGCTTGCTGGCGACCGCGCCTGAACGAGCCGGTTTCCGGCAGCGTGATGAGAACACGGGCCGACTTGACGCCCTTCATCGCCAGCACCGTGCGTTCGAGCTCGCCCTCGAGCGCGCGCTTGATCGTCACTTCCTGCATGAACGAGGTCAAGCCGATGGGGCCGAGCTTGTCGAACAGTTCGTAACCGCCGTTGGAGGCAGCGGGCAGGCCCTTTTCGGCAAGCAGCGCGCGAGCCTGAGCCGTCTCTTCGCGGCGAACCAGGACCTTGGTGCCTTCGGAGTTCACGTCAAAGCGGATGCCCGCCTCGTTGAGGGCCGCGCCGATGCGGCTGACATCCTGCGCGGTGAGACCGGAGTAAAGCGTCTCGAAGTCGGTGCGGCTGAGGTAGTAACTTCCGAAGCCCACGGCAGCGAACACGGCAACGCCGACGACTCCGAGAGCGGCCAGGCGCCGGCCGCCGAGAGCAAGAAGATTGCTCCAGATCTTTTCCAGTTGTTCGAGTCCGATCATTGCCGGCTCAACCCCTTGCGCGCCTTATTGGAAATACCGCCGAATGATTCTGGCCGTGTAAGCTTGCGCGGGAATTGCGAAGAGCGGCGGCGATGCCTTCGAAGCCTCGAAAAAGAAAAGGCCACGCCGGGGCAGGGGGGCGTGGCCTTGATGGGCGCGGGGTGATGGGCTCCGGGCCCGAAACGGGAGGTTCTTTTTATTATTAGCTCTGGAAGAGTCGGAGAATCTGCTGCGCCGACTGGTTGGCGATACCGAGCGCCTGCACGCCAAGCTGCTGGCGGACCTGCAGCGCCTGCAAGCGGGTCGACTCTTCGTTCATTTCCGCATCGACCAGCTGGCCGATGCCCGTGTCGATCGACTGGATGAGCTTGCTGACGAAGTCCTTCTGCAAGCTGATCCGCGACTTGGCGGCGCCGAGCACGGTCGCCGCATCGGTCATCTGGCCCAGAGCGTCGTCGACGCCCCGAATCATGTCTTCGAGGTCGAGAAGTTCCGTCGTGTCGTCCGTGATGGCCGAGATATCGAGCGTCGCCACGCTGTAGGTAACGGCGTTTCCGGTCGTCGTGCGTTCAAGGTCGAGCGCGCCGAGGTTGTTGCCCGAGGTATCGAACAGCATGGTGCCCGTCGGACCCACGTCGACCTCGATGGTCCCGATCGTGATGGCGCCGGTGCTGTCGCGCGAGAACGAGGCGACGATCGTCTTGCTCAGCGGACCGTCTGAGTCGACGTTAAGCCAGTTCTCGCCCGAGAACACCGCCGATTCGGCCGTGCTGCGCAGTTCGGTCTGAAGCGCGGAAATTTCACTCTGGATTTTGGAGCGGTCGAGGCCGGGCGCGCGTGCAGCCACCAGCTTCGCCTTGATCTTGCTGACCGCCTCGATGGCGTTGTTCATCGCGGTGACGGCGACATCGGCGGTTGCTCCGCCAAGCCCAAGCGCGTCCTGTACCGTCGAGACCGACATGTTGTCGCTTCGCATCGTCGTTGCGATCGACCAGTAGGCCGCGTTGTCCGAGGCGTCCTTGACCCGCAAACCGGTCGAAATGCGGTTTTGCGTAACCAACATTTCCTTGTTGGTTTGGTTCAGGGTCTGCAGCGCGGTCATGGCCGCGATGTTTGTATTTAAGCTGCTCATGCCGGAGCCCCATTACCGATTCGTGACTCATTCTCAAATCTGAACCTTGTGTGGGGATTGCGGGGCACAAACGGCGAAAGCCGCGACCCTGGCGAAGGGCGCGGCTGACGCTTCAGAAAATGGAGAGCTTGGTCTGAGGCTTACTGGAAGAGCCTCAGGATCTGCTGGGCAGACTGGTTGGCCATGCCGAGGGCCTGAATGCCAAGCTGCGAACGAACCTGCAGTGCCTGCAAGCGCGTGCTTTCCTCATTCATGTCGGCATCGACGAGCTGGCCGACGCCCGTGTCGATGGCGTCCATCAGGCTCTTGGCGAAGTCCTTCTGGAGATCGACGCGGCTCTTGACGGCGCCGAGGCCGGTCGCCGAGTTGGTCATTGCCGTGATGGCGTCATCCACGCCCGAGATCATGTCCTCGAGGTCTTCGAGGTCGGCCGCATCGTTCGTCAAAGTGCTGATATCCAGCGTCAGGACCGTGTAATCCGCGCCGTTGGTCACGCTGCGGTCAGAGTCCAGAATGCCGACGCCGCCGCCGCTCGTATCTACGAGCATGGAACCGGTCGCGCCGATGTCGACGGTGATGGTGCCGATCGAGATGGCGCCCGTTCCGTCACGCGAGAACGAGGAAACCAGGGTCCGCTCGAGCGTCGCCGTGCTGTCTACTGCCAGCCAGTTCTGGCCCGAGAAGGTCGACGTATCGACCACGCTCGAAAGCGATTCCTGAAGCTGGGTAATTTCCGACTGAATCTTGGCGCGGTCAACGCCGGGCTGGCGGGCTGCGACGAGCTTCGCCTTGATATCGCTCGCGATCTTGATCGCGCCTTCCATGCCTTGGTTTGCAACGTCAACCGTAGCAGCACCGAGGCCGAGCGCGTCGGTAACGGTCGAAAGTGCCTGGCGGTCGGACCGCATGGTGGTCGCGATCGACCAGTAGGCTGCGTTGTCAGAAGCATCAGCAACGCGGAGACCCGTGGCAACCCGGTTCTGAACCGTCAGGGTTTCCTTGTTAGTCTGGTTCAACGCCTGCAGCGCGGTCATCGCTGCAATGTTTGTAAGAAGGCTCGCCATCGTGTGTTCCTTTTCCGACTCTGTCCCGCTCCCCAAGTCGGGCTGTCCGGATAGAAAATAGTGAAGCGTGCTTACTGAATCGTTAAACGCTGCTCCAAATCTGTCCCATTGCCCCGGAATGGCCCCGCCACGCTCAGTCTGCGTACGAACGGCCGCCACCCTAGGGGTGCTGAATAGAAACGCTCAACATACTGACAAGTTGAGCATTTCACGAACTGCGGTGCGGCGGCGCCGGAGGCCGGATCGCGAGCAAAAAAAAAAGCAAAAGGCCGCGCCCGTCAT
Organism: Hyphomicrobium sp.; assembly: GCF_051860585.1. Taxonomy (GTDB): domain Bacteria; phylum Pseudomonadota; class Alphaproteobacteria; order Rhizobiales; family Hyphomicrobiaceae; genus Hyphomicrobium_C. The sequence continues at coordinate 332,087 of NZ_JBHYDS010000003.1, forward strand.
TGGGCGCGGCCTCTCGAAAGTGGCGGATAGGGATTAGGCCGGGAGGACTATCTGAAGAGAGACAGAATCGACTGAGCCGACTGGTTGGCCAGTCCGAGCGCCTGGATACCGAGCTGCGAGCGGACCTGCAGAGCCTGCAAGCGCGTGCTTTCCTCGTTCATGTCGGCATCGACGAGGGCGCCGATGCCCGTGTCGATGGCACTCATCAGGGTCTCTGCGAAGTCCTTCTGCAGATTGACGCGCGTCTTGACGGCGCCGAGGCGCGCGCCTGCGTCCGTCATCGACGTGATCGCTGCGTCGACGCCCTTGACCATGTCCTCGAGATCTTCGAGGTCGTTGGCGGAGTCGGTCAAAGTACTGATGTCGAGCGTCAGAACCGTGTAGTCGGCGCCGTTCGTCACCGAGCGATCGGTGTCGAGAATGCCGGCGCCCGAGCCCGACGAGTCGATCAGCATCGAGCCCGTGGCGCCGGTATCTACAGAAATCGTGCCGATGTTGATGGAGCCGGTGCTGTCGCGAGAGAACGACGACACGAGCGTGCGGGTGGTCGTACCGGTGCTGTCGCCCTGCAGCCAGTTCTGGCCGGAGAAGGTGGCACCAGCGACAGTGTCCTGCAGCGAGGACTGAAGCTCCGAGATTTCCGCCTGGATCTTGGAACGATCGACGCCGGGCTGACGCGCGGCAACGAGCTTGTCTTTGATCTTGCTGGCGACGGAGATGGCGCTATCGACGCCCTTCGACGCGATATCGACGGTCGCAGAACCGAGGCCGAGCGCGTCGGAAACGGTAGAAAGAGCCTGGCGATCCGAGCGCATGGTTGTGGCGATCGACCAATAGGCAGCATTGTCTGAAGCATTGGCAACGCGCAGGCCGGTCGAAATCCGGTTCTGCGTCTGAAGCATGTCGGCGTTCGTAGAACGAAGCGCCTGCAGCGCGGTCATGGCCGCGATATTCGTATTGAGACTACTCATTTCACACCTTTACGCTACGCACCCGGAACCGAGACACGGCCCCTTCTCACACCGCGGCATCGCGCTTAGGGTCCTCCCCCGAACTCTACCTGCCACCCAGTCACGTATAATCCTGAAGTGTTGAGCCTCGGTTAATGCGACCTTTCTTTAATAGTTCGAATACTCATCGTCTTTCAGGGAAATGAACGTACGAGCCCTCCGATCAACAGATTCCATCCGTCGATCAAAACGAAGAAGAGCACCTTGAACGGCAAGCTCATCACCGTTGGCGGGAGCATCATCATGCCCATGGACATGGTGAGCGTTGCGACGATGAGATCGATGACGAGGAAGGGCAAGACGACGAGGAATCCCATTTCGAAGCCGCGTCGCAGCTCCGAGATCATGAAGGCGGGAATGAGCACGCGCAGCTCGACTTCCTGATCCGCCGGCCGCGGTCCAAACCGTTCCTGAGCGAGATCCTCGAACAGCTCCAGGTCCTTCGGCCTCACGTTCGCCCGCATGAACTCGCGCAACGGCTGCGTGATCTGGACGTAGGCTTCCTGCTCGGTAATTTTATTCTCCGCGAACGGCTTGAGGCCGTTCTGCCAGGCCCGGTCGAAGGTCGGCGCCATGACGTAGAACGTCATGAACAGGGCAAGACTGACGAGGATCATGTTCGCCGGCGTGGTCTGAAGCCCCATGCCGGAGCGCAGCAGGCTCAGCACGATCACGAACCGGGTGAAGCACGTGACCATCATCAGAAGGCCGGGCGCCACCGACAGCATGGTGACGACCAGGATGATCTGCACCATCCGGCCGCTCACCGTCTGCTCGCCCGCCGGCAGCAGCCCCTCCAGATTGAACCCCTGCGCCATGGCGACAGCGGGATGGAGCAGCAGGATCGCCAGCGTCAACAGCGCGAGACGCTTCATTCGATCACCACGCCGTGGATGATGACATCCTTGATGCGGGCCTTATCGCGAATCGTGGCGCGATCCATGAGATCCTCACGCAGGTTCTGGAAACCGCTCGGCCCCTCGAATTGCACGAGCGTTGCCGTGCGCAGATAGGCGACGAAATCCTCGCCGAGTTGGGCCGCAAGCACGTCCGCGCCCTCCGTCCCGCCCTCGATCAGCATGGAGGCCTCGATACGGATCCAGGCGTCCTTCGGCTCGGCCAGATTGACGACCATCGGCGCCATCGAGATCAGCTTGGCGGACGCGGAGACGGCCGGCTTCGGCTTCTCGTCTTTCGCGGCCGCATCTTTGACCTCCTCGACAGGCGCGGCGCCCTTGAGGTGACCATCCAGGAAAAATCCGAAGCCACCGCCTACGGCCAGAGCCATGACGGTCGCGAGCAGGAATCCGACGATCCCACCTCCCCCTCCCTTGCCACCGGCTGGTGCAGTTTTCTTGGCCACAGGAGCGCTCCTAGAGTGCTTCCGGAAAAGCGGGAACCTGTTTTCCGATAAGAAGAACGATAAAACAAAGGGCTAGAGTCTTTCCGCGATTCAACCAAAACCGGAAGGACTCTAGAAGGGCGTCAAGAGGTCGAAGATTTGCTGGCCGACCGCCGGCTGCTGTACTTCGGTAATGCGGCCACGGCCGCCGTACGAAATGCGCGCTTCGGCGATCTTGTCGTAGCCGACCGCGTTGTCGGTCGAGATGTCGCGCGGCCGCACGATGCCCGCGACGCTGAGTTCGCGAACCTCGAAATTGACCCGCACTTCCTGGCTGCCGCTGATGATCAGGTTACCGTTCGGCAGCACGCCCGTGACGACGGCCGCCACCAGCAGTTCGATCTTTTCAGATCGATTGATGCCGCCCTTGCTGTCGGTGGAGGTTTCCGCCTCGGCTTCGACGTCGATCGACATGTCGCCTGTATGCGCAAGCCCGCCCGATGTCGCGAGATCGTATCCGATCTTGGGCTTGAGCTTGGTCGTCGCGTCACGCGAACGCTTGGAGTTGTTATCCAGCGTCGCCTTGTCCTTGATCGAGATCTTGACCGTCACCACGTCGCCGATCTTGCGCGCGCGCGGATCGCGGAACAGGTCGGCGCTGGTATCCTGCCAGATCGAGTTTCCGGGCCGGTACGTCGGTTGCGTGGTCGGCTCGGCGGGGAGCGACACGCGGTCGGCCAGCAGCCCCGAACCAACGGCGCTCAGCGTCGGAGGCCGTCCGATTTCGACCGGATAGGACGCGCAACCGCCCGCGGCGATGGCGGCAGCCATAAACACTGTTGCCAGCGCTTTGCGAGGCGCTGGCTTGGAGGAAATGTCTGAGATCATCCTGGCCGGTATCATGATCGCGGTTGCTCCGGCTGCTGTGGCGGCGCCTGTGCGGCGCCAGGAGGTGTCCCCGCTTGCCCGCCAGGTCCAGCTGCGGCAGCCGCGGGCCCGGCCGGACGCTTGCCCGAACTCGGAATTTTCGCGGCGCCTGAAATGATCATGGCGATCTTGGCCGCCCGTTCCGGATCCATCTCGCCCATGATCTGGCTTGCAACCTTTGTTTCGAGCTTGGTCACGACCGCCGCGGCGACATTCTCGTCGAGAGTTGCGAGTTGCACAGCCGCTGCGTCGGGACGCATGCGCGAATAGAACCCCACGAGCTTTTCGTGAGCCTTGCGTGAGAACGCGTCGCGGCGTTCCAGCCACGCTTTATATTCTTCCGTCTTGGCCTGGAGCTTCTGCACCCGCTTTTCGAGCTCGGCTTCCATGTCCTTGATTTTCTGCGCCTGCCAGGCGAAACGGGCATCTGAAGCGGAATCGACGGTATTGAAGCAGTACTGCTGAGCCGCATTGGCGTCCGGCGGGAGCGCATCGAGCGGGCTCGGCTTTTTGAAGAAGGTCCCGCTAGCGTCCGCAGACGCGGGATCCGTCCCAGCGGCGGCCGGTGCCTCTAGCGTCTGAGGCGCGGCCGGTGCGGCCTTGGCCTCGCTCGCGGCCACGGCTTGCGGTTTCGCAAGCGGGCGAACCGGCGACAACGGCTGCATCTGCACCGGCGTTGGCGTCGGCACACCGACTTGCTGCCGGCCCGCAAGCGGCGGAACTTGCGCGCCCGGCGCTGCTTCACCCCCTTGCGGAATGCCCCCGGTCACGATTGGCGACCATGCGCCCTGTGGCAACCGGCCGTGCGTGGCGCGTGCGGCGCCATTCGCACCGGGCATTTTCAGCTCGAGCGCCGGAAAGCGCGCCTGCGTTTCGGCACTCTGCGGATTGAGCGTGCCACCGGGCGCCGTAACGACCATCGGCGACCACGCGTCCTGTGCGCGAGCCTCGTGAGCCGCACCAAGACCGAACGCCTCGGCGATGATCACGACAGCGAAGGCCCAAACGAGAAAACGTCCCTCACGCGGGCGATTCGGTTTCGGCGTTCTGGCGTCGCGGCGCTCGGTCATTGCACGACCAGCTCCGCCTGCAGAGCCCCCGACGTCTTGATGGCCTGCAGGATGGCAATGATACCGGTTGGCTTCAGTCCCATCATGTTGAGGCCGCGCACCAGCGTTTCGAGATTGGTGCCGCCCATGATGGCGAGGTTGGCGCCTTCCTGATTGACCGAGATGAAACTCTCGGGAACCACGACCGTTTCGCCATCCGAGAACGGTTCGGGCTGCGAAACCTGCGCACCCTCCGTGATCCGGACCGTCAAACTGCCGTGCGATACCGCCACCGTTGCGATCTGCACGTCGCGCCCGATGACGACCGTTCCGGTCCGCTCGTCGATAACGACGCGGGCCGGCCCATCAGGCTCCGTATAGAGTTCGCCGACCTCGGCCAGGAAGCGCGCTGCGGTGACGTTGTGCGGCCGCTCAAGGGAAATGGTCCGGAGGTCGTGCTCGCGCGCGGTCTTCCGTCCGTATTTCTGATCGGTGAAGGCATTGATGGTGTCGGCGACCCGCACGGCCGTCGAGAAGTCGGGATTTCGAAGCTCGAGCACCAGCACGGCCTCGTCGTCCAGCGTCCCGGCGACTTCCCGCTCGACCAGCGCGCCGTTCGGAATGCGCCCCGTCGTCGGCACGTTCTGACTGACCGATTCCGCGTTTCCCTGCACCGAGAAGCCGCTGACGGCCACGGGCCCTTGCGCGACGGCATAGATCGCGGCATCGGCTCCGGACAGCGGCGTCATGACCAGCGATCCGCCCTGGAGCGACGTCGCATCGCCGAGCGACGACACCGTCACGTCGATACGCGCGCCGGCCCCCGCGTACGGCGGCAGATCCGCCGTGATCAGTACTGCCGCGATGTTGCGGGTGCGCGAATTCGCGCTGCGAATGTTGACGCCCATCTGATCGAGCATCGACTGCAGGGACTGCTCGGTGAAGGGCGAGTTCCTGAGACTGTCACCAGTGCCGTTGAGGCCGACGACCAAACCGTAGCCGATCAGCTGATTGGCGCGCACGCCCTGCACGGCCGTGATGTCCTTGATACGCGTCATGCCCCCTTTGGCCTGCGCCACGCCGAGACCGGCGAGCATCATGACAACGACGGAGGCAGCGCGTTTGAAAGTGCGGCTCATGGGCTGCCCACCCGCACGGTGCCATCCGCATGCACCACGCCGCGGATCGTCGTCCCGCTCTCGGTGTTGCGAAGACTGATCACCTCGCCGATGGCGCCGGCCTGGAGCGGCATCGCTGTCGCCGAAATGATAAGGCTGCCCGACTGGAAGATGACGACGGCCGGCTGGCCCTGCTTCACCACATGCGCCTCGCGCACGCCGTTGGTCGACACGGGTTGATTGGGAAGAAGCGTCTGGCGCGCAACCTTGCCGACGAGTTGCTCACGCGCGGAGACGAAGCCAGGTCCGTCGAAATCCTGGTTCCGGAACGACCTATCGACAAGCATGGTGTCTGCAATCACGTCGCCCGGATAAATCGTGACGCGCGGCACGGGCAGCACGAATTCGCCCGCCTGGCACGGAGAGGCGGCAAGCACAGGCATAAGCATTGCTACGCCGACGAGCGCGCACGCCAACGGCGCGAGCCATCCCCGCATCCTGAACCTTGCGGGTCCCTGCACCATGCCCGTCACCACCCTTCCTCAGCGCTAGCGCATGTTATTGGCGACCGTGCCGTACATCGCGTCGACGGTCTGGATCACTTTCGAGTTCATCTCGTAGGCGCGCTGCGCAGCGATCAGCTGCGTGATTTCCTTCACGGCGTCGACGTTCGAATTCTCGAGATAGCCCTGATGGATCTTGCCGAAACCGGCATCGCCCGGCACGCCCGTCACGGGATCGCCCGACGATTCGGTCTGCTTGTAGAGGTTGCCACCCTGCGGCTCGAGACCGGCATCGTTGACGAACGACGCCATCGACAACTGGCCGATGAGCTGCGGCGCCACCTGTCCGGCCACCGTCGCGTAGACCTCGCCCGACTCGTTGATCGTGATGTCCGTCGCATCTTGCGGCACGGTCATCGCGGGCTGAACCTCGTAGCCGTCGAGGGTCACGATCTGGCCCTGGTCGTTCTTGTTGAAGGCGCCGTCACGCGTATAGAGCGTCTGCCCGTCCGGGCCGGTGATCTGGAACCAGCCGCGCCCGTTGATCGCGACGTCGAGCTTGTTGGTCGTCTGCGCGAGCGAGCCCTGCTGATGCAGATGGCGAACCGCGGCCGTACGCACGCCGAGACCGACGTACGCGCCCTCAGGCACGTTGTTCTGTCCGCCACGCGCCGGCGCGCCGAGCGCGCGCTCGGATTGATACAGGAGATCGGTAAACTCCGCCCGCGCCCGCTTGTAGCCGGTCGTGTTGATGTTCGCGATGTTGTTCGCGATCACCTCGAGGTTGGTCTGCTGCGCGTTCATACCGGTCGCAGCAATGGATAGCGCTCTCATGCACGGGCCCTGGCTTGTTCCGCTAGATGGTCATGCGGCTGATTTCGAGATACGAGGCGACCACCTTGTCGCGGATCGCAATACTGGCTTGCAACGTCTGCTCCGAGGCCATCACCGCCTCGACAACCTGCTGTGTCGTGGCTTGGCCGCGTACACCTGCGACCGCCGTCTGCTCGCCCGCCTTGAGCGTGCTGATCGCATCGAGTGTCATTTGCCCGAGCACGACGCCGAAGTCGGTCGGCAGCGCTTCGGTCTTGACCGGATTGACGGCCCCGGTGACGGGGGTCGGCTGCGCGATTGCACCCGCGCCGCCGACGCCGCCGAAGGGAGATACCTTGCCGACGCCGTCCAGCATCATGAGCTCCTGAGAAGATCGATCGTCATCGAGATGAGCGACCGGGCCTGTTTGACGACCTGCAGATTTGCTTCGTACGAGCGGTTCGTTTCGCGCATGTCCGCGAGCTCGACGAGCATGTCAACGTTGGGCAGTTTGACGTTGCCGTTCGCGTCTGCGGCCGGATGGCCGGGGTCGTATTCGATGCGGTAAGGCTTCTTGTCGAGATCGACGCTGTCCACTTTGACGAGCTTGGCGCCGGTCGCGTCATCGAGCGCGGATTCGAAGCTGACGGTCTTGCGCGTATAGGGAGACGATCCCGGCGTCTGGCCCGTCGAGGACGCGTTGGCGAGGTTTTCCGAAACGATGAGCATGCGCCGCGATTGCGCCTCGAGACCGGAGGCGGCAACCTTGAGCGCGACTTGCATGGGATCGGACATGTCTTACCCCCGCGACGCTGCAAGCAACATACGATGGAAGGTCTTCATCACGCTGGTGTTGCGCGCATAGTTTCCGGCCACTTCGCCGGCCTTCAGCATCTGCTCTTCCAGGCTGACGCTGTTGCCGGAGTGCACGACCTGCCACTTGGCGGCTTCTTCCGTCTCCGCGTCGCTGCCCGTCCCGCTCGTCGGCGAGAGGTGCGTTTCCTGCGTCTTGCGCATTTCGATGCCGGTCGAATTCAGCACCGCTTCGAAGGGCTGCACATCGAGCGCTTTGAAGCCGGGCGTATTGACGTTGGCGATGTTCTGGGCGAGCACCGACTGCCGAACGGAAAGCCAGCGGTTCTGCTGCGAGGCGATCGAAAAGAAATTGATTGCGTCCATGGAAGCGCGCGCCTCACCTGAGCCTGCCTCAGTTGTAGGTCTTCAATCTTGTCCGAAGCTTGTGATTACGGCCTGCAACACGTCGCGCCAGATGCGAAAACCCTCGCATACTGAAAGTGTTAACGCGGATGCATAGGCGCTAGATCGCGGCCCGCACCAGTCCGCTTCCGGCAATGCCGTTGAAGAGGGCTTGCACCGCGATCGCCGCCAGCAGGATGCCGAACACGCGCATCAGCACGCGCTGCGCCGTGATGCCGAGAAAGCGCGCCAGCTCGTGCGCCGTCAGCAGAAGCACGAGCGAAAGTGCCATAACGGCCGCGAGAGCCCCCATCGTGATGCCGAGCGATAGCGCGTTCCCGCCCGTGGCCGCCGCCAGCAGGATGCCCGCGCTCATTGCCCCCGGCCCGGCCAGCAGCGGGGTCGCGAGCGGAAAGACGGCGAGGTCCTCCTTGCGCTGCGCTTCCGCCCCTTCCGAAGGCGTCAGCTTGAACGCGCTCGACGGCCGCGCGAACACCATGTCGAGCGCGATCACGAGCAGAATGATTCCACCCGCCGTCTGCAACGCGGAGATCGTGACGCCGAGTTGCCGGAGCATCGGTCCGCCCGCCAACGTCGCGGCGGCGAGGATCAGGCTCGCGATCGCGACAGCTCGCACGGCGATCCTGCGCCGCTCGACGACCGGCATCGCTGGCGTCAACGTCGCGAACAGCACCGCCGCCTCGATGGGACCGACGGTCGCGAAGAAAGTCGTGAAGCTCGTCAGCGCGGCGGCCAGCATGGCGTCCCGTCCGGTCAGCGAAGAGTTCGATCAACGAACAGGCAGTCTATCCACGCCGTGCGGAATCGCGAGGCAGCCTGTTAGCACCGAACGACGCCTGCTGCTAACACGCTGAATTAAAACATGAATATTGAGATTATAACAAATCGGCGTAAGCTTGGCGGTGCACATGGGTCTATTTTGGGGGCCGACATTGAGCACCGCCGACAACGATTTTGTCCGCATGCTTGCGGGCTATAGCCTGACAACCGCCGAGATCATCTACCGCCTACCCGATCACCCGGCTCTCATGCAGAGCTACATCTGGCAGGACTACGATCTCCATCCGCGATACCCGAAGCTCAAAAGCTTTCTCGACTTCTGGACGCGCAACCTGGAGGGCAGACTCCACCAGGTCCTCGTTGCCCATTCCGGGTTGATCAAGCCCTGCGAGTTGCGGCTCGTCGGAGCCGAAATCCGGCTCAACTGAGCAAACCGGCGTTCGGCACTCTTCGCAGACTAGGCGGAGAGAGACGGGCCGTCCTGCGCCACGGCACCCGGCCGCTTGCGTCTGCGGCTGGGAGGCGCGATGCGCGCATCTTCGATCGCCTCGATCAGGCGATGCGTATTCTCATCGGGATCGTCCGCCCCGCCTTCGAACGAGACATAGCTGATCTCGATTCCCGCCTGCAGCGATTGCAGCACCAGCCGGAAGTACGCCGATACGTTCAAGTGGTGGAATTCCATGTCGAGCGAAATGCACGGGGCACAGCCCCACGGCAGCTCGACCTCGCCGGAAAGGCCGAAGCAGATCGTGCCCGGCTTGAAAAACATTTCCGTCGAGGAATTGACGAGATTGCGGATGTTGCCGAATTGCTCGGTGCGAAGATAGGCGATGAAATCCGCCGGATCGACCAGCCGGAGTTCGGAAGCCACATCGCGCAGGCCGTCGGCAAGCGCCTTTTCCCGTTCCCGCGAATAATCTTTGCCTTGCTTCAGCATATCAAATCCTCACACCGGCCGCCGCGCCTGCTGTCCCTTTTGTGCAAGGAACAGGATGATGCCGGCGACAGCCTTGTAGAACTCCGGTGGAATCATCTTATCCACCTCGACGCTTGCGTAGAGCGAGCGTGCTAGAGAACGATCCTCGTAAATCGGTATTCCATTCTGTTCTGCAATGAAGCGGATCTTGAGCGCGATAAGGTCCTTGCCCTTTGCAACCACGACCGGCGCGCCGCCTTCTTCGCGGACGTAGCGCAGCGCCACCGAATAATGCGTCGGGTTGGCGACGATTAGCGTCGCCTTCGGCACAGCCTGCATCATCCGGCGCCGCGACCGGTCGCGCTGCAGCGACCTCAAGCGCATCCGGATCATCGGATCGCCTTCGACCTGCTTATGCTCGTCCTTGACTTCCTGCTTCGTCATCCGAAGCTCTTTGTGCCAGGAGAAGCGCGACCAGGCGAGGTCGGCCGCGACGAGCACAACCGTGGCCGTCACGATCGCCGACAGGAAACGCACGCTAAGATCCTGCATGAGGCTCGGAACCGCCGTCGGCTCCATGAACATCACATTGAAGAAATCCCGGTAGGACGCGCCAAGCGCGATATACCCGCTGAAAGCCACGATCGAGAGCTTGAACAAGCTCTTGAGAAATTCAACCTGGCCCTGCACGCCGAAGATGCGCGTCCAGCCTTTGAAAATCGAGATGCGTTCGAGCTTCGGCTGTATCCGGTCGCCGACGAAACTCGGCTGGTTCTGAAGCAGTGAGGCCAACACGCCGGCGATCGCAAGCACGAGAACGATCGGAAGCACGAATTTCGCCGCTTCCATCGACACGACCATCAGGATCGCAGATGCGTCCGCGCCGTTGGAAATGAGGAAGGAGCCGGGCTGGTCGATAAAGTTCTCGAGCGAGAACCTGAGCTTGATCGCATTGTCGGCGAGTAGGAAGACGGTGGCGATCAGAATCGCGAGCATCGTCGAGAGAGTGGCCGCTTCTCTCGAATAAGGGATGCGACCCTTGTCGAGCGAATCGCGGATCTTCTTCTCTGTTGCCTCTTCTGTTTTACTCTCTTTATCCGGCGCGTCTGACATCGCGGCGAGACCTGCTCAGAAAAGACGGGAACAGAAGGGCTAAGCGCGGGCGTTCTGAATAGACGCCCGGATCACGAGGTGCGAGGGCCGGCGGCGCCGATCACTTCGGTCAGCGAGACTCCGAAGCGGGAATTGTCCTCGTCGAGCACCACGACTTCGCCGCGCGCGATGATGCGCCCGTTCACGACCACGTCGACCGGCTCACCGACCTTACGGTCGAGCGGCACGACGGCGCCGCGGCCCAGCTTCAAAACGTTCGCAACCGGCATGGTGGCGGAACCGAGCACGATTTTCACCGATACCGGGATTTGCAGCACGGTATCGAGATGGCGCGGGCGCTGACCGGCAGCGCCTGCCGCCGCTGCGGCGATATCCGCGAACGATTCGGCTTGCGAGGGTTCCCCGATCGACTGGAGTTCCGCACCGGCAGGACGCATATCTTCTTGGGCCATCGGATCTTCCTGAATTCAGCGTGTCTAACATCGAAGATAAAAGCGGTGCCGCCCGCGGCACCGTCAGAAAGTCTAAGCAGCTTTCTTCGATTCGCCACCACCGCCGCCCACAGTTTCCGCTTCGACTTCGTCGATCGTCGGGCGCTCGTAGGCGGAAATCGTCTTGCGGCCGTACTCGACAGCCACCTGCGGCATGGCCCCGTTCATGAACGCGAGCAGGGTCTGCTTGGCGACGATATAGAGGCGGATCTGCTTCTCACGCCCGCCCTTGATTTTCGTGGCCATCGGAGCGAACACGCCGTAGGAGAAGAAAATGCCCGCAAACGTGCCAACCAGCGCCGCGCCGATCAGATGCCCGAGCACCTCCGGCGGCTCCGAGATCGCGCCCATGGCTTTGATGACACCCAGAACCGCCGCGATGATGCCGATGGCGGGAAGCCCGTCTGCCACGTTGCTAATCGCCTGATAGGCTTTGAGCTTGTCATAGCGAAGCGTTTGAATCTCTTCGTCCATCAGCGCCTCGACCTCGTGGGTGCGCGCGTTGCCGATGATGATGAGGCGGCAATAGTCGCAGATGAACACCGTCAGATCCTTGTTCTTCAGGACCGTGGTGAACTTCTGGAAAAGGGGTGATTCGTCGGGGGCATCGATGTGCTTTTCGACCTCGTTGCGCGGCTTGCTGCGCAGCTCTCGCATCAGCGAATAGAGCAAACCCATCACGTCGAGATAGTGCCGCGACGTAGGTGCGACGTTGCCGAACGCCTCGCCCATGGCCTTTGCGGAATCTTTTATGACCTTCATGGGATTGGCGACAATGAACGTGCCGAGCGACGTGCCGAGGATGATGACGAATTCCCACGGTTGCCATAGCACGTCGACATGCCCGCCCATGGCCATGAAGCCGCCGAGCATGCAGACGAGTATTACGACAAGGCCGAGGATGATCGTCACGAGCTAACCTCGCATTAAGCGTTGTTAACGCATTACTAGTGTCCCGATTCCGAAGTTCGCCAGAGTTCGCGGCAAGGCCCGGAGCGAACTTCGGAATCACAAGGGACACTAGAAGCATTGACTTGCTAGTGTGATTCAGATCGAGAAATCCGCTCAGAGCTTGCCGCCTAGTGCGGCGAATTTCTCGATCATCACACTAGCTGGCACCTCCTTGCGCGAGCCTGATCAGCGCCGCCTCAAGCCGCCTGCGTCCACTGCCGCCGGCACGTCCGCTGTCCGCAAGTCTTGCGGATCCGGTTGCAGCACGAAGTGACGTCAGCCTGAGACAAGCCGCTTTGACCAAACTGGCAACCCGACACGAGGCCCGAAGACCGTGCTCACAACATCGGACAACTACCGGCTAATCGCGAAAGATCTGACGAAATCGCTCACCACGATCTCGAAGGATCCGCAAATCGCGCGCGAAGCTCAGTTCTACATGGACAACATCGGCAAGATTAAATCTGTCGATGACTTCATGAAGAACGACCGCGTCTACCGCTTCGCCATGAAGGCGTTCGGGCTCGATGACATGGCCTACGCCAAGGCCTTCGTCAAAAAGGTGCTCACCGAGGGCCTCTCCGACCCGAAGTCTTTCGCCAACTCCCTCACCGATCCGCGCTTCAAAGAGCTGGCCGCCACATTCGATTTCAAGGCGAAGGGTGAGACGGCGACCGAAAGCACGGACGCCCGGCAGGGCACCGTCGACCGCTACCTCCGCTTAGCGCTGGAACAGCGCTCCGGCGAGCAGAACGAGGGTGTCCGCCTCGCGCTCTACTTCGCGCGCAAGGCCCCGACTGTCTCCTCGACACTCGGCATCATGGCCGATAAGGCGCTCTTGAAGGTCATGCAGACGGCGCTGAACATGCCGGCCGAGACCGCCCTGATGTCTCTCGACAAGCAGATCGAGATGTATTCGAAACGCGTCAACGTCGCCGACTTCAAGGACCCGAAGAAGCTCGAGTCCTTCATCACCCGCTTCACGTCGCTCTGGGAACTCAACAACGGCGCCGCATCGCAGGCCACCTCCCAGACCGTACCCCTCATGTCCGCGACGCTTCCCGTCGGCATCTCGACCGACGTTCTCGCCAGCCTGCAACTTCTCAAGCTCGGAGGCCGCTGATGCAGCCCAGCCTATATGTCTCGCTGTCCGGTCAGATGGCCACCATGCGCCGTCTCGAGACATTGGCTCACAACGTCGCCAACGTCACGACGGCTGGCTTTCGCGCCGAGGAGATCAAGTTCGACCAGTTGCTCTCGCAGAAAACGGATCAGCCGACGGCCTTCGTCTCCGCCGCCAAGACCTACATCTCGCGCGAGCAAGGCGAGCTCGTGCAAACCGACAACAAGTTTGACGTGGCTGTCACGGGCGACGCCTGGCTCGCCATCAGCGCTCCGGGCGGGCGAACGGCCTACACGCGCGATGGCCGCATGACGATGACGCCGGAAGGCGAGCTTCGCACCCTCAACGGCTTTCCCGTGCTCGACGTCGGCGGCGCACCGATTCAGCTCAATCCGAACGGCGGCACGCCCAACATCGCGCGCGACGGCACCCTGACGCAAGGCGGCCAGCAGCTCGGCGCCCTGGGCCTCTTCACCATTCCCCAGGAGGCCCACCTCGCCCGCTTCGAGAATTCCGGCGTGATCCCGGACATGGCCGCCCAACCCGCGCTCGATTTCAGCGTCGTCGGCGTCCAGCAGGGCTTCATCGAACAGGCGAACGTCAATCCCGTCGCGGAAATCTCCCGCCTGATCCAGATCCAGCGCTCCTTCGACTCGATCAGCAATTCCATCTCCGAGGCCGAGAAGACACTGAGCTCCGCGATCAAGACCCTCGGCGAGACCGGCTGACGGATATCCACCTAGACGCATCGACGAACGGGCACACGAGACCGCATGACTGAAGCCGCCGCACGCCCGGATCGCCAGACGCCAAGTCGCCGCGCAAAGGAGCCGCGCCCGACCGCGCTCGATCTGCTGGAGCAGCGCGTCGTCCACGCCGCCGCCGCCCTGCCGCTAACCCGCATCGGCGGCGTCGTCACCCACGTCACGCCGGCCTATGTCCAGGTTTCCGGTCTCTCGCGCCACTTGAAGCTCGGCGATTGCATCAGCTTCGCGTCCGGCACCGTCCCTCAGCTCGGCGAAGTGGTCCGCATCGACAAGGGCGAAGCGACCATCAAACCGTTCGACGCAAACCTCAAGATCGGCCCCGGCGAGATCGGCTGGCTGCACGGCAACCAGAGCCTGCGCCCTCACGCCTCCTGGAAGGGCCGCGTGCTCAACGCGCTCGGCGCGCCGATCGACGGCCTCGGGCCCCTGCAGGAGGGCGACAAGGCCTACGCGTTCGATGCCGAACCACCGTCCGCCATGAGCCGCCAGCGCGTTCGCAAACCGCTCAAGTCGGGCGTCCGCGTCATGGATCTCTTCACGCCGCTTTGCGCCGGACAGCGCATCGGCATCTTCGCGGGCTCCGGCGTCGGCAAATCGACCCTGCTGTCTATGCTCGCCCGTTCGCAAGGCTTCGACACCGTTGTGCTCGCGCTTGTGGGCGAGCGCGGCCGCGAAGTGCGCGAGTTCCTCGAAGATGCGCTAGCGCAGAACCGCAGCCGCGCCGTCACGGTCGTTTCGACCGGCGACGAAAGCCCGATGATGCGCCGTCTCGCCCCAAAGACGGCGCTCGCAATCGCCGAATTCTACCGCGATGCCGGCGACAGCGTGCTCCTCATCGTCGACTCGGTGACGCGCTTCGCACACGCCACCCGCGAAGTGGCGCTCGCCGCCGGCGAGGCGCCCGTCGCGCGAGGGTATACGCCGTCCGTCTTCAGCGAATTGCCGAAGCTCCTTGAACGCGCGGGCCCCGGAGAAGAAGGCACCGGCTCGATCACGGGAGTCTTTTCCGTGCTCGTCGACGGCGACGACCACAACGACCCGATCGCCGACAGTATTCGCGGCACCCTCGACGGCCACATCGTGCTCGAACGCAAGATTGCGGACCAAGGCCGCTACCCGGCCGTCAACGTGCTGACCTCCGTTTCGCGCCTCGCCAATTCCGTCTGGTCCGTCGAAGAGCGCAAACTGGTCATGATGCTGCGCGCCATGATCGCTCATTTCGAGGACACGCGCGATCTTCGCCTGATGGGTGGCTACCAGCGCGGCGCCGATGCCGAGCTCGACAAGGCCATCGATGTCGTCCCGAAGCTCTACGAGGCGATGAAGCAGTCGCTCACGGATCCGTCGAGCATCGATCCATTCCAGGAAATCGCCCGCGCGCTCGCGCCGAAGGAAGATCCTGCAAAGAAATAGGCGGCCGATACGGCCCGCCCGAATCCGCACACCGCGTCGCCGCACACGTCCCGGCCGTAGCTTAGAGCTTCGGCGGGCCGCGAACGTCCTTCTTCGGGATGTACGACAACTGGTCGATCAGCACGTCCTGCACGATCGCCATGCCGAGGCGCTTGTTGACGTTTTCGCCGAGCTTCTTGGCCAGCTCCGGCAGATCCTGCTTCTTCATGTTCTGGAAGTTGACCTGCTCGCCGGCATAGATGGTCTTGAAGGCTTCATCCAGCACATAGACTTCCGGGTTAAACGGAATTTTCGTGAGCGCGATCGCGTCCACAGTGAACACGAACTGCGCCACCATGTAGCCCTGGATCGTGCCGCCGCCGATGATCGGAACGTTGATGGCCTTGGTGCGGAATTCCTCGAGCTTCACGCCGGCGGAGAGCGCCGCGCCCGCCGCCGAATGCTTCTGCCATTCCAACACGCCGAATACCGCGCCCACCGCAATGAGCGACGCCCAGATGCCGGTGAGGACGACCTTGATCATGCGCGCCTGGCGCTAGCGGAAATGGCCGGCGTGTAGGTCCCGTCCGAGTCCGAATTGCGGATCGCGTCCGCAAGCGAATTCGACACCTCGCGCACGGCCTCGAGATGAAGCTGGAGCACGGCCTGGTTGACGGCAAGTTTGGACTTCAACACCGCGACGCGCGCCGCAAGCGATGGGCTCGGCGGTCCGCCCTGCAGCGTGCGCATCAATCGCATCAGCTCGAGCAGCGCCTGGCTCTTGCGATCGTTGAAGTCCTTGAGATTGACCACCTTGCGCTCGCGCAGCGCGGCCGTCTCCTGCTCGACGATGTCCTCGAGCCGCTGGATCGAAAGCTCGACGGTTGAGGTCACGAGAGACGGGATCTGCGACATGCTTACGCTCCGGTATCCGGCTCGGCGCCGGGCAGCGGCGCGCTCAAACTATTGAGAGTGGAAAGGTGGCTCATGACACCGAGGGAGAGCCCGCCCGAGGGCCGCATCGGCGCCTGATGGCCGGCCCGCACCGTGTCCGCAATTCCGAGCCCGCCGCGCGCGGCGACCTGCTCGGCAATTTTCTCCGACATCATCGATTTCCAGAAGTCGCCCGAAATGCCGGCCCCGAACACGCCCTCGGCCTGCTGGGGCATCATCTCCTGGATGAAACTCTGCAAAACGAAAGATTCGAACTTCTCGGCAGCGTCCGCCGTCTTGCGCACATGCGGCGCCCGCGCGGCCAGCGGATGCTCGCTCACGGCCTTGACGTCTGAAAGCGGACGGACGGTCATTTCGGCCATAGACACGGGGCCCTTTCAGGCAGGCGGAACTCCACCCCGCCACCATGACTCACCGGTCTTGCTTGGAGCTTGCGAGGGCCTGCGCGAACCCGGCCTCCAAAAGACGCTCCAATTCCTCTCGTTCCTCGATGCGCCTGAGCTCGACCGTCACTTCGTCCTTGAGCCGTTCCGAGTTGCGCAGCCTCCCTCCGTGCTCGAGCACGACGCGGGCTTGCGCCTCGATTTCGGGCGCAAGCTTGGCCTCCTCCTGGCGCAGCGATTTCAACCGCCGCACCGTCACGTCGACGAACAGCCCGTGCAGCGCGTCGTCGTTCGAAAGCACGTTGGAGAGCGCATCCTGTGCGGACCGGCACTCGGCCAGGCGCTGCTGCAATCGCGCATACTTGACCTCTTCGAGGTTGTGCAGCTGCTTCTGCACGTCCGCGATGCGCTTGAGGCTTCGGACCCGATCCCGCATCCGCGCTCACCCCTTGCTGAGGAACTGCTGAAAGCCGACAAAAAACAGCGTCATCGCCTCGCTGAAGGTGAAATAGAGCAGCAGCAGGCCGCCGGCGAGCACGAACGGCGTCGAGATGAAGTAGACCGGAATGAGCGGCGTCATCTTGTTCATGATGCCCACCAGGAAGTTGAAAATCAGGGCATAGACCAGAAACGGGCTCGTGAGCTGCGCAATCAGGATGAACGAATCCGACGCCGCATCCGTAATCTTCGCCAGCGCGAATTGCGGATTGAACATGTCCGTCACCGTCAGCACCGAATACGAGGCCACCAGCGCCCGCAGCACCTCGAAGTGTAGCCCCGTGACGAACAGCATGACGGTGGCAGTGAGCGTGAACAGCGTGGCCATGGCGGGTGCCGGCTCGGCTTCGTCAACGGCCGTGTCGGGCGTGCCACTGAACCCCATCAGCATCGACGCGGCCGTGCCCATGAATTGAAGGGCGAGGAAGAAAATGCGCGCCATCACGCCGATCATGATCCCGATCAGGCTTTCCGAAATGATCAGCTGGGCGACCGTCGGCGGGGTTGCCTTCGCGAGGTCGCCCTCGACGACCGGGATGAGCAGCGGCGCGAGCACCAGCGTGATCGAAACGGCGAGGAAAACGCGAACCTGCATCGGGACGCGGGAACTGCCAAACCCCGGCATCATCATCAGACACCCGCCGACCCGGCAGAACACCAGGAATGTCAGCAGCACCATGCCTGCCGTGATTGGGATCACGAGATCGAGCCCAGTGTCTTGACCTGGATGCCTCGCGCGATCTCGAGATGCGACAGCACCGGCAGCGTCGGGAACAGCCGCTCCGTGACCATGCGCACGTAGGGCCGCGCATCGGGCGCCGAGACGAGAACGAATTGATGGCCCTGGTCGAGAAGCCCGCGGATCACCTTGGTCGCTTCCGCGCCGAACTGTTCGATCAGACGCGGATCGATATCGAACTCGACCACCTCGCCCTTGTTGTCGCGCTTGAGGCTCTGGTGGAAGGCAAGATCCCAGCGATTGCCGAGCCGCAGAACCTTGAGCTGTCCCGCATCCGACAGGTCGCCGCAGATCTGCTGCGCCATGCGCATGCGCACATGCTCGGCCAGTTGCTCTGCACGCCGGACGTGCGGCGCGATTTCCGCGATGGCCTCCAGCACGAGATGCAGGTTGCGGATCGAAATGCGCTCGGCGAGGAGCAGCTTGAGCACGGCCTGCAGCCCGGAGAAGGAAAGCTGCGACGGGATGATCTCGTCGACCAGACGCCGGTATTCGGGTTCCATCCGCTCGATGAGCGCGCGCATGTCCTTGTACGAGAGAAGCTGCGACAGGTTTCCACGAATGACTTCGCGCAGATGGGTGAGCATCACCGACATCGGATCGACGGGATTGAAGCCTTCCCGCTTGACCGTGCTGGCGAACGTCTCGGAGACCCAGATCGCCTTCATGCCGAACGCGGGTTCCCGCGCCTCGTCGCCGGGCACATCCGGCATCGGGCCGTCGCCGGTGATGACAAGGAGATCGCCGATCCTGAGCTCTTCCTGAGCCACCACCGTGCCGTGGATCTTGATCTGGTAGCACTTGCTCGGGATCGCGAGATCGTCGGTGATGCGAATGTCCGGCACGACGAAGCCGTACTGCTTCGCGAACGCGCGCCGCATGCGGCCGACCCGATGCGCAAGCTCTCCCTGCGCCGACAAAAGCGAACTGGAGAGCTGCTTGCCGAGCGCGATTTCGACTTCGGCCGTCTTGAGCTGCTCTTTGACGGACTGGCGGGCTTCTTCCTTGCTGAGCCGGTCCGCCTCATGCTTGACCGCATCCTCGGCGGCTTTCGCAGCGGCCAGCTTCTTCGGGATGGAGGTTGCGATGAACAGCAACCCAGCGGACAGGACGGCGAACGGTAGAAACGGCAGACCCGGCGCCAGCGCAAGCGCGAGCATCACGACACCGGCCACGCCGAGCGCGCGCGGATAATGACCGAGCTGCGAGAACACGGCCATTTCGGCCGATCCCCGCGTGCCGCCCTTCGACACGAGCAGGCCCGCGGCGAGCGAAATGATGAGCGCAGGGATCTGAGTGACGAGACCGTCGCCGACGGACAGCCGCACAAACACGTCCGCCGCGTGCGAAAGATCCATCTCGTGGCGGGTCACGCCGATGATGATGCCACCGAAGATGTTGACGGCGGTGATGATGAGGCCGGCGATCGCATCGCCGCGCACGAACTTCGAGGCACCGTCCATCGAGCCGAAGAAGGCGCTTTCCTCTTCCAGTTCCCGCCGGCGCGTCATCGCCTCGTTTTCGTTGATGTTGCCCGCCGACAGGTCGGCATCGATCGCCATCTGCTTGCCGGGGATCGCATCGAGGGTGAAGCGGGCGCCGACTTCAGCGATACGCGTCGCGCCCTTCGTGATGACGAGGAAGTTGACGGTGATGAGGATGACGAACACCACGACGCCGATGACGAAGTCGCCACCCATGACGAAGTTGGCAAAGCCCGCGATCACGTGACCGGCCGCCGTATGACCTTCGTTGCCCTCGGACAGGATGAGGCGCGTCGTCGCCACGTTGAGCGACAGCCGCAGCATGGTGGCGATCAGCAGCACCGTGGGAAAGGCGGAGAACTCGAGTGGACGGTGGATCCACAGCGAGACCATGAGGATCAGCACGGCGAAGGCGATGGAAAACGCCAGGCCGATGTCGATCATGATCGCCGGCAGCGGCAGGAACAGCACCGTCAGAATTGTGACGATGCCAACCGCAAAACCGATATCGCGCGAGTTGCCGATCCCCTTTGTCGTACCAGGAACAGCGACAGTCGTGGCCATGCTACCCTCGAGCCTGCTACGTGAGGCGCGAGTTTGACTTAGCAACCTTGTGCGAAGGTCTCCCGGGCGCCGCCGCGGTCACCGCAACCGCTGGCGCCAGCTTGGAAAATCCGGCTAGAACCCGCTCGGAATGCGGGCATACGTCTGCTCGGCGAACGAAAAGATCACGGCACCGACAAAAGGCGCGGTGAACGACGTGACAAGCAGAATGGCAATGATCTTCGGCACGAAGGTCAGGGTGATTTCCTGCACCTGCGTCAGGGCCTGCAGAAGCGCGATCACGATACCCACGAACATGGCCGCGACCACCGCAGGCGACGAGGCGATCACCACCGTCCAGATCGCGGCCTGGCCGAGATCGAGCGCGTCAGCTGGGTTCATGAGTTGGACACCTTCACGCCGGCTTCCATCAGCATCTTTTTGCCGTCTTCCAGAACGGCCACGGCGCCGTCGGAGAAGACCTGGATGGCGGCCACCTTGCCCGTCACCTTTCCATCCGCGGACGTCACGGTCTTGCCGATCAAGCCATCGGCCTGGTTCAGCGCCATCGATGTGATCAGGGCGTCGAGCTTCGAGTTCATCTTGATGCCCTGCTCGACGTTCGAAAACGAGGCGAGCTGAGCGACGAACTGCGTCGAATCCATCGGCTTCGTTGGATCCTGGAACTTCATCTGCGCGGTCAGCAGTTTCAGGAACGAGTCGTAGTTGAGGTTCCCCGCAGCCGTTCCCGTTGTGCTGGTTTGCTGTTGCTGTTGCTGCGTCGTGGTGGACGAGGTTGTTGCGGGTACGGTCATGTCAGCCTGCCTTTACGACACGGAGTTCGGCCATCCGGTTTCCGCCCAGAATAGCGTCCTCGATTGGGATAAGTGTCCGCAGCGTCTTGAGCGCCTCGAAGGGTGCCCCGGCCGCCACTTTCTGAGAGATCGTCTCCAGCCCGGCTGCGACGATCGGATTGGAAAACGCCTGCTTGAGCCAGTACATGGTGTCATCGTAGACGCCGCGCGCGGCCTCGATCCCCCCTGGCTCCATCACCATGGTCTGCAGGACATAATAAAGCTGCCGCAGCGGAGTCACCGTCTGCTGCGCATGCATGATCTCGCTCTCGGCCAGGAACGGCACGTCGTTGAGAATTTCGAACGTCGCGCGACCCTCGGAGCGCAGCACGGCCCCGTTGATGAAAATGCGCTCTCCCGCCCGCAGCGTGACACGTGTCGGCGTGGTCATCTCAGTCCCTCCGATATCGTCCTGGAAACGTCGATCAGCGCGGCGAAGTTGGAAGACCGCCCGTGCCGGATTTCCTCTGTTTCACGCATCATCCACAATCCAACCGAAACCAGATCGGCCCGCAACTTGTCCGGCAGGCCGTTCTCCGGCTTCGCAAGATCTTCGATAAAAATTCCCCAAAGCTTGCGCACGAAATAGATCGCATCGACAGCCTCGCGCGATTGCGCGCCGCGCTGCTCGGCCGCTTGCAGAAGTTCGATCGACTTTTCGAGCGCGGTCCGTTCGTGCTCCCGAGCCACCTTGGGAGACTCGTCCAGGACCTCGTCATAGTAGAACTTATACATTCAAGTTTCCAAATCCCGGCGTAAGTGCCCTAGATGAAGTTGACCAGGCTCAGGTTCTGCAGGCGGGCAGTCAACGCATAAGCGGTTTCGATCTGCGTCAGCAGCGCATTGACGTTCGCGGTGGCCTCGTAGGGATCGACCCCTTCCAGCGCCGTGATGTGCTGTGTCATGAGCGTGACCTGAATATCGGTGCGGTCATTCGCGGCTTTGATGCGCTCTTGGGAGGTGCCGAGGCCCGCCCGCAGCTGCGTCAGATCTCCGATGGCCTGCCCGAGCTCGCCGATCGCCTTGTCCACGACCGCATAGTAGGCTTCGTCGGAAAGCTCCTCGAGCCCGATGTCGCCGATCATCGTGTAGACGGACGCGATCCGCCGGAACGGATCCGCGTTGGCGTTGGTCGAGGTCTCGATGCGTTCGTTGTTCGAGATTCGGTTGGAGATGTTCTGGTCCGAGGCCGACGACCACGTCGTCGTCCAGTTTGCATCGTTGAACAGATCGGCGAAGGCGTTGTCCAGGAACGACGACATGTCCGCGCCGGTGATCGTCTCGACGCCGGCTTGCGACTGCGCAACGCCGAATTCCGTCAGAAATGCATCGCCCATCGCCGTACGCGCCGCCGATGTCGGCTGCTCGAAATAATCCGCGACCGGCTTTACGTCCGTGTTGACGCCTGAAAAAATATGCGCGCCGTTGACGGCCGTGTTCATGGCCGCGGTGAACGACGTGATCTTGGCCTTGGCGTCGGCGACGGCCACGCCATCGCTCGTTCGCGCCGCGCGCGCCGCCATCAGCGTCTGCAAGAACCCCTGCGCCGCCTCTCCGAGGCCTTCGAGCGTCGTCTGCGTCAGCTCGAGGCGCGACGAAGAAACCGTATTGGTGTCCTTGAACGTGTTCAGCCGATCCAGGTCCTGGCGCAGCGAAACGGTGCGCTGCGTGAGGTAGCCCAGGCTGAGGCCCACGTCCGCGTGCCGGCCAGTCGCCGATTCCTTCTGCGCTGCAGCCAGCTTGATCTGCAGGTTGACGCGCGTTTCGCGCGTTGCGTTCACCAGGGCCAGCGTCGAGATGTTGCTTGTCTTCATGATCAGATAGCTCCGAGCAGGGCGCTGTACATGCTATCGATGACGCTGATCAGCTTGGACGATGTCTGGAAGGAACGCTCGATCTCCAGCATGAGCGAAAGTTCCTCATCGAGATTGACGCCCGTCGTGCGGGAGAAGGCCTCGAATGAGCGGTTGTAGAGCGTCGACTGGTACTGATAGCTGTCGTCGGCGACCTTGCGCCCTTCCTGCAGCCAGCCGACCGAAATCGATGCGAAATTGGAAAGCGTACCGCTCGCCGACAGCTTCGCGGCCGGATCGTACGCGTAGGCGGTGTTCATCTTCGTCAGCAGTTCGTCGATACGGTCGGAGTAGCTGGCCGCACCTGTGGTGTTGTAGAGGTAGTCGGTATTCAGCGGATCCGAGATCGCACCGTCTCTCAGCCGGGTCGCGAGGCCGCCGGCATCCGGATCGACATTGGCGTTCACGCGCAGTCTGCTCGCCAAACCGCTGATCAACACGCCGTCGGGCGGAACGTCCGTCGCGCCTGAATAGGTAAACAGGCCGGGCACATCCGGGCCGCCGCCGACCTGATCCGACTCCGCGAACGCCGTCACCAGCACGCGGGCCATCTCGTCGAGCTGCGCTTCGTACGACAGCGAAATGTCGTCGCGCGCTTGCACGAGGCCAACGATCCGCCCGGACTGCAGCGGCATGGTGGCGTTGGCGCCGGTCACCGGCACGCCGTCGATGAACACGGAGTTGCCTGGCGTACCGGGCGTCAGATTCGGGGTCCGCTGGAAAGTCACGGTTCGCGGCGACCGGTCGAACAGCGTCACACCGCTATCGGTGTAGATCGCCATGTCGTTGTCGGCCCGGGACAGGGTGCGAATGCCAATCTCGTTCGAGAGTTTCGCCAGCAGCTCGTCGCGCTGGTCCATGTAGTCCGTGACGTCGGCACCCGTGACCGTCCCCTTGACGATCTGGGAGTTGACGCCCTGGAATTGCTGGACCAGCGAATTGATCCGGTCCACCGACGACTGGACGCCGAGATCGGCGTCGTTGCGAACCTGCTGGACGGTTGCGGCAGCGTTATTGAGGCTGCTTGCGAGATCGCGCGCCGATCGCACGGCGGCTTCGGCCGCAAGTTGGCTGTGAGGCTGTGCGGCATAGCTCTGCAGCGCGTTCGCAAGCGAATTGACAAGGGCCGCCGGTGACGAGTCGAGCTCGACGTCGTTGATCGTCGCGTTGAGGAGATCGAGGGAATCGAGCAAAGCCGAATTCATGGCCGACGACGATCCGGACGCCAGCACTTTCCGGAAGAGCACGAGATCTTCGGCCCGCGTCACGCCGGACGTTCTGACGCCGGAGCCCGGCGTCGTCACCACTTCCACCGACTTGCGCGTATAGAAAGCGCGGTCCGCGTTCGCGATGTTGCGCGAAACCACGGATGTCCGTTCGCCAGCCACGTTGAGGGACGAGTTTGCGCTGGACAAACTTGCGGAAAGGGTCATCGCGCATCCACTCCCCTACTTCACCTCACGCGGATTACCGCTTGAGATTGACGAGGACCTCCATCAGCTCACCACCGGTCTGAAAGACCTTGGAGTTCGCCGTGAAGGCAAACTGAGATTCGATCATGGTGGTCAGCTCCGTCGCGGTATCGACCGTCGATTTCTCGAGCGCCGAAGAGCGGATCGAGCCGAACAGGGACGTCCCCGGGAAGCCCAGCTGCAACGCGCCCGATGTGGCGCTGATCGAATAGGCATTGCCGGCTTCTGGCTTCAAATTGTCGGGGCTGGCGACGGTCGCAAGCGGTATTCGATAAATGCCGACGCGCGCGCCGTTGCCGTACACGGCGTACAGCGTACCGTCGCTCGCAAACTCGACGTTCTCGACCGAACTCGGCTTGTTGCCGTTGACGTCGGACGAGAGAATCTGGAATTCGTCCGCCAATTCGCTCGACTGCGAAACGTCCAGGACCAACGGACTGGCGCCGTTCGGAACGGTGATTTCGAGAGTCTGCGGGCTCGACGGATCGAGCTGGCCCGTCAGCGGATCGAATATCAGCACTTCGTTGTTGGCGTTGATGGGGCCGTTTGCGTAGGGGAACGGAGCACCCGCAGAGGCCGCGTCCGCCGCGTCGTAGACCGCGATCTCCCACTCGTTGGCCGCAGTCTTGGTATAATAGATGTCGAGCGTCTTTTCGCGGCCGACGTTGTCCACCACCGTCATCGAGGTTTTTGACGT
The DNA here is from genome assembly GCF_051860585.1 of Hyphomicrobium sp. Lineage (GTDB taxonomy): Bacteria > Pseudomonadota > Alphaproteobacteria > Rhizobiales > Hyphomicrobiaceae > Hyphomicrobium_C. The sequence continues at coordinate 357,080 of NZ_JBHYDS010000003.1, forward strand.
ATAGACGGCCGTTGCGGCGTTGCCGGACGGCGTGTCGGTCTGGATAGCCGCGTCTTCCTGCAGGTTGACGAAGAATTTGCCGGTCGTGGAAGGCGTTGCTTCAAGCGCCATCGCACCGATATTCACGTTCTGCAAACCGGTGGTGCCGTTGGCAGAAACGGCAGCGGTTCCGCCGTTCAGCGGGTAGCCCTGCAGAGTGTAGCCGGCCGCGTTGACGAGATCGCCGTTCGCAATCTTCACGAACGAACCGGCGCGCGTCAGGTACGTCGTTCCGCTCGGATCGCCGACCAGAAAGAACCCGTCGCCACTGACAGCGAGATCGGTTGCCGATGTCGTGTAGTCGAAACCGCCCTGCTGGGTGATGCCATAGCGGATCTGCGTGTCGACGCTGCCGGGCACATATGTGCCGCTGCCCGACTCGAGCACGACCGTCGAAAATTCCGTGAATGCGCGCTTGTACCCGTGAGTGCTCGCGTTGGCGATGTTGTCGGACACTGTGCCGAGGCGGCTCGACTGAGCAGCCATACCGGACGCACTCGTCCGCATCATGCCGGAAATGCTCATATCACAGGGTCCTTTGCGAATAGCTCCACCTTGTCAAATAGAGCATTCGCATCTTGTGCGAGGCTGGATGAAACACCAGCTTCCCCACGTCTTTCGCCCCCTGCCTCGGTCACGAGCCGGTATCCGAGGTAGCGCTTTGAATCGATTGGGTCGTAACCGAGCCGGTGACGCAGGCGCTTGCGCAGCTTGCTGATGTGGCTCTCGACGACGTTCTCGTCGATGTCCTCGCTGAAGAGGCCATAGACCGAATTGAAAATCTGCGTCTTGTTGATCCGGCAACCGCGGTTCGCGACCAGATATTCGAGAATGCGACGCTCACGCCGCGGAAGTTGCAGCACCTCTCCGGCCACTTCGGGATCGCGTCCGTCGAAGAAAACGCGCATTTCGCCGACATCGGTGCAGTCCGGCGCTCCCACCGCCCGGCGGCGGATCGCCTTGACGCGCGCGATGATCTCGCGGACGTGAATTGGCTTCCTGACCACATCGTCGACGCCGACCGCGAAGAGATCGAGGGTCTCCTCGAGCGACCGGTTCTCGTTCATGACGATGACAGCGGTGGTCGACGACCTGCGCCGGATGATCCGGGCCAATGCGCAGCGATTTTCGCAATCGCCCAGCAGAAAGGCCTCGACGGACTTCATGTCCGACTCGGAGACCGAGCTGACCCAGCCTTCAAATTCCGCGGGCGCGAGCCCGCAGGCAGAAATTCCCTCGCGCGTGAACCAAGAGGCGTAACCCTCGGTCACAGTAGCCCGCTCGTCCACGACCACGATCATGTGACGTTCCCCCCATCGGCACCCCCGAATCACTAACGCCACCCCACATCCCTGGGGATGCAGTGAACCGGCTTTGCGATCAACGATTTGTTGAGGATTTCTCTGATTCGATTCTAAATCGCTCTTGTAGTGTTGCGCAAAAAAATCACCGAGGTGAGTCCCAAGAGCACCTAACGATTCGCATGCGGACGACAATCGGCGCGCTTCAGCCTCACGCAAGGGGCGGAGCTTCTAATGCGAAGTGCGTTCGGACGCGCCCTTGCGCGAGCGATGCATAGGCTTGTCGATTTCAAACTCGGAAGGGCGATGCAAAAGGCATTCGGCAGCGTGTCGTCCATCGCCAGATTGAGGCGGCTTGCCATCGCGATGACGCTCGCGAGCGCGGTGATCTTTGCGCCCCGCCCGGCGACAAGCGAAGAGTTCGCCATCGCGCTCGTCGCGCCCGGCATGAACCAGACCGAGCTGCAGTCGGTCCTCGGGCCGCCGAGCTACATCCAGGTGAAGGGCTTGCGCACGGCCTGGCAATATTGCCCGCGCCGCTTCTTCATTCGTTTCCTCGACCCGTACGTCCGCGACGTTGTACGCGAAAAGGCCCCTCTGTTCGTCACCGTCTGGTTTGACAACGGCCGCGTCGTGCACATGCGAGCCTATCCCGGTGAGAGGATGGGCGAGTGCGAGGACTTCCTGGCGGCGTTCCGCTGGGAGGACGACATCGGCGGCGGGCTGGTCGAGTTCGAAGGCGGCCGCCGCATTAAATAGAGCAAGCCCTAGACCGACGAAGCGGATACCGGTTCGTCGTCAGAAAATGCGGCAAAACAGAAGAGAGCGTTCGATCCGATTTCATCAGATCGAAAAACGCTCTAGCGCGATCTATCACGCGCCGGCTTGCGGTCTTTCGCCGGCCCCTCCGTCTCATGCACGGTTCTCGCCTGCTTGAGCAGCGCCCTGTCGATGGCGGCATTGATGTCTGCCATCGCCGCGACGGCTTCATCGCGCAGCGGTGCCTCCACGCGATCGGGATGGTTGGCCGCCGCAAAACGGCGGCGCATCTTCCTGAGCTCGGCGGATGTGTGCTCCTTGGCCTCGAGAGCCAGCTTCATGGTGCGGGCCGCCTCGCCGGGAGCCACGACAGGCTCACCCGGCAGCTCGGCATCCGCCTCATCCTCGCCTTCGGCTTCGTAGGCGCGCGCGAGTGAAGCCTGCGCCACATACCCGGACGCGATGGATATGTCCCCGAGGCTGCCCACCATGGGACCTGACACGCGCTTCTCGTCGTCATCGGACAGGATCGGATTGCCGTCGGCATCGAGCGACGCCTCGTCGAGCGCATCCTCGAACGCGTGCTTGTATCTGCCGCGCCGGACCTTCGACGGCCAAACCAACGATCGTCCTCCTCGTCACGGCGCAATGGCCGGAGAAGCAGGGAGTATCGATGCCACGCCTTGTTCGGGCCTTGCGCCCATGTTGCAGGCACGACAAGCTGCAGGGCAGCAGCGGAGTCAGGAAGAGGTCGTAACCCCTGCGGGCCGCTCGTCATCCTGCGCGAGCAGGCGCACCGCGACCACGGTGGCGTTGTCCTGATGCGGATCCTTGAGCGCTTCGACGGCCCGGATCAGCGCATTGGCCACCGCCCCGGCGCCGTCGTCCGCATAGGCGGCGATGATGCGCTCGATCTCGGCCGGCTCCAGTGTCTGCAGGCCATCGCTCGCAAGAATAATGTAATCCCCGAGCTCGACCTTGAGCGGCCGGCGCGACAGGTCGATGAGATCGATGTCTTCGCCGGTCACCGCCGAGCGCAGCATATGACGCCGCGGATCGCGCCGCGCGTCTTCCTCGGTCATGGCGCCGGATGCCGCCAGCCGGTCGAGTTCGGGCGCGAGCGAATGATCTTCGTTGAGAAGCGCGATTTCGCCGCGCCGGTAGAGCAGCAGGGGACTGTCGCCCACGCTCACCCATTCGATGCCTTCGGCGCCGAACGTCACGCCGACCAGGGTGGACCCCATGCCCGCGAGCATCGGATTGGCGACGACAGTCTCTGCGATCGCATGGTTCGCGGCCGTCAGCGCATCGAACAAACGGTCCCGGTTCGGGCCATCCTTCCCGGCATAGGCCTTGAGGAAGCTCTCGCACGCCATGCGGCTCGCAAGCGCGCCGCCCGCATGTCCGCCCATCCCGTCGGCCAGCACCGCCACCGCGGGCGCGCCGTTGACAACCAACTCCTGCGGACCGGCCGAACCGATGTCCCGCCCCGTCCAGACCAGCGCCGTATCCTCCTGGTAGCTTCGTGCTCCCCTGGTGGCGCGACTCGCGTGCTCAATTGCCAACATTCGTCCTTGAACCATGATCGCCCGGGAGACAGTCACCCGGGCGTGAGCAACCGGAGCATTTTCCGACGAAGTGGATACCGGTTCGTCGTAAGAAAATGCGACAAATCAGAAATTCTAGAGCGTTCGATCCGATTTCATCGGATCGGAAACGCTCTGGCGAAATATTTCAAGCTTGCGTCGTCATACGATCGAAAGCGGCGGCGCGTCAGGCCTGTTCCTGCAACGCCGACCAGTCGAATTCCTGCCCGCAGAACGGCACGAACACGAGCTGCGTACGGCCCATCGTGATCACGTCCATCTGCGACAGCTCGACGGCTCCCGTCGGCCGCTTGTCGTTGACGGAAACGACGTTCGTCTTAGCAAGGTTCGGCACGAACAGGAACGACCGATCCGCCGAGTCGTAGCGGATGTAGGCCTGCTCGTCGGAGGAGATGGCGTCGTCGCCGAAATCGATGGCGATGCGGTTATTGGCCGACCGGCCCATCGAGTTATTGCCTTCGAAGATCGGCCGGAACTGGCCGATGCCCGCGCCGCCGACAACCACCAGCCAGCCGACGACCGGATCCTGGTCGAAAGCCCCGCGCGTCACCTGCATCTTTCCGCGCACCAGCGTCGTCCGCGACGTGGGCTCGGGCTGCTTGGCCGCCCGCACCACACGCGTGGTTGGAGGTGAATCGGCCTCGACATGCCGGTTCTCGGCCGTCACCCGGGGCGTACGCGCCTCGCGCGCGGCGTCCGCGGCGCTGAGCGAACCGCCGTCACCCGGCGATGGCGCCGGAAGCTGGGCCGCCGCCTCAGGTCCGGCCACCGCGATCACGTCGCCCGGCGCGGCCGGGGCCTGCGCGCGTTGTGCGTCCTGCCGGCCCGTATCCTCGCGGCTGGCTGCAACCAACGCGTCCTTCAGCGATCCAAGAAACCGTCCCGACCGTTGGCCCTGGGGCCCAGCGCTGCCTGACATCGACCTGCTCTCCTTACCTCAAACTGTTGTCACTGGCCGGCTTGCGGGCGCATGACCCGCACGGCAACCCATGTCGTCCTGCCGGAGACCCGCTCCGGCTCGTGGTCAAGTTCAGCCCTTCGCGGACCCGGTGTTGAATTTGAGCCGTGCGTTGCCGAGCTGGATCGTATCGCCGTTCGAAAGCCGCGCTTCCGAAACGGCCCGCCCATTGACGACGACGCCGTTGCCACCCGCGCTCGACAAGTCTGTGATGACGAATTCCGCATCCTCTGTCCGGTGAACGGCCGCGTGATAGCGGTGCACGGTCACGTCCTCGAGGCAGATGTCGTTGTCGGTTTCACGTCCGATCCGCAGCAACGTGCGCGCCAGACTATAGCGGCTGGCCGTCGCGGAAGGGGCCACCTCGTGCGCGTTCTCGAGTTGGATCCAGGCTTCTTGCGGCCGCAGGGGAATATGTCCGGTCCTGACGCCTTCGCGCGGGAGGATCTCGGTTTCGCGTGAGATCCGCCGCACTTCCGTGCGCGCTTCCGCAATCGTCACCGACTGCGCTTCGCGACGCCGCGCAAGCAACCCCGCGAACGCCAGCGGCGGCACGGCCACCAAGGCGACAAGCCCCAGCACCAGCGCCGGCGCGCGATTGTAGCTCGACGAAATCCAGTCCGTGAAAGCGGTCCATGACGTCCCGAGCGACTCGGCCGACGCGGCCCCGTCGCCGGCCACGCCATCGGGGCTCGCGCCCGCGGCGGCGGCAAGCCCGCACGCAATGAGTCCGCCCGCGGCTGTCAGCGCGAAGCGTTTCCAGACCGGAAGGGGGAGGGCAGAAGAAAAAGAGGCGCGTTGCATGGGATATGCTCAGGCTCGAATCGGCCATAGTTTTCGTTGCGCTCTGCGGCAGCAACATGGCCGCCCGCGGCGCGCAGCCGGCTTTTTGAGACATCTTTGAACTGAAAGCGCACGCCTCCGCCACATTCCTGCTTCACAAGAAGCGCCGGAGGTGATTTGCACCCTGAAAAACGGCGGCACGTAACACGACGGCACGTGATGGTCCGAGGTCTGCGAGCCAACCCCTGAGCCCGAGAGCTTATGACGAATTTGATCGCGTTAAAAAACGGCACGGAACTCGTCGGTGATTACCGCATCGAGAAGGTGCTTGGCGCGGGCGGCTTCGGCATTACGTACCTGGCGGACGAACTTGCCCTCGATCGCAACGTCACGATCAAGGAATACTTTCCGTCCGACTTCGCCGCGCGCACCTCGACATCCGACGCCGCGCCGCGCTCGCAGGATTGCGACGGTGACTATCGCTGGGGCCTGGACCGCTTCATCGAGGAAGCCCAGACGCTCGCCAAGTTTTCCCACCCGAACATCGTGCGCGTCTACCGCTACTTCCGCGCCAACAATACGGCTTACATGGTGCTCCATTTCGAGGAGGGCCAGAGCCTCAAGTCGTGGCTGAAGGGCCTGGGCCGCGCACCGCGCCAGAAAGAGCTCGACGCCATCGTCGCGCCGCTGCTCGACGCGCTCGAGCTGATCCACAAGCAGGACTTCCTGCATCGCGACATCGCCCCGGACAACATCATCATCCGTAAGGACGGCACGCCGGTCCTCATCGACTTCGGCTCCGCGCGCGGCGAGATCGCCGCCCATTCGAAAACCGTCTCGGCGCTCGTCAAGCCCGGCTATTCGCCCTACGAGCAGTATGCGGAAACGAGCCGCCAGCAGGGCGCTTGGACCGACATCTACGCCCTTGGCGCCACGCTCTATCATGCCATCACCGGCAAGCGCCCCTCCGACAGCCCCTCGCGCATGGTGAAGGACGAACTGGTGGCCGCGCGCGAAACCGCGCTATCGGCTTACCGCCAAGGCTTCCTCAAGGCCATCGATCACGCGCTCTCGCTCAAGGTGGAGCAGCGTCCGCAGTCCATCGCTCAGTGGCGTGGCGAGTTGCTGGCGCCGGACCCGGCCAAGCCGAGCTGGTTCGCGAACAAAGCCGCCGCGAACGACCCCGTAGCGGCCCCGGAAGCAAAGCCCGCGAAGAAAGCAGCGGCGAAGGCTGCACCTGCCGCCGTCACGCCGCCACCGCCCGACGCGCCAGGCCCCAAAGGCGGCATGCTCGATTTTCTCGACGGCCTGAAAAAGAAGCCGTCCGCGCCCCCGGCCGCAGCAGCAGCCGGTGCAGCCGCCGTGGCAGGCGCCGCCAAGGCCGCCGCCGCCGCGCCTGCGCTTCCCGCCGAAACGAAAAAGCTCACCAAGGCCCCCGAGCCGATCAAGCTGCCCCGTCTTCTGCGCAAGCCGCCGCCGCCGGCCGCGCCGGCGGGCACGGATCTGATCGTCGTCAAAGAGCCGAAAAAGGCCGACAGCAAGGACAAGCGCAAGGCCGCGAGCAAGCCGCGTCCCATGCCGCGTCGCGCCATTGGCTGGCGGCCGATCCTGTTCAAGCTTCTGGTCGGCGTCGGCGTCGCCAGCGGCGCCGTGGCCATGCAGGAACGCCTGCCGCAGTTCGAAAGCCGCGGCAGCGGCGAGACGTCGGCCGGCATTCGCACCGCGTCCCTGCAGGAAGCTCCCGTCATCCGCCCTGTCACGGAATTGACCGGCCACGTCGGCCCCGTGAAGGCGCTCGGCTATTCGAGCGACGGCGCCTCCATCGCGACCACCGGCGCGGACGCACGCCTCAAGATCTGGAACGCCGCCACGGGCTCGCTGACGCGCACCATCGAACTCGACAACGGCGCTGCCACCGCGCTCGCGCTGTTCGGCACGCACGCGCTCACCGGTCATGCCGGCGGCGAGATCGTCCTCTGGGACTGGCAGCGCGCCGAGAAGATCGCCACCTTCAAGCGCAACGATGCCGAGATCTGGTCTGTCACCTTTACCGGCCGCGCCGACCGCTTCGCCGCCTCGAGCCACGACTGGAAAGTGACCCTATGGGACACCGCCACGCCGTCCGGCCCGGTTCAGGTGCTCGATGCCCATACGAACGCCGCGCAGGCCGTCGCCTACAGCACCTCGGAAGACGGTCCGCGCTTGGCCTCGGGCGGTGCCGACAAAACGATCAAGCTCTGGAATCTCGATACGCTCGATCGCATCCGCACCTACACCGGGCATAAGGACTTCGTGACCGCCCTGACGTTCGCGCCCGATGGCAAGACGCTCGCATCCGCGAGCCTCGACGGCACGATCCGCTTGTGGTCGACGCGTTCCACCCGCTCGCAGCGCCGGCTCTACGGCCATCGCGGGCGCGTCGGCGGGCTGTCGTTCTCGCCGGACGGCAAGAACCTCGCCTCCATCGCCGCCGACGGCCAGTTGCGCATCTGGGATGTCGCCCGCGGCCGCACGCTGCGGACGATCACGGGCCACGCGGGCGCTGTGAATGCCGTGAGCTATTCGCCGGACGGGACGCGCATCGCCTCAGCCGGAGACGACGGCGTCGTGCGCGTCTGGGCGAACCCTGTGCTTCCGCCGGCGATCAACTGAAATTGCAAACAACCGGCCGCAAAAAAGGCTGACGGAAACCGTCAGCCTTTTGATTTCGTCAACGCGTCTTGGAGTCCCTCAGCCCTTCTTGGAGGCCGCCTCAAAGTCGGCGATATGCCCCTTGAGGTCGGCATAGGCCGCGCAGGTCGCACCGCACCGGCGTTCGATCTCCGCAAGCTCGTCGTGGGCCTTGGCCGGCTCGCCGAGGCTCAGGAACGCTTCACCGAGATAGGCGCGCGCCACCACGTAGTTCGGATTGAGGTCGAGCGCTTGCCGGTAGATCGGCAGCGCGTGCTGGACATCGCCCATCTTGCGCGTCGCGTAGCCGATGTAGGTCAGCACCCGCTCGTCTTTCTTCTGCGCCAGCTTCAAATAGCTGATGGCCTGCGCGTACTGGCCGCTCTTCGCGAGCCAGTATCCGGCATAAAAGAGTTCGTCGTCGCTCATCGCCGTATTGGCCCGGCCGACGCACGCGGTCCAAGCGGACGTCCCCTTCGCCAAGCCGTCGCAAGCAGCGCTGTTCGGCCCGACATCCTTGGAGAAGGCCACGCCGTCCGCGCGCAGCGGCGCCGACGCCATTACGGTGCCGATGAGAACCGCCAGAAACGGTGCAGTCCTAGACGCAAGTGTCGTCATCAAAAGTCCCCCTTTGGAAACGCCAGTTCAACGTTCCCGTCGATCGTTCATAGTTCGGCTTGGACGACTCAGCCGTTTTCCGGGTGAGCTGCCTTGAAGGCGGATATTTCCGTCTTGAGATTGGAGAACGACACGCAGCCCGTGCCGCAGCGCCGTGCAATCTCCCCCAGTTGCTCGTTTGCATGGGCCAGGTCGCCCTTGGCAAGAAACGCCTCGCCCATGTACTCGCGAACCTGAACATAGTCAGGTTCGATCTGGAGTGCACGTGCGTAGTAGGGTAGCGCCCCATCCACGTTGCCGAGCTTGCGCGTCGTATAGCCCATAGCATTGAGGAAACGGGGATTTTCCTGATCTACGACCGTACCCAGCAAGGCCAGCGCCTCGGCGTGCTTGCCGGTATGGGACAGCCAGTAGGCACCATTGATAACAGCGTCGTCGGACGACCTGTGCGGCTTGCAGGCGGGCTTCTTCTTGTTGCCCGGCTTCGAGCAGTCGATCTTGGGAGAAGCCGGCAAATCATCGGCAAGCACAGGCGCTGCGCCGAACAGAAAAGCGGCCGCAAAAATTGCGGTGAAAGGACGAGCGAAAACTGAATCGACGGGTGCCATGTCAGGACTCCTAAGGCAGTGTGGAACACCTGTGGACAATCTAATCCTGGGGGCGCCCCAAGTCCACGGGCGGCGCTGCCCGAGGAGAATGCGCATTTTGTCCATATCGCCAAAGGCCCGCCATCATTGGACGCCAAGGCTCGCGCAGGGTAGGGCCTGCAAGGGGCTATGACAGCAACACGCGCGGAGCAGAACACGTGGTCTGGTGGCGAAAGAAGAACGAAGGCTTCGAATGGCGCGATTATGTGCGCACGACGATCCTCGTTCGCCGCGAGCATCGCCGCCAGCGCCTGAAAGACGTCCAGCACGCAGCCGCCGCCAACGTCAAGAAAGCCGGCAAACGCAGCGTCGAGGCCGGTGTGTCCGGTGCGCGCAACGCCGGGAGCGCCGTTTGGGATCGTACCCGTGCGGCTGCCGGAACGCTGGCGGCCTGGGGCGGCCAGGCCGGCCGTCGCGCCGCCTCCGGAACGGCGAGCGCCGCACGTTGGATGTCGGCGTCGGCGGGCGCCCTCGGCCAGCGAGTGGGAAGCTTGGGCGAACGCGTCGGAAAGCCGCTCGCTCCCGTCCTCGATCCGCTTCTGTCTTTCCTCCGCCAGCCCGGCGCCAGACTGGCGCTCGCCGCCGTCACCATCCTCACCGGCCTCGGCGCGGCCTATCGCACCTGGGGCTTCGGCTTCGACACGGACGCGCGCCTCGCAGCGTTCGTCGCGGTCGTATCTGCCTCGCTACTCGCGCTCGCGTTCTTCACGGATCCACGCCGCGCGCCCATGATGCGCGACCGCGACAGCCTGCTGACGCGCCTCGGCGCGAAGGGCCGCAACGTCATCGCGAGCCGGCAGCCGTTTTCGAGCCCGAAGGCCCGCGTTGCAGCCGTTTCTTTAGCGGCCGTGTGCGCCGTCGCGGGGCTCTGGTACGTACTCCCTGAGTCCGCGTCCCCTCGGACCACCCCACCGGACACCACCGGCGCTCTGCCTGAAGCCGATCCCTCGAAACTCGAAGGCCGGGCCGTTGCCGTCACCGGCGACAAGTTGCGCATCGCAGGCAATCTCCTCGCCCTGGACGGCATCGAAGCGCCCGAACCCAGCCAGCCATGCACGCGCAAAAACGGGACATGGCGCTGCGGCGCCGCCGCCAAGGATGCTCTCGCCGCATTGGTTCGCAACCGCCGTGTCTCGTGCGACGTGCTGGACGACTCCGCGATTGGCAAGCGCGCGCGCTGCTTCGTCGGCGGCAACGACGTGGCGGAAGATCTCATCAAGAAAGGCAGCGTCTTTTCGAACGGCGGATTTCTGAGTCGCTATTCGGGCCTGGAAGGCGAAGCACAAGATCAGAAGGTCGGCCTCTGGTCGGGTGAAGCGGACCGGCCCCAGGACTACCGCGACAAGCGATGGGAAGAAGCCAAGAAATCCGCGCCCGACGGCTGCCCCATCAAGGGCCGCATTCGCTCCGGCTCACGGACTTACGTCTTGCCTTGGGCATCGGGCTACGACGGCATCAAACTCCGGACGTCGCGCGGCGAACGGTGGTTCTGCAGCGAAAGCGAGGCCGAGACCGCCGGCTGGAGCCGCGATTCCGCATCTTGAGACCACGGGCCTCAACGGCTCTCTGAAACCGGCATCGAAGGAGCCTGAAAATGAGAAGCCCGCGACCGGGGGGAGGTCGCGGGCTGAAGAACTGTGACGCCCCTAGGGGGGATAGGTGGGACGGCGTCACGTTCGCAGTTTTCATTTCACTCCAACGGACGGGCATTTGCAAGCGGTGCATTGGCGCTTTACGAGATGTGCTTAAGATTTATGCTAACAAATATGAAGAACTGTAGGATCGAACCATAAGAAGTCGTTCAATAATGTCGCGACTTTAGTCGAAGCCCACAACCTCAGGATGCTTTGATCATCTTGCCCGGGTTGAAAATGCCTAACGGATCCAAGGCCTTCTTGATCGCGGCCATCACCGCCACGGCGCCCGCACCGAATTCCCGCTCCAGGTAGATCATCTTGCCCTGCCCGACCCCATGCTCCCCTGTCGACGTGCCGCCCATGGCGAGCGCGCGGTCGACAAGACGGTCGAACGCCGCCCGCGCCCGCGCCATCGCCGCGGGATCGGAAGCGTCCATCACCGGGATGACATGGAAATTCCCGTCCCCCGCATGCCCGACCACCGGCGCGATCAGCCCCGACGCGTCGAAATCCGCCACCGTTTCGGTCACGCACTCGGCGAGTCGCGAAATCGGCACGCACACATCGCTCGCGCTCAGCGTCTTGCCCGGCCACATCGCTTGCACGGCCCAATAGGCATCATGCCGCGCACGCCAGAGCCTCGCCCGATCCGTCTCGTCCTTCGCCCAATCGAACCGCAACGCGCCATGTCGATGCGCGATCTCGCGAAACATCGCGAGCTGCTCGTCAGCGGCGGCCTCACCACCGGAAATTTCGACGAAAAGATGCGGCGCCTCGTCCATCGCGAGCTTCGAATAGGCGTTGATCGCGCGCATCTGAAGCGCATCCAGAAGCTCCACGCGCGCCAGCGCCAGTCCGCATTCGTTGGCTTCGATGACGGCTTCGCACGCCCCCGCCAGCGACGCGAACGGGCAGGCCGCTGCGATGATGCGCGCCGGGATGGGATGCAGTTTCAGCGTCAGTTCCGTGATCAGCCCCAGCGTCCCTTCCGAGCCGACCAACAGTCGCGTCAGGTCGAGCCCAGCCGCTGACTTCCGCGCCCGGCCGCCCGTCGACACGATGTCTCCGTTGGCCATGACAGCCTTCAGCGACACGACGTTGTCGCGCATCGTGCCATACCGCATGGCGTTCGTGCCGGAGGCCCGCGTCGCCGCCATGCCGCCGAGCGTGGCGCCGGCCGCGCCGGGATCGACCGAGAAGAACAGGCCGAGATCGCGGATATGCGCATTCAGCATCGGCCGCGTCACGCCGGGCTCGACCGTGCAGTCGAGATCGCGCGGCTCGACGGCCAGGATGCGGGTCATGCGCGAAAAATCGACCGAGATGCCGCCGAGCGGCGCGTTCACCTGCCCCTCGAGCGACGTGCCCGCTCCGAACGGAATGAGCGGCACGCGATGTTGCCGCGCCACCCCGACGATCCCCACGACATCCTCGGTCGTGAGTGGCCACACCACCGCATCCGGCACCTCGGCCGCGCGCCAGCTCACCGTATTCGCATGCTGCGCCCGCACGGCCTCGCCGGTCGCAACGCGATCCCCCAAAAGAGCGCTCAAATCCAGAATGGCGTCCGATAGGGATCGGGATGCGGGCATTGGCGTCTCGTGGCGACGGGTTCGGAGGACGACGGGTTTAAAAGACGACGGGTCCAGCGGACAATGTGGCGGGCCGCAGGCGCCGCGCAAGCCGTTTCGGTTCGCAACCGGTTCAGGCGCAGGCCGTTTCAGTTTGCTGCCCGTTTCAGTTTGAACCGCACCTGAGATATGATTTCGGGTCGGAAAACTTGGTTTCACACGCGGGAGCATCGGATGTTGCGCAGGTTCGGGCTGGCGGGTGTCGCTCTCATGGTGGCCAGTCTCATGGTGGGCGCGATATCGGTTGCGAGCGCGGAAGGTAAGCTGGTCGTCATCGGCAAGGGCGATATCGATCTCGCAGGCAGCGGCCATTCGATCGACGTCAGCCAGGCGAAAGGCGCGTTTCGCGGCATCCGCCTGCGCGCGAGGTCCGGCCCCATCGCCATCGAACGCGTGCAGGTCGTCTACGCCAGCGGGGCAATCCACAAGGAGCGCACGCCCATCACGCTCAAGACGGGCGAGCAGACGGCCCCCGTCAACGAGACGCCGGCAGACAGCTTCATCGACAGCATCGCCATCATAGCGAAGCCGGGGCGCGGCCGCGTGGCGGTAGACGTCCTCGGCATCCAAACGGAGGACGGCGCCCAGCGCAAACGCGGCGCGCCCATTTCGACTGCCCGCGATGAGAGCACGGCGGGTCCTAGCGCCGCGGAACCCGCCCCGTCTCCGGCAGTCGAGACGGTCAGTCCGCAGCCGCAAAAATCTGACGACGCAAAATCTGCCGACGTAAACACCCGCGCGCGCGATCCCAACGACATCATGTTCGGCTACCAGAGCGTCGGCTTCGGCATCGATCGCGACGTCATCAAAATTGGCCGGGATGTCGGGAAGTTCAATCGCATCCGCCTCAGGGTTCTCGGCAGCGAGGTTCACATCAACGATTTGAAGGTGTCATTCGAGGATGGAAGCGAGCAGCACTTCACCATCGACACGGACATCAAGGAAAACACGCATTCGCATTGGCTGCCGATCGACGGCAGCCGCTTCATCCGCGAGATCGAGCTGACCTATCGCGCGCATCCCGGCATGCACACGAAGGCGCGCGTCGAGGTGACCGGCGAATACGCCAAGGACTGGCTCGGCCTCCATGGCGAAGGCCGCACGTATCATCAGGGCTGGGTGCTGCTCGGCGCACAAACGGCAGGCTTCACGGGCTTCGATCGCGACGTCATCACGGTTGGCGAAAACGAGGGCGGCTTCGCGCGACTGCGCATCGAAGCGCTCGACCGCGCCATCACGCTGAAGGAGATCCGCGTCAAATACGCAAGCGGCCCTGACGAGGTGTTCACGATGCGCGAGCGCGTCGACCCCGGCAAAGCCTATGGTCCGATCGAATTCAAGGCCGGAAGCCTGCCGATCAAATCCATCGAGGCGCTCTATCGCTCGCGATTCGATCTCGGCAAAGGCCTGAAAAACGCGCTCGACGGCCGCCCCGCCGTGGTCCAGATCTGGGGACAACACTGACGTGCGCGCAACCGTCTTCTCTTGCGGAGTAGTCCTCGCAGCGGCCCTTGTGCTCGTTGGGCCCGGCACCGCCGGCTCGTCCGTGCTCGAAATCCTGGGACAGGCCCGCGTCAACAATCGCACCGACCTCGTGACCTTCAAGATCGCGCCGTCGCAGGCGCATGCCTCCGCCCTTCGCATCCGTTCGGGAAGCTTGGCCGTCACGCTCGCCGCTGTTGAAATCGAATTCACGGACGGCACGCACCACCGTCTCATGACGCAGGAGACACTGCCGCCGGGGCACCAGAGCGCGGCCATCGCGTTTCGCCCCGGCCGCGCCATGGCCCGCGTCCTAGTGAGCAAAAAACCCGGACTGCGAGACGGCGAAACGATGCTCCAGCTCCTAGGGACTGTGGAAAAACCCAGCGCTCGCTAAAGCCCGCTCCAGGGCCCGCCGCCCCGCTCCCCTTCCGATGGCGGCGTCGGGCGGATACTGTGGCAAACAGCAAGCGAGTCGCGAAACTGCGCGACGGCTCCCCTCAACCCTCAGGTTCTCCTCCGCGATGGCCATTCGCCAGCTCAGCGCCGAAACGATCAACCGCATCGCCGCCGGCGAGGTGGTCGAACGGCCCGCGAGCGTCGTCAAGGAACTGATCGAGAACGCGCTCGATGCCGGCGCACGCGAGATCGAGATCGTGACTGCGGCCGGCGGCCTCTCTCTCATCCGCGTCACCGACGACGGCATGGGCATGCACGCCGGCGACCTCGCGCTGTGCGTCGATCGCCACGCCACGTCGAAGCTCGAAGGCGACGACCTGCTGGCCATCCGCACCCTGGGTTTTCGCGGCGAGGCCTTGCCGTCCATCGGCGCCATCGCGCATCTTTCGATCGCCTCCCGTCCGCGCGGCGCGCGCGACGCCCTGGAGATCATCGTCGATCGCGGCACAAAGAACCCGATCAAACCGGCCGCCCTTAATCCCGGAACGCGCATCGAAGTCCGCGAACTGTTTTCGGCAACCCCGGCCCGGCTCAAGTTCCTGAAGTCCGAGCGTTCGGAAAACCTCGCCGTCTCCGAAACCGTCAAGCGGCTCGCGATGGCGCATCCCGGCGTCGGCTTCTCGCTCACGATGGGAGAACGGGTCGGCCTGCGCCTGCCGCAAACGGCCGACACGGCGGACGGCATGCTGCAGCGGCTCGGCCGCATCATGGGCGCCGAGTTCCTACGCGACGCCGTACCGGTCTCGGGCGAGCGCGACGGAATCGCCGTGCGCGGGTTCGCGGGCCTGCCCACATTGCATCGCCCCGACGCCGCCCAGCAGTTCCTGTTCGTCAACGGCAGGCCCATCCGCGACAAGCTCGTGATCGGCGCCGTTCGCGCCGCTTACGGCGATCTGGTGCCACGGGGACGCCATCCCCTGCTCGCGCTGTTCGTCGAGGTCGATCCATCCGAAGTGGACGTCAATGTCCACCCGGCAAAGGTCGAAGTCCGCTTCCAGAACAGCGCCACCGTGCGCAGCCTGCTCATCGGCGCACTCCGGCAGGCCATCGAAGCCGCCGGTTTCCGCGCCAGCGCGCAGGGCGGCGCCCGCACGCTGGAAACGTTGGCCCGCACCGCTAATTTTGAGCCGCCGGCTTTCCATCAGCCGTCCCGCTCAGGGCCGTCGGCGCCGGCCGGTTTCGCGGAGCAGCGCCAAGCTCCGTTCGAAGGCCTGGACACGCCGACCGCCAACACCGGCGCCCACGACGAGGCCGTCCCGCCGGAGCCGTCACCACATCACCCCCTCGGCGCAGCCCGCGCGCAGCTCCACGAAACCTACATCGTGGCGCAGACCGAGACGTCCGTCGTGATCGTCGACCAGCATGCCGCCCACGAGCGGCTCGTCTACGAACGCCTGAAGCGCATGCTGGCGAATGGCGGCATCGCGCGCCAGGGCTTGCTGATCCCGGCCGTGATCGAGGTCGGCGAGGACGAAGCGCTGGCGCTTGAGGAACGGGCCGGCGAACTGGCCGAGCTTGGAGTTGTAGTGGATCGTTTCGGTCCGGGCGCCGTGGTCGTGCGTGAGGTCCCGGCGTTGCTCGGCACCACCGACATCGATGGCCTCGTTAAGGACCTGGCCGCCGACCTGATCGCGGACGGCACGGCCGCGCCCTTGCGTGACCGCCTGGAGGCGGTTGCCTCGCGCATGGCCTGCCACGGTAGCGTTCGCGCCGGGCGGCGCCTGACGGCAGCGGAGATGAACGCGCTGCTGCGGGAAATGGAAGCGACGCCCTTTTCCGGCCAATGCAATCACGGCCGGCCGACCTACGTCGAGCTCAAGCTGGGCGACATCGAGCGCCTGTTCGGCCGCAAGTAGCCGGCAAAAATCAAGTCCCGATTACGTCCGATACACAGGTTCGATGAGGATGCGTGGACGGCCCACATCTCATTCCTGTGTGTTGCAGCCAAGCCCCTGCTGACCAAGGGCTTGGCTGCTATAAGCGCACATCGCGCGACTCGCCCGAAGGCGCGAGTCCGTCGGGCGTCGGCAATAAAATTTACGCTTTGGATTTAGGAGAATAACTCGATGGTCCTCAAGTCTCCGGGCATTCTGACCTATATGCTTTCGGTCATCCTCACCGTGCTGGCGCTGGTCAGCGTCATGTTCAGTGCGTCAATTCCGTACATTTCAGGTCAAGAATTTTGGGTTATCCTTGTCGCGCAGCTCGTGCTGATCTTCGGATGCGTCATGCGGGGCCTTTAACGAAGTCCCGAACGCAGGCCTAAGGTGGCGGGATTGCGTCGCTTTTGTGCAGATATCCCGTCCTCTGTGCGCTTCTGACGCGCGGCGTTCGGTGCGCTGGATTAGATGACCTGATATGCGCAAGTTTACCGTCATGACGATACGCAAAATGCAGCATGCCCAATTCGCCGAACGCGCCCGCAGGTCTGCCCGCGAGATCGGACTTGCCGTCGCCCTGACGCTGGCGGGCGTGACGTTTCTAGTCGCTGCGATCCATCGCAGCAGCTCGGAGACTGCGTCAATCCCGGCGCCCCAGGCCGGCATCCAAAACCAAGCCAACTGAGCGCTGACGCGCTGACCCGGCCGCATGGGCGCAAGCCCTGGACGGGTGGCGTAAGCCCGGGACCATCGCAGGACCTGAGAGATCGGCGCCGCCGGTAGGCCGGAAGCGCGTCACGCCGAGCAGACGAGCTCAACGCGAGCCAAGCGCTTCGGCCTTCACCAATCCACGTACCGAATTTCCGACGAACACCGCGTCGGCGTCCGCCAAATCGGCAAGCGTCAGCACGGCCTCGTGCGCCTTGCCCTGGGCGATAAGCTCAGCCCGGAACACGCCCGGTAGCAATCCGGACGACAGCGGCGGCGTCAAAAGCCGTCCGCCCTTTTCGATGAACACATTCGTACGGCTGCCTTCCGCGACCTCTCCCCGCTCGTTGAGATAGAGAACCTCGTCAGCGCCCCGCGTGTCGGCATAGTGCTGCCACTCGCGGTCGTACAGCTCTCGCCGGGTCGTCTTGTGGAAAAGAAACGCGTTCGTGCTGTCGAGGCGCGTGTCCGAGATGGCATAGCGCATAATGGCGGCCGGACTTTGCGGCGCCTGCTCGGAAACGGTGATGCTGATCTTGCCGTCCTCGGCCAGGAGCAAACGCACCCGCAGGCGCTCGCCCTGCCGGCCAGCCACCGCGTTGGCGAGCGCCGCCCGCACCGCACCGTCATCGAACGCATAGCCGAAGTAGGCCGCGGATGCGCCGAGCCGCTTGAGATGCCCTTCGAGCAGCCAGTAGCCGGCGCCTGCCTCATGCAGGAGTGTTTCGATCAGCTCGAAGCTCTTCGGCGGATCGGTCAGGAACTTCATCTTGAGCAGGCACTCGGCGTACTCCTTGGCCCCGACCGAGTCGTACACCACGCCCGAGCCGATCCCGATCTCGCCCCGTCCGTCGCGAAAGACCACCGGCGTGCGGATCGCCACATTGAAGAGAGCCTCGCCCTTGGGCGTGATGTGCCCGATGGCCCCGCAGTAGACCCCGCGCGGCTCCGTTTCGTATTGGCGGATCAGCTCCATCGCCCGGATCTTCGGCGCGCCGATGATGGACCCGGGCGGGAAAATGGCGCGGATCAGCGCGGCGAGCCCTACCCCGTCCTTCAGGGTGGCGGTCACGCCGGACGTGAGCTGATGCAGCGTCCGGAACGTCTCCACGGTAAACAAGTCCGTGACGGTGACACTGCCGACTTCCGCGATGCGTCCGAGATCGTTGCGCATCAGATCCACGATCATGAGGTTCTCGGCGCGCTGCTTGATGTCGCTCGAAAGAACCCGGCGCTGGTCGGCGTCCGCCTCCGGCGTGCCTGCACGCGGCGCAGTGCCCTTCATGGGCCGCGTCGAGACGACGGACCCGTGCTTTTCGATGAACAGCTCCGGGCTGGCCGACAGCACCGTCACCTCACCCGTATCGACGATCCCTGCGTAGGCGACGCGCTGGCGCTGGCGCAAGTCGCGATAGAACGTCAGCGGCGACCCTTCGAGGCGGAAGCGCGCCTTGAACGTCAGGTTCAGCTGATAGATGTCGCCGGCGCGGATCTTGTCCTGCACGGCCGAGAACCGTTGCTCGTAATCGGCCTGGTCCCAGGCCCGCGTCACGGACGTGAATTGATACGATCCGCTGCGCGTATGCGTGGCCAGCCAGTGATCGACTTCGGCTTCCCGCATTTCGCGGGGGCTCTTGTAGAGCCCGAACCACAACAGCGGAACGTTCCGCCCTTCGGGCATCAGCTCCATGAGCTTGGGTTCGAGCACATAACCGAGTTCGTAGGCAAAGAAGCCCGCCGCATGCAGCCCAGCGTCCGCGGCAGCCTCGAGCCGCGCCAAGGCCTGCGGCACTTCGTCGGGCGTCCAGGCCGAAACGATTTCGGTCGGATGCGTGAATAGGAGGGAGGGCGCCCCTCGACCGGAGCTGTTGTCCAGGAGGACGAAGGTCTCTTCGAGTGTCGCACCGGCTGTCTTTTCACCGGTGCTGTCGGCCCGTTGGCGATCGGCAGGTACCATTGCGTGCGAAGTCTCGTTTCGAATCCACATGGGCCAGGAGCCCCATATAAGGCTCCAAACCCGAGCTTACACCAAAGTAAAGAGCCGGTGGCGCGTCCCGGCTTGAATGGCCGCCAAAGAAGAGGATGAACTAGCGCGGGCTTAGGACTTCACAAACCTGAAAATCATGCTATAGACCTCGCCAAGCCGCCCGCCGAGGGCGGCATCGAACGGGCCTGATCCTCGATGGAGGACATGCGGCCCTCAAGATCAAGCCGCTGGCGGATCGTTCGAGACGTGACAAGGACTTCCCCTGGGAAGGACATGTCGCGCCAGTATGTGTCGGTATCGCGGGGTGGAGCAGCCCGGTAGCTCGTCAGGCTCATAACCTGAAGGTCATAGGTTCAAATCCTATCCCCGCAACCAACACTTTCATCGCATTTCGCTGGCGATGCATTGGCCGCCTGATCGGCCCCTCGGTTTTACCCTCGTACCGCAAATTCGCCCCCCGGGCTGCTATCGGTCGATCGCGCGCGGCCGTTGATCACGCGGCTAGAGCGTTGCGACGCTCCGGCGCCGTTGTTGCGTAGCGATGATCAGTATCCCTGGGAGCCGGCGCGTTTCTCAGCATCCACCCTCATTTTTTCAAAAAATCATGGAACCCAGCTCGCGCTTCGGTGTTGACCGAAGTTAGCCAAGCGTGATTGCCCGGCAGCGGGCGATTGCTCATTCGAACGGTCTGCGAGTTGAGCGACCGCTTCTGAAGTGAGGGGGACGCTCATGCCAATCGCCGGGTCTGCCTCACTCTGTTTGCAGAGCGCTGCCCCGTACGCCGTTCACCCCTGCTCAAGTCTACGCGCACGCGACGCAATTGTTCCGGCGGAAGCGATCCACTGCAATGCCGGATAGTCCGATACCACTCGATCTGCAGAACTTCGTTGTCCGGCACATCGACTCGATCGCACAAATTGAGGCTTTGCTTCTCTTGCGCCGTCACGCGCCCGAAGATTGGGACGTAACGTCCACTGCGCGGCGCCTCTACATTTCCGAGCAGGAAACAAGCGAGATCCTCGAAAACTTGTGCGAGGACGGACTTCTACAATGCGGAGCAGGCGTCTATCATTTTGCCTGCCGCACACCCGAGGTCGAGCGCTTGGTGGGTCGCCTCGCTGAGGCTTACGCAGAAAACTTGGTCGCAGTTACGAACATTATCCATGGCAAACCGCGCAGAATTCGCGAGTTCGCCAACGCATTCAAATTGAGAAAGGACCGGGGATGATCGTTGCCACGATTTACACCCTGTGCGCCTTGACGGCCCTTCTGTGTACGGTCCTGCTGCTCCAGGCCTATCGCACCGGCGGCTACAGGCTGCTGCTTTGGAGCGGACTTTGCTTCGCCGGACTGACGCTGAACAACGCGCTTCTTGTGCTCGATAAGGTCGTATTTCCCGACGTCGACTTTTCCTATTGGCGCACGGGCACCGCTCTCGTCGCGATGATGATCCTGCTCTACGGCTTGGTATGGGACACGGAATGAGCGATCCGGTCGATTCAGTCCTGCTCGGCGCAGTCGCGATGGCCTCTTTCCTGGCCGCGCTCTTTTTTCTGCGGTTTTGGCGGCAAACACGCGACGTGTTTTTCCTCTTCTTCGCCATCGCCTTCGGCGTCGATTCCATCGGCCGCTTTGCGCTCGGATTGACGCAGGCCTGGAAGGAACAAGAGCCGTTCTACTACCTGATGCGACTGCTCACGTTCTGCCTCATCATTTGCGCAATCATTCTCAAAAACAGGCCGGATCAGCGGAAATGACGCAGGGCGACCGGGCCAATCGGCCCAGCGCGCAAAAACTCGAAACTGAACGAACCGATCTGTATGTCGTCCGGAGCAGCACATGAATGATCTCGTGATGGGCACCCCAGAGTTGCCGGATGAGCAGCCCGAAGGACCGCTCCCCAACGGCAAGGGCGGCGACAACCACGTCGCTGAAATGCTGTTTGCCCTGAGGGCGATGCGCGAAGGCGATTTCTCGGTTCGCTTGCCAGGCGACTGGCCCGAACTCTGGGGCCGCGTCGCCGACACCTTCAACGACATCGTCGCCACCAATCAGCGCATGGCGCAGCAATTCGATCAAGTCGGCCAGGTCGTCGGCCGCGAAGGCATGACCAAGCAGCGCGTTCGCATCGGCTCGGCCGCAGGATCCTGGGGCGAGATGGAGACCTCCATCAACTCGCTCATCGACGATCTGCTCTGGCCCACCACCGAAGTCACGCGCACCATCCGCGCCGTCGCCCAGGGCGACCTTCTGCAAACCATGCGTCTCGATGTCGACGGCCGCCCGCTGGCCGGCGAGTTCCTGCGCTCCGCCACCATCGTCAACACGATGATCAAACAGCTCTCCGTGTTCACCTCCGAGGTGACGCGCGTTGCCCGCGAAGTCGGCACCGACGGCAAGCTCGGCGGCCAGGCCCAGGTGAGCGAGGTCACGGGCGTCTGGAAAGACCTGACCGAAAGCGTCAACTCGATGGCCAGCAACCTGACCGCCCAGGTGCGCAACATCGCCGACGTCACTATCGCCGTGGCCAACGGCGACCTGTCCAAGAAGATCACTGTCGACGTGCGCGGCGAGATCCTGCAGCTCAAGGAAGCCATCAACACGATGGTGGACCAGCTACGGTCGTTCGCGGCCGAAGTGACACGCGTTGCCCGCGAAGTCGGCACCGAAGGCCGCCTCGGCGGACAGGCCGTCGTGCCCGGTGTAGCCGGCACCTGGAAAGACCTGACCGACAACGTCAACCTGCTTGCGGCAAATCTCACGACGCAGGTCCGCAACATCGCCGAGGTGACGACCGCCGTGGCCCGCGGCGACCTCTCGCGCAAGATCACCGTCGACGTGAAGGGCGAAATTCTCGAACTCAAGAACACCATCAACACGATGGTGGATCAGCTCAACGCCTTCGCGTCTGAAGTGACGCGCGTCGCCCGCGAGGTCGGAACCGAAGGCCGTTTGGGCGGCCAGGCACAGGTCCCCGGCGTCGCCGGCACCTGGAAGGACTTGACCGACAACGTCAACTCGATGGCCGGCAACCTGACCAACCAGGTTCGCAATATCGCCGAGGTCGCCACCGCCATCGCCGGCGGCGACTTATCGAAGAAGATCACCGTCAACGTCAGCGGCGAAATCCTGCAGCTGAAGGAAACCATCAACACGATGGTCGATCAGCTCAACGCGTTCGCCTTCGAGGTCACCCGCGTCGCCCGCGAGGTCGGCACCGAAGGCCGCCTCGGCGGACAGGCCGACGTGCGCGGCGTTGCCGGCACCTGGAAGGACTTGACCGACAGCGTCAACTCCATGGCCAGCAACCTGACAACACAGGTTCGTAACATCGCCGAAGTGTCGACCGCCATCGCCAACGGCGACTTGTCGAAAAAAATCGCCGTCGACGTTCGCGGCGAGGTGCTCGAGCTGAAAGAGACCATCAATACGATGGTCGATCAGCTCAACGCCTTCGCCGGCGAGGTGACGCGCGTCGCGCGCGAGGTCGGCACCGAAGGCAAGCTCGGCGGACAGGCCGTCGTGCGCGGCGTCGCCGGCACCTGGAAGGACCTCACCGACAGCGTCAACTCGATGGCCAGCAACCTCACGGGCCAGGTCCGCAACATCGCCGAAGTAGCGACCGCCGTGGCCCTCGGCGACTTGTCGAAGAAGATCACCGTCAACGTCAGCGGCGAAATCCTGCAACTCGCAGAGACCATCAACACGATGGTGGACCAGCTCAACGCCTTCGCCGCCGAAGTGACGCGCGTGGCGCGCGAGGTCGGCACCGAAGGCAAGCTCGGCGGACAGGCGCAGGTGCCCGGCGTCGCGGGCACGTGGAAGGACCTCACCGACAGCGTCAACTCGATGGCGAGCAACCTCACCAACCAGGTTCGCAACATCGCCGACGTGGCGACCGCCATCGCCAACGGCGACCTGTCCCGCAAGATCACGGTCGACGTACGCGGCGAAATCCTGCAGCTCAAGGAAACGCTCAACACGATGGTCGATCAGCTCAATCGCTTTGCGGGCGAGGTGACGCGCGTCGCGCGCGAGGTCGGCACCGAAGGCCGCCTCGGTGGACAGGCCAACGTGCCGGGTGTGGCCGGAACCTGGAAAGACTTGACCGACAACGTCAACCTGCTCGCCGCCAACCTCACGACACAGGTCCGCAACATCGCCGACGTGACGACCGCCGTCGCCAGAGGCGACCTCTCGCGCAAGATCACGGTCGACGTGCGCGGCGAAATTTTGGAACTCAAGGCCACCATCAACACGATGGTCGATCAGCTCAACGCCTTCGCCGGCGAGGTGACGCGCGTCGCGCGCGAAGTCGGCACGGAAGGCAAGCTCGGCGGACAGGCGCAGGTCCCCGGCGTTGCCGGCACCTGGAAGGACCTCACCGACAACGTCAACTTCATGGCCTCGAACCTCACCGCCCAGGTCCGCAACATCGCCGAGGTCGCCACCGCCATCGCCCAGGGCGACTTGTCGAAGAAGATCTCCGTCGACGTCCGCGGCGAGATCCTCTCGCTCAAGGAAACGCTGAACACGATGGTCGAGCAGCTCCGCTCGTTCGCCGCCGAAGTGACGCGCGTCGCGCGCGAGGTCGGCACCGAAGGGCGGCTCGGCGGACAGGCCGTCGTTCCGGGCGTCGTCGCCGGCACCTGGAAGGATTTGACCGACAGCGTGAACTCGATGGCCGGCAACTTGACCGCGCAAGTGCGCAACATCGCCGAAGTGACGACCGCCGTGGCCCGCGGCGACCTCTCACGCAAGATCACCGTCGACGTGAAGGGCGAAATTCTCGAGCTCAAGAACACCATCAACACGATGGTGGACCAGCTCAACGCCTTCGCCTCCGAAGTGACGCGCGTGGCGCGCGAGGTCGGCACCGAAGGCAAGCTCGGCGGACAGGCGCAGGTCCCCGGCGTCGCCGGCACGTGGAAGGATCTCACCGACACGGTGAACGTCATGGCCGCCAACCTGACCGAACAGGTGCGCGGCATCGTCAAAGTGGTGAACGCCGTCGCCGGCGGCGATCTCAAGCAGCGGCTGACCGTGAACTCAAAGGGTGAGGTGGCCGCCCTCGCCGAGACCATCAACGACATGACCGACACCCTGGCACTGTTTGCGGATCAGGTGACGACCGTGGCCCGCGAAGTGGGCGTCGAAGGCCGCCTCGGCGGACAGGCCAACGTGCCGGGCGCCGCCGGCACGTGGAAGGATCTGACGGGCAACGTGAACCTGCTCGCCGACAACCTGACCAACCAGGTGCGCGCCATCGCCGAAGTCGCGACGGCCGTAACCAAGGGCGACCTGACGCGGTCCATCCAGGTCGATGCGCGCGGCGAGGTGGCCGAACTCAAAGACTACATCAACACGATGATCGGCAATCTCCGCCTCACGACCGATCGCAACACCGATCAGGACTGGCTCAAGACCAACCTCGCGCGCTTCACTGGCATGCTCCAGGGCCAGCGCGATCTCGCCACCGTCGGCAGCCGCCTGCTGTCGGAGCTCGTTCCGCTCGTGCGCGGCCACCAGGGCGTCATCTACCAGATGGGCTCCGAGGACGATCCCAGGCTCCGCCTGCTCGGAAAATACGCCGATCATCCGGACCGCAGCTACCCGCAGACGATCGAGGTCGGCAAGGGCTTCATCGGCCAATGCGCCGTCGAGAAGCGCCGCATCCTCGTCACCGACATCCCTGAAGACACCGCGCCTGTCGGGTCGGTGATGCTGGAAGCCCCACCGCGCAGCATCGTCGTTCTGCCGATCATTTTCGAAGAGCAGCTGAAAGCGGTGCTCGCCATCGCGTCGCTTTACGAATTCGACAACGCGCATCTCTCCTTCCTGGAGCAGCTGACCGCCAGCATCGGCATCGTGCTCAACAGCATCGAAGCGACGATGCAGACCGAGTCATTGCTGAAGCAGAGCCAGGAACTCGCCCAGGAGCTTCAGCTGCAGCAGAAGGAGCTGCAGACGACCAACGAACAGCTCGGCCAGAAGGCCCAGCAGCTCGCCGAGCGCAACGTCGAAGTGGAAGCCAAGAACCAGGAAATCGAGCACGCCCGCCGCGCCCTCGAAGAAAAGGCGACGGAGCTGGCCCTGACGTCGAAGTACAAATCCGAATTCCTGGCCAACATGTCCCACGAGCTGCGCACGCCGCTCAACAGCATCCTCATCCTCGGCCAGCAGCTGAGCGACAACGTCGACCGCAACCTCACCGACAAGCAGGTCGAATTCGCCCGCACCATCCACGCCGCCGGCACCGACCTTCTGAACCTCATCAGCGACATCCTCGATCTGTCGAAGATCGAATCCGGCACCGTCTCGGTCGATGCCGAGGAACTCTTCCTGCCGAACCTGCTCGAAGCGATCGCCCGGCCCTTCCGTCACGAAGCCGACAACCGCCGCCTGTCGTTCGAGCTGGAATTGAATTCGAACCTTGGTCGCAGCATTTACACGGACGCCAAGCGCGTTCAGCAAGTGCTGAAAAATTTGCTGTCGAACGCCTTCAAATTCACGGAGCAGGGCGGCATCCGCCTCACGGTCGCCCCCGCCACGAATGGCTGGAGCCACGAGAACCAGGCTCTCAACACCGCGCCGTCCGTCATCGCGTTCGAAGTCTCCGACACCGGCATCGGCATTCTGCCCGAGAAACAGAAGATCATCTTCGAGGCCTTCCAGCAGGCCGATGCCGGCACCAGCCGCAAATACGGCGGCACGGGCCTCGGCCTTGCCATCAGCCGCGAGCTGGCCACGCTGCTCGGCGGCGAGATCCAGCTTAAGAGCACGCCCGGCATGGGCAGTACCTTCACGCTATTCCTGCCGCAGCGCTACGCCGCGCCGAATGTGGTCACGGAGTTGGACCCCCGCCGCTTGCGCCTGCGTTACGATCCCGGCCCCGCCGCCCGACAGGAGCGCGCCGTCGAGCCGATCTCGGACGACCGCGAGGACCTTCGCCCCGGAGATTTCCTCCTGCTCATCGTCGAGGACGATCCGCAATACGCACGCATCATGCTCGATCTCGCCCGCGACTCGGGCTTCAAGGTTGTCGTCGCGCAGCGCGGCTCCGAGGCCCTGGCGCTCGCCAACGAGCACAACCCGAACGCCATCTCTCTCGATGTGTTCCTGCCGGACATGCTCGGCTGGAGCGTTCTGAGCCAGCTCAAGCAGAACCCCGCAACGCGCCACATTCCCGTGCAATTGGTCACCCTGGACGAGGATCGCCAGCACGGGCTCGCGCAAGGCGCGTTCGCCTTCGTCACGAAGCCGACGAGCACGGAAGGCATTCGCGAAGCCCTGATCCGCATCAAGCAGTTCTCGACCGCCACCCGCAAGCGCTTGCTCGTGGTGGAAGACAATCCGGCCGAGCGGATGGGGATCAACGCGCTCTTGGGCCATTCCGACATCGAAATCCAAACCGCATCAGGCGGCGCGGAAGCGATCGCCTACATGCGTGCCCATCCCGTCGATTGCGTTGTGCTCGATTTGAAGCTGCCGGACATGTCCGGTTTCGAGGTCTTGGAAACCCTGGGTGCCGATCCCGCGTTAAGTGACGTTCCGGTGGTCGTATTTACAGGTCGCGAGCTGTCCGCGGAGGAGGATGCGAAGCTGCACACGATGGCCCGCAGCGTTGTCGTCAAGGGCGTGGAATCGCCCGAACGCCTGCTGGACGAAACGGCGCTCTTCCTGCATCGCGTCGTCGGTGATCTTCCGCTCGAAAAGCAACGTATGCTCGAGCGCTTGCACGTGTCGGATGACGCGCTCGTCGGCAAAACCGTGCTTCTGGTCGACGACGACGCCCGGAATATCTTTGCACTATCAAGCGTTCTCGAACGTCGTGGCATGAATGTGTTGACCGCAACCACCGGCCGCGAAGCCATCGCCAGCCTCGAGGAAACGCCGAACGCGTCCATTGTCCTCATGGACATCATGATGCCCGAGATGGACGGCTATGAAACCATGCAGGCCATCCGTGCCGAGGCCCAATGGCGGCGCCTGCCGATCATCGCACTCACCGCCAAGGCCATGAAGGGGGACCGCGAAAAATGTCTCGAAGCCGGAGCGTCAGACTACCTCGCCAAACCGGTCAACACCGAGCAGCTGCTGGCCGCCTTGCGCATGTGGCTGCATCGGTAGGAGAGCCACACGTGCGCGCCAAGCCCGTCAACATTCTGCTCGTCGATGACCAGCCGGCAAAACTGCTGAGCTATGAGGTGATCCTGAGCGATCTGCAGGAAAACCTCATCACCGCAAGCTCCGCCAGCGAGGCCCTTGCAGTCCTCCTCAAGACCGACATCGCCGTCGTTCTTGTGGACGTCTGCATGCCCGATCTCGACGGCTTCGAACTGGTGCAGATGATCCGCGAGCATCCCCGCTTCCAGGACATCGCCGTGATTTTCATCTCGGCCGTCCTGCTCACAGACCTCGATCGCATCAAGGGCTACGAGTTTGGCGCGGTCGACTACGTGCCTGTCCCGGTCGTGCCGCAGATCCTGCGCGCGAAAGTGAAGATTTTCGTCGAGCTGTACCGCAAGGCGCGGGAACTCGAAAGCATCGCGGCCACCCTCGAACAGCGCGTCGCCGACCGGACAGCCGAACTCGAAGCCTCGACCTCGCGCTTGCGCAAGAGCGAGGAGCAGCTGCGCCAGGCGCTCTCGGCCGCCAAGATGGGCACATGGCGCCACGACCTCACGGCCCAGGTGAGCCAGCGCGATGAAAACCTGAATGCGATCCTCGGCCTCGAGCCGCTCGAAAGCATCGGGCCGACGCGCGCGTGGCTCGACCGCATCCACGAGGACGATCTTAACCTCGTGACGGAGGCCTGGCAGAGGGCGATTGGCGACCGCGGCGCGTATGAAGCGGAAATGCGCATCCATCACAACGATGGCACCGTGCGGTGGCTGCGAGAGCAGGGCCACTACGTGCCCGATCCGAACGGTCTGCCCGGCTCTCTGACCGGGCTGACGGTCGACATCACGGAGAGAAAGCAGGCCGAGGAAGCGCGCTCCCTGCTGATCGAAGAGCTCAACCATCGCGTCAAGAACATGTTGGCGACGGTGCAGTCGATCGCGCACCAGAGTTTGTCCGGCGCCCAGAGCGAACAGAAGCAGCGCTTTCTGTCGCGCATCCAGGCACTCGCCACCGGCCACAATCTTCTGACCCAGAGCCGCTGGAAAGGCGCGCGTCTGAACGATATTCTCGAAGCGCTGTTCGCGCCCTATCGCGCCGAAACGGATGCGCGCCTGACCCTCAGCGGCGACGACGTGGTGCTCTCCTCGCGCGACGCGATCTCCGTCACGCTCGCCATCCATGAGCTGCTCACGAACGCCGTCAAATACGGGGCCTACACGGTGCCATCCGGTAAAATCGATGTCGCCTGGACGATTTCCAAGACTCCGCCGAGCAAGCGTCTGCAATTCAAATGGGATGAGCGAGGAGGTCCACCGGCCGTTGAGCCGGAGACGACAGGCTTCGGCACGCGCCTCCTCAAATCATTGGCCGCGCAGCCGAGCGGAGAATACGCCTGCCACTATCGCGAAAGCGGCGTGCTGTGCCAATTTACGCTACCGATCGAGGGACAAACCTGATGCGACCGCTCATTGGAAAACGCGTCCTCGTGCTGGAAGACGAACCCCTGATCGGGATCGTTCTTGCAGACATCCTCGAAAATGCCGGCTGCGTCGTGCTCGGCCCGGCCTACGACGTGCCCCAGGCTCTCAACCTGCTGACGACCGACGAAGTCGATTGCGCCGTGCTCGATGTGAATCTCGGATCCGGCCAGACGTCCGCTCCGGTTGCCGATGCGCTCGAAGAACGCGCCATCCCCTTCATGTTCGCCACCGGCTATGGAGAAGGCGCGTTGCGCTCGAAGGACCGCACGAAATATCGCGTCGACAAACCCTATGACGACTTCCAGATTTGCGACACGCTGAGGAAGTGCCTGGAACGCCAGTCGGCCTGAATGGGTCTTCTGCCTGTGGCCGCTGCCTGACCGTGGCTGCCGCTATTCGGCGTCTTTACCGAAATTCGTATAGATCGTCTCGACCTGCTTGTCGCGCGCGATGCTGGCCGGCGTGACGAGCGTCTGCTCCAGGATGAGATCGTAACAGGCCTGGAAATTCTCGACCCGCTGCTTCTTGCAAAGCGGATGTTGCCGCCAGCGATCCTGGATCAGCTTGCGCGCCGCCGCCGTCCCGATGTTGAGGTCGCGCACCTTCTCCTCGACGCCGACCGAAATGTTGGCGCCGTCCTTGAAGGCCGCATAGATCAGCTCGCTGCAGTAAATCTGGTCGCGCGTCTCGTAATAGAAATGATCGTAGGGACGACCAAGGTAGGACCGCGCCTGCGCCACAGCCTCCTTCGCATGCTCCTCCGACAAATTCTTGAGCCGCTTCACGGTGACTTTCTTGCCGCTGCCGTTCTTGATCCAGCGATCCAGCGGCACCGTCCGCACCGGGCCTGCGGCCTCGATGACGACGGCGCGTCCCGACGCGTCGATATCGACCAGACCGACGTGCGTATATTGAGTGCCGGACGCGAGCATGATCGCCTCGCGCGCACTACCCGATGTGTTCTGGAAAACGATATCGCCCGGCTTCAGCGGCGGAAGATCCGCGGCGCGGGCCGGCTGAGACAGGGAAAGTGCGAGCAGCAGGAGCCCGAGGGTCCGAGGCAGCCCGAAGGTCCGAGACAGGATGTGTGTTGTCATGACGGAGATGTCGTTTTGGAAAGCGGCGGGATCGTGGCGGGGTGGACCAGCCACGCCCGCCACTTGAGCATGATTCGGCAACCGTGGGAGGCCGGCCGCCGACATCCGCCCGTCCGGTCACCCCGCGAGAACGGCATTTCCGCAGCGAATGCCGTGAACCTGCACATCCACCTCGCCAAGGTGCACGCCAACGAGATCGAGGATCGACCCGAGCACGGGATCGAGCAACGAGGTCACCGGCGTGAGCAAGCTCAGCAGCGCACCCTTGAGCGCCGCAATCGAGCCAAGCCCGATCAGGCTCACCTGAATATCCGCCGACTGCAGCAGGTGCGACGTGATCGACGTGAGGTAGTCCCTGACCTCGGCGGTCTTCACGACGTGTCCGGCTACATCGCTGCTGCTGAAGGAAAGCGGTGTGGACTGCACGTTGCCCATTTCGACATACGCCTTCGCCGAAATGTTCAGGAGAATCGCATGCGCCAGCGTAGCGAATGACACCGGCGGACTGGTTGAGAACGACGACATCCCCGCCGGATTGATTTCGCCGATCCAGGCTTTCACCGCAGACGGACGCGCCGCAACGACAGCGTTGCCTTGCTGCCCTGCACCGCACGTCAGCGTGTCGAGACGCGCTTCGGCACTCGCAAGTTCAATGTAGACGGGCAGCCGAACGCGGATGCCGGCGAGAAGCCCACTGCCACCGACCTCCGCCACCAACCTCAGCCGCATCTGCGCGGTTCGCAACGTCGCGCCCACTTGTCCCACCGCCACCCAACCAGACTTCTGCGCCCGCTCTCCGATGGCAAGATCCAGCGTGAGGCTAAGCAGCCCCGGCACCGCCGCACCGAGGTTGACCGAAACCTGCCGTTGGCCATTCGCTGCCGTCGCGGCCGCAGTGACAAGCGACATGACATTCACATCCGCCGCGAGGCCGGCATTCGGCTGTCCGATCGCGGCATTCGACAGCGACCCCAGGTCGAGAATGCTCCTCAGCGGCACAGAAGCGGAGGCCGGCGTCTGCGCCGCGAGGGTCGTCAACGCCTGGACAGCTTGCGTATTTCCGCTCCGTTGCGCCGCCCTGGCTGCCGCGCGCACCACCTGCCCGACTGTCGCATTGGCGTTGAGAAGCTGATCGTACGTGCCCGCCGTGAGGCCAACTTCCGTCGACAAGCCGGATAGGAAATCCAGCAGCGACACGTTCGCACTGACCAGCGCGTTATAGTCCATCACCGAAAGATTGATATTGCCGCCTAGAAAGGCCCCGAGCAGCGCATTCGCGAGCCCGCCACGCACGGCCGCGAGACGGCTGCCGATGGAAAACATCGCCTGCGCATCGGCCGCCCCCATCGCCGACACCGCAATCTCCGGCGCCGCAACGAACGATTTCGCGAAATAGAGCTGCCCCGGGAACGCCACATCCAGCCGAACGGCATTGTGCGGCTGTGCTCCGGCCTGGAACCGCCGTCCATGCTCAACGGCCGGATCGACAACGTAGCGTCCTTTCACCACCGCAAGCGCACTGACACCCCCAAAACCGTTCGCGCGCAGCGTGGCGCGCGCCGCATCCTCGGCGCGGTCTATATTTGCAGCCGCCGCCATCGCCGCGAGATCCGCCGCGCCTTGCGCCGTCCGCCGCTCGAGATAAAGCGACCCGACGTCGATGGCCAAGGCGCTGAGCCCCACGGCAACCACGAGAAACATGGCAAACAGGACACCGATGGACGCGCTTCGATCGCGCTGAAACGCGCGCAATTTCATTGAGATCTTCACGAGCTTCATCTCCTAAAATCCACCGCGCGAGATAATGGCCGTTCTCTCGATGGTCTTATTGGGCAACGGAATCAGGCCGGAAAAAACCCAGATCGGGAGATCGCCGGAATCGAACGCGATTCGAACCTGGAATTGCGCCGGGTCCGCAGCCAATGGCTGCGCCGAAACCGTAATCCGGTTGAGATTGAGAAGCGGATAGCTGCCGCCACTCGATGCAACGTGGGCGCGGGCGATGGTGACCCGCTCCGCATCGTTGAGCCCCCCGACCGAAGCCCGCGCGGCATCTGCCGCGAGCTGCTGGACTGAATTCGCCGCCGAGAAGTAGAGCCCGTAGGCTATGAGCCCGCAGAAAAATATGAGACCAACGGGAAAGACCAGGGCAAACTCGACAGCCGCCGACGCGCCGCGGTCGCGCAAGGCGCGCCTGAAGTGCGTTTTGAGAAATGACATGGCCCGGATCCTCCAAATCGAAGACCCGAGCCTAGGGCAGCGTTGATAAACGCGAGATAACGGAGCGGCAGAATTGAAAATGCTTTCACGAAACTCCTTATTGCGCCGCTAAAAAGAAATAGAATGCTTGTTAACCGCCCCACGACATCATTCGAAGAACACCGATCAAACTCTGCAGGACTGCGGCATCCGGAAGAATTCGAAGGACGGCCCGTTCAGTTGAATCGAACGAGATAGCGTTCGTTGCGCGCGAAGCAATGCGCCACGCGCCACTCCAATGCATCCTCATGGTCCGAAAAGATCACGCGATCCAGACGCAGCAAAGGCGTTCCCTCGGCAACGCCGAGTTCCGTCGCATCGCAGCCGTTCGCTGGCACGATATCGACCCGTTCGTCGGCGCGGCCGACCAGGATGGAATTGTGCTGCGCCAGCGCCGAAAGCCGGTAGCTGCCGAGATCTTCCGGAAACCGCGTGAAGTACTTCGCCGGCAGCAGGCAGACCTCTGACATGAAGTTTTGCCCATGGTGCGCGCGGACGCGCTCCACTCGAATCAACTCGTCGCCGCGCCGCTGCCCCAGCCGCGCGGCCTCCTCGGCGCTTGCGGCGACGCGCGTTATCGAGCGCCCGATCTTCGTTCCCGAGATCCGCTGCCCCTCGAAGTTGTGGAACATCGAGAACGGAAACGTCGTCTCCGCGGATGCATAATCGTTGACGAAGGTGCCGCGACCCTGCCGGCGCGTCACGATCCGCTCGACCTCCATCAGGTCGAGGGCCTTGCGAACCGTACCGATGCTGATCCCGAGTTGCTGGGCAAGCTGCGTTTCGTTCGGCAGCGTCGCGCCAGGCTTCCAATGTCCCACGACAATCCGCTGCACGAGCACATCGCGAACCTGCAAGTAAAGCGGTCGCGCGGCGAGACGCGTTTCCAAATCAGGCATTTGAAAATCCCCCCAAACGCTGGCAGGGCGCGGCCCCATCCACGCTCGAACCCGCCTGCAATCGCTCCAGACGCCAAGGCCCCCGGAGCGAGACTACTATTAGGTGTGAACGGACATTTATGCAACCGTAAATTGCATCTGCGGTGCATCGAGCTGTAAATAGTTCGATGTCATCGGCCTGGCGAAATAAACAACAACATCCGAAGGATAGTCATCTGCAAGCTAACCACTATATCGAGCGCGCACGTCCGCGGCGGCCGGCACGACGTACCAGCATCGCACTCGCGAACCAACGCGAGCTAGCCGTTGCGCTTGATGGACTGAATGCTCGTAAGCAGATCCTGGCCGAACACCGAGCCGGTGTCCCCGCTGAGCAGCATCGACGGGACCGATTGCACGGTCTGCGGGTTCGCGATGTCGTACAGCGCCGAGAATCGGGCCAGGAATTTCTCGACCTTCGCTGGATCCTTGAAATCGGCGACGTTGATGCGCTTCTCGAGCAACTGGGCAAGCTTGTCGACATCGCTCTGAGCGACGGAATCTGGCAGTCCGAGCCCCGTCATCACGACCTCAAGCAGCGCCTTGTCGGCCAGAATGGAATAGGCGCTCGTGATCGACGCGGCCTTGCGCTGGAAATAGAGGGCCAATCGCACGCCTTGGTTCTGATTGCCGGCCTCCTGCTCCATGGTCTGGCGGATGAAGAGATCCTGCGTCTTCAAAACATCGCTGTCGTCTTGGGCCGTTCCCGCCGACACGCGGCGCGCCACGCCATCCGATCCGAAGTTGAAGGCCGCGGCAAGCTCGCGGAAGCGGTAATTCTCCGGCTTGTTCACGAAGCTCTTGGGATCGTAGAGGTCGCTCGTGAGCACCTGCTTCAGCACGTCATTCGAGATCGTCTCTCCCGCAAATCCGAAGGCGCGCGTGATGTACGTGACGAGCCGTTTGTCCTTCAGCAATGCATCCACGGAACCGATGTTCTCCATCGTGGAGGCGAAATATTCGCTTTCGGTCTTGCCCCGCGCCTGGTCCGTATCGAGCGTGCCGAGCGTGATCGTGTAGCGCGTGATCGTCGCCGACCTCGCGGCATCGATCTGAGCCCGCACCGGGCCGAGCGCCTCCCCGTCGGCGCCGAAATTGAAGGCGTTGGCCAAGGCCGTGTAGCGGTCGTCGCGCAGCTGGCGCGCGAAGCTTGTCGGATCGTTGGCGTCGCTCAGGATCACCTGGCGGATTTTGGACTTGGACTCTTCACTGGGGTCGAGCCCGTACGCCTTGACGACGTAGTTGAAAAGCCGGCTGTCGTTCAAGATGTCGTCGACAGACAACGTCGTCGCGATCTTCAGCTTGTAATAGTTCGTCTGGGTTTCATCCGCGGTCAGCGCCTTGGTGCCGTAATTCATCATGTAGAAATCGGTCAGCGTCGCTTCCTGCGCCGCCGTCTGCGCCGTCTCCCCGGGCTCGAGCGACCCGTCCGGCTTGAAGTTGAAGGCGGCCGCAAGCGTGCGATAGGCGTCGCCGAGCGTATTGGCCGGGCTGGCCGGGTCTGTCAGATCGCTCGTCAATGCGTCGCGTAATGTCGTCGGCCCGACGAGAATGGGATCGAGCCCGACGGCCGTCAGCGCATACGAGCGCAAGAGCTCGTTGTTCACGAACTCGTCGGCCGTGGTCACGCTTGCCATCAGCGACTTGAACGTATCGGTGCGAAACGCCGCCGCCGCCGGCGAGCT
This sequence comes from Hyphomicrobium sp., assembly GCF_051860585.1. Classification (GTDB taxonomy): domain Bacteria; phylum Pseudomonadota; class Alphaproteobacteria; order Rhizobiales; family Hyphomicrobiaceae; genus Hyphomicrobium_C. Next base: position 391,830 of record NZ_JBHYDS010000003.1, read on the forward strand.
GCCGTTGCCCGTCATGTCGTAATAGAGGTCGATCGTCGACGTCAGTTGCGCCGAGGTTTGCGCGCCGCCCGCGGGCGCGCTGCCATCGGCCGCAAACGAGAAAGCGGATCTGAGTTTGACGTAGCGCGGGTCGTTGAACGCGTTTGCCGGACTTGCCGGATCGGAGAGATCGCTCGTCAGCACCGAGCGGATTGCGGATTCCGATGCGATGTCAGGATCGAGCCCGTAAGCCTTGAGCGCCAGCGAGAACAGTTTCGCATCGCCGACAAGGTCGTCCACCGACGTCAGCGTCGCCAGCTTGGACTTGTAATAATCGACGTCTGTTGCGGCCGCCGCGCCTTTGAGAACGCGCTGCTGCGTGTATAGACCGACCGTTTCGGCTTCATCGGCGGCATCCTGCGCGGTGATCGCCCCGAGTTCCACGTCACCGGTGGTTGTAAAGTTGAAAGCCTTGGCAAAGGCCTGGTAGCGCTGATCCACCAGCTTGCCCACGAAGCTGGCGGGATCCGTGAGGTCGCTCTCCAGCACCTTGCGCATGAACGCTTTGGCGTAGGTCATGTCTTCGAGGCCGTAGGCCTTCATGGCGTAGGCGTAGACGCGCTGATCGCCGAGAAATTCATCCACCGACGTGATCTTGCCGATCGTCTCGCGATAGTAAGCCTGCTCGCGCGACACTTGCGCATTGGCAAGCGTCCGCGCCGTGCTCTTGGCGACGTCTGCGGTGTAGAGTTTGTAAGAGAGAAAGGTCGAAACCATCGCCGTGTCCCGGTCGCCGATTTGGATGCCGGCCGGCGCAGGCAGCGGAGCACAGGGAACGCGGGAGACCCGCTCTGAGCCGCGAATCACGCCGGATAGCGTGATCTCGCTTTATCGGCAGGAGCTTATGTGGGCCTGCCGTTTCGTAAAAAATCCGTACAAACGAGAACCGGCCCCGCGAGGGGCCGGTTCTGCAATCCGGTGCGGCGACGTATCAGTTGCCGGCTTCAGCCAACGAAAAATGGCCGTTGCTCGCCTGCGCGCTCGGGCGCGCACTCGAAACGATCAGCCCAAGATGCGTCAGGAATTCGTCGACCCGCTTTCCGTTGAGTGCCGAAAGCAGCTTCTCTTCGATTCGGCGAACGATCGGCTGAACATCGTTGTACAGGCGCGTGCCTTCATCCGTGATCGTAACTTCGTACGCACGGGCGTCATCTTTATCACGCTTACGCTGAATGATGCCCTTTTTGAGCATACGGCGGACGATGTCGGCCATAGTAGAACGGTCAATTCCCGTCGCGTCGACAAGCTTGCTCTGGCTCAAACCATCCGATTGGGCCAAAGCGACGAGCACAGCGTACTGCCGGGCAGTCAAATCGTAGTCCGACATCTCAGACTGATAGATTTCAGTCACGACCTGAACGGCCCGATGGAAGAGATGTAGGGGCGAATTCTCAAGGTCACTGTCGGAATTAATTCGCGTCATGACTGGTTATACCGTCCATTGCTCGCAGAAGTGGGTGGAGATCCAGACGCACCTTCGTTGGATCGTGATGGGTCCCGGAATGTCGTCAGTCGACTTCCCAGTGGAGAAATTGTATTGAAGTGCAAATGTACGTGGACCGCTCGCATGAGGCGGCACCACGTATCGACTCCCAGGGCTATTCAGAAGAGATTGTTGATCGGATGATCTACTCGACCCAGGATGTTCACCCCAGAGAGCGATTGAGCTATTGGCGCGAAGTCGCCACGCGCGGCTATGTCGAGCACGATTTCGAGCCCGGCCAAGGGCAGGCTTTCAACGGCACAGTAAAAATCGCAACGCTTCCGGGTCTCGCCCTCACGCGGTTTGAGGCGGACATTGCGCGGGTCAGCCGGTCCGAACGCAGCGCCGCCCGTGCGGACGCGGGCGACATGCTCCTCTGCATGCATCGTCGCGGCGAGTTGGCGATTTCCCAGGATGGCCGGGACACGGTTGTGGCGGACCGGGCATTATTCCTGCTCGATCCCCTGCGTCCCTTCGACATCCAGCTGAAGAGCCATTCGTCGAACGTCGTGGTCAAAGTCCCCCGCGCCGTCCTGGAAGCAAGGGTCGGAAACACCGGCAGTTTGACCGCGCGCGCGATCGATCACTCGAACGGCGTGGCGGCCTTGACCATGGGCCTCCTGGACATGCTGCCCGATCTCGCCGAGTCCCTGGACGACATCGCAGGGCTGAAGGTCGCAGAACAGCTGCTCGATCTCGCCGCGCTGGCGCTGACATCGGAACACAGCAAGATTACGGCTCTGTCGTCGTCCCGGGCGACGGCCTCGCTGCGTCTCAAGGCCACCATCGAACGCCTGTTGATCGAGCCGGGGCTCAAACCGGAGCGCGTCGCCGCGGAAACCGGCATTTCCATTCGCTACGCCAACGACTTGCTCGCCGAGGAGCATTCGTCGATCGAGCGCTATGTCAACACGCGCCGGCTTGAACGATGCCGCGCGGCGCTCGAAGACGCCGCTCAGTCGCACCGGAGCATCGGTGAAATCGCCTTCAAATGGGGTTTTTCCGACCTTTCGCATTTCGGGCGGCGCTTCAAAGGGAAGTTCGGCCTGACTCCGACCGAGTATCGCCGCCAAGCCGAGCTGGTGGCCGCGGAACGTCAGGCTCAGACGCAGCGACCGGTCATTCTCGGCTTCCACGAGGTTGTCTGAGACCCCGGTGTCCGCAGCGCCATCCTGACAGACGCGACGCATCCCCCGTCTTGGCGCGCCAAGGCCGCGCACGCGGCGTGAGCGGCAAGGCCGCGCATGCGGCCCGAGCGGCAAGGCCGCGCATGATAGCAAGCGCCCCGCATGATAAGGGGGTGCTCGCGGAGCCGATTTTCCGTTAAGAAGCAGCAGACCGGGGCCCGCGCGTTGGCGCTCGCCACGCAGGCTCGACCCGGATTGCCGCAGAACCTTTGGGGCACGAAGACCAGAAGAATGTCGAAGAAAATTGCCGGCCCTGAAATCGAGCGGCTCGTTCAGCTTTTGTCGCGGCTCCCCGGCCTTGGGCCCCGTTCGGCGCGCAAAGCGGCCCTGGCCCTGCTCAAGCGGCGCGAAGACCTGCTCCTGCCGCTGTCGGAGGCCATGTCCACCGCCGTCCGCACCATCGTCGATTGCCCCGTCTGCGGCAGCCTCGACACCGTTTCACCGTGCACCATCTGCCGCGACGAGCGCCGCGACCGGTCCGTGATCGTCGTCGTGGAGGAGATGGGCGACCTCTGGGCCCTCGAGCGCGCGAGCGTCATCAATGCCAATTACCACGTTCTGGGCGGCCACCTTTCACCGCTCGACGGCATCGGCCCCGAGCAGTTGAACATCGCCTCCCTGATCGAGCGCACAGCGAACGGCACCACCACCGAGGTCATTCTCGCCCTCAATGCCACGGTTGAAGGCCAATCCACGGCGCACTATCTGATGGAGGCCCTGGTCCCGAGCGGCGTCGCCGTGTCGCGCCTCGCGCAAGGCGTCCCCGTCGGCGGAGAGCTCGACTACCTCGACGAAGGGACTTTGGCCGCAGCCATCAAAGCCCGCAAGCGCGTCTAAGGTGCCCCCGGCGCAACGTCGTCACGCACCGCAGTCCCGGTTGTGCCGCCGCACGACCCACACGCAAGGAGTACGATGGACCCCGGAATGGCCGCGGAGCCAGCCCCCCGAGCACCGCCCGTCTTCGTGTCCGGATCGCTTCTGCGTCATATCCTGATCATGAGCGGCGCCGGCGGCATCGGCCTTGGCGCCATCTTCCTGAGCGACCTCGCCAACATCGTCTTCCTGTCCTGGCTTCACGACCAGGCCATCATCGCCGCCGTGGGCTATGCGAGTTCGATCCAGTTCCTGACGACGTCGGTCGGCATCGGACTCGGCATCGCTTCGACCACGCTGGTCTCCCGCGCCCTCGGAGCCGGGCGGCGCGGCCGCGCGATGCGGTATTCGATCAACGCGCATCTCGCCAATTTCATTGCTGGCACGGCCTCCGCTCTGCTCGTCTATCTCACCATTCCGTGGATGCTGACCGTTCTCGGCGCAACCGGGCGAACGCACGACTTGGCCGAGCAGTATCTCCTCATTCTCGTGCCCTCGATCCCAGCGCTCACGGTTGCGATGACATCGGCTGCCGTGCTGCGCTCGGCCGGCGACGCCCGCCGTGCGATGAACATCACGCTCTACGGCGCCGTCGTGAACACGGTCCTCGATCCGATCTTCATCTTCGTGCTCGGCCTCGGCATCGCCGGCGCCGCATGGGCGACGGTGATTGCACGCTTCGCCTTCCTCGCCGTCGGCCTCTACGGCGTCGTGCGCGTGCATGGGCTGATCGCCAAGCCCCGTCTCCCCGCCTTCCTCGCCGACCTGAAAGCGTTCGCGGCCATCGCCGTCCCTGCCATCCTGACCAACATCGCGACGCCGATTTCGAACGCCTACATCACCGCCGCGATCGCCCTGCATGGTGACGGCGCCGTCGCGGGCTGGGCGATCATCGGACGCATCATGCCGGTGGCGTTCGGCGCCATTTACGCGCTGTCCTCGTCCATCGGACCGATCATCGGCCAGAACTTCGGCGCGCGGCAGGGCGAACGCATGCGCGAAGCTTTCAAGCTCGCGCTCGTCGTCAACCTCGGTTTCACGGCCGCCGCCTGGATCATCCTGGCGCTCCTCACTCCGGAGCTGCTCCGCGTCTTCAATGCGACCGCGGACGCGGCGGCACTCATCGCTCTGTTCAACGTCTGGCTCGCGCCGCTGTTTGCCTTCATGGGGGCGCTGTTCGTCGCCAATGCCGTATTCAACACCCTCGACTTTCCCCACTACGCGACCATGCTGAACTGGGCGCGCGCGACCATCGGCACCATTCCCTTCGTCTACGTCGGCAGCGCGCTCGCGGGTGCGGAAGGCGTTCTTGCAGCCCACATGGCCGGAGGGATCCTCTTTGGGTGCCTGGCCGTGTGGCTCTGCCTGCGCCTGTTCGACCGTCTTCTGGCGCCGAAGCCCGTGCTTGCCTGACGTGGGGTTTGTCTGAGCAGTGCGGCCGGATCTGTATGAAATGCGACAACAGAAGTTGGGAGCATTTTCCGATCCGATACCATCGGACCGGAAAACGCTCTAGCCTCGCCCGGTGCGCGAATCGACAAGTGATCGGCCTGCCATCGTGACAACCTCGGTCTCCGAACGGATTGCCATCGTCGCGCCCTCTGTGGAAGCGGTCGCCAATCTGCGCGGCGACCTGATCGCGTCGCTCTCCGCCCGCGGCCATCGCGTGCTGTGCATCTCGCCCCCCGGCCCGGCCCGCTACCTTCGCGTGTTGCGGGCCAACGGGGCCCAGCACCGCGCCCTGGAGCCGCCGCAGCCGTCGATCCGGCTGCTGGCCGATTGGCAGGCGATGTCCGCGCTCGTCGCCCAGTTCAAGGATTGGCAGCCCGACATCGTGCTCGGCTTCGGCCTGCACACCTTGATGCTCGCCGCGCTGGCCGCCCGCCGCGCCGACGTCCGCCGCGTCGTCAGCCTCGTCAATGCTCTGCCGAGCGACGGCGTCGAAAGCGTCAACCGCAGCCGGTTCGCGCAAGCCATCCGCGCCAGCGATGCGATCGTCTTTCACAACCGCGAAAACGAACGCACCTTGAAGCAGCTCGGCCTCCTGCCGGCCAACCTCATGACGATGGTCGTGCCCGGCAGCGGCGTCGACCTCAAGCGCTTCCCCGCCGTCCCGATGCCGCCGACCGGAGACGGACTGGAGTTCCTGATGCTGTCGCGCCTCGAGCGCCGCCGCGGCGTGCTGGAATTCATCGCGGCAGCGGATCGCATCAAACAGAAGTGGCCCAGCGCCTCGTTTCGCATCGCGGGACCTGTCAGCACCGAACCCGACGCAGTCGCACCCGAAAGGGTGACGGCAAGCGGCTCCGTCGCCTACCTCGGCCCTCTGGAGGACGTCCGCGCCGACCTCGGCGCCTGCCACGTCTTCGTTTATCCATCCTACGTGGAAGGCATGCCGCGCGCGGTCCTCGAGGCGCTGGCGACCGGACGGCCCGTCATCACCACACGCACGCCGGGCTGCGCCGACACCGTGGACGAGAAGGTGAGCGGCTGCCTCGTCCCTCCGGCCGACGTCGACGCCCTCGTGGCCGCGATCGAAAGCTACCTCAAGAACCCCGGCTCACTCGCCACCGGCATGCGCGCGGCGCGTCTCAAGGCCGAGCGCCGGTTCGACGTTCGGGATGTGAACGCCGCGCTCGCGCGCGCGCTCGGCGTGGACTGAGCCCACGCGCCAGCAAATCAGATCGATCGGACGGGATCGGGCCAGCAGGTCAGGCTGGCGGAATCAGGCCGGAGTGCGGTAGAGCCGCGTGCTCAACTTCGGCAGCAGGAACGAGCGTGCCGGATCGACCAGCATGCCCGGCAGGATCGCCTGCCGCCCCAGCAGCATACGGTGCACGAGACCTTCGCGGTTCGTGAGACCCAGCTCGATTGGCCACTCGCGCCGGCCGACGCGTAGCGTCGTGGAAATGATGCGGCGGCACTCGCGCTCTCCGCTCGAACTCGTCACGTCGCGCTCGCCGATCAGGGCCGCCTCGCACGCGACCGCCAGATTGGGCTCCTCGAGCAGCGGATGCACGATGAATCGGACTTTGCGGGCCGTGATCGGCCCGAACGTCTCGATACCGTCCGCATGCAACGCCGACGTGCGCGCGCCCGTATCGACCTTCGCCTTGATCGCCAAAAGGCCGAGCGAGGGCAGCGCCACCCACTCGCGGCGTCCCAGGATCAAGGTTGATAAATCGTGCGGCATGTCATGCGTCTCTAGAGTGCTTCCGGAAAAGTGGGAACCGGTTTTCCGATAAGAAGCACGACGAAACCAAGCTCGAACGCGCCATACTACCGCAGTTGCACGCGCTCTTGCAGGCCGAATACGCAAACCCGCAATAGTACGTAGTCGTTAACGTTCCAAAGGGCGATCCGGTCAAATCGGACCCTCCCGGACCACATTGACCGCCGCCCAGGACTTGCCTATTTCAAAGCCATGTCCACGTTGCCCATCGTCAAGCTTCCCGACCCCATCCTGCGCCAGACCTCGACCCCGGTTGAGCGTGTGGACGGCGAGGTATTGAAGCTGGCCGACGACATGCTCGACACCATGTACGACGCGCCCGGCATCGGCCTGGCCGCGGTCCAGGTGGGAGTCCCGAAACGCCTGATCGTGCTCGACGTTTCCGAAACCGACGAGCCCGACCCGCTGGTCCTGTTCAACCCGGAGATCAAAAGCCTGGGCGCCGAGACCCGCATCCACGAGGAAGGTTGCCTGTCGATCCCGGACTACCACATCGAGATCGAACGCCCGGCGAGCCTCGTCGTCGGCTACATCGACCGCGACGGCAAACCGCGCGAGCTGGCCGCCGAAGGGCTGCTGGCCACCGCCATCCAGCACGAGATCGACCATCTGAACGGCAAGCTGATCATCGATTTCCTCTCGCGCCTGAAGCGCGATATCGTCGTCCGCAAGTTCAAGAAAATGGCGCGCGAACCCTCCGCGTGAGGCGTGCCTGGCCCGCTCCGGGCCGCGTGGGAATCCCAAGAATGCCGCTCAATCTCGTTTTCATGGGAACGCCGGACTTTTCCGTGCCGGCGCTGGAGGCCATTGTCGCCGCCGGCCACCGCGTGCTGTGCGTCTATTCCCAGCCGCCCCGCCCGGCAGGCCGCGGCATGAACGAACGGCCGTCCCCCGTCCACGCCCGCGCGAACGCCCTCGGCATTCCGGTGCGCACACCGCTCTCTCTCAAGTCCGCGGAGGAGCAAGCTGCATTCGCGGCCCTCGGGGCCGACGCGGCGGTGGTTATCGCCTACGGGCTCATCCTTCCTCGCGCTGTCCTCGAGGCGCCGCGCTACGGCTGCTTCAATATCCACGCTTCGAAGCTGCCCCGCTGGCGCGGTGCCGCGCCCATCCATCGCGCCATCATGGCGGGCGATGCCGAGACCGCCGTCATGGTCATGCAGATGGAAGAAGGGCTCGACACGGGGCCCGTCGCCGCGACGCAGTTGATCCCGATCGGACGTAACGTCACCACCGGAGAGTTGCATGACACCCTCGCGCGCGCCGGCGCGGAGCTGATCGTCGAAGCGCTTTCGGCGCTCGAGACCAAGGGCTCCCTGGCCACCGTCCCGCAGCCGCCGGAGGGCGTCACCTACGCGGCCAAGATCGATAAGGCCGAAGCCCGCATCGATCTTTCGAAGCCCGCACACGAGGTCCACAATCACATCCGCGGCCTGTCGCCGTTTCCGGGCGCATGGCTCGACGTGACCCCGCCGGGCGGCAAACCGGAGCGCCTCAAGATCCTCCGCACGGAACTCGCGGCAGGATCGGGCACGCCGGGCCAGGTTCTCGACGACGCGCTCGCCATTGCCTGCGGCGAAGGCGCCATCCGGCTCCTCGAGGTACAGCGAGCCGGCAAACGCGCCATGACCGCCGAAGAGTTCCTGCGTGGCTTCGCCGTCGCAAAGGGCGCGATCCTAGGCCCCGCTCTCGCCGATTAATCTCGCGCATTAATCATGCCGCGCGAACGGCGCTGAGACGGCACCGGGAGTCTCTTAAGTTGATGGAAACCAAGTTCGGAGTTTCCGCCCATGTTCCGCGCCAGAATGACCCGCACCAGCATCCTCGCTCCGGCCACCGCTTGCGCCGCCGCCGCGTTCCTCACAGGCTCCGCCTTCGCTCAGGACGCCGCGCACACGACCCGCATCGTGCCCTCGGAAACCTATGGCGCCACCGTCACCATGGAAGAAGGCGTGCGCGTTTTTCGCCCGTTTCCCTCCGAGCGCCACGTCATCATCAATCCCGAAGGGCGCACGCCGCTGAGCCTCAACTACTACGATCCTGTCACCGGCGTTCCGGTGCGCGGCCAATCCCGCCGCTGACCCCACGCCGCCGATCAAGGTTCGATTGCGCCTTGAGGTGATGGCGCGGGCAGGGTAGGCAGTGCCCTTCCCTTCGCACCAGCCACCCCTTGCGCACGCATATGAGCCGATGCCCCGCTATCGTCTGCTGATCGAATACGATGGTACGCCCTTTGTCGGCTGGCAGTGCCAGGCGGTGGGCGTCTCCGTGCAGGGCGCGCTGCAAACCGCAATTCAGAAACTCACGCGCGCGCCCGCGAGCATACGCGGCGCCGGCCGGACCGACTCGGGCGTCCACGCCACCGGTCAAGTCGCGCACGTCGACATCGAAAAACCGTGGCACGCCGCGCGCCTTTGCGACGGCATCAATTACTACCTGAAGCCGCTGCCGATCGTCATCCGCGACTGCGCCGAGGTGGACGCATCGTTCGACGCCCGCTTCAGCGCCACCGCGCGCCATTACCTGTATCGCATCCTCGCCCGCCGCGCCCCGCCCGCGCTCGAACGCAACCGCGTCTGGTGGGTGACGCGCCCCCTCGATGCCGAGGCCATGCGCGAGGCGGCGCCGGCCCTCGTCGGCCACCACGACTTCACGACGTTTCGCGCCGCCCAGTGCCAGGCGAACTCTCCAATGCGCACGCTGGACCGGTTTGACGTTACGCTGAACGGAGAGATCATCGAGATTCGCGCGTCGGCGCGCTCGTTCCTGCACAATCAGGTGCGCTCGATGGTCGGCAGCCTGAAGCACGTCGGCGAAGGCAAATGGACCCGTGACGATCTCGCGCGCGCGCTGGCCGCCAAGGACCGAACCGCTTGCGGCACGGTCGCGCCCCCGTCAGGGCTCTATCTGATGTCCGTCGATTACGGACCAGCCGGCGACGGCGACAACAGCGAAGCCGACAACAGCGAAGGCGGCCTTACCAGGCGTTGAACAGCCGCCGCACGATCCGCACGTAGAGTTGACCCGGCACCCAGCCGCGCGGCCATACCGCCAATATCCCGTTTGGCTGGTACCGCAGCCGCCACCAGCGGCCGGTTGCCGCGCGCCAGATGCTGCGCGCCACAACCACCGGCTCCGCGCCCGCTTCTTCCCAGGCCGTCAAGTTCGGCGCCACGTTCGCGACGAACTCATCGTAGGCCGTCAGTCCCGGCTTCGACGCGACCTCACGTGAGCGTTCGAAAAAGTCCGTCTTGATCATCCCCGGCTCGATGATCTTGACCTTGATGTTGAACTGGCGGAGTTCGAGCCAAAGCCCTTCGGAGAAACCTTCGAGCGCCCATTTCGTGGCGGCATACATCGAGTAGAGCGGCAGCGCCATGCGCCCCGCCGCCGAACCGACGTTGACGATCCGGCCCGCGCGGCGTTCGCGCATATGCGGCAGCACCGCCCGCGTGACGTTGAGCACGCCGAACAGGTTGGTCTCGAACTGGCGGCGGATCTGCGCGTCCGTTTGCGCCTCGAACGGCCCCATCAGGCCGTACCCAGCGTTGTTCACGACCACATCGATCCCGCCGCATTGCGCGATCACATCGGCGACCGCGCGATCGACGGACGCCTGATCCGTCACGTCGAGGCGAAACAGCCGAATGCGATCGGATTTTTGAGCGAGATTGCTCTCCTCGGGACGGCGCATCGTCGCCGCGACCGTCCAGCCGCGCTCGGCGAACAGCTCGGCCGTCGCGCGCCCGATTCCGCTCGAGGCTCCTGTGATGAGAACGGTCTTGCCGGAGGTCACGCGCAAACTCCAAAAACGCGCGTCCCGGCAATCGCCGGGACGCATGATGCAAAGCAGGTAAGTCGAATGGCTTAGTCGATCATCGACAGGAATTCCTGCCGCGTGATCGCATTGTCGCGGAACACGCCGAGCATGCGGCTCGTCACGAGATCGGTGCCGGGTTTGTGCACGCCACGCGCCGTCATGCAGTGATGCTCGGCCTTGATCACGACCGCGACACCCTGCGGGCTCAACACCTTCTCGATGGTGTTGGCGATCTGCGACGTCATCTTCTCCTGGATCTGAAGCCGCTTCGCGTAGGTCTCGACCACACGCGCGAGCTTCGAAATACCGACGACGCGGCCGTTCGGAATGTAGCCGACCCAGGCATGCCCGATGATGGGTGCCATGTGATGCTCGCAGTGGCTCTCGAACCGGATCCCGCGCAGCACGATCATCTCGTCGTAGCCTTCGATTTCCTCGAAGGTTTTCTGCAGAATGGCCTCGGGATCGTCGTGATAGCCGCGGAAATATTCTTCATAGGCGCGCACGACGCGGCCGGGCGTTTCGATCAGACCGTCACGCGTGGGATCATCGCCCGCCCAGCGTAGCAGGGTGCGAACGGCGGCTTCGGCATCGGCGCGCGTCGGCGCGGCCGCGCTCGCGGGAGTTTCTGCAGACTTGTTTTTCATGAGCGGAGGCTGCCTCATCAGGCGAAGAACATTACACCCGGCGCGGGGCCTGTGTCCGCGCGGTGAAGGATGCGAAAACGGAGGGGTGAACCCGTCCCGCCTCCCATAACATAGTGTGTGACAAGGGGAAGAAAAAGTGACCCCGTACCGGCCTGAGGCCGAAGGTTGCAGCACAAAGAACGGCCATGATTAACGATGTGCGCGGCACCTCGCCGCAACTTGTGCGGCAAACTTGGGTTTCCATATCAGGCAGGTACCCGCCACCTCCGTAATCCCCAAAAAGTCAGGACCCCAAAATGCTCAAACGCAGCGCCGCCGCCGTCGTCGCCGCATTGGCTCTCCTCGGCTGCTCGGCGCCCCTGGGATGCGCGGCGTACGCGGACGGGATGCTGTCCGATTTCCAATATCCGCACGCTGTCGAGCGCTATGCATTCACGTCGCAAGGCCAGGCGCTCGAGATGGCCTACATGGACATCGCGCCAACCGGCGCCGGGAACGGCAAGACCGTCGTCCTCTTCCACGGCAAGAATTTCTGCGGCGCGACCTGGGAAGGTGTCATCGGCCCACTCGCGAAAGCCGGATACCGCGTCATCGTCCCGGACCAGATTGGCTTCTGCAAATCGACCAAACCTGAAACCTATCAGATGAGCTTCCACCAGCTTGCTGCCAACACACACGCCCTGTTGGCGAGCCGCAGCATCGTGAACCCGATCCTCGTCGGCCACTCGATGGGCGGCATGGTGGCGACCCGCTACGCGTTGAGCTTCCCCGAGGACACCGCAGCGCTCGCCCTCGTCAATCCGATCGGCCTGGAGGATTGGAGCGCCAAGGGCGTGCCAGGCCGCACGGTGGACGAACTGCTGGCAACGGAGCGCAAAGCCGACGCCGCCCGCATCAAGGCCTATCAGCAGAAAACCTACTACGACGGCCGCTGGCGGCCCGAGTTCGACCGCTGGGTGGATATGCTCGCGTCCACGTACCGAGGAGCGAGTGCCGACCTCGCGGCCTTGTCTCAGGCCCGCGCCTCCGACATGATCTTCACCCAGCCTGTCGTGCATGAGTTTCCGAGACTGAAGATGCCCGTCGTCTTGCTCATTGGCGATCGCGACACGACGGCCATCGGCAAGGATCGCGCAGCCCCCGAAATCGCCGCCAAGCTCGGCCACTATCCCGACCTCGCGCGCGAGGCGGCGAAACGCATTCCCAATACCAAGCTGATTTCTTTCCCGGACCTCGGCCACGCCCCGCAGATCGAACGGCCCGATGAGTTCAATGCGGCGCTTCTCAACGCCCTCGCCCAGCTTCCCGCCGCGCGCTGATCGCGTCGGCTGAACGGACCTACAGGAACCTCACCGATGCCGACCTCTCACATCTCTGCCCCAGAAGCGCTCATCTACGCGATGGTCACCGTCTCGGCCGCGGATCGCGCCATCACCACCGACGAGATCTCGCACATCGGCTCGATCGTGCGCGAGCTACCGCCGTTCGTCGATTACACCGACGACTGGCTGGCGGATGCGGCTCAGGACTGCGGCAAGATCCTGCGCCGGCCCAATGGCATCGCCGAAGTCCTGGCCCTGATCAAATCGAGCCTCAACCCGCGCCTCTACGAAACGGCCTACGTTCTGAGCGCCGAGGTCGCCGCCTCCGATCTTGCGCTCCACAGCGACGAATTGAATTTCCTCGGCCTGCTCGCAGACGCGCTCGGGCTTGATCGGGAAACGTGTGCCGCCCTCGAGCGCGGCGCGCGTGCGCGTCATCAGCGCGTCTGAGTGCTTCCGAAAAAGTGGGAACCGGTCATGGCGAAGCCATGCAAGCAACGGTGTCCGATAAGAAGCACGACAAACAAAGACCCAGAGTCGTTCCGCGGATCCACTTAAGGCGGAACGGCTCGAGCCAACCCATCGGCAAAGGCGCGGATAGATCCGGCCGCCGCCTGCATGTTGGCGGCGAGCGTCGAGCCGGACCCGCGCCGCGCCCTGAAGTCGTGATCGCCGTCGACAGCCCAGCGCACCTCGATGGCGGGAGCCAGACCGTAGCCGTCGACCTCGGATCGCCCGCCGAACGGGTCGCGCTCGCCCTGCACGATCAGCGCCGGACAGGTGAGCGTCTTGAGATGAGCCGTCCGCAAGGCATCGGGCTTGTCCGGTGGATGGAACGGGTACCCGAGGCACACGAGCCCCGCGATCGCCTTGGCGTCGAAAAGAGATTGCGCCGCAAGGCTTGCGACCCGCCCGCCCATGGACTTCCCGCCGATCAACAGCCGTTGTCCCTTGCCCATCCGGCCGCGCACCGTTGCAACCGCCGCCTCGTACTCGCCCACTAGCTTTTCAGCCTTCGGTGGCGGCCGTCGCGAGCCGCCATCTTCGCGCGCGATCATGTAGGAAAAATCGAATCGCACGACGCCCAGTCCAGCGTCCGCGAGCAGGCCAGCCATGCGTTCCATCCACGCGCTCGTCACCGGCGCGCCCGCACCCGCGGCGAGCAGGATCAGCGTCTTAGACGATTGATTTCCCGTGCTCAGAATGTCCGCCATCGCCCGCCCTCGCGCATGGTGCCTGCCGCTTTGCTGATGAACGTCATGCAATTTGCCCGCGAAGTGACATCGCTGTCGCAATTTGGCCCAGCCGTCGGCTAGGATACCCGAACCATCATGATGCGAGAATGCATGTCGCTGATCCGACACGTCGCGCCCTGGCTGTTGCCGCTCCTCGTCCTCGCCAGCTCCGCCCGCGCCGAAGACGCGGCCGTGACTGATGACGGCGGGCGCTCGTGGCATGGTCCTGCCCGCCTTGCTGCCGAGGCCGCCGAAGCCCAGATTGCCGAAGCCCAAAATCAAACTCCAGCCGACGCGTTCAACAAATCGCTCGACAACGACGCCGTCGTTCCGCCCGCGCCCAAGCCCGCCGAGCGTCCGGCGGCCACAAAGGTCGCCCCGAAAGACAAGGCGGCAACGCCCAAGAAAGCCGATCCCGCCCCCGCCGCGAAAGCCGCCGAGCCCGCAGCCAAGCCGGCAGGCGCGGCCCCGGCAGCCAAGAAGGAGTTGGCCAAGCAGGATACGGCCCAGCCCGGCGCGGACAAGAATGACGCCGGCAAGACCGACGCCAAGGCCGCAAAGAAGGAAGCCAAAAAACCAGTCCCCAGCGCCAAGCAACTGTTCGGCACGGTCAAGACCGCAGCTCCCCTCAAAGCCCGCGCCGTCGGCTGGTACGCCAAGGGATGCCTCTCGGGCGGCAAGGCGCTCGCCGTCGACGGCCCCGGCTGGCAGGTGATGCGCCTCGCACGCAATCGCAACTGGGGCCACCCCGATCTCGTCGCCCTGCTCGAACGATTGGCCAAGGAATCGACGGCGGCCAAGGAATGGTCGGGATTGCTCGTCGGCGACATGTCCCAGCCGCGCGGCGGACCCATGACCTCCGGCCATGCCAGCCATCAGGTTGGCCTCGACGCCGACATCTGGCTGACCCCCATGCCCGATCGCACGCTGACCCGCCGCGAGCGCGAGGACATGTCAGCCGTGTCGATGCTCGCCAATGCCGGCGCGGTCGATCCCAAGGTCTGGGGCGACGGGCAGGTGAAGCTGATCAAGCGCGCCGCGTCGTACACGTCCGTCGAGCGCATCCTGGTCCACCCCGCCCTCAAAAAAGCGCTCTGCGAAGCGGCCGGCAAGGATCGCCACTGGTTGAATAAAGTGCGTCCCTACTTCGGGCACTTCTATCACTTCCACGTCCGCATCGGTTGCCCCAGCGGCTCGACCAATTGCCAAGCGCAGCCGCCCGTGCCCGACGGCGACGGCTGCGGCGCCGAGTTGACGGACTGGCTGAAGCGCGTCGCACCCAAGAAAAAGCCGCCGATCGCTCAGAAACCACCGGAGAAACCCTCGAAGCCGGCCGCACCGAAGCCGGAAATGACGCTCGCGGACCTGCCGGCCGATTGCACGACGGTGCTGATGGCGGGCGGCAACAAGCCGCCGACCGAACCGGCCGAGGTCGTGGATCTGAGCAAGAATGCGGGTCCGGAAAACGATGTCACGGCCGTCACGGCCGCGCCCGAGCCGCCCAAGCCTCCGTCGAAACCACCCGACGCGACGCCGACCAAAACGAACTGAACTCCGCTCGCGCGCGGTTTCCCGTCCATGTGCAGCGCGCCCCTCACCAGGGAGCGATGCGGCGAATGGCTTCGCCGAGCCCCGTCCGTCATGGAGAGGCCGTGTTTTGCAGGGAGAGCGAAAAAGCTGGCGGAGATCCCAGTTGGTTTCGCCAACGCCAATTCCCTCTCCCCTTGGGGAGAGGGTTAGGGTGAGGGGGCACGGGACGAAATCCACAGAAGTCTAGGCTACCGCGCCGGGCCGCAGGGGCGGATGCCCGAACGGCCGCACCGGCACCGTGTAGACGCCCTCTGCCGCCACCGAAACGATCTCCCGCTCGGGCCAGCGCAGCGCCGTGAGCTTGCCGCCGAAGCAGCATCCCGTGTCGACACAGATCGTGTTATTCACCCAATCGGCATCCGGCACCGGCGTGTGCCCGTACACGATCGAGGTTTTGCCCCGGTACTCGGCCGCCCAGTGGTAGCGGATCGGCAAGCCGAACTTGTCCGTTTCGCCGGAGGTTTCGCCGTAGAGGCAAAACCGGCGCACGTCCCCCGTCGCCTCTCCCAGCATCTCGCTCTTGATCCCCGCGTGCGCGACCGCGAGGCGCCCGCCGTCGAGCCAGAGATAGAACGGCAGCCCGTTGAAAAAGGTTCGCACCTCCGCGCGGAAGGCCTTCGGCTCGCCTTCGAATTGCGCGGCCGTCCGGTCGAGACCATGCGTTGTCGCGACCGTCTTGCCCTCGAGCCACCGCACGAATTTGACGTCGTGATTGCCGGGCACCGCGTAGGCCACGCCTTGCGCAACCATGGCCATGATGACGCGCAGCACGTCCGGAGAGCGCGGCCCGCGGTCCACGAGATCGCCGACGAAGATCGCGCGTCGCCCGGCGGGCGCCGTGACGTCCACATGGACAGCGCCAGGCTCTCCGCTCCAGCGCACCCTGTAGCCGAGCCGCCCAAGCAGATGCTCGAGCTCCGTCGCGCACCCGTGAACGTCGCCGATGATGTCGAAAGGGCCGGGATCGTCGCGGCGGTCCGACGGCCCGCGGGCACTATCTGAAAATTTGCTGTCGGTCATGCCGGCTCATTAAAAAAGCAGCGTGACACGTGCGTGACGATCACGTCTCGATGAATTCTTCCACCTGTCGCCGCGGACGCGGCACGTCGGTCACGAAATCCTGCAAATGGTCGAGGCCCCGAGGAACAGGACCTCCATACGCCCAATCCAAAAGCTCGACCGTATGCACGAACGGAATGTCTTGGCCGGAATCGAGCTGCGTGATGCAGCCGATATTTCCCGCCGCCACCACATCCGCCCGCGTTGAGCGAATGTTGTCGAGCTTCCGCTTCTTGAGCTGCCCGGCGATCTCAGGTTGAAGGATGTTGTAAGTCCCAGCCGAGCCGCAGCAAATGTGACCTTCGGGCACATCCACCA
Organism: Hyphomicrobium sp.; assembly: GCF_051860585.1. Lineage (GTDB taxonomy): Bacteria > Pseudomonadota > Alphaproteobacteria > Rhizobiales > Hyphomicrobiaceae > Hyphomicrobium_C. The sequence goes on from NZ_JBHYDS010000003.1 coordinate 408,635, forward strand.
CCGCAAAGCCGGCCTGCTTCAGCAAGGCTTTCGGCTCATCGTGCACCCGCTGCCCATGCTGCAGCGAACAGGCCGAATGATAGGCAACGCGCAGCGACGACCACCGTTCCGGCGCGCCGAGCTGGTACTCGTAGAGAAACTCCGACACGTCCTTGGCGAGGCTCGAGACCTTGGCCGCATCGTGAGCGTAGATGGGGTCGGCGCGCAGCATATGGCCATAGTCCTTGACCGTCGTGCCGCAGCCGGACGCGTTGATGATGATCGCGTCGATCTGTCCCCGGTTGATCTCCTTCGACCACGCATCGACGTTGCGGCGGGCTTGGTGGTTGGCGTCTTCCTCGCGTCCCATGTGCTTCACCAGCGCCCCGCAGCAGCCGGCCCCGTGCGCCACGATCACGTCGACCCCACGCCGCGCCAGCAACCGGATTGTCGCGTCGTTGATGTCGGGCCGCAGCACCGGCTGCACGCATCCCGTCAACAGCAGCACGCGCGCGCGCCGTTCGCCGTGCGTCAATGCCTCGCCCGGCCCGCCGTAGCGCCCTTCGCGCACCTTGGTCGGCAATGGCGCAAGCGCGATCATCGCCGCCACCTCCTTGAGCCCGACACGCTCGAGCATAGGGATGAAGGGACGGCCAAGCGGCGCGAGCTTCACCGCCAGCCGGAAGCGGCGCGGATAGGGAATGATGAAAGCGAGCAGCCGCCGCAGCGTGCGGTCCTTCCAGCTGCGCGGGCTGCGCTCCTCGATCTCGGCGCGCGCCGCATCGACGAGATGATGATAGTCGACGCCGCTCGGACACGTCGTCATGCACGAGAGACACGTCAGGCAGCGGTCGATGTGATGGCGCACCTGATCGCTCGGCGCGCGCTCGCTGCTGCGCTCGAACATGTCCTTGATGAGATAGATGCGCCCGCGCGGGCTGTCCCGCTCGTCGCCCAGCACAACGTAGGTCGAGCAAACCGCCGTGCAGAGCCCGCAATGCACGCAGCGCTTCAAAATGCTGTCGGCTTCCGCGACGCGCGGATTGGCAAGATCGTCGGCGGAAAAGTTGGTCTGCATCGTCAATCTTTCGCAGAAAGAAATCCGGAAGTCAGAACGCCACAGCGACGCATATCATAGCGACGCGTACATGCGCCCGGGATTGAGAATGTTCATCGGATCGAACGCCTGCTTGATGCCGCGTGTGATCCGGTCCACGGCCGGTCCCAGCGGCTGGAACACCTCGACCGTCCTGCGTACCGGCTCGTCCGCCCGGATCAGCGTCGCATGCCCACCGTGCGTGGCGACGGCGCGGCGGATATCGGCGCTGCCGGCGTCGGCCGACGCGGGCGTCTCGAGCCAGATCAGCCCGCCCGACCAGTCGTAATACGCTTCCACCTTCATGTGCCGCCGCACGGACGCCACCAGCGATGCCGCCATGCTGGGTGCCGTTGAAATGCGCCAGATATGCGTCCCGTTCGGCGGGAAGAACGAGAACCCACGCATTTCGCTCCAGAACGCCAGCGAGCTTTCGAGGTCGAGTTCGACCGGCTCGCCGTAGGCGCGCAGCGCGTTGCGCAGCCGCTGCTTGCGGTAGCTGATCGAGCGCGTGAAGTTTTCCAGCCGGATGGCGGTCACCGACCGTTTCTCCCTCGACAGCGTCTTGTGCTTAAGCCGCGACACGAGAGCGGGCGCGAGATGCACGGTGCCCGAAACCTCGTACGGCTCCGTCAGCGCCAGGCTCATGAGCTCGACGGCCAGATCGTCCGTGAGATTGGGATAGATCAGCGTCAGCACGTCGTCCGGCAGCGGAAGCACCTTGAACGTCACTTCGGAGAGCACGGCGAGCGTGCCCCAGCTTCCCGCGAGCCCGCGCGCCACGTCGTAGCCGGTGACGTTCTTCATCACCCGCCCGCCCGACTTGAAGATCTCGGCGTGTCCGTTGACGCCGCGCACGCCCAACAGGTAGTCCCGCGCCGCACCCGCCGAAATCCGCCGCGCCCCCGAGAGGTTGGCGGCGAACACCGCGCCGATGGTCTGCTGCCCCGCGCCGGTGCCGAGCATCGGCCCGAGATCGATCGGCTCGAACGGTAGCATCTGCCCGCGCGAGGCCAGCTCCACCTCGACTTGCGACAGCGGCGTTCCAGCTCGCGCCGACATCACGAGTTCGGCGGGCTCATAGAGCGAGATCCCGCGCATGGCGCCGGTCGTCAGCACTACGGGCGCAACCACCGGCCGGCCAACGCCGCGCTTCGAGCCCGAGCCGAGAATTTCGACCGGGATGGACCGCTCCGAAAGGGCGGTCAACATGCTCTTGAGCTCCCACTCGGTCGCGGGCCGCATGATGTCACTCATCTTGGGCCCCCTTACGCTGCCGCTTCCGACGGCGGCGCATCCGCGCGCGCACGCGCGCTCCGCGCCTTGTCCATGTAGGCTTGCACGTCGTCGAGCGGGAACACCTTGCCGAAGTTGAGCAGCCAGTCCGGATCGAACACCGCCTTGATGCGCAACTGCACCGCGATATCGTCCTCGGTGAACTGCACCCGCATCAGATCGCGCTTTTCGAGCCCAACCCCGTGCTCGCCCGTCAGGCATCCGCCGACCGACACGCACAGCTTGAGGATCTCCGCGCCGGCCTGCTCGGCCTTGTCCGCCTCGCCCGGCGCATTGGCGTCGTACATCACCAGCGGATGCAGATTGCCGTCGCCGGCATGAAAGATGTTGGCGACGCGGAGCCCGTATTTCGCGCAGATCACCGAGATCTGCTCCAGCACATGCGGCAGATGCGCGAGCGGGATCGTCCCGTCCATGCAGTAATAGTCGGAGATCCTGCCGATGGCGCCGAACGCCGACTTGCGGCCCTTCCAGATCTTGGCGCTCTGCTCGGGCGATCCGCTGACCACCAGCGCCTTGGGATTGAGCTCGTGCGCGATACTCGCGATATAGGCGAGCCGGTCGGCAATCTCCTGCTCGGACCCTTCGACCTCGATGATCAGCAGCGCCTCGACATCCATCGGATACCCGGCCTTGGCGAAGGCTTCGCACACCTCGATGGCCGGTTTGTCCATGAACTCGATGGCGACCGGAATGATGCCGGACGCGATGATCCGCGCCACGCAGATGCCGGCCTTGGCGCTCGATTCGAACCCGATCATCATCGGCCGCGCCCCTTCGGCCGCGCGCAGGATGCGCACCGTCGCCTCCGTGACGATCCCGAACTGCCCCTCGGACCCGACGATCAGGGCGAGCAGGTCGTAGCCCTCGGCATCGAGATGCGCGCCGCCGATGTCGACCACCTCGCCGTCCATCATCACCATCCGGACGCCGAGAATGTTGTTGGTCGTCACCCCGTACTTGAGGCAATGAGCGCCGCCCGAATTCATGGCGATGTTGCCCGCCAGCGTGCAGGCGATCTGGCTCGACGGATCGGGCGCGTAGAAGAAGTCTTCCGCTCCCACCGCTGCCGAGATCGCGAGGTTGGTGATCCCGGCCTCGACGCGCGCGAAGCGGTTCTGGAAATCGATCTCGAGCACCCGGTTCATTTTCGAGATGCCGACGACGATCGAATCCTCCAGCGGCACCGCGCCGCCCGCGAGCGACGTTCCCGCTCCGCGCGGCATCACCTTGATGCCGTTCGCCTTCGCATATTTCAGCACCGTCGCGACGGCCTCCGTGGTGCTCGGCAACACGATCGCGAGCGGCATCCTGCGGTAAGCGGTCAGCGCATCGGTCTCGAACGCGCGCCGCCCGTCTTCATCCGAGATCACGGCGTCGGCCCCGCACAGCGCCACGAGATCGCGCACGATCGCATCCCGTCGTCCGACGATCTCCGGATCGGGAAGCGGAAGCGCAATGGACGCCATCTTTTTCATTCCTCGCGGATTTGACGGGCCGCCGAACGACTGCACGCAACAACCGCAGCACGCAACGGAGAGGCCATTCGGTTGCCGACTACATATCCGAACCACGGCCGTTGCGCGACCCGGAAGAGCGACGAGGATCGCCGCACGCGCCGCCGTGCTCATCGCAATCGCGGCGCAGGCCAGCGGACCCGATTGCCGGGTCAAAAACGAGTCTCGCACGCGTGCGTCGGCGCCGCAAACCCCAATCCTGCGGCGGGCCTCGCCGGTTGAACGCTGTGGCGTCCGCGGGCCGGGCGCGTTACAATTTTCCCACGACGAACCACCACCGAGCAGCGCCCATCTGTGGAAACAAACCAGTCTGTGGAAGCTGAGACGTCCCCCGAAAAGCCGCGCGTCGGTCTCTTCGTCACCTGCCTCGTAGACCTGTTCCGCCCGTCGGTTGGCTTCGCCTCCGCACATCTGATCGAAGCTGCAGGCTGCGCCGTCGTGGTGCCTGCCGGGCAGACCTGCTGCGGTCAGCCCGCCTACAATTCCGGTGATCCGGACACCGCCCGCGACCTCGCCTTGCAGACCGTACGCGCCTTCGCCGGGCTCGATTTCGTCGTCGCCCCCTCGGGCTCCTGCGCTGCCATGCTGCGCCTCCACTACCCGGCCCTCTTCAAAGGCCGCGACGAAGAGCGCGAGGTTGCGGACTTCGCCGCCCGGGTCCACGAGCTGACGTCGTTCCTCGTCAACGTCCGCGGCGCGACCGATACGGACGCGCGCTTTGCCGGCCGCGTCGTCCATCACGATGCCTGTTCGGGCCTGCGCGAACTGGGCATCCGCAGCGAACCCCGCACGCTCCTCGCCGCCGTCGACGGGTTGCAGCTCGTCGAAGCCGCCGAGATCACGGCCTGCTGCGGTTTTGGCGGCTTGTTCTCCGTCAAGTACCCCACCATCTCGACCGCGATCGCGGACCGGAAGATCGACGACCTGCGCGTCAACGAGCCCGATCTCGTCACCAGCGGCGATCTCGGCTGCCTGATGAACCTCGCGGGCCGCCTTCATCGAACCGGCCGTGCGCTGCCCTGCCGGCACATCGCCGAGGTGCTGAGCGGAGACCTGCACGACCCGCCCATCGCCGGACCCGTCATAGCCGCCGGCCAACCCGCATGACGCCCACGACCGCGAGCTTCAAGCAGAACGCCACCGCCGCCGTCGCGGATCGGGATCTGGCGCGCGCCCTCGCCGGACTGCCCGGCGGGCTCGTCGCCCAGCGCGCCGCCGCCATGGCGCGCATGCCGGAGTTCGAGGCGCTGCGCAACGAGGGACGCGACATCCGCGACCACACCATCGCGCACCTCGACATCTATCTCGAAGCCTTCGCCGCGAAGGCCGAAGCCGCCGGCAGCCGTGTGCACTGGGCGGCCGACGGCGATGAAGCCCGCACGATCATCGCCGGCCTCTGCCGCGAGCGCGGCGCACGCCTGATCGCCAAGGGCAAATCGATGATCTCCGAGGAAATCGGCCTCAACCGCCACCTCGAGGACCTAGGGATCGAAGTTTTCGAAAGCGATCTCGGCGAATACCTGCTCCAGATCCGCGGCGAAACCCCGAGCCACATCATCGCCCCGGCGATCCACCTGAGCCAGCACCAGGTCGAGGCGGACTTCCGCCGTCACCACGCGGACCTCGCCGCCGGCCGCGATCTCTCGACGCCCGAAAGCCTGGTCGCGGAAGCGCGCGCCGTCCTGCGCCGCCGCTTCCTGGCGGCCGACATCGGCATCACGGGCGCCAACTTCCTGGTTGCAGAGACAGGCTCGGCCGTCATCGTCACCAACGAGGGCAACGGCGACCTCTCGGCCCAATTGCCCAAGACGCACATCGTGCTCGCCTCGATCGACAAGGTCGTGCCGACGCTCGACGATCTGGCGACCTTGCTTCGCCTGCTGGCACGGTCCGCCACCGGCCAGGACATGACCGCCTACACAAGTTTGCTGACCGGCCCGAAAGCCGCCGGAGATCCGGACGGCCCCGAGGAATGCCACATTGTCATCGTCGACAATGGCCGGACCGACATGCTGAAAAACGGCATGGGCGAGGCGCTGCGGTGCATCCGCTGCGGCGCCTGCCTCAACCACTGCCCGATCTACAATGCCATCGGCGGGCACGCGTACGGCTGGGTCTACGCGGGTCCGATCGGCGCCGTCCTCACGCCCGCCTTCCTCGGCATCGGCCCGGCGCGGGATCTCCCGCACGCCACCACGTCGTGTGGAAAGTGCGACGAGGTCTGCCCCGTCAAGGTTCCGCTCACGCGCCTGCATCGGACGTGGCGCGAACGAGCGTTCAAGTCCGCACCCCGCAAACGCGAACAAGCCGTTCTTAGGCTATGGGCGTTCTTCGCCAAGCGCCCGCGCCTCTACCATCCGGCCGCACGTCTCGCGATTGCCGCCCTCGGCGCACTGAAGCCCGCGCGCAACCCCTTCCGCTGGCTGCCCTTCGCGCGCGGCTGGACCGCGCGCCGCGATCTGCCCACGCCGCAGGGCCGAACCTTTCAACAGCTCTGGGCCGAACGCCAGCGGGGAGTGCCCGATGACGCGTAACGCCGTCTTCGCCAACATCAGATCCGCCCTCGGCGAAACCGGCGCGCAGGATCGCGCGCGCGCCGTCGCCGCCCGGCGCGCGCAACCGCCTCACCATCCCTTGCCCGCCTTCGCGCAGGAAGAGGGAGCGGAGCGCGTCGAACGCTTCGTACGATGCCTCCAAACCCAGGGTGGTGCGGATGTCTTGACGGGACACGGCCTCGCCGGTCTGCCGGACGCGATAGCCGCAGTCGCCGCGTCACTCGGATCGGTCCCGTCGCTCGTGATCGGAGACGATGAACGGCTGGCCGCGCTCGACTGGCCGGGTGATCTCAGGCCGAAGCGCTGGACGCGCGATCAATCCCTCGGCGACGGCACGGCCGCCGTTTCGCATGCTTGGGGCGCGGTGGCGGAAACCGGTACGCTTCTTCTGGCATCGGGCGCGGCAAACCCCGCCTCACTCGCGTTCCTGCCCGAAGTGCACATCGTGGCCGTCGCGCGGAACACCATCGCACCGTCTTTTGAGGAAGCCTTCGCGCGTCTGGGGTCGGATTTGAGTCCGCAGCGCTGGCCGCGCGCCGTCAACCTCGTCTCGGGAGCGTCCCGCACCGGCGACATCGGCGGACGCATCGTCAAAGGGGCTCACGGCCCACGGCGCCTTGCGGTGTTCATCTACGGAGAGTGACGCGATGGAACGGATCGTCCGCTGCTGGATGGCCGTCTGTCAGTTGGTTAGTCCATCACTGGATCGAGAACACGCGATCGTTCTCGCGCCGCCGCACCATGCGCGCCACGCCGCCCCAGGCGTGGGAGCGGCTCGCATCGCCGAGCTGGCGGTGCAGGAGGGAAAAAAAGTCGGCAACCTCGGCCGCGAACGCCCCGTGCCGCCCTTCGAGCACGACGGCCATGAGTTCGGCATCGTGAATGACGGATGCTTCATTTTTCTTCTGGGCGGGAGAGCTGCGCATGATTGACCTCGTGACGGGACGTCCGCCCCAAAACGCAAGATCAGCGCCAAGCCCGCGCGCGGCCCGCGGGGCTTGAAAATGCGGAATTTTCCAGGAACCCGTCCCTGATGTGGCCGGCCGGGCCGCGATCCGTCCCAATATTGAAAAGTGCGCCGGGACACCGCCCCCTCGACCTGTCCCAGGTTGAGATGATGGTCCTCAAGGGCGGAATGCCAGACGGGCTTCGTTAACGCGGGGAAGTCTGAGCCAAGCTCACTGGGGCTTCGCGGCCGGTGCGCCTGCGGCGACCTCATCCTGATCGCCTGCCGGCGGCGGCGCGGCCTTCTGGACATCAAAAGCGTCGACCGCACGATCCTTCTTCTTTTTGACGATGCCGTCCTTCTTGCGGATTTTCTTGCGCACCGGGGCATTGCCGCAATCGTACGACATCACGGTTTTGCGCACGCTCGTCACCGGCTTCGCGGTGCTCGCGATCTCCATCGCGTCCAGGCTTTGGGCATGGTTGAAGAGCCGCTTCCACCCGTAGCTGTGGAAACCATGCTCGAGCAGGGTCGCCGCCCTCAGCGTCCGCTTCGCGCCCGACGACTCGCCCAGCACGACGGCCATGAGCCGATGCCCGTCCCGCGTCGCGCTCGCCACGACGTTGTATCCGGAATCGCAGGTGAACCCGGTCTTCAATCCGTCCGCACCTTCGAACGATCGCAGCAGACCGTTATGCGTGCCGATCAGGATCTTGCCGACCTTGGCATTGAACATCGACCAATAGGGCGCGTGCTCGGGGTATTCGGTAACGACCGCGCGCGCCAGCTTGGCGAGATCGCGCGCCGTCGTCACCTGCATCGGCGCGGGCAAGCCACTGGCGTTGACGAACTGCGTGCGCGTCATGCCGAGGCGCTGCGCCGTCCGGTTCATGAGCGCGGAAAATTCGACCTGCGAGCCGCTGATCGCCTCGGCCAGCACCACGGCCACATCGTTGGCCGATTTGATGATCACCGACTTCAGCGCCTGATCGACCGTAAGCGTCGCGCCGACATGAAGCCCGAGCTTCATCGGCGGCTGGATCTGCGCCTGCGCGCTGTAGGGAATGCGCTGCTCAAGCGTGAGCTTGCCGGCTTTGATCGCCTCGAACGTGAGATAGGCCGTCATGATCTTGGTGAGCGACGCCGGATGCCACTGATCGTCGGCGTCCTCGGCGTAGAGCACTTGTCCGTCCGTGGGATCGAACACGAGCGCGGGGCCTCCGGCGCGGGCCTGCGCGCCGAAAATGAAGGTCAATGCCGCGAGCGCGGCTGCCGGGATCCTACTGGCTCGCATGGCCTTCCTTGAACAGCGAAACGCTTCCGCGCACGTAACACATTCGTTCGTGCAGCTGCAATGTGCCCGGGTGCGATTCCCCGGGCCGGTGTCAAAGCGGTGCCACCTGAACGAAGGCTCCGGAGCGTGAGTTTACGCCCATGGCCGCGCAGACGCATCCCGCGCTTCGAAGTCCTTGATCGCTTTTTCTTTTTCCAGAGTCAGTCCGATATTGTCCAAGCCATTCAGCAGACAGTGCTTGCGGAATGGATCGACGTCGAAGCGGATGACGCCGCCATCGGGGCCACGGATCTCTTGCGTTTCCAGATCCACAGTCACCGTTGCGTTTGCGCCCCGGCCCGCATCGTCCATCAGTTTGTCCACCTGCTCCTGCGGCAGCTTGATCGCCAGAATGCCGTTCTGGAAGCAGTTGTTGAAGAAAATGTCGGCGAAATCCGGAGCGATGACGCACCGGAAACCGAAGTCCAGCAACGCCCACGGCGCATGCTCGCGCGACGACCCGCAGCCGAAATTCTCGCCCGCGATCAGGATCTCGGCATTGCGGTAAGCCGGCTTGTTGAGCACGAAATCGGCTTGTTCATTGCCCGCCTGGTCGTAACGCAGCTCGTAGAACAGCGCCTTGCCGAGGCCCGTCCGCTTGATCGTCTTCAGGAACTGCTTCGGGATGATCATGTCGGTGTCCACGTTCCGCAGGGGGAACGGGGCTGCGACGCCGGTGAGCTTGGTGAAATTCTGCATGAAAATGTCCCGCGTCCTGACTTCGTGATCGAGAATAGCGTGGTGTGGGATACCTCGGCGTCAAATACAAGCGAGACGCTCAAGCCCTGAGACTGTCGGCCAGCGCCCGGAAATAGCCCTCCGCGGCGAGCAAGCGGTCGATCCGCAGCCCATGCGCCGCCCGAAGGCCACCCCGGCCGGGACCGAGCTGTTCGAGCCGCCTTTTAACGCCAGCCAGCTTTCGTCCGTCAAGATGGTGTTGCAGCACGCCAACTAAGGTTTCGAGATACCCCGTGATGCGGCCCAATTCCCGCACCAGCCCCCGTCGCGCGGCTTTGTCGTGGGGAACGTGCGCCAGGCGCGCCGCGCACGTTTGCGCCCGGTCGAGCGTATCGGCGATGGCGTCCGCATACCGCGCCACCTTGGCCCGCCGCCCGTCGTCGAGCGCCGAAATCGCACCGGCCCACCGGCTGAGCGTCTCGGCGATGGCGAGGCACCGCTTCGGATAGTCGATGAGTTGCATGGATCGGCCGGCCCGACGGAACTGGGACGCCCGATTTTAGGCCGCGGCCGGTTGCCGGGGACAACTGAACGTCACCGGGCGGCCCCCGGGACGGCCCCGGGTCAGCGGATCGAAGGATCGGCGAAGCACTGGCGCATATAGGAACAGCGGTGCGACCCGGCGAAATGCATGCTGTCGCCCTTGGACGGCGAAATGAACTGACAGATTTCCTCGAGCCCGGTCTCGTCCAGCCATCCCTGCCGCCGCCCGCGCTGCACGGCGAAGCAGTCCGCCGTCTCTTCGTCCGGTCCCCGGAATTGATGCCCGCATTCATGCGCATAGATCCAAAGCTTGACGGGCGTCGAGACCTTGGCGAGCAGCTTCGGATTGAGGATCAGAAAGCCCGGATAGGCCGCGCCGTAGTCGTCGAGCTGGCTGTCGATCACGGTCGGGCGCTGGCCGCACACCTGCTGGCGCCCGTCGAGCTTCAGCTCTCCGGGCTGGAGGACGTGGGCGTCGCCGCCCACATGCTCGGCATACTCATCGGGAGAAGGGACATCCTCTGCGCGAGCAGGCTGCGGACCAAGCACCGTCACGGCGAGAAAAAGACCCGCGGCGACCCATCCGAACACTCGCAACACGGGACGATGAGCCGTCGTCAAATCGCACCCCACCCTACTGTCGAACACCCCTCGTGGTGTCGAACGCACGCCGGATGCTGCTCGCCCCGTGCCACGGCCGAATACGGCTTCGGGCACGATAATCCTAATGAGATCAAGCGAGATCACCGGAAGTGCGCATCACGTCGAGAATGTTGGTCCACCCTAGCAGGACAACCATCAACTGCAAAAGTTAACATTCGTCCGGAATACCTGTGCCCCAATCGGCCTGCGGACTGCGGCTGAATTGCCGCGCGCCGCCACCGAGGGGACGGCCTGTTCAGGGTCCGGCATCCTCTTCGATCTCTTCCATATCGTCGTCGGAAAAGCCGAAATGATGGCCAATTTCGTGCACCAGCACGTGCGTGATGATCTCGCCGAGCGTTTCCCCGCTCTCCACCCAGTAATCCAGGATCGCGCGCCGGTAGAGAAACACCATGTCGGGCTCGCGCGGCACATCGAGCGAGCTTTTCTTGTCGAGGCTCAGGCCTTGGTAGAGGCCCATCAGGTCGAACGGATCTTCGATGTCGAGCTCGTCCAGGACCTCGTCGAGCGCAAAATCCTCGACCCGGATCACGAGGTCGCGACAGACCTCACGGAACTCGGGCTCGATCCGCTCCCAGGCGGCAGCCGCAATCACTTCGAATTCCGCAAGGCTGGGCGCCGTCGCCGCTTTCAGATCCGCCGCCATCCCGCTCTCCCCGCATCCGCACCATGAAACGTGCGAACGCGAGAGATAGGCCGTTACGCCGCCCGAGAGCAAGCGCGCTGGCGACCTCGCGAGCGCCTTAGGCCTGCCAGCTGCGGATGTCCACGAAGTGGCCGGTGATCGCGGCAACAGCCGCCATCGCGGGCGAGACGAGATGGGTCCGCCCCTTGTAGCCTTGACGCCCTTCGAAATTGCGGTTCGAGGTCGAGGCGCAGCGCTGGCCCGGCTTCAACTGGTCCGGGTTCATGCCGAGGCACATCGAGCAGCCCGGCTCGCGCCATTCGAAGCCCGCCGCCGTGAAGATCTTGTCGAGACCTTCCGCCTCGGCCTGCTCCTTCACGAGACCGGACCCCGGCACGATCATCGCATACGCGAGACGGTCGGAGATCGACTTGCCCTCGACGATGCGGGCGACCTCGCGCAGGTCCTCCATGCGGCCGTTCGTGCACGAGCCGATCCACACCACGTCGAGCGGGATGTCGGTGATCTTGGTGCCGGGCATGAGGCCCATGTAATCGAGTGCCCGCACCATTGAGGCGCGCTTGTTCTCGTCGGCCACCTCGGCCGGGTTCGGCACGACGCCGGCGATCGACACGACGTCCTCGGGGCTCGTCCCCCAGCTCACGATCGGCGGCAGCTTGGTCGCATCGAGACGCACTTCGCGATCGAAGTGCGCGCCCTCGTCCGTGCTGAGCGTCTCCCAGTACTTGAGCGCCATATCCCAGGCCTGCCCCTTGGGCGCCTTCGGACGGCCCTTGATGAAGGCATAGGTCTTCTCGTCGGGCGCGATCATGCCGGCCCGGGCGCCGCCTTCGATCGACATGTTGCAGACCGTCATGCGGCCTTCCATCGACAGGTCGCGGATTGCCTCGCCCGCATACTCGATCACCGAGCCGGTGCCGCCTGCGGTGCCGATCTCGCCGATGATGGCGAGGATGATGTCCTTCGCGGTCACGTGCGGCGGCAGCTTGCCGTCGACGGTCACGCGCATGTTCTTGGCCTTCTGCTGCACCAGCGTCTGCGTCGCGAGCACATGCTCGACCTCGCTCGTGCCGATGCCGTGCGCCAGCGCGCCGAACGCGCCGTGCGTGGAGGTATGGCTGTCGCCGCACACGATCGTCGTGCCCGGCAAGGTGAAGCCCTGCTCGGGGCCGACCACGTGCACGATGCCCTGGCGCTTGTCGCGCTCATGGAAGTATTCGACGCCGAAGTCGCGCGCGTTCATCGCCAGCGTTTCCACCTGGATGCGGCTGTCCTCGTCGGCGATGCCCTTGGTGCGGTCGGTCGTCGGCACGTTGTGGTCCACCACCGCCAGCGTCTTCTCCGGCGCACGCACTTTACGGCCCGACATCCGCAGCCCTTCGAACGCCTGCGGGCTCGTCACCTCGTGCACGAGATGGCGGTCGATGTAGAGCAGGCAGGTGCCGTCGGCTTGCCGGTCGACCACGTGGTCGTCGAAGATCTTGTCGTAGAGCGTTTTGGCCATGATCGGTGTCCGGAGGCAAAAGTGCTGACGGAGAGCCGGACCCGGCACGGGCCGGGCGCGGACCGGCGCTCCAAGGGAAGCACGACAATCCAATGAGACGCATGAGATAGCGTTTCGCCCGCCGAGTTGCAAATCGGCAAGCCAAAAAAAGCCCATCAGCAGGCGGCGAAGTCCCGGATCGCGACGTTTTGCGCGGCCCAAGGCCCTCCCCAGGCCCGCCATGAGGCGGGCGGCGCCGACTGAAAATGGCCGGGCCAGAAACGGCCCGGCCAAGTCTGACCGGCACGGCACACCTGGGGTGGTGGCGTTGACCCACGGGACGCCGCTCCGGATATGCCTGATACGGACTTCCCAGTGTTTGGATCATATGACGATGGATCATCGCGCGTCGGGGATCGTCGTCACCCCCACAACGCACCAGCAGGCGACGTTGGCCGCTATTCGCGCCAGTGCCGCGCCTTGGCGACCAGGAAGTCGCGCAGCACCTGCACCTTTTTCGAACCCTTGAGTTCTTCCGGGTAGACGAAAAGCACCGGCAGGCTCGGCGGCTGTACCTCGCACTTCGTCAGCACGGGTACGAGATCGGTGTCCTGCTCCGTCATGTAGTCCGGGATCATCCCGATCCCGATGCCGGCCAGCACGCCTTGCTTGATCGCCACGACGCTGTTCGTCTTGAGCACGGCCTCGCGCGGCTCCCCTGCGGGACGCCCCGCCGTCTCGAGCCAGCTGATGGCCGGCAGCAGCTGAGGCGGCATACCGCTGTAGGTCAGGATGCGATGCACGCCATTGTCGAGCTCCGCGAACGTTTCCGGCACGCCGAAGCGGCGCGTGTACTTGGCCGACGCCATCGGCCGCACCTGCGCCGAAAACAAGGGCCGCCGGATGAGATCCGGCTGATCCGGCTCGCGGGTCCAGATCGCGACATCCGCCGCCCGCATGGCGATGTCGATCTGGTCGTCGTCGAGCAGCAGCTCGATGCGGATCTCGGGATAGAGGTCCATGAACTCGCGCAGGCGCTGCGACACCCACACCGTCCCGAGGCCGACAGGCGCCGCGATGCTGAGCAGTCCCGAGGGTTTCGTGGTCGTGTCCGCCAGCAGCGTCTCGGCGGTCTGGAGCTTGGTCATCACCTCGGCGACCGTACCGTACAGCAGTTCTCCCTGCTCCGTCAGCACGAGACCGCGCGCATGGCGGTGGAACAGCGAAACTTTGAGGTCGCGTTCGAGGGCCGAAACCTGCCGGCTCACCGCCGACTGGCTCATGTTGAGGGCATCACCGGCGTGGGTGAAGCTGCCCGCGGCTGCGGCCGCGTGGAAAATCCTGAGTTTGTCCCAGTCCATGAGGCAATCCTCGGTGAGGCGAATGAAACGGCGATTGGAGCAATGAGTGCGCAAATCAAAGCGGGACGTATACGCACCGTCCTCAGAGCAATGCAATTATTAGATAACACGGATCGTTTGCCATCAGAAAATGCATACCGGCGCGGTTGTACCGCAGGTGTAACCGCCCGTTGGCAAGGGCCCTGCCCGATGCCTATATCTGAGACACTTCCAAACCAATGAGCCTGGAAATTACCCTTCCGCGCCGCCAGCATAGGTCAAAATCGAGATGAGATTGAAGACAGCAGCCGCTCTTGCACTCACCGCGGCCCTCGCCGCCTGCGGCGACAGTCACACGCCAACCAAGTTGTGGGAGGCCACGGGTTTCCAGAACCCCGAGTCCGCCCTCGCCGACACGGCGTCCGGCACCATCTACGTCAGCAACGTCGCGGGCGGCCCGGCCGACCGGGACGGCAACGGCTACATCTCCAAGCTGTCGCTGGACGGCAAGGTGACGGCCGAGAAATGGGTGACGGGCCTCGATTCCCCCAAGGGCCTCGCCCTCACCGGCGGCAAGCTCTACGTCGCCGACCTGGATAAACTCGTCGAGATCGACGTCGGCTCGGGCGCGATCGTCACCAAGCACGAAGCGGCCGGCGCGAAGATCCTGAACGACGTCGCGGTGGACGGCGAAGGCCGTGTCTACACGTCCGACTGGCCGGGCAACGCCATTTGGCGGCTCGAAGGCGGCACGTTCGAAAAGTGGCTCGAATCCGACAAGCTGGCCAACCCGAACGGGCTCCTCGTCGAGGGCGACAAGCTGATCGTGGCCGCCTGGGGCGCGATGGAAGCAGACTTCTCGACCAAGACGCCCGGCCACCTCCTGACCGTGAGCCTCGCCGACAAAACCATTGCCGACCTCGGCAACGGCAAGCCGATCGGCAACCTCGACGGCCTCGAGCCGTTCGATGCCGACAGCTACCTCGTGACTGACTGGGTCGCCGGCAAGGTTTTCCAGATCACGCGCGCGGGCGACGCCAAGGAACTGCTTTCGCTCGGCCAGGGCTCGGCGGATCTCGGCTACATCCCCGCCACGCGCACGGCGATCATCCCGCTGATGGTCGCGGGCAAGGTCGTCGCCTACAAGTTCTGAGGCGAACCCTCTCCCCTGTTGCGAACGGGGGAGAGGGCATTTCCCGCTATTCCGCGGCGGCGTGCGTGGTCGCAGCCGTTGTGGCCACGCCGACATGCAGGAACTTCTCGGCTTCGAGCGCAGCCATGCAGCCCATGCCGGCCGCAGTCACCGCCTGCCGGTAGATATCGTCCTTCACGTCGCCGGCCGCGAATACGCCCGGAATGGACGTCGCCGTCGAATCCGGGGCCGTGATCAGATAGCCCGACGGCTTGGTCTCGAGCTGTCCCTTGAACAGCTCCGTCGCCGGCGCATGCCCGATGGCGACGAACACGCCGTCCACCTTGCGCTCGGTGATCTTGCCCGTCTTGACGTTTTTGATCCGCACGGCCGAAACCGAGCGCGGCTCCTGCGTTCCCACGATCTCCTCGATCGCGCTGTCCCACACCACCTCGACCTTGGGGTTCTTGAACAGCCGGTCCTGCAAGATCCTCTCCGCGCGGAAGTGATCGCGCCGATGCACGACGACGACCTTGCTGGCGAAGTTGGTGAGGAAGATCGCCTCTTCGACGGCCGTATTGCCGCCGCCAACGACCACGACTTCCTTGCCCTTGTAGAAGAAGCCGTCGCACGTCGCGCACGCCGAAACGCCGTAGCCCTTGAACGTCTGCTCGCTCTCGATGCCGAGCCAGCGAGCTTGCGCGCCGGTCGCGATGATCAGCGCGTCGCATGTGTAGTGATCGCCGGAATCGCCCTCGAGCCGGAATGGCCGCTGCGAAAGATCGACCTTCACGATGTAGTCCATCACGATCTCGGTGCCGACATGCTCGGCCTGTTCGCGCATCTGCTCCATGAGCCACGGCCCCTGGATCACGTCGGCGAAACCGGGATAGTTCTCGACATCTGTGGTGATCGTCAGCTGACCGCCGGGCTGGTTGCCCTGGATCATGACGGGGGACAGCATGGCGCGGGCGGCATAGATCGCAGCCGTATAGCCGGCCGGGCCGGACCCGAGAATAATGACGCGTGCGTGTTTGGCGTTGCTCATGACGACCCTTCTGTTCGCCGGACCGCGCTGCCAAGCCACCCTGTGAACGAAGCCACCCAGTAAAAGGGCGGTCGTCCAGCGGCGCTCGGGCGTGCGAATCCCCCTGCGAGGCTGCTCTCATATAAGCAAGGATGGCGGGCGGCGCGAGCCCTGCCAAACGCAATGCACGTGGCGTCAAACCGCGCTGAGATAGGACAGCGCCGCGCGAATCACCGGCGGCGCGAACAAAATATTCCTGTGCCCCAAACCGTCGAACGCCTTGAGACGGGCCGCCGGGCACTGCGCCACGATTTCCTCGGCATGGGAGAAGCTGACCTCCGTGTCGTCGCGGGCATGTATCACCAGCGCGGGGCGCCCCGTCGCGGCGAGCAGGCGCGCCGCCGTGAACTCGGCGATCGGCCGGTGCGCGATCCGTTCCAGCCGCCGCTCGTAGGCGCGAGCCGCCGCCGGCCGCAGCGAAAGCTCCTCCGCGAACTCCTGCGTGACGACGCCGAATGCATTCGGCACGGACACGAGCACATAGCGCTCGAAGGGATACGCTCGCGCCATCGGAGGACCGCCCTCGCCCGCCAGCAGCAGGGCGAGCCCGCCCATCGAGTGCGCGACCGCAAAGCGGATCGGCCCCAAAGTTTCCGCCACCTGCAGCAGAGCACGTGAACAATCGATCAGGCTGGCGCGCTCCTGGGCGCTGCGCCCATGCGCCGGCTGGTCGAAGGCGACAACCCGAAATCCGGCCCGGCGCAGCTGCTCGGCGAACACGGCCATGAACGACGCTTCGCTCGTCCAGCCGTGCGCGATCAGTACGCTGCCGCGGTCGCGTCCCCCGTCCGGCTCGAACACATAAGCTTGCACCAGCCCTTCGGTGGTCGGAACCTCGATCCAGTGCGCGTGCCGGAGGTGAAACCGGGCCCGCTCCGTCAGCACCGCATGATCGTGGCTCCGCCGCGACGACCACTTGGGGCTGCAAAAGCGCGTGTAGGCGAGATCTCCCGCGCGCCCCGGCGGAAGGTTTTCGTAGGAGACGGGCCGGCATCGCTGGCTTCGATCGTAGAATGCCGTCACCGCCGCCCCCTACACCAGCCGCATCGCCTTGAGACTGGCGCAGCCCGAGCGTCCGACGATGACGTGATCGTGCACGAGCACGCCGAGCGGTCGTCCCGCGTCCGCGATCAGGCGTGTCATGTCGATGTCCGCACGCGACGGCGTGGGGTCACCCGATGGATGGTTGTGCACCAGGATGATCGCGGTCGACGACAGCTCCAGCGCTCGTTTGACGACCTCGCGCACGTAGACGGGCGTATGGTCGACCGTGCCCAAGCCCTGCACCTCGTCGGCGATCAGCCGGTTCTTCTTGTCGAGAAAGAGAATGCGGAAGATCTCACGCTGCTCGTAGCCCTGTGCGGCCATCAGATAGTCGAGCACCTGGGTCCAGGAGGAAAGCACGGGCGACGACGAGATCTCGCTCCGCATCAGTCGCAGCGCGGCCGACCGGATCAGACGGATTTCCGTCACCACGGCATCGCCGACGCCCGAGACTTCCTTGAGGCGCGCGTCGGGCGCATTGACGACGCCCGCGAACGACCCGAAGCGCGCCAGCAGGCGTTTGGAGAGGTCCTTCGTGTCGCGCCGCGCGATGGCGCGGAACAGAACCATTTCGAGCAATTCGTAATCGGGCAGCGCCTCTCCGCCCGCCTTGCGGAACCGGTCGCGCAATCGCTCGCGATGACCGGAATAGAGCGGCTGCGGCGCTTCCAGAAACGATGCTTGATCCGGAGTCTCATCCGGCGGCTTGTCGTCGGCATTCACCTTCGCGTCGCGCGCACCGGGATCCTGCATCGAAACGTCCGCTATCCTTTCACGACCGACGGCCATTCGAGCCCGGCCGGCGAGTGCGTGAACACTTCCACCCCAGTTTCGGTCACGCCGACAGTATGCTCGAACTGCGCCGACAGCTCGCGGTCGCGCGTAACGGCCGTCCACCCGTCCGCAAGCACTTTCACGTGCGGTTTGCCGAGATTGATCATCGGCTCGATCGTGAACAGCATGCCGGGTTCGAGCACGGCGCCTTCGCCCGCCGTGCCATAATGCAGAATGTTCGGACGGTCGTGAAACACGCGCCCGAGCCCATGACCACAGAAATCGCGCACCACGCCGCACCGCTCGCCCTCGGCGTACGCCTGGATCGCCGCACCGATGTGGCCGATGGTATTGCCGGGCTTCACTTGCTCGACGCCGAGTCTCAGCGCCTCGTACGTGACCTCGATCAGCCGCTCGGCGCGCCGGCTGATGGCGCCGACGGCGTACATCCGGCTGGTGTCGCCGTGCCAGCCGTCGACGATCAGCGTCACGTCGATGTTGACGATATCGCCTTCACGCAGCGGCTTCGGCCCGGGGATGCCGTGGCACACGACATGATTGATCGAAGTGCAGATCGATTTCGGAAAACCGCGGTAGTTGAGCGGCGCCGGGATCGCGCCGTGATCGAGCGCGAATTCGAGCACCTTCGCGTCGAGAACCTCGGTCGCGACTCCCGGCTGCACGTAGGGCGCGATCATGTCGAGCGCCGACGCAGCCAGCTGGCCGGCCCTGCGCATCGCCGCAAAGGCTTCCGGGCCATGCTTCTTGATGGCGCTGGTTTCGCGAAGTTCAGTCCGGGAGAGTTCGACGTTGGACATCAATTATGCCGGTGTCTGTACCATTCGGGGAAGCGGCCGCCCGCGCATCGCAATCGTAGCGGGCCAGCCTGATCACACCATGAGTGTCGTGATCAGACTATGAATGTAATCCAATTCGCTTGCCGTGCAACGCCCGCAACGGGCCGTTAAACGCCGCACCTGGAAAGCGAAACGGCGGCACCGTGAGGCGCCGCCGCTTGCGTATTTCAAAACCGGAGCCAAACAGGCACCGGAGAGGCCTTAAGCGTTCGCTTCGCCCTCTTCAGCCGGCACTTCGCCCGCCGTGGCTTCCGCGATCAGCCTCTGAGCCTCGCCGACCCAGTTGTCGCGCTCGATCTGGCCCTTGAGCTTCAGGGCCTCGTCGACGTTCGCGATATCCTCGTCCGAGAAATTCGCGACCTGCTCGAGCTTGTAGCAGTTGAGCGTCTTGAGGCGCGCGGCAAGATCCGCGTCGATGCCCTTGATCTTGGTCAGGTCGTCGGCCTCGCCCTTCGGCTTCTTGAAGCCCTTCCAGGCCGCGTTGAGGCGGCGGGCGCGAACGTCCGTACGCTCGAAGATGCGCGCGGCGCGGCCACGGCGGCCACGGAGATAGTAAAGCTTCGCGCGGCGAACCTTGCCGCGGCGGAGAACTTCGATTTCGGCGATGTACGGCGAGTAGATCGGGAACACGCGCTCCACGCCCTCACCGTAGGAAATCTTGCGGACCGTGAAGCTTTCGTTGATGCCGCCGCCGGAGCGGGCAATCACGACGCCTTCGTAGGCCTGGAGGCGGATCGTCTGCTTCGCGCCTTCGCCTTCGATCACCTTCACCATGACCTTGACGGTATCGCCGGGAGAGAATTCCGGCACGGTGCGGGTCTTGAGCACGGCATCCATCTGCTCGCGCTCAATCTGCTGAATAATGTTCATGGTTCTTCCTTTTTCATTATATTTTTCAATGCAGAGGAGCAGCGCCGGGACAGTCGTCCGCGTGCACGGCTCGTGCGGCCCCTTGTGGAGCAGACCCTTGATGGGAAATAGTTGGCCCGGCCTATAGCCGAAATACAAGCCCCTGTCGAGGGGTAGCCGGCCGGCCCCTGAACGAGGACCACCCATGCTGCCCGACGCCATTGGGGCCCCTCAGATAGCCGCGTTGCTCGTACTCCTGCAACGGGCAGCGGAGGAGATTTACTCGGCCCGCAACACCCGCGCCCTGCTGGCGGCCGGCGCTACGGAAGCCGGACGCAGCTACTACCCGGTTGTCGCGACGACCCACCTCGCATGGATCGCGAGCCTCGTCTTTCTCATCCCGCCTGCGGCGGAGGTGTCCACCCTGCTGGCACTGACTTATCTTGCGCTTCAGGGCGTGCGGTACTGGGTCATCGCAACGCTCGGTCGCTTCTGGACCCACCGCATCTTCACGCTCGCGGACGCGCCCATCATCCGGCGCGGACCCTACAAGTTCCTACGCCATCCCAACTACGCCGTGACCATCGCCGAAACGTTTCTGCTGCCGGCCGTGTTCGGCGCGTACGCGCTCGGCATCATCATGGGTGCTGTCTGGACGGCCGTGCTCGCCTACAAAATCGCCCTCGAGGACGAGGCGCTGGCGGCGCGTCGCCGATCCGGCGTATAGGCCCATCCGCCCTAGGCCAGGAGGTCGAGCGCCGCGAAATAGGCAGAGAAGCCAGGCCCGAACGCGGCCAGGAGATGCAGCCCCACGGCGCCGGCCTTGATGGCTCGCTCGAGTACAAACAGCGCCGTCGCCGACGACATGTTGCCGTAGTCTCGCAGCACGTCCCACGAATAGACGATCTTTTCCCGCTCGATACCCAGCACCTCCTCGGCGGTCTCCAACACCTTGCGCCCACCGGGATGAACGAGAAATCCTTTGAAATCCGGAAGCTCCATCTCGTTGCGGTCTAGAAACTCATGCACCGCCGGACCTAATTGGTCGCGCATGAGCGCGGGCAGCTCCGGGCTCAGCACCACGCCGAAGCCGTCGTCTTTGATGTCCCAGCCCATGATGTGGCGCGTCTCGGGCCAAAGGTGTTCGCCGAAAGTGAGGATGCGCGCCTTAGCCTGCTCCTCGCCCCGTTCGGAGCTCCTGAGCACCACACCCGCCGCACCATCGCCGAACAGCGCTGCGGAGACGAACATGGCGATGCTCGGATCATTGGGCCGCGCGCACAAGCTGCAGAGATCGACAGTGATGAACAGCACGTTCGTACCGGGCCGGCCCTGCGCCAGACGCGCCGCCCGCGCGAGCCCCGCCACTCCACCGCCGCAGCCGAGCCCGAAGATCGGCGTCCGCTCGACGGTCGGCGCAAAATCGAGCCTGTTCATCACCAGCGCATCGAGGCTCGGGATGGCGAGGCCGGTGATTGTGTTGGTGACAAGAGCATCGATGTCACGCAGCTCGAGGCCGGCGCGCTCCGTCGCCTCGACGGCAATTTTCGCGATCAGATCCACCGCGTGCTGCTGGAAGACCTGGGTCCGCTCCTCCCAGCTGTGCCGGACCTGGTACCATTCGAGCGGCTGACAATTGTAGCGGAAGTCGATGCCGGTGTTGGCAAATAGCGTTTCGAGCCGCGCAAACTGCGGGAACACGGACCTCGCCACCTGGAGCGCATCCTCCTGGCGCAGCTTGATCGGCGGGTTCGCGGTCGCGATCGACAAAACATCGACGGCGCGCCCCCGCCTGTGGACAGCGCTGTCGCGGACGCTTGGGGCGTCCTGCGGTGCGAGCTTCGGCATGTATGGGTCTCCAGGATGCGAGACAACTGCAAATTTCGTCGTCTCGCTGTTCCCGGGGGAACAGCGCCCAATTCTCGCTTGAGACAGCGCCTCGCCTGGTGAGTAGGGATGTTCAGTGCCCGGACGCCGGCACACCATCTGCCGGCTTGTTCATGAACAGAGCCAACAGTGCCATCCCGGCAAACATCGCCGTCAGCACAAGGAACACGTCGGCGAACGCCAGCACCTCGGCCTGTTGCCGCACCAGGCGCGAAAGCTGCTTCACCGCCGCGAGATCGCCATCCGGGATCTGAGCCGACAGCCGCTGCGCGAGCCCAGCCAGCGTATCCTCCGCGACGGCGCGGCCCCAGGCGACGCTTTCGTGCAGCCGCTGGAGGTGCAGGTCCATCCGCTGGTTGAGCACGGTGTTGATCAAGGCAAGCCCCACCGCGCCGCCGAGATTACGCGTCAGGTTGTAGAGGCCGGACGCGTTCTTGAGCTGATCCGGCGGCAGCGTGCCGAGCGCCAGGTTGTTGATCGGCACCATGCAGATCATCAGCGAGACGCCGCGCAGGATTTGCGGCACAAGCAGCTCGTAGAAATCCCAGTCGGTGGTTATGCCGGAGGCGATATAGGTGCCGAGCGCGAAGCCCATGAAGCCGGCGAGCATCATGGCCCGCGGATCCATCGCCTGCGACAGGCGGCCCGCGAGCGGCGCGGCCAAAAACATGGCCACGCCCGTGACGAACATGGTCTCGCCGATCATGAGCGCGTCGTAGCCGCGCACCTGCGAGAGATAGACGGGATAGAGGTAGGTCAGGCCATAGAGGCCGATGCCCATGATGAAGCTGAAAGCGCAGCCGAATGCGAAGTTGCGGTCTCGAAAGGCGCGGAACTCGACAACCGGTTGCACCGCCGTAAAGGCGCGCCAGAAGAACAACACGCCGCCGAGCACGCAAAGAACGCCGAGCACCGCGATGGTCGTATCGTCGAACCAATCGTAGCGCGGGCCTTCCTCGAGCACGTACTCCATCGAGCCGAGGAACAGCGCCATGGCGCAAAGCCCGATGTAGTCGAAGCGGCGGAACAGCGAATGATCGGGCTTGTCGAAATCGACGAGGGTGAACACCGCGATCGCGACGATGATGCCCGGCCCGACATTGACGAGGAACAGCCAGTGCCATGAAAAGGCGTTGCTGAGATAGCCGCCGACCGTCGGCCCGATCGTCGGCGCGAGCGTCGCCACGAGGCCGATCATCGGTGAGACGATATTGCGCTTGGATGCGGGAAAGAGCGAAAACGCGACCGCGAACACGCTCGGGATCATGCCGCCGCCGATGAAGCCCTGGATGGCGCGGTAGACGATCATCTGGTCGATCGTCGTCGCCGTGGCGCAGAGCAGGCTCGCGAGCGTGAAGCCGATCGCCGAAGCGGTGAACAGCACGCGCGTCGAAAGCGCACGGGCGAGGAAACCCGAAAGCGGGATCATCACCACTTCCGCGATCAGGTAGGACGTCTGCACCCACGGAATTTCGTCGCCGCTGGCCGACAGTCCGGCCTGGATCTCCGAGAGCGAGGCCGAGACGATCTGAATGTCGAGGATCGCCATGAACATGCCGAACACCATGGCGAGGAAGCCCGCCAGCTCGCGCGGCGTCACGCCGATCCAGGCGAGCTTCTTGGCCTCGCGTCCCGCTGTCGGGGGTCCGTCGAACGTCGTAGGGTCAAACGGTGTGGACTGGGCCATGGCTAACTCCCGCGCTCTGGCGGCTTGGCGGTCTACTGGACGCGAACGCCGTGATCTTGCGCGTTTGCCCCGGCATCAGCCTTTGGAGCCGTCCGCGTGTCGATCCCCACGACCACCGACAGACCCGGCCGCAGACGACCCTGAGCTTCCGACGCCGGCACGACGACCCGAACCGGTACGCGCTGCACGATTTTGGTGAAATTGCCCGTGGCATTTTCGGGCGGCAGCAACGAGAACTGCGAGCCGGACGCCGGCGCGATGCTGTCGACGACGCCTTTCAACGGCGGGCCGTCGAGTGCATCGACTCTCACTTCGACGGTCTCTCCCGGCTTGATGCCCGCGAGCTGCGTCTCCTTGACGTTGGCATCGATGTAGACCTTATCGAGCGGCACGATGGCCGCGAGCCGCTTGCCCGCCGTCACGTAATCACCGACCTGAACGCTCCGGTTGCCGACGATGCCGTCGAAGGGCGCGCGGATGAGCGTGAACGACAGATCGCGCTTGGCCTGCGCCAGCGACACCTCGATCTCCTTCGCGATGTGCTCCGCTTGCACCTTCTGCGCTTTAAGAAGCGCAATGTTGGCCTCGGCGGAGAGGATGGCTGCCGCGCCGGCCTTCTGCTGCGCGACAGCCGTGTCGCGCGCCGCGATGGCGGCATCGAGCGTGGCTTTCGACGTGTAGTCGCGATCCGCAAGCGGCTTGGTGCGCTCGTAATCCGCCTGCGACTTGGCCACCGTCGCCTTGGCCGCATCGAGCTGAGCGCGCATCTGGTCTTCGGTTGCCTCCGCGGCGCGGACCTGCGCGTCGAACGTCGCGATTGCCGCCCGCTGCGTCGCGAGCTTGGCATCGGCCTGCGAGACCGCGAGCTGGAAGTCGCCGTCATCAAGACGCACGAGCACGTCGCCCTTCTTGACCGCCTGGTTCTCGACGATGGGCACGTCCGCGACATTGGCTGCGATCTTGGGAGCGATGATCGCCATGTCAGCGCCGACATACGCATCGTCGGTCGAAACGATAAAACGGCCGACGGTGACGTAGTCGTAGGCGAACCACGCCGCCCCCGCGATGGCCAGGGCGCCGGCTGCGCCAAGCAACAGCTTTTTGCGCGATCGCGGCGCATGAGCTGTCGTGGATTCTTGTACGGGCGCCGCCGTCTCCGCGACACGTGCGGCGGGCTCCTCGCCCGTGGGCGTTTCGGTCACACGAGCTTCTGGGGCCGTCTTACTCCCTGGGGCCGATGGACGGGCGTCCTCGTCCGGGCGCACGGCCCTCAGTTGCGAAATATCCTTCCGGCGAGCGTCTTGGGTGGACATTGTGATCGTCCTGACAGAATGCAAAATAAACCGTACAGTTCAGTTCGAGAGTTGACATAGGGCGAAACCGCGCCGATATCAATACCAAACTGAACCGTTTGGTTCCATTTAGAGAGATTGCCATGGCTAGCGAAAATCCCGTGAAACATCAGAACGATGACAGCGCGCACGCGGAGGTTGACGCCGTCGAGCAGCGTCGCGGCGGGCGTCCGCCGGCCGGAACCGACCCGCAAAAGCGCCAGCAAATCCTGGATGGCGGCGGCCGCGTGTTCTCAAACCTCGGCTTCGATGCCGCGAGCATGAGCGACGTCGCCCGCGAAGCCGGCGTCTCGAAGGCAACCCTGTACGTCTACTTCGAGGACAAGGAGCACCTGTTCACCGCAGTGTGTGGCGAGCGCCGCGACCGCAACATCTCCGAGATGATCGCAATGCTCGATGCCGATAAGCCGCTTGAGGAGATGCTGCTCGCGTTTGGATCCGAGATCCTGCGCAAAATTTCTCAGCCCTTCGTCGTGGCAGCGCACCGCATCGTCATCGGCGTCGCCGAGCGCATGCCCGAGATCGGCAACGAGTTCTTCGAGGCAGGCCCCCTACGCCTTGCGAACGCCTTTGCTGCGTTCATCGAGAAGCACAACGCCCGCGGCAATCTCAGGGTCGAGGACAGCTTCCTCGCTGCCGTGCAGTTCCTGGAGCTGGCCCAGGCGATGGTCTTTCGTCCGCGGCTCTACGCCGTGACCAAGGAGCCCGCCACCGAGGACGAGGTTCAGAAGGTGGTCGGATCCGCGGTGCGCGTCTTCCTGGCCGCTTACCGCGCCTGATCGACCTTCACTCCGCCGGCCTCGGCCTTCTTCTCCTCCATCACGTCGGCGGTGTCCGGGCTCAGCGGCTTCGCCTTGGTCTTGGGCGGAGTAAAGGGCTCGGGCTCCGGCGTCGTCATGTTGCCGCGTAGAAGTTGGCGCCCGGCGGTGAAACCGCCTACGAGCTGCAAGGCCAGCCGGTCCTCGTCGCGCTTGCGCACGTCGCGGGCCGTGTCCTCGGCCACGACCGGATCGAACCCCAGCCCCACGAGAACGGCCTTGCCGAAGACGAGCGCCGACTCGAACGTTTCGCGCATCTGGTAGTCCACCCGCGCCTCGATCAGACGCAGCGTATGGCCCCGGTCGAACGATCGCACGAACAGCTTCGCGACCGGGAACTCGCTTTTCACGAGCTCGACGATCTTATCCGCGGCCTCCGGATTGTTGATGCAGACCAGAATGGCTTCGGCGGTTTCCGCGCCCGACGCCCGCAGCACATCGAGGCGCGTGCCGTCTCCGTAGTAGACCTTGAACCCGAAGTTTCCGGCGGCGCGGATCATGTCGACGTCGATCTCGATCAGCGAGACATCCACGCCTCGCGCCAGCAGCGGCTGGCTGACGAGCTGGCCGAACCGCCCGAAGCCGATGATGAGCACGCGGTTCGTAAGATCTTCGGCGACCTCGACGCCCTCGAGCGACACCTTGTCTTTGGGCATGAAGCGGTCGACGCCGATCAGGATCAGCGGCGTCAGCGCCATCGAAAGGATGACGATCGCGCTCATGACCGCCGCCACCCGCTGATCGAACACGCCCGCCGAAAGCGCCGCCGAATAAAGTACGAACGCGAACTCGCCGCCTTGCGCGAACAGGGCCGCGCGCTGCAACGCTTCCCGCCATTTCGCCCCGAACAGCAGCGCGATGACGTAGATGCCGGCGGCCTTCGTCGCCATGAACAGCAGCACGCCAGCGAGGATCACCGCCCACTCGCGCGCCACCAGTGCGAGATCGAGCGACATGCCGACGCTGATGAAGAAGAGGCCGAGCAGCAGGCCCTTGAACGGGTCGATGTCGGCTTCGAGCTGATGACGGAACGCGGATTCAGAGAGCAGCACGCCTGCCAGGAAGGCGCCCATCGCCATCGACAGGCCGCCCCACTGCATCACGAGCGCCGCGCCGAGCACCACCATCAGCGACGCCGCCAACATGATCTCGCGGCCGCCGAGCTTCGCCACCAGCGCGAACAACGGGTTGAGCAGCCAGCGCCCCGCGAAGACCACCGCGACCAGCGCCGCAAGGCCCATCGCCGCGCTGAGCCAAACCGCCTGCTCCGAATTCGGCCCCGAGCCGTCGAGTGCGGCGAACACCGCCACCAGGGCCAGCAGCGGCACGATCGACAGGTCTTCGAGCAGCAGGATGGAGACGGCGCGCTGGCCCGCGGGCAGTGCGGTCTCTCCGCGCTCGTCGAGCATCGTCATGATGACCGCGGTTGACGACAGGACGAAGCCCATCGCGCCGATGACCGCTACCGGTATCGAGAGCCCGCCGAGGTAGACCCCGACCGCGCTCAGCAACGCGCCGCAGGTCAGCACTTGCACCAGGCCAAGCCCGAAGATGTCGCGCCGCAGCGCCCACAGCTTCGCGGGCTTCATTTCAAGGCCGATGATGAAGAGGAACATCACGACGCCGAGTTCGGCCACATGGAGAACGGACACGGGATCTGAAATTAGGCCGATGCCGAACGGCCCGACGGCAAGCCCCGCCGTCAGGTAGCCGAGGACGGAGCCAAGCCCGAGCTTCCGGAACAGCGGCACCGCCACCACGCTCGCGGTGAGGAGGGCCACAGCAGAATCGAGACCGACAAGCGTCGCGTGAGCATCCATGGCAGCGTCGTCTCCGGATCGAAAGAGCCATCCCCAGTCCCTAGGGGTGTTCCTCGATTAAGCGCCGCAGCCGGAACGCGCAAGTCAACGCGCTGTCGCGCATGCCGTAGACGGAGTTTCGGGTCGACGATGTGACCCGCGTACGCCACCGTTTAGGCTTAAGCCCGCCGCCAGAGTGTGAACCTGGAGCGCTGCGCAAATCCCTCACACGCGAATTCCCCACAAGAGGCGCACGCAGAGAATACGGACAGCCTGTGATGGGCAAGGTTTTCGAGGTGGAACGACTATCGTTTAGGTCGCGGCCCAGGAAGATCCGGACGCCGCTCGCGCGTGATGCGCTCTGCCTCCTCGCGCCGCCAGTCGGCGATCTTCTTGTGGTCGCCGGAGAGAAGCACATCAGGCGTCGAGCGGCCTTCCCAATCGCGCGGCTTCGTGTAGTGGGGATACTCGAGCAGTCCGTCCTCGAAGCTCTCGTGCGTCAGACTGTCCTCGGCGCCGAGCACACCGGGGATCAGCCGCACGCAGGCGTCGATCATCACCATCGCCGCCAGTTCGCCGCCGGACAGCACATAGTCGCCGATGGAGATCTCGGTGATCCCGCGGCCTGCGATGATCCGCTCGTCGATGCCCTCGAAGCGGCCGGCCAGCAGCATCACGCCCGGCCCCTCGGATAACGCGCGGGCGTGCGCCTGCGTGAGCTGCGCCCCGCGCGGCGAAAGGTAGAACAGCGGCAGGTCGCCGCTCGTCTCGCGGGCAGCGTCGATTGCCGCGGCCAGCACATCGACGCGCATCACCATGCCGGCCCCGCCACCGGCGGGCGTGTCGTCAACGGCCCGGTGCCGCCCGATCCCGAAGTCGCGGATCTGATGCAGGTCGAGCGACCACAGGTCCGCCGCAAGCGCCTGCCCAACGAGCGAGAAGCCCAGCGGCCCAGGAAACATGTCCGGAAAAAGAGTAAGCACCGACGCACGCCACGGCGCACGGCCAGTGCCGGTCGGACTATGAGGCATCACGTCATCCGGCTTGAGCATTTTCCGACGAGGTGGAGACGATTCGCCATGAGAAAATGCGATAAAAACGAAACTAAGCGCGTCGATCCGAGAGCTACCGGATCAAACGCACCAGCGAGCGTTGGGCAGATTTACGGCACGGAAGGGAAATTGAAAACCGCTTCTCGACCACCGCGGTCGATTGAGTGCCCGGGACGACGCGGCCCGAGAGGAGGCTCAGGGACCCCTAAATTCGGACTTAGCGCGCGGTGTCCACATCGAAAGGCGAGTATCTCGCCGGACTGATTCGGCTCCGGAAAAGGTCGCCGGCGAACCCGAACACGGTGCAAAGGGATCGGCTCGACCACGCCAATGCGCCCCGTGGATGCTGGGCCAGCGCATCGAAATAGTCCTCGAGTCGATAGAAAATCTTCGTCATCGATCAGCTCCATCACCACCGTAATTGGCGTGGGGTTAACAAAGCTTGACCACCGACTCGCCCACTGACAAGTCGGATAGGAAAATATCCCGTCCCAATTTTTCCCGAGCCGAACCGTCTCCACCTCCGGTCGCGTCAGACGCCTTCGACAACAGTAATGTCGAGCGTGCCCGCGCCGGCCCGCAAGGCTTTGGCCTCGGCATATTCGGGGCTCGTCGCATAGCCGAGCGCGTGCTCGTAGCTCGGAAATTCCAGCACGACATTGCGCTGCGTTCCATTGCCTTCGATGATCTGGCATTTGCCGCCGCGCACCACCGGCTTGCCCTCGAACTTGTCGAGAGCCACCTTGGACTTCACCACGTACTGGCCCCACTTCTCCGCGTCCGTCACCACGGCGTGCGCAATCACGTAACCCTTAGGCATGAGCGTTCCCCTTTTCTGATTGTCAGTGCGACGTCGCCGAACCGCTGCCCGTTTTCGCCAGCGCGTCCTCGATGCATTGGATGAATTTTTCCGCGGCCGCTTTCGGCGCGTCGGCTTGCGTAATCGGCCGGCCGATGACGATGTGATTGGCGCCCGCCGCAATGGCATTCTCGGGTGTCATGACGCGCTCCTGGTCGTCCGTCGTGCTGCCCTGCAGCCGGATGCCGGGCGTGACGATGAGGAACTTCGGACTTGTCGCCTCGCGAATGCGCGCGGCCTCCTGGCCGGACGCAATCACGCCGTCGAACCCGGCCGCATATGCGAGCTCGGCGCGGCGCAGCGCGAGGTCGGCGGGCGCCAGCGTCGATCCCTGCTGGCGGATGTCGTCGGCGGTGAGGTTGGTCATAACCGTCACGGCGAGCAGCTTCACGCTGCTGCCCGTCCGCCCCGAGACGGCGGCCCGCATCGTCTTGAGATCGTGCCCGTGGACGGTGAGGAAGTTGATTCCGAGCTCCGTCGCATTGGCGACCGCGCGTTCCACGGTGTTGCCGATGTCCAGCAGCTTCATGTCGAGAAACACGTTCTTGTTCTGGCGCTTGAGGTCGCGCGCGAGATCGAGACCGCCTGCAAACAGCAGCTCGAGCCCGACCTTGTAGAACGAAACCGTGTCGCCGAGTTCGACGACCAGCCGGCGCGCCTCTTCCACGGTCGGCATATCGAGCGCAACAATCAAATGATCACGGGCTGCGGTGCTGCTCATGAGGTCGTGTCCCGATTTAGTGATGGCCAGATTGAGTGACGGCAGTACCGGCCATTATCCGTGAAGAACGTGGGCGGCGCGAGCGAGCTTGACGATCAGCGCCTTGAATTTTTCCTGCTGCTCGCGGTTCTTGAGGTGCCCGTTCTGCTCGAAAGCTTCCGCGGCCTTGGGGACTGCGAACTGGTCCGGCAGCACAAGCGCGCCGAGGCCGAGCTCGAGCACCGTCCGCGTCGTGTTCACGCCGCGCAAGCCGCCCATGCCGCCGGGCGAAGCAGAGCCCAGCGCGAACACGCGGGATTTGAACACCGCCAGCGGCTCCTCGCCGTCGATGCGCACCCGGCTCACCCAGTCGAGTGCGTTCTTGAGCAGCGGCGTGATGGAGGCATTGTACTCGGGCGAAGCAATGAAGATGCCCGTGTGCACTTTCATCAAGGCTTCGAACTTGAGCGCGTTTTCGGGGATGCCCTGCAGCGCCTGCAGGTCTGCATCGTAGAGCGGCATCGGATAGTCGCCGAGGTCCGCGAAGGTTGCGGCGAGCCCGTTGGCCTCAGCGATTTGCGCGCCGAGGCGCGCGATCCGCTTGTTGAACGACGCCTCCCTCGCACTCCCGGCAAAGAAAAGCAGCTTGGTCGACGACAGGCTCATGCTTGCTCCGGTTGATGACGCAGGGAGAGCCTCAGCCCCCCTTCCCCTCGAAGAAATCCTTCACGCGCGCGAAAAACCCGGTGCTTTCGGGACTTGTTCCCTTGTGGCTTTCGCCTTCGAATTCCTCGAGCAGCTCGCGCTGGCGCCGCGTGAGGTTTTTCGGTGTCTCCACATCGACCTGGATAAAGAGATCGCCCACCACCTTGGAGCGCAGCACCGGCATGCCTTTGTTCTTGAGACGGAATTGCTTTCCGCTGGCCGTTCCTTCCGGAATTTTGACCCGGCTCGCGGTGCCGTCGAGCGTCGGAACTTCGATCTGCCCGCCGAGCGCGGCCGTCGTCATCGCAATCGGCACCTTGCAGAAGATGTCCGCGCCGTCCCGCTGGAAGAACGAATGCGGCTTGAGCGACAGGAAGATGTAGAGGTCGCCTGGCGGTCCACCGCGCAACCCGGCCTCGCCGTCGCCGACGAGCCGCACCTTCGTGCCGTCCTCGACGCCCGCCGGGATGTTGATCTGCAGCGTCCGCTCGCGCATCTGGCGGCCCGCGCCCGAGCACGCCGAGCAAGGATCGTCGATCACCTCGCCGCGACCGGCGCACGTCGGACAGGTCCGTTCGATGGTGAAAAAGCCCTGGCTCGCGCGCACCTTGCCATGGCCGCCGCAGGTCGGGCATTGCGTCGGCTTCGTGCCGGGCTTGGCGCCGGTGCCGGTGCATGTTTCACATGCGACACTCGTCGGCACGCGCACCTCGGCGGCCTTGCCGGCGTAGGCCTCCTCGAGCGTGATCTCCATGTTGTAGCGCAGATCCGCCCCGCGCTCTCGCGAGCTGCGATTGCGCGGCCCGGCAGCGCCGCCGCCGCGCCGCCCGCCCATGAACTCGCCGAACAGATCCTCGAAAATGTCGGACATCGACGACGCGAAATCGGGCCCGAAACCGCCTCCGGGATGGCGTCCCATGCTCTGATCGAAGGCGGCATGGCCGAACTTATCGTAGGCTGCCCGCTTCTGCGGATCCTTCAATGCCTCGTAGGCCTCGTTGAGATCCTTGAAATTCTGCTCCGCGGCCTTGTCGCCGGGATTGCGATCGGGATGGCATTCCTTCGCCATCGTGCGGAACGCCGACTTGAGATCCTGCTCAGTCGCTGTGCGCGGCACACCCAGAATGTCGTAGTAGTCGCGCTTGGCCATAGAAGCTCTCGTTTCACTCATCGGGGCCCGATTCCGCGGTCATTGGCGACCATATCCTCGTGGCCGGGCACGCGGTCACTGTTCCGGCCGGGAAAGTAGACGCCCCACGCCCCGTCGATCAGGCCGGACTTTGAAGCCAGCCGGCCGATGTGCCGTACCCAGAAGGGCGGCACCGTGCGCAAAGTGGCAATCTTTGGCGCATTGGACAAGCCTCGCATCACCGCACCCGCGCTTTATCGGCAAGCCCTTGCCTGTCGGCTCCGCAGAGCAACCACGACGTGGAACCCGCAAACAGGCTTGGGAAATAAAGGATTGGCGAACGATACGGACCCATGCCGGCATCTAGCCTCGGATGTGACGTCGGCCCGAAGCGCTTGATGACGCTAGCGGGCCGACACATCCCTCGAACTCAACAGTGCTGCGGCACCTCGGGCGCCGCAGCAACATCTCGATTAGCCGGCCTTCTTCTTGTCGTCCTTGACCTCTTCGAAGTCCGCGTCGACGATCGTGTCGTCGCCGGTGTCCGCCTCGCCTGAGTGACCGTCCGAGCCGCCCTCAGCACCCTTGGCGCCGTAAACGGCCTCGCCGATCTTCATGGCGACCTGTGCGAGCGCCATCGTCGCGGACTTGATCTTCTCGGCATCTTCCGAGGCGATCGCTTCCTTGGTGGCTTCGATAGCCTTCTCGACATCGTCCTTCACGGCGGCGACGGCCGCGTTCGAACCGTTCTCGGAAAGCTCCTTCTGGGTCGAATGCACCAGGGCTTCCGCCTGGTTCTTGGCTTCGACCAGCTCGCGCTTCTGCTTGTCTTCGCCCGCATGCGCCTCGGCTTCCTTGACCATCCGCTCGATCTCGGCGTCGGACAAACCGCCCGACGCCTGGATCCGGACAGACTGCTCCTTGGACGTCGCCTTGTCCTTCGCCGAAACGTGCACGATGCCGTTCGCGTCGATGTCGAACGTGACCTCGACCTGCGGCACGCCACGCGGCGCCGGCGGCAGCCCGACGAGATCGAACTGGCCGAGCAGCTTGTTGTCGGCCGCCATCTCGCGCTCGCCCTGGCTGACGCGGATGGTTACCGCGCTCTGGCCGTCTTCCGCCGTCGAGAACACCTGGCTCTTCTTGGTCGGGATGGTCGTGTTGCGATCGATCAGGCGCGTGAACACGCCGCCCAGCGTTTCAATGCCGAGCGACAGCGGGGTCACGTCGAGCAGCAGCACGTCCTTGACTTCGCCCTTGAGGACGCCGCCCTGGATCGCCGCACCGACAGCCACGACTTCGTCCGGGTTGACGCCCTTGTGGGGCTCCTTGCCGAACAGTTCCTTCACGACCTGCTGCACCTTGGGCATGCGCGTCATGCCGCCGACCAGCACCACTTCGTCGATGTCGGCCGCCTTGAGGCCGGCATCCTTGATGGCCTGCTCGCACGGACCACGCGTCCGCAGGATCAGATCGTCCACGAGGCTCTCGAGCTTGGCGCGCGTGAGCTTCATCGTGAGATGCTTCGGACCCGACTGGTCGGCCGTGATGAACGGCAGGTTGATCTCGGTCTGAGACGCCGACGACAGCTCGATCTTGGCCTTTTCGGCAGCTTCCTTGAGGCGCTGCAGGGCGAGCTTGTCGTTCCGGAGATCGATGCCCTGCTCCTTCTTGAACTCATCGGCGAGATAGCCGACGAGCTTCATGTCGAAGTCTTCACCGCCGAGGAACGTATCGCCGTTCGTGCTCTTGACCTCGAACACGCCGTCGCCGATTTCGAGCACGGAAATATCGAAGGTGCCGCCGCCGAGGTCATAGACCGCGATCGTCTTGGCTTCCTTTTTCTTGTCGAGACCGTAGGCAAGCGCAGCCGCCGTCGGCTCGTTGATGATGCGCAGCACCTCGAGCCCGGCGATCTTGCCGGCATCCTTGGTGGCCTGACGCTGGGCGTCGTTGAAGTACGCGGGAACAGTGATGACCGCCTGCGTGACGGGCTCGCCGAGCTTCGCCTCGGCCGTCTCTTTCATTTTCTGCAGAATGAAAGCGGACACTTCCTGCGGCGAATACGCCTTGCCGTTGGCCTCGACCCAGGCGTCGCCCGTGGGACCTTTGACGATCTTGTAGGGAACGAGCTTCTTGTCCTTCTCGACCAGCGGATCCTCGTAGCGCCGTCCGATGAGGCGCTTGATGGCGAAGAACGTGTTGGTCGGGTTGGTCACGGCCTGGCGCTTGGCCGGCAGGCCGATCAGCCGCTCGCCGTCATCGGCGAACGCCACGATCGACGGCGTCGTGTTGGCGCCCTCGGCATTTTCCAGAACGCGGGGCTTGCCCCCTTCCATGACGCTGACACAAGAGTTGGTTGTGCCGAGGTCGATACCGATCACTTTTGACATGTGTCCGAATTTCCTCTTCGTTTCGGCAGACCGTCCGGACCCTGTAAGGCCGGCGTCCGGTAATGTCCTTTACGCCTCCGGACGGGAGGCATGGAGACGGTCTCCTGGAGAACAGTTGGTGTTGCGCGATGTATATAGTGTGTGCTTTTCGGGGCGCAACGGGCGCGCCGCGCGGCCGCAGCATCAATTTTGGAACCGTTGCTTTAACACTTCGAACGCCGCCCGGGGCAAGACATTTGAGCGCCGCACCCGCCTCGGAAGTCAATCGATCCAGCCCCGGCGCGTTTAAGGATGTCCGGGCTCACTCTGCGCGCGGTCGATAAACTCCGCGAGCAGTTGATTAAGGGTTACTTTCCTGACCCCGCGGGAGCCTCGGTTGCAGGGGGCTCCGCCTCGTCGGCAGCAGGGCGTTGCGGCTTCGGTCCACCCTTCGACACCACCACCATGGCGGGTCTCAGCACGCGATCCTCGAGGACATAGCCGGACTGATAGACTTCGAGCACGGTACCCGGCGCGACTTCGGCATTCTCCATTTCCATCATCGCCTGATGCTGGTGCGGGTTGAACGCCTCGCCGCGCGGATTGATGCGGCGGACTCCATGCCGCTCGAACACATTCAAAAGCTCGCGTTCAGTCATGCTCACGCCCTCGACGAGAGCCTTGAGCGCGGTATCCTGTTCGGCCGCACCCGCCGGCACGGCCTGGACGGCGCGCTCGAAATTATCGGCAACGGCAACGACGTCGCGCGCAAACTTGCTGATCGCGTACTTCGCCGTGTCCTCGCGGTCGCGGTCGGCGCGTTTGCGAATATTGTCCATCTCGGCATGCGCCCGCAGCAGGCGATCGGTCAGATCGGCAATCTGGCCTTGCAGAGTATCGACCTCGGCCGCGAGGCGTGCGGCCTCGTCCGCGGCGTCCGGCCGTGCCGCCGCGTCGGGCGGGACGTCCGTTCCCGGCATTCCGCGGGGCGCATCGGGTTTCGGTGTCTCGTCGGCCATAACGTCTCCGGATCGGGCTGTCGTCAAAGATATGCGGGGGCAGGCCAGCGGCCATGCGCCGTGCGTGCTGCGCCCGATATCAGCCGCCAGCCGGGAAAAATCAAGTCAACACGCGACTGACCAGCCGCGCCGTGTAGTCCACCATCGGAATGATTCGCGCATAGTTGAGGCGCGTGGGGCCGATCACGCCGAGCACGCCGACCACTTTGCGCTCGCCATCGCGGAACGGCGCGACGATCAGCGACGATCCGGAAAGCGAAAACAGCTTGTTCTCCGAACCGATGAAAATGCGCACCCCGTCCGCATGATCCGCGAGCCCCAGTATTTGCGACAGGTCGCGCTTCGTCTCCAAATCGTCGAACAGCTGGCGGATCCGTTCGAGATCTTCGATCGCCGTGAGATCCTTGAGCAGATTGGCCTGTCCGCGCACGATCAGGCTCTTGCGGTCGTCGTGCACGCCGGACCACTCGGCGAGCCCGGCCTTGATCACCTTCTGCGTGAGCTGGTCGAGCTCCGCGCGCGATTTGGCGAGGTCTGCGTCGATCGCCGAGCGCGCCTCCGCAATCGTGAGCCCACGGATGTGGGCATTGAGATAATTGGCGGCTTCGACCAGCGCCGAGGGCGGCAGCCCGGCCGGGATGTCGATCAGCCTGTTCTCGACATTCCGGTCCTCGTCCACCAGCACCACGAGCGCGCGCGTCGGTTCGATCATCACGAACTCGACGTGCTTCAGCCGCGCCACCTGCTTTTCCGTCAGCACCACGCCGGCACAGTGCGAGAGCCCCGAGATCATCTCGCCGGCTTCGGTCAGAACCTGGTCGAGCGATTTCGAGCGCCGCACCACAATTTGGGCTTCGAGCTTGTCGCGCTCCTCAGCGCTGAGATTGCCGACTTCGAGAAGTCCGTCGACGAACATCCTGAGCCCGGACTGCGTCGGCAGCCGTCCCGCCGAGGTATGCGGCGCGTAGATCAGGCCGGCGTGCTCGAGGTCGCTCATGACGTTGCGGATCGAGGCCGGCGACAGCGCCATGGGCAGCACCCGCGCCAGGTTGCGCGACCCGACGGGTTCGCCCGTGGCCAGATAGCTGTCGACGATCTCGCGCAGAATGGTGCGCGAGCGCTCGTTGAGCTTGCTGATGGCGGAGTGGTATTCGGACATCGCGTTTCTGGACCTGCGGCGCCAAATGCCTGAAGGCCAAATGCTTGCAGGGAGGCGCCGGCAAAGACCCTAGGAAATGGCGAGCAGGCTCGTCAATGCAAGACCCTGATTTGGCAAGGCCGGGGGCATGTTCATTGGCGTGTTCACCGGCTGGCCACGACCCAACATGGCCACCCGCGGGGTGTCGTTTGCGGTTGATCCCGATTGGCCCCTCCCGTAGGGTCGCCGAAAATCGGGGCGCCAAGTTCGGGACGACGGCACCACCACGGCGCTTTGCCCCTGAGTTTTTCCCTGTCACTCACAAGAGATACATCAGGCCACATGCGTCCTTCCAAGCGCCAGCCAGGCGAGCTTCGCCGCGTCTCCCTCGAGCGCGCGGTTTCCATGCATGCCGAAGGCTCCTGCCTGATCAAATTCGGCAACACCCACGTCTTCTGCACGGCGAGCCTCGAAGAGCGCATTCCGCCGTGGCTCAAGGGCCAGGGGCGCGGCTGGGTCACGGCCGAATACGGCATGCTGCCGCGTGCCACCAGCGAGCGCACGCGCCGCGAGGCGGCTGTCGGCAACCAATCCGGCCGTACGCAGGAGATCCAGCGTCTGATCGGCCGCGCGCTCCGCGCCGTCGTCGACCTGCCGAAGCTCGGCGAGCGCCAGATCTCGATCGACTGCGACGTCATCCAGGCGGACGGCGGCACGCGCACCGCGGCCATTACGGGCGCCTGGGTTGCGCTCTACGACTGCATTCAGTGGATGAAGCTGCGCGACATGGTGAAGGACGGCGTCCTGCGCGACCACGTCGCCGCCGTCTCCTGCGGGCTCTACAAGGGCAACGCCGTGCTCGACCTCGACTATCTCGAGGATTCGGCCGCGGACGCGGATTCCAATTTCGTCATGACCGGCGCCGGCGGTATCGTCGAAATCCAGGGCACGGCGGAAACCACCGCCTTCAGCCAGGAGAGCTTCGATCAGCTCATGGGGCTGGCCCGCAAGGGCATCGCCGAGCTGGTGGAACTGCAGAAGCTGACTGTCGCTTAAGGAGGCAGCCGGCAACGGGCAGCAGTGCGCGACGACCTGCTGCCGGCTGCCCCGCTGCCTGCTGCCTAACCACGGAGCACGGCCATGCTCACCGCTCACTTGGCGCTCACCGCTGCCGCGCTGTTCACCGGCGCCGCCTTCTACGTCAACTTCGCCGAGCAGCCGGCCCGCTTGGCGCTCGACGATCGGGCGCTGTTGGCGGAATGGAAGCCGAGCTACCAGCGCGGCTTCGCCATGCAGGCGCCGCTCGCGATCCTGGGTTTTCTTTTCGGTGCCGCGACGTGGTGGTCGACCGGCAACGCGGCATGGCTGCTGGGCGGGCTCGTCATGCTTGCCAACTGGCCTTTCACGCTGCTCGTGATCATGCCGACCAACGCCCGCCTGAACGAGACGCCGCTCGAGTCCGCCGGCCCGGAGACGCGCGTGCTCGTCCAGACATGGGGCGGGCTGCACGCCGTGCGAACCGCGCTCGGCGCGCTGGCCACAGTGATATTCCTATGGGCCCTGAACTAAGCCCCTCGCCGCATTCGGCCATCCTCCCGTTCCGCCCTGCCGCCCGGAGGGAGCACGCATGACGAAATTGACCCCGGCAGCCATCCTTGAAACCGTGCTGTATGCCCGCGACCTTGCTGCCGCCGAGGACTTCTATGGACGTGTGCTAGGCCTGACGCTGCACGCCAAAGCCGACAACCGCCACGTCTTCTACAAGCTCGAAAGCCAGATGCTCCTGATCTTCAATCCCGAGGTGACGCGAACGCCCTCGACCGGCAAGCTCCCAATCCCGGCGCATGGCGCGACGGGCGACGGCCATGTGTGCTTCGCCAGCGCCGCAGGCGACCTCGAGGCCTGGCGGGCGCGGTTGAGCGGCCTCGGCATTGCCATCGAAGCGGATTTCGAATGGCCGGGCGGCGGCCGTTCCCTCTATATCCGCGATCCAGCCGGCAACTCCGTCGAGTTCGCCGAGCCACGCATTTGGGGATTTCACGCATGAAGCAGCTTGAGCCGGGCAGCCGGCTGGTCGTCGCGAGCCACAATCCCGGCAAGGTCTGGGAGATCAAGGAATTGATCGCGCCGTACGGCTTCGACGCCGTCTCCGCGGGCGATCTCGGCTTGCCCGAACCGGACGAAACCGAGCCCACTTTCGACGGCAACGCGCGCCTCAAGGCGCTGGCCGCGGCCACCGGATCCGGCCTGCCCGCGCTCGCCGACGACTCCGGCCTGGAAATCGATGCGCTCGGTGGCGATCCCGGCATCTATTCCGCTCGCTGGGCCGGCCCCGGCAAGGACTTCGGCCTCGCCATGCAGCGCGTCCACGATGCGCTCGACGAAAAACGCGCCTGGGACGGCACGCCACCGCGCGCCAATTTCATCTCCGTCTTGTGCCTCGCGTGGCCGACGGGCGAGCACCGCATCTTCGAGGGCCGCGTCTACGGCACGCTGCATTGGCCCCCGCGTGGCGGCAACGGCTTCGGCTACGATCCGATGTTCTCTCCCGACGGCGACAAGCGCACCTTCGGCGAGATGCCGCCCGAAGCCAAATACGCCATTTCCCATCGCACCCGCGCCTTCGAGGCGTTCAAGCGCGACTGCCTCGATCACGTCAAGGCGCAGACCCCCGCTGAAAAATCCGGACGCGACTTCGAGGCGCTCGACGCCGCCGCGCGCAACCTCTCGACGCAGGCCGAGCTGGCGACGTTCATCACCAGCCTGCGTGAGGATTTCGCGGCCAACCGCACGTCCTGGAAGACCGACGATCTCGCAACGTTCCTCGTCGCGCTCGAACGCGCGGCCGCCACGGCGAACACATCCGAGGCCGAGCCGCGCTGGCGGACTCTGGCGCGAACGCTGCTCGCGGCCAGCCGATGAGCGGTCATCGTCTCGCGACAGCAGTGACGAACGCCGGGCCGATCGGAGCCGCTGGCGGCGCGCGCATCGTCTCGCGAGACGATCCCGGCTTCGGCGTTTACATCCACTGGCCGTT
This sequence comes from Hyphomicrobium sp., assembly GCF_051860585.1. Classification (GTDB taxonomy): domain Bacteria; phylum Pseudomonadota; class Alphaproteobacteria; order Rhizobiales; family Hyphomicrobiaceae; genus Hyphomicrobium_C. Next base: position 448,007 of record NZ_JBHYDS010000003.1, read on the forward strand.
TTGCGCGCAGAAGTGCCCCTACTGCGACTTCAACAGCCACGTCCGCTTCGGCGGCTGGGACGAACCACGCTACCTCGCCGCCTACAAACGCGAGCTGGACCACATCGCAGCGTTGATCGGCACTTCCCCTCCCCCCGCCGGAGACACCTCTTCTTCTCCTCCCCCCTTGTGGGGGAGGCCGGGAGGGGGGGATCCCCAAACATCAGCGTTCAGGATTCCCCCCACCCCTAACCCCTCCCCACAAGGGGGAGGGGAATTGCACACCTCTTCTCCGTTCGCGGGAGACACCTCTTCTCCTCCCCCATCATGCCGAAGGCATGTCTCCGACATGACGTGGGGGAGGCCGGGAGGGGGGGACTCCCAACTTCCCAATAGAACCGTCACGTCCATCTTCTTCGGCGGCGGCACGCCGTCGCTGATGAAACCGGAAACCGTCGGTGCAATTCTCGACCACATCGCCAGCCTCTGGCCCGTCGACCCCGGCGCCGAGATCACGCTCGAAGCCAATCCCGGCAGCGTCGAAGCCGCCCGCTTCGCCGGATACCGCGCAGCCGGCGTCAATCGCGTCTCGATCGGCGTGCAGTCACTGCGGGACGCGGATCTCAAGCGCCTTGGCCGCATCCACTCCGTCGAAGACGCCAAGGCCGCCATCGCCATCGCCACGCGCACGTTCGATCGCGTCTCGTTCGATCTCATCTACGCGCGCCCCGATCAAACGCTCGACGGCTGGCGCGACGAACTGACGGAAGCCCTCGCGCTGGCCGCCGGTCATCTCTCGCTCTACCAGCTCACCATCGAGCCCGAGACACGCTTCGCCGATCTTTACGCCAAAGGCCGCCTCGTCATTCCGGCCGCGGAAGCAGCCCACGACCTCTACGAGCTGACGCAGGACCTCACGCACGCCGCGGGCCTCGCGCAGTACGAGATCTCGAACCACGCCAAACCCGGCGAGGAGAGCCGGCACAATCTTCTCTATTGGCGCTACGGCGAATACGCCGGCGTCGGCCCGGGCGCGCACGGGCGGATCGTGACCACCGCCGCCCATCTCGCGACGATGACCGAGCGCAACCCCGAACGCTGGCTCGCGAACGTCGAGCAGCACGGCCACGGCATCTCCGACACCGAGGAACTGACCCCGCCTGCACGCGCCGACGAGATGCTGCTGATGGGCCTTCGCCTCGACGAAGGCGTCAATCTCGATCGCCTCGCGGCCGTCGGCGGCTTGACGCCCAGCGCCGCGACGCTAGCCGATCTCGCCGCCCAGGGCCTGATCGAGCGCACCCCCGGCCCGGATGCCGACGATCCCGAACCCTCGCCCGAACCTTGGCCCGAACCCTGGCCAGAACACTTGGACGAGATCCGCACCTGCATCGGCCCCGGCCTCTCCCCGGCCGCTCCCGTCGCCGTGCGGCCCCGCCCGTCCCTCGGACGCATCCGGGCGACCAAGGAGGGACGCTTCATCCTTAACCGCCTCGTGCTGGACCTCTCCGCCAGCTTCGTGCCCGCCAAGGGTCCGGGCTCGCCGCGATAGACAACGGCCTCCGCGCCCACTAATCACGGAAGCGCTTTTTCCGGAGAGTTCGATCTCATGATGCGGCGGCTGTACGATTGGATGATGAACCTCGCGCGCAGCGATCGCGCGCCGCATGCGCTGTTCGCGGTCTCGTTCATCGAAAGCTCGTTCTTCCCCATCCCGCCGGACGTCATGCTGGTGCCGATGGTGATCGCGAACCGGCTCAAGGCCTGGTGGTACGCGACGATCGCGACCGTGGGCTCCGTCATCGGCGGCGTCTTCGGCTACGCCATCGGCTACTTCTTCTTCGAGCAGATCGGCCAGCCCATTCTCGAGTTCTACGGCAAGGCCGACGGGGTCACCGAGTTCTTGAATTGGTTCAACGTTTGGAGTGTCTGGATCATTGTCCTCAAGGGCATGACGCCGTTCCCCTTCAAGGTTCTAACCATCACCGCAGGCATGGCCCACATGCCCTTGCTGGAATTCATCGCTGCGAGCGTCGTCGCGCGCGCCATGCGGTTCTATCTCGTCGCGGGCCTGCTCTATTACTTCGGTGAGCCGATCCGCGAGTTCATCGAGAAGCGCCTGACGCTGGTCACCACGGTGTTCGTGGTTGTGCTGGTGCTGGGCTTCGTCGCCGTCAAATACGTATTCTAGCCGCGCGGCGGTCGCCTTAAACCGGCGCGGATACGAGGAGCGTGACAGCCATGCTGACGTCCGAAACTCCCGAGCGAGGCATTGCCTACCGCGCCGGCGGCTTGGCCCTCTTCATCGCGGCGGGCGTCATCCTGACGGCCCTCGCGTTCGAGCATCTCGGCGGATACGCGCCCTGCCCCCTCTGCCTCATGCAGCGCTACGCCTATTATGCCGCGATCCCGCTCCTGTTCGTCGCCATGGCGCTGGTCTCGGAAATGCCCCGCGTCGCCGCACTGCTCTTTTTCATCGTAGCGCTGGCCTTCCTCGGCAATGCCGGGCTTGGCGTCTACCACGCGGGCGCCGAATGGAAGTTCTGGCCGGGCCCCGCGACATGCGGCACGGCGCAGGCCCTTCCGACCTCGGCGGCCGACCTCTTGAGCGGCCTCCAGCAGACGCACGTCGTCCGCTGCGACGAAGCCGCCTGGACGTTCGCGGGCCTGTCGATGGCCGGCTGGAACGTCGTCGCGTCGCTGATCATTTTCGCGCTCGCCGGCAAGGCCGCGCTGCAGTCCGCATCGGCCCGCGACTGACGCGAATTTCCCTGCGGAATTATCAACAGCCGGAACCGGATTCGTGAAACGCGAGGCCGATGAAGCGCTTGCGCGCGTCTCGTGTGGCCGCGTCGCATCCAGTCAACAACATAACGCTCGCCAGTCAATTTTCAGCCTTCGCGTGGCCATAGTGTCACGCTTTATTGGCCTTGTTCGCGGAACACAAAAGGAACTTGAGTTGTGAGCGTACCGCGGTGGGGGGAAATGTTGCCGATTAGGAATCGGTCGCTGCGCCAAGTTTCGGAACCTGTCCCGGCCGAAACTGCGAATTCGAGAAACTTGGCGCAGAAGCAAAGTCCCTCCGAGGCGTTGCGTGAGTTTTCAACAAGAGTCCGTTCCGCAAGCCGGAACCCACTGCGTAGCCCTGGCGTCAATTGCATACCGAGTAGCGTTGCGTTGCGTACCCCCGAGTTGAGTAGCGTTGAGTTGCGTACCGGAGGCATCGAGATGCGTACCGGAGTGTTGAGTACCGAGTTGCGTACCCCCGTACTGCGTAACCCTGTGTATGCGTACCCCACTGCATCTCCCAAGAACACGCTCGCCGGCGTGTTCGAGAAAATGAAGCGAGCCGCAAGGTCGAAGAAGTCCCAGCGTATCGGCGAGCGGCTCGCCACTCAGGTTCAGTCTGCGTACCAGCGTCCGCGTAACACCGTCCCCGTATCCGCGTCGTAGTCAGCGTACCCGTCCAGTCTGCATCCTGTTCTGCGTTCCGGCTGAGTAAGCGTTCAAGTTAGTCAGCGTCCCAAAGTCAGCGTCCAGGTGTCCTGTGCGTCGGCGTCGGCCCTCCCTGTGTGCGTTTGGCCGCGATGAACCGGACACGGCGTAACGAGTGAGTAAATCGCATGCCGAGTGATGTGAATGAGTGGCGATCTTTGCACGATGCCGTCGGCGCCGTATTGGCGGCGGCGCGCGCCGGGGGGCGGTCCCCAGGCGAAGCAAGTGCCAAGACGCAAATGAAATAGGTCGCACCTGTGTACCGCGTAGCCGACCAAGAGAATTGAAGGCGGTTTCCGTCTTCCACGAGTAGGCAAGCATACCGCGTACCTGACACCAGTCCCAGTTGGTGCCGCATGAACCGGTTTTGCGTAGTGGCACCGAAGAAGCGGTGTGCTTGCCGATCCATCTGCGCGTTACAGTAGGAAGGAACGATCCATGATCCCCGATCACGTCAATCCGATGCAGTGGCACCAGTCTATGGGCATCGCACGCCAGTCTTGCGCCCGGTTTTTCCGCGATGGAGGCACGGCGCACGACGCCATGCGCGCCTTCGGCGTCGAGACCCGGCAGGCGGGTGCAGCTGATTGGGGCAAGGCCGTCGAATCCATCGCCTACGTACTCTGCGCAAAGCCCGAAAAGCGCGCGGCCTAACCGCTGCTGCGCACGACGTCTGCTCACGCGGACACCTCCATATGCCGCCCCTCGCGTAGTGCAGCGAGCCAGGTTTATGGCGCCTTACTTGGGTGAGCAAACGTGAGTGAGCAACGTACGCGAGCGAGCAATTCGCGCGCGTCCAACCTTCCCTAGTCTTCGAAGACCTTCCAATCCTTGGCCCCGGCAACGGGGCTTTTTTTTTGGCTGTCAGACAACGGATCTGCGCGTCCATCGATCCGATCTGAACTGAGCCGCACGTGGACCAAAGCAAAATCCGCGTCGCACACCCCGCGACTGGCGTGGGTCCCCTGAGTTCACAAACGAAGTGCAACACCTTGTCGGCGAGGTGTTGCGATGGGAAAGCCCTACGTCCAGCTGTCACTTGAGGACCGGTGCGAGATTGCCAGCCGCCGTGCCGCCGGCCAGTCGATCCGGCAAATCGCGGCAGCTCTGGATCGCCAGCCGTCGTCAATCGCTCGCGAGATCAAGCGAAATTCAGGCCGCAAGGTCGGCTACAAACCAACCTACGCCCAAGAGCAGACCCGCGCCCGGCGCTGGAAAGGCTCCAGGCTCACCCGCAAACCCCACCTCCAAAAAGCCGTCCTCGACCGCCTCGCACAAGGCTGGTCGCCCGAACAGATCGCCGGACGATTGAGCCGCGACTCCGCCTCCGAGCGCGTCTCCTACGAGACCATCTATCGCTTCATCTACGATCAGATCCGCAGGACCAACGATAGCAAATGGCGCCT
>NZ_JBHYDS010000004.1:0-370489 GCF_051860585.1 Hyphomicrobium sp.
CGGGTAGGGCGCCGCCGCCACGTAGACCTTCCAGTCGAACGTGCGCCGCTTGCCCCACGCGTCGAAGCTCAGGCGCTATTCTGCCTCACTCCGAGAACGACAACGATCGTCCGGCTTCCGTTGGGCCACAATGGGACCCAAAAGCCGCCAGCTGACTATCCTGCCTATCGCGATATTCTAGCCGACGCCGACCAGAACCTTGTCCGGTTCCTTTAGGTCGTTGGCCCAAATCTTGATCTCCGTCACTTCCTGCAGAACAGGAAGCTCGAGCAGATGCTCGCCGAGTACGGAGCGAATGACGACATGGCGCTTCGGCGTTCGAAGCATGCCCTCGTAGACCGGGTTGTCGGCTCGATCAACCTCACCGAGTGGCGCAAGCGTAAATTCTGTTTCGCCGTCGTCCTCTGACAGGCAACCAACCGCTACGCAGGTACTTGTAGCAGAGACAAGCGAGCCCCCCATCGTCTTCGGAATTTCTCCGCCGTCCACGTCGGACACGAGAACGACGGAGTTCGGTGGCGCCATCCTCTTCGTCAATGCCATCACTGACCTCCCCGCGAGAGCCGGCGCGCAATCTCTAGACCCTGTTCGCGGCCTCGTGGTGTCGAGCTGTGCGCAGATCGCACAAGGGGTCAAGAGCTCCTCTTGTCATGAGACCCTTCTGCTGACGGGCCTTCAGCGCGTGGATCTCCGTTACAGCGGGTCCTTCAGCAGACCAAATCAGCGCAATTGGCAGACTACTTGGCGAGACCAGCGATCATTTCCGGCGCTGATCGAGCTCAACATTGTTTTCGGTGATTCCGATCGCAGATCATGGCCTGCGCTGCTGGTGGCGCCACGCATCTCCGGCGCAATTGACCCTTCGGGGGTGATGTGAGGGCCGTTTGCACATTCACGCGCAAGGCTGTCGATATGTTCGGCAGCGAGCATGGTGCAGCGTTGGCGCTGGTGCTGGCGCCACTCCTCATCGCGACCAGCATCGCCATCAGCTTGACCTCGACCACGCGCGCCGCGCTCGATGGGGATCGCCGCATCGAGGCGACGTTGCGGCGTCACCTGGCGCTGCAGTCCGCGATCAACCAGACCCTTGTCGCCCTGCTGGAGCCAAATGCGAGGACGTGGCCGGCGCTCGACGGCCGGCCCCAGAGCGTTCGCGTCGATGATGTCGAGGTCATTCTCATCCTTGAGACCGAGACGGCCAGGATTAACCTCAATCATATGCCCAACCCGGCGCTTGAAACTCTGCTGACGCTGTCGTGCGTTCCCGCGGACCAAGCGCACCGTCTGGCCCGCGCGATTGCAGACTATGTCGATGCCGATGATCTGGGGCTTAGTGGCTCGGAAACCCAGGACTACGTCGCAGCGGGATTGCCCTATGGACCCAAGAACGCCCGGCTGGCCACGCGCAATGAGCTGAGGCGTGTCCCGGGGATTTCGGCGGACCTCTATGAACGCATCGAACCTTACGTGACGCCATATTCGTATACGGACGTTCCCGCTCCGTGGCCATTCCGGCGCCGGTGGCCGCAGAGGAACGTGTCGTCAACGTCTACAACTGGTCGGACTACGTCGATCCTGAAACGCTCGACGCCTTTACGAAGGAAACGGGGATCAAGGTGGTCTACGACACCTACGACTCGGACGAGATTTTGGAGACCAAGCTCCTCGCTGGCAAAACCGGCTACGACGTCGTCGTGCCCGGTGCTCACTTCCTGCAGCGTCAGATCAAGGCTGGCGTTCTCGCCAAGCTCGAGAAGTCCAAGCTCAAGAACCTCGGCAACCTCTGGGACGAGATCGAGAAGCGGCGCGACGCCTATGATCCAGGCGCGCAGCACTCGGTCCCCTACATGTGGGGAACAACGGCTATCGGCATCAACGTCGCAAAGGTCAAGGAACGTCTTGGCGATGTGCCCCTCGACAGTTGGGATCTCCTGCTGAAGCCCGAGAACGCCGCGAAACTCAAGGACTGCGGGATCCATATTCTCGACAGCGCGGCACAAATCCTGCCGAACATCCTGAACTACGCCGGGCTAAATCCGGACAGCCGTGATGAGGCTGATATCAAAAAGGCGATCGCCATCCTCAAGGGAATTCGGCCGAACGTCGCGAAATTCCATTCATCAGAGTACATCGGGGCTCTGGCCAGCGGCGACATCTGTGTTGCCGTCGGATATTCCGGCGACGTGTTGCAAGCAAAGAGCCGCGCTGAAGAAGCAAAGAGCGGCGCAGAAATCGGCTACATCATCCCCAAGGAAGGCGCGCTCATGTGGTTCGATGGCATGGCGATCCCGGCTGATGCCCCGCATGTGGACGAAGCACATGCCTTCATCGACTTCATGCAGCGCCCGGAAATAGCCGCGAAGAACTCGAACTACGTGAGTTACGCCAACGGCAACAAGGCCTCGCAGGCCCTGCTCGATGAAGCGGTTCGCAACAATCCGGGAATCTATCCGCCACCCGAGGTCATGGCCAAGCTTTTCGTTTCGACTACGGCGGACGAGAAGGCCCAAAGATTCATCAATCGAGCATGGACAAATTTAGTCGCCGGACAATGACTGCAAATCCTTGGCGCGGACCCAAAGCCACAGACGTGAGTAGGGCCGCGCCAACAATCTCTGCATAAAGACGACTCAACCGCTGTGCGTCCAGAAGGACGTCGCGCGGCGGACGGAGTGGCTGCGACGACAAGGCGGCGGGACTTGGGAAAGTCGATTCCACTTATGCTCGATGAGCGCGCCTTCGATCGCGCCCTCATTCAAGACACGTTCACCCCCGATGTCGGCGGCGCGCTGTTGAAGTCCTCGTTCTCACGAAGCCGAGCAAACCAGAACGGGTGTGGCCGCCGGCAGCCGCAGCGCGGAGATCAACTGCGCTCGTAATGCTTCAGCAAATCATCATTTGCGCCATCGGATGTCCGAGAGCAGTATTCAAGCAGCGTTTCGGACCACAGCTTGCACCGAACCTTTCGAAGCATGGGGTCTGTCCAATTCTGGTTCATATCGCTCGCGAGTAGGCGGATCACCACATGCAAATCTGCAGTTGAGGCGATCCGCGAAGAAGCTATCGCCAACTCTAAGGCATCGATTCTTGCGCCCATAGTTTTAAGTTCGTCGTGAAGTCGACGTGCGCGCTGTGAACGTACGGAATAATTGGCGTCCTACCGAGCACGGCGCTCGTGTTGAGCGTCCTGGACCATGCCCTGCGTTGCCATGTGAACAGCGCAAATCCTGACGGCTTCTTTTCGGGGCATCATGACGACGTCGCCGGGCAGGGAGCCCATTGGCCCCCCGCGCCCTCAAACGTCGGGGCTTAGGCGACGATGTCGAGAACCATTTGGTCGGCAATGGGACGGCCAAACTCATCCGTTCCCCGGACGGCAAGGCGGTAAACGCCGGGAGGGAGATCCTTCGGCAACGGTGCTGTCCAAATGTGCGACGATGGCGTCGGCTCTACCCAAGCCTTGTAGGCGTGGCGGTCTCGCGTAAAGACGTCGACAACATGAGGATCGCACAATCGCGAGCGTCGCATTGGCCGGGGACCAAGGTGTTCGCCTTCAATTTCGAACGTGAGTTGGGTACGCGGCCCGCCGTCGAAGACGTCAACGACGAGTTCGGTGCTGCAGAGCGACGATGCCTGCAGGGGGCAACAGAGCACGCCGCTCGACTCCCACTCCGAAGTGTCCCGTTCGCCCGCTCGCTTCAAGAGCATCATCCGCATCTTGATCTCGCGGCTGCGGCTGACGGGTACGAAGCGCGTCGCGTAGCGCGCGCCGTCCACCGACAAGACGTGAAACCCTTTCGGGCTGCCGTCCCGGCTTAAAGCCGAAGGAATGCCCCGCTCATCCGCAACGCCACCCCACCAGCTCCCCGATGCCGCGGTGAGAACCTGGTGATGATGCGGTTCGTCACGGTCGAAGCCCTCCGCACGTCCCAGATAGTGATGCTCAGTCGTGTGCGAGTGTCCGGCAAAACTCACTGTATTCGGCCTTGCGGAGAGCGCCGCAAGCAACGCGCGCGCATCGGCCGTGGTCTCGCGTGGATCGTCCGGCGCGTTGAAGCTCGCCAGCGGAATATGCATCGAGACGACGACAAGCCTGTCTTCAGGGGTCCGCTGCAACACATTCTCGACAAACGCGAGTTGATCGGACCCGATGCCTCCCCGGTACTGTTCAGGGCAAGAAACATCCACGTTGTTTAACAGGATGAACGTCGCGTGGCCGTACTCGAAGGCATAATGGGCCGGGCCGAACACGTGCCGCCAAGTTGCGAACGCCGCTCCGGCGTCGCGCGCACCGGCGTCCATGTCGTGATTGCCAGGGCAATGGTGCCAGGGCATTCGCAGGGCGCCGAGAATGTCCAAATACCGCCCGTACAGCGTCAGGTCGTCGCCGACGACATCGCCATGATGGATGCCGAAAGCCGCGGGCACTCCAAGCGCTGCGCTGATGATCTCGTCGCGAAAATAGCCGAGTTCCGTCGCATTTGACGGCTGCGTGTCCGCAAACAGCAGGACGTCGAATGCCGTGGGTTCCTCGCTACGGCGAAGGGCAAAGTCGATCCGGTTTTCTCCGGCCCGCTGCGCGAAATCGGGTACACCGCCGGCTGCATGGGCCGTCGTCCAGCCTGACGGTTTAATCAGAAAGATCAAATCGTCGTCGTAAGCCGAAATCGACCAGGCCCCGTCGGTGGCGGTGACAGCGATATCCCGCCCGTTTGAAACCATTGCGCCGGCAATGCCGCAATGGAAGCCGCGCCCGTCGTCCCGTTTGGCGTCATCGAAAACGAAGCCGCTCACGATCCGCTTGGCCGGCGACGCGCGCGTGGGCTCAGCCGTCAGCAAATAGGGCGTTGCAAGCGCCGCACCAGCGCCCGTGAGCACGTCGCGCCGGGACGGTGAGCGAAAATCAATCGGCCGGACGTTTCCAGAGTTCCTCACCGCCGCGCCAGCCCCGCTGGGTTCCCATTGTCTCGCGCAGGACGGTACCGATGATTCACGACGGTTCGGGAACGGATCGGTGAAGGATTGATGACATTGGACGCAAAACGTGAAAACGAGGTCGGACTTTGACAGGATGTGACTCATCGAGCGCAAGATCGAGCGCGCGCAACTCGGCGATCGGCAAAGTCGGCTCCGGGTTAGAGATAGACTTTGTCCTAGCGGCCGCTTCGCTTCGACGTGTTCAGGACCACGGCGGCGCGAATGAGCGCGATCAGGGCCTTTTCATTGATCGTGTCGCCCTCACGGACATCGATCGCACGCCGTGTGTTGCCGTCGAGGCTGGAATTGAAGAGACCCGACGGGTCCTTCAGCGAAGCGCCTTTGGCGAAGGTCATCTTCACGACGGCTTTGTACGTCTCGGCCGTGCAGATAATCCCGGCGTGCGACCACACCGGAACGCCTCGCCACTTCCACTCCTCGACCACGTCGGGATCGGCCTTCTTGATGAGTGCGCGGATGCGCGCGAGCACTTCGCCGCGCCAATCGCCCAGCTCCCCGATGCGCGCATCGATCAACTGAGAGGCCGAGCGTTCTCCGGTCCCGTCATCCGAACCGGTCGCCGTCTTCTTCATCTTCGTCGGCTTCTTCATGGCTGATGCACCTTGCCGGCACTCACATGCGCTCACCGGGCAATTGGCTGGCTTGGGTCACCCAGGCGCCCAATTGGGCTTCATCGATTATGTCGGTCTCATGAATATCGAGGTAGCGCGTGTCCTTGGTTCTGGACTCGCCCGGCGGCACCGGACGCAGCAGCCGGCCGCGGAAGAAGGCCACCTTCACGTACTTCGTGAAGCAGTGGAAGCTCAGGAACCAGCCTTGGTCCGCGAGGCCGTACAGCGGCGTGTTCCATTTGACCGCCTTGCGCACGCCGGGGATGGTGCGCGTGATCAGCGTGTCGAGGCGTCGTCCGATGTCACCCTTCCAGCCCGGCATGGCCGCGATGTAGGCCTGCACGGGGGCGTCCCCGTCGCCCTTCGCGATCTGAGGGTTGCCGCCTGAGAGGAGGCGGACCGTGCCGGTTCGCGGTTGCTGTTCCGGCTTGCGCCGCTTGTCCTTCGATGGCGTGCGTTTGGCGGCGGTGGTCTTCGCGGGCTTCGTTGACTTGGACGACGTCGATTTGGCCATAGCGTTCAATCCACGATCGGATGGGAAAAACACTGAGCAAGGTGCTCGAGGGGTTCGGCCCAACTTAGGAGAGGTCCAGTCGATTTTGAAGGCCGCCGCCGGGCATTCGACGGGGCCAACGCGTCAGATCGGAAGCACATCCACGCCGACCGTGACGTCATGGTCTCCGCCCCCGAGCAGCAGTCCGCTGATCGGGCTCACGTCGTCGTAGTCGCGCCCGCAGGCGACCGTCACGTGCTCGTCGGTGACGGCAATGCCGTTGGTCGGATCGAGATCTACCCAGCCGGTTTCCGGCGCCCACACCGAAATCCACGCGTGCGAGGCGTCCGCGCCTTGCAGCCGCGGCTGGCCCGGAGGCGGCTTGGTCAGGATATAGCCGCTGACGTAGCGCGCCGGGATCCGCATCGCGCGCAGGCCGGCGAGCGCGAAGTGGGCGAAGTCCTGGCACACGCCGCGGCGATGGCGGAACACCTCGTGGATTGGCGTCGAGACGTCGGTTGCCTTGGAGTCGAAGATGAACTCGCGATAGATCCGCATCGTGAGATCCATCGCTCCGTCCAGCACGGGCCGGCCAGGCGTGAACGAGAGCGCCGCATAGTCCGCGATGTCGAGCGTGGCTGTCGTCAAGCGCGACCCGCAGCGATAAGGAACGACGTCGAGCGGGATGGCGCCATTCCGTCCGAGGGTGTCGTCCAGGCGATCCCACGCGCTCGATGCGGAGAAGTCCGTCTCTTGCGGCGTAATCGTCTCGACCGTGCTGCGCGCATGCAGCACCAGCTCCTTGTGCGGCATCTCGATGTCGAGAATGGCCATGTGATTGCCGAACGCATCGACGCCGTCGTACCGCCCCGCAGGCGCGGGCTCGATCAGCAGGCTGTGGTGCCGGATGATCTGATGTTCTGTCGAGCGCGGCGAAAGATGGATCAGGTGCTGCGATTGAACCACCGGCGAGGTGTAGCGATAGAAGGTGCGATGGCTCACGCTCAGCTTCATGGAGCAGTCTCGCTGCGCGTCTGCAGCCGGTGCGGGGTGTCTTCCGTCAGGTTGAAGTAGTGGCGCGTCACCGCGTCCGAAAGCTCGGGCAGGAGCTGGATTTGTTCGATCAGGAGACGTTCGAGCGTCGCTCCGTCGGGTTCCTCGGCGATGCGCTCCACATCGGCGAGGCGGGTCGAGGTCAGCAGCGCGAGAATGATGCGCCGGTCCTCCGTCAGGCTCGCGCCTTGCGTGCTTTCCGGCAGCGTCTCGAGTTGACGCGAGAAGGCGGCGAGCTGATAGCTGAGGCTCCGCGGATTGCTTTCGTCCAGCAGCAGCAGATCGAGCACCAGCGGCATGACCGGGCTCAGCCGATAGCGCGAACGATACGTGATGAAGCTGTCGGCGAGTTCGAGCAGCAGCATCAGGCTGTTCTGCTCGTCTTCGGCGTCTGGCACGGGAACGAAAAGCGCCAGCATCGCCTCGCTGAGATTGTACGCGCGTTCGAGGCGCCGCCCCATGTCGAGGAACGACCAGCCGAAGTTGCGGGTCATGTTCTCGTGCATCAGCCCGTTGAAGGCGGAGATCGAGGCGAGGCCTTCGTCGAGGAGATCGAGCACGCCGCCGGGCGTCGCGGATGCGAGCGACGTCGACCAGGAGTCTCCCGGCCGGAAGCGCCCGAGTGCCTGGAACGCTTCGAGCGACAGGCGGTCACGCGCCAGATGCGCGACTTTGTAGAGGCGTTGCAGCGTGCGTTCGAGCGTCCGCGACGAACGTCCGCCGCGCAGCACGCGATGACAGAGCCCATCGAAATCGAGTTTGCTGATGGCGGTCCGGTCGGCGACGTCGGTTTCCTTGTCCGTCAGCAGCACTTCGAGGCACCGGCGCGCGCTTTCGAGGCCCGTGTGCGGTCCGCTGTCTTCCGCGACGCGCCGCAGCGCGCTGCGCAGCACGCGCATCGTCCAGTCCGCGCGCTCGGCATAGCGGCCGAGCCAGAACAGGTCGTCGGCGACGCGGCTTTGGATGACGCGCTGCGACCGGTGCACGCGCGCCGACTCGATCGGCGGACGCCACAGGCTGACGTGATGCGCTTGCGTCGCGTCGGAAAGCACCCACACGTCGCGTGTATGGCCATCGGGCGCGGAAAGTGCCACGGCGCGGCTCGGATCGACGGTCATGGCAAGCCCGCCCGGCATGGCGACATAGCCGTCTTGCGAGCGCGCAACGAAGACGCGCACCGCGAACGGCTTCGGCGTAAGCGCGCCGTTCGCAAATACCGGCGCCGTGCTGAAACTCGTTTTCTCCTCGGCCACGAGGCGCGCGCCAGCCAACTCGATTTCGCGATAGAGTTCCCTGCGCTCCGCATCCGACATGGTGCGCGTGTCGCGTCCCAACGCCGCCTGGCCGGGACGTCCCGTGCCTTCCTGCGCCTTGCGGATGACGAGATCGTCGAAGCGGTCCGCCACGTGGCGGCGCGAAGCCGGATCGCCGAGCCACCAGCGCTTGGCGTCGTGCAGCATCAGGTCTTCGCCGAGCAGCGTCTTGGCGAGCTGCGGCAGATAGGGTCCGAGCCCGCGGTTCTGGACCATCGCCGAGCCAATCGGATTGACGACGAGGTTCGGTGACAGCCGGCAGGCGCGCACCAGGCCGGACGGCGCGTCGTAGCCGCTGGGGTCGAGTTCGAGCGGATCGCTCGCATGCCCGTCCACGCAGCGAACCAGGAGATCGATTTCCTGCAGCCCTTCGAGCGTCTTCAGGAACACCTGCCCGCCACGCGTGCGCAGATCCGCGCCTTCGACCAGCAGATAGCCGAGGTATCGCGCGATGTAGGCGTGCGAGAAATAGTCTTCGTGATGTGCGCCGGGCGTGAGCAGCGCGATCCGCGCGTTGTCGCGTCCGCTGTGCTGCGTGAGCGCGCTCTGCACGTCCTGGAAATAAGAGGCCAGCCGCACGGCGTTGTTGGCATTGAAGATGTCGCCGGCGACGTGCGTGTGCACCATCCGGTTGGCAAGCGCGAACCCCGCGCCGGCCAGCGTTTCGGCATGGCTGTCGATGACGCGCCATTGCCCGTCCGCGCCGCGCGCGAGATCGGCCGCATAGAACCGCAATCCACCGGCGCGCGGCAGCACGCCGCGAACGGGATGCAGATAGGCGCTATCCGAAAAGACCAGCTCCGGCGGCAGGTGCCCGTCGCGGAGGAGCTGCTGATCGCCATAGAGGTCGTTGAGCACGCGGTCGAACAGGTGCGCGCGTTGGACCACCGCCTGCTCCAGCCACCGCCACTCCGCCGACGAGAATATGATCGGCACGAGATCGAGCTGCCACTTCTGCGCGCTCTGGGTCGGATCGGCGAAAATGTCGTAGGCGATGCCCGTCTCGCGCACGCGCCGGTCCAGTCGCGCGGCCATCGCTTTGCGCTCAGCGTCTGTCAGCGCATTGAGTTCGTTGAGGAACGGCTGCCAATGCCGGCGGGGCGTACCGTCGCTGGCCAGCAGTTCGTCGTAGCTGGCCGTCTGCGATGGCGTGTAGGTATCCAGCAGATCGGACCTGGCGAGCTGGCTGGTCATCGCAGCAGTGGTCGTCATTGTATCGGCTTCCGTCTCCGAGTTCTCAGCCTGTCGTCGGATTACGTTACAAGCCTCAGTTTCCTCATGCAGAATCAGTCTGCACATCGTCCACGGCACTATCGCGTCGCGAACAGGTCGCCGCAAGCGGCGAATATGCACCGCCAACGGTAATCGGCGCGGACCGGCCGGAGACGGTTAATAGGCGCGCCGGAGATCGAGCGTGAGGGGATAATCGGAGTTGATGACGGGCGGCGCTGGGGCCGTCTCGCCGGGCGTGTGCCCGAGCGGCTCGAAACGGGCAAGCCGCCGCCCCTCGGCCTCGTAGGCGTTGACCGGGAAGGTCGCGTAGTTGCGCCCGCCCGGGTGGGCGACGTGGTACCGGCAGCCCGCGACGGCGCGCCCGAGCCAGGTGTCGAACACGTCGATGACGAGCGGCACGTGAACGGGAATGTTGGGATGCAGGGCCGAGGGAGGCGCCCACGCCCGGTAGCGGATACCGGCAACGGCTTCACCCTGGGTGCCCGTTGGCGTCAGCGGCAACATGCGGCCGTTGCACGTCACCGTCAGGCGATCGCCAAAGAATCCGGACACCTTCACCTGAACGCGCTCGAGCGAGCTGTCGACATAGCGTGCGGTCGAGCCGCCCGCGCTTTCCTCGCCCATCACATGCCAGGGCTCGAGCGCCTGGCGCAGTTCGACCTGGCTGTTGGCGTAGTCCAACGTTCCGCAGCGCGGGAAGCGGAATTCGAGGTGCGGCCGGAACCACGCGGCCTCGCACGGGATGCTCGCCGCCTGCAGATCCGCGACCACGCTTTCGAGATCTGCCCAGAGAAAATGCGGCAGCATGAACCGGTCGTGCAGCGCCGTGCCCCACCGCACCAGCCGCTGCTTGTAGGGCTTCTCCCAGAACATCGCGATCAGGCCGCGCACGAGGAGCTGCTGCGCCAGACTCATGCGCGCGTGCGGCGGCATCTCGAACGACCGGAACTCGACGAGGCCGAGACGTCCCGTCGGACCCTCGGGCGAATAGAGTTTGTCGATGCAGATCTCTGCGCGGTGCGTATTGCCCGTGACATCGATCAGGAGATTGCGGAACAGCCGGTCCACCAGCCAGGGCGCGATTTCACCGTCCTTCGGATCGGGGATTTGGGCGAGCGCGATTTCGAGTTCGTAGACGCTTTCGTAGCGCGCCTCGTCGGCGCGTGGCGCCTGGCTCGTCGGTCCGATGAAAAGGCCCGCGAACAGGTACGACAGCGACGGATGGTTCTGCCAATAGGCGATGATGGACGCCAGCAGGTCCGGGCGCCGCAGGAACGGGCTTTCGGCGGGCGTCATGCCCCCGAGCACGATGTGATTGCCGCCGCCGGTGCCGGTGTGCTTGCCATCGAGCATGAACTTTTCGGCGGCGAGGCCCGCGGCAGTGGCGTCGTCGTAGAGCGCCGTGGTGTGTTCGACGATCTCACTCCAGCTCGCGGACGGCTGCACGTTGACTTCGATCACGCCCGGATCCGGCGTCACTTTCAGAACCTGCAGGCGCGGATCGTACGGGGGGCCATAGCCCTCGATGTGCACGGGTATGGCGATACTGGCAGCCGTGTCTTCGAGCGCGGCGAGCAGCAGCGCGTAGTCGTCGGCGTTTTCGAGAGGCGGCATGAAGATGCAGAGCGTGCCCTCGCGCGGCTCGATGCAGAGCGCGGTGCGCACGGCTTCGATCTTTTCCGGCGGCAGGACGCGCATCGCTCCAGCCGCATCGGCAGCCGCGCCGTCACCGCCAGCGGGATCCGCAAGCGGCGGCACCGTCGCCATCGGATCGAGAGGCTGCACATAAGGATAGTCTTCGGCTGCGATCGGCGGCAGCGAGGCGAGCGGCAAGCGGAACCCTGCCGGTGAATCGCCCGGCACCAGCACAAGCTTGTCGCGCCGCAGTTTCCACCGCTCCGTCGCCCAGTGCGAGCGCCGCACGCTCGATGCCTTGAGCGGCAATACGTAGGCAACGACATCGTTGAGCCCGCGGTCGAGCGCGCGCGCAAGCCGGGCCCGCTCGGCCTGGATATCCGGGTTGGCATCGTCTTCGATCGGGTCGCCGATCGGCTGCTTCTGCTCGGTCAGCATCAGCAGCGAAGCGTCTTCGTAGGCGGCAATGGCGCTGTCGCGCGGCAGCCCGAGGCGTTGGCTGAGCCCCGATGCGAAGGCCTCGGCGTGTTCGATGGACGCGTGTTTCTCGTTCGTCTCGCGCGCGATCAGCGACGGGTCGCGCCACAACGGCTTGCCGTCCGTACGCCAATAGGCGGCGAAAGCCCACCGCGGCAGCGGCTCGCCTGGATACCATTTGCCTTGCCCGTAGTGCAGCAAGCCGCCCGGCGCGAGGCGGCGCTGCATCTTGCGCACCAGATCCTCGGCGAAGCGCCGCTTGGTCGGCCCGACGGCGGCGATGTTCCACTCGGGCGCTTCCATGTCGTCGGTGGCGACGAATGTCGGCTCGCCGCCCATGCTGAGGCGCACGTCTCCGGCAACCAGTCGCTCATCGACAGCGTGCCCGGCCGCGACGATGGCCGCCCACGCCGTGTCGTCGTAGGGCTGCGTCACGCGCGGGGTTTCGAGAATGCGCGTCACGCCCATGTTGAAATCGAACGTCGACGTCGCCGCCTCGTGGGCGCCCGAGATCGGCGCAGCCGATTGCGGATGCGGCGTCGCCGCCAACGGAATATGGCCTTCGCCCGTGAGCAGCCCCGACGTTGCGTCGAGCCCGATCCAGCCCGCGCCGGGGATATAGACTTCCGCCCACGCATGCAGATCCGTGAAGTCCTGCGAAGCGCCGGCAGGGCCTTCGCGCGGGCTAACATCGGGCTTGAGCTGAATCAGGTAGCCGGACACGAAACGCGCCGCGAGGCCGAGATTGCGCAGGATCTGTACCAGCAGCCAGGCGCTGTCGCGGCACGATCCGGAGCGCAAGCCCAGTGTGTCTTCGGGGGTCTGCACGCCCGCTTCCATGCGCACGAGATAGCCGATGTCGCGCTGGAGCCTCGCGTTGACCGTGCAGAGAAAATCGATGGTCGTGCGCCCCGCGGCGGTGTCGATCGTCGCCAGATACTCTTTGAGCTTTGGCCCGTCCGGATCGGGCGGGAGATACGCCGCAAGCTCCGAAGCGAGCAGGCTGTCGTAGGCGAACGGCCAATTGGTCGCGCTTTCCTCGACGAAAAAATCGAACGGGTTGATGACCGCCATATCGGCAACCAGATCGATGGTGACGGAGAAGTGGTCTGTCTTCTCCGGGAAGACGACGCGCCCGAGGAAATTACCGAACGGATCTTGCTGCCAGTTGATGAAATGCGTGGCCGGCGAGACCGTCATGGAATAGCTGACGATGGGTGTCCGGCTGTGCGGCGCCGGCTTCAGCCGGATGACCTGAGGCCCCATCGAAATGGGACGATCGTAGCGGTAGCTGGTGGCATGCGTTAAGGCAACGTGCAGCGCCATGGAGACGTGATGTCCTTTTCGCTCGTGCGTTGGCGATCGTCGCATGAACTCGGCGATCATGTATGCGTTATCGAGCTGGGGCTTAAGAGACAAGCATCCGCGTGATTGTTAGGCTGCGTTCCTTGTGAATGCGCTTAAGGCATGAGCAGGGTGATGAAACTTTGGTGCGATAATGCAAGAAATGCGGGCACCACGCAAAGCGGGTCCTCCCGCATAGTCGAGGGCGGTAACGAATGAAGCAGTTCTCCTGTTCCGCATGCGGCAACCGCGTTTACTTTGAAAACGTGGCGTGCGTGCGCTGCGGCCACGCGCTCGGCTTCGATACGGACCTGCAGGCGATGGTGGCGCTCGAGCCGGCCGCGGACGACGCGACGCTCTTCCGGCGCATGACGGCCACGGCGGCCGACGTGCGCTACTGCGCGAATTCCTTCTTCGGCGTCTGCAACTGGCTGACACCCGCGGGCAGTCACGCCCTTTGCCGCGCTTGCAATCTCAATCGCACCATCCCCAATCTCTCCGAGCAGGGCAGCCTCCAGGCCTGGCAGGATCTGGAGCAGGCGAAGAAGCGGCTCGTCTATTCGCTGATGCGCTTCGGCCTGCCGTTCCAAACCGCCGATTCCGGTCAAGGCGCGCTCACGTTCGACTTTGTTCGCAGCGCCATGACCGGACACCTCGACGGCGTCGTCACAATCGACATCATGGAGGCGGACGCGGTCGAGCGCGAGCGCCAGCGCCAGCAATTCGGCGAACCGTACCGGTCGCTGCTCGGCCATCTTCGCCACGAGAGCGGTCATTTCTACTGGAAAGTCCTGGTGTCCGGCACCGGCATGCTGGACGAATTCCGCGCCCTCTTCGGCGACGAACGCGCCGACTACGCCAACGCCATTGCGCAGCACTATAACGTCGGTCCGCCGCCGGGCTGGGATGCTTATCATGTCTCCGCGTATGCCAGCGCCCACCCCTGGGAGGATTGGGCCGAAACATGGGCGCACTATCTGCATATGGTCGCCACGCTCGAAACGGCCGAGGCGTCCGGCATGGAGCCGCGCGTGGCCGGCATAGCGTTCGGAGCAGCCTGGCCGTTCAAGACGTACGATATTTATCGGGAAGAGACGTTCGACGCGCTGCTCGAGCGCTGGATCCCATTGACGCTGGCGATGAATAATCTCAATCGCAGCATGGGCCACGCCGACTTCTATCCGTTCGTCGTCCCAGCCGCCGCGGTGAGAAAACTCGCCTTCGTTCACCGTGCGATCCGCGACCGCCAAATCGTGCAGAACGAGGCCGCGCAAACGCAAAGCCCGAGCGCTCAACCGCAGCACTTGCAATCCGCGCCGCATCCGCAGCCCGCAATCGGAAATTAGCGCAGCACCTTTTCGATCCGCTCCGGCGTCGGCAGTGACGGGCTCACGTTGGGGCGCGCGTCCGCCCCGGAAGATTCAGGTGCGGTGGGCCGCGACGGCGCCGGCTGCGGATGTTCCACGGTGCTGGTCTTGGTTTTGGTCTTTTTCGCCATTCGATACTCCGCCCGGCAATGACGTGCTCAAGCACGGCACTGCTCAAAATGATCGACCCCCGGGAGGGGGGACCCGGGGGCCGAGGAGGGGAACGACGCACGGCCGAGGGAAGGGCCGTGTGTGTCAAAGCAATGCGCGCCTGTCGCCAAGGTTCCCGCAGCCTCCGAGAAAATTTCGCAAACGGCCATTTTAAAACTCGACGCGCGAACCGTTTGCTGCAGCGCAGCGTTGAGCCTCTGCAACCCTGCACATGGACTGAAACATGGAGGTGTGTGTGATGGCCGATACCCAACTGACGGTTCTGGATGGGCCCGACAAACCGTCGCTGCAATGGGCTCTGCTCTATCCGGAGCGGGGCCAGAGCGTCACGTTCAAGCTGGAAAACGAGATCGTCGAGGCGCAGATCGCCGAGATGGTCGAGATGGGCAATGGCCTCAAGTTCGGTCTCAAGGGCACATTCCGCTCGGGCGGTATGCGCGATCAGGCCTTCCACGGCACTTACAGCGTCGACTCGCGCTCGGGCCTGCTGACCCTCGACTCGTAATGCGCAATTCGTGATGCTGAGAGTGTGACAGAACAGCTTGGCTGCGCGGCGGCTCGCTGCTGGGCAGCCGTTCGAGACGTACGATATTTGTCGGGAAGAGACGTTCGACGCGCTGCTCGAACGCCGGATTCCATCGACACTCGCGATGAACGATCAATCGCAGCATGGGCCACGCCGACTTCTATCCGTTCGTCGTCCCGTCGACCGTGGTGAAAAAACTCGCCTTCGTCCACCGTGCCGTTCGCGATCGAACCGCTAGCGATATTTCGCGCATCAAATCCGGAGTTTCGGCACACGCCGAATTCGGAGATGTTTTATGGCCTTAAGATCGGAAACCCCCTTCCGCTTAAGGATCCGCGCTAGATTTCGACAAAATCCGGATGCTAAGGTGGTATCCGTCGCCAGGGGGGCGCGCACGAATGGATTCAATCGCCGATCTTCGATACAAAATTCCGAAACTACGATGGCTTCCAATGCGCCATTGGTACGATTTGCGCGACGCGATGCGCTTCTCGGTTAAAGTCACGGATCCTTTCGACGGAGTGAAGTACAGGTTTTCCTCGGAATCTTTTGAATCCTACCAGCGCGGCAAGTCCTTTCTTGGAAAGGAGCCCGAAACAACGGACTGGATTCGATCCAACCTGAAGCCCACCGATGTATTTCTAGATATCGGCGCCAACATCGGCGTCTTTTCTGTGTTCGCTGCCAAGCATCTCGGACCGGAAGGGCACGTGTATTCTTGCGAGCCGCACCTCGGCAATGCCTCGCAGTTGCTTCAGAACATTGCAGCGAACGAGATTCAGGATCGAGTTTCCGTTCTGTCGATCGCGGTTTCCGGGCAGGATGGCTTTGTGCCGTTTAAGTATAAGCGGTGGCGCCATGGCGCCTCAGGCAGCCAGCTTCAAGTCGAGGGCGGGCCTGAAATGAAAGCCTCAGTCGGTACCGAGTGCAAGGTCACCATGACCGTGGACACCATGATCGAGCGCGAGGTTATCCGTTCGCCGAACTTGATTAAGATCGATACGGACGGGATCGAAATACCGATCGCGCGTGGCATGGAAAAACTTTTGCGGTCCGACAATCGCCCAAGAACCATCCTGATGGAGGTGCAGCCTGGCGATTACACGGAACAAGCCGCGTTCATGAAATCGTGCGGCTACAAACACATCGACACGCACATTTCTGGCCGATGGGCGCGGCCCCGCTATGCGGGCGCGAAGCTGGACGAAATTGGCTTCAACGCACTTTACGTGCCGAACCAATTGTAGGGTGTTTGGAGGAAAGAATAATGAGCGCGTTAGCGATCGATCAACGCACTGACAGGGCGCAACGGATCGTCAATCACCTCGTCGAACGCTTTGGCGGCAGCGGCGTCGTCGATGAGCCGTTCCAGCATTTTGCCACCGAGAATGCCTTCCCCGATGACGTCTACGAGGACATCCGGGCCAGCCTCCCGGGGCGCGAAGCCTACCTGCCCATCAATATCAAGCAGTGGAAGAACGCTGCGGGACAATCCACGCGCGACCGGATTCTTCTGTCGGATGTGGAGATGCCGAAAATCCCCGCGGAAACCCGTCAACTCTGGGAGGATATTAGAACGGCCCTTGCGGCGCCTGAATTCCAGAAGGTGGTTTACTCATCGCTACGGAGAGACATCGCCTTGAGATTGAACGTCCCGGAGGACGATGTGCCAAAGCAGAAGGCATACGTCTACACGATGGTTGTGCGGGATTATGAGGACTATTCGATCAAGCCGCATCCCGACGGCGAACCGCGTGTCGTCACCATGATGTTCTATTTGGCCAAGAAAAACGATCCGAAGGATCTCGGAACCTCGCTCTATCGCGAGCGGCCCGTGCTGAACCGGCTGCTCGGCAACAGATTTGAAGAGGTCGGGAGATTTCCGTTCCTTCCCAACAGTGCCGGCACCTTCGCGGTGAACAGTCGGCCGGATCGGAGAAGCTGGCACGGGCGCGAGCTGATCAAGGGCGCGAATACCGTTCGCGATTCGATCATTGTCTCATTCCTGTCGAAGGAAATGCCGGAGTTCGGTTCGCGACATAACTATTGATGTCCGGCCGCGCCGTGCTTGTGGACTTCGCCGATCGCCCGCCTCGAGCCCGGACATGCCTGTGGTGATGGTCGTCTCCGCCGCCACGGGCTGCCCGGCGGCGCAGCGGTACGCTGCTGGGCAGCCTTCAGTCGGCCATCGCCTCAGACCACCCCGTACTGTTTGAACCACGCTAGCGTGCGCTTCCAGCCTTCTTGCGCCGGTTGCGCGCGGTAACTCGGCCGGTAGTCGGCATGGAAGGCGTGCGGGGCGCCCTCGAACACCACGATCTCGCACGTCTTGCCGGCCGTCGCACAGGCCGATCGCATCTTCTCGATCGTATCGAGCGGAATGCCCTGATCCGCGCCGCCGTAGAGGCCGAGGACCGGAGCCTTGAGATCGGCCGCGATATCGACCGGATGCTTTGGTGTCACGTTCGTCGGTTCGCCGACAAGGCGTCCATACCAGGCGACGCCCGCGCGTAGTTGCGGATTGTGCGCCGCATAGAGCCACGTGATCCGCCCGCCCCAGCAGAAGCCGGTGATCGCCAGCTTGTCGCCGTTGCCGTGCCCGGATGCCGTCGCGTAGGCGACGGCCGCGTCGAGGTCGCTCATGACCTGCGCATCCGGCACGGTCGCGACGATGGGGCGGATCTCGTCGATGGTCTTGAGCTTCGAAACATCGCCCTGGCGCACGAACATCTCGGCCGCGATCGCCATGTAGCCCGCTTTCGCGAAACGCCGGCAGACATCCTTGATGTGCTCGTGCACACCGAAGATCTCCTGCACGACGAGCACGATCGGAAACGGTCCGCCCGTGGCCGGCATGGCGCGATAGGCGGGGACGGCGCGGTCGGCGGTGGGGATCTGGATCTCGCCCGCTTCGAGCCCGGACGTGCCGGTGGTGATGGTCGTCTCCGCCGCCACGGGCTGCGTGGCGAGCGCAAAGCCGGTCGCGAGCGTGGTCAGCATCGCCTCCCGCCGGGACGGGGCGAACTTGGGCGCGAGGCTTCGCACATCGTCATCGAAATTGTCGGTCATGTCGGATGCTCCCAGCAGGCGCCGTCGCGTCTCGGCGATCTTTCCGAAAAGCGCGCGTCTCGTGCGATCGTTCCGCAGACATGGGGAGGTTATCCGGCCGATCAACCCGCGCAGGGGATCGGCGTCTCAATCGTCCTTGCGACGGCGAGGGGCTTTACGGGCTTTTGCGGTTTTCTTGGCGGCTGGAGGCTCGGACGGCAGGGCGCCGCTGTTTTCGAGCCTCCGGCGCCTGTGCGCCGCGAGCCGCGACTGCTTGAGCAGGATGGCGTCGTGGTTCGGGTGGCTCGGGTCCAACTGGGTCGAGATGGGCTCGGTTTTCGGCGGCTTCATTGGTGCCCTGCGTGCGGATGAGAACGTTATCCCATTCTACAGGGAAAAATTCCCGATCCGCATCCCCGGCAGCCACTTATTTTTGTGCAGGACGCCGATGATTGGCGACTAAGGTGAACCGTAACAAAGCGCTAGCCGATCCTGTCATCAGCGCATGAGGGCGACGACCCTGGCCGGCGCAGCCGACGCGCCGACGATTTTGAGCGGAAATACCGCCACCTCGAACCCATGCGGCGGCAGCGCGCCGAGATTCGTGAGCTGCTCCATGTGCCAATAGGGCCGCCGCTGCCCGACGCGGTGCGCTTCCCAGAAAAGCGTGGCGTCCCCGGTCGCCTTGGATTTCGCGATCTGGGCGCGGAACGGCAAATCCCAACCCCACTGGTCGATGCCCATGACGGTGACGCCCCGGTCCAGCAGCCATTCGGTAGCGGCCGCGCTCATGCCGGTGCCCGTTTGCCAGAAATCCTTCGTGCCCATCAGGCGGTCGCGGCCCGTGCGGATCAGAACGATGGTCTCGTCTGTTAGCGTCGCGCCCGACACCGCGAGAGCCTGCTCCATGTCCGCGACCGTGATCGGATCGTCGTCGGCCTTGTGCGAGAGATCGAGCACGACGCCCGGACCGATGCAGCGGTCGAGCGGGATTTCGTCGATGGTCTGCGCGGGCGCCGCGCCCGACTGCGGCCCGTAGTGCCATGGCGCATCGATATGCGTCGTCGCATGCACGCCCATGCTCACGGTGTCGTCGGCCCAGCCCGCAAAGTCGCGTGGGAAAAGACGGAAGGGGAGGCCGAGCAGACGCACGAGAACCTTCGCCATCCAGTGCGGCTTGTGCGTAACCTTGACCCGCATGAAGAACGGATCGTCACGATTGAATTGCACGGGCTTCGACAGATCGATGACCTTCATGCAGGCGTCTCCCTCATGATCCGCGCGCGGGCGCAACGATGCGATTGCGCAGCGTGCCGACGCCCGTGATGCCGATTTCGATCTCGTCTCCGGCTTCCAGCAAGCGGCCGCGTTCGATTCCGCTGCCTCCGGGCAGCGTGCCGGTCGCGAACAGCTCGCCGGGGAAGAGACGCTCCGAACGCGACACGTGCGCCACGGCCTCACCGAGCGACCAGCGCCCGCCCGCTGTCTGCGGCTCCGCGATCAACTCACCGTTGAGGCGAACGAAGCCCGTGAGATCGCGCCAGCGCGGCAGGATCTCGTCGGCGCTGACGATCTCCGCCGAAAGCCCGTTCCGGAAATGCTTGGCCTTCTGCGGCCCGAACCCCGAGCGCATCTCCGCATGCTGCACGTCGCGGGCGCTGAAGTCGTTGACGACCACGAACCCGCCAATGGCCGCCTCCGCTTCCGCGGGCGAAGCGTCCATCAAGTCGCGCGACAGCACGAAGCCAAGCTCCAGCTCGTAATCGAGCGCCTGCGTGTAGGCGGGAATGGACATGTCGCCGTCGCCAGCGAACGCAAGGTGATTGCCCATGTAGTAGATCGGCTGACGCGACCAGAGCGCGTGCGGTTTGAGAAGGGGAAAGGGCGGGCCGACGGTCGCCTCCCAGGCCCTGACGAGCGGCCACGCGCGCGGCATATACGTGCGCACGAAACCGCGCGCCGCGTCGATGGCGTGTCGTTCGTACAGCATGAAGTCGCGGAAGGAGCGCGGCGCGAACGGCAACACAGGCACCCGCGCATCATCGGTAAGAGGCGAAATCCGCGCGGCGCGTTCCAGCATGTCCCGGTGCACGGCGGCCGGTGCACCGAGCAGCGCGATGGCATCGGTGCACCATAAGGCGCGCTCGGCATCGGTTGCGAATTGAGTGCCCTGAAGCGCGCGGGCGACGTCGACCCAGCCGCCCGCGATTGCAACCTGCACGGCCGGAACCGCCCCATCCATGACGCGTCTGAGCTTCATCGCCCGTCCTTGACCTGTCCCGATCGTCGTTTGGCCTGACTTCTGCTCCCACATCCGGGCCGCCCCATCAATCCCGGCCGCAGTTGCCGCCCGCCCCAGGCCGTGTCATGCAGCGCGGAGACCGTGAAACGACCAAAAAATACGGAATGCCATGACCAGCCGCTGGATCGAGACTGTCTGCCCGACGCCGTCCGTTGCCAACGAGGCGGCGGCGCGCGAACGCCAGTCCCAGCTCACCAAGCCGCCGGGCTCGCTCGGCCGCCTCGAAGACCTCGCGGTCACGCTGGCGGCTTTGCAGGCGACCGATCGCCCGCGCGCGGCGGCAGCCCCCATCATTCTTTTTGCGGGCGATCACGGCGTCACCGCGCAGAACATCTCGGCCTTTCCCGCCGCCGTGACTGTCGAGATGCTGCGCAACTTCGCATCCGGCGGCGCGGCTGTCGCCGTCCTAGCGCGTGAGCTTGGCGTGCCATTGATGGTGGTGGATGCCGGTACGCTGGCCAAGGAGCCGATGGCCGGCGTGACCTCCGACAAGACGCGCCGCGGCACGCGCGACTTCACCGTCGAAGCCGCAATGACCGGCGATGAACTGGACGAAGCGCTCGCCGCCGGACGCCGCGCCGTGGAGACGGCCGGCCCCGCCGATCTCGTTCTCTTTGGCGAAATGGGTATCGGCAACACGACGTCGGCCGCGGCGATAGCTTCGGCGCTTCTCGGCAAGCCGCCCGCGGAGGTCGCGGGCGCCGGCACCGGGCTCGACGAAGCCGGCATCGCGCACAAGATCGCGGTCATCGCGCAGGGTCTCGCACGCCATGATCTCGCACGCGCCGGCGTCGATCCGCGTCGTGTCCTGCAGACCGTCGGCGGATTCGAAATCGCCGCGCTCGCGGGGGCGATTGTCGCCGCGGCTCAACGCGGGTGCCCCGTCCTCGTCGACGGGTTCATCGTGACCGCGGCCGCACTCGTGGCGACACGCCTCAATGCGGGCGTCCGTCCGTGGTTGATGTTTTCCCATGTCTCCGCCGAACGGGGTCATGCCACCGTGCTCGAGGCCCTGTCTGCCGATCCCATTCTCGATCTCGGCTTGCGTCTTGGTGAAGGCTCGGGCGCGGCGTCGGCACTCGCGATCCTGCGATTGGCCTGCGCGCTCCACAACGGCATGGCGACATTCGCGGAGGCGGCCGTAACGAACCGGGACGCCCCGTGACATCTATCAATGTGACGGCCATCGATTTTCTCCGCCATGGACGCACGGAAGCGGAGGGCCGTCTGCTCGGCCGCACGGATGCGTCCCTAACGGACGCCGGCCGCAAGGCCGTTGCCGCGCAAGTCGCCGGCCGCACCTGGGACAATATCGTTTCATCTCCGCTCAGGCGCGCGCAGGAAACCGCCGCCCTCGCGGCGGGGAGCGCGCGCCAATTTGCAACCGATCCGTCATGGCGCGAGATCGACTTCGGCGACTGGGACGGCCAACTGCTCACCGATCTCGCCGACGATGCGCGCTTCACGTCTTTTCAAGCTGACCCGGAGGCCAATTCTCCGCCGAACGGCGAACCGCTCGCCGATGTGCGTCTCCGTGTGGAAACGGCACTGCGCGCATTGACCCAACACGAACAAAAGCGCGTACTCGTCGTCGCCCATGGCGGCACGATCCGCATGGCGCTGTCGGTGCTCCTCGCCATTCCGCTGCAACGCCTGTGGGCCATTCGCCTGGCGCACGCAACGCGGGTTTCGCTGCGCGTGGGATGGGCGGACGCGCACGGCCTCTGGGGCGAACTCGTCGAAATCGTCCAGCCGCCAGAAGAGGGGCCAGAAGAGGGGCCAGAAGAGGGGGAAGCATGAGCGGATTTCTCACGGCGTTGACGTTTCTGACACGGCTTCCGGCGCCGGGCTTCGCACCGGAACGCGCTGGTGATTTGGGCCGTGCCGCGCCCTGGCTGCCGGTCGTTGGCGCCATCGTGGGGCTGATCGTTGCGCTGGCCGCCGCGCTGGGGTCCGGCGCAGGCCCATGGGTCGGCGCGCTGCTGGCCCTCTTGGCATGGACGGCCGTGACGGGCGGCCTGCATCTCGAAGGCCTCGGCGATGTCGCGGACGGGCTCGGTGCAGCCCATGGCGATCCCAAGCGCTTCATTGAAGTGGCGCGCGATCCGCACACCGGCGCATTCGGCGTGATCGCCATCGCGCTCCAAATCGCAACCAAGCTCGTGCTGCTCGCGGCGATGATGCAGGCCGCCGAGAGCGATCTGCTCGCCATGGCGGCGGCGCTGGCCCTCACGGCGGCATGGGCGCGCTGGGGAACGCTTGTCATCGCCCGCGCGGTCCCGCCGCTGGGAGATGGGCTGGCCAGCCGCTTAGCCGCCGGCGTCGACCCGCGCGCCGTCGCGCTCGAAGGCGTCGGCCTCGCAATTGTCTCGCTGTTCGTCGCGCCGATGCTGATCGCGGCCGTCCCGATAGCCTTTGGCCTGGCGCTTTACTGGCGCCAGCGGGTCGGCGGCGTGAACGGGGACTGCCACGGCGCGAGCATCGAGATCACCGAGTCGGCGCTGCTCCTGCTCCTGATACTCGCCTAGGATGGAGGTGCGCTCGCGTGAGGTGTGTTCCTCCACGGCCCCGGCTGTGCTAGCACGCTGATCTCGCGGCCGACTGACGGGGAGAGGTATGACGTTCGCGCTGGCCTTTCTCGCGCTCTTCATCGAGGCGCTCGTCGGCTATTCCGACGCGCTCGTGGCTCGCATCGGCCATCCCGTCACCTGGATGGGTGCGCTCATCGCGCGCGCTGAGCAGGTCTGGAACGAGGGCCATCTGTCGCCCGCGCGCGCACGCCTGCGCGGCATCCTCGCCCTTGCGACCATCCTGCTCGTCGTCGTCTCGATCGTGCTTCTGATCGACGAGGTGATCGATCTCGCGCTTCCGTTGGTTGCCGCGCTAATCCTGAAGGCCGCCCTGGCGAGCACGTTGCTGGCCGGCCGCAGCCTCGATGAACATGTGACCGACGTCGCCGTCGCCCTCGAGGAGGGTGGTCTCGCCGCCGGACGTCAGGCGGTCGCGCGCATCGTGGGCCGCGATCCCGCGTCGCTCGATGAAGCAGGCGTCGCGCGCGCCGCCATCGAGAGCCTCGCCGAAAATTTCTCCGACGGCGTCGTCGCGCCTGCGTTCTGGCTCGTGGTGGGTGGCCTGCCGGGCTGCGCCGCGTACAAGGCAGTCAACACTGCCGACAGCATGATCGGCCACAAGTCGGAGCGCTATTTCGCCTTCGGCTGGGCGGCCGCCCGCTTCGACGACCTGATCAATCTACCCGCCTCGCGCCTGACTGCGATCTGGATCACGCTCGCGGCGCGTGTCACTCGCGGAGCTGATTGGCGGGCCGCCGCGCAAAGCGCCTTGAGCGACGCGCCGCGTCATCGCTCGCCGAACGCAGGATGGCCGGAGGCAGCGATGGCGGGAGCGTTGGGGCTCGCACTGGCGGGTCCCCGCAGCTATGGCGGAAAGAGCATCGACGACGCGTGGATGGGTTCCGGCAGGCGAGACGCAACCGCGGTTGATATTCACCGCGCGCTGCGTCTCTATCGGATCGCCTACCTGATCCAGGCCGCCGTGCTCGGCCTGCTCGCCATCCTGGCGTTCTTGCTGTGGTAGGCGCCGCGAGGATCCCGGCGTCATCTGACGCCAAGTGCGTCCACGGCGTCAGATGACGCCGAGCGCGTCCATGGCATCCGCGACGCGGATGAAGCCGGCGACGTTCGCGCCCAGCACGTAGTTGCCGGGAGAGCCGTACTCGTCCGCCACCTCCGCGCACCGGTCGTGAATATCTTTCATGATGGTCGCGAGCTTCTGTTCCGTGACCTCGAAGCTCCACGAATCCCGCGAGGCGTTCTGTTGCATTTCGAGCGCGCTTGTTGCCACGCCGCCGGCATTGGCGGCTTTTCCGGGCGCGAAAATGATGCCCGCGTCCTGGAACACGCGCACGGCTTCCGGCGTGCTCGGCATGTTCGCGCCTTCGCCGACGGCAATCACGCCGTTCTTCACCAGCGTGCGCGCGTCCTGGCCGTTGAGTTCGTTCTGCGTCGCCGAAGGCATCGCGATGTCGGCTGGCACATCCCAGAGGCGCCCGCCAGGGACGAACGTCGTGCCCGTCCCGCGCGCAATCGCGTAATCCCCGATGCGCCCGCGCTTCGTTTCCTTGATGTCCTTGAGCAACGCGAGGTCGATGCCCGCGTTGTCGACGACGTAGCCGCTGGAATCCGAACACGCGATGACGCGCCCGCCCAGTTGATGGATCTTCTCGATCGTGTAGATCGCGACGTTGCCCGAGCCGGAGACGAGTACCTTCTTGCCCTCGAAGCCCTGCTTGCGCGTGGCGAGCGCCCGCTCGACGAAGAACACCGCGCCGTAGCCGGTCGCTTCCGTCCGCACGCGCGATCCGCCCCACGTCAGGCCCTTGCCCGTCAGCACGCCCGACTCGTAGCGATTGCTCATGCGCTTGTACTGGCCGAACATGTAGCCGAGCTCGCGCCGGCCGACGCCGATGTCGCCCGCCGGAACGTCCGTGTGCTCACCGAGATGGCGCGAGAGTTCAGTCATGAACGACTGGCAGAAGCGCATGATCTCGCCGTTGGACCGGCCCTTCGGATCGAAGTCCGACCCGCCCTTGCCGCCGCCGATCGGCATGCCGGTGAGGGCGTTCTTGAACACCTGCTCGAAGCCGAGGAACTTGACGGTGCCGAGCATCACCGACGGATGGAAGCGCAGCCCGCCCTTGTACGGCCCGAGCACCGAATTGAACTGCACGCGGAAGCCGCGGTTGATCTGCACTTCGCCGGTGTCGGTGACCCACGGCACGCGGAAAATGATTTGCCGCTCCGGCTCGCAGATGCGCTCGATCAGGGCATTGTCGGCATAGCCGGGATGCTTGGCGATGACGGCGCCGAGCGACTCGAGCACCTCCCGCACGGCCTGATGGAATTCGTCCTCACCAGGGTTCCGGCGCAGCACTTCCGCGTAAATAGGTTCGAGTTTCTCGTCGAGCATATCGTCAGGCATCCCTAAAGCCGGTCATGATCAGGCGCGTATTGCGGACGCGCCCGCGCTCCCGAACACTTCGCTCATGGCCTCTTGGGGCTCGGCGGCGTCCGGGGCGGGCCCTGTATAGGCAAACGAGGTCCCGTTGTGCATCTATTTTAGTCAACATGCCTGATAAGTAGTCAGACAGCAGAGGGCGGGGTTACCCTGGGATCGTGCGCGCGAGCGCGAGAAGCGCCGCGCAGTCCAGATGCCGCTCCAGATGATCCGCGAGCCGGTCGAGCGTCGCCTCGATGTCGGCCGCGTAGCCGAGGTCGGAGGGCCGTGCCCCGATCTTTTCAAGCCACGCAGCCCGTTGTGTGTCATGGGCAAATAATCCATGCACGTAGCAGCCCGCGATGCGTCCGTCCGCGGCCACCGCCCCGTCCGGCCGGCCGCCCGCAATGGCAAGCAGCGGCCGCCGCGTGCCCTCTCCCACGGTTTCACCGACATGCATTTCGTAGCCCGTGAAAGGCGCGCCGCCGCCCCATGCCGAGCCGGTCACGTCGCGCAGCGTCTTTGTGCCGCAAAGCGTCGTCGCCACGTCGAGCAGCCCAAGACCGGGAACCGTCTGTGCCGGGCCTTCGAGACCCGCCGGATCGGCCACCGAGGTCCCGAGCATCTGATAGCCGCCGCAGATGCCGAGCACGTGCCCGCCGCGCCGGACGTGCGCCGCAAGATCGATGTCCCACCCGGTCTCGCGCAGCACACGCAGGTCCGCGATGGTCGCCTTCGATCCCGGCAGCACCGCCAATCGTGCCGTGGCAGGCAAGACCTCGCCAGGCCGCACGAACACGAGATCGATCTCCTCTTCGAGCCGCAGCGGATCGAAGTCGTCGAAGTTGGAGATGTGCGGATAGGCGAGCACGGCGACGAGCGGTTTGCCGCTCTGAGTTCCCGCGCCCGTCCTGGCATCGAGCGCCAGCGCATCCTCGGCAGGAAGGCGCGAGGCGTCGCGAAAATAGGGCACGAGCCCGAGCGACGGCCAGCCCGTCAGCCGCTCGATCGCCGTCATGCCTTCGGCAAACAGCCGTGGGTCGCCACGAAACTTGTTGACCACGAAGCCGCAGATCGCCGCCGCATCCTCGATGGGCAGCACGGTCTTCGTACCCACGAGACTGGCGATCACGCCGCCTCGCTCGATGTCGCCGATCAGGATCACGGGCACACCCGCCGCGCGCGCGAAGCCGAGATTGGCGATGTCGTTGTCGCGCAGGTTGATTTCCGAGACTGCGCCGGCGCCTTCGACGAGCACGAGATCGGCCCCGGCAGCCAAGTGACGGAAACTGTCGAGCACGGGCGCCATCAAGTTTCGCTTGGCTTCGTGATAGCGGCCGGCTTGCGCAACTCCCGCCACGCGGCCCTGCACGACGACTTGCGCTTCCGTATCGCTCTGCGGCTTCAGCAGCACCGGGTTCATGTGCACGGTTGGCCGCACGCCAGCCGCCAGCGCTTGCAGCGCCTGAGCCCGCCCGATCTCGCCGCCGTCGGCGGTCACGGCTGCATTGTTCGACATGTTCTGCGGCTTGAATGGGCGCACGTCGAGCCCGCGCTGGCGGAACACGCGGCACAACCCGGCAACGATCAGCGATTTGCCGACATCCGAGCCCGTGCCCGCGAACATCAACGCGCGCGCCATTGCGCTAAGGCGCCTTGAGCGTCAACGGAAGACCGGCCGCCATCAGCACCACATGGTCGGCCTGTTGAGCCACCGCCGCGTTGAGGCGGCCCTGGGCATCCCGGAACGCGCGCGCCAGCGCGTTGTCGGGCACGATGCCCATGCCGACTTCGTTCGAGACGGCGATGACCGGAATCGCAGCCGAAGCGAGCGCTTCGAGAAGTCGCGTCTGTTCGCGCTCCACGTCGCCGCCGCCGAGCATGACGTTGGTCAGCCAAAGCGTCAGGCAGTCGATGAGCAGGACGGACGCCCCTGCGTGCTTCGCCGCAATCGACAAAGCGTGCTGCGCCAAGATGGCGCCCGCGAGATCGCGCGGCGCCTCGATCGTCGTCCACCCTTCCGCGCGCCGGCTCCGGTGATGGGTGATCCGGTCCGCCATCTCGTCGTCATGCGCTTCCGCGGTCGCGACATAGATCCAGGGCGCGGGATGAGCCGTCGCAAGTCCCTCCGCGAAACGGCTTTTGCCCGAGCGCGCGCCGCCGATGACGAGCGTGAGGCGAGGAAGCGGCGTGGCCATGGGTCGTGCGTCCATTGAGGCTGGGGAGATGCCCTGTTTGACAGGCCGCGGCGCCAAAGGCTACCTCCAATCGGTCGATGGCGCGTCCGCGCGGCCCTCACCCTCCATTGTGATGCCGGCCATGAACTTTCCGCCCGAGATCTTCCCCGAGTTTCCCGAATTGGCGCCCGGCCAGGTATGGCTGGTGGGGGCTGGTCCCGGCGACCCGCGCCTGCTGACGGTGATGGCCATTCACGCCCTCCGCTCGGCCGACACCATCGTGCATGACGCCCTCGTCGATCCGCGCATCTTGCGCCTCGCGCGCGAGGATGCTGAGGTGCACTTCGCCGGCAAGCGCGGCGGCCGCCCGTCCCCGCAGCAGCGCGACATCAATGAGCTGATCATCGCCGAAGCGAGGAGAGGACGCCGCGTGCTCCGCCTCAAGGGCGGCGATCCGTTCGTCTTCGGGCGCGGCGGCGAGGAGGCCTATGCGCTCGTGGCCGCCGGCATCCCGTTTCGCGTTGTCCCGGGCATCACGGCCGGCCTCGCGGCTCCGGCGCTCGCCGGAATTCCGGCCACGACGCGCGAGACGAACCACGCCGTCATTCTCGCGGCCGGCCACCGCGCCGACGACGAGACGGCCGCCCGCTCGTGGGAGGCGCTCGCCGCCACCGGCCAGCCGATCATTCTCTACATGGCGCTCGCGCAGATTGCCGAGATCACGGCCGCGTGCCTGCGCGGCGGCCTTCCGCCTAGCACGCCCGCCGCTGTCATCTCGCACGCCACCGGCGCCGAGGAACGCATCATCGAGACATGTCTCGCCGATCTTCCCGCCGCCGTCGTGGCGCACGCCATCACGTCACCCGCGGTGATCGTCATCGGCGCCAACGCGGCGCTGCGCTCCGTGCTTGCGCCGGGTATGCTCAAGAATGACATGGTCAAGCCATGAATTTGATGCGGCCACCGGGGCTGATCATTGCCGCGCCCGCCTCCGGCAGCGGCAAGACCACCGTCACGCTCGGCCTCATGCGCGCGCTCGCGCGCAAGGGGCATGTCGTGCAGCCGTTCAAGTGCGGACCGGACTACATCGATCCTGCCTTCCATGCCGTCGCCACCGGGCGCGCCTCGCACAATCTCGACACCTGGGCCATGCGCCGCTCCGGGCTCGCGCACATCGTGCATGGCGAAAGCGAAGGTGCGTCGGTCGTCATTGCCGAAGGTGTCATGGGCCTGTTCGACAGCGGCGTCGGCGCGCCGGGACAGACCGCGCGCGGCGCGACGGCGGACCTCGCCGCGCTCACCGGATGGCCGGTCGTGCTCGTGCTGGATGTGTCGGCCCAGGCCGAAACGGCCGCGGCGCTTGCGCTTGGCTGCGCTCGCTACCGCGATGACATCGCCATCGCGGGCGTCATTCTCAACCGCGTTGGCGGCGACGCGCACGCCCGCATGATCGTCCCGGCGCTCGAAGGTGTCGGCCTCCGGTATCTCGGTGCGCTTCCGCGCGGTGCGGATTTCGCGCTGCCGGAACGGCATCTGGGTCTCGTTCAAGCCGGCGAGATGGCCGACGTCGAGGCGCGCATCGGCCACATCGCGGACGCCATCGCCGAACGCCTCGACCTCGATGCGCTCGTGAGCTTGGCGCAGCCCGCGACGCTCGCTTCGATTGAGCTGCGCGAGGGCTCCATTCGCCCGCCGGGCCAGCGCATCGCGCTCGCCGCGGACGCGGCCTTCGCATTCGTCTATCCGCACGTTCTTGCGGGTTGGCGGCGGGCCGGCGCGGAAATCGTACCGTTTTCGCCGTTGGCCGGCGAAGCGCCGGACGCCGCCGCGGACGCCGTGTGGCTGCCTGGCGGCTACCCGGAACTGCACGCCGGCACGCTGGCGTCCGCTCAGCTCTTTCAACAAGGGCTCGCAGCGGCGGCGGCCCGGGGGGCGGCAGTGCATGGCGAATGCGGGGGCTACATGGTGCTTGGCGCGGGCCTCGTCGACAAGGACGGCCACCGGCACGCCATGGCCGGCCTGCTCGGCGTCGAGACGTCGTTCGCACGGCCCGCGATGCATCTCGGCTATCGTCGCGTGCGTGTGCTTGCCGATTGTGCGATCGGTGCGGCCGGCAGCCAGCTCATGGGCCACGAGTTCCACTTTGCTTCCGTCATCGCCGCCGCCGACGATCCACTCCTCGCCGCGACCGATGCGGATGGCCAGCCGGTCGCCGAGCGCGGCGCGCGGCGCACGAATGTCACAGGCACGTTCGTGCATATAGTCGATAGGGTCGGCCCATGACGGAGAACCCTCATCGGGAAGCGCCCGCCTTTACCGCTGCATTCGCAGCCCAGTTCCGCGACCTCGTCCACTGGCGGCGCGATGTCCGGCGCTTCCGGCCCGATCCCCTGCCCGACGGCAGCGTCGAGCGCCTGATCGAACTGGCGTGCCACTCGCCCTCGGTCGGCAACTGTCAGCCCTGGCGTTTCGTGCTGGTGGCTTCGGAAGGCCGGCGTGAAGCGGTGCGAGCGTCTTTCCAGCGCGCCAACCGCTCCGCCCTCGACGGTTACGACGGAGAGCAGCGCGCGCTCTACGCCCGCCTCAAACTCGAAGGATTGGAAATCGCGCCGGTCCACCTCGCCGTGTTCGCAGACGAGGTGACGGAGCGTGGGGCAGGGCTCGGCCGCCAGACGATGCCGGAAGCCCTTCGCTATTCCGTCGTCGGCGCCATCCACACGTTGTGGCTTGCCGCACGCGCCGAGGGCATCGGCCTCGGCTGGGTGTCGATTCTGGAGCCTGACGTCGTCGCCGGAGCGCTCGAAGTACCGGCCGATTGGACGCTCGTCGCTTATCTTTGCCTCGGCTGGCCCGTCGAGGAGCATCTGGACCCGGAACTCGAGCGCGCCGGATGGCAAGCGCGCGCCGCGACGGCGGATATCGTGCTGCGCCGATGACGGCTTGCCCGAACAGTCAGTCGAAGCTAATCATGGGCGCGGCTAATCATGCCGCAACGCAGTCGAACAGCGAGGGCGACGTGACCGCACGCATCTACAAGCCGGCCAAAACCGCCATGCAGTCTGGCACCGCCCGCACGAAGGAGTGGGTGGTGGAGCATGAGCCCGCCGTCGCGCGCGAGATCGATCCGTTGATGGGCTGGACCAGCTCGGCCGATACGCGCGCGCAGGTCCGCCTCGAGTTCGACACGAAGGAAGAAGCGATCGCCTACGCCGAGCGGAACGGTCTCGCCTATCGCCTCGAGGAGCCGAATCCGCGCGGCCTCGTCCGCAAGACCTACGCCGACAATTTCAAGTTCGGCCGCATCGGCGCGTGGACGCACTGAGCGGCCACTTGTGATTGAGCGTTTGAATCGAGCGTTGCGTTCGCCAACCGCTCAGCCTGCCTGAAGCGCCGCCGGCTGCAGCAGCCGCGCCGCGCAGAAATCCGACACGGCCGTCCGCGCTTCGGGAAACGCCACGTCGAGGCAGAGATGCCCGGCGCCCGGAATGGTGCTCAGGGTGAGGTGCGGATTTTTCATCGCGCGGATCATCGCCTTGTCCACGTCGTCGAGCAGGCACGGGATCGTCTGCTGCGGGCGCACCGGAAAGAGCGGCAGCGTACCCGTCAGGATCAGAGCCGGAACTTTGACGTGCGCCAGGATCGAATAGTAGATGCGATCGCCAATGAGCCCCTCGAGCGTGTACCCGAAGGCGTTGGCGAAGAGAGCCATCAGGTAGTCGCCGATCGGCCGCGTCGTCGCCCGGTGCACGAAGTTGCTGTAGATCGGCCATTGCTTGGCTGTTGAAAACGGCGGATCGGCCGCGATCACGCCGCGCACGCAAGGAGTGCGTCCATCCGCGACGCCAAGACCGATGAGCCCGCCGACGGACTCACCCACGATCACGACATCGCGGCGCGCGAAGTGCCGCAACAGAAATTCGCGAAAGCGTTCCGTGAAAGCCGGGATGGACGGCTCGCCGTCGGAAGGCGAATGCCCATGTCCCGGCAGGTCGACGAAGATGACATCGAAGCGGTTCGAGAGCAGCGGAAACCAGGCTTGCGTGTTCTCCGAATGGCGCAGCGCTCCATGCAGCACCATCACGAGTGGGCGCGACGAGGTCCGCGGGTCGCGATCCATGAGAAAATAGAGGTCGCCCAGCGACGTCGCTCCTGAGCCCAGGCTGAGGCCCGAATCATCCTTGTCGCGAGAATCATCCATGTCGCGAGCCTAAGGTCATTCCGGTGCAGGCGGAAAGGGTTCGGATCGCGTGCACCGCTCTTCGCCCCTTCACCATTTCCACGGGCTGGTCGAAACCAAAGCAGCTTTGGGAAGTTATGTGCGCTGTGGGATCTTCGGTGGAGAAGTGACATGCGGGCCGGATACGGGGCGATCGTGGGGCTAAGCGCAGCGGCGGCCGTCGTGGCGTCTGTCATTGGATGGTTCGTGAGTGCAGGCCCAGCAGGGAACGCCGATCCGGCCGCAAACGCGCCAGCCAGCGCGCGCGCCCTCAAGCCAGTCGCCGCCTTTCAGGGCATAGACGATAAGACCGAGCGGGCCGTTGCGCTTTTTGCCGAGGCCGGCCGCGTTATCCAGCACCCGCGCTGCGTCAACTGCCATCCGCCCGGCAACCGTCCGGCTCAAGGCGAGGACAGTCATCCCCATCAGCCGATGGTCGTCCGCGGCGAGGACGGCCTGGGGGCTGTCGCCATGCGCTGCACCACCTGTCACGGCCCGGCGAATTTCGACCCCGGCGAGGTGCCGGGGCACCCGCAATGGCACGTCGCGCCGGTCGAAATGGCTTGGCTCGGCAAGTCGCTGGGTGAGATCTGCGAGCAGATCAAGGATCCCAAGCGCAACGGCGGCAAGTCGATGGACGAACTGGTCCATCATATGGCCGAAGATTCGCTGGTCGGCTGGGGCTGGAAGCCCGGCAAGGGCCGCGAGCCCGCCCCGGGCACGCAGAAGGATTTCGGCGCGCTGATCAAGGCCTGGGCCGACGCCGGCGCCGCCTGTCCCAAGAGCTAGACGCACCCCGGGCGATGGGCTCCGGGCGACAGCTGGCTTGCCACGGGGAATCTCTCTGCTATGCAAAGGGCTCCGACGGCTCAGATCCCGTAGCTCAGCCGGATAGAGCACCCGCCTTCTAAGCGGGATGTCGCAGGTTCGAGCCCTGCCGGGATCGCCATCCACTGCCGCATATTGGCGCCGAAACGGCGATCGAAAAATGGCGGCCGTGAGCGGCAACGAGAAAAGCAGACGACCTGCCAGAGCATCCTCTGCGATCAGACCCGCTTCGTACTCAAAGCGGACGTTTGCGAACGCAGCACGAGACGGGAGCGTGCGGGTGACATCACGTTCAGCCTTTTTAGGGCGGGACCGACGGGTGCAATTCCCTTTCCAATCCGGGAAGCATTTGCACACGCGCTTTCACGTTCGCGTCAGGCGCACGCGCGCCGCCGTGTTTTGCCTTGAAGGCGAACGGCCGGCCCCCATTATCCGCGTTCCTCGGCGGCCGTACCGTCACTGAAACGTTTGGAGGCGAAGAATGCGCGTGCTGCAGCGAACGATCATGGTCCTATCCGCTTCAGTCCTGACGTCGGCGGCCGTAGCCTCCACGATGGCGTTCGAGGACAACAAGCTCAACTTCAAGAGCTGCGAAGGGGCCAATATTACCGCGCGGTGGCGCGGGAGTGCGTTCTCGCTGGCGGAGCCCGGCAAGTCGCTCGGCGACGAGCACGCATCCTTCAAGCATCTCGGCTGGGATGGTGCCTGCAAAACCGCGAGTTGGAACTCTGACGGCGCAAAGTTTTCGATAGCGGCCGACGGCGCGTCGAAGCTCACTGACCTCGTTCACTACGTGGCGCCCGATGGATCGAAGTGGGTTGGCATACGCGCCGGTGACGGGTTCTTCGTCACGCGTGTTGCCGTCGCGGGCGAAGAGATTTCGAACGAGCGCGTGACGAAAGTCGCCGACTGGCTGGCGCGCACCAGCAAGGAGTTCACCCCCGGGGCGGAACTCGCCGCGCACCTCAAAGCAACCGTGCAGAACTAGGATAGCCATGGCGTTGCTGCGGTCGCCGGTGCGGTGCGTCCATCACCGGAGTTTTTCGAGGGTGGCGTCGGTGTTCGTGCGCGCGGCCCTGTGCCTGCCGTTCGGTCTCGGGATCGCGTCGGGTGCGAGTATCGGAGGCGCGGCGGCGTTTGCGGATCAACTGCCGGAGCGCAAGCCCGGCCACTGGCGCATCACCAGCATCTCGGCCGAACTCGGCATGATGGAGATCGACGCGTGCATCCGTTCTGGAGACAGCATTGCTGTCCCGTCGGATGGGAGTGTGTGCTCCGTGCCGGATGTCCAGCGCGTCGAGGATCAGGTGATCGTCAATGTGACGTGTAAATCCAAACTGGGTGAGGAGAGGATCAGCACGCTCTTCACCGGCGATTTTCAGACTTGGTACCGCGGGATAACGAAGATGACATTCGACCCGCCTACCCAGGGCCAGACGGGGATGGCAGTGACGGTCGACGCCAAGTACGTCGGGCAGCAATGCCCGCCGTCATAGTCGCGTGGCCCGCGGTCTCCGGCCGATTGAAAATCCGGAAAAAGTCCCGGCTGAATTTGCCGTGACACGGCGTAGTCCAGCACGGCAAGTGCAAGTCAATTCCAACCGAAGAATATGGAGAGTTCAGGTGCGCACAATCGTCGTCGCAGTCGCGCTATTGATGGGCGTGGTCGGTCAAGCGCAGGCCGACTGCAAAAGTGAGGTCGACCAGGCCTTCGCGAAACTGCGGAGTGGAAAAAGCTTCCGGCTCGAGACGCGGATCGTCAACGAGCAGCAGGGCGCACTGACCATGACGGTCGACTATCTTTTGCCCGACCGCATGCACCAGCGCGTCAGCCTCGGCGATTCACCGCAGAAAATGGAGACCATCGCCATCGGTGAAAAGGTCTGGTCCAACCAGGGGCAGGGTTGGACCGAGGTGCCGGCGAATTTCGCCGAAGTCATCTCCAAGCAGCTCAAGGAAACGGTCGCCGAGCCGGCGAAGAGCAAGATCGACTACGAATGCCTGGGTGAAAAGACGTTCGAGGGAAAGCCGTACGTTGCCTATAAGGCCAGCCTGCCGGCCTTAGCGGCGGAGCAGTCAAAGGGCGAAGCCGCCAAGGCGCCCG
Source organism: Hyphomicrobium sp. (assembly GCF_051860585.1). Lineage (GTDB taxonomy): Bacteria > Pseudomonadota > Alphaproteobacteria > Rhizobiales > Hyphomicrobiaceae > Hyphomicrobium_C. Next base: position 34,910 of record NZ_JBHYDS010000004.1, read on the forward strand.
GGCAGCCGAACGTCCAGACCCTCTACGTCGACAAGCAGACGGGTCTGCCGGCCCGCAACGTGGTGACCCAGGGCGAGAGCGAAACGCGGCTCTTCGACGGGACGTTCTCGACGCCCGCCGATATTGCGATCAACGCACCGAGCTGACCCCAGCATCGCTCAAATGACGAATGGCCGGGCAACGCGCCCGGCCATTTGCATTTTAGGCGGCAGGCCGGCGCTACGGCCGGAACGCCGAAAGCGATCGTCCGTCACTCCTTGCCGCGCCGGCCGGATGGACCGGGCAGATGCTGGATCGCGAGCCGCATCAACTCGGGCAGGCTTCTGGCCCCGAGCTTGGACTTGATCTGCGACGTGGTGTTGGCGACGGTTTTGTAACTGATGTTGAGCTCCTCGGCGATCACGCCGTAGGACTTGCCTTCCGAGATCAGTGACAGGGTCTGCAACTCGCGCACGGTGAGCGCGTTGAGGGGGTTCGCGCTGTGACGCGTCTCGCTGAATGCGATCTCGGACGCGACCTCATGGCTGAGATAAGGCTTCCCTTGCCGCACGCAGTGGAAAGCCTTGAGGAACTCCTCCGCCGGTGCGTCCTTGAGGAGATATCCCGTCGCTCCGGCTTCGAGCGCGCGGCGAATGATCATCGGATCGCTGTGCATGCTGAGAACCAGGATCGGCGTCCGTTTGTCGTGAAGCCTGAGGCGGCGAACGAACGATAACCCCCCGAGGGTTGCCGTCTTGATCGAAAGGTCGACGATGATGACGTGCGGATGGTGCGCGCGATATTGGCGGTAGCCGTCGGCAAGTCCCCCGGCCTGAAGCGCACGGGCGATCTCGGCTTCTTCGAGAATACGTGCGCAGCCCTGCAGCACGAACGGATGATCGTCGATGATGAGCACGCGAAGTTGCTCTGTGCTTTGCATATCCAGTCCCATTGGAAGTCTATCCTGAAGTGTTAACGCCTCGGTCCATAGCGGGTCTTGAGCATGTCGAGCGCCTCACCGCGCTCGACGTCGGCAACCCGAAGATTGAAGTAGTGCTGGCTGATCGCGCCAAAGCCTTCCGTCTGGCCGATCTCTCCGGCAATGCTCGTGAGATCGTCGAGAATTGCGATCGGCCCTTCGGCGATGCCGCGCGAGGCCAGCATCTCGGAGAGCTGTGCCGTGCGGTTTGCGATCATGCGCTCGCTTTCGCGGTACCGCGCATTCGCGGTCGCGAGCCGCTGCGCGACGTTCTGCACGTCGGCGTCCCCGATCGGCTTCAATTGATCGTCCCGCCTGCTGACGAGCCACTGGGCCGGGCTTAGCGGGCTCGAAACCTCGAGCCACGCGACCTGGTAGGCAGCCTCTCCGCGGGCGGGCGCCCGCGCCTGGTCGGTCGAAGTCTCATCTCCGCAACCGCCCAGCCCGGCCATGGCGAGCAGAACTGCAACGACCGCCGCGGACGTCCACGCGCGCGCCTCGTTGGGTTTTCGATGTCGGAAGCAAGACACGCGTTCAAAGCCTCATTACGCCGGCCGACGCAATCGCTGCGTCGCGTTCGCGTTGAAACACCACAAGCTTGCGATCAAGCGCAATCACAAAAACGTTACATAGTTACACAATGTCAGCGAACTGGCCAGAGCCCGACGAGTTTGCATTTGTTTCCCGCTGATGTGTGCCAGTCGGACTAGAGACCGAAACGAAAGCCACGGTCTAGCGTGCGCAGACGGCACGAGATGCAATGCCGCAGCGGACGAACTCTAGTCTTCTGCGCGCTGACGCGGATCGAGCCGTGCTCGCGATGTCCGGGACATGGTCGGAGGCCATCGCGAATTGAACAGTGGCAGGCCGCGGTATGCGCTGAGTGGGTTCAAACCCAACCAGAGCAACGCGGGAACTGCCGCGACCTTGGGATGGATAACGCGAGGTTTTGGGAATGATGAAGCACCTGGGTAAGGGGCTGCTGGCTGGCGCGTCATGCGTCGCGCTGACAGTCACCATGCAAGTGGGCTCGGCATCGGTCTCGTTCGCCAACGACAAGCTCAATGAGCTTTCGAAGAGCAACGAAAACTGGATTATGCCGGGCAAGAACTACAGCTCGCAGAACTACAGCCCCAACACGCAGATCAACACCGAGAACGTGAAGCAGCTTCGCGCTGCCTGGTCGTTCTCGACGGGTCTGCTGCATGGGCACGAAGGAACGCCGCTCGTCGTCAACAATGTGATGTACGTCCACACGTCGTTCCCGAACAACACGTTCGCGCTCGACCTGAACGACCCCGGGCACATCCTGTGGCAGCACAAGCCGAAGCAGGATCCGGCCGCTCGCTCGGTCGCCTGCTGCGATCTCGTGAACCGCGGTCTGGCCTACTGGCCGGGTGACGGCAAGACGCCGGCGCTCATCATCAAGACCCAGCTCGACGCACATCTTGTGGCCCTCAACGCCGAGACCGGCGAAGAGTACTGGAAGGTCGAGAACGGCGACATCAAGGTCGGCCAGACGCTGACCCAGGCTCCCTACGTCATCAAGGATCTGGCGCTTGTCGGATCCTCGGGCGCAGAGCTCGGTGTTCGCGGCTACACCACTGCCTACAGCGTCAAGACCGGCGAACAGGTCTGGCGCGTGTATGCAACTGGCCCCGACAACGAAGTGAAGCTCGGCGACGACTTCAACAGCGCCAACCCGCACTATGGCCAGAAGGGCCTTGGCACGGGCACCTGGGAAGGCGACGCCTGGAAGATCGGCGGCGGCACGAACTGGGGCTGGTACGCCTATGATCCCGAGACGAACCTCTTCCATTACGGCTCGGGCAACCCGGCGCCGTGGAACGAGACCATGCGTCCGGGCGACAACAAGTGGACGATGACGATCTGGGGCCGCGATGCGGACACCGGTGTTGCCAAGTTCGGCTACCAGAAGACGCCCCACGACGAGTGGGACTATGCTGGCGTCAACGTCATGATCCTGTCGGAACAGACCGACAAGGCTGGCAAGAAGCGCAAGCTTCTGACCCATCCGGATCGCAACGGCATCGTTTACACCCTCGACCGCGAGAACGGCGACTTGGTCTCGGCCAACAAGCTCGACGATACGGTCAACTGGGTGAAGCAGGTCGACCTGAAGTCGGGTCTTCCGGTTCGCGATCCTGAGTTCGGCACGCGCATGGACCATAAGGGCAAGGAAATCTGCCCGTCGGCCATGGGTTACCACAACCAGGGCCACGACAGCTACGATCCCACGAAGGAACTGTTCTTCATGGGCATCAACCACATCTGCATGGATTGGGAGCCCTTCATGCTTCCCTATCGTGCCGGCCAGTTCTTCGTCGGTGCAACGCTGTGGATGTATCCTGGCCCGAAGGGCGATCGCCAGAACTACCTCGGCCTCGGTCAGATCAAGGCCTACAACGCGATCACCGGCGAGTACAAGTGGGACAAGATGGAGCGCTTCTCCGTCTGGGGCGGCACGATGTCGACCGCAGGCAACCTGGTGTTCTACGGAACGCTGGATGGCTTCATCAAGGCTCGCAACTCGGACAGCGGTGAGCTGCTCTGGAAGTACAAGCTTCCCTCGGGCGTGATCGGTCACCCGATGACGTATGAGCACAAGGGCACCCAGTACGTCGCCATCATGTACGGCGTCGGTGGCTGGCCGGGCGTTGGCCTCGTGTTCGACCTGCAGGATCCGACCGCTGGCCTTGGTGCCGTCGGTGCCTTCAAGAACCTGCAGAACTACACGCAGATGGGTGGTGGCCTCCAGGTGTTCTCGCTCGATGGCAAGAACCCTTACTCGGAAGACATCAACGTCGGTGAGTTCGACAGCAAGGGCTGATCGATCCTGAACTAACGGCCGCCGCAGTGCCGACCTCTCCGGAGAAGCACTGCGGCGGTCAACCGCAATATCACCAAAACGTCGCGAGCCTGCGAGAGACGCACCTGAAGCGTCCGAAGCCGGGTTGCGCGCCGAGCCTAAGCCGCAAACGTCTGGACCCGAGAAGTCCGGATGAAAACAGACGGCGCGCTCGAACCCTCAAGAGGAAACCCAAGGTGAGAGATATGAAGCGTTTCGCCTCCTTCAGCTTCTCGTTCATGAAATCGGGCATGGCCGCGCCCATTCTTGCAGCCGCTCTGTTGACCGGTCCGTCCCTGGCTGCCGACGATGACGTCGACAACGCAAATGTGCTGCGCATCTGCGCCGCCGCAGACGAACTTCCCTATTCGAGCCGCGATGGCTCAGGATTCGAAAACAAGATCGCGACCGCGCTGGCCGAGGCCATGGGACGGGAGCCCATGTTCGTCTATCTGAACAAGCCCGCGATCTACCTCGTGCGCGACCTGCTGGACGTGAAGCGGTGCGATGTCGTCATGGGTCTCGACACCGGCGACGAACGCGTCGCGACGACCAAGCCGTACTATCGCGCGCCCTACGTCTTCATCCAGCGCAAGGACACCAAGCTCGACATCAAGGATTGGTCGAGCCCGGACCTCGCCAAGGCGTCCAAAATCGGTTTCACGCCGGGTTCGCCTGGCCAGATCATGCTCGAGAAGATCGGTCTCTTCCGCGAGCACTTCAATTACATGCACTCGCTGACCAACTTCCAGGACAAGCGCAACAAGTTCACGCGCATTCCCCCGCAGCGGATGGTCAATGAGGTCGCGGACGGCACGGCGGACGTGGCGATCAACTTCGCACCCGAAGTGGCCCGGTACGCGAAAGCCTCCGACAAACTGAAGCTCACCGTCATCCCCGACGACAACACGCGCAGCGACGGCGAGAAGGTGCCGCACCATTTCGATCAGTCGGCCGGCGTGCGCAAGGATGACAAGGTCCTGCTCGCTGCGCTCGAAGCCGCGCTCGAGAAGACGAAGCCGAAGATCGAGGAGATCTTGAAGGAAGAGGGCATCCCGCTCGTCGGCGGATTGCCGCGCTCCTGAGCAGCGGTAGACAACAAAGCACGAAAGAATGGATGGCGATCACAGTATGACGACGAAGAGCAGGACTATTGTTGTTTTGGCGGCGGTCGCCGCTGTTCTCGGCGGTTCGGTTGCGTGGGCGGAAACGTTCCGCAACACGATCACGGGTGAAGATCTCAGGGTGCCAGAGACCGCCAATCCGGAAGGTCGCGATACGGAAGCGGTCAAGCACTTCCTGGAAAGCGGGGTCAATCTCTACACCGAGGTCAAGACATGCCTGCCCAAGGGAGAGGAGGTCTATCTGACCTCGTGCTCCGGCTGCCATGGCCATGTCGGCGAAGGCAAGGTCGGTCCCGGCCTCGCCGACTCCTATTGGACCTATCCGAAGAACAAGACGGACAAAGGCCTCTTCGAGACGATCTACGGCGGTGCGCAAGGCATGATGGGCCCGCACAGCGATCTGACGCTCGATGAAATGCTGAAGTTGATGGCTTGGATTCGCCACATCTACGTTGGTGATGCGGCGGACGCCGATTGGCTGACCGAAGAGCAGAAGAAGAATTTCAAGCCATACAAGCCCGAGGAACACGCGTCCGCGGACGGTAGCGAGAAAGCCGCCGGCGGGGATGAGTGCAAGGTATCCGCAAACTAGCCGGCAAGGCGCCCGAAAAAGGCGCTCCCGGCAGCATGTGGGTGTCAATGCGGATGAAACCGCTCGAAGTCGAAGACGCTATTGGAGGAACGACCCATGACGATCAAGTCTATTCTGACCGTTGCAGCAGGAGCAGTTGTTCTTGCGATCGGAGCCGGCGCCGCCGGCGCCTACGACGGAACCAAGTGCAAGGCTGCAGGGAACTGCTGGGAAGCAAAGCCCGGTTATCCCGACAAGGTGGCCGGCTCTAAGTACGACCCCAAGCACAACCCGGCTGAGCTTGCCAAGCAGCAGGCCGCACTTGATGGCCAGGACGCGCGTAACAAGAAGCGCGCCGAGCACTTCAAGAAAACCGGCAAGTGGGTTTACGACGTTTCGAAGCTCTAAAGGCTTCTTCGTCCTAGTCTCCTCGGCTGCGGTGCCACGCTTGCAAAGTGCTCTGCTTCCTCTCCGAGGGTTCTTGGGGTGCGGCTTCGGCCGCACCTCCTTTTTGAATAGGGCGGCGGGTCGGCTCCGCACGCCGCGAGGTCAACGATGCCTCTCGACAAGGTTGAAAACGGCGACTCGGCCGAACGCATTGACTTGGACGAATGGCGCACGCGCGCCCGGAGGTTCGAAGCGGAAATTGCAAAGGCGGTCGTCGGTCAGCAGCGCGTCATTCGCCTTCTGACGATTGCGCTCTTTGCGCGCGGGCATGTTCTGCTGGAAGGCGACGTCGGCGTCGGCAAGACGACGCTTCTTCGCGCGGCCGCCAGGTGCGTCGGCGGAGCCTATGAACGCATCGAGGGCACCATCGATTTGATGCCCGGCGATTTCATTTACCACACCTATCTCTCCGAAGATGGCCGCCCGCGTGTCGAGGAAGGTCCCGTGCTGCGCGCAGGCGAGGATCTCGCCATCTTCTTCTTCAACGAGATCAACCGAGCGCGCCCCCAGGTGCATTCCCTGCTCCTGCGCATCATGGCGGAACGGAGTGTCTCGGCATTCAATCGCGAATTCCGTTTTCCCCATCTCGTCGTATTCGCCGATCGCAACCGCGTCGAACGCGAGGAGACGTTCGAGCTGCCGGCGGCCGCTCGCGATCGCTTTCTGATGGAAATCTCGATCGGCCTGCCGCCCGACGATGCGACGCGGCGCGCGCTGGCGTTCGACAGCCGGTTCCATGACGGCGACCGGCTGATCGAGCAGCTGCAAGAAGGCGTCCTCGAATACGACCGCTTGAACGATGTCGCCCGCGCCATCCAGAGCGAGATAAAGACCAGCGAGGTGCTTGAGAGCTACGTGCTGGCTCTGTGGCAAGCCGTGCGCAATCCGCATGACGCTGGGATCGAGATTGCGGGGGTCGATACATCTCGGCTCGTTGCGGCGGGCGCCAGCCCCCGAGGCTTGAGCTATCTCGTGCGTGCGGCGCGCGTCTCTGCGTGGCTCGATGGCCGCACGGCGGCGCTCCCGGAAGACGTGCGGGATGTCTTCTTCGAGACCATGGCGCACCGCATTTTCTTTGAACCGGCCTATGAGTTGCGCCGCGAGAGCATCGCGCGGGACCTGGTCGATGCTCTGTTCAAACGGATACCGGTGCCATGATCACGGGCGCCATGAACACGGGTACCAAGACCACGGGCGCCAAGACCGCCAGTCCTGTGACAGCCGGAGACCCGACGGCAGCGAACGCACTGCAAGACCTTCCGTACCGCATCATCTGGCGGAGCCGCGCGTTGCGGCACGGTGCGCATCGCAGCACGCATGCGGGCGCGGGCGGAATGTTTCGCGATCTCGCCAGTCTGCTCGAGTACCGCGACCCCCGCCGCATCGACCTGCGCCAAACGCTGCGCGACCCGTTCGGCGGGCTGCACGTGCGCCGCTTCGAGGAGAGAAGCCAGATCGGTGTCACGATGCTGCTCGACGTGTCGGGCTCGATGGGCTTCGCGGGTGCCGCGCGCAAGATGGGTTTGGCGGCGGATCTCGCGCAGGTCTTCGCTGCGTCGGCGCGGAGAGCAGGGGATACCTTCGCCCTCTATTGCGCCGACGAGGCGATCCGGGAGGATCTGAGCGTTCTCCCACAGCGCTCGCGCGCGGGGGAAACGCAGATGGTCGATGCCATCCGCGGGTACGTCCCGGTTCGCAAGGGTGCGCTCGGGCTTGTGGAGGCCGCGCGCCGCGTGGGCCGCAAGCGTAATCTCGCGCTGGTCGTGTCGGACTTTCTGTTCGCCGAGACGCAGCTCGAAGATCTGTTCGAAGCGCTGAGCGCGCACGATGTCGTGCCGATCCGGATCTCGGACTCCCGCGAGAGTGCGCACTTGCCCTCGTGGGGTCTCCTTGACCTGTCCGATCTCGAAACTGGCCGGCGGCGCCTCGTGGTCATGAGGCCTTCTCTGAAGGCGGAGTGGCAAAGGAGGATCGAGGCACGCCGGTCCCTTTTTCATTCGCTGGCCGCCCGCTACGGCCGCGAGCCGTTCGAAGTCGTGGATCGCATCCAGTGGGATTTGCTGGGTGCGCACCTGGCGGCGGGAGCGTGAGGGATCGTGCGTAAAGCGATGGTCTTTGTCTTTCTCCTGGGCGCCGCGAGCAATGCCGCCGCCGAGGTGCGTTCGGTGCGAACGATCGAGCCGCGGGCCTTCGGTTACTTCCTCGGCGACACGATCACGCGGACGGTCGAAATCGAAACCTCGGCGGATGCCGAGGTCGTACCGGCGTCGCTTCCGCGCGTCGGAGTGTCGAACTATTGGCTGGAACTGCGGTCGCTCGCCACGACTTCGGCAGCACGGGGCGAGGGGCGTGTCCACAAGCTGACGCTCACCTATCAGACGTTCTATGCGCCGATCGATCCGAGGAAGATGACGATTCCCGCGGTCGAGATTGCATTTCGCAGCGCCGGCGGAAGCGAGACCGTAAGCATCCCCTCCTTCACCTTTCTGATGTCGCCGCTTCGCGAGATCTTTCCCGAGAAGAGCGGAGAAACGTCCGAGACCTTTCTGCGGCCGGATGCGCCGGTGGAACTCAGGAAGTCCGGCGGTCTGAGAACAACCGCACTGCTGCTTGGCATCCTCGCCGGTGTCCTCGGATTGCTGCTCGCGCGCGAGTTCGCTTGGTGGCCGTTCCAGCGCCGGCCGGCGCGGCCCTTCTCACGCGCGGCGCGCGAGGTCGGGCGCGCACTGACGCGAGGCGGTGCCGACGGATATCGCGCCGCCCTTCTCGCGCTCCATCGTGCCTTCGACACGGCTGCCGGTCATCGTCTCTTCGCATCCGACGTGAGCGAATTTCTAAAAGCCCACCCCGAACATGACGCAACGCGGCCCCACGTCGAACGGTTTTTTGCCACGTCGAGGGCGGTGTTCTTCGGCGAACGCCAGACCCCGGGGGACCCGGGCCTTCCGTCGCACGAGCTCAGGGATCTCGCATCCAGGCTCGCACGTGAAGAAAGGGCCGCGCGATGAACCTTGCTGTGTCGCAGCCTCTTATCCTGTGGCTGCTTCCGCTCGCGGTGCTGCCGTTGATCCTGTCGGCGCAGCGCCCGCAAGGATATCCCACGCTCGATGGGCTCGAAACCGATCCGCTGTCGGCCGTGATCGACTGGATCTTGCGTCTTGCGGGTGCGCTTGCGATCGCGGCGCTTCTGCTCGGGATTGCCGGCGTGCATCGGCTAGGCGGCACCATCGAGAAAACCGGCGAGGGCGCGCATATCGTGCTGCTCGTCGACCGGTCATCGAGCATGGACAACACATTCGCCGGTCGCGCCCCCGAAGGAAACGAGGAAAGCAAGTCCGCTGCTGCGCGCCGCCTGCTCAAGGATTTCATTCTGCACCGCGAGCACGATCTCGTGGGCGTCGCCGCCTTCTCGACGTCGCCGATGCTGGTGCTGCCGATGACCGGACACAAGGAGGCGATCACGGCGGCGGTCGACGCGATGGACCGGCCGGGCCTGGCCTATACCAACATCGGCCGTGGGCTGGCGCTTGCGCTCGACATGCAGGAGGCGGATACGTCGCTGGCCTCGCGCGCCATCGTTCTCGTGTCGGATGGCGCGGGCGTGATCGACCGGAAAGTGCAGGAGAAGCTGCGCGCAGCCTTCGCCCGCAGGCCGATCAACCTCTATTGGCTGTTCCTGCGCACGCAGGGAACACCGGGCATTTCATCTGTTCCGGCGCCCGGCGAGGAAGATACGCCACAGACCATGCCGGAGCGCCATCTGGACAAATTTTTCAAGTCGCTTGGCGTTTCCTATCGCGCCTTCGAAGCCGAGAATCCGGAAGCCGTCGAGCATGCCATCGACGCGATCGGCAAGCTCGAGCGGAGCGCCATCACCTATGAGGAAAGCATTCCTCACCGGGATCTGAAGGAGTGGGCGTTTTCCATCGCGTTGGCCGCACTGCTGGTGCTGTTGGCCTCGCGACTGTCGGAAGTGCGTCTGGTTTCGGATGCGGAGGGACGCTGATGGCAGAGGCAAGAACAAAGCTGCATCTGATCACGGCGCGCGTGGTGTCGGTCCTGCGCAAAGCGAAGACCTTGGTGCTCGCCGCAACGCTTGCGCTCACGCTCTTCGCGTTTGGCTTGACGGCGTGGCGCTTCCACGAGGCGCGGCGCGACAATGCCAGCATCGCGGCGTTGGCGGCGGGGGAGGACATCCCCATCGACCTGCGCACGGCCTCGGCGGAAGTCCTGTTGGCGCGTTCGCACTATCTGCTGGCGCGCGACAGGTGGGAGGAGGCGCAGGCGGTCCTCGATGCGTCGCACAGGATGCCGGACGGCAGGCAGCGCGCGCGGCTCATTTACAACCATGCCAATGCCCGGATCCGCCAGGCCATCGCCGCCGTCGAGCGCGCCGACAACGACAAGGCCATTCCGCTAACCCGTCTCGCCAAGGACGAGTATCGCCTCGCGTTGCGGCTCGATCCGGACGCCTGGGACATCAAGTACAACTTCGACGTCGCGATGCGCATCGTCCGGGATTTTCCCGGCTATGAGCGTGAGGGCGAAGACATACCGCCGGACGCGCCCAAGCGGCTCTGGACCGACCTTCCTGGCGTTCCGAAAGGGCTGCCATGATGCGCGGGGTTTTGGAGCCGCGCCTCTGCATTTTGCTCGCGGCGATCGCGCTGACCGCCCTCGCGCTGCTGTTGCCAAGCGTTCAACTCACACGGCAAGCCTACGATCTCGTGGCCGTCGTCGATATCACGGGCAGCATGAACACGCGCGACATGACCGTCGCCGGAAAGACCGCGAGCCGGCTGGACGCCGCCAAGTCGGCGCTGCAGCGCTTGCTGACGGGCCTTCCCTGCCAGTCGCGCCTCGGCCTTGGCCTGTTCACGGAGCGTAGAGCGTTCCTGCTCTTCAATCCCGTTGAAGTCTGCGCGAGCTTCGCGCCGCTCGAATTCGCCATTCAGTCGTTGGACTGGCGCATGGCGTGGGAAGGCGACAGCATGGTCGTCAAAGGTCTCTACAGCGCCGTGGCGATAGCGGATGATCTCAAGGCCGATCTGCTGTTCTTGAGCGATGGCCACGAAGCGCCGCCCCTGCCGCCCGGAGCCGGCCTTCCCGATTTCGAGGGAACGGTCGGAAAGGTGAAGGGCCTGGTGCTCGGCATCGGCGGCAAAGACAAAGTGCCCATGCCGAAGTTCGATGACGACGGCCATGAGACCGGCTCCTACGGCCCCATGGATGTGCCACAGGAAAACCATTCCGGCCCGCCGCCGCCGGATGCGGAGCTGAGGCCCGGCTATCATCCGAAATGGGCGCCGTTCGGAAGCGATGCCGGGCAGGGCGATGAGCATCTGTCATCGGTCAGAAGCGATCACCTCGCCGCGATCGCCGCCAAGTCCGGCCTGGTTCACGTCGACCTGATCGATACGCCTGACATTGTTGCTGCCTTCGAAAACGACGCCCGTCCGCGGCCGGTCGAGGTCGCTGTTGATATCCGCCGCGTGCCGGCAGCGCTCGCGCTTGCGCTTCTGATTGTCCTTTACGCCGCGCCGGCGCTCGTGCGCAGCGGTCATTTCAAAATCTAGAAAGATGAGGTCACACATGACGAAATTCGCACAGGTGATGGGAGCCATGGCGCTTTGGCTCGGCGCTGCCGCTCCGGCACTGGCCCACGGCCCCACCCCGCAGAAGGCGGAGGTCAAAGTCACCATCGCCGCGCCGCCCGCCAAAGTATGGGCAGTGCTGAAGGAGTTCGGCGACGTCAGCTGGAACGCCGCCGTGAAAAAAACCGAAGCGAGCGGCGGAAACGGGAACGGTGCCACGCGCACGATTTCGTTGGAGACCGGCAACCTCGTCGAAGGCCTCGACGAATACAGCGCCAAGGACATGTCGTACGGCTATCGGCTTTCGACCGAGAACCTCGAAGCCATGCCGGTCAGCTTCTACTCCGCGACGATTGCGGTGACGGCGGCTGGCGAAGGCAGCGAGGTTACATGGATCGGCCGCTTCTATCGCGGCGATACCGGCAACTTCCCGCCGGAAAACCTGAATGACGAAAGCGCCGTCAAGGCCATGACCGGTTTCATGAACAGCGGTCTCGAGTCGCTGAAGGCAAATGTCGAAGGCAAGAGTTGACGTGAGACGAGTGCGCCACCGCTGGTCGGGGTTTGCCGCTGCAATCGTGGCGTCGCTGTGCCTACTCGGACAGGGTACGGGCGCGGCGGCAGATCGCGTCTACGTTCTCAGCCAGACGGGAGCCGCGTTGAGCGAGATCGTCGAGGGCGCGGACGTTGCGTCTGAAGCCATTGCGCTCGAAAAAGCTCCGGCGGCGATCGCAATCGCTCCGGACGGGGGCCTTGCCTATGTCACGCATCCCGATCTCTCGAAAGTCTCGGTCGTTGATCTCGTGCGGAAACGCGTTCTGCGAACGATTAAGTCACCCGGCTCGCCGTTCGGTGTGGCGATTGCGAGAAACGGACGTCTTTTCGTTGCCGACTGGAATGGGTCGCACGTCTCCGTCGTGGAAGCGGACGGCGGGGCGGCGGCAACGACGGTGCAGGTCGGACGCGCGCCCGCCCACATCCTTCTCACGCCAGATGAGAGCCTGCTGTTTGTCGCCAACCGCGAAAGCGACAGCATCAGTGTCGTCCGCACGGCGGATCTGACGGTCGTGGCCACCGTTCCCGTGGGGCGCGCCCCATTTGCGATGGCGCTCTCACCCGATGCGAAGCGCCTCTACGTCGGGAATGTCCAAAGCGGCACGGTCTCGGTGATCGACACGGCGACGTTCGACGTCGTCGGCGTTTGGCAAAGCGGCGCGATGCCCTACGGCGCGGCTGTGATGGACGACGGATCGCGCGTCCTCGTCACCAACCAACAGGCCGGCACCGTCGCCGTTTTGTCGGACCAAGGCGCTCCACCGGTGCACATCAAAGTCGGCGCCTATCCCGAAGGCGTCGGCATCGCCGCGGACGGCGCCCGGTGCTACGTGGCGAACTGGTTCTCCGACGACGTGTCCGTAATCGATCTTGCAACGCTCAAGGAGGTTCGCCGCGTGAAAGTCCCGGGCGGGCCGCGCGCCATCGCCGTGTGGCGCCCGGAAATTGGAAAGCGTGCGCGCTAACGCAGGGAGATCGCAGGATGCAATCGAGGTTGGAGATCAGAGCGGCGCTGGTGATACCGCTGATCCTGGGGTTCGCCGCCGTTGCCGAGGCAGGTAAATATTGTGGCGACCCTGTCGAAAGCGGCGTGACATCCGAAGCCACTCAAGAGAAAGCAATGATCGCGGCTCAGGAGTGGTGGTCCTCCCGGGCAGGCGCGCTCGGTCGTGGTTACGAACGCTGGAACAACGCGACGGATCAATCGATGGAATGCAGCAAGGACGATCGCGGCAACTTCCATTGCAAGGCATCCGGCCGCCCCTGCCTCCCGGAGGGCACGCTTCCCGAAAACGTGCCGAAGATAGACATGTAGTTTCGGGTCGAGCGCGGGGCCCCACATCGCCGAGGGAAGCAATGTGGCCATGTGACAGGGAAACTTGGCAAACCATATCGGGATGTCGTCCCGTAGTGGACCGACGGGGCGTTGCCTAAGGTCCGCTGGCTTGCAGCGAAGCCGGGCGTCGAGTGATCGGTCTCCTCCTTATGTTTTCTCGACGCCCGGCCTTTTTTTGCGAGATGGCGGGCGCCCGCAGAACTCGGAGCGAGGCTGGTGGTCTCGCGCCGGGTTGTTTGATTGCGCAATTGTTTCTAGTCTTGCCGTCTTTGGCCAAGCCGTGGCGGCATGAATCATAACGTCAAGCGCCCGCTGATCGCGCCGTTTCGCCCGTGGCTGGTGTGCCTGAAGGGCGCGGCTGCACTTGCGTTCGCCCTTGCGAGCTATTCCCCGTCACGCGCAGCGGACTGGCCGCAAGAGAAGACCTCGGGCGCGGACGCCCTGGTCGCAAACTTTCTCAACGAACTCGACCGGCAGGCACCGGAGCGTCCGAAAACATCTCTCGTTTACGGTGTCGCGACTGCCCGCGGGCTCGTAGCGTCTCGCGGCTATCGGGAGGCTGCGCCGGGTGTTCCGGCGACTGCCCATACCGTTTACCACGTCGGCTCCCTCGCCAAGCAGTTTACGGCGGCCGCGGTGCTCGATCTCATCGCACGCGGCGCGACGCTGAGGGACGGCACGCCAATTTCGCTGGATCTTCCGATGTCGCGTGTGTTCTCGGGCGTGGCTCACTGGCCGGGCTTGCGTACGGATCTCGACCAGCAGCCGATCACGCTGCGCACGCTTCTGACAATGACATCCAATCTTCCGAACTTTACGCGCCGTCCCCCCGCATCGACGGACCCCTGGGGCCGGATTGCCGCGCCCGATTTGTTGTCGGAGATCAAGAAGCTCGCACCCTCAGGCTGGCCGAATACGTTCGAGTATTCGAACACCGGCTATTTCCTGCTCGCCGAAGCAATAGAGGAGGCCGTCCTGCCGGGCGAGGCTGTGCCGAAGTCGCACCACCGTTATTTGCGGGAGGCCATCTTTTCCGTTGCCGGACTTGCTGAAACCGGGTTCGTCGGAGAGCCCGTGCCGGGTTCCGTCGCGGCGGCAGCAATCTACAGGACCAAGCCTGTCTTCGACCAACCGGATTGGCTCAAGGGCAGCGCGGACATCACAAGCTCCGTTGCAGACCTTGCGCGCTGGAACGCTGCGCTCATGGATCGAAAGATAATTCCAGCAGATCTCCAGAAGGAGATGTTCTCGGACGCCGCGCGGGTCACACCTGAAACCTATTACGGCATGGGCTGGTTCATCGAGCACGGCCCCGACATGGACATCTATAGCCATTCGGGGCTCGTGCCCGGTTTTACGGCCTACAACATCATCGCGGCACATCCAGGAACATCGGACTGGATCTCAGTTTCGGTGTTGATCAATACCGATGTCAGCGAAGGAATTGACGTGCTTGCGCGCGATCTTTTGAGGATTGCACAAGAGTAGGATCATGACCCGCTCTTGGCCGGTCGATTGCTGAATTCGCCGCCGTCGTTGTCGCGGGCGTTGACTTCGATCACATCGCCGGGACGCGCACCGTAGCTGAAGCGGAAATTCGGGTTTTCGGAGATCGAAATGCCGCCCTCCATGCGGAACAACAGCGTGCCGGCGTTTTTTATTTCCAGGTCATTGACGAAGCGGGCAGGGACGAAACCGCGCGAGATGGGGTCCATCTGCATGCCGGTGAAATTCGGGTGCTTGATCTTCACCTGTGTTTCGCGCCATGCGTCGCCGCGCAACGGCTCCGACAGCGTCTTGATGTCGATCCGGCCGAGCCCGGCCAGCGCCGCTTCCATGTCCTTCGACGGGATCGCGGAACAGCCGCCGGCGCCTGCAACAAATCGGGTTGCCATATGCAGCGTTCCGTCGGCCGTCTCGACGATGGCGCGAACGCGCGAGAAGCTATCGATGCGAATGCGCGTCGCCAACTGACGCTCTCCGACATCCGCGCCGTTGCGGAAGGCGTCTCCGAACTTGAACGTGGCAGCGACCGGCGCAGGATTGCGTTCGACGAGCAGCGTCATCGCCACGATCGTGCGCGAGGTAGCGGACGGAAAGCGTACGCTTACGGGCACCAGCGCCGCATCCTCGGCATTCTCCGGCGCAAAAAGGGCGACTACGCCATCGTTTTCAGCGATCGCACGCTCGCCGAAGAGCTCTTGCTTCAGCCCCGGCCAAAGGTCTGGGTCGGCGGCCCAGCATTGCGATGAGAGGAACAGCAACGCGAATGCGAGAAACGAGCGACGGATCATGTCGGATCTCCACGGCCGGCTTATACTTGATAATAGAAACACTATAACATAAGTGTTCACGCGATCTTCGAGGGATGATTGCATGAACGTCGCTAGGACATTTTCCCGATCGGCTTTGAGTGCGTGCATTGCGCTCGTGTTGGCGAGCGCGCCCCTCCAGGGCGCGGAACGCACGGCTGATATCGCCGCCGCCAAGGATGGCGCAACGCTCGAGGCGATTCTCGCGGCGAACCCGCAATTAAAAAGCGATGTCGCGGCGCGCGCCGGCGAACTCGGCCTCGCCGTGATCGCCTTCACCACAGGATCGAAAGAGAAGCCTGCCGGCACGTCTCGCATCGCGGGCGGCGCCAAGCCGTTCAGCGATTGTGCGGAAGTCTGCCCGACCTTGGTTGTCGTGCCGGCATCGCCGAAGGGGTTCAAGATCGGCTCACCCGAAAGCGAGCCGAACCACATGGATGACGAACGGCAGCAAGACATCTCGATCAAGCCGTTTGCCATCGGAGCCATGGAAATTACGGTTGCCGAATACAGGGCGTGCGTCGCCGGCGGGGGCTGCAAGCCGCCAGAATGGCTCGAGGTCGGCGGACAGCACAACATCGAGACCGGGGCGAGCCGCTACTATCGCAACCTGGGCGACAACCTGACCGCGCCGGGCCAGCCGATCGTCGGCGTCAGTTTCGAGGATGCGACGGCCTATGCCGCTTGGTTGTCTGCGAAGACAGGCCATTCCTATCGCTTGCCCTCTGAAGCCGAGTGGGAGTTTGCGGCCCGCGCAGGTACAATCACAGCCTATTGGTGGGGTGACACGCTTCCGGCGGACAACGTTCGCGCGGCCTGCACCGCCTGCGGCAGCGAATGGGATGGCAAGGCGCCCGCTCCTGCCGATGCGTTCGGGCCGAACCCATGGGGTCTCTTCAACGTGCATGGAAACGTCTGGGAATGGACAGCAGACTTCTACTGCGACGACTACGCCTCTGGCCCGAAGGACGGCTCGCCGCGCAGCAGCGACGATTGCGCCCCCGTTGGCGATCAGCCGCCCGCGCGCGGTGTGCGAAGCATGCGGGGAGGGTCCGTCTTCTACTCTGCGAAGGTCATGCGTTCGGCGATGCGGGCCCGCAACGTGCCTGACTTCAGAAACTTCAGCGTTGGTTTTCGCATCGCACGCGAGTTGAAGAATCCGATCAATAGTCCGTGATCGGGAAATCCTCCCCGCGTCAGTGGGACATTTCCCTCTCGCGGTTCTGGTATAACATCCCTAGCGTCGGCTCTGTTGGTAAGGACAATCGCGCAAGCACATTCATCGCGAATTGCATGCGTTTGGCTTTTGACCGACGCTTGTGTTTTGAACGCTAGGGAGCAGAAGCGCGGTCCACCTGCAGCGAACGCCGCATGGAATAAGGCTCATTCAAGAGCCGTGATCGCATTGCCAAAGTCACATAGTCGCGTGAGCGGGCCGCTCGAGGTTTCTTGCTGAACCTTCTGAGCGGGCGGATGTGCTTTGCCTGTTTCCTCAATTCGCAAGCCTGTGAAGCTAGGAGAGGAGACCGGAAATGACGAAAAAAATGGGCTTGCTCGCGGGCGGCCTCATGTTTGCGATGCTGGGACTTGCCGTCCCTGCGTTTGCAAATGACGAGGTCGACAAGCGCGCAGCCGACCCCAATCAGTGGGGCTCGCCGGGCCGCGACAATGCGCTGACGCGCCATTCGCCGCTGAAAGACATCACCACGGGCAACGTCGATAAGCTGCAGATGGTCTGGTCGCAGTCGACCGGTGCTCTACGCGGTCATGAAGGCCAGCCGCTGTTCATCGAGGATGTCGGCGGAAAGCCGATGCTGTTCTTCGTATCGGGTTGCCCGAACATGGCTCAGTGCAACATCGCGCAGGGCCTGGATCTCTCGGATCCCGACCATCCCAAGCAAATCTGGAACTACGTCAAGACGACGGACCGCGACGAGTCGGCCGTGCCGCGCGCCTGCTGCGACACCGTCAACCGCGGACCGGCTTATGCCGATGGCAAGCTCTATTACGGTACGCTCGACGGCTTCCTGATCGCACTCGATGCCGCCACCGGCAAAGAGGCGTGGGTTGTGAAGCACGCCTGGCCCGAGAAGGGCGAGACGAGCACGAGCGCTCCGCTCATTGCAGACAACCTGGTGATCCTCGGCTTCGGCGGCGACGAGTTCGCAGCCCGCGGCCGCGTCACGGCCTATGACCTCAAGGACGGCAAGAAGGTTTGGGAGTGCCATTCGACGGGCTCCGACAAGGACGTCTGCCTGACGCCCGAGACCAACAAGGCCAACCCGCACTACGGCACGGCCGGCCAGGACCTCGGCATCAAGACGCACCTCGGCGAGGACTACAAGATCGGCGGCGGCGCGGCTTGGGCTTGGTTCAGCTACGATCCTGAACTCAAGATCGTCTACTACTCGACCGGCAACCCGGGTCTCTGGAGCCCCTCGTATCGCTGCTCGAAGAAGACGCACGAAGAGTGCAACACGGGCGAGTTCGACAACAAGTGGTCGATGACCATTTTCGCCCGCAAGGTGGAAACCGGCGAAGCCGTCTGGGCCTACCAGATGACGCCCTTCGACCAGTGGGACTACGACGGCGTCAACGAGAACATGCTTGTCGACATGGATGTGGACGGCAAGAAGCGCAAGGCTCTTGTTCACTTCGATCGTAACGGCTTCGCTTACGTTCTCGATCGTGCGGACGGCACGCTTCTGCGCGCCCACAAGTACGTGACGACGGATTGGGCGGAGAAGGTCGACCTCAAGACCGGCCGTCCGGTCAAGGTGCGTGAGCACTCGCCGCTGGAGCGTGGCCGCAACGTTGCTGCTTGCCCGTCTGCGATGGGCGGCAAGGACCAGCAGCCTTGCTCCGTTGATCCGGCCGATCCGACCAAGTTCTACTGCCCCACCAACAACTGGTGCATGGAGCTTGAACCTCAGGAGCGCACGCACACGCAGCAGGGCACGGTCTACGTGTTCGCGAACGTGTACATGTATCCCGAGAAGCCGGGTACGACGGGCAAGATCAAGAAGTTCGACGTGCTCAGCGGCAAGGCGGACTGGGAGATCCCGGATCCGTATCCGAACTGGGGCGGCACCATGGTGACCGACGGCGGCCTGATGTTCTACGGCTCGCTTGGCGGTGACTTCCGCGCTGTCGACCGCACGTCGGGCAAGGTGCTCTGGAGCCGCAAGCTCGCCTCCGGCATCATCGGCAATCCGATCACCTACAAGGTGAAGGGCAAGCAGTACGTCTCCATCCTCGCCGGCATCGGCGGTTGGATTGGCGTGCCGGTGACCGCAGGCCTCGATCTCAACGACAAGTTCGGTGCGATCGGTGCAACCGCGATGACCAAGGCTGCCAACCTCGACAAGATCCCGCAGGCAGGAACCCTGTTCACCTTCCGGGTCTACGAGTGATTGAGCGACTGAAGTAACGGAACGCCCGGCGTCTCGCGATGCCGGGCGTTCTCATGTCCGTACGGGAAGCGTTCAACGGAACTTGATCGTGCCCGCCGGGTTGATCGCTTGTTGCCCGCGTCGCGCAACGATATAGAGTTACAAGAAAATTTCACATGAATGGGAAGTGTGTCACCGTGAGGCCGTTTCGTTTTCTGGCGTCGATGGTTGCTGCGGGAGCCGTATTTGGCTTCAGCTTCCACGGCGCGTTTGCGGCCGATCCTGGCTTTCGGGCCAACAAGGAATTCGACGAGCTGACGGCCGCGGAAAAGACGGCGGCGAAAGCGGCGGGAAAGAAGGCGTTCGAAACGAAAAGCTTCGGCGCGCTCCGTGTCTGCGGCGATCCGGGGAACATGCCGCTCTCGTCTAGTGATGGACAGGGCTTCCAGAACAAGATCATGGCGGTGCTCGCCAAGGCGATGGGCACGCAGGTCATCAATTTCTGGCGGCCGTACCTCGAGCGGGGCATGACGCGCCAAACCTTTGAGACCAACGATTGCGATGTGCTCGTCGATATGCCGACCGTGTACGGCGGCGTGCTCACGACCAATCCTGTCTATCGCACCACCTACGTTCTCGCCTGGAAGAACGATCGCGGTCTGGACATCGCGGGCCTGGATGATCCGAAGCTCAAGGATCTCAAGATCGGCGTCTATCAGACTTCGGCCATTCGGGAAGTTCTGAAGCGGCGTGGCATCAGCACGAATGTCGTCGTGCATACGGTCAGCCACAACGGCGATCTCCTGCCCGAGCAGCAGCCGACCTATCAGGTGCAGCAGGTCGTGGACGGCCGGCTCGACGTAGCGGCGGTGTGGGGGCCATTCGCCGGTTGGTTCCGCACCATGAAGGGCGCGCCGTTGGCCGTGCTCCCCGTCAACCTCATGGAAGACGAGGTGCCGCTCGAATTCGATCTGTCGCTCGGGGTGCGGCCGACCAACGTCGTGTTGAAGTTCGCGCTCGACTATGCATTGGACGCAAGCCGGAACGAGATCGAAAAGATCCTGCGCGATTATGGCGTGCCGCTTGTCAAATGCAGCAAATGCGTGGTTCCCGGAGACCTGCCCGCGCACGGCTCCTATACCAAGCCCTTCGAAATCAGCCAAGGCCCGAAGGTCGAGGCCTCGCCCGATCAGCGCGTCACGCGTGAGCGTCTGGAAGCGTGGCTTGCAGAGGGCGCAGAGGTACAGAGCGAACTCGCAAATGCCGTTCTGGCGTCGGACGTCGACCGCATCCGCTTCCTGATCGAGAAAGGTGCCGACGTCAACAAACACGACGCACAGGGTTACGGCGCGCTTCAGGCGGCCGCGCGCAACCGGAACGACAAGATCATTCCGCTCCTCATCGAACTTAAGGCCGACGTCAACGGTCGCGACAGGGATGGCTTCACCGCGCTCATTCATGCGGCGGAACGCAATCATGTGCCGTCGATAAAGGCGCTCGCCGCCGCCGGCGCGAACCTCGAGGAGTCGGTCGACGGCGGGTTCGGCCCGCTGTCGCTGGCGATCGAAAGCAGCAAGTTTCTTGCCGCAAAAGCGCTGATCGAGCTGGGGGCGTCGGTCAACGCCACTGCCGGGACCGATCGCGTGACGCCGCTCATGGTTTCGGCAAGTCAGCTTGCCGTAGGTGAAGCCGCCAAGGAAATAGAACGGCGGCAGGGATTGCGCTCGACCGATGTCGC
Source organism: Hyphomicrobium sp. (assembly GCF_051860585.1). Classification (GTDB taxonomy): domain Bacteria; phylum Pseudomonadota; class Alphaproteobacteria; order Rhizobiales; family Hyphomicrobiaceae; genus Hyphomicrobium_C. Next base: position 55,806 of record NZ_JBHYDS010000004.1, read on the forward strand.
GACGGCTCTGATCGATCGCGGCGCCAACGTCAACACGGTGAACGTTCACGGCGTCAGCGCTTTGATGATCGCCTCGGCGCGCGGCAACCTTCCGATGATCGGCCTGCTGCTGGAGGCGGGCGCCGATCCAAATCTCAAATCGGATGCCGGAAAGACGGCGGTCGACATCGCCCACGAGAACCTCAACGAGGACGCCGTCAAGTCGATCAAGCTGTTCCAGTCCACGATCTCGGAGCGCGCCCAACCGGACGGCGCGGATGCCGGCGGAAAGGACAAGCTTTGAGTGCCCCGGCCGGCATCGGGATAGGAAGCGCTGACGACGAATCATCTCTGCAACACGGGGAGAGAGACAGGGGCAGAGGCCTCGCTGCCACTGGCACTTTTGGGAGGCGAAGTTCGTCAATGACACAAGGGATCGAAACGTGAAAAGCCAATTCCTAAGGCTGCTGCTTGCAGCAGCGCTCTCAGCCGGAGCGTTCGTCGGTGCCGCAGGCGCCGCAGACGCACCGTCGCCTGCAGAGAAATCGGAGCCTGCAGCGGCTGAGAAATCTCAGCCTGCGGCTCCGGAAGCGGCTCCTGCTGGAGATGCTGCGGCTGCCCCGGCAGCCGGTGGCGCACCGATGAAGCCGATCGACCGCGTCAACTCGACCGAGAAGGGCACGCTCAAGAACCCCTTCAGCTCGACGGACAAGGCCATCACCGACGAAGGTCACAAGATCTATATGGGGCTGTCCTGCAACGGCTGCCACGGTGGCGGCGGCGGTGGCGGCATGTGCCCGCCGCTCACGAACGAGACCTGGGTTTACGGCGGCGACGACGACACGCTGTTCCGCCTGATCACCCTCGGCAGTCAGGAGTTCAAGAAGAAATATTCGGTCGAGCGCAAGGGTCAGGAAACCGTCGTCGGTCCGATGCCGCCGTTCGCCGAGATCATGGATGACGAAATCAAGCTCTGGAAGGCCATCGCCTGGATTCGTACCGTTTGGTCAGGCCGCGCCGAGAAGAAGGTGTGGCAATGACGGAACGGCGGCTGCCGATCCCGGCTCAGTATTTGAAGCTCGGCTCGGCGGCCGTCGCGTTGTTTTTTGTCGGCTGGATGGCGGCGGCGGTCCCTGCCGTTGCCATCCCCGAATCTCCGGCGCAGGCACCGGAAGGCGCGCTCGTGACCCGGATTCTCTATGTCGGGAAGCGCTATCCTGAACCGCTGCCGCTTTCACTGCTGGACAAGGTTCTGACCGACGAGGGCGTGCAGGGCGCGCGGCTCGCGATCAAAGAAAACAATATGACGGGCCGGCTCATCGAGCAGCATTTCGAACTCGCCGAACTGATCGCGAAGTCGGACCAGGACATCGTGCCGATGGTGCAGGCCGAACTCGCCAAGGGGCAGGGCCTGATCGTCGCCGACCTCGAGCCGTCCGATCTGCTGGCGGTCTCCGATCTCCCGGAAGCGAAGGGCGCCGTCATCTTCAACGTGCGTTCGAGCAGCGACGAGTTGAGGCAGGAGAACTGCCGGCGAAACGTCTTTCACATCATTCCGAATTGGGCCATGCGCGCCGACGCGCTGGCGCAGTATCTCTCCTGGAAGAAATGGCGCCGTTGGCTGGTCGTCTATGGGACGACGCCGGGCGACAAGGAATACCTGGCGGCCATCCGGCGCGCGGCGCAAAAGTTCGGCGCGAAAATCGTGGATGAGCGGTCGTATGCGTTCGACGCCGGTTCGCGCCGCACGGATTCAGGCCATCAGCAAATCCAGACGCAGATGCCGATGCTCACGCAGGGCGCGCCGGACTACGACGTGATCTTCGCGTCCGACGTCGGGGAAGCGTTCGGCGACTACCTGCTGTTTCGCACCTATGAACCGAGGCCGGTCGTCGGCTCGCAAGGACTGCAGGCCGTCGCTTGGCATCGGTCCTTCGAGCAGTACGCCGGTACGCAATTGCAGAACAGGTTTGAGCGCCAGACCAACCGCGCCATGACGGAGCGGGATTTTACGGCCTGGCTCGGCGTGCGCGTCGTCGGAGAAACGGTCACGCGGACGGGAAAGAACGCACCCGCCGATATCAACGCCTACATCCTCTCCAAGGATTTCGAGGTCGCAGGCTTCAAAGGCGTCGGGCTTACGTTCCGCGGCTGGGATCACCAGATGCGCCAGCCCGTGCTTCTCTCCGGCCCGCGCACATTGGTCTCGATATCTCCGCAGGAAGGGTACCTGCATGAAAAATTTCTGACCGACACGCTGGGCTTCGACGAGCCCGAAACGAAGTGCCGGTTTCAAAAATAGCCCGATCGAGGAGGGGACGTTCCATGAAGCGCATCTACGCGGCCGCTGTTATCGCTGCGATCGGAAATTTCGGATTGCCACCTGCGCTGGCCGCGACACTGTTTGTCTCGAACGAAAAAGACAACACCATCACGGTCCTCGATAGCGAGACGCTCAAGATCGTGAAGACGATTCCGACCGGAGCGCGCCCGCGCGGCATGGTGCTGACGCCGGACTTCAAGGAGCTTCTGATCTGCGTTGGTGACGACAATCGCCTGGATGTCGTGGATACTGAGACGCTGGAAGTCGTGCGCACGCTCGAGTCCGGACCGGATCCGGAGCTGCTCGATATCGATCCCAAGGGCGAGCGCGTCTACATCGCCAATGAGGACGAGGGCTATGTGACCGTTCTTGAGCGGATCAGCGGAAAGGTGCTGGCGGAAATTCCCGTCGGCGTCGAGCCCGAGGGCATGGCGGTTTCCCCCGATAACAAATTCACGGTCGCCACGTCAGAGCAGACGAGCATGGCGCATTTCATCGACAACGAGACCTTCAAGGTCACGGCGAACGTGCTCGTCGATACGCGGCCGCGCGTCGCCGAATTTACGCGCGACGGAAAACTCGTTTGGGTTTCGGCCGAGATTGGTGGAACGGTCTCCGTGATCGATCCGGAGACAAGAAAGGTCGTCAAGAAATTCGGGTTCGAGATCCCGGGCGTGCGCCGAGAACTCATCCAGCCGATGGGCATTCGCTTCACGAAGGACGGCAAGACGGCATTCGTCGCCCTCAGCACGGCCAACCGCGTGGCGGTCGTCGACGTCGCGACCTACACGACGACGGACTACATCCTCGTTGGCCAGCGGCCCTGGCACATGGCGTTGAGCCCAGACGGAGCAAAGCTCTATGTGGCGAACGGATTGACCAACGACATGACGGTCGTCGATGTCGCCACCCGCAAAGCCGAAAAGTCGGTCCCTGTCGGGCGCCTGCCGTGGGGCGTTCTCGTCAAGCCGTAAGGATCGTCCAAGTCGACGGAGATCGGGAATGACACGACACGTGGTTCGCTTGGCGCGGATTTGGCCGGGAGTTCTCCTAACCGTCGGCTTCCTGGCCTTTCAGGCTTGCGACGGCCTCGCCGATCCGTCGACCGCGTCGATAACCCTTCGAGGGCACGCGGCCGATCTCACCGTTGCCCATTTCAGCCCCGACGGAGCCCGGATCGTGACCGCCGCGAACGATCGGACCGTGCGCGTGTGGGACGCCAAGAGCGGACACGAGCTTTTGTCGCTGACAGGTTTCGCGGAAGGCGTGCGCTGCGTAGCGTTCAGCCCCGACGGCAAATTACTGGCGACCGCGAGCCGTGACGGAACTGCCAAGCTCTGGGATGCCCACACCGGCAAGCCACTTGCCGATCTCGCCGGCCACACCGCCATGATCGAGGAGATCTCCTTCAATCCGGCCGGCGATCGCATCGTGACGGCCTCGCACGACAAGACGGCGATTGTCTGGGATACCAAGGGCGGCAAGGTCGTGTCGCTGGCCGCGCATGAAGAGTGGGTGACCAGCGCCAGCTTCAGCCCGGATGGCAAGTCGATCCTGACGTCGTCGAGCGATACAAAGGCGCGCATGTTCCATGCCGAAAGCGGGGACGTCCTGCTGACGCTCGATGGCCATGACAGCATGATCGCGATGGCGCGCTTCAGTCCGGACGGGAGCCGCATTGTCACGGCATCGAGCGACAAGTCGGCCAAGGTCTGGGACTCGAAGACCGGCGCGCTGATCGCAACGCTTGCGGGGCATACGCGAGGCGTCCGCTGCGCGGACTTCAGTCCGGACGGGAAGCGCGTGGTGACGGGGGCCGCGGACAAAATCGCGCGTGTGTTCGACGCCGCTACTGGGCAGACGTTGGCGGAGATGTCGGGCGCGCATCGCCGTTTGATCAGCAGCGTCCAATTCGACCACGATGGCGTGAAGGTCGTGACGGCCGCGCACGACAATCTCGCGGCCTTGTGGGATGCGCGGACGGGGAAGCTGATATCCAAGCTCGAGGGACATGAAAAATCGGTCGAAATGGCCGAGTTCAGTCCCGACGGACGGTTCATCCTGACCGCATCGCTCGACGGCACGGCGAAGATTTGGCCGGCCGGTGCATCCGCACCCTAAGTCGGCGGGGTATCAGGAGACGTTCTCGCCTCGGCGTCCGCAAGGGGGATCGTCACGGTGAGACGTGTCCCGCGTTTCGCCGAAGCGCCAATCCGGACGGCGCCGTCGAGCGCGCCCACCCGCTCCCTCATGCTGCTCAGGCCGTAACCGAACGAAACGTCTGCAGGCATCCCCGCGCCGTCGTCGAGGACGACAAGGGTGACGAGCTGCGTGTCCGCACGAGAGAGAAGCGAGAGTTCGATTGTAATACGGCCGGGGCGCCCGTGACGGATGGCATTCGTGACGGCTTCCTGGACGCACCGATAGACCGTCAAATCGATAAGTTCACCGAACGATGCCGGCAGAGCAGGGCTATCGAGATCGAACGCAATCGTCCTGTGCCGGCGCTTGAACGTGCCGATGAGTTCGGCGATCAGCTCCTTGATGGTGTGGCGGCCGAGCGCGATGGGGCGCAACCGGTTGAGGAGGGCGCGGTTCATGCTCTTGAGATGGGTGGAAACCTGAACGATTTCGTCAACGCAGGCGAGGATCGGAGCGGCTTTTTCCTCGGGAAGCTGCTTCGCGTGGTGGGCGACGGCCGTGGTTCCGGCCATGATGCCGAACAGGCATGGGCCAAATTCGTCGTGGAGGTCGCGCGATATTTCCCGGCGTTCTTCCTCCTGCACGGCGATGAGCTGGCGGTAGAGACGGCCGTTTTCAGCGTGGGTCGTGTCCAGGGCTGCAGCAAGCGTATTGAACGCCGACGAGATGGCCTCCAGTTCCCGGACATGCGGCATGTCGAGGCGGAAGGTATAATCGCCGTCCTCGAGCTCTTTCATGCCGTTTCCGAGGATCGCGAGGGGATTGAGAACCAGGCCCAGAATGAAATAGAGGCCGATCATCATCAGCGAGATGGCGCCCAGCCAGAGAAGCGCCATGAGTTCCATGAGATCCCATGTTTCCGCGATCTCATCGTCGGGGACGCCGCGGATCGTGACCGTGCCGATCTTCTCCCCCCTCGGAGAGATCTCAAGGGTGCGGGATTCGACGTCTGGCTGCACGAGCGCTACGAACCATGCAGGCGCTCGATCTTCCGGAGTGCGCGCGCTTCTCCGTGGAAATTCCCCGACATCGTTGCCGTGGTCGTCCTCGACGCTGACAGATACGTGCCGGACATTTGCCATGCCGGCATCCAGGAGCACCGCAAATTCGCGGAGTTGGCTAGGCTTCTCCAATGCGCGCGCCTTTGCCGCGATGTGGTTGGCCCAGAGTTCGATGTTGGAACGCGTTTCGATATCGGCGCGCTGTCGCGCGTCGAGTACGGCAAAAAGTCCGCCCAGTAGGCTCGTGACAAGCGCGACGACGGAGATGGCAAGGAGGATCTGCCACCTGAACGGAAACTTGTTCCACTTTCGGGCGAGCCAGGCGATAGAAGTTGGTGGATCGCTTGCGCCTGACGAAGCGCTGGGAACCTGTTGAAGGACCAAGCTACGCAATCCCTAATGTCTATTCACCGGAGCAGTTGGCGCAGCGCGCGTCATTGCACCATCAAGCGGGTCCCGTCGGGCGCTTTCGCTTCGCCACCGGAAAGATCGCCGCAGTCTTCAGAGACATACTTGCCCGATTGGGAAATGTTGCGCGTGACGCTGACGGACTTGGAGTCCTGCGCGCCGGACGTCGTGCTTGCGATCTTGACCAGGAACGCGGATTTGAAATCCCCGCTCAACTCCGTCTTGCTCACAACTTGCCGGCCTGAGAACTGACATGACATGTCGACGACCGTAGTCACACCCTCACGTTTGATGTCGTATTTCGAGCACTGCTTGCCGTGTTCGTCGGCGCTGGCGGCGACGGTCGTCCGCTCCATATCGGCGTCGATGCACATCGTGAGGTCCTGCGTCACCGGACCTTGCCCTTCGTCCATGGTCGTCGCCATGTGCCAAAGGCCGGCCTTGCGCTCCGGCATGCGTGCGTCGTCCGCCAGGGCGGGAGAAAATGCCGAAGCGGCCATCGCGGCAGCGAACACCGAAAGCCCATACAGTCTCTGCACGGCCGAACTCCATTGTTGCCAGGCAATCTCCCACGGAAGCTACATTTTCACGTCTGAGAATGGAAGAACGTTATAGTGTTGCGAAGGTAAATTCGATGGCGGGCAATCGGGGCAACACGAGATGTCTGCCCGGAGCGAACGTATCGGCTTTGAATGGTCTCTCAGACGCCTTCGGCGATCGCTGCCGTTCGGCGCTTATGGGGCGCTCCCGTGTAGCGCCGGCCGCGTCATTGCGGCAAGTCACGCGCGCTCGCGCGGACCTACTCGGCGACGAGCCTGACGTAAGAGCCGTTCGGGACGGGACAAGCCGCCCACAGCGCGCCGAGCGCGTCGATCAAGTCCGTCATCTGGTCGTCCGAATGCACCGGCGAGGGCGTGAGGCGCATCCGCTCGGTCCCTTTCGGCACCGTCGGATAGTTGATGGGCTGCACGTAGATCCCGTATCGGTCGAGCAGGGTATCCGTCACGGCCTTGCAGTGAACCGGACAGCCAACCATCACCGGAACGATATGGCTGGGATTGTCCATGACCGGAACGCGCTTCGCCTTGAGCGCCGTCTTGAGCGTCCGTACCCGCTCCTGGTGGCGCGCCCGCTCGACTGTGCTCGACTTCAAATGGCGGACGGACGCCAAGGCGCCGGCCACGATCGCGGGCGAGAGCGAAGTCGTGAAGATGAACCCCGAGGCAAACGAGCGGATCGCATCGCAAAGCGTGCGGGACCCGGCAATATAGCCGCCCATGACGCCGAAGCCCTTGGCGAGCGTGCCGTTGATGATGTCGACCCGATGCATGACGCCGTCTCGCTCGGCAATGCCCCCGCCGCGCGCACCGTACAGGCCGACGGCGTGCACCTCGTCGAGGTAGGTCAGCGCGCCGTACTTGTCCGCGAGGTCGCAGATCGTCGCGATCGGCGCGATGTGACCGTCCATGGAGTAGACGCTCTCGAAGGCGATGATCTTGGGTGTGCCCTTCGGATATCTCTTGAGTTTCGCCTCGAGGTCGGCGGCGTCGTTGTGCCGGAAGATCTGCTTGTCGCATGGCCCATGACGAATGCCCTCTATCATCGACGCGTGGTTTTTCTCGTCCGAAAAGATGACCGTGCCGGGAACGAGCTTGGCGAGCGTCGACAGCGTGGCGTCGTTGGCCGTGTAAGCCGAGGTGAACAGGAGCGCGGCGTCCTTGCCGTGCAGGTCCGCAAGCTCGCTTTCGAGTTCGACGTGATAGTGGGTCGTTCCGGAGATGTTGCGCGTGCCGCCGGAGCCCGCGCCCGCGGCGTCGATTGCCTCGTGCATGGCGGCGATGACCTTCGGGTGCTGCCCCATGCCGAGGTAATCGTTGGAGCACCACACTGTCACCTCGCGCGACGCTCTCGCCCCGTAATGATCTGCCGCTGGAAAGGCCCCGCAGCGGCGCTTCAGATCTGCGAAAACGCGGTATCGTCCTTCTCGATGGAGGGCCTCAAGCCGCTGCTGGAGCACGTGGTCAAAAGTCATGTGGAACTCCTACGCGCCGTTGCGGAAGAATTGAGGGCAGCTATTCGGATTTCAGGCCGAGCTCGATGGCCATGGCGGCAATCTGGCTCGACGCCGCCGAGTCGTCCTTGAACACCTCGAGCGCCTTGCGGAACGCAGTCGCAGCGATTTCTTTCTCGCCCAGCACGACGCGAGAGCGCATGAGGCGGGTCCAGCCCTCGACGTCACGCGGAGACCGCTCCAGGCGATCCGCCAGTCCGTCGACCATCGATCGGATCGCAGCGTCGGTCTCGTGCGGAGGCGCCGCTTCGGACTTGGTTTCGGGATTGGCGATTGCGTTGCCGTGCGGGGCATCACCCGCCGCGCCGACGGCGACGGACCCGGTTTGCAAAGGCGTGGCCGCCTGCGAAGGGTCGCCTCCGGAAGCCTTCGCCTTGGCCTCTTCGTAGAGGCGCGCGATCTCGGGCGAATTCGGATCGAGCGCGACCGCCTTCGCATAGGCGCGCGTTGCGTCGTCATAGCGCCCGGTGTTGACGTAGGACCAGCCGAGCATCCGCCAGCCTTGGATGTCGTCCGGAGCCGACGCGAGCCGGGAGGCCAGCCGCTCGATCATCGTGTTGACATCGGGCAGCAGTTTGCCGTCCGCGGTCTCCGACGCAGGCTCCGGCTCCTCGCCGTCGATGGAACGCGCGTAGCTCGCGAGCTGCGCAAGGTCGCCATCCGGCTCATCGGCGGGCGACAGCGGATCCGCGGCCGCGCCCTCGGATGCGGTCACCTCGGGAGGCTGCCCCAGATAGGATCGCGCCACCCCAATGCCGGCAACAACGAGAAAGGCCGCGGCGGCAACCTTCAACGTCCCGGCGGTGCCGTCGTTGCGTTTCAGGCGCCCAAGCAGCGTTCCAACCTTCGCGAAACTGACCTTGTAGGTGTCACCGCCGCTCCGCTTCCTCCACGACACCCACGGTCGCGTCTGATGGATGAGCACCGCAAGCGGCACGATTGATGAGGCGATCAGAAGCCAACCGAAAAGCTTTAGCGTCATCTGCGAACTCCCCTCAAACGACGGGGCGATGCACGGCCTCGATGATAGCCCGCCTTAGTGACGCAAACCCTTCGCCCACTGGCGCATCGGTCGCCGTATCGCAGGTCCCGACCGCGGCTGTAAGCAGGGTAATAGACATAGCCGCCGATGTGCCTCGGGTAGTAGCCGCGGCTATAATAGTAGGGATAGTCGTAGTAGACATAGCTCGGACCGATCGGCAGCGGGATCCGCGGGCCACGTCCCCGCCGCGTGCTTTCGAGCTGATAGGTCCTGGCGCCGTCCTGCGCCTTCAGAACGGACTTTCCCGCCGAAGTGGCGGAGGCCACGGCAGCAATGCCGAAGAACCCGGCCACCAGCACGCAGGCCATCAGGATTGGTGCGAACAGATTCTGGGTGCTCATGAGATACCTCGTGTGGCTCATCGCTCAGAACTTCCTGCGGACTTCGGCGCGCAAGCCGAAGTTGTCTTCGTCGCCGCCGTCGAGAATTTGATAGGTCGCATCGGCGCGGAACAGCCAAGCCCGATCGATCGGCACCTGATAGCGAACGCCGAAGCCATACTGCGCGTCCTTGGCGCCGATGCCGTCATCCTCGAACGGCTGCACCATCGCCACCTCGAACACGAGCTGCTGGTCGAGGTTGAAGAGATACTGCAACCCGACCGCGCCGCCGAAAGCGTTGGAGCCGCTGTCGTCGAGTTTCGGATAACCGGTGAGCGCGTCGGTCTCGAAGTTGATGCCGACGTTCTTCAGGATGCCGGCGCCGTTGCCATCGACCAGGGGTTGCGGATTGCCGACGCCGACGAAGAAGTTGGCGTAGGGGAGCAGCGTGCTCGGCAATCCCGTCACCAGGCTGTTTTCGGAGATGATGGCGAGGCCGTCGCTGTTTCCCTCCGGATCCGAGCCGAAGTTCGCGAACACGCGCGTCGAGTTCGAAACAGTGTTGAAGTAGCGGTGGGTGTAAGCGGCGGTCAGGAAGTGCGTCAGCAGGCCGTCCTGTTCGTCGCGGCCATCAATCACGCCGTAACCCGTTTCGATATACCCGTCGAAGGCATCGATGAAGGCGGTGACGCCATAGAGGTTGGCCAAGTGGTTGTCGCCCTTGTCCGCGCCGATGATGCCCGCGTTGTCGACGTTGTCGAAGGCGGCGAAGAACGTGATGTCGAAGTTGGCCAGGCCGAGCGCCGCTGAGTTCTTCGCGGGAAGGCTCACCGCGCCGCCGAGGATCGCGTCGTTCGCCCAGATGCCGTTCTGCAGGAACAACGGATAGAGACCGACGGTGAACGGCAGGTCGAAACTGGCATCCTGGCCGGAGAAGCCGGAATAGAGAGAACCGGCGTCACCCTCGAAGAAGAGGATCTGCGGGTTGAGGTCGAGCTCGTCGTTGAACTGTCCATTCCCATCGCCGCTGCCGAATTCGAAGCGGGTGAATTCCTTGTTGGCCTTCTGAAGCGGCGTGAAGAACGCATGAATGCGTTCCGTGCCGGTGATCTTGAGATCGACGTCGAGGTTCAGCCGGGTCGCGATCTGCGAGACATTCTTGCCGTTGTTGTTATTGGAGGCGACGGCCGTTCGCCAGTCGCCATAGACGGCGAGGCCCGGCAGCAGCGGGTTCTTCTCGCCGAGGAAGGTGCTGCTCTCATCGTACGCGCCGGAGGTGTACTGCTGGCGGCCGATCTCGACCGGCGGGCGTGGCGGCTCTACAGCGGTCTTCGCGCCATAGATGTCGACCTGTCCGTCGGCATTGTAGTTTCCGTCGTACAGCGGATCGGATCGGAAAAGATCGTCATTGGCGGCCACCTTGCTGGGTTTGGGTGCCGCCGCAGCTTTGGTTCCGGTCGTCTTCTTCTCGGGCTTCTTTTCCGGTTTCTTTTCGGGATTCGGTTCCGGCGCCGCGTCGGCCTTGGGCACCGCGGGTTTGTCGTCGAGGGACGCGACCCGGGACGCGCCGGGCCAAATTTGAACCGACCAGCCGTCGTCGACAGCGTCGCTGTTACTATCGCTTGCCGCGGGTTTTGCAGCCGTGCCGGACATCGCAAGGTAGCCACTTGCGACCAGCGCAAGTGTGGCTGTGCTTGTCCTGGCACGATACGCATGACACATCATACAGGTGACCCCCAGGTCGTCGTGTTGGGCATTGGTGGTGGGGACGATGGGCGCCCGCGTATTTTTCCCCTCGCAGGCGCCCCGCGCGATTCACTTGAGCGTTCCGGCTACTGCTTCACGTCGACATCCACCGCGAAGGCGTGGAAGTTCATGATCCGCTCGTTCATGCTCTGCTCCATCTCCTTGGTCGAACCGACGAAACGCATGAAATAGATCGGCTCGGCGCGGCTCCGCATGCGAAAGGCGAGGCTGTACTTGCCGGGCTTGGTGATCAGATTGCCGGGCACGACGTACTTGGCTTGCTTCTCGCCCAGCGGTGCCAGCGACCGGTTTTCCATGCGCACCAGCGGCGGATGATTGAGAACTGTCGTCGGGATCTGCGGTGGACGCAGATGCGGCAGCGGATCGACGTCGAAATTCACCGGCAGGTACATCTCCCGCTCCGTGCCCTTGACGTTCGTGGTCAGGAACTTGGTCTGGAAGTGCACGAGCTGCTGGTCCGTCTTGATGCGGCCGGCCGCGACGTCGAGGCTATGCAGGTCGGCGATGTCGCCGTTGCTGTCGATGTAGCCCGACTCCCAGACGTTCTGGCCGTCGGGATCGACCAGGGCGACGTTCACCCAAAGCTGCGGCTGCGCGCCCAATGAGCCCGACGGCAGGTTGTGTCCCGTGTTCGTGTTCTTGATCTTGTAGGAGAACGTCAGATCAGATCCGACCGCAGGCGTGCCCTGGATGTGGGGACCGTCGATGTGGCTGCTGTTCTCCATGACCTGTTTGCGGAGTTCGTCCCGCTCGTCGAGTTTTTTGAGGTTCTCGTCGATGATCTGCCGGGCGTCCTCGCGGTCGAGCGCATCGGCCCACCGTTTCGGAAAATCGACTTTGAGTTTTTTGTCCGCGACCTTGTCTTCGAACGCGGTCGTGCCCCAGCCCGCGCGCCAGTCGAACTGCAACCAGTCCTGGATGCTGTAGGCCTGGGCCTTCGTGTTGTGCGGGAAGATGCCGGGGTGGGCGATCGAATATCCCGGGCCCATGAAACGATGATTGGCGTGCTTGCGTCCGGGATTGACATCCTTGCCCCCGACCACGGCTGACGGCGCGGTCGCATAGCCCTCGGGTTTTCCGGGCACCTTGCCCATATGGCAATCCTGGCAGGTCACGTTGGCCTTGCGCGCCGGGCTGTCGCGATACTGGTCCCAGACGATCTCCAGCTTGATGCCGAGGTTGACCGCAACCTGATGGCAACTGACGCAGAACTCGGACTTGGTGATCTGGTCGTTCGTGATCATGCCTTTGTGAATGTCGTTGCCGCGCCCGTCGGTGCTGGTTTTGACCGAGTAGGTGTCCTTGTTGGCGAGAACGTCCTTGATCACGCTCTTTTCGCCGCTGCCGTAGACCGGCTCGTAGATCTTGCCTGGCACGACCCGGCGCTCGCCGTTGACCTTGCCGTAGTGTTCGCTGACGCGATGGCAGGTGATGCAGGTTACGCCTTCGCGTGAGATCGGGCTGCGCGCCCAGAGCGGCGTTTCACGGCTTTCTCCGAGTTGGGTGCCGACCTGCTGGTGGCAACGCACGCAGAACGTGCCGACCGTGCCCTGGGTGAGGTCCTGGAACTTCTGCTCGAACTTGTGAAACATAGGCGAGATCGACGCATAGGCGTGCTGCGACGAGGACCACTCGTCATAGATCTGCTTGTGGCATTCGCCGCATTGCGCCGCGGTGGGATAGAGGGAGAGCGTTTCCTCGTCGACCGCCGGGATCGGGGCCTCTTTGCCCTTCGAGGCCTCTGCGGCCGCCCCCATGAGGAACATCTGTCCGCTACTGTCCGCGTGCACTCCCGCAGGCGCCTTGCTGGCGCCGTCCTGCGCAGAGGCATTGGGTTGCGCAGTCCCAGCCTTTTCGCCAGCCTTCTTTGCCTTGGCTCTCTTGGCCTCGTCCGCCTTGATCAAAGCGTCGAGTGCGGCATTTGCATCGGCTTTGTTCTCGGCCACCTGCAAGCCACGCGGATGGCGCACGGCATGGGCCCCCGCAGGATCGCCGCTTGCGGCTGAAGAGACCGGCGCAGCGCCTGCTGCGCAAGTCAGCAGTGCGCTCGCTAACGCACAGGAATACCTGAAAAGATAGGAAGTACGTGTCATCGCCTCACCATGTGACCAGGTTCGGGGCGATACCCCGAAATGTACGGATTGCGCGAGGAGGGCACTTGATTGCTGCCCAGGAGAGCTGAACGACAAATAGCGCTCAAAACGGGCCGTCACATGGCGGCAAAAAATCAATGACGATAAATGAGAACAAGTTCGTAGGTGTTACGAAAGTCCGCAGACGCCGGTTTGGTAATCAAATGAAAGAGCTTGCTATTTCGAATGGAACGCATTGAGCAGAACGCGTCAATGCGCTCATTTTATTGGAAAACGGCTGCTTCAATCGTGACATTTTTGGGTCCGACGGAATAAATCAGATTTTCGATTGTCGGGCGGCGCGCATTTAACAAGCATAAACGTCGCGGCTTTGGCCATGCCCTTGTCGGCGTGCTCCACATTTTTTGCCTGATTGTCTTCGTAAGAGCACTTGTGCGGTTAGCTCAACGAAAGTCGTTCGGAAAAAGCAATGGCAATCAGTTACAAAGTTACGATCAACGGCCAAGCGTTCCCGGCGCGCCGAGGCGAGCTGCTGCTGGACGCCGCGCTACGCAATGGCATCGATCTTCCCCATGACTGCCGCGCCGGGCACTGCGGCACCTGTTGCGTGCGGTTGGTCGCTGGTGACGTGCAGGGAGGAGAGGGTGCGGAGCCCGGTATCGTTCACGCCTGTCAGTGCCGGATCGCCGGCGACGCGGTGATCGAGAAGAAGCAATCGTCCGGTCTCCGCGCCGTTGATGGCGTGGTCAGCTCGTTGGTTCCCCTGTCGGCCGAGGTGACGGAGGTCGGCGTCAGCACGGACCGTGCGCTGCCCTATCATGCCGGACAATACGCGCAGGTGCGTTTCAAGGGATATCCCAGCCGGCCCTTCAGCATGACCCACGCGTTACGCGGCGATCCGGGCAGCGCCTCGGTTTGGTTTCATGTGCGGCGCATGCCGAATGGGCGTGTCACGTCCTCGCTCGGCAAACGCATTAGGCTGGGTCATCAGGTGACTCTAGCCGGGCCGTATGGCTCGGCGCATTTCCGGCCCGAACTGGACGGCCGCCTCGTTCTCGTCGCCACCAACACCGGCTTTGCGCCGATCTGGTCGATCGCGGTCGCCGCGCTGCGCGAGTATCCGGAGCGGAGGATCATGATCGTCGTCGGCGGCCGCTTCATCGAGGCACTCTATATGGGCGAGGCGCTGGCCCGGCTGGCCCGCTACCCCAATGTCCTCGTCGTGCCTGTCTGCAGCACGCCTCAGAACGTGACCACCGCGGTGATGCCGGGACGGCCGACCGACTATCTGCCGCTCTTGCTGCCGACCGATGTGCTGTATGCCTGCGGGGCGCCAGGCATGGTCGAGCAGGTCAAGGCGATCGCGGCGCGCTCCGGCGCGGTCTGTTATGCGGATCCGTTCCTGCCGACGACCGGCGATCCGGTCGAGGATGGCGTGCTGACGCGCGCTATGGGATGGCTCGTTGAGCCCTCCCGCCGTCAGTCGAGCCAGCCCTCGCTCAGTTCCTCCCACGAGCGCCGCGAGCCGACGATGCAAGCGTATCGAGCGGCTGATGCCAGGGAAGGATGAGACGTCATTCTCAATCCGGGATCACATAGCCTTCGGTCAAACGGGATCGGTCCAGAGCCCGCCCTCGGCACTTCCGCGCTTTATCTCATCGGAGTGTTCTTGATCTTCGGCTGTGCCACGGTCGGCGCGATCGCGTCCGAGTCCGAGTCCGCCAAGACCGTCGGCCCGAATGCCTGCGCCGAATGTCACAAGCAGGAGGTCGAGGCGTGGAAGGGCTCGCACCATTTCAAGACGTTCCGTGACATGCCGCGCGACACCAAGGCGAACGAAATTGCCGACAAAATGGGAGTACGGCGCATCAAGTACGACAGCTTGTGCGCGAGCTGCCATTTCACGCTGCAGCAGAAGAACAATCGGGAAGAGCCGATCGCGGGCATCTCCTGCGAATCCTGTCACAGCGCCGGGCAGGATTGGATCAAGGTCCACAGCGGCTTCAGCGGCAAGACCATCCTGTTCGAGAGCAAGGCCGAGGCGAAGGAGCGTTGGAAGCTCGCCGACTCCAAAGGGATGATCAGGCCGCGCTCGGTCTACCAGCTTGCCAAGAATTGCTACGGCTGCCACGTCGTGCCGCAAGAGGAGCTTGTGAACAAGGGCGGCCACAAGGCGGGCAGCGCCTTTGAGCTTGTGTCCTGGTCGCAAGGCGAGGTGCGGCACAACACCTGGCATTCGAAGGGCAGGGAAAACGTGGCGGCCAGCGCGGCGCGCGCGCGGATGCTTTATCTCGTCGGCCTCGGCGTGGAACTCGAGACCGCATTGCGCGGCATCGGCAAGGCGACGGCGAGAAAGGCCTATGCGTTCGAGATGGCCAAGCGCGCCGATAAAGCGCGCAAGCAGCTGGCCGAGGTGGCGAAGGCCGCACCGGGCGTTCCGGAAATCGCGGAAATCGTCAAATTTGGCCATGCCGCCGGCCTGAAGCTGAACAATGAGCGCCGTCTCACCGCTGCGGCCGACGGCGTCTCCCAACAGCTCATCCTCATCACCGAGAAATACGACGGCACCGCGCTGGCCGCGCTCGACAGCATGATTCCCGGACCGGACAAATACAAGGGCGTGGCGAGAAAGCCGCCCAATTGATGCGGGCAGCTTGCGACGACGAAACGAGCGTGACGATGCTTTGGGCAGAACGGCCGCGATACGAAAAGCTTGGGGACTGCCGTGGCACATGAGATAATCGGGAGGCGCTCGGCGAGATATCCCACGAGCCAGATCGTACAGGCTCTTTCGATCGCGGCCCTGTCCGGCGGCTTGTTCTGGCTGGTCTGGATCTATGGCACCGCGCTTCGCGATCCGCGCTACTTCGACGGCTGGGTGCTGGCCGGCGGCATGGCCGTGCAGATCTATTTCCACATAGCAACCAAGACGGCGCGGCTCTCGCCAAAATCCGCGATGCGCTGGCGGAAAACCCACATTTTCTTCGGGTTTCTGCTGATCGCCGTCTTCATCTCGCATTCGGATTTCTCGTTTCCGGATACCGGCTTCGAATGGGCGCTGTGGACGGGCTTCGTGCTGGTAACGCTCAGCGGCATATTCGGCACCTATCTCGCCTGGTCGCTCAAGACGAAGCGCCTGATCGACGAGGGCGTCACCTTTGATCGTATTCCGGTCCTTCGCGCCGAGCTGGCGCGCGCTGTCCACGCCGCCGTCACCGAAGCCGGACCTACCGCCGCGCAGATTGCCTTGCCAGGATTACCGGCCCTGCCGGGTCTGCCGCATGACGCCTGGATCACGGATCTCTACAACAACCACCTGCGTGATTTCTTCGATGGCCCGCGCAATGTCACCGCCCACCTCATCGGTTCGCAGCGCCCTCTCAAGCGGCTGACCGACGAAATCGACAGCCTGTCCCGCTACGTCGGCCAGGAGAACCAGGAGAAGCTCGCCGCGATCAGGACCGTTACGATTGAAAAGGATCGCCTCGATTTCGCGCGTGTCTATCTCGCGCTCACCAGGGGTTGGCTTTTCGTGCACGTGCCCGTCACCTATGCGTTGATCGTGCTGGCGGTGATGCATGTGCTGGTCGTCTACGCCTTTTCCTCGGGGTCCTGGTGATGTGGCGATCGGTGTGGCCCAGATCCGCTCGTCCCGATGGCCAGAGCGCCACCGGCTCACGGCGGGACCGTGCGGCCGTTCTATTGGCGCTTGTAACCATCGCGTTTCTAGGTGCGGGCCTCTTTCTTACGAAGGGCATGGAGGTCCTGATGCCGGGCCCGCTGACGAGCGCTCACGGCGCCATCGAAAAATGCAGCGCCTGCCATACCAAGAGCGGCAGCGGCAAATTGAGCTGGGTTCACGGGCTCGTCGCCGGCGATCCGGCAGCCGACAGCAAGGCCTGCCTCACCTGCCACAAAATGCCCGACACGGCCTTCAACGCACATGGCGCGTCGGCCGAAGCGCTCAAGCAGAGCACCGCGCGGCTGACGAAAGTCGCCGCGCAAACGCCTGCGCCGCGTTCGGCCCGGGCGCAGGACATTGCCTTCCCGGCCCACGATGTCGCCGCCGGTGGTCTGGCTTGCGCGACCTGCCACCAGGAGCATCAGGGCGTAAATTTCAATCTGAGCAAGATCTCCAACGAGCAATGCCGCTCCTGCCATATGGTGAAGTTCGACAGCTTCGACAGCGATCATCCGAAATTCGAGACCTACCCGTTCAAGCGGCGCACGCGGATCGTTTACGATCACGCCGGCCATTTCGGAAAGCATTATCCGGAAGTGGCGAAGAAGGATCCGGCAAGGAAAATTCCCGAAACCTGCTCGACCTGCCACAACAGCCGCGAGAATAAGAGGGTCATGGCCGTCGCGCCGTTCGAGCAGACCTGCGCGGGCTGCCATCTCAACCAGATCATTGGTACGGAGCGGGCCAGCGGTCCGAAGGGCGTTGCGTTCCTGTCCGTGCCTGGCCTCGATGTGCCGACGCTGAAACAGAAGAAGGCCGCGATCGGCGAATGGCCGGAAGCGTCAGAGGCCGAGCTCACACCCTTCATGAAGGCGATGATCGGCAAGGATGACCGGGGCCGTGAACTGATCAAGATCGTGGACGGCCTCAACCTGCAGGATCTGAGCACTGCGAGCGACGTTCAGATCAAGGCGGTGACGGCGCTGGTCTGGAAAACCAAGCGGCTGTTCCATGCCCTGATCAAGGGAAAAGCGTCCGACGTTCTGGGCAACCTCAATATCGGCGGCGGGGCGAAGCTGAGTGCGAACCTCGTGGCCGACCTGACCGCAAGCATTCCGCGCGATGTGGTCGTCAGCGCGCAACAGCAATGGCTGCCAAATCTCGCGGCCGAAATGGCCAGTCGTCCGGAAGAGAGCGCCGAGAAGGACGGCTGGAGCACGGTGACGACTGAAACGAAACTGGCCGGGATAGCTTCACCAGAAGAGTTGTTTGGTGCGCACCCAAGCGGGTCCCACCGAAGACCCAGCCGAGACGACACGCGCGTCGCCGAAGACAGCAGCGAGGCGATCCCAGGACGCAGGTTGTTGCCGAGCGGCACACCGCGCTCGATCGACGCCGCTCGCAACAAAGATACCGACGAAGATGAGCCGCCTGAAAAGAAGACCGGAAAGCCGGATGCAGGCGATGCCAAGCCGGATCGCAAGAATGAAGCGATAGCCCCGCCTGACGATGCGGCGAAAGCAAGCGGCCCCGCAAAAGGCAAGGCGGAGGGCGGTCAGGATGCGGCCACGGCCGGCGGACAGCCTGCAAGCGATCCTGCGGATCAAAGTGACGATCTTCTCTTCCCCACGCCGGATGAGCTCCGCGGGATTCCCTCAGGAACGAAGAGCGCCGACACGGCATCGCAGCCTGCAGGAGGGTCCGGCAGCAAGGACGCAACAAATCCAAAATCCGGTGGAGGCCCCGCTGCAGCCGCCAAGGCTGATGGGAATGATCCTGACGCCACTAAGGCGAACACTGGCGCGGCAACGGCCGAGCCGCGGAAGGAGGCTGCTGCCGTGATCAGCATCGATAGCGATATAGATCCGGAGAGCTGGGCCGAGTACGGCGGTTGGTATCGGCAGGACTACGCGATCTACTACCGGCCCACGGGCCACAAGGACAAATTCATCTTCTCGTGGCTCTTTCTAACGGGACCCCAAGCGCCCAAAGAGGGGCCGAAAGGCGACAAGAGCCCGGCGGCGGCGGTCTTCGATGCTCTCACGGGCAAGGACGCTCAGGGAGCCTGCACGAAATGCCACAGCGTTGACGATCTTCAGGGCAAGGGGCGCATCGTCAACTTCTCGCCAGCGTCGTTGGAGAGCAAGAAGGGACGCTTTACGAATTTCATTCACGAGCCGCACTTCGCCGTCACCGGGGATCGCGGGTGCCTGGCCTGCCATAGCCTCGAAAAGGGCCGCCCGTATCTGAAGAGCTACGAGCAAGGCAATCCGCAGATGTTCGCGTCCGATTTCGGCGCCGTGAAAAAAGATGTCTGCCAGACCTGTCACGCAAGCGGCAAGTCGCGCCAGGACTGCGTGCTGTGCCACAGCTACCATGTCAACGGCGTGGCTTCCCCGATGATGACGACGAAACTCCCGGCTCAATAGCGTTGATGCCGGTGATCGCCCTCGGCAGTGGCCCTTCGGGTCGACGCGTCCCAGCGGCCATCGCAGTCCACATCCTCGCCTAGCCGTTTCGTCGCACGTTTGATCGCGATCAAAGTCCGGCCATCCGATCGGAAAAATGATTGGTGGCCGGACCGCTCGCATCGAAGCCGCTCGCATCGAACATGTCCGGCCAGGCGCGGGATCAGTGCGCGAAGTGTGCGCGCGGGATCGAGTTCAGTCCGCGTCTGCTTTAGGCGGCTGAAGCCGGCGCTTTTTGAACTCCTCCTGAAGCTCCTGCAACTCCTCGTCGGTGCAGTGCTCCAGGTCGATCAGGCGATTTCGCGCGGCCTGTGTCGAGCTGATGAGCTCGTCCAATTTGAGCTGCAACGCGCGCCCGTCTTTGTTCTGCGTATGCTGGATCAAAAAGACGGCGAGAAACGTCAGCACGGTCGTGAGCGTGTTGATGACGAGCTGCCAGGTGTCGGAGTAGTTGAAAATGGGACCTGAGACGGCCCACACGATGCATCCGGCAGTCGCGATCACGAAGGCGCTGGCTGACCCCATCGCGTCGGCCGCCCATCCGGCCATCCGGGAAAACGCGTGGTTTATCGCGCGAGACCAGCCTGAGGCGGGCTGTGACGTCGAAGCGGACGATGAAGTTTCGGCCACCATATGGCACCGCGCGTTGGGAAGGATGATGCGGAATGGAAACTTCGGCTGCCTCGGAAATGTTCCGCCGGGAGCCGCCGGGAGCGCCGCGCACGCCTCACCCCCGAGAGCCGGTGACGAGGGTCATCACTTCCTTCATCCGGTAGCTTCTGCTGTAGATAATCGGGTTCTGCAGTGGAGCGGACGTCCGGCTGCCAAGCCGCGAAGGCACAATCGCGATGCCGGACGGGTTTGCCGCCAGCCAGCCGCTCAGATCCTCCAGGGGCACATGCTCGACCGGTTGCGTCAGGCGCGCCAGGAATCCAAACTCGCCGCGTGATTTTTGCGTCATGGCGATTGGCCCATTGCGCCTCTGGGAGAGGGCGTCGGCGACGGGCTGGAGATCGAAAAGGTTTGTCACCGTGTCGCGGCTTTGTACGGCAACGCCGAGCACGAAGACGAGGTTGGCGATGGCGACGCCGATGAGCGCGCGGCGCGCCGTGCCCGCGAACGCCCAGAGCGCGCCGAGCGCGAGCAGGCCCATTGCGATCAAGAGCGGCAAGCTTTGCGCCGGCAGAGCGGACCTCGCGACAGAATTGCTCGGCAGCAGGCGCGCGCCATCCAGCGCGAGGACGATCACGCCAACGACGAGCGCGCCCGCGAACAGCAACACGGGGAGCATGTCACGGACACGCCCCTGGACAGTCCTCAAGCCGAGCGAGATGAGCAAGGCCATCGCGGGTACGATCGGCAGCAGGTAATGAAGCTGCTTGCCGCTGATGGCGCTCAAGCCCAAAAGCGCCGGGACGATCCAGCAGAGCAGGAAGGTGCGAGCTTCGTTGGGGCCAGTGAGGATTTTGCGTACGCCGGTCCAAGCGGGACGCCACGCCAGCAGCGGCGCGAGGAACAAGAGCACGATCGGTCCGTAGAACCAGAACGGACGCGCGTGCGCGAACGACGACGCGATGCGCCCGGCGGACTGTTTCCAGAACAGCATCTCCGCATAGTCGGGCCCGCCCAGGTAGGCGGCGCGGAGGGCCCAGGCGAGCCCGATGGCGGCGGCGAGGGCGAGGGACGCTCCGATACGCGTATGCCATCCGCGCCTTTGTGCGCCATCGATCCACGACGAGCCGAGCAGCGCCGCCGGCAGCGTGAAGAGTAGGACGATCGGCCCTTTCGCGAGCAGGCCGAGACCGGTGCAAATCCCGTAGCCGAGGAACGCCCGCCGTCGGCCATGCCGGCCGGCCTGCCAGAGGGCCAACTGCGCGCCGACCACCGTTGCCGTGAGCAGCATGTCGAACATGATCGAGAAGCCGAGGATGATGAACACCGGCAGGCCGGCGAGCATGAGCGCGCTCGCGGCAGGACCCCGGGAGGGATCCGGCGCAAGCCGGCGGTCGAGCAGATGGGTCAGCAGCAGGGTCGCGCCCATGGCGGCCGCGCCGACGAGGCGCGCGGGCCAAACCGCAAGGCCGAACAGCGACCAGCTTGCATTGATGAGCCAGAACAGCAGCGGCGGCTTGTGCGAGTAGGGTTCGAAGTTGAGCGTGGGCAGGGCCCAGCTGCCGGAGGATCGCATTTCCCAGGCGACCGTCAGGTAGCGCGTCTCGTCGACCGGCAACGCGGGCCATGTCGTCAAGACGGCGACGAGCAGCCCCGTCAGCACGACGAGCGCGATGAGCCCGGCGTGCTCGATCGTCTGGTCTTTGACGTTCAAGCGATCAACCCGCGGCCTGCGCGGCGGCGTCCTGCACGCCAGCGTCCGGGCGCGCGGCATTGCTGACGAAATAGAGATTGCGGCCGTAGATCAGCAGGCCCGTGGCTTGCCCGATGATGAAGATCGGGTCGGCGCGCCACATCGCGTAGCTCAGAAGTACGACGCCTCCCGCCAGGCTGAAGTACCAGAAGGCCGTCGGCACGACGGATTGCCGCTGCCGCTCGGATGCAAGCCATTGCACGAAGAAGCGGGCCGAAAACAGCGCCTGCCCGAGTAAGCCGATGCAAAGCCAAATCGTTTCCGAAGAGGCGAAGGAATGAGCGTTCATTGCACAGTCTCCAGCTCGACATTGGCAATCTGGCGTTTCAGCAGCCAGCGCACACCGACGAGGTCATAGATGCCCACCCACAGGCGATCCCAGAAGCCGTACTTGGATGTGCCCGCCTTTCGCGGCCGGTGTCCCACATCGACCAGCACCACGGCGACACCTGATGCCTTCATCATGGTGGGAATGAAGCGATGGATGTGATCGAAGAACGGCAGGTCGAGAAAGTCCTGGCGGCGGAACAACTTCAGGCTGCAGCCGGTGTCGCGCACATTGTCGTCGAGCAGGCTGGCACGGATGCGATTGGCGATGCGCGAGGAGACGCGCTTCACGAGCGTATCCTGCCGCCGCATCCGCTGCCCGGCGACGATCATGCGCGAGGTCCGATGCTGGCGGGCGGCGTAGCTGGAAATCAGCGTGGCAATGTCGGCCGGATCGTTCTGCCCATCGGCGTCGAGCGTTACGATCAAATCCTGGGAAGCCGCGCGGATGCCGGTCAGCAGCGCTCGGCTCTGGCCCTGACGGCGGCCGTGGCGGATGATGCGCAACGACGGATCGTCGCCCCATGCAGCGATGGCGTTGGCGGCCGTTGAATCCGAGCTGCCGTCGTCGACGAGAACGACCTCGCGCACCGGAAGGCCCTTGATCGTCTCGCGGATCTCGCGAAGCAAAGGTCCGATGCTGTCTTCCTCGTTGAACGCGGGAAGAACGATTGCGGCGTACATGAATGGTTTCCCCTCGGTCCCCGTCGCCCGAGTGGCACCATCCGGCGCGAAGCTGAAAGCAACCTGACAAACGGGAAAAATGGCGCGAATTTCACCCCGGACAGGGCGCCCGTCGGCCTTATTCTCGCAACGATTGCATGAACGTAGCCTGTCAGGGATGCGCCGGGGCTGTCCTCAGCCTTCGCTCGGCTGCTGGTCCGGCCATGGCGGCAGCGGCGGCAGACCGAGCGCCTCCCGGACTGGCGCGAAGGACCGGCGGTGGGCCGCGCAGGCGCCGAACGTCCGCAAGGCCGTAACGTGCGCCCGGACCGGATAACCCTTGTGTTGCGCAAATCCATAGTCCGGATGTTGCCTGTCGAGATCCCGCATCACGGCATCCCGGGCCGTCTTGGCGAGGATCGATGCCGCCGCGATGGTGAGGCTCTTGCTGTCGCCCTTGACGATGGGCTGCTGGGGAAGGGGCAGGTCCTTGATGCGGCGCGCGTCGGTCAGAACGTGGCCGGGCGTGCACGAGAGCCCCTCCACGGCGCGGCGCATGGCGAGCAGCCCGGCCCAGTAGATATTGATGGTATCGATTTCCGCGACCTCGGCGAAACCGACGGACCAGGCAACGGCCTGCGTCTTGATCTCGGCCGCCAGCCGGTCGCGCATCTCCGCGCTGAGCTTTTTGGAATCGTCCACGCCCGCGATTTTAGTCCCCGGCGCGAAGATGACCGCTGCGGCCGCGACCGGTCCGGCAAGCGGGCTCATGCCCGCCTCGTCCACGCCCGCGACATGCACCACGCCTTTCGACCAGAGGTCGCGTTCGTACCTCAGCATGTGCCGCAAGCGCTGGCCCTCGGCGCGATTGAGCGCGCGACGGCGATCGATGGCTGCCAGCAGCTGCCTCGCGCTGGGCCTGTCATCGGCGCGGAGGGCCGCCTCCGTCACGGCATCGACGGGGCGCCCATCGCGGACATGCCGGCGCATCAGATCCTGCAATGAAAGTCTCTGCGTCATGCGGCTCTCATCCAGCCGGACCGCGGCAACACGATGTCGGGTCGCCAAAGGCGTGCCAGCAATCGATCATGTTCCCTATGAAGGTGTTCTCAACGAAGTGTGTTCCCAGCGACGCGACGATACCGCAGCGCGGCATTGCATGCGGTATTGGAACCTCGGAGCCGGTTCATTCCTTGAATCCGGGAGACGTCACGAAAACAGAGAGGACGGCCATGGGCGACCTCATTCGACTTGAAGATCTGAACAAGGCCAAAACGCAGGAAGAGCGTGTGCGCATGGTGGAAGGCTTGCGAGACCTTCTGGCGCGCGCCGAAGCAGGAGAACTTCACGCAGTCTCGTATGTCGTCATTCCGGCGGATCGCGAATGCCTGTCGGTCGGCGTGCTCAAGACGTCCGAATGCGGCATGCACGAGGTCGTCGGCGCCACGACGATCCTGAGCGATTATCTGCGCCAGGCGGTCTTGGACATGAGTTGACACGGAGTTCGCCGACGGTCCTGTTTACCCTGGAAATCCTGTTGTTTCCCGCGGATACGCGCAGCGCTTAGCCCTGTTTCCGGTGGCAACTGATATTTTGGGGAACTGACCTCATCCCTAGCCGTTTCTACTCCAAGGAAGCCGACAAGGAGGACAAAATGGCCTATCCGGATACCAACCAGGATCGCCGTGACCGCGTTGACCCTTATCGCGATCCGAATGCTATCGACACGCGCTCAAGCTTCAGCTGGCCCATGGTTCTCGGCATCGCCGTAGCCGCTCTTCTGGTCCTGTCGCTGCTGGGCTCGTTTAGCAACACCACAAACGTCACCAACGCGCCCGCCGACCGGCCCGCCATTCAAACGCCGTCGGACGCGCCGACCAAGGCGCCGACCCCGACCCCCGCGCCACCAACCCCGTAACGAGCGCGCAAAACGAGAAAGGCTGGCTCTATGCCAGCCTTTTTTTTGATCATGACCCTCTGGTTGGACATGGCCAACGAATAGGCCGAAAGAAAAAGCCGGCGAGCCTGCCAAAAGGCCTGCTCGTCGGCTCGCTCCCTTTCAGGAGCATGGCAGCGTTATTCACGCTGTCATGCAACGACAATCCACCTCCGGATGAATGGTTCCGCAAAAAGTTGCGGTCCTTCCATTCTTTTGGCCGAGGGCGAGCGGTCCGGCCCAAACCAACGGAGCGCCGAACCGGTTTCCCAGTTCGGCGCTCCTGATTAAAAGGGCGATGCAGCGCCCCTCGGAGCCATAAACACGCACTACGGTTCTGAGGTTCCGGCGAACCGCGGAATTACTTGGAATTGCTGTTTTGTTGCGGCTGAGGCGCACTGTCTTCGGCGGCAGTCTCACCGCGACCCTCGGCGGCAGCTTCTCCACGCACGGCTTTCAACGCAGCTTTCATATGCCCGCGTGCTTTTTCGAGGTTGTCATTGGCATCCGCGCGGCGCAACAGCACCGCATTCTGCAGCGACTTGCGAAGCTCGTTTTCGAGCTGCCAAAGCGATTTGAGCGCCGGGGGCATGTTTTTGAGGAAATCGTTGGCCATCACTCTCACTTTCGAAGCAAGAGAGTAACGATTTCAATCCCAATGGGTTCCACCCGCCGGAGCTATCCCGCGCGGCAGCCGGTCTCTCCGGGCACGGGCCCGCTCTGCGGAACGAGCCGTTTGCGGGTGCACTGCTCGACGAGCAGCACGCGCAGTTCGCTCTCGCGTTCCTGCCACTCGGCCTTCCCGGCGAGGTTCTCGAGCTCCATCGGATCTGTCGTGACGTTGTACATTTCGTACTCGCTCGGCGCCGGCTGCGTCTTCACGCGCTCCTCGTAGATCCTCCGCGAGCGCCCTTCAGCGTCCTCCTCCCGGCCCTTCGGCATCGCGACCACATCGCGAACGCCGTCCGCCCCCGGCGTGCCGGGCGCACTCCAGTAGCGGGGATGGTCGAAGTAGCGCGAGTACTTCCAGATCTCGCCCTTGATGGCCGCGATGACCGTCTCCACGTGGTTCGGCTGCGCCACGGAATCGTAGGCGATGCCGATGAAGTTCTTCTGGTCGAGGCCGCGGCTCGGATCGTCGTCCGTCATGAAGTAGATCGG
This sequence comes from Hyphomicrobium sp., assembly GCF_051860585.1. Taxonomy (GTDB): domain Bacteria; phylum Pseudomonadota; class Alphaproteobacteria; order Rhizobiales; family Hyphomicrobiaceae; genus Hyphomicrobium_C. Next base: position 81,614 of record NZ_JBHYDS010000004.1, read on the forward strand.
CTCGGCGAGCTTCTCGGCCGGCACCTCGCCGCGGATGAGCGGCGCAAGATCCCGTCCGACCAGCGGCAGGGCATCGGTGAAGCCGGGCGCGATCGTCTTGCGGACGGTGTCGTGATTGATGCCGGCAAGCCCGAGCAGCGTCGGCACGATGTCGATATGGCTCGTCGGAATGGGAACGGTGCGCGCCTCGCTTTTGCCGGGCAGCGTAACCACCAGCGGCACGCGCACGGCTTCCTCGTAGGCCATGTACCATTTCTGGTGGAGACCGCCGTGCGCGCCCAAAAGGTCGCCGTGGTCGGACGTGAAGACGACGATCGTGTCGTCGAGGAACCGTGTGGCTTCGAGGGCCGACAGCACGTTGCCGATGTGGCGGTCCACGTCCGCATGCAGGCGATAGTAGAGGCGATAGTAGAGGCGGTAGTAGTCGTTGCTCGCGAAGCTCGGCTGCATGAATTTACCGTAGGCGTCGCGATAGGACCGCTGGCACGACGGCTTGTCGTCGAGTTTTTCGAGACGCGTCCGGCCGAACAGGCCCCTGTCGAATGGCTCGGCCGGCACCGTGTCGGGAATGCTGAAGTCGTACGCCGCGCGGAACTGCTCGGCCAGATTGGAGAAGAAGCCCCACAGCGCGATGTCGTGCGGGTTCGTGAAGGAGGCCATCAGGAACCAGGGACGATCGTCCTCGGCCTCGTGCAGCGTCTTGAGCTGGGAGGCGACCTGCTCTGCAATCGCCGGATCGCGGCCCTGCTTGCCCGCGGGCGCGGACGATCCGGACCGGAGCGGGTCCGACCCATGCGGCTCCGGCCCGACCCAGCCCGAGAAGCCGAATTTGTCGAGTGGATCGGCCTTGAGGTAGATGTCCTCCTTCAAGGGATCGGCGAAGCCGTTGGCATCGTAGCTGGTCACGACCTGGCTCGTGCCGGGGACCAGGAGATCCGCCTCGTGCGCATGCCACTTGCCCTTCCAGAACGTCCGGTAGCCACCGGCGCGAAGGTAGTGACCGAGCGTCGGCACCGAACCCGGCCGCAGCCAGTGCATGTCGGGGTCGTGCGCGGCTTTCGCCGCCCCATCGGTGTTGGCGGCTCCATGCAGCGACGGGTAGTGCCCGGTGTAGAGCGAAGTCCGGCTCGGCACGCAGGCGACGGACGCTACATAGTGGCGTTCGAACGACACGCCGCGTTTGGCGAGCGCTCCCTGAGCGGAAAGGTGCGTGGCGCGAAACTCTGTCAGGGCGGCGCTCTCATACACGGTCGGAAAGCGCTGCTCGTCGACGAGCAGAAACAGAATGTTCGGTTTTCGCGCCGGCGGGGGCGCCTTTGTTTCGCCTGACGCGGCGGAAGAGGGGTCGAGACCTGCAGCCGTCGCCGCCCCGGCAAGACCGAGCTTGAGCGCGGTCCTCCGTGTCAACCTCCCATCTTCCGACATGGACCTGTCCCTGAACGCCGTACTGCCCTCGGTGCGGCTCCGGGCGAGTATTGCGGGGGGAAACAAGCGAGTGCAATAGGGAAGGCTGCGTAGGGACGGACAGCCTTTACAGAGAGTGTCCGGGCGGCCCCACGCGGGTGGATGCGTGGTCTGCGCAGTCCTCGAACTCGATCTCGACGGTCGCGTGGTCGAGACCATATTCGGCTTTGAGCCGTTCCTTGACCGAACGCACCGTTGCCGGTGCGGGCGTCCCCTCCGCGATCCGGACATGCAGCGTCACGACCGGCCGTTCCTGGCTTAGCGACCAGACATGCACGTGATGCACATTCAGCACGCCGGGCACCGAACGCATGAGATCCGCCGCGACGGCCTTTGCGTCGACGCCCTCGGGTGTCCCTTCGAGCAGGATATGGCCACTGTCCCGCACCAGGCGCCAGGCTGAGACGAGGATGAGCAGAGAGACGACCACCGACAGCACCGGATCCACGACGGTCCAGCCCGTGGACAGGATCACCAGCGCGGCCACGATGGCGCCGACCGATCCCAGCAGATCGCCGAGCACGTGCAGCACCGCCGCCCGGATGTTCAGATTGTGCTGATCGCCGCCATGCAGCATCCAGAGCACGGCGCAGTTGACGGCGAGTCCGGCCGCGGCAATCCAGAGCATCATGCCGCCGAGCACCGGCGCGGGCGTCGCGATGCGGTCCACCGCTTCGAGCACGATCCAGCCCGCCACGAGAAACAGAAGCAGCCCGTTCGAATAGGCGACGAGGATGCCGAACCGGTCGTAGCCGTACGTGCGCTTCCAATCCGCCGGCCGTCGCGAGAGCCGCAGGCCGAGCCACGCCAGCGCCAGCCCGGCGCAATCGGTCAGCATATGTCCCGCGTCCGCGATCAGCGCCAACGAACCGGACACCAGTCCGCCCGCGAACTCCGCCGCCATGAAGCAGCCGGTGATCAGCGCGGCCAGTCCCAGACGCCGCTCGCTGAGGCCGGCGGTGTGATCATGGCGGCCATGCCCCCCACGCCCATGGGCGGCGTGCCCGTGCTCGTCGTGCCAGTGCTCGTCGTGCCCGTGCTCGTCGTGCCCGTGCTCGTCGTGGACGTGCGCAGTCTCACCGGCTTTCGGATGGGATTGCGATTGCGAGTGTTCGGGTGGTCGATCCACGCGGCGGTCTCCTCGACCGGGATACTGCGACGGAGCGGCGGCCTAAGGCAATGGGAGCCTCAACCGCCGAGGTCGTAGGCAGCGAGGGCGGCCAGGTTCAAGAGATCCTCGTCCTTGGCGCCGAGCGCGGAGATCTGAACGCTCTTCTCGAGACCCACGAGCAGGGGGCCGATGATCGTCGCGCCGCCGAGCACGCCGAGCATCTTGGTCGAGATCGAGGCCGCATGGAAAGCCGGCATGACGAGCACGTTCGCCGGGCCCGAGAGGCGGCAAAATGGATAGAGCTTCATGAGATCGGGTGAAAGCGCCACGTCGGCCGCCAGGTCGCCGTCGAACTCGAAATCGACATCGCCTTGCTCGAGCAACCGGACGGCCTCCCGCACCTGCGCCGTGCGCTCGCTGTGCGGCTGTCCGAACGTGGAGTAGGCGAGCAGCGCGACGCGCGGCTCGATCCCGAACTTGCGCGCCGCGTTCGCCGCTTCGGTTGCGATATTCGCGAGCTCTTCGGCGGTCGGCATGTCGTGCACGTTGGTGTCCGCGACCAGGACGCCACGCCCGCGGCTGAGCGCCAGGCTCACGCCGATCACATGCCGTCCGGGCTTCGCGTCGATGACACGGCGGACGTCTTCGAAGGCACTCGTCCAATTGCGCGTGACGCCGGCCACCATGCCTTGCGCGAGTCCGAGCGCCACCATCAGCGAGGCGAAGACGTAGCGCTCGTTCTTCACCATCCACAGGCAGTCGCGCCGCAGATAGCCGCGCCGCTGCAGCCGTGCATAAAGGTGGTCCGCGAACTCCTCCGCGAGGGGCGAGCGGCGGGGATCGACGATCTCGAATTCCGCACGCATCCGGATGCCGGCCTCGTGGAAGCCACGCCGGATCGCATCTTCAGAGCCGATCAGGATCGGAATGCCGAACCCTTGCGTAAAGTAGGCATTGGCCGCGCGGATGACGGCCAGCTCTTCGCCGTCGGCGAACACGACGCGCTTCGGCGCGGCGCGCACGGCCTCGAAAATCGACTGCAGCCAGTCGGAGACGGGATCGAGGCGGCCTTTGAGCCGCGACACGTAGCCATCCATGTCGACGATCGGCCGCCGCGCGACGCCGGACTCCATCGCCGCCTGCGCGACCGCGGGCGGGATACGGCTGATGAGGCGCGGATCGAATGGCGCGGGGATGATGTAGTCCGGACCGAACGTGAGACGCCGCCCGAGGAAGGCCGTCGTGACGGCATCCGGCACGTCCTCGCGCGCCAGCGCCGCCAGCGCCTGGGCGGCCGCGATCTTCATGGCGTCGTTGATGGTGCGCGCCTGCACGTCCAGCGCGCCACGGAAAATGAACGGGAACCCGAGGACGTTGTTGACCTGGTTCGGATAGTCGGAGCGCCCGGTCGCGACGATGGCGTCGTCGCGCACCGCCTGCACCTCCTCGGGCGTAATTTCGGGATCGGGGTTCGCCATGGCGAAGATGATCGGCTTGGGCGCCATCGACGCCACCATCTCAGCCGTCACCGCGCCCTTGGCCGAAAGCCCGAAGAACGCGTCCGCCCCGGCGAGCGCCTGCGCGAGGGTGCGCGCCTTTGTCTTTGAAGCGAAGCCGGACTTCCACTGGTTCATCCCGGCCTTGCGGCCCTCGTAGATGACGCCTTTGGTGTCGCACAGAACCACGTTCTGCCGGGGCATGCCAAGCGCGCACAAAAGCTCGATGCAGGCGAGGCCGGCCGCGCCGGCGCCGTTCACGACCAGGCTGAAATTGGCGATGTCGCGGCCCGTGAGTTCGAGCGCGTTGATGAGGCCGGCCGCCGCGATGATCGCCGTGCCGTGCTGGTCGTCGTGGAAGACCGGAATATCGAGCAGCTCTTTCAGCCGCTCTTCGATGATGAAGCAGTCCGGAGCCTTGATGTCCTCGAGGTTGATGCCGCCGAAAGTCGGGCCGAGATAGCGGACGCAATTGATGAACTGCTCCACGTCCTCCGTGTCGACGAGCAGATCCATCGCGTCGATATCGGCGAAGCGCTTGAACAGCGCTCCTTTGCCTTCCATCACCGGCTTCGAGGCGAGCGCACCGAGGTTCCCGAGCCCGAGGATCGCCGTGCCGTTCGAGACGACGGCGACCAGGTTTCCCTTGTTGGTGTAGTCGTAGACGAGGGCTGGGTTTTCCGCGATCGCCTCCACCGGCACGGCCACGCCCGGCGAATAGGCGAGCGCAAGATCGCGCTGGGTGAGCAGCGGTTTGGTCGGCGTGATTTCGAGTTTTCCAGGCTTCCCCTGACTATGGAATTGCAACGCCTCTTGGGCGGTGATGCGCGTGCGCTGGGACTTGTTGGTCATTACGGCCGAGGGATTGGATGGGAGCGCCGGGAGGCGGTCAGGCGCAGAGCCTACGAGCCGATACCGGGTCCTACAACCGCTCATTCTTGCGACTTTCGGCGGGCCTGAAGCGCGCGGTCCGGCGAAAGTCGAGCGCTAGTCCACGATCTCGACCGAGAACGTGCGCTGGGTCACCGAGCCGCCGAGTTCGGCCTCGACCGCGAAGCTGTCCTGACCCGTCTGGCCGGGCCGCGCCGTGTAGTAAATGCCGGTCCCCGTGACGCGCTGGCCGATGCACGTGCCGGTCGCACTGGTGTTCACCGTCGTCTCCTGGCCGGGCTCGAACGACACGTCGCCTTTCTGGGGCGGCTGCGTCAGGGTCAGGTTGGGCGTGGCAAGGCTTTCACACTTTTCCCCGAAACCCGCCATGACGAACACGCGCGATCGGCGGCCGGCAACGACCGGATCGCGGCGCACGCCGTCGCCGGCCGATCCAGGCGCGTTTGCGGCGGCATTGGACCCCGGATCGGACGAGGAGCACCCCGCGAGCATCAATGCTCCGGCGAGACCCGCCGCAAGCCAAGCAACCGTCTTCGTCACGAAGTGAATTCCCCCAAGGCTATGCAACCATAGCGTCTACAAGCTGCGGCGGCTCCCGGATACGGCCTCAGGGCGGGTATTCTGGCACGTTCGACGCCGCAAGGCACCCGGCGCCGCCGACCTGTGGAGAAGGCGCTGCATTGAGGCTGAAAATAAGACGTGCGCCGGATCGGGGGGATCCGGCGCACGCGGAGGCTCGTCGAGCGCGTGGCGTTTAGAGTGCTTCCGGAAAAGTGGGTCCCCGGTCATGGCGAAGCCATGCTGGCGACAGTGCCGGATAAGAAGCACGACAAAGTAAAAGGCTAGAGCCTTTCCGCGGTTCAATCAAAACCGGAACGACTCTAGTGCGAGAGGTAGATCGGTGTGATCTTCTTGGCGATGTCGCGGAACGCTTGCTTGAGCTCGGTTCCGTTGGCGGCCGTGTAATTCGTCGAACTGCTGCTCGCGCAGTTGCTCAGCGTGGCGATGGCGGTGGCATTGCCGCCGAGTGCGAAGCCGACCGTATAGACCGTAATGCCCTTAGCCTTCATGCCGGCGCAGAGCGCCTTCGCCTGATCAGGCGAGGACCCGTTGGCGGCGGCGCCCGCGCCGGCCGAGCCAGTGCCGATGCCCTTGGCATCGAACTGAAGGTTATATTCGCCGTCCGTCATCAGGATCGCGATCTTCTGGGTCTTGTCGCTGTAAGTGGCGGCTGCGCCTGCCGTCGGCCACAGCGTGTTCCAGTTCGGCGACAGCACGTACCAGGCCCAAGCCGTGCCGATCTGACCGGCGGTCGAGCCGGAGATGTCGAGCTTGTCGATACGGCCCTTGAGGAACTCCTTGTCGGCGCTCAGCGGCACGACTTCTTCGTCGGTCGAAAGCACGCAGGAATTGCTGGTTTTGTAGAGCGTCATGACGAAGTTGCCGGTGCCGGGGGCGACGTCGGTGTACTTGTTCGCGCCCGTCCGCTCGACGACGCAATCGGTCCGGCGGTAGGTGGCGGTATAGGTGTTCCTGCCCGACGTGTAGTTGACCGAAAGCGGGTCCACAGGCGAGCCGCGCGCCTTTGTATTCGCGGTCGAGGGCAGTCGCACGCCTTCCGAGAACGGCACGAGCGCGACACGCACCTTGCGGGCATAGACGCCCTCGGTGATGACGATGTTCACGAGGTCCTTGGCCGCAGCCCGAAGGTCGACGATCTTGGAGCCGGCCATGGAGCCGGTCACGTCGAGCATCATGGCGATCTCGACGTCGATCTTGCCGTTCCCGTTGCCGGTCGTGCCGCCGCCGCCCGTTAGCTCGGCCTTGGAATAGCTCGCCTCGGACTTGTCGAGCAGCGGGAGTTTCGGGATCCGGGCAAAATTCAGGAAAACGGTTTCGATGTAGGCGTTGCCGACTGCGACGAACGCCGTGTTGTTGTTGACCGACGTAAACGAAACCGTGTCGTCGGTGACGGGGGAACGGTTCTGGGTGTTTTCCAGGTAGTAGCGCTGGGCGGTTGCCTGGGCGAGGGTGAGCGCCGACGCCGGGTTATCGGCCGCCTGCATCACGCTGCCGCCGGCGAGCACGGCCGCATCCATCGCCTGGATCGTCTGGTAGCGCGCTTGGGCCCAACGGCCGATATCGACCGCCGCGCCCACGAACAGGCACAGCGTGACAATGAGGAGCGAGAACATAATGGTGACGCCGCCCTCGGCGTCCCGGGAAAACCTGCGGAGGCCAGCTCGAAACGGCTGCTTCCAGTACGCCTTACGCGAAAACATGAACGAGCTCCTTGAAATAGGAGCATAACCATCGTCCGCCAACATCTTAGAAGAAGTTAATTCCGCCGTTCGCTGGACGTTAGAGGAATATCTTGTTTCTGACTCAGTTAACCCCCGACAAATGCAGTCCGCGCAATTTGATGCTCACCCGGGAAATGCTCCGTCGTTCATCGCTGGATGGCTTTACAACTAGCCGGACTCACGTACGGCGATGCAGCGGGATGCGGCTAGCCGCGGGGTGAGGTATAAGGGGCTGTGTCACCCCAGTTGCTCCCATGATCGATAAGCTCGAACTCCTCCTGGCCCTTGCGCGCGAACGGCATTTCGGGCGGGCGGCGGAAGCCATGGGCGTGACCCAGCCGACCCTGTCCTCCGCGCTCAAGAGCGTCGAGGATCAATTCGGCATTCTGATCGTCGAACGGGGTTCGAGGTTTCGCTGCTTCACCCCGGAAGGCGAGCGCATCCTCGACTGGGCGCGGCGCATCGTCGGCGACGCCCGCGCCATGCGCCAGGAGATCGAAGCCCTCAAGAAGGGCCTGTCAGGCCATTTGAAGCTTGCGGTGATCCCGACGTCGCTGCCGTTCCTGACCGAGCTGACCGTCCCGATTTGCGCCCGCTACCCGGACATTCGCCTCACCGTGCTGTCGATGACGTCCGACTCGATCCTCGCCCGGCTTGAGAACCTCGAGGTCGATATCGGCATCTCCTATGTCGACACCGAGCCCCCGCCGCGGTTCGAAACCGTGCGCATGTACGACGAGCACTATGTGCTGCTGGTTGCGCCCGAGAGCCCGCTGGCCGAGCGCGACCAGGTGACGTGGGCCGAGGCCGGCGAACTGCCGCTCTGCCTCCTGACGCCGGACATGCAGAACCGCCGCCTCATCGACCGGCACTTGGCGGAGGCCGGCGTGAAGCAAAGCCCGACCCTCGAGAGCAACTCGATGCTTGTTCTCTATGCGCACGTCCAGTCCGGCGCGTGGTCGAGCATCCTGCCGTCGCGCCTCGCCGAGACACTGGACCGGCCGAGCCGACTGCGGTCGATTCCGCTGATCAAGCCCACGGTGACCCACAAGATCGGGCTTGTCGTGACGAAGCGGGAACCCCACTCGCCGCTGGTGGCGGCCTTTATTGCGCATGCAAGACGCGTCGCGGGGCTGATTCAGCCTCAGTTCGCCCGCCCGCCCGCATCCCGGGCTTTAGCGAGCAAAATCAAGAACGAGATTTGATAGAAAATTTCTATCGTCGTACGAAATATGGCTATTGATCTTTTGACCGCCTGCGGCGATCTAGATGAGAATAACTATAAAATTGCTGGAGGACTGCCATGAGCCGTTACGAGCCATGGAGCGAGGAGCGGACGCTCGAAATCGTTGCGGAGCACGCGACGCTGGAAGGACCTCTTATGGTCATCCTGCATGCCCTCCAGCACGCCTTCGGCCATGTGCCGAAAGAGGCAATTCCTGTGCTGGCACGGGAGCTTAACCTCTCGCGCGCCGAAGTGCACGGCGTCGTCACGTTCTATCATGATTTCCGCCCCGAGCTGCCCGGCAAGCACGTCCTGAAGTTGTGCCGCGCCGAGGCTTGCCAGTCCATGGGCTGTGAAAGCCTCGTGGAACGCGCCGAATCGAAGCTGGGCGTCGCCTGCGGTAACACCAGCGCCGACGGCCGCGTGACCCTTGAAGCGGTCTACTGCCTCGGCCTCTGCGCCACCGCCCCCTCGGCCATGATCGACGGCCGCGTTGTCGGCCGTTTGGACGCGGGCCGCCTCGACGCACTCATCAAAGAGACCCAGGCATGACCCTGCGCATTTACATTCCGCGCGATGCCGCGGCCGTCTCCGTCGGCGCCGACGAGGTCGCCGCGCTCATTTCGGCCGCCGCCCGCAAATCCGGCGCCGAAGCCGAGGTCGTGCGCAACGGTTCGCGCGGCATGCTCTGGCTCGAGCCCTTGGTTGAGATCGAGCGCGACGGCGTCCGTTACGGCTACGGCCCGGTCACCCCGGCCGACGTTCCGGCTCTGATCAAGGCTGGCCTCCTGGAAGGCAAGCCCGTCGCCGGCATCAAGAGCCCGCTGGCGATCGGCGTTGTCGACGACCATCCTTATATGAAGCGCCAGACGCGCCTCACGTTCGCGCGCTGCGGCATCACCGATCCGGTTTCGCTCACCGATTACCGCGCCCACGACGGCTACAAGGGCCTGGAACGCGCGCTCGGCATGAAGCCGATTGAAATTGTCGATGAAGTCGCCAAGTCCGGCCTGCGCGGCCGCGGTGGCGCGGGCTTCCCCACCGGCATCAAGTGGAAGACGGTCCACGACACCCCGATGGGCCAGCAGAAATATATCGTCTGCAACGCCGACGAGGGCGACAGCGGCACGTTTGCCGACCGCATGATCATGGAGGGCGATCCCTTCCTGCTCGTCGAGGGCATGACGATCGCGGGCATCGCGGTCGGCGCCACCCGGGGCTACATCTATCTCCGCTCCGAATACCCGCACGCCCAGAAGGCGTTGAACGCGGCCATCGCCGCCGCTCGCGCGGCCGGCTACCTGGGCCCGAACGTCTCCGGATCGGGCCACGCGTTCGAGCTCGAAGTCCGCATGGGAGCGGGCGCTTACGTGTGCGGCGAGGAAACCTCGCTGCTCGAAAGCCTGGAAGGGCGCCGCGGTCTTGTCCGCGCCAAGCCCCCGCTGCCGGCCCACAAAGGCCTCTTCGGCCAGCCGACCGTCATCAACAACGTCCTCTCGCTCTGCGCCGTGCCCTACATCCTCTCGGAAGGCGCCAAGGCCTACGCCGATTACGGCATGGGCCGCTCGCGCGGCACGATGCCCATCCAACTCGCCGGCAATCTGAAGTTTGGCGGCCTGTTCGAAACGGCGTTCGGCATTACGCTTGGCGAACTCGTGGATGCCGTTGGCGGCGGAACGCTCTCGGGCCGCCCGGTGAAAGCCGTTCAGGTCGGCGGCCCGCTCGGCGCGTACTTCCCGCGCAAGCTGTTCGACACGCCGTTCGATTACGAAGCCTTCGCCGCCCGCGACGGCCTCATCGGCCACGCCGGCGTCGTGGTATTCGATGACACGGCTCAGATGGCCAAAATGGCCCGATTTGCCTTCGATTTCTGCTCGATCGAGAGTTGCGGCAAGTGCACGCCCTGCCGCATCGGCGCGACGCGCGGCCGTGAGACCATGGACAAGGTCATGGCCGGTGAAAACACTGTTAAGAACCTCGCCGTGATCGAGGACCTTTGCAACACGATGAAGTTCGGCTCGCTTTGCGCTTTGGGCGGCTTCACCCCATATCCTGTTATGAGCGCGTTGACGCATTTCCCTGAAGATTTCGGCCGGCCTGCAAAGAAGCTGGCCGAGGCAGCGGAGTAGGACCCATGGCCCTTATCAAAGAAATCGACTACGGGACCCCGGCATCCAAATCCGAGAAGCTGGTCACCCTGAAGATTGACGGCGTTGAGGTTACGGTGCCGGAAGGCACGTCCATCATGCGCGCCGCCATGGAGATCGGCACCGAGATCCCAAAACTGTGCGCGACCGACATGCTCGACAGCTTCGGGTCGTGCCGGCTTTGCCTGATCGAGATCGAAGGCCGCAACGGCACGCCGGCGTCCTGCACCACGCCCGTCGCACCCGGCATTTCCGTCAAGACCCAGACGCCGCGCCTCGCCGCCATCCGCAAGGGCGTGATGGAACTCTACATTTCGGACCATCCGCTCGACTGCCTGACCTGCCCGGCCAACGGCGACTGCGAGTTGGAAGATATGGCCGGTGCCGTCGGCCTGCGCGAGGTTCGCTACGGCTATGAGGGCGACAATCACGTCTTCGCCAAGACGGACGGCGCCGCCAACGATCTCTGGATGGGGAAGGACGAGTCCAACCCTTACTTCACCTACGATCCGTCGAAGTGCATCGTCTGCAACCGCTGCGTCCGCGCCTGCGAAGAAGTGCAGGGCACCTTCGCGCTCACCATTTCGGGCCGCGGCTTCGACAGCCGCGTCGCCGCCGGCGTGAGCGAGGACTTCCTTGAGAGCGAGTGCGTGTCGTGCGGCGCCTGTGTCCAGGCTTGCCCTACCGCAACGCTGATCGAGAAGCCCGTCATCGAGATCGGCCAGCCCGAGCATTCGGCCATCACCACGTGCGCCTACTGCGGCGTCGGCTGCGCCTTCAAGGCGGAGATGCGCGGCGAGGAAGTCGTGCGCATGGTTCCCTGGAAGGACGGCAAGGCCAACCGCGGCCACTCGTGCGTCAAGGGCCGCTTCGCCTACGGCTATGCCACCCATCCCGATCGTGTCATGAAGCCGATGGTGCGTGACAAGATCACCGATCCGTGGCGCGAGACCACGTGGGAAGAGGCCATCGGCCGCGTCGCCTCCGAGTTCAAGCGAATCCAGAACGACTTCGGCCGCACGGCCGTTGGCGGCATCACCTCTTCGCGCTGCACCAACGAGGAAGCCTACCTCGTTCAGAAGATCATCCGCGCCGGCTTCGGCGTGAACAACGTCGACACGTGCGCCCGCGTCTGCCATTCGCCGACCGGTTACGGCCTCAAGACGGCGTTCGGCGAAAGCTCGGGCACGCAGGACTTCGATTCCGTCGAGCACACCGACGTCATCCTCGTCATCGGCGCCAACCCGCCTGACGCCCATCCCGTGTTCGCGAGCCGCATGAAGAAGCGCATTCGCGAGGGCGCGAAGCTGATCGTCATCGATCCGCGTCGCACCGACCTCGTGAAGTCGGCGCACATCAAGGCCGATTACCATCTGCCGCTCCAGCCCGGCACCAACGTCGCCATCGTCACCGCGATGGGCCACGTCATCGCGACCGAAGGCCTGATCGACGAGGACTTCGTCCGCGAACGTTGCGAGCTTGAGGACTTCAACGAGTGGCGCGCCTTCGTATCCGAGGAGCGCAACTCTCCGGAAGCGATGGAGCAGTACACGGGCGTCAAGGCTGAGCTCGTGCGCGGCGCGGCGCGTCTCTATGCGACGGGCGGCAATGCATCGATCTACTACGGCCTGGGCGTCACCGAGCATTCGCAAGGCTCGACGACGGTCATGGCCATCGCCAACCTCGCCATGGCGACCGGCAACATGAGCCGTCCGGGCGTCGGCGTGAACCCGCTGCGCGGCCAGAACAACGTGCAGGGCTCCTGCGACATGGCCTCGTTCCCGCACGAGTTGACGGGCTACCGTCACATCTCGGATGCCGCGACGCGCGCCCAGTTCGAGAAGGAGTGGAACTGCACGCTCGATCCGGAGCCGGGCCTGCGCATCCCGAACATGCTGGATGCGGCCGTCGAAGGCACCTTCAAGGCGCTTTACATCCAGGGCGAGGACATTCTGCAGTCCGACCCCAACACGCATCACGTTGCCGCCGGCCTCGAGCACATGGACTGCGTCGTCGTGCAGGATCTCTTCCTGAACGAAACCGCGCGCTACGCCCACGTCTTCCTGCCGGGCTGCACCTTCCTCGAGAAGGACGGCACCTTCACGAACGCCGAGCGCCGCATCCAGATGGTCACCAAGGTCATGCAGCCGAAGAACGGCTATGGCGATTGGGAGATCACGCAGCTCATCGCTCAGAAGCTCGGCTTGAACTGGAACTACAAGGATCCGGGCGAGATCATGGACGAGATCGCGCGGCTGACCCCATCCTTCACGGGCGTCTCGTTCGAGAAGATCCGCAAGATGGGCTCCATCCAGTGGCCCTGCAACGATGCCCACCCCGAGGGCACGCCGATCATGCACGTCGGCACGTTCGACCGCGGCAAGGGCAAGTTCATGATGACGGAGTACATCCCGACTGATGAGCGGACCGGCCCGCGCTTCCCGCTGATCCTCACCACCGGCCGCATTCTCTCGCAGTACAACGTGGGCGCCCAGACGCGCCGCACCGAGAACGTCGCCTGGCATCCCGAGGATATCCTCGAGATCAATCCGTTCGATGCCGAGCATCGCGGCGTCAAGGACGGCAACTGGGTCATGGTGCGCAGCCGTGCGGGTGAAACCGCCCTGCGCGCTCTGATCACCGACAGAGTGGCGGCGGGCGTGGTGTACACCACGTTCCATCATCCTCTGACGCAGGCCAACGTCATCACCACCGACTTCTCGGATTGGGCGACCAACTGTCCCGAGTACAAGGTGACCGCGGTCGAGGTTTCGCCTTCGAACGGCCCGTCGACGTATCAGCAGGAGTACGAGGAGTTCTCGGATCTCACGCGTCGCATCGTGACCGCCGAGGCCGCGGAGTAGGGCTATGGCCGAGACGTCACTTCGCGTGCCGTCGCGCCGGGTCTCCAGGACCGGCGCGGAGGTGTCCGGCGTGGAGGAGACGAACCGTCTCATTCCCGAGGAAGTGGCGGTCGCGCTCGTCTATGACGGCTCGACGCATGCCGTCATGATGGCCACGCCGGCAGACCTCGAGGATTTCGCGGTGGGCTTTTCCATCACCGAAGGCGTGGTCGCGGCCCGCTCCGAGATCCGCGAATTCGAAGTGGTCGAGCACGAGAAGGGCCTCGAAGCCCGCATGTGGCTCGTCCCGGACGCCGGCCGCAAGCAGACCGACCGCCGCCGCCGCATCACGGGCCCCACCGCTTGCGGCCTGTGCGGTGTCGAAAGCCTTGACGCTGCCGTTCCCGCCCCGCGTCGTGTCGGCCACTCGGCTTCCGTGACCGCCGAACAAATTCATGCGGCACTCGCCGCCATGCCGCCCGCGCAGACGCTCAACGTCGCGACACGCGCGGTTCACGCCGCTGCGTTCTGGGACGCGACGACGGGCGCCATCGCGTTCGTGCGCGAGGACGTCGGACGCCACAACGCGCTCGATAAGCTGGTCGGCGCTGTCGTCACCGCAGGTCTCGATCCCGCCAAGGGCTTTGTCGTGCTGACGAGCCGCGTGTCGGTCGAAATGGTGCAGAAGACGGCCATGCTCGGCGCTGAAATCATTGTCGCCGTGTCGGCCCCGACCGCGCTCGCCCTCCGCGTCGCCGAAGAGGCCGGCATCACGCTGGTCGCCATCGCGCGGCCGGACGCCTTCGAGATTTTCACGCATCCTGATCGCATTGTGCTTTCCGTCGAGCGCGGCGAAGGCATCCGCCAAGAGGTTCACACTCATGCACGTTCACTCTCCCACTGACACGCTCGTCCGTATGGCCAATCAGATTGGCAAGTTTTTCCGTGCTCAGGGAGACGAGCGCGCGGTCAACGGCATATGCGATCATCTCAAGAAGTTCTGGGAACCGCGGATGAAGGCCGGCATCTTCAAGCAGATGGATGCAGGAGGGGAAGGGCTCGATCCCTTGGTCCTCACGGCATTGAAAAAACTGAGGGAGATGGCGAACGCGGACGGAACGATGAAGGCGTCCGCGCCGACGGTTCCTCCGGTGCCGGCCGCCGACGGTGCGAACACCGCGCCCGTCAGCAACCCTGCCAAGGGCGTCAAGGGCGCCAAAATGAGCGGGAGAACGGGCAAGGCCGTTAGCTAAGCCCAATTAGGCATACCTCACGCTCTCGACGTGATGATCGGGCGAAATGCGCCCGACGCATTGTGATCGGAATACTACCAACGTGATCTTACGCATTGCGGGCGGCAATCTCACCCGCAACATGCTTCCGTAACACATACCGGGGGCATCGTGATGGATTCGCTAACACGCATACGTTTTTTGCTGGCGCTTGCGGCGTTGGCTGTCGTTTCTCCAAGTCATAGAGCGTTCGCGGCCGAGCGCCACATCGTCGTCACCGCGGTCGAACCCAAGGGCGGCGCCAACGTCGAGAAGGAGCCGTTCCCAGGCCCGCTCCCCGAAGGCGCCGGCTACGTCCTGAAGAAGCCGAACGACGAGGGCCGCTGGGAAGTCGCGGTCTACGTGTTCGAGCCGCGCCAGATTTTCGTGGACGAAGGGGATCAGGTGACGCTCGAGTTCGTCGGCATCAACGGCGCCAGCCACCCGGTGACGATCGACGCCTACGGCCAGACGTTCGAGCTGAAGCGCGGGCACGTCAACAAGGTGACGTTCACGGCCGACAAGCCGGGCCGGCACCGCATCGTCTGCTCGACCCACCTGCCGACCATGGTCTCCGAGCTGATCGTCAATCCGAAGAAGTAGGGCTCAAGTCGGCGCGCAATCTCACGCGGCCACCGGCCGCTCGACGCCCGTGGGCGGCGGGCCGATCTTGTCGAGTTCGTCGTACTCGGCCTCGGTGTACACGCGCGAGCGCGTCAGGAAGCGCACGCCTTCCGGCGCTTCCACGGAAAATCCCGAACCGCGCCCCGGCACGATGTCGATGATCAGGTGCGTCTGCTTCCAATAATCGAACTGCGCCGCGCCCATGTAGAACGGCTGTCCGCCGATTTCGCCCAGGTACACGTCCTGCGCGCCGACGCGGAATTCCGCGCGCGGATAGCACATCGGCGCGCTGCCGTCGCAGCATCCGCCCGACTGGTGGAACAGCAGCGGACCGTGCATGCCCGAAAGCTTTTCGATCATCGCCAGGGCGTCTGCCGTTGCGGTCACGCGTTCGACCATTGCCGTGTCCTTTCCAGAACGAAGTGCGGATCTTAGGACGGGATCTTGTCTTCCGACGGTACCACGATCGCAAAGATGTCCGAAAGCGCGGTCAGCGCGCCGTTGTGTAGCGCCTCGGCGGAGAGCGTCCCGCCACTCGCCGGATTGGCCAGCGCCCGCGTCGCCGTCGCATTGCCGACGACGGTCGCGCGATAGCCATGATTGAACGCGGCGCGCGCCGTCGAGTTCACGCACACATGGGTCATGAAGCCCGCGAGCACCAGGTCGGTGACGCCGAGACGCTTCAATTCCTGGTCGAGATCCGTCTGCTCGAAGGAACTCGGATAGGCCTTGGTGATGACCTTCTCCCCGGCGGCCGGCGCAACCACGTCGGCGATCGCGCCGATCGGCGCCTTGGTGTCGTACGGCGTTCCGGCCCCGGCGTCGTGCTGGATGTGAATGACGGGCGCGCCCGCGTCACGCGCACGCTTCAGCAGCGTCGCGCATTCCTTGAGCGCAGGCTCCACGCCTTCGAGCTGCATGATGCCTTCGCGGTAGGTCTGCTGGCAATCGATCAGCACGAGCGCGGACTTCGAAAGTCCCGCCGGAGTATCGGGGAGAGCCAGAAGCGAGCGCAGCGTCGGGCGGGCATCAGTCATCGGTAGGGTTCCTTGGTTGGTAAGCGGCCGGCGCGCCGCCGGCGAGAATAGCGTCGGCGTCCCAGACCCTCTTGCTCGGATCTGTGCGTTTGCGCAGCGTGAAGTGCAGGCCGCGCGGACCTTCAAGCGAAAAACCGGCCGCAACCCCGCGCGCGACGTCGATCACGAGTGTGCTGCCGGCCCAGTATTTGATCTCGCTGGTCATGAGATAGACAGGCACGAGATAGGTAGGCACGGACCCCGATCCATCAACGCCGTCCGGTTTCGCGTCGCCTGATTGCGCAGGTCCGCCCAATTGCACATTCCCCATGTGCACGTCTCGGGACCCGATGTTGAGTTCGGAGGCCTGGAGGCAGACGACTGAGATGCCGTAGCTGCCCGAGACATGAAGACTGAGCGGCCCATGCTCGGCGTTGAGTGCGCCGATCAGGTCACGCGCGGCTTCGGTTGCAATGACGGTCGCAGCGATGGCGGTCATCCTCTGCAAGCCTTCATACGGGGGGCGATTGCGCAGCACGAACGTCCGCTCCGGTGCGAGACGCATCCGGCGCACGCGAGCGGCGGCGAAAATGAAAAAGGCCGGACCGAAGTCCGGCCTTCTCGCTGCGTCTAGAAGAAGCCCAGAGCCTTCGGGCTGTAGGAGACCAGCATGTTCTTGGTCTGCTGATAGTGATCGAGCATCATCTTGTGCGTTTCGCGGCCGATGCCCGACTGCTTGTAGCCACCGAACGCGGCGTGCGCCGGATAGAGATGGTAGCAGTTGGTCCAGACGCGGCCTGCCTGGATGGCGCGGCCGAAGCGATAAGCCCGCGTGCCGTTGCGCGTCCACACGCCGGAGCCGAGCCCGTAAAGCGTGTCGTTGGCAATGGCGAGCGCCTCTTCGTCGTCCTTGAACGTCGTCACCGAAACGACTGGTCCGAAGATTTCCTCCTGGAACACGCGCATCTTGTTGTGTCCGGCGAGGATGGTCGGCTTGACGTAATAGCCCTCGGCGGTTTCGCCGGCGATGATACTGCGTTCGCCGCCCGTCAGCACCTTGGCGCCTTCGTCCTGGCCGATCTTGATGTAGGACAGGATTTTCTCGAGCTGATCGTTCGAGGCCTGTGCGCCGATCATCGTCGAGCTGTCGAGCGGGTGGCCCTGCTTGATCGCTTCGACGCGCTTGACGGCGCGTTCCATGAAGCGGTCGTAGATGCTTTCGTGCACGAGTGCGCGCGACGGGCAGGTGCAAACCTCGCCCTGGTTGAGCGCGAACATCGAGAAGCCTTCGAGCGCCTTGTCGAAGAAATCGTCGTCGGCGTCGGCGACGTCGGCGAAGAAGATGTTGGGGCTCTTGCCGCCGAGTTCCAGCGTGCAAGGGATGATGTTCTCGGACGCATACTGCATGATCAGGCGGCCGGTCGTCGTCTCGCCGGTGAACGCGATCTTGGCGATGCGCTTGTTCTGGGCGAGCGGCTTGCCGGCCTCGATGCCGAAGCCGTTGACGACGTTCAGAACACCCGGCGGCAGCAGGTCGCCGATGAGATCCATCAGCACCATGATGCTCATGGGCGTCTGCTCGGCGGGCTTCAGCACGACGCAGTTGCCGGCGGCGATGGCGGGAGCCAGCTTCCAGCACGCCATCAGGATCGGGAAGTTCCAGGGAATGATCTGGCCGACGACGCCGAGCGGCTCATGGAAGTGATAGGCGACCGTGTCGTGATCGATCTCGGCGATCGAGCCTTCCTGGGCGCGCAGGCAACCGGCGAAGTAACGGAAATGGTCGATGGCGAGCGGAATGTCGGCCGCCATCGTCTCGCGGATCGGCTTGCCGTTGTCGAGGGTTTCCACCATCGCGATCAGCTTGAGATTGCTCTCCATGCGATCGGCGATCTTGAGGAGCACACCGGCACGCACGGCAGGGGAGGTATTACCCCATTCTGCGCGCACCTTGTGCGCTGCATCGAGCGCAAGCTCGATGTCCTCGGCCGACGACCGGGCGATGTCGCAAAGCGGCTTGCCGGTGACGGGCGTGAGGTTGGTGAAATACTGTCCCTTGACGGGAGCGACCCACTGTCCGCCGATGAAGTTGTCATAGCGCGGGCGAATGCGGATCTGCTGAGAGAGCTCGTTTAAAGCCTGTTGGATCATGGGGTTCCTCCTTGGGGCTCGCCTAGATCAGGTCGCCGCCGGAGGCGGGCCTGCGTTTTTTTTTATCCTGGCTCGGGTGCAGCTTAATTAGAGAGGCCGGCCAAACGCGTCTATACGCCAAAGGTCTTAAGCGCATCAGCAACCCAAATGGCCTCCGGATTGGCGCTAGCCCCAATATTGGACGCTGCGATTGTGAAAACAATGGGTCTCACGAGCCCGGACCGGCGGCGGGCGGTCGGCAGACACGCGATGGAGCGAAAAACCGCTGCCAGACTCTGGACGTTACGCGCTCCGATGTTGGACGTGCCCTCCGCCATCACGACCTTGCGCCAGGGCCGCGCGTCGCCGACAGTCGCCCCATGAGCGAAGGTACGGAAAGCGCGCACCCCCACGGCCGCGGATGGTTGACTGAAATTGGGCTGGCCGGACACCCGCCGGGACTTTCCGTTCTGTTTTTCGCCGAGCTGTGGGAGCGCTTCTCCTATTACGGCATGCGCGCGCTGCTCGTGCTGTTCATGATCGCGCCGGTCGCGGAGGGCGGGCTCGGCCGCTCGGCCGCGGAGGCGGCGCTCGTCTACGGCAATTACACGATGGCCGTCTACCTGCTCGCGATCCCGGGCGGACTGGCGGCCGATACGTTTCTCGGCGCCCGCTGGGCCGTCCTGATCGGGGGGGCCATCATCGCCGCCGGCCACTTCACGCTCGCGGCGGCGGATCCCGCCGCCCTCTATATCGGGCTCGCGCTGATTGCGGTCGGCACGGGATTGTTCAAGCCGAGCATCAGCGCGCTCGTCGGTGGACTCTACGGCCAGCGGGACACGCGCCGCGATGCCGGCTTCTCGCTCTTCTACATGGGCATCAACATCGGCGGCTTTCTCGCGCCGCTCGTCACCGGCTTCCTCGCCCAAAGTCCCGCCATGAAGGGCTGGCTGGCGGCGCAGGGCTTCGATCCGCTGCAAAGCTGGCACTGGGGCTTCGCCGCGGCAGGCGTGGGCATGGTGCTCGGGCTCGCGACTTTCATTCTGTTCGGAGGCGGGATAGCCCGCGACGGAGGCAGGCGCGCAGTGCCTCTTCCCGCGGCCTCAACGGCCACGGACACACGGCGCACGCTTTCGACGCTCGTCCTGGCCACGCTCGGCACGCTGGGGCTGATGGCTCTGATCATGTTATCTGATCGCCCGGGCTTCGAGCCGCTCCGCTGGGCCTATGTGCTCGTGCCCGCCGCCGTCGCCGTCTGGTTCGGTCTTTCGCGGGACGAGGAGCCGCGCCGCTACGGGGCCATGGCGATCCTGCTGATCGGCGCCATCCTCTTCTGGGCCATCTTCGAGCAGGCGGGCCTGACCATCGCGCTCTTCGCCGAGCAGTTGACGCGCAAGGAGGTGGCCGGCTGGACCTTTCCGTCGGCGTGGTTCCAGTCGCTCAATCCGCTGTTCGTCATTCTGCTGTCGCCGGTTTTCGCCGCCCTGTGGATGAAGCTCGGCGACCGCCAGCCGTCGAGCCCGGTGAAGTTCGGGCTCGCCCTTGTCTTTCTTGCGGCGTCGTTCGCGCTCATGGTTCCGGCGGCGCTTCTCACCTTCGAGGGAGAGATCAGCCCGCTATGGCTGGTCGGCCTTTTCTTCCTGCAGACGACGGGCGAGTTGCTGATCAGCCCGGTTGGCCTCAGCACCATGACGCGGCTCGCGCCCGCGCGCGCGGTCGGCCTCGTGCTCGGCATCTGGTTTCTCGGCTTTGCGCTCGGCAGCAAGCTCGCCGGCGTGCTGGGCAGCGGATTTACCGCCACCGATCCGTCGACGCTGGCGTCGACCTTCGCCTGGCAGGCAGGCATCGCCGCGCTGGCGGCGATAGCCTTCTTCGTGCTGACGCCGTGGATCAAGCGCCTGATGGGCGAGGTGCGCTGACGCGCCTGATCCGCTTCAGCGCGCCGCGTTGAGCCGCTTGAAGCCCGCTTCGAGATCGGTGATCAGGTCGCCCACGTCATCGAGCCCGATATGCAACCGGAACGCCGGGCCTTCCGCGGTCCAATCCGTGGCGGTGCGATAACGCTTCGGGTTGAACGGGATGATGAGGCTTTCGTAGCCGCCCCACGAATACCCCATGCCGAACAGTTCGAGCCCGTCGAGCATCGCGGCCTGCGCCTTGCGCGGCGCGGGCTTGAGGATCATCGAGAACAGCCCCGACGCGCCCATGAATTGCGATTTCCAGAGTGCATGACCGGGATCGGACGGCAGCGCCGGGTGCAGCAGGCGCTCGACTTCCGGCCGGCTTGCGAGCCAGCGAGCCACTTCCAGCGCTGAGCGCTGGTGGCGATCGAGACGCACGCCGAGCGTGCGCAGGCCCCGGAGTCCGAGATAGGCCTCTTCCGAGCCCGGGCATCCGCCGAGCGTCGCGCGCGCTTCCTCCACGAGCTTCGCGGCGCGCGCGTTGGAGGTGATCGCGCCGAGCATCGCGTCCGCATGTCCGACGATGTACTTCGTGCACGCCAGGATCGAGACATCGACGCCGTGCGCGAGCGGGCGGAAGTAGTAGGGCGTTGCCCACGTGTTATCCATCAGCACGAACGCACCGCGCGCATGCGCCGCCGCGACGATGGCGCCGATGTCCTGCATTTCGAACGTCAGCGATCCGGGGCTCTCGGTGAACACCACGCGCGTGTTCGCCTGCATCAGGCCGGCAATGCCGCCTCCGATCAGCGGATCGTAGTAGGTGGTCGCCACGCCGAGCCGCGCCAGGATCGTGTCGCAGAATTTCCGCGTCGGCTGGTAAACACTGTCCACCATCAGGATGTGATCGCCCGACTTGACGAATGCGAGGATCGCCGTCGTCACGGCTTGATAGCCCGAGGCGGTGAGCAGCGTCCGTTCGCCGCCGTCGAGGCGGCACAGGGCGTCTTCCAGAGCCGCCGTCGTGGGCGTGCCATGGCGGCCGTACCTGAACGGCTGGTTGTCGTAGTCCTCGAGCGCGTCGAGGGTCGGAAACACCACCGTCGAGCCGCGGTAGGCGGGCGGATTGACGAATCCGTGCTGCCGGGCAGGATCGCGGCCGCTATGCAAAATCTCAGTGGCAGGATGTCGCGACATGCCGGTGCCCTTGGCCGTGCCGGCGCCCTTATCCGTAAGAGAGGGTGCTTTGCTCATGAGGTAGGGGTCCTTGGCTGGCGCAGGTCGCCCGGCCGCCCGGAAATCGGCGGTGCTGAGGGGCCCTTTGGCGCAACTTCCCACATTGGTCAAGGGCTTGACCATCGTAACGCAACGCGGGATGTGTGACACGTGCGGCTCTTGTCCGCGAGACGCGATCCGAGACCGTACACGAAACTCGCAGCTCGCCAAGACACGGTGCGCACGAGCCCCGTGAGCAATCACGATCCTGAAATTTGGAGAGCCAGAGGCGTGACGGCCGTTCGCCCGACCAGCATGTGTTTTGCCCGCGTTCGGAACGCGTGGCTCGGCTGGCTGGCGAGCGCGGCAGGCTCCGTGGTGCTGGCTATCGCCGCACCGGGAGAGGCCGCCACCCTCGACGACGTGAAGGCGCGCGGCCACCTTGTGTGCGGCGTCAGCGAAGGCATGCCGGGCTTTGCCGAGCTGAACGAGCGGGGCAGCTGGACGGGCTTCGACATCGACATCTGCGCCGCCGTTGCCGCCGCCACTCTCGGCCGCAAGGACGCCGTCAAATACCGC
The DNA here is from genome assembly GCF_051860585.1 of Hyphomicrobium sp. Lineage (GTDB taxonomy): Bacteria > Pseudomonadota > Alphaproteobacteria > Rhizobiales > Hyphomicrobiaceae > Hyphomicrobium_C. The sequence continues at coordinate 103,830 of NZ_JBHYDS010000004.1, forward strand.
GTCGTCACGCCGGCAAGCGGCCTTCCCGCCCTGATGTCGCGTGAAGTGGACCTGCTCCCGCGCAGCAATGCCCGCACATTGTCCCGCGATACCGAATACGGCGTTCGCTACGTCGAAACGACGTTCCACGAAGGCCAGGGCTTTCTCGTCCGGCGCGGTTACGCCGTGGCGAGCGTGCTGGAATTGTCGGGCGCGTCCGTCTGCGTCATGGCGCCGAGCGGCGCGATGCAAGGCCTCGAGACATACTTCCAATCGCGCAACATGCGTTATTCCGTGATGGCCTCCGAGCAGTGGGCCGATGCCGTGAAGGCTTATGCTGACGGCGCCTGCACGCTTCTGACCGGCGACATCACGGCCCTTGCCGCCGCGCGCAGCCGTTTCACGACGCCGACGGATCACGTCATCCTGCCGGAGTTGATCACGAAGGATAAGCTGGGCCCCGTGGTGCGGACCGGCGACGAACAATGGTTTTCGATCGTGCGCTGGACCATCGAAGCGCTCGTCGCCGCGGAGGAACTCGGTATTTCGCAACAGAACATCGACACCCTGCGCGGATCCGCCAACGTCGACATCCGTCGTCTTCTGGGCCTCGAAGCCGACCTTGGGCGCAGCCTGGGGCTCTCCCGCGACTGGAGTTATCAGGTGATCAAGCAGGTTGGAAATTACGGTGACGTCTTCGATCGCAACGTCGGTGTGTCGTCACGGCTCCGGCTGGACCGCGGCGCGAACAATCTCTGGACGAAGGGCGGCCTGTTTTCGGCTCCGCCACTGCGGTGAGGCTGGGCCATGATCGAGATCGAGGGGATTGCCGGCAAGCTTGCTTTGCTGGCGCCGATTGCCGTGCTGGCGATCGTCGTTTGGCGCACGTCCCGGTGGCCAGCCACGTCCGGGCCGGGTGAGCGTCGCATGCTGAAGCGAACCATGGACTCACCCTTGGGGGTGATGTCACCGAGCACGCTCGATGCGCTCGAGGCCAAAGCAACTGAGGTTGCCGAGCAGGCGGTGACTGTCGAGCCGGCAGTGACTGCCGCGCCCGAGCCGGCGCACCCGGATTTGGAGCCGGCGCCTCCCGCTGAGGTCAAAGCGACCGCTGCGATCCAAGCGCCGCCGCCTCGCCCGTCGCCCGTTGACTGGCCGACACTGATCGCGGAAGCCGCCGAGAAAGGCGACAACGCCGCCCTCGCCGCAGCCTACCTGGCGTACGCAAAAGCCGAAATTGCCGACGGGCGCCCCGCGCCCGCAGGCGATCACCTGCGCTCATGCCTCCAGTTCGCCGCCCGGACCCGCGACCGCGCCTTGCAGGCGGAGGCGCGCCTCGAACTTGCGGAGCTCGCTCGCGCCACCGGCGATCTCACGACGGCCTGCGAACACTGGCAGATCGCGCGCGCGCTCTTCCACGAACTTGCAAGCAAGCGGGAGCTTGACGAGACGGAAAGGCTGATGCGCTCGCACGGTTGCCCGACCGACTGGGTTCTGAACGATTTTTGATGGGCAGCAGGCAACAGGCAGCCGGCAGCAGTAAAAGAACGACGCGGGCTGCCTGCTGCCGGCTGCCCGCTGCCGCTTTCTAGTTCATCACCAGCTCGACCTGGGTCGTCTCGCCGTTCGCGAGCGTGATCTCACGCTGGAACGAGCGCCCTTGCGACTTGGCGAGCACGATGTACTTGCCCGGCGCCAGGATATGGGTCGGCAGCGCGCCGACGCTCTCCTTGATCTCTTCGCCTTCCGGCGTCTGGATCGTCCATTGCGTATCCGGCAGCGCTTCACCGCCGGCGCGATGCACGAGCTTGAGCGTGGCCTTCGCCGCGGAATGCGTCACGACGGCTTCTGTCAGCTTGCCGGCCTCGACCGTCACGTCGCTGCGTACGGTGGCGTTGCAGTCGCCGTAGGTCGAAACGATGTGATAGATGCCGGCATTGAGGCGCACGACCAGATTGGGCCGCGCCGCCGAGAGAATGAGCTTTCGATTGTCCGTCTGATCCCGGTCGGAATAGATGCTGAAGCTCACGGTATTCTGTGGCGCGTCCGAGCCGCCGACCTGCGCCTTGACGCGCAAACCTCCCGCATTGAGCACGAAGTCCTCGACCACGCCGTCGGTTTGCCCGGGCTTGACCGTAATCCGCCGGGTGATGTGCGCCCGCCCGAACGCCGCGTTCACGACATAGTCGCCCGCGTGCAGTTTGAATGTCGGGCGCGCCAATTGCTGGGTGAAGAGCAGCGCCCTTCCGTTTTCGCCCGACGGAGAGTGTCCGAACACGCGCCAGACGAGCCCCTCCTCGATCTCTTCGCCGTCGGCGGTCAGCCGGGCCGTCATCGGCACCTGCACGACCGCACCGGGATCGGCGGCAGGCTCCTTGGGCTTTTCGGCTGAGCCAGGCGCGACCTGCTGCTGGAGCCCCGTCAGCCAGTCGGCCGGAGACTGCGCCATCGCATCCCCGGCGCGCGCCAGCAGGCCGGCAACCGCGATCAGCGCCACCAGAGCATAGGTCGCCCAGGGCGCGCGGCGGCCGGACTGCGGGGACGGCCCGGACTGCGATGTGTGTGCCGTGATCATGAGATGGTGGAAGCCGATAAAGTCGTTGAATGCCCCGCGGATGCAGCCCCGAGACCATGGTTGAAGTATGACACGGCGAGCCTGCGCCGGGGTGACGAGAGCGCTTCCGGAGAATTGGAACCGGTCATGGCGGAGCCATGCGGCCACGTCATGGCGGAGCCATGCGGACACAGTGTCCGGCAAGAAGCCCGGCAAATCAGAGATCTAGGGCCGGTTGCGCTCGTCCACTTGAAGCGCAGCGGCCCTAGGGCGCGACAACGGGAATCGATTGCTGCTCTCCCGCCTTGAGATCGAATGCCCGCTCGATTCGGCGGCCCTCGACCTCCGTCAGCAGCGTGTAGCGGCCGGGAGCGAGGCGCGCCTGCTTCGGCCGCCCGGGCCCGGAATGCATCACGGTCCGCCCCGCGTCATCCTTGACGCGCCAATAGGCCCCCGGTGCGCCATCCGACCCGACTGTCACCTCGCCGTGTTCGAGCTTGAGCTGCGTCGTCCCGCCCTTGCCGGTGGTGAGATCGATGGTGCCGCGCGCGGCGATGTTGAGCCCGCTCGCCATCGCTTCGACCCGATAGCGGGCCGGCGGGAGCCGGAACGTTCCAACGGCGGAATGCGCGCGCGCTATCTCGCGCGGCGTGGCGTCCGCGCTCAGGACGCGGATCAGGATCGGATGCGACGCGTCGCTCGCATCGGCGGCTTGGCCGGTGACGACGGAAATTGTGATCGGCACGAGGTTGAAACTCGACACGTTCTTCACGACGTCGCCGCTGCCGAGCGCGATGCGCTGGTGAACCTCGGCGACACCGGAGCGCGCCGAAACGTAATAGGTTCCGGCCGGAAGCGTGAAGGTAGCGACGGGTGCGGCGGACCGGACGATTTCGCGGCGGCCCTGGGGCGAGTCGGGATCGTCTTCTTCGACCGCGTAGGTGACGGCTTGCAACGGTTCGCCGTTCGCCGCCGAGACGGCGGAGAGTTCGAGGCGTCCCGTTCCGAGCACCGGCCGTGCCTCGGAGTTCGTGCCTTCGGTCACAGTGACCTCGGAGGTCTGTTCGGCGAGCCCGTCCTGCACGCGCACGCGATACGTCCCGGCCGGAAGCACCAGCCGCGCACTCGCGTCGCGCCCGATCCAGAGAGGCGCTCCGTCAGCGTCTGCGCTGTCCTTGGCAGTGACCGTGATCAGCGGATCCCCGAGGGCCGCCCCAGCCTTGTCGGCGAGCGAATTGAGCTTGAGATATCCGGCGCCGAGCGAGATCGTCGCTGTCGTCGGGCCGGCCGCCGTGACCTCGACGGTCTGGTGCTGGGAAGCCTGCCCGAACCGCGCCTCGACCACGTAGGAGCCGGGCTCCAGATCGGCGGAAAAGTCTTTCCCGCGCGTGCTTTTCAAGAGCGCGCCGTTGTCACCCGTTTTGGAGAGTGTCCAGGCCACCGCCGCGGTGAGGGGAGGGCCGTCCGGCGACAGCGACGCGGTCAGCCGCACGCCAGGCGCGCCGGCCGGCGTCGGCGGTTTGGCGGCCTTCGGCACGGGCACTGCGATCCCCGTGGCGGCATCGACGCGTTCGAGATTGGCGAGCGTCAGCGCGTCGGAGATCGAGTCCGCAAGCGCCGAGGACGACTGCGCCTCGATCACCCGCCCGTTCGTCGCGTCGGCGACGCACTGCAAGCGCTGGGCGTCGCCGGGCTCCAGGCCGAACCCGATCAGGAAGACGCGGATGTTGGCATTCGCCTTCGCGATCGTGGCGGCGGTGGCGCACGGGTCTTGCCAGCAGTTGTCGACGCCGTCATGCACGACGATGATGCTGCCGTGCTCGCCGGCCGGGATCTGCTTGGCGGCTTCCGCGAGCGTGAGAGCCAGCGGGCCTTTGCCTTTCGGGCTAAGCTTGTCGACCAGGGAGAGCACGCGCTCGGGCGGCCCCGCCTCAGGCGGCAGGATGACTTCAACGTCGCTGCAATCGGCGCGGCGCCGGTGCCCGAACGACATCAATCCCAGCCGCACCCGCGGCGAGAGGCCGGACAACGATTGGCGCAACGCGCCGCGCGCGAGATCGAATTTCGACGGCTTTTCGGTGCCGACATTGCCCCACATCGACCCTGAACCGTCGATGACGATGATGGCGGGCCCGTCGGAGGGCGCGTCCTCTGCTTGGGCGGGTGCCGTCGCCAGCAGCGCCCAAACGGAGGCGAGGACAAGAAAAGAGGCGCAACGGTGAAGCATCAGCATGCGGTTTGAAATCCGAATGATCCCAGGGCTCTAACGCAACGATTGTAACGGAGCCGGACTTGGGTTAGCGAGGCCGGCACAACCTAGACCATGATCGCGCCGGATCCTATCACTCTGGCGCGTGAATCATCGGTCTGCGACAAAGACCATGATCGCGCCGGATCCTATCACTCTGGCGCGTGAATCATCGGTCTGTGACAAAGACCATGATCGCGCCGGATCCTATCACTCTGGCGCGTTACGTTTGCCCTGGCGCGATGACGCGAAAATGGCGCAGCCGGACAATCATCGATCGCACAAGTGTAAGCAGCCACGAAAGTATGCCAATGAACGACGCCCTGATCGAAGCCCTTGCCACCCGCCGGTCGGTCAAGCCGGATCGTCTCGAGTCCCCCGCGCCGTCTGGCGACGAACTCACCCGTATCCTGACCATCGCCGCCCGCGTGCCGGATCACAAGAAACTGGTACCCTGGCGCTTCATGATCTTTGAAGGTGACGCCCGCAAAGCCGCCGGAGAAATCTTCGCCGCCGCCTGCCAGGCGGAAGAGAACGAGCCCTCCCACATCCGCCTGGACACGGAGCGCAATCGCTTTCTCCGCGCGCCGCTGGTCGTGGCCGTCGTCTCGCGCGTCGCCAAGCGTCCGGGCGCGCCGGAATGGGAGCAGATCCTGTCGGCGGGGGCGGCCGCGTTCAATCTCTGCCTCGCCGCCAACGCGATGGGCTACGGCACGGCGTGGCTGACCGAGTGGGTCGCCTACAGTCCCTTCGTGCGCGAAAAGCTCGGCCTTGCCGAGAACGAGCGCATTGCGGGCTTCGTCCACATCGGCACGCCGAAGGAGAAACCCGAAGAGCGCGACCGCCCGAACCTCGACGCCATCGTCACGCGCTGGACGCCGTAGGTTTCGCCTGAAGCCGCCACGTCGCAGCTGCATCTGCGCAACGGGACTATGACAGCGGCAGCCATCGAAGAGTCTGAGATTCATTCGCTCGCGGGTGGCGGACGAGATAGCCTTCTGACGAGCGCTGAAATCGGCGGGAGGCATCTATGTTCGACAGTGTGGTTGCAGCTCTGAAGTCGCTGTTCAGCAGCTTGCTCGCGATTTTGGCGGGTGCCTCCTCGACCGGCGTGAGCCTGGATGTTCCGCCGGCGCAGGGAACCATTCAAGAGATCGAGGTAGGCGACGGGCCGGAGTGGGGGACGCTGTCCGGATTGACCGCTCATCCCACTGACCCGCAGCGGCTCTTCGCGGTGACCGACCAGGATTCACGGCCCACGCGCATTGTCGAAATCGAGCTCACGCCGCGGTCAGCCAAAGTCATCCGTCAGATCGAGGTGACGGGCCCCGGAGACGACGATCTCGATGTTGAAGGCATCGTTGCTAAGCAGGACGGCGGCTTCTGGCTCGCATCCGAAGGCGGACCGGGAAACGTGCCCGCCAATAGGCTTCTGGAGGTCGACCCAACGGGGACGATCGTCCGCACAATCGGTCTGCCGCCTGCAATTGCTGAGAGGATGGGCAAGAAGGGGCTGGAGGGCGCTGCCCTCGAACGGACGACAACGGGAGCGCGTCTCGCCGTTGCGTTCCAGGCTCCGCTCGACGACGACCCTCCAGATTGCACGCGCATCGGCCTGGTCGATCCCGCAACGGGCACTTGGAGCTTTTTTCTCTACCCGCTAGACCGCAATGACTCGGGAGATCTTACGGGGCTGAGCGAGATCCTCCACCTTCGCGACCGCACCTATGCCGCGATCGAGCGTGACGGTAAGGGAGGAAAACGATCCATCAAATGGATCACGACGTTCGAACTGGCGCCCGAGGCAGGCGTCGGCCCCGACAGCCCGCCGCCTCTGCTTGTCAAACGCCGGGCAAGAGACCTCGTCCCGCTTTTTCTCGCCGAAGGTCGGAAGGTCGAAAAGGAGGTCGAAGGCTTGGCCATGGCCGCTGACGGCAAGATCTATGCGGTGACCGACAACGACAACGAACGCGCGACAGTTCTGCTACGGCTTGGAAGCGCCGACGACCTGTTTTGAACTCACGACAGGAGTTGAGGAACGCCGCATCGAGCTAGCATTTCCATTGCCAACCCACGTCACTCAAGGTGTCTGGCGCGGGACTGTACGGTGCGCCGTTGTCCGCCCGGGGGGCGTCCATCCTGGCGCCGAACAGGCGATTATCCGCTTCTCGGAGCCGCCGGCTGACTTCGCGCCCCATGTTCATCTGTATGAGCGCAAACTGCTTCAGATCCTGCGCGTACACTCGATAGAGGTTGGCGGCTGAAATTCGGATTGCGCTACAATTTTCGACCGCACGGACGGAGGCGCTACGTGGGCAGTGGTCCATGACGGCCATCTCCCCGAAACAGTCACCCTCCTTCAGGGTTTGCAGGAGGCAGTCCTGTCCGCGCCAGGATTTCAGAACGGCGGCTTTGCCCGTCTCAAGGACGAACATTGAATCGCCTTGGTCGTGCTCGCGGAAAAAGAACTCGTCCGCAGGCATCGAGACGATCGGGCACAAGCCGAGCAGGAATTGGAGGATCTCCGTCTTGATCCCGCCAAAGATTGGCATTCGTTGCAGGAGTTCGATCCGCGCTTCTTGCATGGCGCACCCCATAGGCTTCGGGACTGTGATCTGCCGCGCGTCAGTTTAGCACCCAATCAGCGTGTCGCTCCAGGCTGCCGGTCGGTGCACGAGAAGTTTGCCCGAGTTCCCTCATCACGGGCATCCTCCACGGCCATGACGCGCTGGACGCCGTAGGCCGGTCAGACCTAAGGCTCAATAGCTGAGCTCGACCTCCTTGATGTCGGCGATGGGTCCCAGGATCGATGGGTCGAACTCCGACACGCTCTCATTCTGAGAGGCCCGAAGCGGCAGGTTAGGGTTCGCCAACGCGCCTTTTCCAAGTGCGATGATGTCCGCTCCGTGCTGAAGCACCTCTTGTGCTTTCTCCAGATCCTGGAGATTGCCGTTGGCGATAATCCGTGTCTTCCAAGCGTAACGCCGCGCAAGCGCAACCAAACTTGGACCGTGTGTTCCGAATGCAGGCTTCCACGCCTCAAACTCGGTGATGTGCACGTAATCGACACCGGCATCCGCCAAGCTCCCGAATACCGCTTCGGCGGCGCGTTCTCCCTCGGGCCACTTGTGTCCGAAATCATTGACCTTGCCTTGCGAGATCCGGACGCCGACCGGCACGCTCTGCCCAACCTTCGCCCGCACCGCTTCGACGACAGCGAGAATGATCGCCATGCGTTCGCGCGGCCCGCCGCCCCAGCGATCCGTTCGCGTGTTCGTGTAGTCGGTGAGGAACTGATCCAGCAGATAACCATTGGCGCCGTGGATCTCGATGCCGTCGAAGCCGACTGCCTTCGCCCGCGCAACCGCATCCCCAAATCCATCGATTGCGTCAGCGATCTGGCTATCGGTGATTTGGGCGGGCGTCGCGTAATCGTCCTGACCGTAATAGAAGGTCATCTGCTCGCCTTTGGGCTTGATGGCGGACGGACCAACGGCATTGGCGCGAAACCGGTTGCCCTGACTGATGGCGCCGGCATGCATGATCTGCGCGAAGATGCGCGCACCGTGCGATTGAACCCGTTCCACGATGGGCTTCCATGACGACGCCTGAGCATCGTCGCTCAACCCGGGCTGATGAAGATAGCCCTGGGAGTACGCTTTGTCGGAGTAGAGCCCCTCTGTGATCAGCAAGCCGAACCCGCCTTTGGCGAACCGCTCGTAATAGCGCTTCATGATCTGGGTCGCGGCTCCATCGTCCGTGGCGCTGACGCGCGTCATCGGGGCGACAGAAAAGCGGTTCCTGAATTCAAGGCCGTTTATATCAATTTTCGAGAAGAGAGGCGTGCTTGAAGGGATCACGAGAAATCCAGCCTTTCCGTCGTCTTCCGCGCGTTGTGCGCGATAGAATGGGTATGCGGAAGCAGATAGCAGGAGACGGCACGGCGTGTTAGCCAAGCTGGACGATAAGCATTTCATCGTGCAGAGATATAATCATGGAGCTATCGGACGTAGCCATCTTCTGCGCGATTGTCTCAGCCGGAAGCCTGTCAGGCGCCGGCAGGCAATCAGGCCTGTCTCCCATGTCCGTCAGCCGCCGCCTGGCCGCGCTTGAAGAAGAGCTTGGCGTTCGCCTCTTTCATCGGACCACGCGCGCCGTCGCGTTGACGGCGGACGGCGAGACGTTCCTGCCGCTCGCTCAAGCGATGCTCGATGCCAGGAATGCCGCGCTCGCCGCATTCTCCGATTGCCGCGACGGTTTGGGCGGCGTCCTCAAGGTGACGGCGCCGAACCGCATAGGCCGAGCCCTTGTCGTTCCCTTGGTGGTCAAGCTGATGGCCGCGAACCCGCATCTCCAAATTGACCTCACGCTGACCGACGGAATAGTCGACATCGTAGCCGCCGGCATCGACGTGGCCGTCCGCGTTGCGCCGCTGCAAATGTCCGAGTTGATTGCCACGAAGCTGGCCGACAACCCCCGCATCCTGTGTGCGTCTCCGGCTTACATCAAGGCGCGCGGGCGTCCGAAAAAGCTTTCGGACATCGACGCGCATTCCTGCCTCACGCTGCACGCCATGGACGGATGGACATTTCGCACCGGCGAGCGGGTCGTCACGAAGCGCATTAGTGGTCGCCTGGCCGCCAACAGTGTCGATGCCGTCCGGGCGGCCTGCCTCGCGGGCGCCGGCATCGCGATGCTGACCTACTGGGATGTGGCGGAGGATCTCGCTGACAAGACCCTCATGAGCATCGCGTTATCTGACGCTGAGCCGGAAGCCCTCGCCATCTGGGCGATCCTACCGACACGGCTTTACATGCCGCCGCGTGCCCGCGCCTTCATCGACGCCATGAAAGCCGCGCTGGTCGCATCAGGCCCGTGAGGGCGAAAGGTCTGCCGCCTGAGCACTTAATGGTTCTTTGGGAAAATACGCGTACTTTTATCTTTGTCCGGTATAGGAACGAGAGAAATGTATCGCGTTTTCTCCTGCCTCGCGACGGAACACGACTATTGGCTCGTCGCTCTCGCTGCGGTGGTCTGCGTTAGCACTACGCTAACCACGTTCATGACGCATTCGTTCGCGGTCGACAGCCGCGACTTTCGGCAGTTTGGCTGGTCAATCCTTACCGGCGTGTGCGCGGGAACGGGTATCTGGGCGACACATTTTGTAGCCATGCTGGCTTATGACGGCGGCTTTCCCACGGCCTACGATCCCGTCCGCACCCTTGCTTCGCTTCTGATCGCCGTTCTGCTGTCTACGGCGGGATTTGCGCTGGCTGCGCGCGGGAGCCGGTGGCTGGTTGGACTCGGCGGAGCCGTGATTGGCGCCGCTATCGGCTGCATGCACTACGTCGGCATGACGGCCCTGATGGTTCCCGGGGCGCTCGAATGGGATGCGTCACTCGTCGGCGCGTCATGGGTGTTTGGAGTGGCCGTTGCATACGCAGCGCTCCACACATTCCATCGCAAACAAGACCGGGGCGTCACGGCGGTAATTTATGCCTCCGCAGTGCTGACCCTGGCCATCTGCGGCCTGCATTTCACGTCCATGGGTGCGGTCAGCATCTTGCCCGATCCAACAGTGGCTTTTCAGGCCTCCGAATTGAACCGGCCGCTGCTCGCTATGGCGACGGCGGGCATCACGTCTATCGTCTTGCTGTCCGCAATCGCGGCGGGCGTGATCCACCGGGTGAACGTTCGCTGCGAAAGCGCCCTGCGTGAACAGAACAGCCGTTTTGACGCCGCTGTACGGTATCTGCCCGTGGGTCTCTCCATGTTCGACGCCGAGCACCGCCTCATCATGTGCAACGCCTCCTACAGGGACATGTACGGCTTGACGGCCGAGGCCACGCAGCCGGGCACCGCGTTCGACGATATCATGCGCTCTCATGCGGCGAACGACCCCAGCAAGATCGCTGAGGACGCCCAGGAAGACGCCGGCAATTGGATCGCCGGGCTCAGGGAGCGCCTGAGCAGTGGCAAGGCATTTACCGATCCGATTCAGCTGAGTGACGGGCGGACTATTTTCGTGCGCGTCGGCCCGATCGCAGGCGGCGGCTGGGTCGACGTCCATGAAGACATCACCGAGCGCAGCCGGCAGGATGCGAAGATCGCGCATATGGCGCGGCACGACATGCTGACCGGCTTGCCCAACCGAACGCTTCTCCAAGAGCGTCTCGGGCAGGCTCTTCAAAGCCAGAGCGAGACGGAAAAAACCGCACTTCTGTTCCTGGATCTCGACCGCTTCAAGGAAGTGAACGACACGCTCGGGCACAGCGTCGGCGACGCATTGCTCAAAGAGGTCGCGCAGCGGTTGCGTGACGCCGTCCGGAAATCGGATACCGTCGCGCGTGTCGGCGGCGACGAATTCGTCGTGATGCTGAGCACGACCGATCCGAACACGGAGCCGGCAAACTTTGCAGCGCGCATCATCGACGTCGTGAGCGAGCCCTATGAAATCGAAGGGCAGGAGTGTTCCATCGGCACGAGCGTCGGGATCGCAATTTCCAACGGTGACATCGACCAGGACGCGCTCGTCGTGCAGGCGGATCTGGCATTGTATCGCTCGAAGAGCGACGGACGTGGAACATACCGCTTCTTCGAAGAGGAAATGAACACAAGCGCCCGGCTCCGGCGCGGGATCGAGCATGACTTGCGATCGGCACTGGCCAACGGCGAGTTCGAACTCAACTATCAGCCGCTCGTGAATCTCGAACGGAATGAAATATCGGGCTTCGAAGCGCTCCTGCGTTGGCGCCACCGTGAGCGCGGCTTGGTCTCTCCGGCGGATTTCATCCCGATCGCAGAAGAGAGCGGCCTCATCATCCCAATCGGCGAGTGGGTGTTGAGACAAGCCTGTTCCGATGCTGCGACCTGGCCGGATCACGTCAAGGTGGCCGTCAACCTTTCGCCGGTGCAGTTCAAAGGCCGGGCCCTCGTGCAAACCGTTTTCAGTGCGGTTGCGGCGGCGGCAATCGCGCCCAGTCGGCTGGAGCTGGAAATCACCGAGTCCGCGCTGTTGAGCGATAGCGAGGAGACGCTTGCGATCTTGCGCAAGCTCAGCGCCTTCGGCGTCAAGATCGCCATGGACGATTTCGGTACGGGTTATTCCTCGCTGCGCTATCTCCGCAGCTTCCCGTTCGATAAAATCAAGATCGACAAGAGCTTCATCTCGGGCTTGTTTGACGGCGAGAGCAGCTTGGCCATTGTGCGTGCCATCAGCGGCCTGGGCCGCGCGCTCGATCTCTCGATCACTGCGGAAGGCGTTGAAACTCAGGAACAGCTCGACGTCGTCCGCAAAGAGGGGTGCACCGAGATGCAGGGCTTCCTTTTCAGCAAACCCAAACCGGCTTCCGAATTGCAGCAATATTTTTCGAGCTACTCGGTGCAAGCGCCGGGAGACGTGCCAGCGCCGGCAGAAGAGCGGGTCGAGATCGCGACGCCGGCTCAGGCCATGTCTGCTTAGGCCAAGTCGGCTTAGGCTCCAATCCGGTGAACGGACAACCGCGCCGATATCGCATCAGCTCCTGTCGCCCGCCTCAAAACCGGAACTGCTCCGCCAAAATCCGCTCGTCGAGATTGTGGCCGGGATCGAACATCATGAAGAGATCGATCGTGCGCGCCTGCTCGATCTCGACCTTGACGATATTGCGCATTTCCGCCGCGTCCGCGACCGCGCTCACCGGGCGCTTCTCGACCTCGAGCGCCGAGACCGTGATGCGCGCCTTGTTGGGCAGCAGCGCGCCACGCCAGCGGCGCGGGCGAAACGGGCTGATCGGCGTCAGCGCGAGCAGCGGCGCATTGATCGGCAGAATGGGCCCGTGCGCCGAAAGATTATAGGCCGTCGAGCCCGCCGGGGTGGCGACGAGCACGCCGTCGCAGATCAACTCCTCCATGCGCACCGTGCCGTCGATGGAGATCTTGAGCTTCGCCGCCTGGAACGTCTCGCGGAACAGCGACACCTCATTGATGGCGAGCGCCTTGCTCGCCTTGCCCTGCGAGTCGTAGGCCACCATCGACAGCGGATGTACGCGGCTGATCTCGGCCTCCTGCAGCCGCTCCAGCAGCCCGTCCTCGCGGTATTCGTTCATCAGGAAGCCGACCGACCCGCGGTTCATGCCGTAGATCGGGATGCGATCGTTCATGAACCGGTGCAGCGTCTGCAGCATCAGGCCGTCGCCACCAAGCGCGACGATGGCTTCCGCGCGCCCCGGCTCGACGGACCCGTAGCGCGCCGTGAGGCGCTGAAGCGCGTCCTGCGCCTCCGCCACGTCACTCGCCACGAACGCGATATTGTCGAATTTGTTTTTTGATTTGGCCATGATGCCCGAAGTGAAGGGTATGCTGAGAGTGCAGGGAAGCCGTGAGGCGCCAGGTTGTGATCGGGAATTCCGACGGCCGCAGACCGGCGAGCGCCGCACGGAACCCCGATCTTCAGGAGCGGCCCCGAGGCCGGCCCTGAGACTCGTGAGGCCCAGAACCGGGAGGCTCGCCTACTTGCAACAAAACGACAAGGCCGTTCTCGTTTACGTTACTTACCCCAACGTCGAGGCCGCCGAGCGGAGCGGCGCCGCGCTGGTCGATTGCGGCCTCGCGGCGTGCGTCAACATCCTGCCGGGTATGGTGTCGATCTATGTTTGGGATGGCGCGCGCCAGCGGGACGCCGAGGCCGTCATGATCGTCAAGACGCGCCGAAGCTTGGCGGATCGCGTCGTTGCAGAAACGCTGCGAGGGCACCCCTACGAGACGCCCGCCGTCCTGATCCTGCCGGTCGAGGGCGGCTCGCAACGCTATCTCGACTGGATCCTCGGCCAGACTGCCGATCCAGTGACGGCCAATCCAACGGCTCCGCCCACAGACGGCGCGTCGTCATAACCGTCCAGATGCGACGGGCAATCATCCCATCCCGACGGATCTCAGCGTCTAGAACCCAAGCGTCACAAACTGCCGAGCGGATGCTGGAACAGCCGCTGCACGTGACGATAGGTGCTGGTGCCGCGGCGCTGCTGCACGGCGCGCGCAGGGGCCTTGGGTCGCGCCCCCGTCACCCGCGCCGGGCGATCGACGACGGCACTGCTGTCGAACGACGTCGGGCGAACCGCGGCAGTCGGCGCCTCAGGCGGAAGATCGACGAGTGGTGAATCCTGCGGCGGCGTATCCTGCGGCTCAAGCGCTGCCGTTCGTTGCAGCGAGCCGGTCTGAATTGCGGCTGCGGCGTCGGTCGGTGGCACCGGCCCGCCGATGGCCATACGCCCTTCGAGCGGGACGCGCCGTGCGGAGCCAGCCTTCACGGCCGATGCCTTCACGGACGGCGCCTTGGCGGCCGCAGGCTTCACCACCGGATCCCACGTCGCGCTCGTCGGCTCGAATGAGCGATCCGGCTCTTCGTCGGCGGTGGCTGGGGCAAGAGCGGCATGCGCGACGCGCTGCAGCCGTTGGCCGCCGCGCTCGTTTTGCACCATCAGCGTGCTCGGCACGCAGCGGCCGCTGCCGGTCAGGCTCTGTCCCGAGGGGCAGGACGTGCCGCAGACGGCGGTGTTTTCGGCGCGCAGCAGCGACAGCATGAACACGTCCGGCTCTTGCGTCGGCAGCGAGGCGTTGACGCGGTCCATGAACAGAACGATGGCTTGCTTGGAGCCGCCACCCCACACGCCGTCGATGTCGCCCACATAGCAGCCGACACGCTTCAACTCGCGCTGGATGTCGCGCGTGAGCGAGACGCGCGGCGAGAGGACCGTTCGTGGCTGCGTCGGCGCGATTGTTTCGTCGTCACGCACGTCGAGAACCACCGCGCTCTTCCATTCCGGCGCGGTGACGGGCTGCTGGGGAGCCGTGGGCGTGAACACCGCGGGCGCGAACGAACCCGTGGATAGGGTGCGGGCGAGATAATCGAGAACGGAGGTCGCCGGGGCGTCATCGGTGCTCTCGGCAACGGCGAACAGCCGCGCATCGGGCGCAAACGAGGCAAGGCGGGAAGGGTCTGCGATCTCGACGGAGGCGAGGTCGATGGCTTCTACAGGCGGCGGCGCGGGAACCGCCTCGACGCGCCGAACGCGGGCGTGGTCCTGCGGAAGATAGGTGTGCACCCCGAACGCGAGACCGGCGGCGAGAACGGGATAGCTGAAATACCACCGCATGAAAGAGCACTCCTGGAACACGTCGTAGAAAAAGGCCAGTCCCCGCAATGTCCCGACCATACCAAATTCTGGTGTCCGCGGCCATGTGGAACGCAGGTCGATCAACGCAAAAAGTGGTCCATGAGATCCACGCCCCGGCCGGCGGCGAAGCTGCGCCGCGACGGGAAAGTTTGGTGAAGGACAGGCCGCGCGGAGAGCCTGTGGATAGACACATCGGCCTGAGGACAACGGGTGCATAACCTGGGCACGCCGTGTGGATGACCGGTGCGTGCAAATCGGCAACAGATGATGCAATTTGGCGCGTTATCGCAGCTCGGAAAGCCTACCAAACTGATTCTCTTTAACAAACGGTAGCGGGCTTTCACTCGAATCGCATTAGCTTTGGACCCGAGGGATGTGTTCCGCGTACTTCGCTCACGACATCGACTTGTTGTGCACATCGGGATCGAGCGGCGATGCCGCCTGTGCAAAACCAGCATCGATCGTGAGCGGGTTCAGCTCTGTGTGACCGCCGGGGGGCGGCGCCAATTGTCCGATGATCCGCCTTGGGGGGCGGGTCTGCTCAACGGCCATTCGGGTGCGCTTCCAATCGGAAACAAGTGTCGGAGCTGACCGGTCTTGACCTCCAAGACCCAAAAGGAACGGGCCTGTTTCGGCTGCCAATCGGGCAGTGCGCGCGGGCCGACAATGGAGAGGGCAATGAAGATACGACATGCTCTAGGCGTGTTCGGGATCCTGGCAGCCGGCGTCTTGATCGCCGTTTCGGCGGCCATGAACTGGCGTTTCGGGTACAGCTTGGGAAGAACCGAATTCGATGGCTTCATCTACGGTTCCGCAAGCGTTGCAGCGGACTGTTTGAAGGCGCTGATCCCGTTTTTCTTTTTCGCCGCGATTAAAAGCAGAATGTGGTCGCAGGCAGCGGCATCCGCCGTCGTCGGCATTGTTGTCACCGCTTACTCGCTGACTTCGGCACTCGGCCATGCAGCGCTCAATCGGTATGACACCACCGGCCACCGCGCCGTCGAAGCCCAGGTCTACAAGGATCTGCGCGGCGACCTCAAGCGGGCACAGGATCAACTGTCCTGGATCCCGCAGCACCGTCCTGCCGCAACCGTGCAGGGCGAAATCGAAGGCCTGAAGAACCAGAAGGCTTGGTCGTACACGAGCGCATGCTCGAGCGTGACCGGCAAGCAGGGCCGCGATTTCTGTCAGAAGTATCATGGACTGACCGCCGAGATGGCCTCTGGCCAGCAGGCGGAAACGCTCGAAGCCCGTATCGCTGAGATTCAGGGCAAGCTGGGCAAGACCGACGCCATGACGGTCATGGGTGAGGCAGATCCGCAGGCAGCGGTACTGTCGAAGCTTTCGGGACTCGATATCGACAAGGTCCAGATGGCGATGACGATTTTCATCGCTCTTCTCCTTGAGGTCGGCTCCGGCTTCGGCATGTACGTCGCGTTCAGCCAGTGGCGCCTTTACGAACGTGATGCCCCTGCCGCACCGAAAATGGTGTCGGTCCAGAGCACCGCTGCGGCAGCGGTGGCGGCCCCTCAACAGGCCGTGGCAGTCAAGAAGCCGCGTTTCGGAGCCAACGACAATCGTTCGGTGGCACCGACCAAACTGCTGGTCCCGGAAACGGACGTACAGCGGTTCTATAAGGAGAGCGTCGACAGCCAGGATGGCCACACCGTCTCCGCAACATCACTCTACGAAGCCTATTGTGTCTGGTGTGAAGAACGACAGAAGGAGCCTCTTGCACTACCGACCTTTGGTCGGGAAATCGCAGAATTTGGCATCCAGAAAGTCAAAAAGAAGGATGGTGTTCGGTACGTAGGAATTGCACTCAAGTCCGATCTCGACGTCGAGGAGGATAAGAAGTTGCCGGCCTTCCACGCCGAAGCCGCATAGGCAAACAAATTTGAGGGGCCCCCTAGCGGGGCCCTTCGCTTTTTTGAGGCCGCCCGGAAACGGGCGGCCTTTTTTTGTGCGTCGGAGCACACACGCCTGGGTTTCGCCAGCGCATCCGAAGCCGGGATGCGATAGGCTGACGGCGGAGCATTGCGTGGGGCAAGCGTCGGGGGCAGGGATGTCGACAAAGCGTTTCGGACCGGCTTCGTCTGTCTTGTGGCTCCTCACAAAGCTGTTTTCGGTGCTTCTGGTCTTGTTTGTGAGTGGCACGGCGTTGTGGCTCATCGCCCTCGGCCAAGCCCCGCCAGCGCCGCCGAACGTGCCGCAAGCCGAGCTACCGCACAAAACGGAGCTGGGTGTGGCCTGGGTTCCAAGGCTCGGTCCGAGAACCTATGGCGACTGCACCCGCATCCTGTCGATCGACGGCGGGGGCGTGCGGGGTTTGGTGCCGGCACTCATTCTCGCGGAGATCGAGCGGCGGACGGGGCGTCCCATCTACCAGCACTTCGACCTCATCGTCGGCACGTCGACCGGCTCAATTCTTGCGCTCGGCTTGACGAGGCCGAGCAATGCGGATGCGCGCAAGCCTGCCTATTCCGCCCAGGACCTCGTGCAACTGTACCGCGATCACGCGCAGCGTATTTTTCCGAGTTCATTTGGACCACTGAGATACTTGAGACGCATTTTTCGCCCCAAGTTCAGTCCGCACGAGGTGGAATCCATCTACGAGACGTATTTCGAGGATGTACGCCTCATAGAGGCCCTCACGAACGTCGCCGTACCGGCGTATGATATCGAGAACAGCCGGCGTCTCTGGTTCCTGAGCTACACCTCATCGCAAAACAACCTGCTCATGCGCGACCTGGTGCGCGGGGCCACGGCGGCGCCCACCTACTTCGCGCCCGCACGTCTTTCGCTTCGCAGTCCCATGTCGCCCGCCGGCAGCGTTGCCCTCGTCGATGGAGCGCTTTTCGCCAACAATCCGTCGCAGGACGCGCTCCTGCTCGGCCAGAAGCTTCGCGACGAGGAAGGCAACAGCGTGTTGCTGCTCTCCATCGGCACCGGTCGGTCCGCGCGCAAGCATACATTTGAGCAGGCCTGGGGCTGGGGCGTCTTGGGCTGGATGGACCCGCTGCTTGAGATCGCATTTTCGGATCCCGCCATCGACGAGATCATGAGCCGTGCCCTGGAGGGGACCGGCAGTTATTTTCGCCTTCAGGTCGACCTTGGAGCGACCTCCGTCGAACTCGACGATTCCTCGCCCGAGGCGGCGCAGCGGCTCGTTACGAGCACCGATCTTTATATGAAGTCGCACGAGGACGAGATCGCCCGGGTCGTGGCCGAACTGGCGCTGCCGCGCGCTCCGCAATGCGGTCTGCCGCGGGGAGCCGACTATGAGCGCCCCGAAGGCCCGCGGCTCCGGCAATCCCAATGAGGGACCACGCCCGATGTTGGGGGCGTCATCATGCGCCGCGCGGGAACATCGCCCCGCAGACTGGCCATTCATTGTCATCGGAAGGGATGTATGATCCGGACACGTTGAATGGAGTTGGCGCGAGCTTGGGGAACGTTTCATGACAGCCAGACGGTACCGGTCGATCGCAATACTTTCTGTCCTGCTGGGTCTCGCGGCCCAGTCATCCGCCCGCGCAGACACCGACCCGGAAGCGCTCGTCGATGCTCTGACGGCCGTCTTCGGAAAACACGAAGGGAAGCGGGTCGGTCATGCGAACGGCTTCTGCGTCAAAGGCTCGTTTGCCCCGACGGCCGAGGCGGCCGGGCTTTCGAAGGCGCCGCATCTTTCAGGCAAAGGCCCCTGGCCGGTCATCGGGCGCTTCTCGATGGGCGGCGGCAATCCGGCGGCACCGAACACCGATAAGGGCAACGCCCGCGGCCTCGCGCTCCACTTCGATCTCGGCGGCGGCAACGTGACCGACATGGTGATGATCTCGAGCCCGGTCTTCGTCGCCAAGACCCCAGAAAAGTTCCTCGATTTCCTGCAGCGCGTGGCCAGCAAGGACCAGGCGAAGATCGATGGCTTCTTCGAGGAGAACCCGGAATCGAAGACCCAGGGCGCCTGGCTCAAGGCGCGTCCCGTCCCCGCGAGCTACGCGACCGTGAGCTACTTCGGCGTGCACACCTTCACGCTGACGAACGCCGCCGGCAAACGCCAGATCGTCAAGTGGCGGTTCGTGCCCAAGGGCGGCGAGGTGGGCTTGACGGATGACGAAGCCAAGGCGAAGGACCCGGACTTCTACAGGCCCGAGCTGGCCGAGCGGCTGGCCAAGGGACCGGCGGAGTTCGAGCTGACGGCGATCCTGGGTGAGCCCGGCGACGCCACCGATGACCCGACGGCCTTGTGGCCGGAGGAACGCAAGTCCGTCAAAGTCGGCGACCTCTCCATTGCGGCGCTCGAAAACGACGCCACGTGCGACGCGGGCATCTTCGACCCGACCAATGTCGTGGACGGAATCGCGGGCCCCGAGAAGGACGGCATCTTCCAGTTGCGCTCACCGGCCTACGCCATCTCATTCTCGCGCCGCGCCCAATAGGCGCCTGAACGCCGCCGGAAGCGGCTTGATTTCATGACGATAAGCGCTGCGGCGGAGGTATTCGGTTCGTCGCCGCAGCCATGTCACAGTTCGGCAACGCCCTCACAATGATCACTTTCCGCCGGAAGACCCTCCGACGACACGCGGCCCTCTTTGCTGCTAGCATCCCGCGACTGACGCTGCCGAAGGGCCTTTACCGATGGCGCGCGGCTCAGAATTTCAAAGCCTGCGGCAATTCTTAGGGGAGTGACATCATGTTTGGAGTGGGATTGAAGACAGCGGTCCGGGGGCTTTCGATGGCCGGCACTGGTCTCGCCGTCATCGGCGCCGTGCTGACGTGGGCGCCAAGCGAGGCTGCCGCGCAGAAGACGCACGAGGTTACGGTAACCGTCACTCGGTTCAAGGCGCTCGACCGTGCCGACGAGCTCTCGCAAGGCGATTACTTTGCTCGCGTCACCATCAACGGCAAATCCAAGTCGACCGACGTCATCAGCGACAAGAAAGAAGTGTCCCCGAAGAACTGGGAGCTTTCGACCTCGGTGCCGCCCGGCGTGCACAACGTCAAGCTCGAGTTGATCGACAAGGATTTGTCGGTCGACGACCCGATCGACATCAACCGCGTTGCCAAGAAGCGCGACATCGATTTCACCATCGACACCAACAGCTGCCGCATCGAAGGCTTCTCGCAGGAATACAAGTGCGGCGCCACGATCACGCGCAGCGGCACCGAGAACAAGAAGGCCGATATTTCGTTCAAGGTGACCGTGAAGAAATAACGGGAAGGGCCCGGATGGCGAAACGGCCATTCAGAAATGGCTCGGGAGATGAGCGGCCGCCGTCATGGGCGGCCGCTCGTTTTTTGGCGGGACCGCGCGAGCCCCCGGAGTACGCTAGCGTGAGAGGGCGCGGTCATGAGCAAGAGACGGATCGTCGTTCTGACGGGCGCCGGGCTTTCAGCCGAAAGCGGCGTGCCGACCTTTCGCGACAAGACCGGCATCTGGGCGCAGTACGACTATCGCGAGGTCGCGACCCCGGAAGGCTTCGCCCGCAATCCCGCACGCGTGCATGAGTTCTACAACATGCGCCGCCGCGCGCACGCGTCCGTCCATCCCAATGCCGCCCACGCGGCGCTCGCGAAACTCGAGCGGGAGCACGCCGGCGACGTGTGGATCGTGACGCAGAATGTCGACGCGCTGCAGGAGCAGGCCGGCAGCCGCCATCTCATTCATATGCACGGCGAGATCTTCAGCGCGCTCTGCGCCGGTTGCGGCGCGCGCCGCGCCTGGGATCGGGACCTCTCGCTCGAAACCGTCTGTGACGCCTGCGGCGAGGCCGGTGGCATGCGCCCGGACGTCGTCTGGTTCGGCGAGATGCCCTATCAGATGGACCGCATTCGCGACCTCTTGAGCACGGCCGATCTCTTCCTGTCGATCGGCACCAGCGGAAACGTCTATCCGGCGGCCGGTTTTGTGGAGGAGGCGCGCAGCCACGGCGCGCACACCGTCGAACTCAACCTTGAGCCGTCGGAGGGCCGGCCGATGTTCTCTGAGGCGATCCACGGGCCCGCGACTGTCGTCGTCCCGGCTTACGTCGAACGCTTGCTCGCGAGCGGGCGCTAGCGACGACCGGCGCACGGGATGCGCTCGATCCCCGAACTGGTGTCGAGCGGCAGTGGCGTATCGCCCGCACACAGCCGCGCCCCGTCCAGAAGCACGGCCTGCGCAATAACGCCCGCGAGGCGCGCGAGCGAGAGGTCCGCCCCCTGCATGCGTACGCGCACGAGCTTGCTGTTCTCGAGATTGGTCTCGACCAGGCTCGCTCCCTTGAGCGACGTGTCGGTCAGGTCCGCGCGATGCATGTCCGAGCGGTCGAACGTCGCGAAGTTGAGATCGCGTCCGCGCAAGGAGAAGCTTGTCTCGCCACTTTCTTCGCGGTCGGGCACGAGATCCTCGTCCATGACGATCAGGTTGCGCGAAAAAAGGCTGGTCGGACGCTGCGTCCAGTCGTCGACCTCGCCCTCGAACAGGAAGCCGGTCGGCGCGAACGCCGTTCGTCCGCGTGCGCCTGGCGGCAGGCTTCGCGTCACGTTGCCGAGCCCTTGATAGGGCACCGGCGCGGCCACCGCCTCGACCGATCCGAGCAGGCGGTCGATCCATTCGCCTGGAATGGTCGCGATCGCAACCGAGAAGACCATCACGGCCGTGGCCGCGAACCCGGCCACGAACTTGCGGAGAATGGAGTCTCGCGTCAGCGTCTCGTTCCCCGGATAGACCTTTTCGAGGCCGGAAAGGTATGATGACGCGCCGGCGACGATCAAGAGGTCGATCAGCACGTAGACGCGGTGCCACCCGGTGATTTCAAGGTCGTGCGACGGCAGGTAGGTGATCTGGAACGCGAGCAGCAGGCCCACCGGCAGCAGCCGCAGGAACAGCCAGTCCATGGCGCGGAAGCACGCGCGCAACACCCAGTTCGACTCAGGCCCAGCCTCATATTGCGAGAAGTAGTAGCTGTTAACGCGCAGGCGGCCCGGGTGCGAAAGGGGCGGATACTCGCCCGCCGCAAACAGGGCGTCGAGCGCCTTGAGCTTGCGCGCCAGGATGATGTGCTGCTGTAGCACGCCGGCATGCATCGCCAGCAGCACCACCGGCCCGAACAGGATGAACGAGCGGAGAGGGATCGAGACCTGAAGGATCGGCTGGGCGACCGGCGTGTTGAGAAGCAGATCGCGGTGGCTGATGCCGGCCAGCGCGATGAGGAAATAGGCCTCCAGCGCGATCAGCAGGATCCAGGCGCTGCGGGTCGACGCGCTCGCCGAATTGACCTCGCCGAGCAGCAGCTCGATGTCGAGTTCGCGCTTCTGGATCGCGGCTTCCGTCAGCGACTTGCTTCCGAACATCTTAGCTCCTGTATGCGACCAGCCCGTCACTGTGTCACCGAATGCCGGTTCGCCTCAAGCCTTGGGTGGCGCAACAGCTGTGCCCGCCAGCCCCGCGACCTCGAGCGCAAACGCATAATCCAGCGCCACCTCGCGCAGGCGCTCGAACCGGCCCGAGGCGCCCCCGTGTCCGGCTTCCATATTGGTCTTCAGCAGCACGAGGTTGTCGCTGGTGTTGAGCGCGCGCATCTTGGCGATCCACTTCGCGGGCTCCCAATAGGTGACCCGCGGATCGGTCAGCCCGCCGTACGCGAAGATGTGCGGATAGCGTTTCGCCTCAACATTGTCGTAGGGGCTGTAGGACCGGATGATCGCAAAATCGCGCTCGCTCTCGATCGGGTTTCCCCACTCCGGCCATTCCGGCGGCGTGAGGGGAAGGTCCTTGTCGAGCATCGTGTTCAGAACGTCCACGAATGGCACGTCCGCGATGATGCCGAGAAACAGCTCGGGCGCGAGGTTGGCGACCACGCCCATCAGCATGCCGCCCGCCGAGCCGCCATTGGCGACGATGCGGCCGCGCTGCGTGAGGCCCTGTTGCGCGAGGTGCTCACCCGCCGCAATGAAGTCGGTGAACGTGTTGAGCTTTTTCTCGTGCTTGCCGTCCTTGTACCAGCGGTAGCCCTTGTCCTTGCCGCCGCGGATGTGCGCGATCGCGAAAATGAACCCGCGATCGACCAGCGACAGCCGCGCAGACGAGAACGATGCGGGGATGGAAATGCCGTACGACCCGTAGCCGTAGAGGAACAGCGGCGCGGACCCGTCGAGCGGCGTATCGCGGCGATAGAGAAGAGAGACGGGAACCGTCTCTCCGTCGGCGGCCGGCGCGAACAGCCGTCGCGTGACGTAGTCGCCGGGAGAATGGCCGGAGGGGATCTCCTGGCGCTTCCGCAGCACGCGCTCGCGTGTCACGAGATTGTAGTCGAACGTCTCGGCCGGCGTCGTCATCGACGAGTAGGTGAAGCGCAGCGTCGTCGTATCGAACTCGTAGCCGTCGGTCATGCCGAGCGCATAGGCGTCCTCGTCGAACGCGATGGCATGTTCGGCGCCGTCGGCAAACGTGCGCACGATGATGCGCGGCAGGCTGTCCTCGCGCTCGAGGCGCACGAGATGATTGGCGAACACGGCTGTGTCGATGATCAGGCGGCCGGGCTTGTGCGCCACGAGCTCCGTCCAGTGGCTGACGCCGCGCTGCTTCACCGGCGTCGTGCAGATGCGGAAATCCTCCGCCCCGCCGGAGTTCGTGGTGAGGATCAGCCGGTCGCCGTGGTGGCTCACCTGGTATTCGTGGCCGGTGGTGCGCGCCGCGACGAGCAAGGCGTCGTCGAGCGGCGCATCGGCGTCGATCAGGCGGACCTCGCTCGTCTGGTGATCGTGCACGTCGATCAGGATGAACTTCGACGACAGCGTCTTGTTGAGCGAAACGTAAAACCCGGTGTCGTCTTCCGCATAGACGAGCGCGTCGTCCGCGGCGGGCGAGCCGAGCCGGTGGCGATGGACGAACAGGGGACGGTGGTTGTCGTCGAGGCGGATATAGAAAAGCGTCTGGCTGTCGTTGGCCCACACGACCTCGCCGCGCGTGTCCGCAATAGCGTCCGGAAGGTCTTGACCGGTCGCGAGGTCGCGAACGCGGATCGTGTAGAGCTCCGACCCCTTCTCGTCGACGGAATAGGCCAGCAGCCGGTGGTCCGGGCTGTGCGCCTTCGCACCGAGATCCCAGTAGGCTTTCCCGCTCGCTTCCACGTTGCCGTCGAGCAGGACTTCGATCTCGCCGCCGCCGCGCGGCTGGCGGCAGAGCCGCGGGTATTGCCCGCCAGCGACGAAATCCGAGAAATAGTCGAACGGGCCGTCGGGCGTGGGCACGCCACTGTCATCCGGCTTGAGCCGCGCTTTCATCTCGGCGAACAGCGCCTCCTGCAGCGGCTTCGTGGGCGCAAGCGCCGCCTCCGTGTAGGCGTTCTCCGCCTCGAGATAGCCTCGGATCTCCGGATCGAGCAGGGACGGATCGCGCATCACGTCCTGCCAGTTTTCCGCCCTCAGCCACCCATAATTGTCGACCAGTTTGACGTGGTGGTGCGTGGAGACAACCGGCCGGCGGGCCGCGATTGGCGGCGCGGAGAGCGGCGCACGCGGAGTGGTGTCATCCATGTCGGAACCTTCCAAGTGCGAGGGGCGGCAAAACGGGCGCCTTGTTTCCGCAAACGCCGAGAACTTTGTCAAATGCTCCCGCAGCTTAACGCCGGCCGCGTGAGGGCCGCACCGGTGAATCGCCCGCCACTCGGACGCCTCCGCCGCCGGCGGAAGCGTCGCAGCACTACTGTAAATCTTAACTGCGGAATCCTCGTCCACGGATGAACTGACGCACCCCACTACTCGGGTGAACAAATCGAGCTAAGAATTAAACGTAGTTCTGTTTTGTGCGCGTGTAACAGCTCAGTTCTGAGGTGCCGTGGTTGGTGCGCAAACCCATCAATTGCAATTAGGCATTAGCAGAAGAACTGAAGGACCGCCGTTGACATCTAGAGTGTTATGCTGTCCAAAGACCTCGACGGAGTAGTTTCCGGCAACGGGATCACGTCTTGGTGTCTTGGCCTGGGCGATATTGATCTCAGCTTGCCGCACGGCAGTAGAAACTCGTGTAGCCTTGGGTTTGACTTGCCCAATGGATCGCACTGTTTGGGAGCGCTTCAGAGGTGTCTGAAAGGGTTGCAATGATGGACGACGGTTCCCAGCCGGAACTGGTCGAGCTCACCGCGAGGATCGTGTCTGCGTTCGTAAGCAACAACACGATCGGCGCTGAAAACCTTCCGCAGCTGATTAACGAGACCCACGCCGCGCTGAGCCGCGCCACGGGATCGGCTCCACTGCCTGAGCGCGAGGAGCTGAAGCCGAAAGTTCCGGTCAAGAAATCCGTGATGCCGGATCACATCGTTTGCCTGGAAGACGGCAAGAAGTTCAAGTCGCTCAAGCGCCATTTGCGCACGCACTACAATCTCTCGCCGGAAGAATACCGCGAGAAGTGGGGCCTCCCGCACGACTACCCGATGGTCGCGCCGAACTACGCCCGCGCGCGTTCGGATCTGGCCAAGAAGATGGGCCTCGGCACGCGCCGGGAAAAGTAAGAGGCACGCGCCGCGATTGAGGTTGCGGTTGAGATCATTGAGGGTGCTGGCCGTGCGGCCGGCACCCTTTTTCGTGCGAGGCAGGCGATCCCGCGCGCTTGAGGTCTTCGAGTGCCGCGCTCTCCCGCCGCCATGTTGCGAGCAGCGCGCCGTGCCGCGCGAGATCGTAGGCCCAATGCCCCGCCCGCCCGCGCCGCCGCTCGGCCATCAGCGCCCGTTCGAGCAGGCTGACGAGGCGTTGGCGGCCTTGTAGGGAAACGTCATCGATCTCGGCGGGCCACAAGGGCACGAGGCGCACGAGTGCCCGCCGGCGCTCGTCCGCGGGGTGGGCCGGCAGCTCGGCGACGGACGGCTGACACGCGGACTTGCGCGGCGCATGCGGCATGGATCGAGACCCCTCGCTGTGAAGGATCCAGTGTCCTGCAGCTCCACGCCGCGGGGATTGGCGCGCGCCAAGCAGCGGCCGCCGGCGATCCACCAAGTCACGACCCGCCATTCGACTTATCCTCGCCGTTCACTGCTCCGGTAGTTTCGAAGCGAGCTTCACCGCATCTCGGCCTATCCTCCCTGGCGAGCAGATGACGTGGTCATGATCGAGGGGCAGTTCGATGAGGATGACGAGGGATCTTGAGCGCAGCCCGCTGCCCGGCCCTGGCGGCCACGTCGCCATGCTGTTCGATCTGTCGTTCGCGGGCGCCGATCAGGCGGACGAAGGGACCGCCGGGAAGCGGCACCGCGTGCTGCCGGACCGCGAGGCGCGGCGGATCCGGATCGTCATCGAAGCCGCCGTTGCCGAAGTCTTCGGCGTGCCGCGCAACGATCTCGGCCGCCCCTCCCGCGGCAAAGCCCCCATCGCGCTGGCGCGGCAGGCGGCGATGTATCTCGCGCATGTGTCGTGCCGTTTGAACCTGACCGATGTGGGACAGATCTTCGCGCGCGACCGCACCACCGTCGCCCACGCCTGCGCCGTGATCGAGGATCGCCGCGACGACGCCGTCTTCGACCGCGCGCTCGAACTGATGGAATGGATCGTCCCGTCACTCGTCGCCTGGAACGGCATCCACGCGGCCTCGGCCGACTGAAAACCGGAGAGCACCGACATGACCAAAGCGTCCTCCTCGCGAGGCGGCGCGCCGTCGCGCGCGCCGGCCCGCAGCGCGCGCACGGTGAAGCAGCGCAGAGCCCGCGCCACGCCCGGACAGCCGACGCGAAATCCCGCTGAAAGTCCGATCGCCTGGCTGTACAGCCGTCGCGATAGCGCAGGAAATCCGTTGATCACCGAAGCGCAATTCAACGCCGGAGAACGGCTGCGGCAAGACTTCTCGTTCGCGCAGATGTCGCCGAGCATTACGCAGAGTTGGAGCGTGGCCGGCGGCGGCGGAACCGGGCGGCGCGGCGCGCCGGGCGCGGGCGTCGAGCTGGCGGACCGTGTGATCGCGGCGGGAGACCGCGTCCGCCGCGCGCTCGACGCCGTCGGTCCCGAGCTGTCGGGCATCCTGCTCGACGTCTGCTGCTTCCTGAAGGGCCTTGAAGACGCGGAGCGGAAAGCCCGTTGGCCGCAGCGCTCCGGCAAGATCGTGCTCGGCATGGCGCTCTCCGCCCTGGCCCGCCATTACGGGTTCTCGCGCCCCCCCGATACGCCGGGACGCGCCGCGCGTGTCCGCCATTGGGGTGCAGACGGCTACCGCCCCGGCATCGACGCCGACGATGCGAACGAGGAAACAAACAACGATTGAGGAGCGCGTCTAGGTGGCGAGCGCGGCGCGCGCGTCAGCGCGGATCCGTTCGACCATCGACGCGAGCCCGTTCGAGCGTTGCGGCGAGAGATGATCCTTGAGGCCGAGCGCCGAAAAGACGGTCTCGGGCTCGATTGCCAGGATCTCCCTGGCGGTCTTGCCGTCGTAGAGCGCGAAGATGATGGCGACCAGGCCGCGCACGATATGTGCGTCGCTGTCGCCTTGGAAATGCAACACCGGCCCGTTGCCGTTGGAGACCACGCCGTCGGAGCCCGCGCCAACCTCGCTGGCGAGCCAGACCTGGCTGGTGCAGCCGCGCACTTTCGTCGCCTCGGTCCGAAGGGCGTCCGGGAGCGGCTTCAGCGTCCGGCCAAGCTCGATGATGTAACGATACCGGTCTTCCCAGTCGTCCAGGAGCTCGAAATCGGACTGAAGACTAGCGATCGTCATAAGGTGTCCTCACACCGTGGCGGCCGGAACGGCGCCCACGTCGGACATATAGGTTGGCGGAACGGGATTGTCGCGCCGCGATGCAACGCGAAGGGCGGCGAAACCGCGCGTTTCGCCGCCAGGTCGGGTCGAAAGGGGTGCCGAATAGGGCGGCGCGCAGAGGCTCAGATGCCGTTTTCGCGCTCGAGCCCGCGCCAGCCCGGCGCGAGATCGGTCGGCTGCAGCGTTCCACGCGCCTTGTCCGAGATCGTCAGCGCGCGCGGTTCCTGGCCGTTTTCCAGGGTCGAGCGCAGCGCCACGTCATAGGCGAGCTTCCCGGCGAACTGGGCCTTGCGCATGAACGCATCCCACAGCCCGCCCGCGGTCTCGCACTGTTGTGCGTTGCGATCGCAGTAGGTGATGGTCCAGTGCGCGGCGGTTGCCGCGCGCTCGTAGAGGGCATCCTGCTGCTCCTGATCGGATGGCATCACGGCGACGCCAAGCGATAGAACGACAGCGATCCTGAACAAGGACATGATGGTGCAACTCCAGTCGAAGCGAAATGGCCGAAAAGGGCCTCGATAGGTCCGACGCTACTGGAGAAGTTTTGAGGAAGGGCGGCCCGCCGCGTGACAATTTAAGACATGATTGAAGTGAGTTAGCCGAAAAAACGCGTAAAATTTTACGCAATCGAACACCGCGTTTTCGCCGTATCTGGCCGCGTTCGGCCCGCGCTTAGCGCGGCCTCCGGATCCGAGTTCGGCACCCGGTTCGAGCGCGGACCTCTGGGCAGCCAATCGCACGCGCAAAAAATTGCCGCCACGTAGATCTATAAAAATGAATTCAATTTGTAAGCTTGGCTTTTACTGGTCCGTTTGGCGCCGGACATTGAATTGCGAATACGCGGGAAATCAAAGCGCTAGGCTAGCGGCCCGGTCGGAAGACGCGGCGTCATCGAATAGTCGCGTTTAATAGTAAATCCGCCGAAAAGTTTCCCACCCTGTTGATCAGTGTAAATCAGTTCCAATAAGGAGCGACGTTTTACGTGTCGTTAAGATCCTGCGTTGCTTGGGCTCCGCTCCAGACCCGAGGCACGCAGATCTAAGGGTGGAGTTCAGCGTGTCTAAGAAAAAAGTCGTTGGCGTAAAGATTCTGACGTTTGCTCAGATGTGCGCGAAAATCGTTCCGCAGTTTGTGACAAAGCCGCAATGCGCGTCGGTCACCGAACTCAAGGACAAGGACGTCAACGAGCTCAAATTCGAGCACACGAGAAGCGGAACGCTGAAATTCTCGGACACCACCGGCGATACGCACACGGCCACCGTCATTCCGAAGGCGGGAAGCTATCTCGGAACCTTCAACGCGACCGTGAATCAAAACACGGATGCCGTGACCTGGACGTTCAAGGTCAAGGACGGCGCCATCGATCATCTCGCGGTCGGCCAGACGCTCACGCAGACCTACACGATCAAGCTCAAGGATTTCGCGGGCAACACGACGACCACGACGGTCACGATCAAGATCGTCGGCACCAACGATGCGCCTGAAATTACGTCGAAGGCGCAGGTCGGCACCGTCACCGAAGTCGCCGATGGCGCGCCGGGCGAGAACGCGATCAACCACTCCCAGTCGGGCACCATCACGTTCAAGGACGTCGACAAGATCGATACGCATAAGGCGACGGTCGCGCCGCTCGGCAACAATTACCTCGGCACGCTGACCCTTGGCACGCTCAACCAGACGACGGATTCGATCGGCTGGAATTTCACGGTCAACGACTCGGTCCTGGATTCACTCGGTCCGAACGACACGCTGACCCAGAAGTACCTGGTGACGATCGACGACAAGAATGGCGGCACGACAACCACGATCATCACGATAACGATCAAGGGCACCGACGACGGCGTCACGATCACCGATCTCACGCCTGCCATCAACGGCGGCGATGTCGTCCTCAATGAGGATGACCTTCCGGCGGGCACCGACACATCGAAGGAATCCCTGACGGCAACCGGAACCTTCAAGATCGCAGCGCCTGATGGTCTCGACGACCTGAAGGTCGACGGCGTCTTTGTGATCAAGGACGGCGTGTTCACGCCGGTGACGATCACATCGCCGCTTGGAAACACGTTGAATTTTGTCAGCTTCAATTCAGCCACCGGCGTCGTGACGTATACCTACACGCTGAATGGAGCCGAACAACACGCCGTTGGTTCCAATGAGCTCTTCGAAAAATTCCCGGTCGTGCTCACGGACACCGATGGAAGCACGGCGACCTCGTCGCTCGATGTCAAGATTATCGACGACGCGCCGCTTGCCGTTAAGGGCGTCTCGGCCGGAACGGTCGACGAAGATGCGCTGGCAAACGGCATCGAAGGTGGCATCGGCGATGTCGCCGGCATCGGCGCGTCCGCGTTCGGTTCGGTCGCGGGCCTGTTCCAGTCTGGCGCGGATGCGCCGCTGACCTATCAGCTTCTCACCAACACGGGCGCACTTCCCGCACTCACCGCGGGCGGCGTCCCGATCACGTACGTGGTGTTCGGCAATACTCTCACGGCATCGGCTGGCGCGACGATCTTTACGTTCTTTCTCAATCCCACCACGGGTACGTGGACGTTCTCACTTATCAACCCTCTTGATCACGCGGCGGGCGGCGACGAGAACGATCTCTCGATCGACTTCGGCTCGCTGATCCAGGCGACCGACAACGACGGCGACAGCGTAACCGCGACCGGCTCGGTCACGGTCACGATCGACGACGACACGCCGATCGCCAACAACGACACCGACTCCGTAACCGCGGCGGCAATCCAGGTCCTGAGCTTCGACGATGTTGTCCTCGCCAATGGCGGTGAACAGCCGATTCCGGCCAATTACGGCGGGTTCGTCTGGACGCAAACCGGCATCCACAATCCGCAGCCCGGCTCGAACTACGTCCCGACGACCGGCGACAACCTGGCCTTCTTCGCGGAAGCGCTTCCGCCGGAGCATCCGGATTATCCGGGCCCCCAGGGCTCGCCGATCAGCGTTTCCGGCGGCGTGTTCAGCTTCCTTGGCGCCTCGTTCGTTGCGCGCAATGGCGTGACCAACGTCACAGCCACCGGCTATCCCGCCAACGGTGGAGTACCAACCGCGTACACGTTCGCCGTCCTCCAGGGCGTCGCGCAATTTGTCGACTTCTCGACAATGTTCGGTTTCTCCAATCTCGCGAAAATCGAATTCCACGCAACGGACTATTTCGGCTTCGACGACTTCACGACGCGGGGCGTCAGTCCTGCAGCAACCGGCAACGTCGTCACCGCTGTTGACGGCGGACTGGGCACCGATACGAACGGCACCGATGGCGTCGCAGACACGCTCGGCGCGGACGGCTTCGGATCGATCGCCTGGGCTAGTCAGGTCGGCAGCCAGGTTGCGGGCGCATACGGCGTTCTCACCGTCGATGCTAATGGCAACTACTCCTACGTGCTCAACAGCAACAACGCAGCCGTCGCGGCGCTCAACAAGAACCAGTCGCTGACCGAGACGTTCACCTACACGATTTACGACAAGGACGGCGATCCGGCGACCGCAACCCTTGAGATTAAAGTCAACGGCGCCGACGATCCGGTCGTGATCTCCTATCTCAACGTCGAGCGCGGGGAACTGAGCTTCGATGAAAGCAACCTCGCGGACGGGTCCAACCCGAATGCCGGCCTGCTGGAGAAGTCGGGCGAATTCCACATCGATGCCGCCGATGGCGTCGCCACCCTCACGGTCGGCGGCACGCCCGTTCCGTTGAACGGAACCGTTGTCACCATCGCGACGCCGCTGGGCAACACCTTGAAGGTGAGCTACGACGCGGTGACGGGTAAAGTGTCTTACACCTACACCCTGCTCGACAACGAAGCGCACGGACCGGCAGGCGGAAAGAACAGCCTTCCGGAGCAGTTCGCAGTCGTCGTCGTCGACACCGACGGCACGACCGCAAACGGCTCGCTCGACATCACCATCGTCGACGACATCCCTGCGGCGAGCGACGAAGCATCCCAGAACGTCGCCGAAGGCGCGACCGTCACCGGCACGCTCGATTTCGTGCAAGGTGCAGACGGCGCAACCGTGACGCACATCAATGGCATCGCATTGGTCTTCAACCCTGTCGACGCCAACTACTCGCAGCCGATCGATATCGGTGCCGGCAGCATCAAGGTGAAGGCGGACGGCAGCTACTCCTTTACCGCCGATAATCCCACCATCAGCCCGGTTGCTCCGATCCAGGCGACCTACACGGTCACCGACGGCGACGGCGACGCGGCGACGGCGAATATCAGCTTCCAGGTGACGGACGCCAACGTGCCGGACAGCGGAGCAGCTTGGGCGTATATGGATGACGACGGTCTCGCAGGCGGCAACCCGGCGAGCACGATCGGCGATTTCGTTGATATTAATCTCGATGGCGACAACAACGAAGCGACGTTCTCGTACTTCCTCGGCGGCGGCGTCGGCCAAGATCAGCCCGGCACGTACAGCTTTGCGGCCTTGGATGGAACGTCGGGTACTGTTGGCACGGAGACCGTCAACTACACCTGGAACGCCGGCAACAATACTCTGACGGCGACAGGCCCGCGCGGCCCGCTGTTCTCGGTCCAGATCACCAATGCCGCGACCGGCGCCTACACTGTCACGCTGCTCGACAACGTTCTCCATACTGCAGGGGCGAACGAGAACGATGCAACGGTCAACCTCGGCTATGTCATCACGGACTCGGACGGCTCGACCGCGCCCGGCACGCTCATCATCAACTTCGACGACGATGCGCCGACAGCGAATGCCGGTCCCGCACTGACTGTTTCGGAAAACGATGGCGCGACGGCAGGCACCAACCTCCTTGCCAATGACGCTCAAGGCGCCGACGGCGCGACGGTTACGCACGTCATTTTCGGTGTAACGACCTATGTCGTCGACCCGGTGAATGGCGTCACAGTTCCGACTGTTAATGGCAGCTACACATTTGCCGCCAACGGCACCTGGACCTTCGATCCGACCCCGAACGCCAGCAACGCAAACCAAAACGAGAGCTTCACCTACCGCATCACGGACGGCGACGGCGACACGTCTGAGGCCGTTCAGAACATCGTCATCACCAACGCCAACACTCTTCCAACGGCAGGATCTGCCTCTGCCACGGTCGACGATGAAGGTCTCGCAAACGGCATCGCTGGAGGAACCGGCGACGTCGCTGGTCAGGCGACGACGGCAATCGGACTACTGCCACATGACTTTGGCGGCGACGGCAAAGCGACTGTCGATCCGATCAGCTTCTCCACCATGCACGGGACGAATGGCACTGTTGGGACTGAAACGGTCACCTACGGCTGGAACGCGGCGAACAACACCCTGACCGCCACCTCGGCGCGCGGCCCTGTCTTCACCGTCCAGGTAGATACCGGCGCCGATACCGGCGTGGGCAACTACGTCTTCACGTTGCTTAAGCCGGTTCTGCACGCAACGGGCAACGCCGAGAACGATGCCGTCGTCGATCTCACCTACACGGTCAAGGATTCCAACGGCGATCCTGCAAATGGATCGCTGTCCATCACAATCGACGACGATACCCCGGTCGCCCAGAACGACACGGCCTCTGTTGACGAAGGCTCGAAGCCGACCCTCAATGCCGTGCTGGTCATCGATCTCTCGACCAGCATGAACGGCGCGTCGGGCGTGCCTGGGCTCAGCCGCCTGCAGCTGTTGCAGCAATCCGTCACGAACTACCTCAACAGCTCCGACGTGACGTTCAAGGATATCGTGATCTACACGTTCAACGACGGGGCGATCCTTCGCGGCACGTTCACCGACGTTGCCTCCGCCATTGCAAACGTCAACAGCTACAACAACGGCAGTCTCGTTTCCGCCACCGAGTACGACTCCGCGCTTGCAACGATCCAGAGCACGCTGCCGGCGCTTCAGAGCGCCGATCAGACGCATGTGCTCTTCCTGTCCGATGGCGATCCGCAGGGCGGCTCGGACGTAAACAATGCGGAGCAAACCGCGTGGTCGAACTTCCTCAATGTGCGGAACGTCGACAAAGTGATCGCCGTCGGCTTCGGCGGTATCGTCAACACCGGCTTCCTTGACCCGGTCGCGCCGCGTGCCGAGGATGATGCGATCGCCGTGACCGACGCCAGCCAGCTCGAGGCTGTGCTGGCGGGTACGCTTCCCGGCCAGGTTTCCGGCAATGTGCTCGACAACGACGGCTTTGGCGCCGATGGCGGCCACATCAATTCCATCCAGGTCGATGGAATGACCTATGGCTTCAACGGCACGAGCGTTGCCCTTCCGGGCGGAAACCCGGCCGGAGCAACGGTAGTTGGTACCCAGCTTACCGTCGAGACGACGCTCGGCGGAACGTTCACGTTCAACTTCGCGACCGGCGCGTGGTCATACAATGCCCCGTCCGCTGGCGTGCCCGCGACCACCAACGAGACGTTCAGCTATGTGCTGATCGACAATGACGGCGATACGTCGCCCGCGACCTTGACGGTCACGGTCGTGGACAAGCCGAACGTGGCGCCGAGCATCTCGGGCCTGAATGCGCTGTCCTACACCGAGAACCAGGCGGCAACGATCATCGATACCGCGGTGATCGTGGCGGATCCGGATTCGGCGAACTTCGCCGGCGGCAGCCTGACGGTCTCCTTCACGGCCAACGGCACCGCGGCAGACCAGCTGGCGATCAGCTCCCAGGGGACAAGTGACGGCCAGATCGGCGTCAGCGGATCCAATATCACCTTCAATCCGCCCGGCGCCGCCGCCAACGCCGTGATCGGGACGTTCTCCGGCGGCACGAACGGCACGCCCCTCATCATCACGCTCAACGCCAACGCCACGCCCGCGGCCGTCGATGCACTCATCGAGCGCATCACGTTCGCGAACACATCGGACGATCCGAGCACGTCGCCGCGCACCGTGACCTTCTCCATCAACGACGGTGACGGAGGAGTGGGGACGGCCTCGACAACCATCAACGTGACCAGCGTCAATGACGCGCCCGTGCTGCTCACCGCGGCCACGCCGGTCCTCAACACGATTGCCGAAGATGCCGGAAATCCGGTGGGAGCGGTCGGAACGCTCGTATCGGGGCTCGTGGATCTCAGCGGCGGCGGCGGACTGGACAACGTCACGGATCCGGACGGAAGCGGCCTCGGCATTGCGCTTACAGGCGTGAACGTGACCAACGGCACCTGGTTCTATTCGCTCGACGACGGTGCGAACTGGATCGCTGTCGGTACGATCTCGAACACGAGCGCCCTGTTGCTCACGGAAACAGCACGTCTCTACTTCCGGCCCAACGCCGATTTCAACGGGACCGTGACGGGCGCCATCACGTTCCGCGCCTATGACCAGACCACCGGCACCGCTGGAACCAAGGTCAACACGAACTCGAACGGTGGCAGCACGGCGTTCTCGTCGGCGACGGATACGGCGAATATCGTCGTCTCGGCCGTCAACGATCCGCCGACCATCACCGGCCTCAACAACCTCAATTACACCGAGAACGCGGGCGCCGTCATCATCGACAGCAGCGTCGTGGTGGCTGATATCGACTCCGCCGATTTCGCGGGCGGCTCGTTGACGGTGTCGTTCGCGGCCAACGGCACCGTGGCGGATCAACTCGCCATCAGCTCGCAAGGCATCGGCAACGGCCAGATCAGCGTCAGCGGCTCAAACGTGAGTTTCAACCCGAACGGCGGTGCGCCAAACGCAGTGATCGGCACCTTTTCGGGTGGCACGAACGGAGCGCCGTTGGTCATCACCTTTAACGCCAACGCGACGAGCGAGGCGGTGGATGAGCTGATCCAGCGCATTACCTTCGCGAACACCTCCGAGAATCCCAGCACTTTGCCCCGGACGGTCACGTTTATACTGGTAGACGGCGACGGGGGCGCGGACACGGGATCCGCCACCGCCACGATCAACGTCGCCGCAGTCAACGACGCGCCGGACGCCGTGAACGACAGTGTCATCGTCAACCTGCAGGCCGCCAACGGCACGACGTTCCTGATCCCGCACTGGGCATTGACCTACAACGACAGCGATGTGGACAGCTCGACGCTCACGATCACGAATACCGGCTCGTTGAGCGATCTTGCCTCTGCGAGCCTGACGACGAATCCGGGCTCGGTCACCGTCGTCAACAACTCGTCGGGCGGCGGTGGCGATACGGACTGGGGCTCGTTCCAGTATACGCTGTCCGACGGCGCGGCGACCGACAACGCTACGGTCACCATCGGTTTCGACAGCGGCAATATCACCGGTACGGGCAACGCCGACATCCTGTTGGATCTGGATGCGGGCGCAACCACCCTCGACGGCGGCGCCGGCAATGACGTTCTGATTGGCGGCGCCGGCAATGACAGGCTCATCGGCGGTACCGGCAACGATCTCCTGCACGGCGGTGCCGGCTTCGACACGTTCGTCTTCAACACCGCACTCAACGCGGCGACGAACGTCGACATCATCAGGGACTTCGATGCCGGCGGCCAGGACAAGATCGAACTCAGCGCGGCGATCTTCACGGGCATCGGCGCGACGTTGGATGTGGCGGAGTTCGCAATCACCGCGGACGGGTTGGCTACCCTTGCCTCTCAGCGCATCATCTTCAACAGCACCACCGGCGCGCTGTCGTACGACGCGGACGGATCGGGCGCAGGGGCCAGCGTGCAGTTTGCCGTCGTGACGCTGTCGAGCGGCCCTGGCACGTTCGATGCCGGCGACTTCGTGATGAACTGACGAACCCGCAAGAATAGCGGACCAACGCGTGGGGCCTTCGGGCCCCACGTTCGTTTCGGCCTGGCTCACGCGTCAATAGCGTGCGCACGCGAACCATCTTTTCCTTGCCTGTGGCGAATCGGCCGTAGGCCATTCGCGAAATTTTACCGAATCACGCATTGCTGGGGATGAATGGTGATCCGGGTGCGCCGTATCGGGGGATAGAGCGTATAAAACGCATGCGCTCGGCGCACCGGCTGGGTCGGGTTTAGGGGGCTACATGACGACGTTCCGCGCGGCTACGGCGATCATCGCGGCAGCAGGGCTTTCCCTGTTTCCCCAGGCTTCGCACGCCGATATGGGCAAGTCACCCGCTGGCCCCCAGGGAATTGTTCTTTCTTTTGAGGGCGGTTATCTCTACCAGGACGGCCCATCCGTGACGGGCCACGGCATCAGCAACGTCGTCGTCACGGGGCCTGGCGATCCCGTAACCGACATCCTGGTGTCTCCGGATAGCGGCTATTTCGTGGGTGGCCTCATCGGCTACGACGCCGGCAAGCCCTTCATCTTCGGCTTCCATCGCGTCGAGCTCAATCTGCTGTACGGCAGGACGGACGACAGCGCGCACAACGTCTTATCGCCGGGCGGCGACATCGTTTTGAGCACCGTTGACGGCAGCGTGCTCGGCACGGGCGGTGCGACCGGCACAACGAACATCGAGCGGAAGACGTGGGAAGGCGCCCTCCGGTTCGAGGATGACGACGTGATCAACGCCACGACCACGGTAACGTGGGTCCTTGCGCCGTTCATCCGCGGCTTTGACGAAGACACGCGCACGGCCATTACAACCTCGGTGCCGTGCTGCGAGTTCGGCCGGACCGCGAGTGTGGACGCGACGTTGTACGGCATTTTCTTCGCCGCTGAGCCCGAGACGTGGCTCACGTCCAACCTGGCCCTCGTAGGGCGCGTCGGCGCTGGCGTGTACGGCTACGACGCCGACGGTAGCTTCAGGTCGGGCGGCACGGCCGTCACCACTGGCGATTTCGACGCCTCCGTTTCCGACGGAGATTCGGGCGCTGGTTTCCGCGGCTTGCTCGGGATCGGTCTCAAGCTGAAGGTCGCGCCGTCGACGCTGCTGGAAGGTTTCGCAGAAGCCGACTACTTCTCCAAGGTGCCGACCGCGCATCTGACGAGCAACGACCCGTCAGGCGGCTTTGTCTCCCACGTGCAGGATGACGATTTGTGGGAGCTTCGCACGGGCGTCCGTCTTACCATCGGCTTCGGGCCCGGCGCGAACTGACGCCACTCCTCTAGAGGACTTGCGCCACAATAGCCTCGTGCCGGACGGCGCGGGGCGATAGCTGCATGCGGCTCCGCTCGCGGGTAACAACGTGCTCCGCACGCGGGTAACCACCTTTCTTTACACATCCTTTACGCTGTTCTTGCTCCGCAAGCGGAGCGACCGAAAGTGAAGGGGCATGGCCCGGGTCGTGCAAGCGACCCCTCAGCGCGAGCTTCGATCGACGAAGCCGCAATGATGATGTCACCGGTGGCGAGGAACGAGCGTGTCTGTCTCCAGCGTTAAAGCAGCGATTGGCAAATCGCGTCTCGCATTTCTTGGGGTGGGGCTTTTCTCCGGCATCATCAACGTTCTGGTTTTGACCGGCTCCATGTACATGCTGCAGGTCTACGACCGGGTGCTGCCGTCGCGGAGCGTGGCGACGCTGATCGGCATCACCATCGTGCTGGTGTTGCTCTATGCGGCCTTTGGCGCGCTCGATTTCGCCCGCACCCGCACCCTCAGCCGCATCGGCATTGGCATCGACCGCCAGTTGCGCGCGCGCGTCATGGAGGCTGTCCTGCTTGTGCCAATTCGGGGCAAGCAAAGCATGGATGCCCTGCAGCCGGTTCGCGATCTCGACCAGATCCGCTCGTTCCTATCCGGGCTCGGGCCGACCGCCCTGTTCGATATGCCCTGGCTCCCGGTTTACATCGCCCTGATCTATCTCCTTCACCCTGTGCTGGGTCTGTTTGCGATCGCCGCCGCAATCCTCCTCGTGGCGCTGACGATCCTCACCGAAATGAAGACGAAAGCTCCCGCAAAGGAGGCGACCAAGAGCATCTCGCAGCGTCACGCGTTTACGGAAGCGGCCCGGCGCAATGCCGAGGTCGTCCAGGCGATGGGCCTGGGCAACCGCCTGATCGGGCGCTGGGAGAAGGTCAACGAACGTTATCTCATCGACCAGGTCGCGATGGCGGATGCGGCCGGCGGGATCGGCGCGATCTCGAAAGTTTTGCGCCTGCTGTTTCAGTCCGGAATTCTGGGCCTCGGCGCCTATCTCGCCATCAAGGGCGAACTGTCGTCCGGCTCCCTCATCGCCGGCTCCATCATCCTGTCGCGCGCGCTCGCGCCCATCGAGATTGCGATTGCCAACTGGAAGGGCTTCGTCGGCATGCGCCAGAGCATCGGCCGGCTCGATGCCTTGCTTTCGGCGCTGCCGAACCGCGAAATTACGACGGTGCTTCCTCGGCCGTCCCGCACGCTCGAGGTTAAGGATCTCTCGGTGGCGCCTCCCGGCGAAACCCTTCCCGTCGTCACCAACGTCTCGTTCGCGCTCGAGGCCGGCGAGGGTGTCGGCGTCATCGGTCCGAGCGCTGCTGGAAAATCGACTTTGATCCGGGCACTCGTCGGCGCCTGGACACCGCTCCCGCGCGGCGGCAGCGTGCGCCTCGATGGCGCGACGCTCGACCAGTGGGCGCCGGAAGCCATCGGGCGCGACATCGGCTATCTGCCCCAGGCCGTCGATTTGTTCGACGGCACGGTGGCCGAGAATATCTCGCGCCTTGATCCGCAGGCATCGAGCGATATGGTCGTTGCGGCCGCCAAGCTTGCCGGCATCCATGACATGATCGTCCACCTGCCGCAGGGCTACGAGACCCGTATCGGCGATGCCGGCGCCAAGCTTTCGGCCGGACAAAGGCAGCGTGTGGGTCTGGCGCGGGCGCTCTATGGCGAGCCGTTCCTGGTCGTGCTGGACGAGCCGAATTCCAACCTCGACACGCAGGGCGACCTCGCACTGACCGCCGCAATCCGCTCCGTGCGGGACCGCGGTGGCATCGTCGTGGTGGTTGCGCATCGGCCATCGGCGCTCGCCGGGCTCGACAAGGTGTTGGCGCTTGGCAAGGGACAAGTCCAGGCATTCGGTCCACGCGATGACGTTCTGAAAGCCGTCTTGCAAGGCGTGCCGGGCGCTCCCCCACTCGCCGTGCCGCCACCCCCTGCGGCCGCCCCGGCGGCAGCGGCCATTCGGGCGTTGACGTCCGGATTCAAGGTTGTGGGCGACAACAACGTTTCGGCGGTCTGAGGAACACCACAATGCAAATGAGCCTTCCGCCTCCCTCCGTGCCGGCCAAACAGTCGTCGCCGTTTACGGAGGCACGCGCCTACATCATGTTCGGCATCGTCGTCATCGTGACCCTGCTCGGAGGCCTCGGCGTCTGGGCGGCGACCGTCGATCTCGCGGGCGCCGTCATGGCGGCCGGCAGTGTCGTCGTCGACAGCAGCGTCAAGAAGGTCCAGCACCCGACGGGCGGTGTTGTCGGCGCGATCTATGTCAAGGAGGGCCAGCATGTCGAAGCCGGCGACGTCGTGGTCCGCCTCGACGAGACCGTGACGCGCGCCAACCTGCAGATGGTATCGAAGCAGCTCGACGAGATCGCCGTGCGCCAGGCGCGCCTGACGGCAGAGCAGGAAGATCGTTCGGAGATCGCATTTCCCGCCGACATTCTCGCCCGCCACGGCGACCCGGTCCTGGCGCAGATCATGGCCAGCGAAACGGCTTTGTTCAAAAACCGCCGCACGGCCCGGCAGGGTCTGAGGTCTCAGCTTCGCGAACGGATTTCCCAGTTGCGCGAGGAAATCGACGGGCTGACGGCCCAGCACGCGGCGCGCGCGCAGGAAATCGTTTATGCGAAAGCCGAACTCAAAGGGCTCGAAGAGCTGGAGGGCAAGAGCCTCGTCAGCACGCCGCGCATGACGGCCGCGCGGCGCACAGTTTCTCAGCTCGAAGGTGACTTGGCTCAGGTGTCCTCGGCAATTGCCCAGGCGAAGGGCAAGATCTCGGAAACCGATCTGCAAATCCTGCAGCTGGACCAGGACCTCAAGACGGAAGTCGGCAAGGAGCTGCGCGACCAGCAGGGCCGCGAAG
This sequence comes from Hyphomicrobium sp., assembly GCF_051860585.1. Classification (GTDB taxonomy): domain Bacteria; phylum Pseudomonadota; class Alphaproteobacteria; order Rhizobiales; family Hyphomicrobiaceae; genus Hyphomicrobium_C. The sequence continues at coordinate 144,379 of NZ_JBHYDS010000004.1, forward strand.
CGGAGTTGACCGAGCGCCGTGTTGCCGCTGACGATCAGTTGAAGCGCATCGAGCTGCGGGCGCCGCAGAGCGGCACCGTCCATCAGCTGAATGTCCACACCGTGGGAGGCGTCATCACGCCGAGCGAACCGGTGATGATGATCGTGCCCGATCAAGATCTCCTGATGATCGACGCGAAGGTGGCGCCGCAGGATATCGACCAGGTTCGCGTGGGGCAGCTAGCCCACATCCGCTTCTCGGCCTTCAACCAGCGCACCACGCCCGACATGACGGCGACGGTCACGCGAGTGTCGGCCGATCTGATGATGGAGCAGCCGCGCGCGGGCGACCCGGCAACGGCGGGCGGTGTTCCGTACTACAGCATCCGCCTCGCGCTGACTGAGGACGGACGGGCCAAGCTTGGGGTGCTGAGGCTCGTGGCTGGCATGCCGGCGGAGGTCCACGTCACGACCGGCGAGCGCACCGCGTTCACCTACTTCACCAAGCCGCTCACCGACCAATTCGCCCGCTCTTTCCGCGAACGCTAGGCGGCGCGCGGACCGAAGGCACCCGTGGTCGGAATTTGAATCCGAGCTTTGCGCTGCCAGCGTGGCTGGTCGTATCCTCGCCGAAGCCGCCCTCCTAGACGAAGCGCGTCTCCATGACGCAATGAGCGCAATTGGGATTTGCGGACCGGGCACGTCGCCGTGTCCGCACCGAGCGGGACCTCGCGGGACCGTATTCGACAGACAACCTTCTTATGCTTGCCAAAGGCGGTTGTCGGGCGGGATGTGCTCCGATGCGGCCCATTCCTCGAGCCGTTCGCGATAGGCGCGGCAGATCGTTTCGCGCGTCGCGGGAACGCGGTCTGTCGCGGCGAGATCGAGGCCGATCTCGAAATAGGCGTTCATGTTCGTAAAATTCGGCTTGGGCAGGCGCCCTTCGATCGCGTCCGTCCACATGTGACGGAAGAGATCTTCGAGCCCACGCACGAGGCCGGGCGTATCGAATAACGTCGACGTCGTGCGGTTTTCCTCGAGGCGTGCCTTGAGGCGCTCGGTCTCGGCGCGGCTCCGCCCGAGGTCGATCGCGCGCGCCGTGTAGCTCTCGATAGTATCGCAGACCGCATCCCCGAGCCCCGCGGCCGTCACAACGCTGGCGCACACGCGCGCGGCGAATGTCGCGCCAGGAAAGGTCAGGACCGGAACGCCCATCCACATGGCGTCCGATGCGGTCGTGTGTGCCCCATACGGAGTGTTGTCGAGGAAGAGGTCGGCCAGCCGGTAGCGCGCCAGATGCTGCGGGTTGGCTTGCCGGTCGGCGAAGACGAGGCGCTCCGGCGCAAGTCCCGCGTTGGCCGCAATCTGCCGCAGGCGCTCATCCGCGGCGTTGCCCCCGCTCAAAAGCCAGAGCACGCTGTCCGGAACCTCGCGAAGAATCGAAAGCCATGCGTTGAGCACGTCCGGCGTCAGCTTCTGCAATCCGTTGAAGCAGCAGTAGACGTAGGCGTCGGCCGGTAGCCCAGCCTCCTCGCGCGACGGCGGCTCGTCCGCAACCACCCGCTTGCGATCGTTGGGCTGATAGCATGGCAGGCGCAGAACCTTCTCCGAAAAGAAGATCTCGTCGGCCTCGGGGATCACAACCGGATCGGCGATGATGTAGTGATGATGCGTGCTGCCCATCGTGCCCGGAAATCCGAACCAATTCACGGCGACCGGCGCTGGGCGATAGGCGAAGATGCGCGATCGCGCGTCCTTGGTGTAGCCGTTGAGGTCGATCAGGATGTCGATGCCGTCGGCGTGGATACGTTGCGCCGCGTCGACATCGGAGAGGCGCGTGATGTCGACCCAATGATCCACGGCCCGCTCCGCCCGTTGCCGCGTCGGATCTTGCCGGTCGATGCCGCAATAGTAGGCCGTCAGTTCGAACGCGTCCTTGTCGTGGGTTTCCAGCACGTCCGCCATCGCGAAGCCGACTGCGTGCTCGCGCAGATCCGATGAAACATACCCGATGCGGAGTTTGCGGCCCTTGCCCGTGCGCTCTTTAGCGGCGCTCTCGCGCACCAGCGGCGCGCGCGGTGGTCCGGTGAGCTCGCGGCTGTATTTAAAGGCGCGGGCGAGGCCGAACATCGGATCGTGGCTGAGCGCCGCCAGGGACAGCGGCGAGATCGCGGAATAGAGGGTGCGAAGATCGACATGCTCGCTGCCGGCGATAGCGGGCCACTTGCATTGCCGCTGACGCAGCGCGATCCAATGCTGCACCACTTCGGGCTGATGCGCGTTGATGTCGAGCGATTGCCGAAGGGCGTCCTCGGCCGGCTCGTCCTGCTGGAACGCCTCGAGCACGCGCCCGAGCTGCTGAAGCGCGATGAGCTTGTGCTTCACCGCGTTGCCGTCGATCTGCGCCGTCTGCGTGACGAGCTGAAGCCATTGCGTCACCGCGGCTCCCGCCTGTCCATCGTCCTCGAGCAGGCGGCCGAGATTGATGTGGGATGGCAAGAAGTCGGGCTTGATGCCGAGGCCTGCCCTGAGCGCGTTCATGGCGCCATAGCGGTCGCCGGATTTGTTGAGTGCGACGCCGTAGTTGAAGTAGACGGCGTGCAGCAGGGGATGGGCGGGATTGCGTGCAATCCAATTGCGATAGGTGACGACGGTTTGGCCCATGTCGCCCTGCGCCTCGTGCGCCTCGGCAAGCGTGAACAGGTCGCCCACGCTCAGATCGATCGGAGAGGTGTGCGGCGCGCCGGTTGCAGGCGTGGGGATCGGGGAGACGTAGGTCATGCTTGAAAGTCCCTGGAGATAGAAAAAATCATCATCAGGTGCGCGCTTACGAGACCGCGGCCTCGAGCGCCGCGATCTGCGCGGGCGTCATGCTGGCGATCTGCGTTTCCGTGAAGGCGGAGGCCTGCACGCCGTTGAGGGCCTCGATCGTCGTGGTGGTCAAGCCGCTGATGGCCGTTGCCGTGAGCGCAGAGATCTGCGTGGTCGTAAAGCCGGCCACCTGGTTGGTGGAAAGCGAGGCGATGACGCTCGGCGCCATGCTGTTGAGCTGCTGCGTCGACAGCGCGCCGATTTGGGCGGACGACAGTGCGCCGAGCTGAGATGCGCTCAGCGTAGCCAGCATCGAGGTCGTCATGTTGACGATCTGCGAGGCATCGAATGAGGCGATTTGCGTCTGAGTGAGCGCGGCGATCTGCGTCGGTGTCAGCGCGCGGATTTGGACGCGCAGGAGCCCTTCGAGCTGAGCAGGGCTTAGCGAGGAGATCTCGGTCGCGGTCATGGCGCGGATCTGGGTCGAATCCATTGCCGCGATCTGCGTGGCTCTCAGCCCGGCGAACTGCGTTTCGGTCAAGGCGCCGAGTCGCGTCTCGTTCAGCCCCGCAAGTGCCGACGTTGCGATCGCGCCGATTTGCGTCGAAGAGAACGCGCCAAGCTGCGTGGTGGTCAGGCTGGCGAGCTGCGTCGCCGTCAGGCCGCCAATTCCGGTCCTGGACAAAAGGCCGACCTGGGTGGTCGTCAGGCTCTCGATCTGGACTGGCGTGAGTGCGGCGATCCCCGTCGCGGAGAGACCTGAGAACTGCGTGGTCGTGAGCGCAGCCAATTGCGCGCTGGTGAGACCTGCGATCGCCGTGCTGGAGAGCGCGGCGATCTGCGTCGCGCGCACGCTTGCCATTTGATCGCTGGTGAGCGCCGAGATCTGTGCGTTGCTGAGACCGGCGATGGCGCTGGTCGAGAGCGCGCCGATCTGCGCCATGCTAAGCGCGCGCAGTTGTACGGTGCCGAGGGAGGAGATGGCGGTCGCGGTGAGCCCGTAGAGCGATTCCGGCGCAAGCGCCTGAAGTTGCCGCGTCGTGAGTGCGCCGATCTGGGGCGAGCTGAGCGCGCCGATTTGTGCCGCGCTGAGGCCGCTGAGCTGCGTGGTTGTCAGCGCGGTAAAGCGCGCGCTGGAGAGAGCGTTGATCGTCGTCGTGGACAGGCCGCCGATCTGAGCCGGATCGAGAGCGGCGAACTGGGACGTCGTGAGCGCTTCGACCTGCGCGGCGCTGAGGCCGGCAAGCCCCGAGGGAGAGAGCGCCTTGACCTGGCTCGTCGCCAATGCGCCGAGCTGCGTCGTCGTCAAGCTCGCGAGCTGCGTTGAGGTCAGTCGGTTGAGGGCGGCTGGCGTCAGAACGCGGATCTGGTCCGTGGTTAGGCTGGCGAGCTGACTGATGGAGAGCGCGCCGATGCCTGTCGTCGAAATTGCGCTGAATTGCGTGGTCGTGAGCGCGGCGAGCTCGCTCGCCGAAAGGCCGGCGAGCGCGGTCGGCGAGAGCGCGCCGATTTGCGACGGCGTCAGGCTTGTGAGTTGGGCCGTCGAAAGTGCGCCGATCTGCGTTGCGCTCAAGCCTCCGATCGCGGCCATCGAGAGAGAACGGAGGCCGGTCGTCGACAGGGCCGCGAGTTGGTCCGCGGTCAGGTCTGCCGCATGCTCGGCGGTCAGGCCCGCGAGTTGCGAAATGGTGAGCTGGGCGATCTGCGCCGGCGTGAGGCTCTTCACCTGGTCCACGGTGAGACCCTGGATCTGCGCGGCGGTGAGCGCACCGAACTGGGCCGTGCTCAGGCCCGACAATTGCTCGGTCGAAAGGCCGGCGATGGCGCTCGGCTTCAAGGCCGCGAGTTGCGTCGGTGTGAGCGCGGCGAGCTGCGTCGACGTCAGGGTGCCGCTTTGCACGTCCGTGAGGCCGCCAAGCGCGGCGGCCGAGAGCGAAGCCAGACGATCCGGCGACTGGCTTGCGAGCTGCGCCGTGGTGAGAGCCGCAACCTGCCGCGCGGTCAGGCCGCGCAATTGCCCGGTGGACAAGGCTGACAGTTGATCGGTGGTGAGTGCCGACACAGCGGCGGAAGACAGGCCGGCAATCTGCGTCGATGAAAGCGTTGCGAGTTGACCGGTCGTGACGGCGGCGATCTGCAGTTCGCCGAGGCTGCCGAGCTGCGCAGCCGTCAGACCGCGAAGCTGGTTGGTGGTCAAAGCGGCGAGGGTCGTGGTCGAAAGGCCGGCGATGGCGGAGGTCGATAGGCCGCCGATCTGCCGTGAGCTCAAGGCCGCGAGTTCGTTTGAGGTGAAGTTCGAAACCTGGGCGGCGGTCAGTCCCGCCAACTGCTCCGTCGAGAGCAGCGTCAGCCGGTCCGGGCCGAAGGCGCTGAGCTGCGCGTTGGACAGTGCCCCAAGTTGCGTCGCGGTCAGGCCGCGAAAATGCTTGTCGTCGAGCACGGCGAGGCTGGCCGTGTCGAGGGCTGCCAACGCGCTCGGGGTGATGCCGGCGAGCTGTGTCGACGTGAGGCTTGCGAGCAGCGTGGTGGAGAGCCGGGAGATCCGTGTCTCGTCGAGTGCGCCAAGCTGGACGGCCGTGAGCCCGTCCGCCTGACGGGTGGTGAGCATATCCAGCTGCGACTCGGTCAGACCGGCGATTGCGGACGTCGATAGCGCGCCGATCTGGACGGGTTCGAGTGCAGAGAAATGGCTGGCCGGGAGGCTTGCGATTTGCGTCGCGGTGAGGCCGCGCAACTGCGTCGTCGTGAGGCTGGCGAACTGCGAGGTCGAGAGCGCCTCGATCTGCGTCGGATCGAGCGCCGCCACCTGCGCGGCCCTCAGCGCGCGCAACTGGACGCTCGTAAGCGAGGTGATCTGTTCGGAGCCGAGCGCCCCGATGACGCTGGGCGAGATGCCCACGATCTGCAGCGTCGTCCAGCGCGCCATCTGCTCGGGCGAGAACGCGCCGATCTGCGCGGCATCGAGCGCGCCGAGCTGGGCGGCGGTGAGGCCGGCGAGTTGTGTCGACGAGAGCGACTGCAGCGCCGTGGCGGAAAGCCCGGCGACGGCGACCGAGGAAAGCGCGGAGATCTGCGTTGCCGACAGCGCCGCAAGCTGCCCGGCGCTGAGCGAGACGACCTGATACTCGGAAAGCACGCGGATCTGGGTCGTCGTCAGGCCGGAGAAGAAGTTCTGCGAGAGCTGCATCATCTCGTCGATACCGAGGCCGCTGAGCCCGTCGGCCGAGAGCGCGCCGATCTGGGTCACGGACATGGCCGCGAGCTGGGTCGGCGTCAGCGCTGAGATTTGCGTATTGCCGAGCCCGGCAATGGCGCGCGTGGACAGGGCCGCGATCTGCGTTTCGGAAAGGGCCTCGATCTGAGTGTCGTGCAGCGCTGCGGCATGAACGGCGGAGAGGCCCGCGATCTGGGTCGTCGTGAGTTGCGCGATGTTCTGGACGGAAAGTCCCGCGATGGCGGTTCTCGACAGCGCGCCGAGCTGGGTCGCCGACAAAGCGTTGACTTGCGACGCCGCCAGCGCCTCCACATGCTCCTCGGTCAGCACGCGCATCTGCGTCACGGTCAGCGCGCCGATCTGCTCAGGCGAAAGCGAGGCGACGGTTTCGGGCGAGAGGCCGAGTATGCCGTTGGCGGACAACGCCGCGATCTGGCTCGGGGACAGGCTGGCGACCTGCGTTTGTGAAAGCGCCGCCACTTGGGTGGCGTTGAGCCCCGCCAAGCCGCTGGTCGACAGCGCGGCGATCTGCGTTGCGTCGAGCGCCTGGATCTGCGTCTCGCTGAGACCGCGCACCTGGGCCGCCTTGAGGGCGTTGATTTGGCTGGCCGACAGCGCAGCGATATTATTGGCTTCGAGCCCGGCGACGGCCGTACCCGAAAGGCTCGCCAGCTGCGCCTCCGTCAGGGCGCCGAGCTGGCTTGCCGAAAGAGCTGCGAGCTGCGTGTCGCGCAGGCCCACAAGCGTCTTGGCGCCAAGCGCGCCGATCTGCGCGGTCGTGAGCGCCGCGATCTGGCCTGTCGAGAGCAGTCCGATCTTCGCCGCGGTGAAACCGCTGATCTGCGTTGGCGTCAGCGCCGAGATCTCGGCCGGCGACAGGGCGTTGATAAGCGTCGCGCTCAGGCTTGCGATTTGGGCGGGTGACAGTGCCCCGATCTGCGACGCGCCGAGATTTTGGAACGTCGTGACCGTCAAGCGCCCGATCTGCGCGACCGAAAGGTCCTGCGCCCTGAGCCCGGCATTTCCATTGGCAACGAGCGCCTCGACCTGGGTCGCCGTCAGCGATCTCACCTGCAGCGTGCTGAAGCTCTCGAGCTGCGCGGGCGTAAGCGCTGTGATCAGGCTCGTCGTTACGGCGGCGATCTGGCCCGGCTTCAATCCGCGGAGCTGCGCCGTCGTAAGGGCCGTGATCTCGGATTGCGACAGGCGGTTGAGCGATGTCGACGTCAGGGAGCCGAGCTGCGTGGCGCTCAAGCCCAGGAGCTGCGCCGTGCTGAGGTTGTCGAATGCCGTGGTCGTGAGCCCGGCGAGCTGCGAGGCCGAGAAGCTCGACGGCGACAAGGCCTGGAGCGCCGTGGTCGTCATGGCCGAGAGCTGGGGCGCCTTGAGCCCCGAGATCTGCGTCGCCGTGAGGGAGGCGAGCTGCGATGGGTTGAAGTTGGCGAGCGTCGTCTCAGTCGCGCCGGAGATCTGGCGCCCGGTGAGCCCGCCCATCTGCGTCGTGGTGAGCGCGCGCAGAACGGAGGCCGGCAGATTGTTGATCGTCGTCGTCGAGAGCGCGGAGATCTGCGTCGGCTGCAACTGCGCGAATTGCGTCGCGGTCAGGGTGTCGATGGCGGTGGCGGAGAGGCGGGCAAGCTGCGTTGTCGTAAAGTTGGAAGCCTGCAACGCGCGGATGGACGCCGCCGGCAGAGCATCGATCTGGGTTGCGGTCAGCCCGCGCATCTGCGTGCCCGTGAGGGCTCCGAGTTGGGTCGCGGTGAGGTTGCCCAGCAACACGGGCGAGACGCCTGAGAGCTGCCGCGCGCTGAGGCCGCCGATCTGGGTGACCGTCAAACCTCTCACCTCGTCCGGAGACAGAAGGTTGAGCGCGGTCACGGACAGGGCTGCAATCTGCGCCGGCGACAGCGACGAGATTTGCGTCGAGGTAAGGGTGTCGAACGCTGTCGTGGTGAGGCGCGAGATCTGCGTGGACGTAAAATCCGATGCGTCCAGCGCCTGCAGCAGACTGGGCGGCATGGCGTTGAGGCGCGCAGGCGTGAAGCTTTGCACTTGCGTCGACGTCAGGCTCGCGATCTGGGTCGCCGTGAACTTCTCGATCGTCTCGCTTGAAAGCCCTGCGATCTGCGTCGCGGAAATGGCGCGAAGCTGCTCAGGCGAAAGCCGCTGGATGTCCGCGGCGGAGAGGGAATTGAGCTGCGTAATGGAGAGCGCCAGCATTTGGCGCGCTGTGATCGCGTCGAGGTCGTCGGCGACGAGCACTTCGAACAGGGCGAGACTGAGCTTGTTGAGGCTGACCGGCGAAATTGCCGACACGGAGGTCGCGGTCAAGGCTTCGATGTTGGTCGTGGAGAGGCTGTTGAGCTGTGTCGCCTTGATCGCCCCGGCTTGCGTGGACGTCAGCGCCTCCATGTCGGAGGTGTTCGCGTCGCGGAATGCAGACTGCGAAAGGCGCGCAATGAGCGCAGCCGGAAGGCCCGAGAAAATTGATGTCATAGCCTCGCTACCACCGGTCTCGTCTCAGAAGCGAACGATGCGCCAAAGCCGCCCCAGGCGGGTCCAGATCGCCACAGCCAGTCCTTTGAACCTCAAGTGGAATCAGGCGCAGTGTCAAACCCGAGCGGCCTGCGGCGTTCTCAGGCCAAGAGATAGCTGGGGATAAGGCGCAGATGCCGCGTTCGGCGCGCCTTCGATATCGGCAGTGTAAATACCATTTGGCGCGTCACGCGCGACGCGGAAGCGCGTGACGCATTCGCTGCAGCCGGCAACGGAAGCTGCGGCTCGATCTTCGCCGAGAATGTACGATCAGCCGCGAACAGCGCAAATCGCTCTCGCGCCGCCGCGTCCGCTAAGAGCCAGAAACTGACATTGATCCGGTAAACATCCGACCAGACGCGATGACGGGTCCGTCACAGAAGCGGCCATTTAAAGGTGCTCGAATTGAAGTTCTCGATGTGCTGTTGTGTGACGGTCGGTATCGCAGGTTGAGCGGTCGTCGGTCGTCGGTCGACGAGGAGCACGCGGACAAACTTCGGTCTTCACCTAAGCTGTAACCACACCGCCCGAGGAGCCGATCAGATGCCGTTGCACAGGCTGTCCGAGGACGAGCTGCGCTCACACTGCAAGCGCATCGTCGAGGCGCTCGAGCTCTGGCTGCGACGGCTGATCCACGTAAACCTGTCAGAAACGTACGGCAGCGACTACTTGCACGCCATCAAGTCGAACGGCGTAGACCGCGTCATCCGAACCGACATCGCGAAAAGACTGGAGGACGCCGTTGCCCGCGAGCCCGCGCGCTACTCACGGCCGATAGATGCTGCCCTGCTCGACGATGAGATCGATATCGTCTGCAACCCCGAACTCTACAGGGCGCATTTCGCGCAGGCTCTCGGCGTCACCTACCCGTCCAGCCAGGAGTTGCGCGCTGTACTCTCTCGCCTCGTCACGCCAAGGAACTCGCTCTACCACGCAAACCCGATTTCCCACCACGACGCTTACCGTATCTTCTGCTACGCCCACGACGTAATCGGCGAGGTCCAGAAGTACTTTGCGAGGAGAAACATGGACCGTCAGTTCAACGCGCCGTCCATCATCCGCATCTCCGATTCCCGCGGCGACGCGCGGCACTTTCCGGTCGACGACAAGATGGGTTCAGCGATGATGGACCTCTCTCAGGACCCTGCCGCGATCCTGTATAGTGGCGACACGATCTCCGTCGAGGTCGAGGTCGACGCCGCCTTCGACCCGGAGGAGTACAGCATCCGTTGGATGCTTTCTAACATTGGCGGCGAGATCGGCACGGGATCGAAATTCACGCTCGAGTTGACGGACCGCCACGTATCGACCCGGCTATGCATCGTCTGTCGGATCGACTCCAAGTCGCCCTGGCACCGGTTTGGGACGCACGACGACCAGGGGGAGATCGCGTATCGAGTTCTCCCGCGGCCTTAACACGCGCCGACGCGAGAGGCTGCCGAATCTTTAATCGAGCGTCCCCAAGTGGAAATGTCCGCTTCCTTGGCTAACAGAAGAAGCCATTGATCTGATCGCTGCGCTGAGTCCGCCCAACGTGACGTCGCCTTTACTCGGAAATGCGGATGCTGATAGCCGTCGCCACGAGATTTCAAAGAGGTCTGCGTTGGGTAGTTTCGGACCGCGCGGGCTCGACTTCGTCTGCTAAGGGTCACAAGCGGACGGGATCCCCGCCTGGCCGAGCTTCGTTATCGGCAACCTGCAGACATTAAGACGCCGCCGGAACCGTCTGGTTCGCCTGCGCCGCCTCCTTTCGATCGAGCTGCCACCCCTTCGCCACGGCATAGATCGCCGGGATGACCACCAGTGTCAGCAGCGTCGAAGAGACCATGCCGCCGATCATCGGCACGGCGATCCGCTGCATGACTTCCGATCCCGTGCCCGTGCTCCACAGGATGGGAAGCAGGCCGGCCATGATCGCGACCACCGTCATCATCTTGGGCCGCACGCGCTCGACAGCGCCGAACATGATCGCGTCGTAGAGATCGTCACGCGTGTAGGCCCGGCCGTCGCGCCTGCACTTGGCCTTGGCGTCTTCCACCGCGTGATCGAGGTAGATGAGCATCACCACACCGGTCTCGGCGGCTACGCCTGCGAGCGCGATGAACCCGACCGCCACGGCAACCGACAGGTTGAACCCCAGCCACCAGACCATCCACATGCCGCCGACGAGCGCGAACGGCAGGGAGAGCATGACGATCAGGGTTTCCGTGAGCCGGCCGAAGTTGAGGTAGAGCAGCAGGAAGATGATCATCAGCGTGACCGGCACCACCAGTTTCAGCCGCGCTTCCGCCCGTTCCAGGTACTCGAACTGCCCGCTCCAGACGAGATAGGTGCCGGTCGGCAATTTGACGTTCTCAGTCACCGCCTTCCGGGCAGCGGCGATATAGCCGCCGAGATCGCGATCACGGATGTCGACGAAGACGTAGGTCGCGAGCTTGGCATTTTCGGTTCTGATGCTGGTGGCGCCCTGCGTGCGCCGGATGTCGGCCACTTCGCCAAGGGGCACAGTGCCGCCGCCGGGCAGCGACACCAGCACATCCTTGGCAATGGATTGCGGATCCGAACGCAAGTCGCGCGGATAGCGGATGGCGACGGTGTACCGCTCGCGGCCTTCAACCGTGGTCGTGATCGGTTCCGCGCCGAGCGCCATCGCGACAACGTCCTGGACGTCCGAAACCATCAGGCCATAACGTGCCAGGCGCTCGCGGTTGGGCACGATCTCCAGATAGTAGCCGCCGACCACGCGCTCGGCGTAGGCACTCGAAGTCCCTGGAACCGACTTAAGGACCGTTTCGACCTCGCGCGCGACTTTCTCCATGGCAGAGAGGTCCGTGCCGATCACCTTCACGCCGACCGGCGTGCGGATGCCGGTCGAGAGCATGTCGATACGTGCCTTGATGGGCATGGTCCAGGCATTGGACACGCCGGGGAACTGCAGCGCCTTGTCCATTTCCTGGATCAGGCTGTCCGTCGTGACGCCGGGACGCCACTCCACTTTGGGCTTGAGGTTGATGACGGTCTCGAACATCTCGATCGGCGCCGGATCGGTTGCGGTCTGTGCCCGGCCGGCCTTGCCGTAGACGGAAGCGACCTCCGGAAACGACTTGATGATGCGGTCCTGTGTCTGCAGCAACTCCGCCGATTTGGTGACCGACAACCCCGGCAGGGTTGTCGGCATGTACATCAGCGTTCCCTCATCGAGGTTTGGCATGAATTCGCTGCCGACCTGCGTCGCGGGCCAGACGGAAATGCCCAGCACGGCAATGGCAATCGCAATCGTGAGCGTCTTGGCCTTCAGCACGCCGCGGATCACCGGGCGGTAGATCGCGATCAGCGCCCGGTTGAGCGGGTTTTTGGCCTCGGGAATGATGTGGCCGCGCACGAACAGGATCATCAGGGCCGGCACGAGCGTCACCGACAGCAGCGCCGCCGCTGCCATCGCGAACGTCTTGGTGAACGCGAGCGGAGCAAACAGGCGACCCTCCTGAGCCTCCAAAGTAAAGATCGGCAGGAAGGAGACCGTGATGACAAGCAGCGAGAAAAACAGCGCTGGACCAACCTCCGCCGCCGCTTCGATCAGAATTTCGGTTCTGGGTTTGTCGGGTGGAGCGCGTTCCAGATGCTTGTGAGCGTTCTCGATCATGACGATGGCCGCGTCGATCATGGCGCCGATGGCGATCGCGATGCCGCCGAGACTCATGATGTTGGAGCCGATCCCCAGCATCCGCATGGCGAGGAACGCAAGCAGGATGCCGACCGGCAGCATAAGGATGGCGACCAGCGCGCTGCGCACGTGCAACAGGAACACGATGCAGACCAGCGCAACGATGATGCTTTCCTCGATCAGCGTGGTCTTGAGCGTGGCGATGGCGCGATGGATCAGTTCGGATCGGTCATAAACCGGCACGATCTCCGTGCCCTCGGGAAGTGCCGGCGCAATCTCCTTCAGCTTCTCCTTGATGTTCTCGATGACAGTCAGCGCATTGGCGCCGGAGCGTTGCAAGGCAATGCCGCTCACCACCTCGCCGTCGCCGTTCAATTCCGTGATGCCGCGCCGTTCGTCGCCGGCCAGTTCCACCCGGGCGACGTCCTTCAGAAGCACCGGCGTGCCCCCGTCGGCCTTCACCACGATGCGTTCGAGATCGGGAATGCCGTTGAGGTAACCCCGCCCGCGCACCATGAACTCGTGCTCGGCAAGCTCCAGTGTTCTTCCGCCGACATCCATGTTGTTGCCGCGGATGACCTCGCGGATCTTGCCCAGCGGGATGCCGAGACTGCGCAGGCGGCCAGGATCGACGACGACGGTATACTGCTTGACGAAACCTCCCACGCTGGCGACCTCGGCGACGCCTTCGGCTTTGGAGAGACCGAAGCGGATCTCCCAGTCTTGCAGCGAGCGCAGAGCCGCGAGGGATTTGTCTTTGCCGAGCACGGCGTACTGGTAGACCCAGCCAATGCCGCTCGCATCTGGTCCGAGGGTCGGCGTGACGCCGGACGGCAGCCGCTTTGCCGCCGCGTTGAGGTATTCGAGCACGCGCGAGCGGGCCCAATAGATGTCGGTGCCGTCCTCGAAGATCACATAGACGAACGACACGCCGAAGAATGAGAATCCGCGCACGACTTTCGATCGCGGTACGGTCAGCATCGACGTGGTCAGCGGATAAGTGACCTGGTCCTCGACGACCTGCGGTGCCTGCCCCGGAAACTCGGTGTAGACGATGACCTGGGTGTCCGAGAGGTCGGGGATGGCATCGAGCGGAAGCGTCCGGACGGCCCACACCCCTGCAACGACCGCGAACGCTGTGGCAAGAAGCACCAGAACGAGATTTCGCGCCGACCACGCGATCAGCCTGGCGATCATGGCGTGACCTCCGGGCCAACAGGCTCGGAGAACGCCTTCAACGCGGCCTGCAGATTGCTTTCCGCATCGATGAGGAAGTTCCCGTTGACGACGACGCGGTCGCCGTCGACGACACCGTCAACGATTTCCGCATAGCCATCTCCGCGCCTTGCAATTTTCACGACGCGAGGCTCGAACCGGCCTTCGCCGCGTTCGATGAGAACGACCTGACGGGACCCGCTGTCGATCACCGCGCTGACCGGAACCGCAAGAACATCTCTGTTTGCACCCGTTTCGATCGCCACCTCGCCGTACATGTCGGGCAAGAGCGCAAGGTCGGCGTTGGCAAGCTCGATGCGCACACGTGCGGTTCGGGTCTCTTTCATCAGGTGCGGATAGATGACGGTGACCGTGCCGGTGAAGGTGCGGCCAGGTCTCGCACGCATCGTGACGGTCACGTCCTGTCCAGGCGCCACCGCGTCGATGTCGCCCTCCGCCACGTCGGCCATCATCCAAACCGACGTATGGTCGGCGATGCGGAAGAGCACGTCGCCAGCCTTGAATGCCTGACCGTCCACGACGTTGCGCTCCAGCACGATGCCGGTCATCGGGGCTCGAAACACCACGTTGTCCGGTACGCGCTTCGTGCGCAGGATTTCGTCGATGAACTCCTGCGGCGCGTCGAGATTGGCAAGCCGCCGGCTGGCGCCGATAACGCGCTCGCCGTCGTATCGCGCGCCCTGAGCCGTGAAGGGCTCGTCATCCTTCTGCCGCGAAAAGCTCTGCTCCACCACGAGACGCGCGCCCTGATTGAGCAACTCCTGGCCAAACACGGTGGCAAGCTCGTCGCCTTGCTTGAGGTGGGTGCCCGTCGTCGGAGGACCAACCTTGATGACATAGCCGTCGAAACGCGGTGCGACGACCATGATGCGCCGTTCATCGAGCTGAACCACGCCGGGTGCTTTGATCGTGCGCGTGATGGCGCGCTTGCCGACCAGCGCGGTTTCGACGCCGGTGCGCTGCAGCTTTCCGGGCGAGACATTCACGGACCCGTCGTCGGTGTCCTCGCCCTCGTAAACAGGGATGTAATCCATCCCCATCGAGTCCTTCTTCGGCGCCCGCGACGTGTCAGGCAGCCCCATCGGATTGCGGTAGTATTTGATCTTGCGTTCGGCCGGGCTCGCGTCAGCCGCTGGTTTCGTATCGAAGCTCACATCTTCGCTTGCGAGCACGGCGACATAGTCGCGGCCGGCATCGGTTTTGCGTGGCGCACTCGCATAAAACGGCCGCCCGTCCGGATCGCGGTAATAGATGACGGGGCCGGACGGTTTGCTCTTGCTGGCCGTTTCCATCGCCGCGGGCGTGCCGCCCCACGGAACACCGACCAGTCCCAGCTGTCCGGCCCACACGCCGGCTCCTGCCGCGGCGGCGATGGCCGCGACGGTTGCTATACCCTTGATGATCGAGGTCATGGCAGCGCCTTGAGGATGAGTTTGCTCTCGACGGTCCCGTCTTCGCCCTGCACCTTCGCGCCGAGCGACAAGGCCCAGTGTCCGGCCATCGTCAGGTCGGTCTTGAAGCGATAGATGCTGGTCTCCGTGGATGCGACCGGCTCAAGTGGGGCGGTCATCGCCGCCATCTTGTCGGGGCCCATGTCGAGACGCTTGGCGAAGATCACCGCGTCGGGAATGGCTCGGCCCGAAGGCTTGTGCACGAGCTTGACCGCGATGACGGCCTCGCCCTGTTTCAGCTCCTTGTCGACGAGCTGGAATTCATAGTCCGTGATGTCCGCCAGAGCCGAAGTAAAGCTGGCGACGAGCAGCGCGGCGCTCATGGCAGCCGCCCGCAACGATGTGCGTGTCATTGATCCGATCTCCTATGCCGTGAACCACCGCGACGTCCTCAAGGACCGACGCGAGTGCGAGCCGCGGCACATGCCGCAGCCGTTTCAGACGCCCGAAGGGCGCGGTTCAGGCGCTGGGAGGTCGGAGAAGAGGCGGGACGAGCGTGCCCGCGGCCACCGGCGACAATGCCGGCATGATGCGGGATGCTGAGGTGGCCACGCCGATGTGTCCGCCGGTGAGCGGCGGCACGAGCTGTTGGAAGCACTTCACCATGCACGTGCTCATGTCCGGGCAACCCTTCTGCGGGCAGTCCGGACAGGGCTTGGGAGCTGACGGATTGTGGCAAGGCATGTCTTGAGCCGCGGATGGGGTGTGGGATTTCCCCGCCATCGCCAAGGCATAGGTATTGCTCAGCGGCATAGCCACCAGAGCCCCGAGCATGGCGACCATGCCGAGGAGCACAAACCAGCGATGGTACAAGCGCGTCTTCACGCCGGAACCCTGCCATAGCCGCGGCGCCTGAGCAATGTTAACCCCGTCGGCGCGCCGCGGCAGAGTGAATTCCTGGTTATGACGCTCACGCCGTTCCCGCCAGGTTTGGCGCGCGTCCGCTCGGTACCGTGGACTCGGGCGAGGTCGCCTGCGGATGAGTTAACAGGCTGGACCAGCGCACGAGCTCCGGCAGCAGCGTCAGGTTCAGCACGGTTGGCGTGAGCAGTCCGCCGAGCACGGCGATGACAGCGCTTAAACTTCGGCCAGCTTGAGGAGGACGGCCAAAAGCAAATTGAAGGCCACTATGACCCAGTAGCCGCTGACGGGCTCCGCATTGCTCCGCTGCTGCGTGGGCGCGTCCAACGCGTCCTCGCGGACAACGTAGAGGATGGCACTGAGCAGCACGTAGACGTCTCCCCATACGCACGCAAAACCGCGCAGAGCGCAGATTGCGCGATCGACCTGAAAGCAGCCTGACAAGGAGAGATGGGCCGCCTCAGGGATGAGAAGGCGAGCGTGTGACGTCCGCACTCTGAGCCGGACAGACGTCGCGAAATGGCCAGAGCAATCGCCCGTCCTACCCGCCGCTGCACGTCCGCTTCCTCGTCGACGCGCCCTTGCAAGAATAGGACTTGAGTGCATCGAACTGCGTGCGCCTCAGAGCGGCACCGCCCATCGGCTGAACCGACCAATTCGCTCGCGCGTCCGCGAACGCGAGGCAGCGTGCGGACCGAAGGCAGGTCAAGCTTGGCGAAGTCCGGTGTCCGGCATGATTTGCAGCGCCTAAAAATCTCAACATGCCGTAATGAAATCAATGACGTATCGCGTGACGAAGGACGCGGGTCGATGCCCGTAGTGTTAACGCGATCTTAGACCTCTCGTAAACTTCAAGCTATTGAATTAATTAAGAAACGCCGCGATCGTTGCTAGTGACTGTACACTCTTGTATTCCAAATTGGGGTACAAATCGGGGTACAGATCGAATGGCAAAGCGGAAATTTGAGCCTCAGAACAGGGGCGGCGTCTGGTATCTCGTCCGCCGCGTTCCGAAGGAATACGCCGCCTTCGATCAGCGGCGCTTCGTCAAGCTCACGACCGGAATTCGCGTCATGGACGATCCGCGAGGAGCGCGAGCGTCGCGCGCCGTCGATCATCTCAACAACGTGCTCGAACGGGAATGGCTCGATCTGAGCGAAGGCCGCGACCCTAAGCGCCGAGGCTTCAGCAGCGCTCGCGCGACCGCTTCCAGCCTTGGGCTTGCTTACGCCACAGAGGCCGAACTTGCGGCTGGACCACTGGAGGAAATCCTGCGCCGGATCGAGCTTCTGGAGCGCGTCAAGGGCGTGGAGAACGAGACGCTTCAGCATGCCGTCTTGGGCTTCGCGGATCGTCCCCAGATGCGGCTGTCGGACCTGCTCGAAGCCTTCGAGGAAGCGCAGGCGGCAATCCTAACCACAATGTCGGAGGGCCAGCGCAAGCGGTGGCGCATGAACAAGGCGCGCGCGATCAAAGTTGCCATTTCCGTGCTCGGCGACAAGTCACTGCTTCAGCTCACGCGAGACGACGGCATCGCGTTTCGGCGTTTCTTCCAGAAGCGAATTGTGAACCGTGAGATAGCAATCAACTCGGCGAACATCGAGATGGGGCATTTCACCAAGATGCTGCGGACGGTCGAGATCGAAAGCCAGCTCGGCATTCCGGTCGAAGCGTTTGCTAGCCTCTATATCGAAGGCGGCGAACGGCAGCAACGATCGCCGTTCGAGAGGGGGTTCATTCAGGGCAAGATTTTGGCAGAAAGCGCCCTTGATGGGCTGAAGCCCGAAGCGCGCTGTATCGTCTACATGATGGTGGACACCGGGATGCGTCCGAGCGAGATCATCAACCTACTGCCGCAGCACATCCATCTCGATGCGCCCGTTCCCTACGTCTCGATCCTGCCGGAAGGGCGGCGACTGAAGACGAAGCATTCGGAGCGAGACATGCCTCTCGTCGGTTGCTCGCTGGCGGCCATGCGAGCCCAGCCGAACGGCTTCCCGAGTTACCTAGGGCAAGAGGATCAGGCGTCCGAAGAGATCAACGATTACCTCGCGGCGGCGAAGCTCCGGCCGACGCCGAAGCATTCGCTCTATAGCCTACGGCATTCCTTCGAGGATCGGCTGACGACGCTCGATCCGCCGGACAAGATCATCGGCCGCTTCATGGGCCATAAGCAATCTCGCGAGCGCTACGGCGACGGCCCGACGCTTGAGCACCTTCACGGCTGGATCAGCCGGATCGCCTTGGTGCCGCCTGCGCGGCTGTAGTTTTCCAAGACGCGCCGGGCCAGCGCCACCGGGCTTTCCCGGCGGGCGTTCTCTGCCTCTGTGTTGAGGCGTTGGAGGAGTAGCGCGCCGCGCCCCTCTTGTCGCAAGGTGATATAGGCCGCGATGGCAAGGGCGCGCTCGATACGATCAGACTGGTGCATCGGACGCCTCGATCGCTGAAGCCGGGACGCCATGCACGAGCTCCAGCTCGACTATCCGAGCCCGAAGCCCGCGCGAGATCGCGAGCAGATCGATGATCGCGCTTTGATACGCCCGCGTGGCCGCCGTTTCCCTTTCCAGCCGGGCCTTGCCCGATTCCAGCTCCGTCATGAGCCACACGCGCGCGTCAGCGTCCTTGCTCTCGCGCGTCTCAAGCGCTTCCTTGGCCGCGCGAAGTCCGTCGATCGTCCCGGCCGCCGCCTTGCGGACTTCGGTCTGGAACGACGCCCGGACGGCAACCGCGTCGCGCTTATACTTGTCCGCCTTCGCGGCTCGATTCTTCAGGCGTTCGTTTTCCAACCAGCAACGGAAGGGCTCGTCGTCGCATCCGAATTGCTTCGCGAGCGCCGTCAGCTCGTGCCGGTACGGCAGCAGCCTCCGCGTAACCCGGCGGAGGTGCCGGATCATCGATGCGGACCGCCGCGTAAATGTGTTGGATACTACGTCGGCCACAATACTCACATTGGTGCTCGTGTCAGAAATTGTCGCGCGAACTTTGTTCGCCCCTCCTTTGGCGGCGCGCGGCCACGGCCGCGCGCCGTATTGTTGCGGCCTTACTCCCAAGGTAACGTCGCCGCGTTTTCGCGCGCCTGGATGCGCGCCTCTAGGACTTTAGAGCGCTTCTCCAGGCGCTCCACTCGTTTTTTCAGTTTCGCGACTTCTCTGCTGATGGCGCGGCCTTTGGGCTCGACCTCGTCGGCATCGCGGCCCATTTTCGCGTTCTCCCGGATCGTGAGCTGAGCCATTTCGGTTTGGTCGAGCTTTGTGGTTGGCGGCTGGCCCGTTGCATGGCACCGATCCGCGTCATTCGGGTTGTGCGAAAGAATTGCTGTCATCGTCGTCTCTCCGTGACTGAAATCATGCGTGCCGGTCTTTCAGCTTGTTCGGCCTCAGCTCGGCGTTAAGCGAGCGGACCCGCACGCCGTGGGTCGCGACGCCAAGCGTGCGAGGGACGGGACCGTCGACGATTTCGAGGATCGTCTTGGCGCTGGTTGAGGGCGCTGTCCGCCTACGACGCGTCCCGCGCGAGCACCTCGACAGCGGCGACCGATTTCAACGCGCAGCGGGGGCGCGGATGGTTCAAAGCGGTAGTCGGTCTTCAGGTAGTGATCGACGATCTTGGTTGCAAACGCAACGAGCGAAGGTCCGCTCTGCATCGTAGTTCCCTCCCTTTGTCCGCATCATTGCGTCCACGTTGCAAGAAATACAATCGCAGTAGTATAAAACGCAATCAAAAAAACTTGTCGATCTTTAAATTGTACGCCTTGACCTTTCGCAAGGTCACGGGTACGCGCGCACGTACACGCGCAGGCGCGGTTTAGATTTATTTCTATTAGATAGATAATAAGGGGATTTAGTCCCTTGACGGATATCTAATCAGGGCGGCTACCGCCGCCTGAGACCGTCAGAGATGATACAATTGGACTAATCTGAGTTAGTTGGAACAGCGCGCGCGAGAGGAGGCGGCCTAAACTCTCAGCCTGATCAAGCTCGTGACGACAGCCAAGACTTTCACGTCATTGGGCCAGCCCGTAGAATTACCCTTGATGACCTCTCCGGCCGGATCATTGTCGAGCGGACGAAGTTCTCTCTGTGGGAGGTGCACAATTCGAAGCGACGTTTCCGTCAGGTCGCTCCGCTCCCGTTGGACCACAACCACAGTCCCGTCGTCGATCGGCATGACGCCCTTTTCAAAAACCGGGAGATCAATCGCCAAGACGAGCGAAATTGTTCGGGTTTCTTCTGGGCGGATCAAATACGCCTGCTGAGGCAGGTTCGCGTATCGGGCATCGGGAGCGATCGGGAGCGTCGCCGGGTAGTCGGGCGGGGTTGAGCGCCCGCGCCATATCCCGCTCTGGCAAACGCCTCGAACCGCCAGGCCGTTCGGTTGCACCGTTGCCCTAGGCGCGGCGATCTTGCGGTTGGCCCTGGCGTCGCTCGCCCGGGCAAACTCCTGGTGGCCCAGCAGATATTCCGGGTCGCAGTCGAGAGCCTTCGCGACCTGATCAAGCTTGCCTTCGCGGATCGTTTTCTTTCGTCCGATCAGGATGTCGTTGATGTAACCACGCTCTAGGCCAACCTCTTTTGCCAAGGTGATCGGGCTTTTTCCTAGTAGCCCAACCCGCTGGTTCACGCGGTCGCGAAGCATCTTCATGATCCGGCCCTATGTTTCCGTTGTATATAGTGAGACTTACGAAGATGTTCTCGTCGCATGCGTAATTGTATCAATCCGCGCACGAATTGTAAATTGGCAATCCCATTTACGGTATTGACTTTAGCTGCTGTCGCGAAATACCAACTTGTGGCGAGGGATCGTTGTGCGATAGTTGGAAATTGATCAATGCCGATGGAGCCGACGCTACGGCGTAACTTTTTAAAATTGTTCGCCGAATATCACCGTCGTTCCGGTGGGGCCCGACCTACTTTATCGAGCAAAGTGTCAGGGGACGCCCGTTTTTACGCCAAGTTAGCTGATGGGGTGTGCCTGTTCACGGCTCAACGCTACGACCTCTGCCGAGAAAGCGGACACGGCGTGAACAACCATGGAAGAGTGCAGTTCTCGTTGGTCATCGTCTGCTCATCGCCCGAGAACAGACTACGACGTGTTAAATTCAGGAACGGCTGTTGCTGGCAGGTGGGGCGGCGCTACTAGATCCAAAGATCGCCGATGAGCTCTGACCCCGGCTTGATACCCCATGCAGGCGGTCGCATGTGCGGGTGCAGGCACCGCAGAACAACTGCCGCTCCGTGGCGTACACATCATCGACTCCACTTCGTCGGCAACGGCCCCTATGCGCTCTTGAAGCGGCAGATATCTCTCGTCGCACTCATCAATCACGGCAGCCGCCTTGAACTCAAGGCCCTTGGCCAGATTCAATTCTCCAGAATATTGGCTAAACCCACGGCTTGCAAATACCGATAATCGCTTCAACGAGTGCAGCGACAGGCTTAGCGCCCGGCCCTCGGACGACGACTCCGCATTCCATTGAATAGTCTCGGGAAGCGCGCGTCATGTTTGATGAACCGACGTAAGCTTTGTCGTCGTCGGCAAGCATTATTTTGGCGTGGAAAGATTCATATCCAAGCTGCCGGACGGCACGGTCGTGCTCGATGTCGTATCTCAGGACCGTAACGCTTCTACTATAGAGCGATGCATTATGCCTCCGCAACAAAAGCTCATCCTCTGCGTCGCGGCCACGAATGATCAGAATGCGCTGGATCGGATGCTTCGCCGTGGCATCGAACAAGCTCTCCACCCAATCCATACCCTCCTTATCGATGAAAGGACTCGCAATCACGAAACGCCGGCGTGCTTGGCTGGCAAGCTCGGCGAGGCTGTCCGTCGTGTGATAAAGACCGGCCCACGAGAAGCCGCCCTTGGGCAAGCGTTCCATCAAGCGGGAGGGATGGGCGGGCGGGCTGAGGGTGATCTCCACCGAATTCGAGTCTCTATGCCGGTACTTCGCGTAGGAAGCGCCTCTAAGCACCGCAGCGTGACGCAACGCGTCTTCCCGTGAGATCGCGAGGCTAACGCCGTCCTGCGATCGACTTATAGCGCCCGCGCCTATGAGCGCTTCCAACAGGTCTCGGAATCGCTGAGGCGAGAGGTTTGCAACTCCCCGCATGTCGTCCAGGAGGCCGGCGCGCACAATGGAAACCTGCGCGGTGGCAAGCTGTTGCAATAGCAATGCGGCCCCGCGCGTATCGAAGGAAACGGCATCAAGCAACGCCTCTTCGGGCAAATCGATCTTCATGCAATCACGGAATTCTGAAAAAGCCTGTCAGTCGGGAACGATCGATGTCCCAGCTCGGCGGTTCGCCGCCGTTCAGGGCAGCGCGGCTAAGCAGGTTGTTGGATGCAATACAAGAGACGTCCGGCGCCATAATGCACGCCGGACAGGCGCCGCCGCGTTGATCGCAGAGTGACCCGCCGTCGCACTTCAGCGCGCGATCCCACAGTAAGCGATCGAGGACTGTCTGGCCGTGGTTGCGCCACATCGCCGATAGATTTCCGAGATCGGGCGTCATGCCCTTCCGATAGACAAGGAAGGACAGGTCAGCCGGGAAAACATACTCGCCGATAGATCCGTGATCGAGGCCCGAGAACTCCACAACGGCATGGGCGAAGTGATGAGCCATCGTATGGAGCAGCATGTACACATAGCTCGGAATTGTTCTTAGCGCGCGACTGTCCGCTGTCCTTTCGCGGTACTGCTCAAGGAAGCGACCGAAATCCTCGTACTGCTCGATCAGCAATCCTCCTAGCTGCATACCGTCCCGGGGAGGCAATTGGTCGTTTATCCCGTTCGCCTGCAGCCAACGGATAACGCGCGCCTCATTGAGCTTCAAATAGAACCCTTCGTTCTTCTGCTGGAGGAGGTAGATCGGCCGCTTGTTCCTTTCTGCGTGAGTGAACGCCCGAAGTCTTACGGGCATCTGGCGTTCCTTGACTTCCGTTACCGGTGTTGAGCTCACCCGCGTATAGCCGAAGCTGAATTCGCATATCTCAAGGCCGCGAAGGAGCACCAATTCATCAAGCCCGGTCTGCAAGAGTCTCTGGTCGACGGCAGCGCTGTAGGCGCTTCGCGCGGCCGCATCGTTCTTGTCGATGTCGCATACGTCGGGGTTCGTGACGGATATTGCGGGGAGAGTGGGATCAGAGCCCTGTCTTTCGACCTGTTCGCTGCGAAGCGATGCGTGCTCTATGCCGAGCCGTATTGGATTATACCGGCGCGCCCAATCCTGATTGGCCTCCACTTGCGCCCGCAGAGCGGTCGACTCCCGATGCTGTCTTGCGACCAAGCCCGCGACCTCATATTTCGCGCGCTTTTCAGCGAGCGAACTCTCCTGATCGGGTTTCAACGCGTCGGGAATGAGATTGAGAATTTGCACAAGCGCCTCGTATTCGCGGCACTCGGCTTGTCGGCCGTTCTTTCTTAGCTGCCTGATCACTTCTTGATGGTCGAGTGCTGTCCCTGGAAAATTGTAGATCTTCATCAGTCGGGCAATGAGGTCTTCGCGCCGCGCGGCAGCCAGCAAGGCGATGACGTCCGCATCGCGGAACAGGATGAAGCTGTCTTTCTGGGCGTAGAACACGGAAGACGCGCGGTACGAGACCGGCAACATGTTCCATTCTTTAGGGAGGTTGCCTTCGCCCCGGTCCATGCGCGGCTTCAGAAGCTCGAGCGTTTCACGGTCCGCCTGTACGAGTTCCTTTGCCGACAGGCACTTCGCGCACTGGAAGCGCCAGTCGCTAAAGAACGGCGACCCTTTGGTGATGAGCTTGTATTCGTCGTGATTGCAGTTCTGGCATTTCCGCAGCTTGTCCACGCGGCCGTCCGGGGCCATCACGTAGCGGTAAGGGCTCAGGCCGCTGTAATTACCGGACCAGTGGGCAAAGATGACATCGACCTGCCGCCAGTTGTGCCGTTTGGGCGAAGTGGACGGACAGTCCTCACGCTTTTCGGTTTTTGCCCAGTTTTGCTTGAGATCCTGCGTCCCGTCAAATTCCTGCAAAAGCCCGCAGTCGCTGCAGACGAATACAAGGGGATCGGGGACGAATCCGATTCGGCTTGGCTGGCAAAGAACGAACTGACCGGGATCGGCCACGGGTTCGTTCTTGTGATTGAGGAAGGCGCCATCGACGCACTGTTGGGGGAGTACGGCAGGCGCCGCGCGCGAGCGCATGGCCCGGTCGAACCAGCTTTCGACAAAGTCCTGCAAATGGTCGAACAGCTGCTTTTGCACGGCTGCGGACGGCAAAACGGCGGGTGCGGACAGCGGAACGGAGACGCAGCAGCCCATTCCTCCTTCATAAGTAAACAGTGCCCCCGGCGCGTAGGCAGTTGCAATCTGTGTTCTGGACCTGTGCACGGCTCAGCCTTCCCCTTCTTCGTCGTCCAATTCGCTGACCCGTCCTGATTGGCGCCTCACGACCTTCAGTGCGTGCTTTACAAGTTCCCTGTCGTCCGCGCCGCGCGGCCCCCGTCCGAATCCAAGCGCGGGAATAAAACGGCCCGCCTCGTCGATATCCCGCAGTGACGTCATGGGCTTCTGCCCGACCGGAGAATTCTCCCAAAAGTCGCTGAGCCGCGTTGTGCCGTACTGCGTCCGGAATTCGTCCGTCAACCTCTTGGCCAGATCGCGAATGCTGCCGCCGTAGTATTCCGCATGAGGTGCGGCGCCGAGATGTGCGGAACCGCGCCCATCAACGCCGATAGCCGCTACTGCAAAATCCATAAAGTCCTTCGCTGCCCCGGGAAGGAGCGAAGTGACCAGTTTGCTAACATCGCTCACAGTCTCAAAAACCGGCGCGCGCGACTTCTGATCGGCGGGTTCGTCGATGAAAAGCTTTTGCTCCGCCCAGCCGCTAAGCCATGCCTGGAACAGGCTCGTTAACACGCGATCGTGCGCGCTCGCCGCCCATCGCGTAATTGCAGGGGGGGCGATCATTCGTTCGAGGAAGCGATTGAATACGTCGTGTGTCTCAACGATGTACCTGTCGCGGCGGGCGTGTGGCGTCGGTATCAACAAGCAAAAGCCCACATGCGTACGGCCCACGCGCGATGAGGCCTGGATGAATTCCGCGATGTCGCTGGGCATGCCTGCAAAGAACATGGCGTTGAACTTGTCGACGTCCACGCCATGAGAGATCGCTGACGTCGCGACGATGTTTCGAAGGCTTTGATCGAGCTCCGGCAGGTCGTCGCCGGCACCATATCCGCCCTCCGCCTTGCGCATGATGGACTGAATCTGCGCAACATCGACGCCGCCGGAAATAAGGTCGTCGTGGAACTGGGAAAGCGGCTGGCCGTATCGCTTGTGGAATTTCGCGACCTCTTCGCGGAAGGCGTCGATGACCTGATCACCGCCCTTCTTGTTGGTCACGTATGTCAACGATATGCGGAATAAATCGAGCAAGCTGGCAAGGGCGTCGGGATCCTTCGCGCACTCGGACAGGGCGCGGGTATGCATGCCAAGTAGGGGCGTCGCCTGCGTCAGTGAAGCTATGAGTTTGTCGACGGCGGATTGTCTCGTGGCGGGGTCCTGAATGGCCGACCAAAGTTCGCTGATAGCCAGGTGGTACGCGGACAAAACGTTGACCGTCGTGACGGTGTGGTTTTTGCCGTTCGTCATTATGGACGCATAGACGCGCATCCAGGGCGCCTCGATTTCCGGCGCCTTGGCGGTATTCCCGCCGAGGTTCGCCCTGCCGGGGTTAACTGCGGTCGCGGGCACGGCGTAAAACGATCGGTAAATCGATGGCCCCGGGTAGGGGAAGTGCATGTGCCGGCGCTGGTAGAGCGCGCCAAACTGCTGCTGAGGCACACTGACCGTCGCCGTCGCTGCCACGACTTTGGCCAGCCTTGGCGGCTTCTGACCGAAGGGGCTGCGGGCTACCCTCGTACCCAGAAGGTCGGCAGCTCTCTTGAATAGCTGCTCCAGCATCGTCTCGAAGAGGCCGGCAAATGTCCCGAGGCTTTCCTCAAGCAAGTGCGCTTCGTCCTGGATGATCAAAGACGGGAACGGGTCGTGGAATATCTCTGCGCCGTTCTTGTACGCCGGCGCCAGCTCTTCACAGCTGTTTGCGGCCGCTCCTTCCTTCAACATCTTGCGGGACGGAACAACCAACCGGCCCGTCGCGCGCTCTCTCCAACGCGCAAACCCGAACATGGCCATGACGCGATTGATCGTTGCAGGATGCTGCCCGATCAACGCGAGCTTGTCGATAACGCCCAGCAGGATCGAGGGTGCGTGCCGGTAGATGTCGCGGTCGATGATAAGAAGCGGGAGCTGGCTGGAGTCGGTCTTGGTGTTCCATTCGCACTTTTCGTTAAAACAGAAAATGCCGATCTCCGGCTCGCCGCCGGTCGTGATGCGGCGCAGACCTGTTGCCTGATCGCAAACCGGACATTTAGGAATCTTGTTGAAGCTCTCGTTGACCGACTCATAGTCAAGCCCAAGTCTGTCATCGTTCTTGTGCTTTCCGTCAGCCCTGTCAGGGACGGGCTCCAGTCTGTCATCATCCGGTCTGTTCGGCGTATTTCCGCTTCCGACCCAAAACCCGATCTCGAACGGCGATCCTGCGAGCTTTGCGGCGCGGCGCACGAATTCCGCGCGCACCACGATGGATAGAAGTCGCTGAGCCTGCTGGAGCGTAAGGAGCCGCAGCGGATAACGAACCAGAGCTGTTACGCCCAGATTCTTGCCCCGCAACCTGTCAAGGAACAGATTGAAGACGAGCAGCCCGAAGAAGGCCTCCGATTTGCCGCCGCCTGTGGGAAAATAAAGTAGCGTGGCCGTCTCCTCGTCGAAGTCCGGATCAAACCAGGGCGCTTTCGCGTACTCATGCATGCGCGAGCTGATGGTGGGGACGTGCGCAAGCACAAAGGTCAGCTGGAAAAGACGCCATCCCTTGATTCCGCGCCGCGCCCCCTCATCGCCGAAGGTCCTGTTGAGGAAGCGCCACGCTTTATAGGGGGCGGCTTCGTTTGAATCGGGGTCTGACGTAAAACTTTTGAATGAGTGCTCCAGCAAGCCGATGCCCAGTTCGATACGGTTGGCCTCGCGCCCGTAGCTTGCCAGATCGTCGCGAAATTTCTCGGTCTCTCGGTCGGCTTCTTCCGCGCTCTCCGACCCGCGTGCCGGATCGAGTGTCACCTTTTCGTTCGCTATCCAGTCCCTGTATGACTTGACGATCTTGCGAAGAACCGAAGGATCAAAGTGCTCGGCCGCCAGCGCGTCAAACTCCATTGACACGCCGGCAATCGAAGAAGGAACCAGTCGCGGCTGATTGTACCTTGGCATCCACGTGGTCATCAATTTCGTGCGGTTTCCCGACTGGGATTCGCTTACGCCGCAATTGATACCGATCGCGGGATAGGTCAGGAAATCGCGGAACCGGTAGGAGGGCTCTACGCGGTCAAGCTTCAGCCGGCGATGGATTGCGGTCGGTAGATCAAGCTCCAGCGCGACCTGGTGAATGGCATGCTCGTAGCGATGCCGCTGCCTTTTACCGACCGCCTCGTTGTTGTTTTCGACCATCAAACGAAGGTTGCGCCGCGTTTGATCCCGAAGGTCAGGCTCAACCTGCACAAGCAATGATAAGCCGTTCATGTTCGGAGCAAGCTCGTCGACGGGCGGTTTGGTTTTGCGCTGCTCGGTTAGGAAGGCGTTCCACGCCGCCTCATTGCGAAAGTCGCTCGGCTTGATGGTTGCTCGCCGGTAAGCCCAATCTGCTCCTTCCTGCGAGTCGATCCATGCCGCGACGGTTTTCCGGACGGAGGCTCTAAGCTTGGCCACCCATTCGCCGACTGCCGCCGCGAATTTCTCCTTGCTCGACACATCGATCTGCAACGGCTCGGCGACGATCGGCAATCGCCACCATTTCTGCGGGACGTCGATCTCCTGAGCGGCTGAATCGGTCTTGTATTTATACCGGCCGCGATTGGCGATCAGGCGTTCTTCCGTGGGCTCTTCCGAGGCTGCGGGGCTTTCCTCAACGGCGTCCTTTTCCTCGCCTTCCTGCTCTTCATCTGCGACCCAGGCATCCGTGGAGATCTCGACCCCGTACTGTGCCAGGAGTTCGCGGTAGATCAGTTGTTGAACATCCCTTCGGTGCTTGCGTTCATTCTCCGGCTTCGTCCCTTCGGCATCCATCGCGCTCTTGAGGCGCGGCTTCATCTCGTCGCGTATATGGGATTCGACATCCTTTTTTAGAGGCGGATTAGGGAACAGCTCGTTGGAGGCGGCAGTGATCTCCGCCCAGCTTGGCAGCGCGCGCACATATATCGAAAAGCTCAGCGTCACGACCGAAGGAGCCGCGCCCGTTGCGCCGATCTGGCAGTCGATGCCGTGAGTGCAGATGTGGATATCGGACGTTTCATCGATGCCGGCCTCGGAATATCTAGGCAGCAAGAATCCCGATACAAAACGCAGCGACGGTTTGGCGCCGTAGACAAACCTACCCTCTTCACCGGTTCCGCTGATCCGCTGACGGACCAGATTGAGGAGCGCATCCGTGAACGCTTCCTTTGTGTCGTCAAAATACGGCCGCAGGGCAGGAGGCGGCGACCTGTAATCGATCACCTTCATGTTCTGCCTACCTCCCGCTCGTTCGCCGTTACCGTTAGGACGTGGTTTTCGGCTGTCTCGTAAATCTGCCAGATCTCTTTTTTTCGGTCCGCAGGGAGACAACTTGCAGTCCCATGAGGGTCGATCAGGATTCCCATAAACACTTGATGGAATGCTGCGCCGTTGCGAATGCGCATCGACCGCGTCCAGAAAATCCCGAGATCCCAATAGTGCCTTGCGACGTCATCGCTGATCCCAAGAGCCTTCATCATGCAGACAAAGTGCCGCCTCACGCGGGGTGCCTGGGGCCTGACCGTCTCTCGCGCAACTTTGAGCAGGTCCGTAACTTCTATCCAGCTCCGTATCGATTGCAGCCCCGGCAACTGAAGGGCCGGGTCGATCGCGAGTATCCGGTCTCTTAGGGCTTGCGCCTTCCCGGCCAAGTCCACCCCCGGCAGCCGGGAAGCCGCGTCGGCGACGTCGCGGTGATAAAGAAGCAGGATATCGGACGCTTTCGCTGCCAGATGCAGCTTTTCTCGCGCCGACTCGACGAAGTCGGGTGTGAACACGCAGATCTGGTCGCCCTGCCTGAGATCGGACGCAGCGCAGCGGGAAAATACCTGAAGCGCATCCGGGTCGTAACGCGCAAACTCCGACCCGTCGAAAGCGCGGATCTTGAACCCTCCCGACGTCGACAGGATACGTGTGCGACCTGATCCGGGCGCTCCGATCGCTGTAAGATCCAGAGTTCCGAGGCGGGGCAATGGCGGCGCTGCATCAAGGTCCGGCAGGTCTATTTTCTTCCCCGCAAGCACCCGTTCAAGCTCGGACGCGGCAGCCTCTAATCTTGAGCGCACCTTTTCAATTCCATCCAGCTGCAGCAGAACACGCGTTCGGCGCAACGTGCTCTCGACCCGCGCCAGGTGAGCCAATACCAAAAGCGCCTTGGGGAGCCTGGACAGGGTGAGCATACTGAGCAAGTCGTCGGCGCCGGGCTCCATGAAAACGATGCGATCGATTTCCTTGTCCCCCGCCGTTTCAAGAACCTCGACAGCCTCACGCCGGTCGACGAGCAGAATTTTGGAATCAAGATGATTTTGTATCTCAGCCAGCGAGGAATCTTCCTCGATGCGCCACTCGGCGAACCCCCTGAGAAGTTCGCTAGAGAAGACGATGAGCGTTCGTTCTTCGGAGCGGGCTGCCCGCAGCAGGCATTTGTCGAACAATTCGCACCCAGGGTTGTTCGACTCGGCCGCCGCGAACAGCTTATCGAGTGCGGCCAGGAATTCCGCCAAAGCGTTCTGGTTCGCGCCGGCAAGGCCTTGCTGCAGCGCCGCCTTAATCTTGCCCCGCGGCGCCAGACGATCATAGCGCGCAAGGATGGCCTGACATTCAAAACGCTCGTAATTCGCTTCTGCGAAATCCATGAGCTGTCGCGGATAGCCGGGCAGGCCGATGAGGTTCTGCACTGCATGCATGCCGTCCGTGACAGCGCTTGCGAGCTCATCGTCTCCGGCATCCATTAAGCGACGACGCAGCTTGAGGCCGAAGTCCGAAAAGCTCAGGATCTCTCCGCCATAAGCCTCCACGACAATCTCGGGAACGGTTCCCGGCTCAATCGCAGCTGTTGAGAGAAGATCTGTGCTTGGCGTAAGAACCACCAGCGCCCCTGCTGGCGATTTGTTATCCGGGCTCGCGCCCCGGCGAACGTCGTAACGCTTGAGCGTTTCCCACCGCAGCGTCTGGAGCACGAAAGCGTCGTCAGTCAGAGCCAGTATGGGAGGAGCGATATCGCCATAAAGGTCTCCCGCCGTGGCGCAGAACTTAGCGACGCGCTGCCGCCATCCATCGCTGCCCAGCCTGTTGCGGGCCCGGCGCGTCAGGTCCAGAAGAATGACATCGGGCCGCCTTCCACCTTGCTTCGGATCGAGGCCCGCCTGGCGCCACAATGCTATTCGCACGGCGTCGGAATGTACGCCGAACATGAAGAACGGGGCTTTCAGGGGATCTGAGACCGCCTCGAGATGATCAGAACACTCCCCGATCCAAGTATGACGCCGGAGCCGCCGCAGGAACTGTTCCTGATAGCCCTTCGGCTCTTCCGCGATGATGCCTAGCTGCGGGGTAATCTCAAAAAGCGAGGGATGAATGAGGAGCGGATCGCGCTCGAGCGCCCGCTTCGTTCGTTTGTCGCTCTTTCCACCGGTCCCGATATGCTTGAGGCTGTGAAGCGCCATCAGATAGGGATACGAGCGATCGTTTCTGTTCAAATAGACCCGCTGCAAAGGAAGCATGCCGCTCCGCACGAGGACATCCCGATCGGTCAGCATTGTTCGCTGCGTCGCTCCGACGTTCTGGCTCCACGGGAAATACAGCGAGGCAAACCCCCTTGCGTCGGCGTTCTCGAGTCGATTCAAAGCTGCCAGAGCGTGGAAGATGGCCACGCCGTCAAGACGGTTCGGCCAAAGCAAGACACCTTCGCTCTTTCCGGTCGAGATGACGCGTTCGAGCACGGAGATGACCTCTCGCGCCCCGGCCGCAAGCAACTCCGGTCCGTCCGAACCCACTTTGCGGCGCAGCGCGGGAGTTCGCTCGAGGAGGGCGGCCGCTCCGGTGCTAAGAGCGGCATTCTCCGATCTGGCGGCAAGGGTCATTTGGCCCGACCCTTCTTGCCGATTTCCGATCGTTCATAAGCAAGTTCGGCATTGCGTTCGTCATCCGTAGTTTTCTGGAACAGCTCCCGCACCTGCTCTGCGGTGGGCAGCGGCAAATCTCGTAGCGCCTTTGTGGAAACACTCACCGTGCCGGATATGCGCCGGAAACGCGCGTCAACAGCGGCGGTATTGAGCAATCGGCATAGTATGGCGATCGGCACGGATTGCTTCGCCTTCGGGTCGGGCAGGATGAGCACGGTGTGGTTCTCGGAGACGAACCCGCGCCCGCCGGGAACGCGTGACTTGCGTACGAGCCCGCCGATGAGTCTTCGCTTCTGGCGGCGATTGGTGGTGCGCTGGAGTATGATCGCATCGCTTCCGACCACGGCGGTCTTGGTGCCTGCGACGTTTACAAATCCGACCTTGCCGTTCGAGGGTTGCTCGTGTCCGGGTTCACACACTGCGTTGGCTCGAACGTTGTGAGCCCAGTAAAGGGGAACCTCGTGCCGCTTTGGCTTATTTCCGACGCGATAACGGTCTTGCTCCCGGTTCCAGACGAAGTACCCCGTCTTTGTGATGTAGCCATAGTCGCTCAAAGTCGCGAAGCCGTCGCGGAAAAAATCGCCCGTGTCCGTTCCGTCAGGCAAAGCCCAGATGCGATTGCTCGGGTTCGCGGGGAGGTCAAGGACGCCCATGTCGACTGATTTTTGATCCACCGTCAGAAGCGAACAGCGGGCCGGCTCGACCGCTTGCGGTGAGCCCTTCTTGTGGAGAAGCAGGATTCCGACGTCGTACAGGACGTCCAGAAACACATCGCTTCGCTTGTCGATCAGATCCAGCCGCAAGACATGCGTCGTCTTGAGGATGTGCTCGCGCAGAGCCGCGAAATATGAGCCCCCGACAAAGGAGATCGGGATGATCAGACAGATCAGGCCGCCGGGGCGGGTGTTGCGGATGGCAAGTTCAATAAAGAGGGAATAGAGATTGACGTAGCTCTCGCTGATAACCGCGGCGAACTGCGACAGCGTCTTCTTCGAGGGCCTGAATACGCGGCCGTACGGCGGGTTGGCGACCACCGCGTCGTACAGATCGGCAGGCGCGGGCTGCTTGAGCGCGTTTCCTCTTGAAATCGAGACCGACAGCGGCTGAGCCCGTGCTCCCAACTCGGACTTGAGCGCGTCTGCCATGAGAAGCTCCGACAGGCGCGCGAGCCGAGGCTCGATCTCCACGCCCGACAGCGTCGTTTCGATGGCAGCTATCGTTTGCTTTGCGCTCGCGCCCTTCGTCCTTGATGCGTTGGCGATCCGCGCCGCCAGCGGCACAAGAAACGCCGCGCCGCCGGAGGCGGGGTCATGGATATGGTGAGTGCCAGGTCGAAGGCCCGCCTCGACCATGATGTCGATCACGTATTGCGCCAGATACGGGGGGGTGAAGTACGTAGCCAGACGGCGCCGACGCTCCTTGGGCATGAGAAGAGCGTAGAGGCTGGATATCCAGTAGTGCTTTTCCTCAGAGGGAAGACCGGAAAAGAAGCTCCGGACAACTGGATCCGTGCTGCGTCCGGCGATAATCGCTTCGCATGCCTGCAAGGGTGTCATCGCTGACTTTTTGACGGCAGAGACGACCTTCCTGAGCTCCCGCAGCCGCCTGCAGAGCTGATGGTCAGTGTCTACGATCTCCTCAACGACCCCCGCGCGCATAAATTACCTTCAGTATTCTGTCCTTTCGAACACCATCAAACAAAAAAAATTTATGATCAAGCTGTTGCGGATTTCTTCCGCTGTCTGCCGGTTTTTTCCGGCCGTCCCCTGCGCCTCAATATACCGACGCATGAACTCGCGTAATACCTGCGCCGCAGGTCTATCGGCAGCGCGACACGCCTCGGCGAACTGCTCGCGGAGCACTCGATCAACCCGAATGCGCAGCCCGGAATCCTTGGCGTGTTTTTTTGCGAAAGCGTATCCATTGGATGCACAAATGCACAGAACTTTCTGTGATGCCCCCATCTAGGAGCGGTTGCTGTCCACAGGTCGTTTTACATAGTCTTTGCCCCTTCTGACCGAACAGCTATCGGTGGAACGATCGGCGTGAAGGTCACGGCCGGAAGTACGGCCGCGCCATCGCCCGGCGGATAGCCTGGGGGTTCGCGGATGCGTCGCTCAGCTCCTGGAGCCTTCCCGCAGTCTGGGCAGCTTGCACACGATCGTGTGCAGCTGGATCGCAAGTTCAGGCCCTGCCATACGGCTCAGTTTGGTTTGGGACAGCGCGCACTCATGGAACATCGTCCGCTAGAGGCCACAGGTTGCCGACGGCGATCACTAGGAACAACGGACCTCGCCAACAAGCGGACATGACCGAGCGTAAGCGCTGGATCTCGGGTGACTGATTGCAAATGTCTGCAATTGGGACGAAGCAGACGGGGCTACGACCGCGCGCGCAACGGTGAATGTCTGCTACTGGCCCGTCGCAGACGTTGCCGCCTAGGCGGGTTCGTCCCAAAAGCCGACATCCGAAACGCTAGACGCACCGCCCCCGACGAGTACCTATCGACGTCCGCTGCCGAAGGATGAGCGTCCACACTCGAGCACCACAAGAATATCGCTGTACAATCTGTGGACACCTAGACTGCGTCTTTCGTAGACGCGCGCAATGGATGGCGAATTCTCAGGTGGACAAGTTACGCTGCGAAATTTCTACAGGCATAAAGGCTCTTGACCAGACCATACGCTCTAGTGGATGGCGTTTTCTGACCCAATGCAATACGGAATTGGGCGCTCACGCACAGTGACGCTTTGGGGGCGGGAAATGACACCGAGCGAGCCTGCAGCATCCTCGATAGGCGCCAGTCCGTCATCGACGGGCCCGGCTGGCGCCCTCTTCGAGGGCCAGGTTGGTGCGCACTACCTGCTGACCCTGCTTGCGGAAGCCGAACCGCGGGGGCTTCCCGGCGCCATGATCGAGCGGGTCGAGCTGCAGCGCGCAGGCGAAGGGCATCCGCTCGATGATGTTATCATCCGCGGCGCGACCCGCGCCGGCGAGCCGGTCGTGCTTGAGGTGCAGGTCAAGCGAACGATAACATTCGCGCCTGGCGACGCTGTGTTCAAGAGCGTCGTCGAGCAGCTCGCAAAGGCATTCCCAACGCTCGACCTCTCCAATGAACGTCACCAGTTTGCCGTAGCGACCGAACGGACCTCCTTCAAGATCACCGGTCCCTATCAGGATGTCTTGCGGTGGGCGCGCCAGATCGACTCGCCCTCCATCTTCTTCGCGAGGATCAACCGCAAGAATGTCGGCAACGTGGACATGCGGACCTTCGTCGAGACCGTCCGGACGCACCTTGAGGCCGCGGGATGCCCGCACGACGACGAAACGGTATGGCAGCTGCTGCGCCGCTTCCACATCCTCACGTTCGACTACGATGTGCCAGGCTCGCAATCCGTCGAATTGGCGCTTGAGCGTGCCCGAAACCTGCTCGATCCGGCCGATGGGCCACGCGCCAGCGCCTTCTGGAAAGTGCTGACCGAGACGGCGATCCGAGTTGCCGCCGCGGGCGGCGATCTCGATCGGGTGCGCCTCCTCGACGAGATCACCGTCGTCGACAGCTTCCGACTGCTCGGCTTACTCGAGAATCGGGCTGTGCTTGATACCCTCGCCGAAGCCGCAACGCTGGCCGCGGCCGACCTTCGAGGCAGCATCGCTGGAGCGACTTTGGCCCGCACGGCTCAGCTCGATGCCGTGCGAGAAGCACGCGACCGGGCTCGCTATATTGAGATTCGCGGCGGCTCAGGAGTCGGTAAATCAGGCCTCCTGGGCCTCCTTGTCGACCAGGTGCTGAGCGAAGGTCGCGCCATCGTACTTTCGCCGGAACGTACGATCCCAGGGGGATGGGTTGCCTTCAAAACTGCATTGGAGATCGCGGTCGGACCCGAAGCGTTTCTTTCCGAACTTGCCAGTGACGGTGGCGCCGTTCTGTTCATCGACAGCCTCGATTTCTTTGCCAATGCCGACAAGCGCGCAACGGTGATCGACTTAGTACGGGCCGCGGTCTCCGTCCCGAATTTCCAGGTCATCGTTACGGCACGAACCGACTTCGACAAGGACGAGCCGAACTGGCTCCCAGGCGACGTCCTGGCCAAGCTTGGACGCACGCCCCCCATCCTCGTCGATGAGCTTGGCGTTGAGGAGGTTGAAGAGCTCAAGGCGGCCGCACCAGGCTTGCGCGCCCTGCTGGCCGATGATCATCCTGCTCGCGCGATGGCACGCAACCTGTTTCGCTTGTCGCGGCTTGTCGAGATTGAAGGGTCTGCTCGTCAGCTTCGATCTGAGGTCGACCTGCTCGAACGGTGGTGGACGACCGCCGACGGACCTCCTGACGGACGTCGCGAGCGGGCGCGCCTCATCGCGTCTCTCACCGACGCGATTCTTGCCGGCAGCGACCACCTCACCACCACATCCTCGGCTATCGATGCACTCATCGCCAGCGGTACGCTCCGCGAGCTCGGCCTCGATCACATAGCATTTCGCCACGACGTGTTGCGGGATTGGGGCGTTGCGGCGCGCCTCCATGACGATCCGAGCAAGATCGTTCAGCTTCCTCTGAACTGTCCGGTGCCGCCATCACTAGCGCGGGGCATTGAGCTCGGCGCCCGTTTCGCGCTTGAGCGGTCTGAGGATGGTCGAGCATGGATTGACTATGTGAGCCGACTGAGCCCCTCCGGTGCACATGCCTCATGGAGACGCTGGCCTCTCTTGGCTATCCTGCGTTCCGAGCTTGCACTCGCGCTGCTAGATCGCGCGGCCGAAGCGCTATTTGAGAATAACGGCACTCTTCTCCGCGAGCTAATCCGCACAGCGATTGCGGTCGAATCCCGGCCCCTTGCTGAGATGCTAGCCAGCTTGGGCGCCCACACCGCATCAATTCCAGCAGGGATGTTCGGCCCGGCAAACGGCTCCTGGGCCAACCTGGTCCAATGGCTGGTCGCGCGGCGCGCCGATCTCCCCCTGCGCGCATTGCCAGATGTCGTGGAGCTGTTCCAGAGCTTCTCCGCCTCGACGTTCGTTCTGGCTCCGATCTCGCCGCATATCGCAGGCGCCCTTGCTGACTGGCTCGAGGAGATCGAGGACGCCCAGGAGCATTCTCCGCTGGCGGCCGATCGACTGAGATTTCAAGACGCCTTCAGATATCACGAACTTCATCGGTTGGGCACAGACGCCCGCCAGGCGTTTCTGCTGACGGCCTCCCGTGTGCCTGAGCGGGCCAAAGGCTATCTGCGCAAACTGCTCTCGCGCCGAAATCCCGATCAAACGATCCGCGAGATCATGCGATTTCGCGGCACGCTCGCGCAGGCGGCACCGGCCGAGCTTGTGGAGCTGACGCTTGCCGGTCTGATCCCGAGAAACGATAAGCGCCGTCGACGCGTGACGGGAAACCGTGATGAAACATTTTCGTACGCCGACAGCAACTTCCTGCCGAGTTCGCCCGGACAAGGACCGTTTCTCGACCTGCTCAATGCTGCGCCCGAGCAGGGGCTCACTCTGATCCGGCGCCTCGTCGGGCATGCCATCACTGCGCGTACGAACGGACGCGACCCGAATGACGACAGCTTCACGCTCGCACTTCCCACAGGAACGCGCAGCTTCCCGTGGCAGCGCTCCTACTTCTGGTCGCGTCAAGCTGACGGCGCTTACGCGGTCGAGTGTGCGCTGCTTGCGCTGGAGGCATGGTCCCATGTGCGCATCGAACGCGGTGATGCCCCCGAGCAGGTCATCACCGACATACTTGGCCTGGAGGGCTCGTCGGCTGCCTTTCTCCTTGTCGCGGTCGATGTCATGATCTCCCATTGGCCGAAGACTAAGACCGAAGCGCTGCCGTTTCTCGGCTCGCCTGACCTCTTGTCGCTCGATCGCAGCCGTCAGGTCCATGATGCCATGCCGGCAGTGGACCTCGGCGTATGGGGCCTAACCGGACCGAAGGAGCCAACAGGGCCGGTCCAGCTTGCCGACCTCAAGAAACGGGCGTCGCGCAGGTTTGCGCTGGAATCCCTTCTGGGACTGCTTGCCTTTGACACGAGCGCGGACCGAATCACGCTTCACACTTTGCTTGCCGAAGCGACGACACGTCTCGGACCGCCATTGCAGACCGATACCTTTGCCGAACCGAGGCTCATGGCACGTTACGCGCTCAACCTAATCGATCCGGCGAATTGGCATCCGCGAGAAGGTGGTTACGCCTATGTCTCGCCGCCAGACGAGGCGCAACACATCACCGCGCTGCAAGCCAAACAGGCTCCGCGAACGTTGGACTTCGGAATCGATGCGGCCATTCAGAACGCTCTTGAGGAAAGTGCGCGATCGAACCCAGGGCTTGCCGAGCAGGCAGTCGCCTATGCGCAGCGGCAGGAGACAGCCACTGATACCTCGGAGGATGTCCTCCACTCCCGCACAAATGCGATCGTATCGGCGGCAATGATCTTGATTCGCGATGGCCCCGATGCCACGTTCGACCAGCACGAGACATGGGCCCGCGCCGTATTCACGCAGGCCCTTACTGACAGGCATGACGCATTCGGCGCCTATCTGAGCGACGGCATTCGCTTCAATCCGGTTGCAATCGCCACGCTAGGCCTTGTTCATCTTTTGCGACGACGCCGTCGCGACACCGATCGCGACACGCTCTTCGAGCTGGCGGGTCGCGACGGGCCGGAGGCCGCCCAGGGCTTCGGGGCGGGCTTCGCAGTCATTCGCGACATCGATCCGCGCCTCTTGCCCTCGCTCCTGCGCTGCGCCCTTGCTGCTCAGATTCAACCAACACACGACTGGGACGATACGGATGAGAAGAAGGAAGCCAAACGCGCCGAGCACCGGACGCGGGTGGCACGTGCAATCGCCGCCGAGCTCGCTTGGCTGAACGGTAGCGCGCCAGAGCCAAGCTGGCCCGCGTTTCCTGCTCCGATGATTGCCATCCGCCACGGCGTGCGCATTGGTGGTGGCGATGAGCATGATGAGCTGCCGACTCCGCCGCCGCGGCCCGTTGAGCAACTCCGGTCTCAGGCCGCCGCCTTGTGGGTTCGCCAGCTGTCACGCGGCGACGATCCCGTCGACCTGAAGCGGATTCTCAGTTTCGTCGACGCTTATGCGCAGTGGACGGCGGCGGCGAATGGCGCCGGCCTTGACCTGCACGTTGAACTCGATGGCCGGACCGACGAGTGGAACACAGTCTTTTTCCGGCTCTTGGGCCGCGCGCTCCCACACATGGAGCCAGTGAAAGCGGTCGAGTATGTGACGCAGGCGATCACTGTTCCCGATGAAGCGTTCTTTGATCTTAGTGATGAACTCATACGCGCCATCGATACGGCTCACTTCAACGATGCCGGTCTCGACCTAGATGTCGCCCTCAGCCTGCGCACCTTGGTGGCCGATCGGCTGGTGAAGACTTCTGGCTGGCGACGCGAGCGCGACCGGACCGAGCTTTCCGTCGAATCCCACATTGGTCCGGCCATCGCCGCACTTTTCTTCAATGAGTACGCGGCGTTTAATGGTGCGTCTTGCTACTTGCTGCCCAAAGGAACCGATCGGGTCGCTCCGTTTCTTCCCGGTCTTACACGCCTGATCGAGGAGGGTTCGGTGCCGTTCACTGCGCTTCTGACCATGAACCTGCTCGACGTATCGCCGCGGCAAGAGCACGCATCGTTCCTGATATCAAGCGCCTCGACCTGGCTGCGGCGACAGCCGACCAACACAGCACTTTGGGTCGATGGTGGGCTTGGCGCTCGGCTGGCAAAATGGTTGGAGGAAATCTTCAACGCTGACGTAGAACTTTGCTCCTCCTTCCATCCCTTGCGGAGCCAAATGGACGAAGTGCTCGCCCGTCTGGTGCAGGCCGGTGTTGCTGAGGCACACAGAGTTGAGAATCGAGTCGCCACTACCGTTGGGCCTTAACGAATCGCCGCCGTTGTTGGCGATGTGAACAATGCACATGAAGCCAATTAAGACCATCGTCGCCGACATCGTCGTCGAACTGACTAGGCTGCAGGCCGTGCCCGTCGCGCGCCGCAGCGACGACCACGAATTCGGCCTTCCGCGCATGATCGCCGCCGGAGATGGCGGCAGCCTCGTAGTATCGAAGAAGATCGACGACGCCATCGCCGAAGTGGCGCGGCGGCTGATGGACAACGATCCAAAGCTTAAATCCCGCTACACGCTCGCGGAGTGGCGCGCGGCCGTTCGCCGTGCGTTCGGGCCTGCCCTGGCCACCATCGATCTGGATGACAAGCCGGCCGAGAATGCTCAGGTCGTACTGCAGGCAGTGAGAGAAACCCTCTCAAAGGATCAATCGCGCCAGGTTTCCAGAGAGCACGCTTTCGGCTGCACGCTATTCAGCGACAAGAACATCGCTGCGTTTGCCGTGGGTCCTGTCCGTTTCGAGACACGTGTCGTGTGGCTCGCGCGACAGGCTGAGGCCAGTTATATCTCGAAAGTCACGGCCCGGCGCATCGGCCGCGTCTGGCAGGGCGAGCGCATCGCCAAGCGCAAGGTATCGAGAGAAAGCCTGCGAGAGAAGGACATCCTTGGTGCCATTGGCTCAAGTCCTTTCGTGTGCAGCGTCGTCACGACCGGATTTGGCGATGAGGCGGCCAAGGAAAAGGCCCGGACCGCCGCGCGCCTTTCCCTCGCCGCCATCGCCTTGCTTTGGCAGACGCCGTCGAAGGCGCTGAGCGGATTCAATCTCTTATTCGATCGCTCCGTGCGTAGTCTGAAGACGTTGACGTTCGTTCCCAAAAATCACGTGCTCTCCGGCTCATACCTCTCGCACATGCCGGATGGACCGTGGCTCAAACCCGGCGAATGGGAAAAGCTGCTGGAGGACCACCGCGATCATTTCGCCGTTGCCGGCGAAATGATCGACTATCTCCTCAGTCCGACAGGCCAGGTTTCCCGCCCCAAGCTGATGAACACATTGGCGCAGTCGCTGCTATGGTTTCACGAGGGGTGCCGCGAGACGGTCAGCCTCATGGGCATCGTCAAGTTCTCCGCTTCTATGGATGCCCTAGCCCTTGGCGGCAAATCGACAGGCATTAGAAAATTAATCACCGCTCGCATCGGCCTCACTGACGAGAAGCCGATCCGCCGCGACGGACCGACCATGAAAGCGGCCATCGAGACAATCTACGGGGACGGGCGCAGCCGCACGCTTCACGGTTCCAACGAAGAACTCGGCCATGACTGGAGCGGAGCGATGGGCCTCGCCGAGCAGTTCGCGAGGCTTTGTCTTATCAGCTGCATGGACTGGGCATCGGAAGACCCGACTCTCGACGATCCCCGCCTGTTTCTGAAATCCTCTGCCGCTTAGGCTGCTCCCGGCATCGGCGGCTCGTTCTGCGGCACATGCCAGCGCGCGACCTCTGCTTCCAGTTGATCGATTGTCCTGCGCTTCGATTCCAGTTCCACGAGCTCAGCGAGCTGCGGCCCGCCATGTTTGTGGAGGACATAGGGCGTAAGATGGATCGGACCGAAATGCGTATGCAGGCCCGGAACAAGCAAAACGACAAATCCGTCACCGAATTGCTCGAGGAGGCGGCTTGCAAGGCCTCCGGCCTTGGGGGCCACAACGGTCGGAAACGAGCGTGTGCTCGGCGAATAGACCATCACGATGGCCACGTCACCCGATCGCACAAACGCGAAAGTATACGCGCCCGGATATCCGAGCAGTTGTTCGTCGCCGGCACGGATCCCTGGCACGACCGGCGTGCCGAGGATCGGAATATCTGCCCTCTTTCTCGGGTCGCGTTCCCACAGCGCTTTGCGCAGGAGCGGCTCATAGTCTGTTTCCTGAAACGCCGCGCCAAACAAGGCGCTGCCGAACCCGAGCGCCAGCTTGCATTGGAACCGCGCCCCGTGATCGAGCAGCATCGTCTGGCGCACGTGATTGGTCTTCGCGCGCCAGTGGGCGTCGAGAAAGGCTCTGTCCTTCGCGGATTGATCACTCTCCGGCGAACACAGGGCAAGAAGCACGGGATCGTTGACGACTGTTAGCAGCCGGAACTCCGCGCGCCGGAACTTCTCGCGCGCGGACGCGACCGCGGTGTGAATCCAGTACGCGTTGGGCTTTGAAAAGCTCATGTAGACGCGTCCGCCGTCGGCTGTGTTGCGCTTGATCGGATCGCCGCCGGCATAGGAAGCAAAGTCGGAGCGATCTTTTTCGTGGAGGAAATAGACGCGCTCGCCGCGCGGGCCAAGCCAACTCTCGCAAACCTCGCCGCCGGGCGGCTCGTCCGCCAGCGTCCCAACGTACACGAGCGGCAACGCAATCGCCTTGGTCGTATCAAGGAACGCCAACGCAGCGCCGCTTTCCTCGACTGACGTGAACAAAGCTCCGCTGAAACTCGCCGTCCACGAACTGCCCCAGGAGGTTGTTGCACGTGCCGCACGCCTTCCGGGTCTTGAAGAAATCCGGTGTGAACTGCCCCGCCAGCCCTTCCGGCCAGATGTGCTCGAGCGACCGCTCCGCCTCGGGCTTTTGCCGTCCGCAATAAATGCACGTGAATGTCAAAGTGTCGGTGTTCATTGACTATCTCGGAGGCTCTGCCTTCCCGTGCAGACCTTATCACCTCTCTTGAAAATCAATCTTTGCGGCCCCAGAAAAAACCGCTCAGGAATGGTGAGCGGACAATACGATCGCCCTCTGCCATCGCATTCGAGGCGGTGAGCTTGTCCGCTTTCTCGGCGAAGCGGATATTGGAGAATGCCCATTTGGTTCAGAAGCAGACCTTGTCTGCCTGAGCGGCGTTCGCCGCAAGCAATACGCTTGGCTCAAATTTCGAAACGCGGTTCATGCCGCCAGCAATGGGCGGGGCCTATGAAACCGCGATCGTTGGCACCGGCAAGCCTCTATTGCTGAACGCCTTCTGCGCGAAACAGATCGCGCAGGGCGTCGCCGCCACGGTCGGGGGCGCGCAACCAACACGACCGAGGCCCGGCGCGATCTCTGCCAAGCGCAAGGGGCACGCTTTCCATCGGACCGGAAAAAGCGGATGCCGATCAGAAAGAAGTTCGGCCCCGGCATCGCGAACGAGCTGGTGAAGGACGAGAGCGCCACCGCCTTCTACGCCTCGCAGGCGCTAATTATCGCCCGCGTCGGGAAAGAGATCGCCGCCGTCCTGCGCGGCTACTAACCGGAGCTGCCGTCATGAAAGATTTTTTGCGCGACCGTCTTCGGCCGCTGATCGAGTGCGCGCGCCTTCGTTGGCGCCGGGCGCTGGGTCGATCCATCCCGTTTGTCGGCCGCGTGATTGCAGAATTCGCGGCGCAGATGAAGCAGCCGCAAGACTAATCGAATTGGCGAGCCCTCCTGTTGTTACGGGAGGGCAGCCGTTCATCCAGATCGCCAGGGTCCGGCAAGCGCTCTCTAAACGAAACCGTAGAGCGAACGCCCGGCTGACTTTCTGGATGGATGACGAAATTTACAACGGCAGTAAGAGGTGCCTCATGCGAGTGATCGTGACCGGCGGTCGTGCCTATGACGAACGGGACGTGGTTGAGCTTGCCCTGTCCTACCTGCATCTCGTTTGCGGCGGGCACCTTACATTGGGGGCGCGAGCGGCGCCGACGCCTTGGCGCGAGCCTGGAGCTATACGCAGGAGAACGTCAGCCTCGTCACCGTGCCGGCCGATTGGAACAAGCACGGACGAAGCGCTGGGCCGATCCGCAACAATCTCATGCTGGATCAGTGCAACCCGCAGCTCGTCGTCGCCTTCCCTGGCGGCAGAGGGACGGAATGGTTCGAACAGCTCGCAAGGCGGGCGTCCCGGTGATCACGGTCAACGGGATGATGCACGGGCCGGTGATCGAGGAGCGCCTGAACTATGGCGTGGAGACTGCCAAGGGCCGCGCGTCAGGCCGGGCAATCCCCTCATGATGCAGCATGGCGTCTCAACCGTCTCGATGGGCTGCCCCTGCTGCGGCGCTTCGGTAGAGGCGTCTCGCCATTCCAGCGATCCGAAAGGAACGCGGGTGGTCGAGTATCCTTGCGCGCTCTGCCCGACGGCGCCGAACGAGGTGCCTCGATACTTCGACCCCGACGGACTTGAGATCGCAACGGACTGGAAGCGCAAATGATCATGTGCGTGGGCAACTCGATGGGCAAGACGACGGACGCGCCCGACCTGCAAGAGGTGATCGAGGTCGCTGGCGTGGTCGAGGCGTTCGACTTTCCGAACGGCTACGGTTGGAGAGCCGACGACGGACGCCGCGTCCTGCTTCACGTCTCCGCTTTGCGGGCCGGTGGATACCAGACGGCCACGATCGGGGCTCGGGTCAAGTGCCAAGCCTTGGGACGGGCAACCTCATTGCAGGCGTTCCGCGTCCTTGAGCTGGCGCGGTACTGAGCCGGGAAGCCCCCCCTTTTGTATTCGCGAAAGATCCTGGCGATTTGAGCCGGGGCT
Organism: Hyphomicrobium sp.; assembly: GCF_051860585.1. Lineage (GTDB taxonomy): Bacteria > Pseudomonadota > Alphaproteobacteria > Rhizobiales > Hyphomicrobiaceae > Hyphomicrobium_C. The sequence goes on from NZ_JBHYDS010000004.1 coordinate 187,783, forward strand.
GAACAATCCACAGCACAGCAGCGATCCGCCCAAGCGGCCGCAGATCGAGGATGATCGTGCCTCACGTCGCCATAGAACAATACCCACCCCTTGCCCTTGCCCCTGAAGGGAAGGCAACGCTGCTCGGTCAGGCGGGCGGAACCCCGCCAGCGGCACGTCACCCATACAACCGGGGGCGGATGCCATACAATACAACCCGTTGGAATTTGATCGGAGACGCCCGCTATACCAAGGCGTCCCCACCCACCCCCTTGCCCAAGCTAGGACCATGCCTCCCGCCTCGCCCTAGCTCGTTCTACGCCCTGTCTACGGTCCGACGCCCCCCGCACGTCTGGGTCCTTCCGGGGACGTCTGCGTACTGCGGCGCGCGGCCCCCCAAAATATGAGTGTTTTTCACGTCGCTGATTTCTTGGTTTAGTTTCGAGACGCTGGCGAACACATGCTCCGTGCGGAGCCTGCCGAGGCGAGGCAGCCCTTCAAGCGTTAGGCTACTTGCGGCCGCAGCGGATCATTTGTTATAGGCGGCCGACCGCTTCGCGGCGGCGCCGAACCCAGCATCCATGCCTTCACCGAAAGTTCAAGTCTGGCACCCATGCCGGGCCGTCAGGCCCCGGCATTCTGGATCGGTTCTGCAGCGGCCGGCTAATCGCCGCCGCTCGAAAGAAAAGCCAATGAAAGTCAGCAATGGTGCACGCCTCAAACGCGCGAACAAGACGACGCGGCAACCGTCACAAACAAAAAAGGGGGGAAGCTCCGTATAATAACTCTAAGGGTTCTACCCCCCTTTCTTGGTGTGGAGCCGCAGGTTGATCGTCGACCGAACCCTAGGTGACTTACGAGAGTGCTTTGCTCAACAGGGACATGAACCCAGCCCGCAGACGTGGCGGGCACTCAGGGCAATAGCCAAAATAATGGCTGAGATGAGCGACGGCGTTTGCTCGAAGGCGATCTATCTATCGAGTCTCGATCCCGGGATGGGGAAGACTTCAACGGTCATTTACTTTCTGAAGGCCTTGTTGGCCTCAACGAAGCACGAGGATATCGGCGTACTGATATGCATTGAGCGCAAAGAGCAGATACTCGCCTTTCTTCAGCATGCTGGTCTGGCTGTCGCCGATTTCGGGATCTTGACGGCCGACGAGGGTCTCAATGGGCTTGGTCGTCAGCCAGCCAGAGATGCGCGCGTGCTCTTCACGACGCACGCCATGATCGAGACGCGCTCCAGTCGCAGGCGATTCCCGACTGTTAGCGATTTCTGGTTCAACGGTGAGCCACGACAAGTTCGTGTATGGGACGAGGCGTTGTTGCCCGGGAGACCGTTGACTATTTCGCGTGATGGGTTTGCAGCCCTGCTCAAACCGCTTCGCGGCGATTTTCCCGACCTTGCCGAAGACCTCGAGGAGCTATTTCTCCGGTTAAGAGACGTGAAGGACGGAGAGGTGGTCAAGCTTCAGCTAGCGACCGAGCGTGACATTGAGCAAAACGAAGTTCTCAGGCTGGTAACCAATCAACCCGACTTGAGACAGGCCGTGGAAACGCTCTTCGACCTGTTCGGCAAGGAGGTCACGGTCCGCCGTGAAGGACGGTGGGGCAACGCGATACTAGATTTCAAGCGCACGCTGCCGCGCGACATAGCACCAGTCCTTGTTCTTGATGCGTCTGGCCGTGTCCGCACCGCCTATGAGCTTTGGGAAGCGCGTGGCGGCGTACGGAGGCTCCCTCCTGCGCCAAAGAGATATAGCAAGCTGACGATCCATCATTGGGCTGTTAGCGGAGGGAAGACCGCGTTTCGAGAACGCGGGCGTGCGCTGCTAGAGGGTATAGCCGCTGCCATCAGATCGAAGTCAGATCAGAGGTGGCTAATTGTGCATCACCGCACTGGCATCAATATGGATTTTGAAGATGAATTGCGCGCGTTGATCGCTGATTGCAGCGGGATGGTGGACTTCATCCATTGGGGTGCGCATGACGCAACGAACCAGTACGTCGAGGTAACAAACGTCATTTTGGCCGGCACTTTATTTCGTAGGCCCTCTTTTAACGAGGCTCTTGCAAGGCTCGCTAGCGATCGCCCGTCTTCGACCGGGTCAATTTCTAAGGCTGTTGTGAATGACGTCATGAGGGGTGAACATCGTCATCTCATCCTACAGGCTCTATGCCGGGCCGCCGTCCGCAAGAGCGTCGGCGGCGAGTGTGCACCAACGTCTGCTTACATCATAGCAAGCCCTCAATCGGGAATCCGCGGCGAGCTCCCGATAATATTCCCAGGTGCGCGCATTGTAGATTGGCAGCCATTCAAACAAGCCTTGGGAGGTAAGGCCGGTGAGGCGTTTCGCTATATTGAGACGCAGCTTTGTGAGAACGCTCACGAACATGTCAGCTTTCGCGACGTGATGGCGCACATCGGGTGGAAATCAACCAAAGACTTCCTGCGGGACATCCGTAAGAAGCCTCAATTCGTTGCTGCTCTACTCGAACGATCAATTGAAGAATTGGGACCCGGTAAGCGCGCGACGTGCTTCCGGCTTCAGTCTGTGGTCCAGCCTGCGGAAAACGCGCCGGCTGGCAAGCGTGCGAACGATGGTAAAGCCTGATGCGCTCCCGTTCGTGTTAGGCTGCGACGCGCCGATCCCCGAGATCGTCTATGCGCCAGAGCCCGGCTGCAAACCCGCAGCTTGGCGTCGCGCGGAACGTGCGTGATCACCCGCCCGACGTTATGGTGCACAAGGTCGTGGCGCGCTCTAATCCCGTCCAAGGGCGGGAAAGCCCTGAAGCCCGGTTCGTGACGTAGCCTAGGCCGTCGCGAAGCACCATCATCGACTCGGAGGATGGACGCTGGACGACCAGGGCCGGCCGGATTTGCGCGCCCTGTGGGCGGACAGAAGGACACGCAACCTATTCTTCCGATCTCTTGGAGATTGACGGCAGGAACATGGGACCCTCCCCGCTGGTCACGAGGAGCGTTCGGCTAGGCGCTGCCCCGCAAAGCTGCTCGCAAGCCGGGCACCGCGGCATCCGCGCAGCGCGTTACCCGCGGGCGGCGCGAGGCGCACTGGTCGAGCCCTGACGTGATGGGAGCGTGCCTGTTCCTGTTCTCGGGCCCGATCATGCTCGGGCTCGAACTGCCGTCGATTGCGCTCACGCGCAGCCGCGCGAGCCGGAGCAAGTGATCGTCGCCCTCAAAGTCGATCTGATGGAAACCGCCGAGCTTTGCGACGATCTCGTCGACGGGCTGGAACGCGTTATCGACTTGCTCGTGCGCGGGCTTGCGCGTGATGCGCGGCACGAATGCGAACGCCGGGACGCGCTGCACAACCAGGAAGGCGTTCGCGTCCCGGCGTTCGCAACGGGCGAGAGCACCGTGCGCATGCACCGCGAAGTCGGTCAGGCGGAGGAGGGGCGGACTTCCCCGGTCCAGCGACCCGCGCCGGTCGCCCGGCCAGTCCTGCGCGTCACCCGCTTGAGAAGCAAACGGAGGAATCAGGGCGGGGGTTCCCGGCTGACGGGATGCTGTGAGGTGACGGGCCTTTCTTACAGTTTTTCCGACTGCTCAATCGTCAGCTCGGGAGTGTTGTTTTCTCTGAGCCGAATTTCAATGCGGTCGAGCGTGTGCCAATCGGGACCTCGCTCGACAAGTTCCTTTAGCTCGCCCAGTTCTTCAAAGCCGTGGTCAACATCAATCACACCCTTTTCGGTACGATAGAAGCACGTCGCCACCCAGCGAACGGGATTGTTGGCGTTTCTCATGGTCGGGCGTGTCCTTTACAGCTTTTCGGCAGCGCTCGCCGCCTGATTTCGTGCACGATGCTCATGGCGCAATGCTTTCTCGATGGTCGTGCGGAGAATGGTCGCCACGTCTAGAGCATGCACCAGCAGCTCCTGGTCGATGTGGTGTCCCGATGCATTGACTTTGTCAAGCAACCTGTCAAGAAATTATCTGTGCTCGAGGTCGGTGTGCGGAAGGGCGTGCCAAAGTGGCGACCAGGAAGCCGAAGGCAAATGACGACAATACAAGGCTGATTGGATACGCGAGGGTTTCCACACACGAGCAGAGCTTAGACTTGCAGCTAGACGCGCTCAGGGCGGAGGGTGTCCACGCAGACAATTTGCATTCCGAACACGTCTCCGCGGTGTCCGCTCGCCGCCCCAAGTTGGAACTCGCGCTGAAGGATGCCCGCTCCGGCGACACGTTCGTTGTTTGGAAGCTAGACCGGCTAGGCCGCACCGTTTTTGACCTGCTCAAGAAGGTCGAAGACATGGAACGACGCGGTGTAAAGTTTCGCTCCATCACGGACGTAATCGACACGAGCACCGCAGCCGGTAAGGCGATGTTCGGTATGCTGGCCGTCATGGCTCAGTTTGAGCGCGACCAGATTGTTGAGCGTACCCTTGCGGGAATGAAAGCGGCGCGCGAACGCGGCAGGCTTCCCGGCAAACCGTCGAAGCTGTCTAAAACACAATGGGCGCAAGCCGAGCGGATGCTGGCGAAGAAGACTGTGGCTGAAGTCGCCGCACATTTTAAGGTAACAACCGCCACGGTTTACAATCGCTTCGACGCTGCGGCGTTGGAGAAGCTCAGGGATAAGCGATAGGCCAAGGCAAAATGGCCAACACCATGCCGAAATGGAGGCGCACGGAGGCCGTTTAGCCGCTACAGATCAAGGCCGATCGTGCCTCTTCCCGCTATAGACAAACAACCCTCTCTGTCCTTGCCCTAGTAGGGAATACAACGCGCCGTGCCGGGCGGGCGGGAGCCCCGCCAGTGGCAGGCCAAGCCCTCGACCCCCGTCGGATCGTGCGAAATAGAATGCTGACGTATCAGGTCAAGGACGCCCGCCCCCTCCCAGGGTCGCCGACCCCTTGCCCTACCTCCGCACGCCAGTGCACGGGCTCGCGCTTCAGTCCTACAGCGTGTCGCGCCCCATAGCCCCCCCGCCGGTTAGGTTCTTCCCGGCCTTCCGGCATCCTGCGGCGCGCGGCCCCCCAAACTTTGAGTGTTTGTGCAGTTTTGAGTTTGCGGTTTCGTTTCGCTTTTTTAGGCGCCAATTTAGGTTCACGAGCGCACTCTACGAGGGCGACCGTCACCGTTGTCGGCTCTAAAGTCGATGCTGCGTGCTGCACTTCGCGACCGCGAGTGCGTAGCGGCCGGATGGTAATCCTACCCAGCTACGATCAAACAATTCCAACGACCGCCTCGCCCGGGGCTTAGGCCGCCACGTATGCGATCTGGTCAGCGACACTCAGTCATTGGCAGACATCCGCCGCCCGAGCAGTATGAGGAGTGTCACCATGCGAGGGCCCTCATGCATTACGCCCCATTCAACTGAACGCGCCGATCGGTCGGATTGGCAATCCCTGGGCGATCATTTGCGAGCCGTTTCCCAACTTGCTCAAACATCGGAGCAGCGCGGGTCGCTGCCATGACGGGATGGTTGCGCGACCTCGGAAAAATACGCAAAAGCCTTCCAGCTCAAAATCAAGGGACGCGGAACGAGCGTCGACCACTCTACGGCAGGAGCGAGAGTTGCTCCGAAACTTGCAAAATCGGGCGGTGACAAATTTATCTCGGAGTAGCTCGCCAAGCGTCAGACATGCTGCCGCGATCCTTTGCATTTGTAAGGGATGGCGCGTTGGAGGTAGCGGCGACCGCCGAAATAAGGTGTTATCAACTTTCATTACTTGGGCAGATGATCTTCTCGTGCCTTGTGGATGCAGACTGATGCCAAAAGGCTAAAGGCTCGACGACCTGAGACCAAGATCCGCTTGGCTAGAGAGAATTGGGCCGCGCCCGTCGTCGTCACCACAAACGTGCAGCTCTTCGAAAGCCTCGTTTCCCATCAATTCTTGATGAGGCCCTGATTAGGGTGGCACTGCGTCCTGCCCACGCAGCAGATCGTTTTCTACCTCTCTGAGGAATTTAGCATCCAGAAGGGGTTGTTTGGGTCATCCGTTAGCCGGATGACCGCGTGTTTCTTCAAAACGTTGTCTGTCGATATAAGTATCTCGGAACGGATGCTGAAGGCTCGGCCAGCGAGAGCAGCGGACATTGGCAGCGTTCCCAGATCGCTTTTCGTGCGAGCGGAGATAATCGCCATTGTTTCCTGCGGGTTCATATTCGGAAGAGCAATAAGCGCTTCGTGAGGCGCGAATGTTGGATCGATGAATTGGCTGCCCGAATAGATAGTCAGCGCCGGCTCTATGCGGTCGAAAATTTCGTCCGTCATATCCATAACAAGCCGCAACTCACTAACGCTTTGAAATGGTCCGTTCCGCGGTCTTTGAACTAGTGCGGCGATTTCGTAATCGGCAGCCTTCGCGCCATTTAGGCGCTTCGCAGGTGCGGGTTCTCTCCAATCCAAGATCTTGTCTGCGAGCTTATTTGCTGAAGGAATGGGCATGCCGGCCGATTGAAGGAGTCGAACTAGTGTAGGTTGCTCGATGTGGTTGAGGTTAAAGCGGCCGAGTTCGTCCTGAACTGCGATCCTGATGTCGGTATCATTGAATCGAAACGTTTGCTCGATGCCGTCAACGCGCCAACGATGGTCCGGTCGCCGTTCAATCAGTCCGACTATAGCGCGGGCGACGGCAGCTTCATAAGTAGCCTCAAGTCCAGCGCGCTGTGCTGCGTTTCGGGCTAAGCTATAGCTGTTGTTCCCGATTGTTAGCAACGTTGTCGCAAGAACTGTGAGGAGGCCTATTCCCCAAATTACTTGTGCTAAAGCCATCGGTCCATTCCTATTGTGCGACGCATAGCGAGCGATTGGCTCTTCGCTCTAACGCCCTCTACAGCGTTTGGTGAGGGGGTCGTAAGTGCAAGACGCGTCCACCGAGATATCAGGAGACACAACGAACTCCGGCCAAAATCTTGCGTCACCGGGTGGAAATCGCACTCCCACCTTGATCAACAACGGAAGAGCCTGTTGCGGCGGCCAGACATCGGTCCATGTACCGGCAGCATTGGCTGGTCCAACCTGGTAATATGTGAATTCGATGGAAGCGGCACCATTCATCAACTCTCTCTTTTCCGAAGGGTGATTTGGAGCAGCGTGTTCTGGTCGGGAGGTCAACACTAGATCTGCCTGCCCATTGTGGTGTTCGATGTCCACTTGATATCGTGTGCGACCAGCTCCGCCGAGCGCTAACAGGGTTGGCGCCAAAAAGGACATAGAGGTGCTTGTGCCGCGAAAATCCACATAACCCCGCCCCGTTGGATGCACCGAATAAGCTGGGTCTGCACTACGAAGCAGATTGCGGAGTTGGGTTCGAGTGGCAGCGCCGGTGTCGAGCCACTCGGACCGTGTTGTGTTCCTGCCCAGCGTTGACGATCCAACGCGCAACCCGGCGACAAGCAGAATGGTGAGTATAGCCAGTAAGGCTGTCGCAACGAGAAGCTCTACCAAGCTGAAGCCGCTGTCTCGGCGAGTGCGAGGAGCAGTGTACGTCATTGCTTGGTCTTAGGTCCGAGGCGAAGCGTTCGAAGCGCGATCAATTGCTTCCGCGAGTGAACCTCTGCCGACACTGCATAAGCGGCTATTGACCATGCTTTGCGATCGGCTTCGTCACCGAATGACTCAATTTTCATCCGCCAAGTTAGTTCATTTTCTGCTTTACCAGTCACTTCTCCCAGCTTGAGCGGTATCTCTCGTCCCACTTTGTCTAGCAGCGATTGAGCGACGGCTACGGCTTCTACAAGCTCCTCTGCCCGACCAAGAGTTCGCGTAACGCTTGACATCACTTCGAACATAATGCCCAGGGACAGCGTGAGGATCGCTAGTGCAACTAGGAGCTCAACGAGAGCGAAACCTGCGTCGCCCATCCTACAGGCGGGGCGTTGGCCATAGTTCCCTTTGTGCGTCGTTTGCTCAGTGAGCATTTCGGCATTCCCGTTCCCGGTCTTCGCTGTCGCCATTTCAACGCAGAATTCGCCTCGCATCGCGATCGTATTCATTCAGGCCGCGCTTGCTCGTGGGAGCCTGGAGGTTGATCCTCTGTCGATACTCCTCTGTTACGGCGCGCGCTTCGGCGCCGTCCCTAACGACGAGTGGCCGGATGAATATAAGGAGTTCGGTTCGGTCAATCCTGTCGGTCTTGGTGCCAAATGCTGCGCCAATGACCGGAAGATTGCCAAGGATTGGAACCTGCGTTTTGGTGACATTGTCGCGTTCCTGGATCAAACCGCCGAGCGTGAGCACCTCGCCATCGGAGACGACTACAGTCGTCTTGACGCGACGCTGCTGAATTGTCGGAGAGTCGATTCCAGAGCTTGTCGTTCGCGCGACATTGCTCACCTCCTGTTCGATCTCAAGCACCACTCGTCCGGCGTCATTGACACGAGGAGTCACGGCGAGAATGACGCCGGTGTCGCGGAATGAGATTGAATTGACGATGGGGCTGTCTGATTGCCCAACGCCTTGGGCGGTTTGCGTCACGATTGGAACTTGGTCACCAACCTGCAGAATCGCTTTGCGGTTGTCGAGAACCATGAGAGATGGTGCAGAAACCACATTGACTTTCGTGATGCCGGAGACGGCATCGAGCGCCAGGCGCACGTTCGATGCCGAGAAGAAGTAGGAGAAGCCGGGGAATGCGGAAGCTACTGCCCCGCTGACCGCTTCCGAAAGCGTGAACTTGCTTCGATTGGTTTCGAAGAACCACTTCAGGCCGAATTTAAGTTCATCATTGAGTGTGACCTCCGCGATCATGGCCTCGAGCATGACCTGTGTCGGCAGCAGGTCAAGCCTCTGGAGGAACAAGAGGATGCGTTGATACTCCTTAGGCGTGGCCATGATCAGAAGCGAATTGTTTGATTCATCAGCGACCACTTTATTGCCGCTTGCAGTCGTATCTTGGACGACGCTCAGTTGTGTATCTGTGGCGGCTGGTTCTGTGAGCGACCCATGGTCTTTGCTTGTCGGAGAGGCCTCAGTACGAAACGTTCCGGCGATCTCTGTCCTAGCCACGCTTGCAGCTTCTGTTGTGACCATGGCTGGCTCGTGTCCGGGTGCCACGTTGCTCGACATGGGATCTTGAGGCACGCCGCGCGTTAGCATGCGCGACAAGAGATTTGCGAGTTCGGTAGCGGAGCGGTTCTGGATTTTGTAAACGTAGAGCTGCTCCTCACCGTTCTCAGCGAGGCGATCGAGTTTGTCGATCCAAGAACGAGCGGTTTCAAGTTTTTGTTGGTTGGACGAAATGACGAGCACGGTGCTCAAGCGCTTGTTGGGAACGAAGCGGATCACCCCCTGCATCGGCCCTTTTTGGTCGAGGCCGAAGACCGTTTCTAGCTCTTTCACGATCGCGTCCGGATCTGATGTCTTGACTGGGAACATGGCGAAAGACATGCCTTTCAGCCAATCGACATCGAACACTGATACCAAATCGGCGATGTCATCGAGTTCGCGATCTGTGCCTACGGCGACAATGATGTTGCGAGCATCGTCGAGATGGGCGATGGCTCTCTGCGGCCCGATGGGATCAATTAATTTTTTAGCTTCTGTGGCCGATATATTCCGTAGCGGGATGATGCGGGTTTGCACGCCAAGACCTGATTTTCTTTCGCCTCGAGCGAGCGATGAGCCTGATTTATTGACGTTGGCAAGCGGCTCAACGCGGTAATAGCCATCGCTTTTGACGATCGTGGCGTCATTGACCTTCAGCACGCTCTCAAAAACGTCGATCAAAGCTTCCTTCGATACCGCTGCGGTGGTTTGGACCGTGATGTTGCCGACAACCTTGTCGCTAAGCGTGTAGTTCACCTTCAGAATGTCACCGAGGATTGTTCGGGCTGCTTGTGCGATTGGCGCGTTCTGGAGGTTAAGCGTAATGCCGTCATCTCCGGTAGGTGTTGCCGCAACGGAGAAGGGTGGCGAGACCGTTGCAACGAACTCTCCCGTGCCGCGCGAAACGAAGGGCTCGACCGGGGCCGATGCCTCGTGACGTTGCCAGGGAATTGGATTACTGGAAGCGCCCTCCCATAAGTCATTTTGCGCGCGTGAAGCCTGATTTGGCGCGCGGACGGCGGTCGGACCAAGTGGTCCGGAGGGTGCCTCAGGCAACAGGGAGGCAGATTCGCATGCCACCAATAACGTGGCTAGCCACGCAACGGTAACGGCACGGAGACAGGACGCAAGACGCACGAAACACCCCCCCGGGTCTAGAACAGCACTTACGGTTTTCAAATTCAGGATTCATCGACATGTCAGATCTATTGAGCGTCGCGAAATAGCTCCAACTTGGCATGATCGATGCCGAATCTTAATTGGATACTGTCGGGCTCAATGCGATGGAGCGTCCATCCTTGTAAATCGGCACCTTCTGTATACCAATCAAGCGGCGCAGATGGTCCCTCTATTAATGCGCGCCTTTGGGTGCCGTGGGACACGATCCCAAGCAGTCGAAACTGATCCGCGGAAACAATGGGCATGGGCTGAGGTGGAGGTGGCGGCGGCTCGGGCAAGGGGGCGTCGGGAACGGGATAAGCTCGACCCTCAAAGAATATCGGTTCCGCGACAGTGCGCGAGAACGCAATGAGCGATGGGTGTTGGACTAGGACCGCCTTATTATTGGTTGCCGAGACAGGCGGTGAAGTAACTAACGGGATCTCGGGAACGGTTGGTATTTCCAGCAGCCCGTATGCTTGAACGATCAACATCACGGTCGCTACCAAGAGCGCGACAAGCAGCCCAACCTGTCCTACCAAGCGGATCATTTGACCCCCATCGCAGGAGCGTCGCCTGCGCTAGGCCATTTCGCGCCGAAAATGTCCAATTCAACGGCCAATTGTGGAATAACCGACTGGGAGGATTGCTCGACGATCTTGAGTTGATCGCTGAGGTGGAAATGCGCTTTGTCAATGAAAAGGAACGGCTCGGCTGTTTCAATTTCATAAACAATATGATGGATGTCTTCTAGCTGCCCACGAAGCTCAATCTTCAGCCCTAGGTACGTCAGCCCTCCACTTGATTTTTGAGGAAGCGTACGCGCGCTGTTGAGCTGGGAATTGTGCCTGACGACCAGCTCTCGCAACTTTGTTTGCAGCTCCGCAATGATCAGGGCGTCTTCCGTCCCGGCGAGAAAGTTCTTTGCAAACACAGCTATGCGTGTGTCATCGGTCATTTGCCCCATGGAGGGTTCGAGCGCGACGATCCCTTTAAGCCGGGCGATGACGTTGATGGATTCTGCGATGTGGTCCGCGCCGTTGACGTGGATGTTGAGCCAGGGAGCCATTAGCAGCGTCCACGCCATGACGGCGGCCGCGAACAAGCTTAGGATTGCGCCGGCCCGTAAAAGTATCGGCTTAAGGTCTGTATTCCGCAGCGCTGCCAAAACTTCTGTCCTCGTTCGGCTTGGCAACACCTTATGGCGCATAGCTTGGCGTTGCCGACACCGATTGCACCTGCATGCGGATCTGGAAGCGCTCCAAGCCACGTTGTGGATCACGTGTCACGGGCGAAGCAAATGTTAGATCTTTGAAGTGAGGCGATTTGGCGAGAGCACTGATCAATGCACTTGCTGAATGTCCAAACCCATCGACGGTTACGATCCCATCTTCCAGCTCCAATTCGGTTATCCAAGCCGTATTCGGGAGTTTTCTGGTGAGTTCTTCCCACACGTCGACAAGGCGGAATGCATGGGCTTTGCGGAGGTGAACCCGCAAGAGTTGGGCTTCAGTGTTTTCAACGTTGGCGAGCTTCTTGCGTATGGCCGTGGCTTTGTCCGCCAAGCTCGTTCTTTCGGTCTCCAATAGCTCAATCAGCTGCTGTCGACGATAACTTGAAAGACCCGTAACAAGAACGGCAAGAAGAACGAAGACTGCCATACCTACGGAAATGCTTTGGTAAAGGAGGGTTTGAAATGGCGATCTGCGTTCGGCTCGGGGCCACAGGTTGACCGGCAGAATGCCGCCGCTTTCCTCTTGCACCTCAATGGCGACCGGGCGGAGGTGATGTAAGGCGAGGCGGTCAACGACCGGGTCGATATAACTACGTTTTATGATGAGCTGCCGGAAAGATGTGTGCCCCACCAACGGAGAAGGCGAAGCGCACCATCCCCAATATACGTCTTCGCGTCGAAACGGCGTGCTGCGTTCAATGTCGAGAAGGAGCAGTTCGTCCGCATGAGCAAGTGCGGGTGACGGAAAATCATTGGTTCGATCGAGGCAGGCCGAGCTCGGTATGCGTATCGCCGTTGTCAGCAGTGGTCCCCACCGACGCAACTCGTTCCTTAGAACGGAATCGACCGCTTCCCATGGGCCACAGGACAACGGCTTCCCGTGTAGCATTGGATTCTCACTGCCGGATCCCCCGGTGTAGACTTCGTAACTCGTTCCGTGCGCTACAATGGACAAGCGCCTAGGATCGGCTGCCATCCGTATGCGAAGCCGTGTAGGGACAACAGCAAGCAGCTCCGCGCACCACCACCTGAATAAATCACGGCCTGACGCGAGAACGGCCGCGGAGGCGAAGGCCGTGCCTTTGAGCGCTTGCAGGTCGATCACTGTCACAATCCATTTGTACGCGGAACAATAATAGCCGATGCAGGCTCGCGTTGCGAGTTTGATGTCAGGCTGGCATATAACGAATAGTCATAGTACGAATAGTAGAGAGCAACGTACTCTTTTCGTCGAGACCGTTCTGATGCAGCCTGACGCACTTGACGGTCAAGGCCATAGAGAAGAGCCCCTGCCGTGGCGCAATGCGCGCGACCCTCGAATGGCGAGGGCGTTCGTCGACTATCTCCAAGATAAAGGGGATTTAGACGAAATGGCATCTGAACGCGCTGTTGCAGTTCAGACACAGAGTGGGGAACGTATCGATCTGGTCCTCAGTCAGCTGGGCCTGATCTCTGATCAGGCGCTACTCGAAGCATTGGCTGACTTTTGTCGCATCCCCCTCGTAACTCTCGACACAACTCGGGTGCATCCCCAAGCATCCACGCTTACCAATACCGAATTCCTCAGACGCAACCGCGTTGTTCTTTTCGCTGGTAATGAAGATCAGGTGGTAGTCGCCGTTTCGGACCCGTTCGCTAAGGAATTGGCTGACGCTGTCGCATACTCCATCGAACGGCCCGTGAGTATGGTTTTGATGTCGGTTCGGGATATGGATTTGGCGCTGGCGCGTCTCTACGGTACCGACGAACTCGATGAAGTGCCTTCGGCAGGCGAAGAATCTCGGGCGGGCTCATACGAAGATGATATCCAGAGTCTTCGAGACATGGCGAGCGAGGCGCCAATCATTCGCTTGGTCCACCGTCTGATTATTTCTGCGGTGGATGAGCGCGCGTCTGATATTCACATCGAGCCAGGTATCGATTGCGTGCGGGTTCGGTTCCGTGTCGATGGCGTGATGCATGAAGTCGAGCGTTTGTCGCCAGATACGCAGGCGGGGGTTGCGACGCGCATCAAGATCCTCGGCAAGCTCAACATTGCGGAGCGACGTCTGCCACAGGACGGACGGGCGACCTTCGTTGTCGGCGGACGCGAGTTAGATCTTCGCATTTCTACAGCGCCGGTCTTGCATGGCGAGAGCGTGGTTCTCCGAATACTGGATCCAGACATCGAAAATCTTGATTTCCCCGCCCTTGGATTTGATCGAAGCACCGAAGACGGGTTGTCTCAGCTTCTTCGGCAGCCCAACGGCACTATCCTGGTCACCGGTCCCACCGGCAGCGGAAAGACGACAACGCTCTACTCTGCGCTGGCGAGACTTAACTCCGTGGAACGAAAAATATTCACGGTCGAGGATCCAATCGAGTATCAGCTCCCTGGCATCAATCAGATGCAGGTCAAGCCTCAGATTGGTCTCGACTTTGTCGGCTGCCTGCGTTCCATCCTCCGCCAGGATCCCGATATCATCATGATTGGCGAGATGCGTGACTCGGAGACCGCTCGTACGGCGATAAGGGCGGCGTTGACCGGGCACCTCGTGCTTTCGACGTTGCATACGAATAATGCGGCCGCCTCGGTTATACGTCTCCTGGATATGGGTGTTGAAGATTTCCTGCTCGCTTCAAGTCTTTCGGGAGTTCTTGCTCAGCGGCTTGTGCGACGGCTCTGCCAGGACTGTGCCATGCCGCTCGCGCGAGGTGATGCGGAGAACTTGTACAATCGTTTGATCGGCGAAATTGGAGCTGCTCATGATCTTCCTCCGCTTCGGCTCAAGCGGCCTGTCGGATGTTCGGCGTGCAAGGGATCTGGTTTCCGCGGTCGAACCACAATTTCCGAGTTGCTCGTCATTGACGATGAGCTGCGCGCAGCCATAAAGCGTGTCGCGACCGACCGCGAGATTGAAGACCTTGCCAAGCGTAGGGGGATGCAAACCCTTTACCAGAACGGCCTCGACAAAGTGTTCGGGGGAGAGACCACGATCGAAGAAGTGCTGAGGGCCACGCGCGTATAGGCCATGCCACCATTTCATTATCAAGCCTACACCAAATCCGGGCATGTCGAATCTGGATTGATTGAGGCCCGATCGCAGGCCGATGCGACAAAGGTATTGTATGACCGGGGGCTCCTTCCTTTCAGGACAGAAGCCGCTGAAGCAGGTCCGCGGCGGACTTCGCTGCGGCTCACTCTAACTCGAAGGTTGTCACTTTCGGACTATGGTCATTTTGCTCGAGAACTTTCCGTATTGACGAATGCGGGTCTTCCACTCGATCACGCTCTGCGTCTCATGACGGAACAGGCATCTAGTTCGCAACTAAGGGATCTATTTCAAAAGTTGCTCGACGGCGTTGTTGCCGGCGCATCGCTTTCATTGGCCTTCGAGCGACATGCGACCGCTGCACCGCGTTATATTGCAAGTCTGATCCGTGCGGGCGAGGCACGAGGACATCTCGGCTTGGCACTGGCCGATCTGGGCAGCTTTCTCCATAAGCGCGCCGACTTCGAAGCGCGTGTGCGATCGGCGTTGACCTATCCGTTTGTACTCGCCGTCACCGCGCTTGTCGCGTTGGCCTTGATGATCTCCTTTCTAATTCCAGCGATTCTTCCACTGTTCGACGATGCTAATGTCGAACCGCCCTTGGCTCTCACAATCGGTCACGTGGTGGGTATCTACTTTTCCGAGTCGTGGCCGGTCCTTCTCGCGGCGATCATATTCGTCATGTTTGTCGTTTCGCGGATCTTGCGCGGCGAGCGCGCGCAATTAGCCCTGGATCGGCTTTTGCTCCGCATTCCGCTCATTGGGGACATCTTACGCAAGATCAATGTTGCTATTCTCTCGCGAACGCTTGGCACACTTCTCCGAAACGGAGTTGCGCTTGTGCCCGCGCTCACCATGACGGCAGCCGTTGTTCCGTCCCGTCCATTTTCGCTTGCACTCCGAGCCGCAGCGGTCAAAGTAAGAGAAGGGCGGCGCTTGGCCTCCATTGTCTCGCACGCGCCAGAATTACCTCGGTTGTTGACGCGGTTCATTGCTATCGGAGAGGAATCGAGCAAGCTCGATGAAATGCTGCTTCATCTTGCCGCCATTTCCGACGGCGAAGTAGAGCGGCAATTTGATGGTCTCATGAAGGTGTTACCAGCCTTACTTACAATCGTCATTGGCACTGTTGTGGGTGGGCTCATCTTATCGGTGCTGCAGGCGCTACTGAGTGTCAATCAACTTGCGGTGCAGTGATTGCGAGACAAGCATGCAAATTCCAAAGTGGGTGAGCGTGGGTTTTCACTGGTCGAACTCCTCGTTGCGATGGGTATTCTGGCTTTGATCCTGGCGGCCATCGAGACCGATACGCGACGTGCAACGACGTCGTTTGAATTTCGCGCGTTGACGATTCAAATGGCGGTTGATCTGCGTAAAGCCCGTACCACGGCGATCGCAAACTCGCGCGATGTCGGGTTCGCGTTCAACGCGAGCGAGCGATGGTACCAAGTGGACGGTCGTGACCGAATTCCAATACCAGCGTCTGCGCAGATGACCTTAGTCACGGCGAAATCTTACGTGCGCAGCATCGACGATGCGCGCCTCGTATTTTTCCGTGACGGCAGCTCGACAGGTGGAACCATCACGTTGCTGATGGACAAAGTTCGTCAGTCCATTAGCATTGATTGGCTGACGGGCCGGGTGCAGTTGGAACCACCATTGCCGAGCGGTTAGCAATTCGGATCCGTCACTGAACTTACTTAAGGCTGGAGATGTCGGTGTCCTCGCCTCCTCCTCCTGGCACTCCATCGCGTCCCAGGCTGAAAATCTCGAAATCTCCCTTTAGGGCGGAGTACTTATAACCGTATGGGCGGCCCCATGGGTCCACCAGCGCGGCTTCTTTTTTGATATAGGGCCCATTCCAGCGCGCGTTCTGTGGCGGGGTCTCGATGAGAGCCTTGAGGCCGATTTCCTGCGGAGGGTAAGCGTTGCTATCCAGGAAGTAGAGCTCGACTGCATTCGTCAGGCTATTGAGCTGAGTGCGAGCCGTCGTTGCTTTGGCCGTGCCCAGATAGCCGAGGACCTGTGGACCGGCGATGCTTGCGACCAACGCCAAGATGCCCAGAACGACGAGGAGCTCTATCAGGGTCAAGCCAGCGTCTGCAGACGTGATGGCGGACCTCTCAGAGGTATGGCGCGCGCTCAGGTGACGGCAGGTTTGCCACTGAATGAAAGCCGAGACCGCTTGATTGATAGTTCGCATCTACTCGCTCCGACCGCAATCATTCCGCTTGCAGAGAAGGTAGCTATCACGGATCAATCCGCCTTGCTACGACGCAGCCAGCACGGTTTTCCGCTCTCGAGATGCGGGCTCTGGCAGGGCAAGATCGTGAGGGGGCGGTCCAAATGGTCGTGACATCCGCACTTGATCCTTCGGCCATAGCGTTGTCCGTGGCACTTGCCGCCATTCTTATCGTCGTCGTTCTCGTAGACGTCCGCGAAATGCGGATTCCGGACGCCTGCAATGCAGCTATCTTGGCGCTTGGCTTGCTGGCATGTGCGGTGCTTCACCATCAAACAGTGGCATGGGGCGCGCTTTCCGCCGGTGCCGGGTTTCTAGCTATGGACACAATACGAGTTGTCTATTGGAAGGTTCGTAACGTTGAAGGGTTGGGGCGGGGCGACATCAAATTCGTCGCGGCCGGGGCATCCTGGATTGGGCTTGAAGCTCTACCGCACATGATCCTCGTGGCGGCCGTGATCGCGCTCTTTTGGCAATTTGCCGCTGCGGCTCGAGGCCGATCTATATCGATGACGACGGCTGTTCCTTTTGGTCCCTTTCTTGCCTGTGCTCTTTGGGCGGTGTGGCTCACGAAGGCATAGCTGTGCGTCACCATTGCTGGGGCGACATCTCTCCAGTTTTTGCGGGTGTTACAGTTCACTTGTAGCGTGTCGGATTTGCCGCGTGGGAACTTTGAACATTGTGCCGTACCAATTTCAATGTAAGTTGTCGCCGTATACGGAACGTCGTAGGGCGGAGTTTGACCCAAGATAAAGTCGTTTCGGGGGCGCAACAGGTACGGCTCGTCGAGTGTGGCAAGCGTGGGAGTTGCTGCGGAGCTGTGTGAGGGACACGGGGGGCTGCTTTTGCTATTCAAGGCAGGGCCGGAGTCTGAGCCATCGGCGGTCGAACGCAATTTTGTAATCGATCCCGCTCTCAGCTTCGATACGTCGGGGCGTCGACGCGCCTCGGTCGGTCAACAGCGTTTTCAAAATGTCCATTGGGGAAATGCGATGCGCGCAACTGGAAGCCGCACGGCGATGACGTTTGACTGGAGCAGCGCGAAAAGAGCGGCCGTCTTTGTAGCGCAACTTGCGACGTTGGCCATCGTCCTCGGCACGGGCGGGCGGCAAGCTAAGGCTCAGGCTTCCGCGGCAGAACCTCCTCGAGCTGCTTTGCCAGTCAGCGCGGCCAAATCCACGCCCGCCAGCTTTAACGGCAGCTTCAGCAAGGACGTTGCAATTGAGGTTCCCGTATTCCGTGGCATGGAACCGAAAATATCTCTTGATTATAGTTCAGGGAGTGGTCTCAGCTCGGGTGGCTTGAATGCGGGGTGGATCGGAGTTGGCTGGTCTCTCAAAGGGATCCCCGATATCGTGCGGTCATCGCGACCGGACGGTACGCCGAAGTTCAACACAAGCGACGTGTATCAGCTCGACGGTCAAGAGCTTGTGGCCTGTGCAGTGCTTGTCAGTAGTCCAAGTTGCTCCAACGGAGGAACGCACGCTGGTCGTACAGAGACTTACCGGCGGATCAATTTTACGTCGAACATTTGGACGGTAACGTCTGAGGACGGCACGCGGTCGATCTTCAAAGCTGTGTCGACATGGGGATCAACGGTTGATTCGTCCGATTCCAACCCGACGCTGATCCGAGACAGCTACCGGTGGCTGCTGGCCGAGGTGATCGATACTAGCGGTAACATCGTGACGTATAGCTACGGGTGCCGCACGCTGCCGGTCTGCTATCCGAGCACGATCATTTACAATGGCACCGAGGTTCGTTTTATTTCGGTTGATTTGGCTGGATACCAAACCAAGGCAACCGGCCGTGGACTAGCCAAACTTGACCGTCAATTGGCGCGTGTCGAGATCCGTACGAGCGGCACCCAAGTCGGGGCATACGCGCTCGTGCGAGAGGCTAGTCCATCGACAGGGCGAGTTCGGCTGAAGTCCGTCCAGCAGTTCGGCTCGGGCTGGACCGTCGACGCAGCGGGAGTTGTTTCTGGCACCTCATTGCCGCCGACGACGTTCTTATATGCAAACAGCACCGTCGGATTCACTCTTGGTTCCCAGACACTCAATGGTGCGAGCGCTCTCACCTTTAATCACGTCGGTGATTTCAATGGCGATGGAATTCATGACGTTCTTGTTGCTACTGAGACAACAGCGGGCCAATGCGCCATCACGATAAAGCTCTCTACGGCTGCGTCGTTCACTCAGCCGACTATCGTCCACCCGGTTTCCGGCGGTCTCTATCAATGTACTCCCAGACATAATCTGTATGACCAGGACGAGTATACATCCGGGCCGCAATCCGAAGTGGACGTGCTTCCAGGCTTTGGAATTCGAGTCGCTGATTTTGATGGAGACGGGCGTTCTGATTTCGCTATTGCGCTAAAGCAGTCGTACATAAAAGTATACCTCAGCAGCTTTAATGCCGGAAGCAATACTCTAACGATATCTGCGCCACATTCGATCGCGACGGGATGGCCTGCTTCAAGCTATGCATTTTACCCATTTTATGGCCCGGGCGTAATTCAAGATTTCGATGGCGATGACAAAACGGATATTCTCACCATATATGTTCAAACCGGCGCAAAATTACATAAATACAATGGGAGCGTGTTTGTCGGAAATGCCGTTACTTATCCGTCTGGTTTTTCGTACACTACCTCTCAGCAATTCGCCGGTGATTACGATGGAGACGGATCAACGGGGGTGTTTTCAGATCATGCAGCAACACCTAATTACACCTATAAATGGTACAATTTATCAAGTTCTCAATTGGCTCTCGCGCACTCCGCAGTCGTGCCAATGGTTAATATACCGCCATTAAACTACAAAGGACTTCAACGAACGGCTGCCGGAGATTTTAATGGCGACGGATTAACGGATCTCGTAATAGTCACCAATCATGGTGAATCTTCGGATGTGTACGCCGTCCGTGTGTTGTATTCCACCGGCTCGGGCTTTCGCGCCGGGGAGCTCGTGACAGCCGGGGTAGGTTCGCGCGGCACCGTAAACGTGCAGGACATTGATGGTGACGGTCTGGCTGACGTGTTGCTATCGACCGCGTCTCACCCTGACCCAAGCGTAACGACGATCTATCCGATGTTAGCTTTCTTGAGCCGCGGAGGCGAGACTTGGGAGAGGCGAGAACTCAACGCATTACCCGTTCATGGCGTAGCGGACCTCAATGGTGATGGCAGAGCTGATATCATTGAAAGCACATTTAATTGGGCACGCCTGTCGGGGTCCTCTGTCGGACGGGTATATTACTCCAACAGTGGCATTCCCGATCTTCTGATTGGGATTGTCGGTCCACTCGGTGCGACGTCGACGATCACATACACACCTTCGACGACGTGGGGTTCGACGCCCGGGACGAAGCTTCCGTTTGTGATGCAGACGGTGTCGTCGATCACGGTCAACGACGGCCGCGGTGGTGTCGCGACGACGAACTACACGTACGCGGGGGGCGTGTATCACCATGCGGAGCGGCAGTTCCTCGGCTTCCGGACGGTGACGGAGACACAGCCTTGCAATGCTGGCGAAACGGTGTGCCCTGTGAAGGAGTACACGTTCCGCCAGGACCTGGCGTCGTACGGCCAGCTCGAGAGGCTGGTCGAGAAGACCACGGCGGGCACCGTTCACCGCGAGCAGGTTGAGACCTATGCGGTTAACGCGACGACGCCACCGTACTGGGCGAAGAACACTGTATCCGAAGAACGGTTGGTGTTCGGCTCGACGATAAAACGCAAGTCCGTCACGCGGACGTTCGATGCGTATCTCAATGTCACGCAGGAGGTGCAGTCCGGCGATCTGGCGGTAACTGGTGACGAGCGCAAGACGGTGCGAGTGTATTACCCCAACACGTCAGCGTATATCGTCAATAAGCCCGCCCGTGAGCTTTCGTACGGGGTGGATGGCACGACGATCCTGTCCGATATCCGCCACTACTACGATGGCTCTGCGGTCCTATCGACTCCGCCCACGAAGGGCGATGTAACGCGGACCGATCGGTGGCTCAATATCGGCAACGCACTGGTATCGTCGAGTGCGACCTACGACAGCTACGGCAACAAGCTGACGGAGACCGACGAGGTCGGCAACCAGACCGCATACACCTACGATCCGACCTACCACCTGTATGTCACGGAGACCCGCAACCCGCTGTTCTTCGCTGGCGACACGCGCCAGAAGACCACTGCGACGTGGAACTTCGTGTGCGGCAAGGAGGCCACCACCACCGACATCGACGGTCAGGTGACGAACTACACGTACGATGCTCTGTGTCGGCCGCTGACGGTGACGAAGCCGGGCGGCGACTTCACTACCTATGCCTACGCTAACATCGGCAACCCGCAGACCCAGTCGGTGACGATCTCGACGCCGGCCGCGGACGGCAGCGGGCCGCTTTGGACGCGGACGCATCACGATGGCTTCGGCCGGGTTTATCGTAAGACCACGAAGGGCCCGCAGGTTGGCAAGGATATCATCGTCGATGAGGCCTGGGGCCGGCGCGACACCGTCGTCAGTCGGTCGGAGCCGTACTATACGGGCGAGACGATCTACACGGGGCAGCTGGCCTACGATGCGCTCGACCGTCTGATCAAGACGACGCGTCCAGACACCACGACGGTCCTGACGGCCTACGGCGCCAGCTCTCAGGCGTTCCTATCGGAGACGACGACAGACGAGCTGAATCGCCAGAGCATCGCGCACAAGGATGCCTACGGCAACACCGTCCGCGCCGAGCGGGCTAATGGGGCGTCGCTCATTCGCGTCACCAAGACTTATGATGCGCTCGATCAGCTGGTGGGTGTCGCTGATCATCCGGGCAATCAGTGGACCTATACCTACGATACCCTGTCGCGCCGTACTCGGGTGGTCGATCCCGATCTCGGCACGTGGACGTACAGCTACGATGCGGCGGGTCAGCTGCTCGAGCAAACCGATGCCAAAGGGCAGAAGACAGCCGTCACCTACGATGGTCTGGGTCGCGTCCTGACCAAGACGGTGCTGGCTGGGACTGCCGGGGCCGAGACGACGACCAGCACCTACGACGAGGTCCGCTCGGGCTTCTTCAACGGTGGCAAGCTGACGACGGTGGCAGGGCCGGCAGCGACGATCCGCTACGACCATAATGCCAGCGGCCGTCGCGTGCGAGACACTTATGTCGTCGATGGCCAAAGCTATGTGACGACAACCACCCTCGACGCCGGAGAGCGAATAAAGGGGCGCAGCTACCCGGATGGCGATGCGGTTGGAACCACCGCTACGCCCTGGACCTATGATGGCGCGGGGCGGCTATCTACAATCCCCGGCTTGATCACATCGGCCACATACGATGCTCGCGGACAGACAAAAAGCATTGCTTACGCCAATGGCGTCAGCACGACCTTCACCTATAACGCCTCGCGTGGATGGCTGGCGTCTCTCCAGACGGCAGGAGGCAGCGGCACGCTGCTGTCCTATACCTATGTCCGGGATGCTTCCGGCCGCATCCTCTCAGTGACGAGCCCGATGGCGGGCGAGGGGTGGAGCTATGAGTACGATGCGCTCGATCAGCTGTTGGTGGCGACCAACACCGCCAATGCGGCCCTGAGCCAGACCTTCAGCTACGACACCGCCTTCAACATGACGTCGAACTCGGGGTTGGGAGCCTATATTTATCCGGCCGCAGGAACGGCGCGCCCGCATGCGCCGACCTCTGTCAATGGATTGCCGTACATCTATGACGACAACGGCAACCTCCTGAGCGGCGGCGAGCGGAGCTACGAATGGGACGGAGAGAACCTACCGAAGACGATCGCGTTGGGCAGCAGCACCTCGACGGTCTTTACGTATGGTCCGGATGGGGCGCGCCTCAAGAAGACGACGAGCACCGGTGCGGGTGGCCGGACGACGCTGTACCTTGGGGCCGACCTCGAGCTCTCGCCCGATGAGACGTCGGGGACGTTGGTGTGGAGCAAGTACCCACACAGCGATGCCAAGAAGCAAGGAACGGCGATCACCTTCCTGCATCGTGACCATCTGAAGACGGTGCGCGCCATCACCGACGCGACGGGCTCCGAGAAGCAGCGGACGGTCTATCGTCCGTTCGGCGACAAGGCCTCGCAGGCGAGCACCTACAAGGAGGAGAAGGGCTTCATCGGCGAGCGCCACGACGCTGAGACGGGTCTGATGTACCTCAACGCGCGTTACTACGACCCAGGCCTCGGCCGCTTCGTGTCGCCGGACTGGTGGGATCCGGACAAGGAGGGCGTCGGCACCAACCGCTACGCTTACGCCGGCAACGATCCCGTCAACAAGAGCGATCCCAACGGGCACTACTGGCAGTACATGGCCGGCGGTATCGTCGGCGGCATGTTCGGTGGCGGTATGGAGATCGCCAACCAGTATGCTCAGGGTAAGGGCTACAACGCGGCTCGTATCGGAGCAGCGGCTGTTGGCGGTGCTGTCGCTGGCGTCACCGGCGTGCACAGCGTCGGTGCCAACCTGGTGAAACAAGGAGCGAGCTACATCGGAAGTTCCATCGCCGGCGGTACCGCAACACGCGCCGTGCTCGGTGAGAAGACCACAGCAGGCAACATCTTCATGGACGGCCTCGGCGGCGTCGGAGGAGGCATTCTCGGGCAAGGGATTGGGAAAGCTGCAAAGTGGTTGGGACGGGAGACCGCAAACGGAGCAATTGATACAATCGGAGCAAAAAGCGCAAAACAGGGCGCGGATTTATCTCGCCACCTTGGATATTCCGAAAGGTATGGACAGGGCGGTGTGAAGGATCTCCAGAATGGGCGCCTACGATATTATGGCACAATAGACTCTGCGAGATCGGCTGGAGATATGTCCGGCAGACGTTACGTTCATGAATTCAATCCAGCCAATGGTACATCTCGAGGATGGCATGAAACGCTAGATCATGCTGGAAATGTGCGGCAAGTGCGGCCACAGCTCAGTGGTGACGGAAAAACACACTACATTTTCGATAGCGCTGGGCGGTATATCGGAGCGCGATAATGGAACTGAATATCGAGGCTGTGCGCAGAGTTTTTGAGGACCTCCTTGATGGTCGCATATCTCGCGAAGAAGCAGATAAGTGGGCAAGATTCGTGGTTCAGGAGGAGGAAAGTGGTAGAACTATATATGTACCGGCTCAGGAAAAGGCTCGCATTTGGCGAGCAGTAATGTACCTCAACGGTGTCGATCTGAAGAATTTCTTGCAAGGAGAAATCTTGACTGAAGTTGGAACCTATCTCCACTCGGACGAGGATATCCGCGAAACGA
The DNA here is from genome assembly GCF_051860585.1 of Hyphomicrobium sp. Classification (GTDB taxonomy): domain Bacteria; phylum Pseudomonadota; class Alphaproteobacteria; order Rhizobiales; family Hyphomicrobiaceae; genus Hyphomicrobium_C. The sequence goes on from NZ_JBHYDS010000004.1 coordinate 211,719, forward strand.
TGCAAAAATTGTTCGATGGCGAATCCTAGCTTGTGTGCCGCCTAATGGCGCGACGACACACATCGCCGATGCCACAGGCGCTGGAGGCGCCCACAAGGGGGCGAAGGGCTTCGTCGGCGAGAGCCACGATGCCGAGGCAGGGCTGATGTACCTCAACGCCCGTGTCGGCAATCGCCTCGGTCGCGCCGCTAGACATCATGTCCCGAGCCGCACGCGTCTTCGTCGCCAAGGCATCGCGGTCATAGCCGAGATTCGTCACCTGCGCGCGACGATCAGGTAATGCTTCGTCTCTACGGCACATTGCACGTTGTAGCCGACGACACGGGGCTTTCTGCTTGTCGTCGCCATGGCACGGGCATCGGATCGGTCAGAGAGACTTGCGTTAGGTCGCTCCTGTCCATGCGCCGCTCGACAGCTTTGAAGGTATCGGCCTCTCGTTTGTAGTCTTCTTCATCGCACGCGAAAGTCGCTCCTCGGGAAACGACATGCCGGTCGTGCTCAACACTTCGTCGGCTCGGTCGAGATCGGCCAGATACTTCGCGATGGCGGAATCGATCTCGCCCAATCGCCGCTGCAGCTTTTCGCGCGTGAAGCTCTTCGTCTTGGCATTGACGGCTTTGAACTTGCAGCCGTCGATCGCGACGATGCCGACGTCCAAGAGATCAAGGTCGCGGCAAAGCGCGACGAACTACTGGCACACCTTGCGGATGGCCAAGCCGTTGTCGCGGCGGGAAGTCGGCATGGTCTTGAAGTCGTGCGCCAGGCGCCCCGTGAGCCAAATCAGTCTCCAGGTTCCGCCGGCACTCGCGCTCAAGACCGCGCGATGACTGAACTTGGTTGAGATAGCCGTAGATGTAGATCTTGAGGATCGTTGCGGGATGGTAGCTCGGACGTGCGGTCTCCTTAGGGATGACGTCGTCGAAGCCGAGCGCCGCGACGAAGGCGTCGAACACGCACGGGGTTATCCTCGCCGACGCAGTCGCCATTCGACTCCGGCGGCTGCGTCACCTCTGTCCGATCCGCGCCAACGCACGGTGCGTCAAACTCACAGACCCCAGCCAAGAACGAACCAACGGCCGCCCCCAACGGGTAGGGTGTGGTTCTCGAAAATCGTTGTCCCCGGGAGCTGGTGTGGGTACCAGAAATGTCTGGGATTATTTCCCGCTCAACCATAGCTCGCTCCCTCGTCGACCCACTTAGCCGCCACCGAAATCGTCGGCGCAAGCGCAACTACGTTGCATCAACGCAGCATCGGCCTCGCCAACTGTGCGAGTACAGAATTTCTAACTTGACTCGGCAGTGCTAATTGGCAACGTTTTGCCGTGCTACTTTATGACTAATGGGGGTTTGGTTTGCAGATTGCGCAGCGGTTTTGCTTGTCACTTCTTCACGCCATAAGTCCACTGATCTCATTTGGCTTGGTATTGGGATCGGCCTCCCCGATCGTAGCTCAAGGTATGGCGCTCACCGGAGCGCTGGATGTCAGCGCGAATGGAGCTGCGACTTATTCGGTTGCGATCAACGTGCCGCCAGGCACAGCTGGCATAGCTCCGAAGCTGAGCCTCGAATACGACAGCCATGACGGTAATGGCTTGCTGGGAGTCGGATGGTCGCTCGTTGGGCTGCCGTCAATTGGGCGCTGTGCCCAAACAATAGCTCAAGACGGCACGCGAGGAAGTGTCAAGTATGATGCCAATGATCGGTTCTGTCTCGACGGGGAGCGCCTGGTTGCCATCAGCGGAGCATACGGTGCAGACGGCACCGAGTATCGCACCGAAGTCGAGAGCCTGACGCGCGTAATCTCGCGCAGCGCAGCAGGTACCGGCCCAGCCTGGTTCGAGGTTCGCACGAAATCCGGACACAGAATGGAGTTCGGCAATACACCAGACTCGCGCATTCTCGCACAGGGAAAGACGTCTGCGGGCCTCTGGGCCGTAAACAAAGTCTCGGACACCAAGGGAAACGCCTACATCGTCTCCTACGTCAATGACCTTGCCAATGGGCAAGCTTATCCAACCCGCATTGACTACTCCGCAAATTCTGCATCGGGCGTCGCGCCATACAATTCGGTGCGGTTCGCTTACGATACGACCCGACCGGATAAGACACCGACGTACCGTGCCGGCTCACTCCAAAAAAGGACAGTGCGGCTCGCTAGTGTGCAGACATATGCCGGTAGCGCACTCGTATCGGACTATCGCCTTGCCTATCAGGTGAGCACCTCCACCGGGCGCAGTCAGCTTGCAAGCGTCGAGTTGTGCAATGGCACGGGCGCCTGCCTGCCGGCGACAACCTTCACTTGGCAGCAAGGCACCGATGCTTATTCCGTTGTAAGCAATGTCTCCGGTCTGAACGGCCAACAGACGAATACTATTCCCTATGTTGCTGACTTTGACGGCGACGGGCTTTCCGACATCATGTGGGATTCAGTGTCATCAGCGACCGACACCAAGTCTTCCGGCACGCGGGTATTGTGGAAGAATACCGGCAACGGAAACTTCTCTGCTACTAGCAACATGGATGGCGCAAACGGGACCCTAGTTGACCATATCCCTATCATTGCCGATTACAATGGCGATGGGCGTGCGGATATCTGGTGGTACAAATTCGGAGTGGCCCCGTTTGGAGTTCCCGTAGCCCTCGCAGGACCGACCAGCAAGTGGATAAGTACGGCCTCAGGAACGCGGACAATTAGCGTGGGAACTTCTGTTGTGCCGTCGAATGCCTCCCCCTACGGCGGGACACCGTACGGCGGCATCAACTTTAATGGAGATCACCGGGCAGATCTCGTCTGGTCCGACGGTCCAGTTTGGAGTCTGCAGCCCGACGGAACAACCACCACAACGACTACATCCGGCCCAGCTAGTTTTCTAATCCTCAAGGGGGATTTTGACGGGAACGGCTTTACGGACTTTGTAACTTCACTAAGTCCTCTCATAGCAAACGCCCCGATGTTTTACTACGCGACCCCAGGAGGCGTCTATGAGCTCGGTGCGCCGATAGCTAACGCCCCCACTTTCCAAAGGTTTGCCCTAGACACAAATGGCGACGGAAACTCGGATCTTCTCTTTTATAGCCCCGCGTCTTTAAGCGATCTAAGATCGGCCGGCATTAGGGTCGCGTGGATGAGTAAAGGAGATCGAACGTACAGTGCGATCTCCAATCCCGGCGCAACAGACGGAAGCGTGGTTGGATATCTGCCTTACGTCGGTGATTTCAACTTCGATGGTCTTCATGATGTCCTTTGGGACAAGGCTGATCCAAGTGGTCGATCTTTAGGTGACCGAATAGTTTGGTACAGCAAGGGCGACGGCACTTTTAACGTCGTGCAAAATTTTGCCGGGCAGAACGGGACTCTTTCCGGATACGCGCCGGTGCTGGGGGATTTCAACGGGGACGGAAGAACGGATATCCTGTGGGACAGCCGGTCTGCCGACGACGCCAGGTCGAAGGGCACACGTGTTTTGTGGCTAAGCAGTCCATCCTTCCACGATTTGCTAAAGACGGTCACGAACGGGCTCGAGGTAGCGAAGACCTTCACTTATGCGGCGCTAACCAATCCGGCCGTCTATCTAAAGGAGAATACTGCATCAGATCCTATGGTCGACGTGCAATTTCCATTGCGAGTTGTTTCCAGGATTGATGAGGCAGACGGGATCGGGGGGGTAAGCGGTCGTACTTTCAGTTACGAGGGCGCTAAGATCGATGGTCACGGTCGCGGCTTCCTAGGCTTCCACAAGCTAATAGGGACGGATATCAAAAGGGGCACGGTTGAAACCACCACCTACCTCCAGAACTTCCCGTTTGGGGGAATGACGGCCTCGCACGTGCGAAAACGCGGTACTGTAACTTTACGTTCATCGGTGAATTCCTTTATTGAGAGAAATCTCGGTGGAACGCGACGGTTCGCTCTCCTTCAACAACAGGTAGAGAGTGGATCCGACCTGGACGGTTCGTTGCTGCCGACCGTCACTACTAGCTATGACTACGACAGCCTGGGAAATGCTACACAGATCATCACTTCGGCTTCGGATGGTCACGGCAAAAAAATTACCAACACCTACCTCAATAATACAACCGAATGGCTGTTGGGCCGGATTACAAGCGTCAGCGTAGAGAGTACGAGTCCCGATGAACTACCTCCTCAACCCCCATGCAGCCTTCCGTGGGGAGGAACGCTGAGTAGCGGTCAAGGTGTCACGGCGTACTCCGCCAGCGCACCGCCTTTAGGCCAATCGTGCTCGACCATCGCACAGACGCGAACGTGCACGAGCGGAACGCTAAGTGGCAGCAACACGCACCAAAGCTGCGCGGAACAGGCCTGCAGCCTTCCGTGGGGCGAAACGCTCGGCAGCGGCGTGAGCGTGACCGCGTATTCCGCAGCCACGCCACCTTCGGGTCAGCCATGCACGGCCATAGATGAGACTCGAACTTGTACCAACGGCGTCCTGAGCGGAAGCTATGCTCAACGAACATGCACCGCACAGGCTTGCAGCCTACCCTGGGGCGGGACCATTAATAGTGGTCAAAGCGCAACTGCCTACTCTGCAAGTGCCGCTCCTGTGGGTCAATTGTGCTCGGCAATTCAGCAGACCCGCACCTGTTCTAACGGAGTTTTGAGTGGGAGCTATGTTCACAATAGTTGCACTGCTTCCCAAGCTTGCGCGCTGCCATGGGGTGGGAGTATTGCGCACGGAGGAACAGCTACGGCTTATCAGTCGTCCGGAGGTTGCGGGGGGACCTGCACGTCTCAGGTCCGCACTTGCACCAACGGAAGCTTGTCGGGCGCATACGGCGTCCAATCGTGCTCGACAGCATGCTCTTCGTGTACGGCAAACCAGAACGTCAATTGGAGCGTTGCAAGCGCTAGCTGCTCGCAAAGCTCGGGCACGTTGCTCGGGCACGGATCAACGCGGTCCATCACCGACTCCACCGCTCCCGCCACGGGCAGCGTCACCATCGCTTGCAGCAATGGCACGCTCAATAAGTCGGCTGCCACATGTACGACACAAGGCACGTGGGTTGAACAGGAAAACAAGTGTACCACCTACTCTCTCTCACTTTGCACAACTCTCACAACCCCATGCACGATAGGAGCAATGTGCCAGACGAATTCCCGCGACACGACATGTGGGTCTATATTTACGGGCACCAGATATAAGAAATACGTGTGTCAATAGAGTTTCAACAAGGCGCGACGACGCGAATCCGCGGCGTAGTTTTACAAAAATATGTCGGGGGCGACATGGCGAAGCATCGGTGGGGATTCTGGATCGTTTTTGCTCTTGTTATTCCATTCGGACTGTCATGCCCGAGTGCCGCGCAGACGACAGCAATACGCAAGGCATTATTTTATTATGACGCGGATTCGGGGTTGCTGACGCGGGAAGTCGTCGAGCCGGACCAGACCTCGCTGCGTCAGCAGACAGATTATGTCTACGACGCGTTCGGCAATCGAGTAGTGACAACGATAAGCGGAGCGGGGATCACCCCTCGCAGCTCCACGACAAGCTACGATACACGCGGTCAGTTTGCGACGGGCGCGGCTAACGCACTGGGACATAGCGAGAGCTGGCAGTATGATGCGCGGACCGGCTTGCCATTGAGCCACACCGGCCCCAACGGCTTAACGACAACTTGGAGCTACGACGGGTTTGGCCGCAAAGTGCTTGAGGTGCGCTTCGACGGCACCCGTACGACTTGGATCTATCAATACTGCAACGGGACGGGAGACGGTACTGCGAGCTGCCCGACAGGCGCGGCCTACTTGGTGCGAACCACGCTACTTGCTGCGAACGGGAGTACGCAGATCGGCCCGGTCGCGACGACGTATTTTGATCAGTTGGAACGCGTGATCGCGTCGGATACCCAGGGTTTCGACGGTAGTCTCACGCGTCAAGCTACCCAGTACGACGCACTCGGGCGTGTGGCCAAGGTGAGCCAGCCGTACTTTGTGTCCGGCGGAACACCGCGGTGGACAACATCGACTTATGATGTGTTGGATCGTCCGCTTGTGCAGACCGCACCCGACAGCGGTACGACTACTCGCGTTTACCAGGGGCTCACCTCCTCTGTAACGAACGCTCTAGGGCAGACGCAAACTCTAGTGCGGAACAGCCTAGGCCAATCGGTTTCGGTTAAGGATGCTGGGAATCAGACGACGACCTACGCGTACGATCCGTTCGGGAACGTCACGCAAGTAAGGGACCAGGCCGGCAATTCATCGAGATTCAGCTACGATCAGCGCGGGCGCAAAATCGCCGACACCGATCCTGACATGGGCCTCTGGACGTTTACATACGATGCTCTTGGTCAACTGAAAACTCAGACCGACGCCAAGGGGCAGGTGACGAGCTACACCTTCGATCTGCTTGGCCGCCTGACGCAACATGTTTCACCGGATTTAGTTTCGACATGGACTTACGACACCGCGTCAAAAGGCGTCGGAAAACTCGCCACCGCCAGTACAAACAGTGGCTACCAACGTGCTCATAGCTATGATGCGCTCGGCCGGCCCAGCCAGGCTTTGGTAACGATTGATGGTGTCGCGCACACGTTCACTACCGGCTACGACGGCGCCAGCCGTGTCAACGCAGTAGGTTATCCGTCCGGCCTTGCAATTGCCTATGCCTATAACATCTACGGTTATCAGACGCAGCTCTCAAACAGCGCCTCTGGTCAGGTTTATTGGACGGCGAATGCCTGGGATGCATCGGGGCAGCTAAAGGAACAGACGGCGGGCAACGGCATTGCCACATGGCGAAGTTTTGACCCCTATACGGAGCGCCTGACCAAGATCGAGACAGGCACTTCCGGATCAGTGCAGAATTTCAATTATTCCTACGATATGCTCGGCCAGCTACTCACACGTAGCGACGCCAACAGCGCAATGGCCGAGAGCTTCACCTACGATGCGCTCAACCGCCTGGTGCAATCGACGGTGAACCTCAGTCCGTCGCCGTTAGTGAAGACATTCCTCTATAGTGTCACTGGCAATCTCTTGTCCAAGTCCGATGTCGGAACCTATTACTATCCGACGCCCGGCTCTCCGCGTTCTCACGCAGTGACGAGCATCAGCGGTAGCAACCTCAATACAACCTTCACCTACGATGCGAACGGCAACCAAACATCAGGGGCTGGTCGCACGATCTCGTTTACTTCATACAACGCGGCTGAAAGCATCACTCGCGGTACGACGACGCTCAATTTCAAGCATGATCCTGACTATCAGCGCTATGAGCAGACGGGACCAGGTGGCACAACGCTCTATCTCTCCGATATGGGCGGCAGCGGTGTGCGGGCGGAGCGCTTCCTCGGCACTGGTGGAACGGTCCAGTGGAGCAACTATCTGCGTGCGGGCGGCGAATTGATAGGAGTCGTAATTGAGCGCACTGACGAGCCAACGCTTACGCGATACTTCCATGCTGACCATTTGGGCTCAATCACTGCCATCACCGACGAGAACGGAGCAGTGGCCGAGAGGATCGCTTACGACAGCTGGGGCAAGCGACGGCTTATCGACGGTAGCGACGATCCTGCAGGCAGCCTAACGAGCCAGGTAACGCGCGGTTATACCGGTCATGAGATGCTTGCCGACGTTGCGCTCGTTCACATGAATGGGCGCATCTATGATCCATATGTCGGCCGCTTTACAAGCGCGGACATCTTCGTCGCCAACTCCACGGACAGCCAGTCATGGAACCGGTACAGCTACGTCCGCAATACACCCCTCAACGGGATAGATCCAACTGGGTGGTTCAACAACTGCCTACCAAACCAGAATTGTACTATTGAGCTGCCCGCGCTTGAGGTAACTGCGTCGGCAGCTCCGAACGCAACGTCGAATCCTCGCCGCGGTCGCAACAATGGTTCAGTTGGCTTCTACGGCGTCCCAGGTGCGGGCGGCCCTGGTGCCGGAAATGTCTTGGGGAGCCCGGGCTCTAGCTGGAGCGCTCCGTTCGCCTATTCTGGGGCAAGCTTCGCAGGAAGCACTCCTGGTAGTCTGGCCGGTGGGGCAAATCTATCAAATCGATTGGCTTATTGTATCCCATGCGCGCCGCCCCTGGGCCAGCTCGCCGTTGACGCGTTTGCGGTTGCATTGGGGTTGGGCTTGTTCGGAAGTCCAGATGATGAACTTCAGAAGCCGCTGACATTATTCCATTACACTACGGAGCGCTCAATGCGCCTAATTGTAGAAACTGGCTATTTAAACCCCTCACTCAAAGCTAATAACCCAAATGATGTTAGATACGGTGACGGGCAATACCTCACGGATATCCCGCCGGGAACGAAAACACCGGCCCAACTATCTCGATTATTTATCGATAACCCATTTCAAGGCCGTAGATTCACTCACTACGTCGCCATAAATGTTGATGGGCTCCCCGTTGTTCTTGGTCGGCCGCACGTGTATGTTTTGCCTAACGTAATGCCTCTCTTCGTGGGCGACAGGCTAGTCGGGTATGGGGCAAACTGATGCGGTATATTAGGGTCAAGTGGATTCACAATAGCGCTGAAGATCCCATTGAACTTTGGAGCGAACTTAACGACGCTCGCTGGGAAACGCGAAAAGTAGATGTGTTTCGCAATGATGTGCTGGGCTATGCGGATGCTGAATCATCAGTCGGATCCACACAACTTAGCATTGAACCCCTTCCGGAAATCGATGAAATAAATGAGGACTCGCAATTTCAGGCGGCGTGCACGACGAGGGATGAATTCGAGCGAATTTGGCGTGCGGCTATTCAAGGATCTAGCTCATCCTTCCGCTGATTGCGCGCCGAATACTTCGCCGACCTCCGGCAAGCGATCTACTGGTTGATTAACTTTATCGCGGATGAAACTATGTTGCCGAGAGCGGTTGAGATACTTCCCGCCCGTCGCCAGTCTTTGCATCAATGATAGTGACCTGAGCCCCTTCTATCCTCCACTCAGAGGGAGAGTCCTGGGTTAGTTGAACCGCTCCCCAACGTGGGCTCAGCCAGAACTAGATTTTCCGGCATGTTCCGGTCTGCGTGCGTGCGCCGCTGACCGTGCGACGAGCGTTGCCGGCGCTTTGTTGCCGATCGCGCTGTGAGGGCGAACCTCATTGTAGTCTCTACGCCAAGCCTCGCACTTCTCCTGTGCATCGGCAAGGCACATGAACCAGTGTGCGTTGAGGCACTCGGATCTGAACTTCCCATTGAACGACTCGATGAACGCGTAGTCCGTTGGCTTGCCGGGCCGCGACAAGTCAAGTGTCACGCCCCGCTGGTAGGCCCAGAGATCCAGATCGCGAGACACGAACTCACTGCCCCGATCGACGCGGATGACCTTCGGCAAACGTATCATTTGCCGACACGCTCCAGCGTCTCAACCACGTCGCTGCCCCGGAACCTGAACCTTGGTTCGACCGCCGGCGAGAACCGCGTGAACGTGTCCACGATGGTCAAGATGCGGATCTTGCTCCCCATCGCGGTCTGGTCGTGTACGAAGTCCATCGCCCACACCTCATTGCTTCCCGTCGCTGCCTGCCGGTCGTCCCGAAGCTTGGCCTTCACGCGCCGCTTCGGCGATTTGTTGCGTAGTTGCAGGCCCATTTAGCGATACAGGCGGTGCACGCGCTTCTCATTGATGAGTCAACCTTCTCGTCGCAACAGAACGTGTATGCGCCGGTGGCCATAGCGAACCCGCGTCTCCGCAATGCCCTTGATCCGCTTCTTCAACGCGGCCTGATCGCCCCGACGGCTCTTGTACCGGTACATCTTCGGATCGGATTCAAGAACTCCGCACGCGCGGCGGATGCTCACGCGCCAGGTGCCCCGAAGATGATCAATGAGCAGGCGGCGGCGAACAGGCCTTAGAGCTTTCGGCGGATGACGTCCTGAAGCATCTCCTTGTCCAAGGACAAGTCAGCGACGATCCGTTTCAGCCGATTGTTCTCTTCCTCGAGCTGGCGAAGCCGCTTCACCTCGCTCGGCAATAGACCGCCGAACTTCTTCTTCCAGTTGAAGTACGTCGCCTGGCTGATCCCGGCCTTCCGGCAGATCTCGGCAAGCGCCGTGCCTTCCTCGCCCTGCTTCAGGACGAACGCGATCTGGCTCTCGGTGAACTTCGATGCCTTCATTGAAAACTCCTGCTCCTCGGCCAAGCCTCAGATCACGGAATTCTCTAAATCAAACTGGGCCGTTTTTCGGGAGCAGGTCATAATGTTTTGCCCGTAGCCGGTCGCTGCGCCAAGGACTAGGTGGTTGCAGAACTCCTCCGGCGAGCGCCTAATGCGGTCGCACGCGATTGTAATCGTCTCGCCACGCGGCGAGCACTGCGCGGTTCGCCTCCTCCACTTCTTGGCCGTATCCGGCGCGAACATCCTCGCGCGTCAATCGCTGGAATTCCCTCCGGCTTTCTGCGCCGCCGCAATGATCTCGCGAACGTAGTCCTCGTCATGGACGGTCATGGTTAGGCCGCCTCCCGCGCCTTGATCCGGGCAATCTCCTGCTTCTTCGCCTTCGCCTCAATCTTGAGATCGTATGATGTCTGCATGTTCATCCAGAACGCGGGGGACGTTTCGAAGAATTTCGCCAGTCGGAGCGCCGTGTCCGGCGTGACTGGCGTCTTCTCGGCAACTAGGCGCTCGATCCGCGTGCGCGGAACATTGAGCCGCTTGGCTAGTGCGCCAGGGCTCATCTTGAGCGGGACAAGATATTCCTCGCGGAGTATTTCGCCGGGATGGACCGGCGGCAGGACGGGAAGTGCCATGTCTTTTCTCCTCAGTGGTAGTCGGCGATTTCAACTTGTTCCGGACCGGCGGCGGTCCAGATGAAACAGACGCGCCATTGATCGTTGATCCGGATCGAATGTTGGCCCGATCCCGGTAAAGGGCCTCCACGCGGTTGCCCGGAGGCGACCTGAGATCGTCTAGTGATGTCGCGTTGTCGAGCTGGGTCAACTTGCGAACCGCAGCCTTGACGAGATCGGGCGGGAAGCCTTTCCCTGGGGACTTGCCGCTTGCGACGATGCGGGCCGTTTCGTGCGCCCCCTTTTTTTGTATCGTTACGCGATACAAAGGGGTGGCGTCAACAAGAATGTATCACGCGGAGATACGTTTCGGAGGTGGCTGACGGAGGCGGCGGAATACTGGAAGGGTACAATTCGGGGTACAAAAGCGGGGTACAATTCGGGCGCGGAAAAGCCGTCACCTCCGTAGGTCGTCAATTAATCGAAGTAAAAACAATAGCTTGACCGGGACGACGCACCCCGCATTTTGCGCAACTATTAACGCGATCTTAACAGCCGCGCCACGATACTCGTGCCTTCCCGGGGGTAAGACGAAGAGCAGGCCGGACCAGCACATGACACCGCTGACAGTGAGGTTCTCGTTCCTGCTTTTCGCAGTCCTCACCGGGGCGATGCTGACGAACCTGTTCGTGCTGCAGCCGCCGGGCCGCATGGCGGGTCTCGAGCAGAGCCGTGCCCGCACCCAGCAGCAATCCGGACCAGGCGTCGCCGCGGCCGATCCGGCGCTCACGCGCTCCGCCATCGTGCCGCCGATCGAGACCGGCGCGGTCAAGCCGCTGCCCGAGGCGGCCGACAAGACCGATCTGACGCGCGCCATCCAGCGTGAACTCAAGGAAAAAGGTTACGAGGCCGGCGCCGTCGACGGCGTGGCAGGCCTTGTGACGCGCGGCGCGATCATGGCCTATGAGGCCGACGCGGGATTGCCGCTGACGGGCGAGCCGCGCCCGGCTCTGTTGCAGCACCTCGTGCTCGGCTCGGCCGATGCGGGCGCGTCCGGCGGTGGCGACAAGCAGGCTCCCGGCCCCGAGGCCGAGCAGGTGATCCGTGCCGTGCAAAGTGCCTTCCGCCAGCTCGGGTACCTGACCACGCTTCCCGACGGACGCTTGAACGACGCGACGAGACGTGCGATCCGGAAGTTCGAGCTGGACCGGAAATTGAAAGACACGGGGCGGATCTCGGGCGAACTGCTGGCCAAACTGGCGAGCCTTGCCGGGGATGCCCTGCGCGCTGCAGAGCGTACTGCGCAGCACTAAACAAGCGCCCCGCGCAGCATTTAGGACGCGCGCCGCTCTAAAAGCCTATACAGCGTCGTCCGGCGACGCGCTGTCGGCGACCCCCACTGTCAGCTGAACATGAATGGGTAGAATGCGGCTCAAGTCCGAAATCTGGGTCAAGGCTTACGTGCGCCGGATGTCGGCCAGCGGCCAGCCGGCCTATATCGTGCGTCATGGCGATGACGACGCGGGCGCGATCTACATTCGCATCAATCGTCTCGACGGCACGTCAACGCTCTTCGGGCCTGCGCCGACGGGGCTCTCCGGCACCGAGACCGACCGGCGCTGGGTGCCATTCCTGAAAGGCGAGCGCCGCGCTGACGTCGAAGTCGACACCTATCTCGAGCGCGAGCACCGCACCGACCCGGATCTTTGGATCATCGAGGTCGAGGGACGCGATGGGTCGCATGGCCTCGAAGGCTGGCTGTCTGAAGAGTAGCAGCCCGCACCAAACCTGCGCACGCCTCCAAAGCCTACGCGCGCCAGAAGCGTGTTCTGCCGGACACGCTGCGCCGCGCCTGAGCGCGCAGACCGCGGACAATTAACCTTTCATTAACCAAAGCAGCAGCGAAGTGATGGCACTGCAAGGCGTGCATGTTCCCGTCGTTCGCCGGGCGTGAACCGCGAACGGAAGGCAGGCTTGAGGGAGCCGCAAGCGATGGCGAGTGTCGTGGAATTCAAACGGGTCGGGCTGCACGCTCGGCCGACGAGTGCGGCCCCGCAGGGGTCTGCGGAAATCGTGCTGTTTCCGGGAGTGCGTTACGAGCGATCGATCGAGGAGACGTCGCGCGGCAGAACACGCCGCCGGTCGCGTCAGCGCGATCACCTCGATTTCGAAGACTGATTACCGCGAAGCGGTCCGTCGATACTGACATTTCGCGCGCTTGAGCTGAGCGATGGCGCGTGTGCTGTAGGCCTCTCCGCGATCCGGCGCGCGGATCACGGCGAGCCCCTCATTGGCATGCAGTGTGAGTGCTGAGCCGTCGACGCTCGCATCGGGCTGAACTCCGGCGCGCCACGCGTCCTGCCCCGGCACGATCTGCAGCGCGACCTCGGGCCTGCGGCCCGGTCCCGCCACCGACGTGAAGAAGTTGGCTCCCGACGGCGAATAGAGAGCGAGCACCCAACCTGGTTCGGGAAGCACGGCAGTGATGCTGACGGCGCCGTCCGTGCTGTCGAAACGGCACATCGCATAGCGCGCATCGGACGACATGAATGGCAACGGCTGCGAGTCCGGCATGATGTCGGGCAGAAGCTGCATGGAGTTTTGGGGCAACTCACCCGCCATCCGCCCGTAAGCCGAGGTCGGCGTCAGCATCGGCGTCGCGAGCGTCGCCAGGATGTGCAGGATGCCGCTCGCGAACACCGCGGCGGCGGCCAGCGGCACATTGATCGACGTGATCCGGGTCCAGAGGCGCTTCAGCATCGCTAGTGTCCTGATTCCGAAGTTCGCCGGTGCTGACAGCGAACGCGGGAGCGAACTTCGGAATCTAAAAGGACAGTAGAAATCATGGACTCGCTAGTGTGATTCAGATCGAGAAATTCGCTCGGAACCTGGCTGCATGATGGGGCGAATTTCTCGATCATCACACTAGCACGCCTTCCGCACGATGGCCGGAGCAAGTTGGTCCATGTCGTCATCCTGCGAAATGGTGCGCGTGTCGAGGTCGATGACCGTAAGGACCAGCACGAGCTTGCCCGCGCCGCCGACGGGAAGCCAGTTGCCCGGATTGGCGTCGCGTGAAAGCTTCACGACGTAGCTGCCGTCGGAATTGACGGCGACCGTATCGCTGGTGAAAGCGAAACGGTCGAGCGTGTTCGGGATCAATTGGCCCTGCGCGTCGAACACGGCGAGGCTCCACCAGAAGCCGGCGGCTTCCTGGCCTTCGACTTCATAGTGGCAGGAGGAATGCAGCGCGCGCCCTTCATCGTCCACGCGCGCGACGTAGGTCTGCGACACGGCGGTGCTGAGCGGCATGATGCCGAGACGCGCGGCGTTGGCGCGCGTGTAGGGATCGGCGTCCGGCCGTCCCGCCGACACCCAGGACACCCAGGGCCCCACGGTGACGGTCGTGAGCGAAGAGCCGCGCTCGACCATGTACCAGCTCGAGCCGAGACCGAGGATCAGCACGACCCCGATGAAGAGGGCCCAATCCGTCGTATAGGCGACCATCATCGCGACGCGCTTGCGCAGCCGGTGCAGCGCGAAGGAGAGGGCGTTGAGCGTGATGCGGGAGCGCAAGGTGGAGGTTGTCATGGATCAGGGGATGCCGGCGGGTGAGGGCGGAAACGGCGCGCCGGATTGAGAGGCGAGAGCCGAAGAGGAGCCGAGCGGCGGCGCGCGTTCGGCGCGGTTGCCGCGCGGAGTCACGCCGGGGGCCGCCGGCCGGCCATCGATCGGCGTCGGCTGCGGGGTGGTGGTGGGCTCGGCGACGCCGGCGGCTTTGCGCAAAGCGGTGGTGATCCGCTTCAACGCATCCCGCGCTTGGGCGGTCATCGTCGGCGAAACGGTCTTCGAGCCGTCCGCATCGGCGGCCGCGGTTGGGTTCGCCCGCTTGAATTCGGCGATCCGCTGCGCCTCGGCGGCTTGCACCGGATGCGGTTCGAGGCCGGGGATGTTGGGGATGTTCATATCGCGATGCGCGACGGACATGAACGAATGCCAGAGCGGCGCGGCGAGGTGGCCGCCCGTATTGCCGCCGGCCATCGGCCGGTTGTCATCGTTGCCGAGCCAGACCGACCCGACGTATTTGCCGGTCGCGCCGACGAACCAGACGTCCTTCGGACCGGAGCTCGTTCCGGTTTTGCCGATGACGTTGGTGAAGTCGAGTGAGGCTTGCTGTGCGGTGCCGTCGGTAACCACGCGCCGCATCATCTGGTTCATGCCCTCAGCCACGTTCAACGGCACGATCTGCGCAGGCTCGGGCTCGTCCCGCTCGCGGCTGTAGACCATTTCGCCGCGCGAGTTGACGACGTCGAGGATCCCGAACGGACGCGCACTCTTGCCGCCGTTGACGAACGTCGCCAAGCCGCCCGTATGTTCGAGCGGCGTGATGCCGTAGTCGCCGAGTGCCATCGAGCAGGACTTGCGGATGCCGGTGATCCCGAGCCGTTGCGTGAGTTCGATCACCTTCTCGCGTCCGACGGCGAACGAGAGTTCGGCGGCAACGGTGTTGAGCGATTTGGCGAGCGCCATCCAGAGCGGCATGCGTCCGCCGCCGCCATGACTGCCGCCATAGTTCTGGGGGTGCCACCGGCCGCACGAGCGCGAGGCGTCGCGCACGACCGTGTCCGGCTTGTAGCCGTTCTCGAGCGCGGCGGCATAGACGTAAATCTTGAACGACGAGCCCGGCTGGCGGCGCGCATGCGTGGCGCGGTTGAACTGGCTTTCACCGTAGTCCGGCCCGCCGACAAGCGCGCGTACCGCTCCGTCCGGTTCCATGGCGACGAGAGCGCCGGAGTTGATGCGGAGGCTGCGGCCGCGCTGCTTGAGGAATGTGACGAGCGCTTCGTCGGCCTGCTTCTGCATCGCAAGGTCAACGGTGGTGCGCGCGGTCAGAACGTACTGGTTCTTGCCTTCCGTGAGCCGCTGCACTTCCTCGAAAGCCCAATCGAGGAACCAGTCCGGGCTGGTGGTCGCGCGCGTCTCGACGATCTGCGCGGGATGCAGGCGTGCTTCGTGGACCTGCGCCGTCGTGTAGAAGCCGGCTTCGATCAGGTTCTGCAGCACCTCGTTGGTGCGCGCGCGCGAGGCCGGCAGATTGATGTGCGGCGCATACTTCGTGGGCGCTTTGTAGAGGCCGGCCATCAGCGCCGCCTCGGCGAGGTTCACTTCGCGCACCGATTTGCCGAAGTAGAATTGAGAGGCCGCCTCGACGCCGAACGCGCCGCCGCCGAGATAGGCGCGGTCCAGATAAAGCTTCAGGATCTCCCGCTTGGTGAAGCGGGTTTCGAGCAGGAGCGCGAGGAACGCCTCCTTGATCTTGCGGTCGAGCGAGCGCTCGGACGAGAGGAAGAGGTTCTTGGCGAGCTGCTGGGAAAGCGACGAGCCGCCCTGCACCACGTCGTTGGCGCGCAGGTTCTCTACGAGCGCGCGCGCCGTGCCGAGCACGTCGATACCGAAATGTTCGAAGAAGCGGCGGTCTTCCGTCGCGAGCGTGGCCTTGATGACAGAGTCGGGAATCTCCTCGAGCGGCACCGCGTCGTTATGCAGGATGCCGCGCTGGCCGATCTCGTTGCCGCCCGCATCGAGAAACTTCACGCTGTACTGGCCCGTCAGGAAGCGCCCCTCGTCGAAATCGAGGAAAGCCGGCAGCGCGAGCGCGTAGAGAACGAAAAAGCCGCCGACCGCGAGCGTGAAGCCTTCCGACGCCGCTTCGGTCACGAGGCGCTTTCCGCCGGTGAGCTTGAAACGCGCGAAGAAGCTGGAGCCCGCGTCCCAGATATCCTTGGCGCGCGACCAGAACTCGGAGACCGAGGAATCGAGGCGCGAGTCGAGCGCCATCCAGTCGATGCCGTCGCGCCGTCCGCGTTTGAAGAACCAGTCGCTCAAACCTGCCGCCCCATCTCGCGCATCCGACGTCTCGGCGATCCATCACACCGGACCAAACACGCCGGACCAAACACCATGAGCGCCGCAGGCCTTGGCACAGCGGCGGACTCAAATCTTCGCCAGGGCATTATGGTTATTTATGCGTCCACCGGAAGGCGGAGCGTCGCTCGCCGGCGAACCGGATGCTTGGATTCGCACGGGTTTTTGGGAAGGAGCCAGGAAAGATATCCCCGCTGCAAAACCATGATCTATTCTGATCTGTTGAGTGACGTAAGTAATATGCAGCTTATAATCACGAATGCGGAGAAAACGTGAAGAACAACCTAAAATACGTTTGACAGCGTTGCGGTCGTTCTGTAGTATTTTCGTATGGTCGGAATTGTGCCGGTGACGAAAGCGCGCTGAGCACTTGCCAGTATGGCCCCTCGATCTTGCGCTTCGGCGTTTTCTCTTGAAATAAACCGAGACTTAGCGGTGTGGCGGCGGCATGCAGGTCGGCGACGAAACGTGGGCCGAGGTGCGCCTCGCGTATGTCGACGGGTCGGTGCCGCTGAAGGACATCGCCGCCCGGTTCGGCCTGACGCCGCAACGCATCGGGATCAAAGCCAAGAAGGAAGGTTGGACGCGGCCGCCTGCACATCCTGCAGGTGAGGGCCGCGCACGTTCGCCGCGCCGTGGGCCCGCCGGCGCCGCAAAGCCCGCCACCGCAAAACAGAGCGGGCGGCTTCCGAACCGCACGGCGCAGAGAGCCGTCATCGCACGGCTCTATCGCGCCATCACAGTGAAGCTCGAGCATATGGAGAAACGCATGGCGAGCGGTGAGGACCGTTCGGCCCAGGACGAGGAGCGCGAAAGCCGCGCCCTCGCGACCCTCATCAACAACTTCGAGAAGGTCACGGAGGCCGTCGCTGAATTGGAATCAGACCGGGGAGCAAGCCGCGCCAGAAGCGCGGCCGGAGCCGATGCGGAGCGCATGCGCCGCGAGATTGCGGAACGTCTTGAACGCCTCGGCGGCGTCGGGCCGGCTGCCCGAGGTGCTGGCGGGGCTGGATCTTGAGACGCTCACTTTCATTCTCGCCGACTGGCAGGTCTGGGCGCGCGACGACCAGCTCCCGCCGCGCGCGACTGCGGAGGGCGGTGACTGGCGCGTCTGGCTGATCCTCGGCGGACGCGGCGCGGGCAAGACGCGGGCAGGCGCCGAATGGGTGCGCGCCAAGGCGCTCGGCATCGCCCCGCTCGGACGTGAGCCTGCGCGGCGTATTGCGCTGATCGGCGAAACGCTGGGCGACGTGCGGCGCGTGATGATCGACGGCGTCTCGGGCCTTCTCGCCATTCATGCTGACGGCGAGCGCCCCGAGCTCGAGATTTCGAAGGCGCAGCTCGTCTGGCCGAACGGCGCCATCGCGCAGATGTTTTCCGCCGAGGACCCGGACAGTTTGCGTGGCCCTCAGTTCGATGCCGCGTGGTGCGATGAACTCGCCAAATGGCGGCGCCCGGAGGAAACCTGGGACATGCTTCAGTTCGGCATGCGCCTCGGCACGTCGCCGTCGATCGCGGTGACGACCACGCCGCGCCCGCTGCCGATGCTGAAGGCGATCATGGACGACCCGGCGACTGTCATCACGCGGGCGGCCACCACAGCCAACGCGGCCCACCTCGCGCCGGCCTTTATTGCCGAGATGGAGCGGCGCTATGCCGGCACGGCGCTTGGACGCCAGGAATTGCTCGGCGAGATCGTCGACGAGCAATCCGGCAGCCTGTGGCGGCGTGATTGGATCGAACGTCATCGCGTCAAGGAATGCCCGGAGCTGACGAGCATCGTCGTCGCTGTCGATCCGCCCGTGACCGCGACCGCCAACTCGGATGCGTGCGGGATTGTTGTTGCGGGGCTCGGCGCCGATGGGCGCGCCTACGTTGCGGCCGACCGGTCGCTGCAGGGCCGCGAGCCGCATGTCTGGGCGCGCGCCGCCGTGCGCGCCTATCAGGAGTTCATGGCCGATCGCGTCGTGGCCGAGGTCAACCAGGGCGGCGATCTCGTCATCGCCATCCTTCGCCAGATCGACGAGACGGTCGCGGTGCGCACCGTGCGCGCCACGCGCGGCAAGTGGCTGCGCGCCGAGCCGGTCGCCGCACTCTATGCCGAAGGCCGGATCGCGCATGTCGGCCTGCATACGACGCTGGAGGAACAGATGCTCGCCTTCGGCGCCGACGGACTCTCACGCGGCCGCAGCCCCGATCGCGTCGACGCGCTGGTCTGGGCCATTACCGATCTGATGCTCGACCGCGGTGCCTCGCCCTCCATCCGGCAACTCTGACAAGAGGCAGTAAGGCAGTCGGCAGTGAGGCAGTGAGAGCCGGACAGATCGCTTGACCTAGCACGACTGCCGACTGCCTAACTGCCTACTCCCGCCTTCACGAAGGACCCCTGCATGCCGCGTATCCTTGAGACGCTGGCGGGCCTATGGCCACGCCCGGCGACGCCTGCTGCTGTCTCGCACGCCGCTGTTGCCGAACAGGTGAAAGCCAGCGCCACCGGTCCGTTGATCCTGCTCGAAACGCTCGGGCGGCCCGTCTGGACGCCGCGCGACTACGAGGCCTTCGCCCGCGAAGGCTTCATGCAGAACGCCATCGTCTACCGCTCCGTGCGCATGATCGCCGAGGCCGCCGCCTCCGTGCCGCTGCTGCTTTATGAACGCGACGACGAGCACGAGCATCACCCGCTGCTCGATCTCATCGCCCGGCCGAGCCTCGACCAGACCGGCGCCGACTTTCTCGAAGCCTGGTACGGCTATCTGCTCGTCGCCGGCAACGCCTACGTGGAAGCGGTCGCGCTCGACGGCCGCATCCGCGAGCTGCACGCGCTGCGCCCCGACCGCATGAAGGTGGTGCCCGGCGCCGAGGGCTGGCCCGAGGCCTACGAATACACCTGCGCCGGACGCACGATCCGCTTCGAGGAGGAGCCCGCGCCGGGCGTCCGCCCGATCCTGCACGTGCGCCTCTTCCATCCCGCCAACGACCACTACGGCATGAGCCCCATCGAGGCCGCCGCGCAGGCCATCGACATCCACAACACGGCGGGCCGCTGGAACAAGGCGCTGCTCGACAATTCCGCGCGTCCCTCCGGCGCGCTCGTCTACGGCGGCGCCGACGGGCGCATGACGCCGGAGCAGTTCGAGCGCCTGAAGGTCGAGCTTGAGGAGGGCTTCCAGGGCCCGCGCCGCGCCGGCCGTCCGCTGCTGCTCGAAGGCGGGCTCGACTGGAAGCCGCTGAGTCTCTCGCCCAAGGACATGGACTTCATCGAGGCGCGCAACGGCGCCGCGCGCGAGATCGCGCTGGCGTTCGGCGTGCCTCCGATGCTGCTCGGCATCCCGGGCGACAACACGTTTTCCAATTATCAGGAAGCCCAGCGGGCCTTTTGGCGCTCCACGGTTCTGCCGCTGGTGACGCGCACGGCGCGCGCGCTGTCGTCGTGGTTGGGGCCCGCTTACGCATCCAGTCTCGATCTGCGCCCCGACCTCGACCGGATCGAAGCGCTGACCAGCGAGCGCGAAGCCCTGTGGGCCCGTATCGAGAAGGTGAGCTTCCTGACGCTGAACGAGAAGCGCGCGGCGGTCGGCTACACGCCACTCGAAGAACCACCGCCCGCCGCGACGGAAGGCGACGCATCGATCGTTGTACGGAAATATCGCGTCTTGCCGGAGGCAAGCAAATATAGATCAGACCAAGCCCGCGCCCCCGCCGGCTCCTCCGACGGCGGCGAATGGGTCGATGAGGGGAGAGGGGGTGGAAGCGGCGGCAGAGCAACTGGCGGAAGCGGAAGGTCATCGAAGCCTGTTCGCGTGGCGCGCGCCGAAGGCGAGACGCGTACCGATGCCGACGAGGGCCTGTTCAGCGGCGACGAACCAGTCCAGGTCGCGCAGGCAAGAAGGCCTTTGGGTCCGGCGCGGACGATAAATGTAAGAGGCCGCAACTACACTCTTCACGAGAGCTTGGCCGGCGAGGTTGAGAGCGCGCTGAGGCGTGTCGACGAAGCCCAAAAACGCGCGCGTGAACTCGACCCGGATTGGAAGCCGTTGCCGAGCGCTCGAAGCACCGAGCCGAGCGCCGACATTCATGGTGTGATCCGCGGCTTAAGAATGGAAGCCCAGGAGGCTGAGGCCCGTATAACGGTATTGCAACGTGGCATTCCGCACGGGTTCGTTTCCCATAGAGAGTTTCAAGACTTTGGGCGAACTGCTTGGGATCGTCTCAGCGCCGCCGGTCATCGGGATGCGGAGCCCTTCATTGAGGGCAGCGCCGTGACAGGGTATAAATATACAACCGGCGAGGTGTTTGACTCCAAGCGGACAAGCGACTTCGACTTGGCAATCGTGAGCCCTTCTCTTCTGCGGAGGGCCCGCGATGCAGGGGTTGAACTCCGTAGCGGTGGAACGCGAACGAAGTCGATCGAGCCTGAAAAACTCGGAGAGTTAGGATTGGAGGATTTTGCAAGTGAGTTGCGGAGGAAGGCGGGTCGAAAAATCGGGGTGATGATTTACGATTCTAGAGAATCACTGAGGCGACACAGTCCCTATATGGATTTACCGTGAGAAAGAACGGACAGCATGGCTATCAGCGTCAAATATTCAGTGAAGGCGCAGGATCTCGAAGAAGCGCGCTCCTGGGTCGAGAAGACCACGGGGCTCGAAGCTGAGCCTCGCGAAAGTTCCTATTGGGGCGGTGACTACTACTTGTTCGAGACAAGCGACGGTGAGGAACTTAAGCTGATCAATAATGTCGATATATATGACGACGAGCCGGTCATCGGAGATTTGCCTGACTGGAAAATAGCACTTCTGTTTAATGGTCCGGAAGCCGCATCTTCCGTGCTTCAGTTGCTCGGAAAGAACGCAGATCGGTTCGAGAAGGTAAGCGAAACGGAATATTGAGGGCTGGAAGCCACTCTCGCTTTCGCCCAAGGACATGGACTTCATCGAGGCGCGCAACGGCTCCGCGCGCGAGATCGCGCTGGCCTTCGGCGTGCCCCCGTCGATGCGAAGCATCGCTCCGCGATGACGCTGCTCGGCATCCCGGGCGACAACACGTTTTCCAATTATCAGGAGGCCCGTCGATGCGGAGCATCGCTTCGCGATGACGTGCCTTTTGGCGATCCACGGTTCTGCCGCTGGTGACGCGCACGGCGCGCGCGCTGTCGTCGTGGTTGGGGCCCGCTTTCGCATCCAGTCTCGATCTGCGCCCCGACCTCGACCGGATCGAGGCGCTGACCAGCGAGCGCGAAGCCCTGTGGGCGCGCGTCGAGAAGGTGAGCTTCCTGACGCTGAACGAGAAGCGCGCGGCGGTCGGCTACACGCCACTCGAAGAACCACCGCCCGCTGCGACGGAACGCGACGCATCGATCGTTGTACGGAAATATCCTGCCGAATGCGGGCGCAAATGTCCTGCCGAAGGCGGGCGTAAATATCGCCCCGACCAGGCCCGTGCTCCCGCCGGATCCTCCGATGGCGGCGAGTGGGTGGATGAAGGGAGAGGGGGCGGAAGCAGCGGCGGCTCAAGCAGCGGCAGCATCGCGGGCGGCGCTCCGGACCGCGACGGAAGGTCGAGGGATGAGAATGTTCGCGTCGCGCAGGCCGGAGAGACAGACAAAGAGCCTGTAGACCTAAGAGAGGAAGATGGTCGGCTCGGCGGTCACACAACAACTCGTCACGTAGCACAGCCGGATGATGAGCTTCTGGCAATCGTTAGGCGCGACCGAATAGTAGGGCCGACTGTCACCGTTGCAAGAAAACGCCAAGGGTCATTTTTGACGATTGAAGATGCTAACAACTTTGTGAATCGCGTGCTCGAAGACAATGCCAGCGCAGTGCAGGAAGTCGCCAAAGGTGAGAAGTACGAGGCTGAATTCGTAAAAAGGTTCGGATACGTGACCGGCAAGGAAGCGTTTCGTCCCGATGCGGACGCGGAACCGTATATGCGGCCCACTTACGAGGTATACGTTCACATCGAGGTCGATAAGCGATCAAAGAAAGGTTACAGGGTATTTAGGGCGTTCCCAATAAACTCTAAACCTAACCAAGAGTAGATCATGGAAGTTTCTCGCGAGTTCAAAACGCTTGTTCGCCGCCTCAATGAGGCGGAGCTACCTCGCCCCTTTGACGAGCAGGAGTGGCTTCGGAGTGTTGTCGATGGTCTTGAGCCGTCGATCCGACAGGGTGCGTCAGAGTTTGTCGGCCGCATCGTTGCTGCGGAGTTGGAGCCAGCTGATTTGCAAGTTCTGTTGGATGATGCAGGTTCAGAATACTACGTCAAAGAAGACGGAATTCGCGAATTATTTAAAATTCTGATGGCGGTCCTCTAAAAACCTGTCGAAGCGCCCCGGAACTCGACCAGATGGAGAAACGCGCAAACAATTACTACTATAGGCATCGGCGAGGGGTAGGTAAACACGAAGGTGCCCACATGGCGATCCCTGACAAAAAAAGGTGAGAAGAGCCACGATCTCGAACGATGAGCTTCAACTGCGCATTCTGGCGGAGTTGGAAGAGGCCGGCCAAGGGGAACTAGTGTCACTCCTCAACACGGTGATTGATGAAACGCAGGGTCGCCCCGCGGAGGTGGCGGTCTTTCGCGACGCGGTGGACCAACTGATTAGTAAGGGCTTGATCCTCATGGCCCCTGAAAATGAGCCCGGTCAGCGATTGGTGGAGGTCGACGCCGCACAATCCCGTGCAATGGTGTCCGAGGTTTTGGGTTCGCTTTTTTTTGGTGTCGACGACCTTCATTGGACTGCTGATCCTTTCGTTTATAGCTACGCCGTCTTGACCGAGACTGGCACGGCTGCAAGCGAAAAGGTCCTCGACGATCGCGGATACCGGTGGTGGTACCA
This sequence comes from Hyphomicrobium sp., assembly GCF_051860585.1. Classification (GTDB taxonomy): domain Bacteria; phylum Pseudomonadota; class Alphaproteobacteria; order Rhizobiales; family Hyphomicrobiaceae; genus Hyphomicrobium_C. The sequence continues at coordinate 235,204 of NZ_JBHYDS010000004.1, forward strand.
CGAGGAAAACGACGACGAGGTCGCCTAGCTTGAGGAGGGCTTCCAAGGCCCGCGCCGCGCCGGCCGCCCTTTGCTGCTCGAAGGCGGCCTCGACTGGAAGCCGCTGAGTCTCTCGCCCAAGGACATGGACTTCATCGAGGCGCGCAACGGCGCCGCGCGCGAGATCGCGCTGGCCTTCGGCGTGCCCCGTCGATGCGAAGCATCGCTCCGCGATGACGCTGCTCGGCATTCCGGGCGACAACACGTTTTCCAATTATCAGGAAGCCCGTCGATGCGGCGCATCGCTTCGCGATGACGTGCCTTTTGGCGATCCACGGTTCTGCCGCTGGTGACGCGCACGGCGCGCGCGCTGTCGTCGTGGTTGGGGCCCGCTTACGCATCCAGTCTCGATCTGCGCCCCGACCTCGACCGGATCGAAGCCCTGACCAGCGAGCGCGAGAAGCGTCCGGCCGAAGGCGGGCAAGTAAGAGCTGTGGGCGCGCGTCGATGCGAAGCATCGCCATAGCGATGCTTGCGAGCATCGCTCCGCGATGACGAGAAGGTGAGCTTCCTGACACTGAACGAGAAGCGCGTCCTGCCGAAGGCGGGCATGGAAGGCCGGTCGGCGTCGATGCGGAGCATCGCTTCGCGATGACACGCCACTCGAAGAACCGCCGCCTTCCGCCGCGACGGAAAGCGACGCATCGATCGTTGTACGTAAAGGGCGGGCGCCCGGCTCGCGAAGCGACCGATCGAAGTCAAACGTCGCGGGCCGTGTCGCTCTGCGCTCACGTGAGGTGGGAGGCGATGGTGAATGCAACGGGAAGCGCTACTGCGTGGATCGGTAGGGATACCACCACAGTTAGCCGGCCAGAGTTCGATAGGATTTTGCGAGAACTCACCATAGGCGCCAGTGAAGTGGAAACGCCTCCCGACTATAGGGGGCTTTGGTATTTGCGAGCTGACAACACTGTAATCGGAGTGCGCATCAGCGAGTTTTATGGCTATACGATAGACATCGTGGATAGCGGAGTTAGTCCGCTGTTGCGAACTGGTGCGCGGATTCATTTCCTTGATTGACGTCCGGCAAAAAAGTTCTGTGGGCGACACTGCAGCCGAGTACATCGTCACGATTCCAGACGAAATCGACAGCGATGGCGAAGGGTTGTGGAAGATCGTTCCTGGTGGCCGAAGCTTCGGATTTGAAGGGGACGATCTTGCCGAGTTCGTGCGCCTCTGCGTGCTGCGCCTCCTGCAAGTCGGCGCAGTTCCCGTGCGTCACGCAAAAATGGGTAAGCTCGCATGGGCTGAGCAAACCCAATACGGTACGACGAGAGACGAGATCGCGGATGCGATTGTCGCGGAGTGGCTGGAGGCGGGCGGTGGTAACCCCGAGTGGTCTTGGCTCTGGTTCGTGACGCGCGGCGTACTACAAACGAGCCGGCGCTGGCAGGCTGATTCTCAAAAATCGGACTGAATGAGAAGCCCCGGGCCGTCGGCGTCGATGCGAAGCATCGCCGGATAAGTGATGCGAAGCATCGCTTCATTGAAAACACATGGGGCGCGGACAATGTTCATGATGATTAGAAACCGTCTGGAATATCCGCCGAACTGAGTGCGCCGATACACTTTGAAAGCCCGAGCCCGCTCGGGCTTTTCCGCCGCGAACGACGTCCGCAGCACCCACACACGACAACAACCTGGAGACCACACCTCATGGCCATTCGCGCATGGGAACAGCGGAGCATTGCATGGCCTGCGTCGGAAATCCCGCCCGTGCACGAGGTGAAGTTCACGTCCCTCGACTTCAAGCGGGCGGACATCGACGGCACGTTCGAGGGCTATGCGAGCCTCTTCAACCGCGAGGATCTCGGCCGCGATGTCGTGCTACCGGGCGCCTTCCGCGAAAGCCTGGCCCAACGCGGCGCGCGCGGCGTCAAGCTGCTCTATCAGCATGACGCCAACCAGCCGATCGGCGTCTGGACGACGCTGCAGGAGGACAGCCGCGGGCTCTACGCACAAGGCCGCCTGATGCGCGACGTCACCAAGGCGCGCGAGGTGATGGCGCTGATGCGGGCCGGCGCGCTGGACGGTCTCTCCATCGGGTTCAAGGCGGTGCGTGCGAGGCGCGATCGCGTGACCGGCGTGCGCCGCCTCGAAAAGATCGACCTCTGGGAAATCTCGATCGTGACCTTTCCGCTGCTGCCGGAAGCGCGGATCACGTCGGCCAAACAGACACCGTTCTCGGCGGCCCCGCCGACCGAACGCGAATTCGAACGCTGGCTCACGCGGGATGCTGGGCTGACGAGAAGCGAGGCTCGCGCGGTGCTGCGCGGCGGCCTCGCCGGCCTCAAGGCTTTGCGGGATGCGAGCTTGGGCACCACGGACGAGGCGCGTCTCGCAATCCGCATCAGGAATGCGGCGCGCGCGCTCACGAAGCAGTGATCTCAATTCTCAGTTCAAAGGAAGCATCCATGACAGACCACACTGAAATTCCGCAGAGCCTCGAAACCAAATCCGGCGGCAACGTCGGCGCGGCGTTCGAGGAATTCATGCGCGCCTTCGAGACCTACAAGGACGCGAACGATGATCGCCTGTCCGAGCTGGAGCGCCGCTCGGCTTCCGATCCACTGATCGACGACAAGCTTGCCCGCCTCGACCGCGCGCTCGACGAGACCAAGCGCGTGGCGGATACGCTCGCGGTGAAAGCGCAGCGGCCCCATCTCGGCGGCGCAGGCGCGATCGAGACGGCCGCGGTTCGCGAGCATCGGCGCGCCTTCAACGACTACGTGCGCAAAGGCGAAACCGCGAACCTGTCGCGCCTCGAAGCCAAGGCGCTCGCTGTCTCGACCAACAGCGGCGCCGACGGCGGCTACCTGGTGCCGGACGAAACCGAGCGCGCCGTCATCTCGGCCCTGAAGGACATTTCGCCGATCCGCGCCATCGCCTCAGTGCGGCAGGTATCGGGCTCCGTGTACAAGAAGCCGTTCGCCATCACCGGCCCCGTCACGGGCTGGGTCGCCGAGACGGCCTCGCGCACCCAGACGGCCACCCCGACGCTCGACGAGCTCTCGTTCCCGACCATGGAGCTCTACGCCATGCCGGCCGCGACGGCGACGCTGCTCGACGACAGCGCCGTCAACATCGACGAGTGGATCGCAGAGGAGGTGCGCGACACCTTCGCTCAGCAGGAAGGCACCGCGTTCGTCTCGGGCAACGGCAGCGCCAAGCCGAAGGGCTTCCTCGACTACACCAAGGTCGCGAACGGCTCCTGGGCCTGGGAGAACATCGGCTACATCACGACGGGCGTCGATGGGCTATTTCCGGCCAGCAACCCCGCCGACAAGCTGATCGACCTCATCTACACGGTGAAGGCGGGCTATCGCGGCAACGGCACGTTCGTCTTCAATCGCGGCACGCAAGCGGCGATCCGCAAGATGAAGGACGGCGACGGCCACTACGTGTGGCAGCCGGCCGCCAGCGCGGGCGAGCCGTCGCTGTTGATGGGCTACCCGGTGGTCGAGTCCGAGGACATGCCGGCGATGGCCGAGGACAGCTATTCGGTGGCGTTCGGCGATTTCCGCCGCGGCTATCTGATCGTCGATCGCGTCGGCATCCGCGTGCTCCGCGATCCCTTCTCGTCGAAGCCTTACGTGCTTTTCTACACGACCAAGCGCGTCGGCGGCGGCGTGCAGGACTTCAACGCCATCAAGCTGCTGAAGTTCGAAGCGTAGCGCTGATCACCAGCCTAAGGGCGGGCGTACCCTTTCGACCGCGAAGCGGTCTGGGAGCGTCTTGGCGAAGCCAAGCTCCGCTTGGATGCGACGCGCGCCCGAGCCGCCCCTAGCGGAGCGCCAGCGCGCCGGTCTTGGCGAAGCCAAGCTTCGCTTGGACGGCGCGCGAACAGGCGCGTGAGCGCGATCAAGACACCCGGCGGGTCTCCTCCCTCCCGCCGGGCCAGAGCGAAGCCGCCGGCTCCCCCTCCGGCGGCTTCGCTCGTTAGAGCACGCAAGGCGCTCGTTAATACGCACAAGGAAAGATCACAGCATGGCTCTCGCTTTGACGAGCGGGCCCGCCGTGGAGCCGGTCACGGTCTCCGAGGCGAAAGCCCATCTGCGCCTGGACGGCTCCGCCGAAGACATTCTCATCGCGAGCCTGATCGTGACGTCGCGCCTGCACGTCGAGGCCGCGCTGGGCCTGGCGTTGATCACGCAGGGTTGGCGGCTGACTCTGGATCGATGGCCGGAGGGCCGCGATCCCGTGCGGTTTCCGCTGCGGCCGATTGCGTCCGTGACGTCGGTCACGGTCTACGACGCCGGCGGCGCGCCAACGCTCGTGCCGAGCGATCAGTATCTGCTCGACGGCCATGCGTTGTCGCCACGGCTCATCCCGCATGGCACCGGCTGGCCTCGGCCCGGGCGCGCGGCCACCGGGATCGAGATTGAATTCGAGGCCGGCATCGGAGAAGCGGCTGAGGATGTTCCCGCTCCGATCCGTCACGCCATCCTGCTGCTGGTGGCGCATTGGTACGAGCATCGCGACCCGCTGGAAATCGGTCAGGCCGCGTCCGCGATCCCCGCAGCGGTCTCGGACCTGCTCAAGCCTTACCGCGAGGTGCGGATGTGAGCGTGACCATCGGAGACATGAGACATCGCCTGCACCTCGAAGCGCCGCTCGAGAGCCCCGATGGCGGTGGCGGCGTGACGCGGACATGGGCGCTCGTCGCCGAAGTCTGGGCCGCGCTCAAACCGGTCTCGGGCGGCGAGACGGTCGAAGCGGACGGCGTGTCGGGACGCGTCAGCCACGAGGTCTGGATCAGGTTTCGCGCCGGGGTCCTGCCGGAAATGCGCTTCACCTTAGGCACGCGGGTGTTCGAGATCCGAGCCGCGATCGACACCGGTGAGCGCCACCGTTTCCTGCGCTGCCTCGTCGAGGAGCGCGTCGCATGAAAATCTCGACTGACGTCGTGGGTCTTGGCTTCGCCCATGCCGAAACGCGCATCGCCGACATCCGCCGCCGCGCCGTTGAGCGTCTGGAGGCGGAACGTGCCGCGCGCGAGGCTCGTGCCCTGGCTTCGCGCAGCGCCGAAGAGATGGCCGCGCGCAGCGCCGAGAAGATCGCGAAGACCGAGCGAGGCAATCGATGACCAGTCCCGCATGGGAATTGCAGAAAGCCATTTACGCCAGGCTCGTCGCGGATGCGCCGCTGCTGGCGTTGCTCGGCGGCGCGCGCGTCTATGACAGTATGCCTCGCGGCGCGGCGTTTCCTTATGTCTCGTTCGGTCCAAGCACGACCCGCGACTGGAGCACCGGCACGGAAGCGGGAAGCGAGCATGCCGTGACGCTGCGCGTGTGGTCGAAGGCGGGCGGCGAGAAGGCCGTGCATCTCGTGCTCGAAGCCATCCGCGTGGCGCTGCATGACGTCCCACTCACATTGACCGGTCATCGGCTGGTGAGCCTGCGTCACGAGTTGAGCGACTCCGCCCGCGCATCTGATGGCGAGATCTATGCCGGCGTCGCGCGCTTTCGCGCCGTCACCGAGCCGACACTCTGATCCCCCTCTCCCAATCGCTCTTCACTGGCGATGGGGAGAGGGTCGGGGTGAGGGGCAGCAACGAACGAAGCGGTGATAAGCGGCGAGGCCAATGAGCCATAGAGCAAGCGTCAGCCCCTCACCCTAACCCTCTCCCCGTAAGAACGGGGAGAGGGAAAGATAGAGCGCCAGCGCGCCGGTCTTGGCGAAGCCAAGCTTCGCTTGGATGCGACCCGGCGCGTGAGCGATAACAAGGAGACAGACATGGCGGCACAAAAAGGAAAAGACCTTCTCCTGAAGGTCGACAGCAACGGCGCGGGAAGCTTCACCACGGTGGCGGGATTGCGGTCGCGCGCCGTGGCGTTCAACGCCGAAAGCGTCGACATCACGCACCAGGAAAGCGCTGGGCAGTGGCGCGAGCTGCTGGCCGGCGCGGGCGTGAGATCGGCGCGGATCTCGGGCTCCGGCATCTTCAAGGATGCGGCGTCGGACGCACTGATCCGCAGCTACGTCTTCGACGGCACGATCCGAGATTGGCAGGTGATCGTGCCAGATTTTGGCACTGTCGAGGGGCCGTTCCAGATTTCATCCTTCGAACTGACCGGCCGCCACGACGGCGAGGTGGGCTTCGAACTTTCTCTCGAGTCTGCCGGAGAGCTGACGTTCACGGCCGCGTAAGTGCTGAGTCCCCCGAGGAGTTGCGACGTTCCCCCTCCCCCTTGCGGGGAGGGGCCAGGGATGGGGGATGCCAACAAATTGGCATCGGTCGTCGTCTTCACCCCTCCCGGCGCCGTCACGCCGGAGGCGAGCCTCCGCGCAACGCCGCCATCCTCCCCGTCAAGGCCACCCTCCCCGTCACGAAGAGGGTGAAAGGCTGCGGCTGCAAACCTAGGAGCACATCATGCCCAATCGTCACCGCGGCGAGATCGACGCCGTTCTCGACGGCCAGACCTATCAGCTCTGCCTCACGCTCGGCGCGCTCGCAAATCTCGAGGCTGCGTTCGGCGAGGAAGACATGCTGGCGCTCGCGACGCGCTTCGAGAACGGGCGCATCTCGGCGCGGGATTGTCAGCGCATCATTGGCGCGGGCCTGCGCGGCGCGGGCTCCGATATTTCCGATCAGGCCGTCGCGGCCATGCGCACGGAAGGCGGAGCGGCGGGCTACGTCGATATCGTGGCGCGTCTGCTCGCCGCGACGTTCTCCGCCGCGCCGGGATCAGAACCGGGCGACGCCGCGAGGGGAGAAGCAAACGGCCCTTTCCCTGGGACGACGTGATGGCGGTGGGCTTCGGGCTGCTGGGGCTCGAGCCGCGCGCGTTCTGGAGCTTCACGCTAGCCGAGCTGAACGCAGCCGTCCGCGGGCGCTTCGGCGCGGCGGCGAGCGAGCGGCCACTCTCGCGACGTGATTTGACCACGCTGGAACAGCGCTACCCCGACACAAAAAATGCAACACAAGAAGGATGAACGCGCATGGATGTGAGCCCGCCGGTCGAAACATGGACCGTCGCCATCAACGCCGACACGACCGCGCTGCAAAGCGAATTGCGCCAGGCCGCAAGCCTCGGGCGGCAGTTCTCGAGCACGCTGATCGGGGCCTTCGAAGGCATCGCCATCAAGGGCAAGAACGTCGGTGACGTGCTGCGCACGCTGGCGCTGCGCATGTCCGACATCGTTCTCAAGGCGGCGCTCAAGCCGCTGGAGCAGGGGTTCGGGAATTTCGTCTCGGGGCTCGTCTCGGGCGGACTTGGATTTGCAAAGGGGGGCGCGTTCCAGGGCGGCATGCCGGTGCCGTTCGCGTCCGGCGGCGTGATCCAGAGCCCGATCGCATTCCCGCTCGCGGGCGGCCGCTTCGGCATTGCGGGCGAACGCGGCGCCGAAGCGATCATGCCGCTGTCGCGCGGCCCGGACGGACGCCTCGGCATTGCGGCGCGCGGCGGCGGTGGCGTCTCGGTGACGGTGAACGTCCATGCCCAGGACGCGCAGAGCTTTCTGAAATCGGAAACGCAGGTCGCGGCCATGCTCAGCCGCGCCGTCTCGCTCGGCCAGCGCAATTTGTAAGTGGGCAGCCGGCAACAGGCAGCCGGCAGCCGCAACTCCGAACACGCGACTGCCTACTGCCGACTGCCTTACTGCCGAACTTCCTTCTGCTGCCCGTTGCCTGCTGCCCGCTGCCCAACCCCCCGGATATCGCCATGGCCTTTCACGAGACCCGCTTCCCGACGGCGATTTCGCGCGGCGCGCAGGGCGGCCCCGAGCGTCGCACGGATGTCGTGGTGCTCGGCTCCGGCTATGAGGAGCGCAACAGCCGCTGGGCCAGCTCACGCCGCAGCTACAACGCCGGCTACGGCGTGCGCTCGCTCGAAGCGCTGCACGAGGTGATCGCCTTCTTCGAGGAGCGTCGCGGGCGCTTCCACGGCTTCCGCTGGCGCGATCACGCCGATTGGAAATCCGGCCCGCCAGGCGCGGTGCCGACTCCGCTCGATCAGGTCATCGGCATCGGCAACGGCGCCGCGCTGACGTTCCAGCTCAAGAAGACCTACGGCGTTTCGCACGCACCATTCGTGCGCGACATCAAGAAGCCGGTGGCGGGCACGGTGAAGATCGCGGTGGCGGGCATCACCAAGACATCGGGCACGCATTTCAGCGTCAACGCGGACACGGGGCTTGTGACGTTTGCGGGCGGCCAAGCACCCGCCGATGGCGCACTCGTCACCGCAGGCTTCGAGTTCGACGTGCCGGTCCGCTTCGACACCGACAAGCTCGAAATCAACCTGTCCGGTTTCCAGAGCGGGGCCATCCCGAGCATTCCCGTTGTGGAGATCCGACTATGAAGCAGCTCGAGAGCGGGCTCGCAGCCCACATCGCATCCGGCGCGACGACGCTGTGCTGGTGCTGGCGCCTCGCTCGCCGCGACGGCACGGTGCAAGGCTTCACCGATCACGACCGTGACGTGACCTTCGACGGCACCGTGTTCGAAGCGGCCAGCGGCATGACGGCGAGCGAGATGCGCGAGTCGGTCGGCCTGAGCGTCGACAACCTGGAAATCACGAGTGCCGTCACGTCCGACAGCCTCGACGAGGAAGATCTCGCGGCCGGCCTCTATGACGATGCGTCGGTCGAGATCTTCCGCGTCAACTGGACGGCGCCGGATCAGCGCGTGCTCATGCGCAGCGGCAACCTCGGCGAGGTGAAGCGCAGCGGCATCGTGTTCGCCGCCGAAGTGCGCGGCCTCGCCCATCGCCTGGGCGAGAGCAAGGGACGCCTGTTTCAATACGGCTGCGACGCCGACCTGGGCGACGCGCGTTGTGGCGTAAACCTCAGCAATCCAGCATTTCGCGGATCGGGCGCGATTGTGAGCGTCTTGAGCCCGCGCCGCTTTACGGTCAGCGGCCTCGCGGCATTTCAGGATGCGTGGTTCACGCATGGACTTTTGACGTTCACGTCGGGTGCGGCGAACGGCCAGGCCATCGAGGTCAAGAGCCACGGCAAGGCGGCGGGCGTCGTGACCATCGAAATCTGGAGCCGGGCGCGGTTGCCGCTGACGCCGGGACAAACGTTCACGGTCACGGCGGGATGCGACAAGCGGGTGGAGACCTGCCAGGCCAAGTTCGCCAACGTCGCGAACTTCCGCGGCTTTCCCGACATGCCCGGCAACGACTTCCTGACGGTCATCAGCCGTCCCGGCAAATCGCGCTGAGGTGGATGAAATGAAAGACCCAAAGAAGAAGACCGACTTCTCCCTTGTGGGGAGGGCAGGGGTGGGGGGACTCCCAACGGCTGATGTTCCGGAATCCACCCCTTCTAACAGCGAGACAGGAACACGTGCTGATATTTCCAACCGCGGCAACGGCCCCGAAGCCGTCGTCGCGGCGGCGCGCGCGTGGATCGGCACGCCCTATCATCATCAGGCGAGCCTGAAGGGTATCGGCGCGGATTGCCTCGGGCTCATTCGCGGCGTCTGGCGCGATCTCTACGGCACGGAGGCCGAGCGCCCGCCGGGATACTCGCGCGATTGGGGCGAGGCGAGCGGCGAGGAGACGCTGATCGCAGCAGCAACACGCCACCTCGTGCCGAAGAGCATTGCCGCAGCGCAGCCCGGCGACGTGCTCGTCTTTCGCATGCGGGAAGGCGCCGTCGCCAAGCATGCGGCCGTGCTCGCGACATCGTCCACGATCATCCACGCCATCGAGGATCGCCTCGCCGCGGAGATCCCTTACACCGCCTGGTGGCGTCGCCGCGTGGCCGCCGTCTACTCCTTTCCCGGGATGCATACCTGATGGCCACACTCGCACTCGCAGCCGTTGGCGCAGCCGCGGGCGGAGCGCTGCTGCCGACCGGCCTGTCCGTGCTCGGCATGACGTTGACCGGCGCGACCATCGGCAGCCAGATCGGCGCGTTCGCAGGGTCGTACATCGACAATGCGCTGTTCGGCGCGTCCGGCCAGAAGCGCAGTGTCGAGGGACCGCGCCTCTCGGATCTCCACATCACCTCCTCGACGGAAGGCGCGCCGATCCCGCGGCTCTACGGACGCGCGCGCCTCGGCGGCCAGATCATCTGGAGCGATGAGATCCGCGAGACGATCAGCACGTCGCGCTCGGGCGGCAGCGGCAAGGGCGCGCCGCCGTCCGGCCCGGTCACGGAGACGACCGAGTACAGTTATTCGGCCACGTTCGCTGTCGGCCTTTCAGAAGGCGTGATCAGCGGCATCGGACGCATCTGGGCCGACGGCGCGGAACTCGACCTGTCGCAAGTGACCTACCGGGTGCATGAGGGAAGCGAAACGCAGGCGCGCGATCCGGCCATCGTCGCCATCGAAGGGGCAGCGCGTGCCCCGGCCTATCGCGGCCTCGCCTATATCGTCTTCGAGAACATGGCGCTGGCCGATTTCGGCAACCGCATCCCTCAGTTGTCGTTCGAAGTGCACCGTTCTGTGGAACCGTTTGGCGACGAGATCAAGGGCATCGTCCTGATCCCGGGCTCCGGCGAATTTGTCTACGCGACGAGCCCCGTTTCGAAAACGGTTTCGCGTGGCGTTTCCCAAGGCGAGAACGTCCACACCAAGCAGGGCGGCGCGGATTGGAACGTCGCGCTCGATCAGATGCAGGCCACGCTGCCGAACGCCAAGTCCGTGTCGCTTGTCGTGAGCTGGTTCGGCACCGATTTGCGGGCGGCGCAGTGCCGGATCAAGCCCGGCGTCGACACGGCCACCAAGGCGACGACGCCTGTGACGTGGCGTGTCGCGGGCGTTTCGCGCGCGGGCGCCTATGTGGTCAGCCAGAAGGACTTACGGGCCGCGTATGGCGGAACGCCGTCCGATGCGTCGGTCGTCGAGGCGATTGCGGATCTCAAGGCGCGCGGCATCAAAGTCGTGCTGACGCCGTTCATCATGATGGACGTACCGGACGGCAATGCGCTGCCGGATCCGTACAGCGCCGCCACAACGCAGCCGTCCTATCCCTGGCGCGGTCGCATCTCCTGCTATCCGGCGCCGGGCCGCCCTGGAACGCCGGACAAGACCGCCACGGCCGCGAGCCAGATCGCGGCATTTGTCGGCACCGCCGCGGTCGGCGACTTCGCGATCTCTGGTTCGACCGTCGTCTATACCGGACCCAACGAGTGGACGTTCCGGCGCATGGTGCTGCACAATGCATACCTCGCCAAGGCTGCGGGTGGGGTCGATGCGTTCGTCATCGGCACGGAGCTGCGCGGCCTGACCTGGGTGCGCAGCAGCGCCTCGGCCTATCCGTTCGTCACGGCGCTGATTGCGCTTGCCGCCGATGTGAAGAGCGTTCTCGGGCCGGGGACGAAGATCGTCTACGCGGCCGACTGGTCGGAATACTTCGGCCACCAGCCGGGCGATGGCTCGGGCGATGTCTATTTCCATCTCGATCCGCTCTGGGCCTCCGCCGGCATCGACGCCATCGGCATCGATCTCTACTGGCCGCTCGCCGATTGGCGCGACGGTACAACACATCTCGACGCGCAGGCCGGTGCGCACGCCATCTACGACGAAGACTATCTGCGTGCCAACGTGGCGGGCGGCGAGGGGTACGACTGGTACTACGCCAACGCGTCCAACCGCGAGCTGCAGATTCGCTCTCCCATCACGGACGGCCACGGCAAGCCCTGGGTGTTCCGCTACAAGGACATCAAGTCGTGGTGGCTCAACGCGCATCACAACCGTCCGGGCGGCGTGCCGAGCGGATCGCCCACGGCATGGGTGCCGCAATCGAAACCGTTCTGGTTGATGGAGATCGGCTGCCCGGCGGTCGACAAAGGCGCCAACCAGCCGAACGTGTTCGTCGACCCGAAAAGCGCCGAGTCCGCCTATCCGTATTTCTCCCGCGGTGTCCGCGATGATCTGATGCAGCGCCGGTACTTGAAGGCGCTGATCGATGCCTTTGATCCGGCGAGCCCGCACTACGTCGCCGGGCTCAATCCGGTCTCGAGCGTGTACGGCGCCCGCATGGTCGATCTGGCGCGCATCCACGTTTATTGCTGGGATGGACGGCCGTATCCGGCATTCCCCTACAACCTGGACGCCTGGAGCGACGGCGAGAACTGGCGGCTCGGCCATTGGCTCAACGGACGCTTCTCCGTCGCCCCGCTCGCCGAGTTGGTCGGCCAGATCATGACGGACTACGGCGTCTCGGGCCCCGATGCGTCGAAGCTGGCCGGTGTCGTGCCGGGCTATGTCATCGATCGTTTGATGTCGCCGCGCGATGCGCTGCAGCCGCTCGAACTGGCCTATTTCTTCGACAGCCTCGAAAGCGAAGGCCGCATCCTGTTCCGCCATCGCGGAGCGACGGCGCCTGTGCTGGGTTTGACGGAGGACGACCTCGTCGAGGAACGCGCGGGCGACGCGCTCGTGACCCTGACGCGCGCGCAGGAAACGGATCTGCCCGCCTCCGCCAAGGTGAACCACATCGCGGCCAGCGGCGAATACCGGCAGGCCGTTTCCGAGGCAAGGAGGTTAGCGGGCGCGAGCGGCCGGGTTGCGCGCGCCGAACTCCCCATCGTGCTGGAACACGAAAGCGCGTCCCAGATCGCAGATTCGTGGCTGTTCGAAGCCTGGGCGGCGCGCGAGCGGGCGGCCTTCAAGTTGCCGCCGAGCGCGCTCGCTATCGAGCCGGGCGATGTCGTCTCCGTCGACAAGGGTGGAACGAGCCTGCTGGTGCGTGTCACCGAAGTGGGCGAGCGCGGCATTCGCGAAATCGAAGGCCGCAGCATCGATCCCGATGTCTACGGCGGCGCCGCGCCGCGCCCGCGCGCAACGCCGGCCGATACGCCGGCCTTCGAAGGTGCATCGTACCTCGAATTCCTCGACCTGCCGCTGCTGCGTGGCGACGAGCCGCCCGACGCCGGATACGTTGCAGCCTTCCAGCTGCCGTGGCCGGGCGCCGTCGCGGTCTATGCTTCGCCCGAGGTCGCCGGCTACGATTTGCGCGTCCGTGCGCTGGCCCCGGCCGTGATGGGCGATACGCTCGATCCGCTGGCGAAGGGTGTGCTTGGCGTCATGGATCGCGGGACGCGCGTGCGGGTCCGTATCAGCAGCGGCGCATTGACGTCCGTGACGCGAGCTCAGTTGCTCGCCGGGCGCAACGCTGCCGCAATCCGCAACCCCGAGGGCGGATGGGAAGTGCTGCAGTTCGAAACGGCGACGCTCGTCGGCGCGGGCACCTATGAGCTGTCGAACTTGCTGCGCGGACAGGCCGGAACCGAGAACGAGATGCGCGCGCCGTTGGCCGCGGGCGCAACGTTCGTGCTGCTCGGCGGGGAGATCACGCCGGTGCCGCTCGCGGCGGGCGAAATCGGTGTGCCGCTCAATTGGCGGTACGGCCCCGCCACACGCGACATCGCGCATGCCTCCTATCAGACGGCGACGCACGCCTTCACGGGACGCGGCCTGCGTCCGCTATCGCCGGCGCACGTTCGTGCAGCGCGCGCCGGCGGCGACATCACGCTCACGTGGAAACGGCGGACCCGCATCGGCGGCGACAGCTGGGGCGCGAGTGAAGTGCCCCTCGCCGAGGACAGCGAACGTTACGAGGTCGATGTCCTGTCTGGGCCGGCGGTCGTGCGCACGCTGCCGGTCACCGCACAGACCTGCGCCTATTCGGTCGCGCAGCAGACCGTCGATTTCGGATCGCCGCAAAGCGCGCTCTCGGTCGCGGTCTATCAGATCAGCGCCACGTACGGCCGCGGCACGCCCACCTTCGCCGTCGTCTAGTCACAAGCAGCCCGGAACAGTCATGGAAAGCGAACGCTGGCTCCAGCAGGCCTGGCGCGAGTTCGGCCAAGCCGAGCGCGCGGGCAGGGCAGAAAACGCGCGCATCGTCGCAATGTTTCGCGATGCGGGCAACGCCTCCATCGTGCGCGACGAAGTGGCGTGGTGCGCGGCGTTCTGCGGCGCGTGCCTGGAGCGCGCAGGCATTCGCTCGACGCGCTCGCTGATGGCGCGCTCCTATCTGGCATGGGGCGAAGCGATCGCGGAACCGCGCATGGGCGCGGTGGCCGTTTTCTCGCGCGGCAATGACCCGTCGCTCGGCCACGTCGGCTTCTGGCTCGGCGAGAGCGACGGCAGCATCGTTCTCCTGGGCGGCAATCAGGTCAACGCGGTCTCCGTTGTGCGCTATCCCAAGTCGCGCCTGCTCGGGCTGCGCTGGCCCGCAAACATCGGCGCAGCCGCCGAACCCGCCCCGCAGGCCAAGGACGATGGCTTCGCTCACGCGCTCGATCATATTTTGGAGATGGAAGGCGGCTTCACGGACGATCCGCACGATCCGGGCGGCCCGACCAATCTCGGCGTCACGCTCGCGGTGTTTGCGGCGTGGCGCAAAACTGCGGTGAGCGCCGCCAATCGCGCCCGCCTGATCCGCGACCTCAAGGCGATCGATCGCGACACCGTCCACGCCCTCTACCGCAGCCGCTACTGGGAGGCCGCGCACTGCGACGCGCTGCCGGAGCCGATCGCCTTCATGCAATTCGACGCGGCCGTGAACCACGGTGTCGGGACGGCCATCCGCTGCTTGCAGGAAGCGCTGGGCGTCTCTGTCGATGGCGAATTCGGCCCCGAGACGCGCGCCGCCGCTGGCAACGCGCCGATGGCGGCAGCGCTCGATGCCTATGCCGCGATCCGCGAGCGGCGCTACCGCGCGCTTTCGCATTTCTGGCGTTTCGGCCGCGGCTGGCTTCGTCGCGTCGACATCACGCGCACCCGCGCCGCCGCACTCGACACGTCCAACCCAGAGCAAGGAGACACCGACATGAACCTGACACCCAGCATGCCGTCCGATGGCAAGTGGTGGGGACATTCCCTCACGATCTGGGGCACCATCGTCACCGTACTGTCGAGCGTGCTGCCCGCGCTCGCACCGGTAACCGGCATCGACGTCACGCCCGACTTGATCCAGAGCGCGGGCCGCGGCGTGGTGGAAACCGTACAGGCCGTGGGCGCGCTGGTCGGAACGCTGCTGACGATCTATGGCCGCGTCCGCGCCGACCGGCCGATCCAGCGCTCCATCCTTAAGCCGAAAGGTTGAGGCATGGATGATGGGGCGATCGACTAAAGAGCTGCGAACTCGTTCAAGGCGCCGAGCACCAGGGGCATGAAATCATTGCCCCCGCCATGTCCGGCGTCATCGAGAATATGCAGCCGGCTGGTCGTCCAGCGGCGCGACAACTGCCACGCCGCTTCCAAGGGGCCGCTGACATCGTAGCGCCCGTGGATCATGACGCCGGGGATGCCGTTCATCTTGGCGGCATCCCGGATCAGTTGGTCCTCTTCGAGGAACGCCGAATGCCGCCAATAGTGAGTTACGAGACGAGCGAACCGCAGGCGGAACTCCGGATCTTGATACTGCCGGTTCGGCGTGTGTCCGGGCGTGAGCGAGATGTGAGCATCCTCCCAGGCACACCACGCACTGGCAGCGTGATCGCGAACGACAGGGTCGGCATCGGCGAGCATGGCGGCATAGGCATCGACCAGCGACAGGTGCCGCAAGCGGTCGGGAACCGCGTTCGCAAAACGATCCCACTCCCGCGGGAAGATGCGCCCGACATCCTCGGTGATCCATTGCACCTCGCGGCGTGAGGTTGTCGTTACGAATCCCAGCACCAGCGCCGTGACGCGATGGGGATGCGCCTGGGCATAGGCCAAGCCGAGGGTGGTGCCCCAGGACAGGCCGAGAACAGTCCAGCGATCCACGCCAAGCATCACGCGCAACATCTCAATGTCGGCGATCAGGTGAGCGGTGGTGTTGGTGGCGAGGTTGGCATTTGCATCGTTTGCCAGTGGTCGGCTGCGACCGGCCCCGCGTTGATCGAATAGCACTGCGCGGTAAAGGCTCGGATCGAAGAAGCGCCGTTGGCCCGCCGAGCAGCCCGAGCCGGGACCACCGTGCAGGAAGAGCGCGGGCTTGCCGGTGGGACGTCCGCAACTCTCCCAGTAAACCTCTTGCCCACCACCCACGTCGAGCCAGCCGCTCGCGAAGGGTTCGATAGGCGGGAACTGCACCGACATTTGCGTGCTCCTCGAGCGAGGGTTGAGTTTATAGCGCGCCTCAAGGAACGGCCGTTGGGACGGTCTCGGCAATATTGGCCGGGATTTGGCGGGTCGTTAGGCGTTTATGAGGACACGGCCTAGGCTCCGCACCCTGGCCCCTCTATAATCGAAGGCCTCGCAATCCCGAGACAGCCTTCGAGAGACGAACCCCGTGAGAATTCTCGTCGTTGAAGACGACAAAGACTTGAACCGGCAACTCAACACCGCGCTGACCGGCGCCGGCTATGCCGTGGACACCGCCTTCGACGGCGAGGAAGGCCATTTCCTCGGCGATACAGAGCCCTACGATGTCGTCATCCTCGATATCGGCCTGCCGAAGATGGACGGTATCTCGGTGCTGGAGCAGTGGCGCCGCACCGCCCGCAACATGCCGGTCATCATCCTGACGGCCCGCGACCGCTGGAGCGACAAGGTCTCCGGCATGGATGCGGGCGCGGACGATTACATCGCCAAGCCCTTCCACATGGAAGAACTGCTGGCCCGCGTGCGCGCCCAGGTGCGCCGCGCCTCCGGCCACGCCAAGAGCGAGATCGAGTGCGGCCCCATCCGCCTCGACACCAAGAGCTCGCGCGTCACCTGCGACGGCCAGCAGATCAAGCTAACCTCCCACGAATACCGCCTGCTGTCGTACCTGATGCACCACGGCGGCCGCGTCGTCTCCCGCACCGAGCTGGTCGAGCATCTCTACGATCAGGACTTCGACCGCGACAGCAACACCATCGAGGTGTTCATCGGCCGCCTGCGCAAGAAGCTGCCCGACGACGCCATCGAAACCGTGCGCGGGCTCGGCTACCGCATGAGCCGCGGCGACAATGAAGTTTAAGTCGCTCGCGTTCCGCCTGCTGGCGACCTCGGCCGGTTGGGTGCTGCTGGTGCTGCCGATCGCCGGCTTCATCATCTACCAGCTCTACCGCGACGACCTGCAGACCGCGTTCGACGCGCGTCTCGAAAAACTGGTCAACTCCATCGCCATCGACAGCATGGGTAGCGGCGGCCAGCCGATCGCGCCCAAGAACCGCTACGAGCCGTTGTTCGAGGATCCCCGCTCGGGCTGGTATTGGCAGATCAAGCCGCTCGATCCGGCCGGCGGCCCGCCGCTCCGTTCGGTGTCGCTCGGCGACGCCACAATCGACCTCCCCATCGAACGCAAGATCAAGCCGGACGAAGACGGCGCCCGCTGGATGAACGCGGTCGGCCCCGCCCACGAAGGCATCCGCATGGTCGAAGTGATCGACGGACCCGATCCGCTCGGCAAAGGCCCGCGCTATTCCGTCATCGTCGCCGGGCCCATCGATTGGCTCGAAAGCCGCCTCGCGAACTTCCTGACGCGCCTCTCCATCGCGCTGTTCCTGACCGGCGTCGGCCTGGTGACCGTAACCCTGTTCCAGGTCCGCTTCGGACTGCTGCCGCTCCGGCGCATCGAGCAGGGGCTGGCGGAGGTCCGGTCAGGTCGAGCCTCCAAACTCGAAGGCGCCTTGCCGGCCGAGATCGAGCCGCTGGCCCAGGAATTGAACGCGCTGATCGAATCCAACCAGGAAATCATCGACCGCGCCCGCACCCAGGTCGGCAATCTGGCCCATGCCCTGAAAACGCCGCTGGCGGTGATCACCAACGAGGCGCGTGAGGACAAGGGGCCGTTCGGCAAGAAAATCGCCGAGCAGGCCGAGATCATGCGCGATCAGGTCACGCACTATCTGGATCGGGCGCGCGTCGCCGCCCAGGTGGGTGTGATTGGCCGCGCGACGCCGGTGCACGAGGTGCTGGAACCGCTGGCCCGCGCGCTCGAGCGTATCCACCGCGAGCGGAACATCTCGGTCAGCATCGAATGTCCGCCCGGCATCCGGTTCGCGGGCGAGCGCCAGGATCTGGAGGAGATCCTGGGAAATGTCTCTGACAACGCCTGCAAATGGGCAAGATCGCGCGTCAGTGTGAAAGTGACGCCGGGCCCGGTCCGCACCGGACGCGCCCGCCTCGCGATTTTCATCGACGACGACGGCCCCGGCCTCTCCGCTGATCAGCGGGCCCAGATCGGCAAACGCGGCGTGCGCCTCGACGAAAGCAAGCCCGGATCGGGACTTGGGCTCTCGATTGTGACAGACCTCGTCCAGTCATATTTGGGCAATTTGCAGCTGGCCCAGTCGCCCCTCGGCGGGCTGCGTGTCGAAATTACCCTTCCATCGGCGTGAAACAGAACACCTTTTCCGGTGATAAGTGCCGAATTTCCGCCTGATTCCCCATAGAAACGAAGGGTGGGATGTGCTTGAAGTCGAGTCACATTCTGGGCATTGTTTGGGCATGTGGGGTATTGGCCCGGCAATGCTGAGGCCGAGATGTGCTCTCGGGCAACCACGGGGATCTTCATGCGCTCTTTTTGCGCCACCGCACTTTTGATCGTCTCGATCGGCCTCGTCGGCTGCAGCGGAGAAGGTCCGAACAAGGCTGACACGGGTATGGTCGTCGGCGCCGTGGCCGGCGGCATCCTCGGCAACCAAGTCGGCAAAGGCACGGGCAACATCGCAGCGACCGCCCTCGGCGCCGTCGTCGGCGGCATTGTCGGCAGCGAAATCGGCCGCTCGCTCGATGCCCAGGATCGCCGTCTCGCGCAGGATGCCGAGTTCGAAGCGCTTGAGCGCGGCAACTCGGGTGTTTCCCGTCAGTGGCGCAACCCCGACAACGGCCGCTACGGTGAAGTCGTGCCGAGCCGGCCCTACAAGCGCGGCACCGTTGACTGCCGCGACTACACCCACAAGATTTATATCAACGGCCAGCCCCAGTCGATGCGCGGCACCGCCTGCCGCAATCCCGATGGCAGCTGGAGCAACGTGGGCTAACGCCCAACGTGGGCCAGCGCCTCGCCGTCACTCTGCGGATCGCTCGTGGAATGTTTCGTTGCGGCGCAACATAACGCGTGCGCGCAACGAAGTTTAATGCCGTCTGCGACCTTAGCGGCGCGTCCAATCGGTCCTGCGCCTCTTGTCGGCCTAAGTCTCACCCCCTATTGAACCGGGACCCTAGGCGACAAGGCTTCAAATGCTCCTTTGGCTTTGCTTTGCATTTTTGACGGCGGCTGTGGTCGCCATGCTCCTGCGTCCGTTGCGTACCGCGGACAGCGGAGCCGTTGCGCCCGCTGAAGCCGACCTCGCGGTCTATCGCGATCAGCTCCGCGAGCTCGAAGCCGAGCGTGAGCGCGGCCTGATTGGCGATAGCGACGTCGAAAGCGCGCGCGCCGAGGTCGCTCGCCGTCTCATCAAGCGCGCGCAAGCCGAGCCCGAGATGGGCACCACCACCCCGGCCGATCCCTCCCGCACGCGCGCCATCTACATGGCCGTCGCCGCCGCGCTGCCCGTGCTGGCCATCGGCCTCTATGTGATGACGGGCTCGCCGCAACTGCCGGCGCGTCCTTATGCGGAGCGCGCAAGCGTCAACGGCGCCGATCCCACGCAAGCCGCAGGCATCGTCGAACTCATCGAGCGTGTCGAAGCCCGTCTCAAGGAGAACCCTCAGGACGGCAAGGGCTGGAGTGCGATCGCGCCCGTCTATCTGCGCCTCGGCCGTTATGCGGACGCGGCGCATGCGTTCGCGGAAGCCAACCGCCTCGAAGGCGAGACCGTGCGCCGCCTGACCGGCTTTGCCGAGGCGACGCTGATGGCGGAGAACGGCGTCGTGACCGAGCCGGTCCGGCGCGCGACCCTCCGTGTGCTCGAACTCGAACCCGGCAAGATCGAAGTCCGCGTCTGGCTGGCGCTGGCCAAGGAGCAGGATGGTGATCTTCCGGCAGCCGCCGCAGAATACCGCGAGATCTTGACGAAGAGCCCGGCCGACGCACCGTGGCGGCAAGCCGTGGTGGATCGCTTAGCGTTGGTCGAGAAGAAGATCGCTGGCGTCCCGGACGAGCCGAAATCAGCCGGCGCCGCACTGCCAGCAAATGCCGCGCCGTCGGCAAATGCCGCGCCCCCGGCGGAAGCCGCGCCATCCGCTGCCGCCGCTCCGTCGCCGCAGGCTCCACCCGCATCCGATGCTGCCCCCGACGGCGCGGCCCCCGACGTCGCAGCAATGTCGCCCGCCGAGCGCGAGGCGTTCATCGCCTCCATGGTCGCCCGGCTGGCGGAGCGTCTTGAGAAAGACGGTAAGGATCTCGACGGATGGCTGCGCCTCGCGCGCGCCTATAAGGTGCTCGGGAAAGACGACGAGGCGCGCGGCGCTTTGAAGAGCGCGCGTATCCACTTCACGACCGAGACCGCGGCGCTTGCGGAAATCGACAAGGCCGAACAGACCCTGAGCCTCACGACCAAGGAATGAGACGAAACGCATGACGAGGAAGCAACGGCGCGGACTGCTGATCGGATTTGGTGTTGGCCTGCTGTCGCTGGCCGCCATCCTGATGATGTTCGCGTTCCGCCAGTCGGTGGTCTTCTTCCACACGCCGAGCGATGTCGCCGAGCACAAGATCGCCCCGGGCATGCGCTTTCGCCTCGGCGGCCTCGTCAAGGACGGCTCAGTCGTCCGCGGGCAGGGCACGAAGGTCCTCTTTTCCGTCACGGACACGCTTCAGACTGTGCCCGTGAGCTATGAAGGCATTCTGCCGGACCTCTTCCGGGAGGGCCAAGGCGTCGTGACCGAAGGCACGCTCGGCGCGGACGGGCACTTTGTGGCGGATACCGTGCTCGCCAAGCACGACGAGACGTACATGCCGCCCGAGGTTGCGAAGGCGCTGCAAGAGAAGGGCGTGAAGCTCGGCGAAGGGGCAACCCATCCCGGCGCGGTCACGCAATGATGCAAGCGAGAACGACGATGCGAGCGAGGACATTGTGATCATCGAGTTCGGACATTTCGCGCTGATCCTGGCGCTGCTGGTGGCGATAGCGCAGATGATCGTGCCCGCCTGGGGCGCTTACGCGCGCGATACGCGCCTGATGGCGTTCGGCGCGCCGGCGGCGGTGGCGCAGGTCGTTCTCATCCTGATCGCATTCTTCGCGCTGATGTACGCCTACGTCACGTCGGACTTCTCGGTCGCCAACGTGGCGGCCAACTCGCATTCCTCGAAGCCGCTGATCTACAAAATCTCCGGCGTCTGGGGAAACCATGAAGGCTCGATGGTGCTCTGGGTGCTCATCCTCGCCATCTTCGGCGCGGCGGTGGCGCTGTTCGGGCACAACCTGCCCGCGAGCCTGAAGGCGAACGTGCTCTCCGTGCAAAGCTCGATCGCCGTCGCCTTCCTGCTCTTCATCCTGCTGACGTCGAACCCGTTTGAGCGCCTCGATCCGGCCCCGTTCGACGGCCGCGGCTTGAACCCGATCCTGCAGGACCCCGCGCTCGCCTTCCACCCGCCGTTTCTCTACATGGGCTACGTCGGCTTCTCGCTGGCGTTCTCGTTCGCCATCGCCGCGCTGATCGAAGGACGGACGGATGCCGCGTGGGCGCGCTGGGTGCGCCCGTATACGCTGCTCGCCTGGATGTGCCTCACCATCGGCATCGCCATGGGCTCCTGGTGGGCCTACTACGAACTCGGCTGGGGCGGCTGGTGGTTCTGGGATCCGGTCGAGAACGCCTCGTTCATGCCGTGGCTCGCGGGCACGGCGCTGCTGCACTCCGCGCTCGTCATGGAAAAGCGCGAAGCGCTCAAGGTCTGGACGATCCTGCTCGCCATCCTGACGTTCTCGCTCTCGCTGATGGGCACGTTCCTGGTGCGCTCGGGCGTCCTCTCGTCGGTGCACGCTTTCGCCGTCGACCCCGAGCGCGGCGTATTCGTGCTGGCCATCATGGTGCTGTTCACAGGCGGCGGTCTGGCCCTGTTCGCCTGGCGTGCGCGCGATCTCGCCCAGGGCGGCGTCTTCTCGCCCATCTCGCGCGAAGGCAGTCTCGTGCTCAACAACGTCCTGCTGACGATCTCCTGCGTTACCGTTTTGGTGGGCACGCTCTATCCGCTCGCGCTCGAATCCCTGACCGGCGCGAAGATTTCGGTCGGCGCACCCTACTTCAACATGACCTTCGTGCCGCTCATGGTGCCGCTGCTGTTGGCGCTCCCGTTCGGACCGTTGCTGGCCTGGAAGAGGGCCGACATCGCCGCCGCGCTCGAGCGATTGATCGTGGCCGGCCTGCTCGCCATCGTCGTCTTCGTGGCTGCGCTCGCGATGACGGAGCGGGGCCCCTGGCTCGCGCCGTTCGGCTTTGCGATCGGCGTCTGGATCATGGCGGGCGCTTTGTCCGAGACGGCCTTCCGCATCAAGCTTGGAAGCGTGCCGGCGAGCGAATCCCTGCGCCGCTTCACCAACCTGCCGCGCTCGGCCTTCGGCACCACGCTGGCCCACTTCGGCGTCGGTCTGATGGTCTGCGGCATCGTCGGCACGACGGGCTACAAGAGCGAAGAAATCCTCCTGATGCGCCCCGGCGAAACCAAGGAGATCGCGGGCTACGCGCTGACATTCCGCGGCGCGGCGCCGTCCAAGGGCCCGAACTACACCGAAACCATCGGCGCCTTCGACGTGACGCGCAACGGCGTGGCCGTGACGCACCTGGAGCCGTCGAAGCGCCTCTATGACGCGCCGCCCCAGCCGACCAGCGAAGCGGGCATCTATGCCGCCTGGACCGGCGACCTTTATGCCGTGCTGGGCGATCAGCAGCCGGACGGCGCGTTCGCGGTGCGCTTCTATTTCCATCCGCTCGTACGCTGCATCTGGATCGGCACGCTCATCATGTTCCTCGGCGGCGCGATCTCGCTCTCCGACCGGCGCTTGAGGGTCGGCGCACCGCGCCGCGCTCTCCGCGTCCCGGCTGGCGTACCGGCAGAATGACGATGCAGAAGGTGGTCGCGCTCACGCGTTTCTTTTTGCTCGCCGCCGTCGTGCTCGGTACGGCAGTGCATGCAGGGTCGGCCCTTGCGGTCACGCCGCAGGAGATCTTGGCTGACAAGGCGCTGGAACACCGCGCGCGGGAGATCTCGGGTGGCCTGCGCTGCCTCGTCTGCCAGAACCAGTCGATCGACGATTCCGATGCGCCGCTCGCTCACGATCTCCGCGTGCTGGTGCGCGAGCGCCTGACGGCGGGCGACAGCGACGAGCAGGTCCGCGATTTCGTCGTCGCCCGCTACGGCGAGTTCGTCTTGCTGAAGCCGCCGTTCTCGGCGGAGACGCTGCTGCTGTGGTTCATGCCGCTGATTGCCATCTTCGCCGCCGCCGGCATTCTCTGGACGAGCTTCCGGCCGCGCGAAACAGCATCGCCGTCGGTCGCACGCAGCCTTTCGCCCGAAGAGAACGCCGCGCTCGAAACCCTGATGCGCGACGACGACACCAAGAAAAGCTAGAGCGGCTAGCGGGGTAGGCGTGCGTTGCCGCCAGTCACGTCGTGCGAGCCGACGCTGCCCGTTTCGACGTTGGGCGGGCGGATGCGGTCGCCCGGCGATTTTCCGCGCCGCTCCGCATCGAGTGCGTTGAGACGGCGCAGCAGCACCGTCGTAGCGAGACCTGTTTCCTTCCGCCCCTCGGTGCGCTCGAACGCGCGGATGGCGGTATTGAGCCGCCCGCCGTAGACGCCGTCGCGTGGACCGGCGTCGTAGCCCGCCGCCGCGAGCAGCGCCTGCAATTGCATGATCTCCGGCCGGCCGGCGAGAATGTCCGCCCGCGACAGCGCATCGAGCGTGTCGCGGAACGCACCGGCCGCAACGGCGGTGTTGGCCACGGTTTCCGATTTGTAGCGATGCACCACCTCGCCGTGCTGCGTCAGCACGCGCGACTGCAGGTACGTCCCGACGTTGATGCCGATCACCTCCGGCCCGGCTGGCCCGTCGATGAGCATCGGCGAGCCGGACGACGCGCCGCCCGTATCGCAGGTGTGGAGAATGACGTGGCTCGCATCCACGAAGTCCTTCGAGATCGCCGACCAGTCTGCGCCGTTGAACGAGCGGCGAATGGCGCACGGCGCGCCGAGCGCCAGCTCCCAGTCTCCGAAGTCGCGATGATAGGCAACCTGGTAGACGCGTTGCGCGGCCGAGAGCTTGATCATCTCGTCCTCGGGCTGGCGGCTGATCGGCAGCGCGCGGCCTTTGCACACCGGCTTCATGAGCCGCACCAATGCCCAGTCGGCCGCCGCGTCGATCGGCGGGCGCACGCGCAATTTCTGCGAGCCCGTTGCCACGTGCTGGGCTTCCGCGTTGCGCCCATACCCTGCGATGGGCGTGGACGAGGGCGGCGCATTGCGCGGCTGCAATCGGAATTGGAAACTTTTGAGCCGGAGCGGCTTCTCGTCGGCCGTGCGGAAAAGGCAGTGTCCCGCAGTCGCGATCACATCGTCGCCGACGCAGAACGCGGTGCAGACCGAATGCGAACGCGTATCGTAGAGGAGACCGATGGAGCGGTTCAGCGCGGATTTGTCCGCAGGCAGCAAAATCCGGTCGTCGGTCCCGAAGACAGCGACCCGGTGGACGAGCGGAAGTTTGTCTCCGGATGGCGCGCGAACGCCTCCAAATGGATCAGCCTGCGCGCTCGTGGCGGCCAGCCCTGAGAGAAGGAGCGCAAGGGTTGCGCGCACACGCAGGCGGGAGCGGTGTGCACCCCCCTCCGACCGGCGGCCCTCCAAGTGAATAAAATCCCTCATTACCAACTCTTAACGTACCCGAAAGGCAGCCGTAAGGCCGAAGGGGCTACCTCTGCCAGCGACAGCAACTGCATCGCTTTCCAAGCGGAGGACTTGAATGCTTAATTCCGGTGACGTGATGTCCCCAGCTCTGACCAGAGCAAAGACCGGGCCAAAGTCGGCTCAGGCGCGCGGACCACGCCTGACGAAGGCGACCGTCTCGGCAATCGTTTCGGCAGCCATCCTGAGCGGCGGGCTCGCGTCCACGCCGTCTTATGCTCAGCTTGCGCCTGAAACGCCGAGCGTCGAGACGCCGTTCGGCCGCGCTCCCTTGAGCTTCGCCGATGTGATCGAGAAGGTGAAGCCCTCGGTGGTTTCCATCTCCGTCGTCGCCGGCGGAAAAAACGTCGCCGGCAAGACGGGCAAGAACGGCTTGCCAGAAGGCTTCCCGGACATTCCCGAGGACAGCCCGTTCTATGACTTCTTCAAGAACCTGCCGAAGGAGTTCCGCAACGCGCCGCAGCAGCAGCGTCCGACCCAGGCGCAGGGCTCCGGCTTCATCATCTCGGCGGACGGCTATGTCGTGACCAACAATCACGTCATCGACGGCGCCAACAAGATCCAGGTCAGCTTCGACGACCAGGAGAAGCTCGATGCGGAGCTTGTCGGCACCGATCCGCGCACCGACATCGCGCTTCTGAAGATCAAGGCCAACGGCAAGCAGTTCCCGGCCGTCAAGTTTGCCGCCAAGCCCGCCCGCGTGGGTGACTGGGCTTTGGCTGTCGGCAATCCGTTCGGCCTCGGCGGTACGGTGACGGCGGGCATCGTCTCGGCGCTCGGCCGCGACATCGGCTCCGGTCCCTATGACTTCCTGCAGATCGACGCGGCCGTGAACAAGGGCAACTCCGGTGGCCCGACCTTCAACCTGTCGGGCGAAGTGCTCGGCGTGAATACCGCGATCTTCAGCCCGTCGGGCGGCAACGTCGGCATCGCATTCGCGGTCCCGGCTGTGACGGCGACCGAGGTCATCGATCAACTGAAGAAGAGCGGCGCCGTGAGCCGCGGCTGGCTTGGCGTGAAGATCCAGAACGTCGATGAGGACACCGCGGCGGCCGTCGGCCTCAGCGAGCCGAAGGGCGCTCTCGTCAACGAGATCACGCCGAACGGTCCCGCGATGAACTCGGGCCTCAAGGTCCAGGATGCGATCATCGCGGTCAACTCCGAGAAGATCGCCGACAGCCGCGACCTTGCCCGCAAGATCGCGAACTATGCGCCTGACACCACGGTCGACGTGAAGGTCTGGCGCGGCAACAAGGAAGAGAACGTCAAGATCAAGCTCGGCAAGTTCCCGGGTTCGAGCGACGAGATCGCCAAGCTCGAGCAGGGCGGTGGCGGGCCGGAAGACCAGACCAGCACCGATCTCGAGCAGCTTGGCCTCAAGCTGGCGCCGGTGAAGAACGGCGAGGGCGTCTCGATCATGGAAGTCGATCCCGAATCCGACGCGGCCGAGAAGGGCGTCAAGGCCGGTGACGTGATCATCGAAGTCGGCGGCTCTTCAGTGGCGGGCGCGGCCGATGTTGCCGAGGGCGTGAAGAAGGCCAAGGAGATGGGCCGGACCGCGGTGATGGTCTACATCAAGTCGGCGGATCAGCGTCGTGTCGTGGCGCTGCAGCTCAAGAAGAGCTAATCACGTCGAAGACGAATTAACGTCGGGGCGGCGCGGCAGTTGAGAAGCCGGGCCGCCCCGATGTATCTCAGGGTCTTCCCCTCACCGCTGGTGGGGGAGGGGACTAGGCGAAGGAAGGCGACCGATGCGCGTGTTGGTGATCGAGGACGACCGCGAAACGGCGCAGTTCCTGCAGAAGTCGTTGAAGGAGAGCGGCCACTCGGCCGACCTTGCGGGCGATGGCGAAACCGGGCTCGCCATGGCCCAGAGCGGCACCTACGACATCCTGATCGTCGACCGCATGCTGCCGCGCCTGGACGGCCTGACGGTCGTGAAGACGCTGCGCACCGAGGGCAACCGCACGGCCGTGCTGATCCTCTCGGCGCTGGGCGACGTCGACGACCGCGTCAAGGGATTGCGCGCCGGCGGCGACGACTACCTCACCAAGCCGTATGCCTACACGGAGCTGCTGGCCCGCATCGAAGCGCTCGCCCGCCGTTCCATTCCCGAGGAGCAGGAGACGCGCTACGCCGTCGGCGATCTCGTGCTGGACCGCCTCTCGCACCGTGTCACGCGCGCCGGTGAATCAATCCAGCTGCAGCCGCGCGAGTATAGGCTGCTCGAATACCTGATGAAAAATGCCGGGCAGGTCGTGACGCGCACGATGCTGCTGGAAAACGTATGGGACTATCACTTCGATCCCCAGACCAACGTGATCGACGTGCACGTCTCGCGCCTCCGCTCCAAGATCGACAAGGGTTTCGACAAGCCGCTGCTGCATACCGTGCGCGGGGCCGGATACATGGTTCGTGACGGTGCTGTCTGACCTCACGCGCGGGATGGGAACACAGGCGTTCCGCCTTGCGGCGGCGAGCGCGGCCGCCTTCCTGATCGTCTCGGCGCTCATCGTCGGCGCGCTGTTCTGGCAGACCAACACGCTGCTCACCGATCACGTCGTCGAAGAGCTGCACGCCGAGGCGGCCGAACTTGCGCGCGAGCAGCAGAACCTCGACGCCGCCGCGCTGACCGAGAAGATCAGCCAGCGTGCGCGCGTCACCGGCACCGGTCTCTACGTGCTGACGGATGCGAGCGGCAAGAAGCTCGCCGGCAATCTCCCCGGCCTTCCGGCCGAGATCGCCGATAGCCCCACTGGCGGTGTCTTTCGCTACCCGCGTGCGGGCGATCCCCCCGGCATCGAACGGCTGGGCGTGGCCATTCCCGCCGCCGTTGGCCCGGATCGCCACCTGCTGGTCGGCCGCGACATCTCCGAGCAGGTCGATTTCGCCGCGCGTGTGAAACGCACGTTTCTCTGGGGGTTCGGCGCGCTCGCCCTTGCCGCCATGATTGCCGGCCTCGCCATGGGGCGCTCCGTGCTGGGCCGCATCGAGGTGATCAACGCGACCAGCCGCTCGATCATGGGCGGCGACCTTTCGCGGCGCATTCCGCTCAGCGGCCGGGATGACGAACTCGATGACCTGTCGCAAAGCCTGAACGGAATGCTCGATCGCATCGAGCAGCTCATGAACGGCCTGCGCGAAGTGTCGGACAACATCGCCCACGATCTCAAGACGCCGCTCAACCGCCTGCGCAACGGCGCCGAAGCGGCCTTGCGCGACCCGCGCGGCGCGGATGCCTATCGCGAAGGCCTCGAGGAAAGTATCGAGAAGGCCGACGACCTCATCAAGACTTTCAACGCCCTGCTGCTGATCGCGCGTTTGGAAGCCGGCGTCGTCGAGGAAACCGCCGAGCGGTTCGATCTCGGCCGCCTCGTCCACGACGTGGCCGAGCTCTACGAGCCCGTCGCCGAGGAGCAGGGCCTGACGCTCTCGATCGACACGCAGCCCGGCATCGAGGTGCGCGCCAACCGCCAGCTCATCGGGCAGGCCGTCGCCAACCTCGCCGACAACGCGATCAAATACTCGGCTGGCATGGACCGCCCGCTCGAACTGAGCGTCGTGGCGGTGAAGGCCTGCGCCAAATCCGGTTTCGCCGAAATCTGCGTTGCCGATCGCGGGCCGGGAATTGAGGGCAAGGACCGCGAGCGCGCGTTGCGCCGCTTCGTGCGTCTCGAAAAAAGCCGCACGCAGCCGGGCACCGGGCTCGGTCTCAGTCTGGTGGCGGCCGTCGCGCGCCTGCACGCGGGTGCGGTCCGCCTCGAAGATAATGATCCGGGCCTCCGGGTTGTGCTAACTCTCCCCCTGGCGCCACCAAACTCATAAAAAAGGCGCTGATCTCCGTCGCCATAAGGCGGGGCACAGAAAAGACGCACGAGGGGAGAGACCATGGCGGATTGGGCCGGGGGGAAAGGCGCGCTGATCGATCGGCTGGGCGCGGAGGAGCGCTGGCCGCAGGATCCACTCGGAGGCAAAAGTCTCGAGCCGCTGATCGAAGACTGGCGCAAGGACTCCGCAGCCGAACGCCTGCTCACGACCTTGGAGCATCCGCGAGTCCGAACCCTCATCGCGGGGATCGTTGCAGGCTCGCCTTACCTCCGGAGCGAATTCGCCCGCCATCCCGCGCGCCTCGACGATGCGCTGCGCGCGGACCCCGAACGCCGCTTCGCCGAGCTGACAGCGGCGCTCGCCAGCGACCTCGACGCCGCGCCGGCCTTGCCCGCTGCCATGACGGTTCTGCGGACCTACAAGGCCGCTGTCGCACAGTTGATCGCGCTCGCTGACCTTGCAGGCGTCTGGGATGTCGTCGAAGTCACGCGCGCGTTGTCGGCCGCCGCCGATGCCGCGCTGCAGGGCGCCGTCCGCTTCCTGTTTCGGCAGGCCATTGCGAAAGGCGAGTGGCTCGCCGATCCGTCGGGCGCGGATCTCGCGTCAGGATACATCGTGCTGGCCGTCGGCAAGTATGGCGCCTGCGAACTCAACTATTCGAGCGACATCGATCTCATCATCTTTTTCGAGCGCGCGAAGGCACGCCTCAAGGAGGGCGTCGAGCCGCAGACGTTCTTCGTCCGCCTGACGCGCGATCTCGTGCGCCTGATGGATGAGCGAACGGCGGCGGGCTACGTGTTCCGCACCGACCTGCGGCTGCGCCCCGATGCGGGCGCAACCCAGATCGCGCTCTCGACCGACGCAGCCGCGCTCTACTACGAGAGCTTCGGTCAGAACTGGGAGCGCGCCGCCCTCATCAAGGCGCGCGCCGTGGCTGGCGACATCGAGGCGGGCGAAGATTTCATCGCCGAACTGGCCCCGTTCATCTGGCGCCGCAACCTCGACTTCGCCGCCATCGCCGACATTCACGCCATGAAGCGCCAGA
Source organism: Hyphomicrobium sp. (assembly GCF_051860585.1). GTDB lineage: Bacteria > Pseudomonadota > Alphaproteobacteria > Rhizobiales > Hyphomicrobiaceae > Hyphomicrobium_C. Next base: position 264,780 of record NZ_JBHYDS010000004.1, read on the forward strand.
TCCATGCCTTCCGCGGCTTCGGCGGCATCGGCGTGGCGGGCCACAACATCAAGCTGGGCTCGGGCGGCATCCGCGAGATCGAGTTCTTCGTCCAGACCCAGCAGCTCATCGCCGGCGGGCGCCAGCGCAATCTGCGCACGCGCCAGACGCTCGCAACGCTCGGCGTGCTTGTCGAGGCCGGATGGATCGAGAGCGCGACCGCCGCCGATCTGGCCGACGCCTATCGCTATCTGCGCTGGATCGAGCATCGCCTGCAGATGGTCGCCGACGAGCAGACGCAAGAAGTGCCGTCCGATCCAGCGCCTCTCGAAAGCTTCGCGCGGTTTGCGGGTTATGCCGGAACAGATGCCTTTTCCGATGCCTTGCGGTCCGTGCTCTCGCGCGTGCAGCGCCACTATGCCGGGCTGTTCGAGGATGCGCCCGAGCTGACGTCGGAAGGCGAAAACCTAGTGTTCGCGGGCGAGAAGGATGATCCGGGTACGGTCGCCGCCCTCACGCGCTTAGGCTACCAGCGCCCGGCCGACGTTCTGGCGTCCGTGCGGGGATGGCATCATGGACGCTATCCCGCCGTGCGCTCACCGCGCGCGCGCGAGCTTCTGACGGAAGTGCAGCCGCTGCTCGTCAAGGCGTTCGCCGCAACGATCGATCCCGACCGCGCCATCGCGACCTTCGACACCTTCCTGGCCGAGCTGCCCGCTGGCGTGCAGTTGTTCTCGCTGCTGAAGGCCAATCCCGCGCTCATGCGTCTGGTCGCCGACATCATGGGAACCGCGCCGCGCCTGTCGCGCATCCTGTCGCGTCGCCGTCGCCTGCTCGACGCGGTGATCGATCCGCGCGCGTTCGGCGCACTGCCGACGGCCGAGGATCTCGACGCGCTGGTCGCCGCGGAGATGGCGCAGGCGCGTGATCCGCAGGATGTGCTCGACCGCGCACGCGTGGTCGGCAGCGAGCAATCGTTTTTGATCGGCGTGCGCGTTCTCTCGGGTTCGATCAACGCCAGCGAAGCGGGCATCGCCTACGCGCGGCTCGCCGAAAGCCTGATCGCCGCGCTAGCCGCCGATGTCGAACGCGAGATGGAGCGCGTCCACGGCCGCGTGCCCGGCGGCGGAGCTGTGGTCCTGGCCATGGGCAAACTCGGCGGCTGGGAGATGACGGCCTCGTCCGACATCGATCTCATCGTCGTCTACGATTACGATCAGGCGGCCACCCAGTCGGACGGGGCAAAGCCGCTCGCGCCGAGCCAATACTACGCACGCTACACGCAGCGCCTGATTTCGCACCTCTCCGCGCCGACGGCCGAAGGAGGCCTCTACGACGTGGACATGCGGCTGCGGCCGTCGGGCCAGAAGGGCCCGGTTGCAGCCCAGCTCTCCACCTTCCGCGATTACCAGGCGAGCGAGGCCTGGACCTGGGAGCACCTAGCCCTCACGCGCGCCCGCGTCATCACCGGCCCGCCGGAGCTGCGCCGGGCCGTGGAGGAGGCCATCCGCGCCACCCTGACCCGGCCGCGCGATCCCGCCGTGATCGCCAAGGATGTGCGCGACATGCGCGCCCGCATCGAGAGCGAAAAGGGGACGGACAACATCTGGGACCTGAAGCAGGTGCGCGGCGGGCTCGTCGACCTCGAGTTCATCGCCCAGCATCTGCAACTTGTGCATGCGGGCGCTCACCCCGAGGTGCTCGACCAGAACACGCAGGCCGCGTTCCGCAAGCTCGCCGGCGCGGGCGTCATCACCCCCGGCGATGCCGGCCGCCTGATCCAGGCCGCCCGCCTCGTCCACAACCTCACGCAGGTCGTAAGGCTCTGTATCGAAGGGGCTTTCGACCCTACGACGGCGCCGGTTGGCCTGACGGTCCTCCTCGCCAGGGCCGGCGGCGCGCCGAACTTTCAGTCTCTCGAAGGCGAGCTGCGTGAGAGCCTGGCCGGCGTCCACCAGCTCTTTTCCGAGCTCGTGACATAGCTTGCGACGGATTTTTGGGGTGACGCACGTTCCGCAATAGACATTAAACTGCGGAGCAGGGAATGGCTGCGCTGCCCAGCGGGCGACCGCGAGAGAAGAGCGCCTTTGTGAGATCGGGGCCAGACGGATCGATGGGGACGACGACACCCGGATCGAACGTGCGCGCTGGCCCTTGGCCGGACGCGCCGGATGACAAGGTGCTGCTCACCCGGCTGGCCGGCCAGGACGCACAGGCGTTCCGGATCCTCGTCGATCGTCACCTCGGCTCCATTGCCGTTCTCGCGCGCCGCATGCTGCGCGATGAGGCCGAGGCCGAGGACGTGGCGCAGGAAGCCCTCCTGCGGCTGTGGCGCGCCGGCGAGACGTTGGACATCGGCCCGCACGGCTTGCGGCCCTGGCTTCGCAAGGTGACGTCGAACCTCTGCCTGGACCGGATCCGGTCGCAACGGCGGACGGTGGTGACGGACGAGGTGCCCGAGGTGGCCGACGCGCCGACGCAAGCCGTGAGGCTGGAAGAGCAGGATTTGGCGAAACGCGTCGGCGAGGCCATGCAGGCGCTTCCCGAGCGCCAGCGCCGCGCACTGACACTGTTTCACCACGAGGGCCTGAGCCAGGCCGAGGTGGGCGAGGTACTGGGTGTATCGGACGAAGCCGTCGAGTCGCTCTTGGCGCGCGCCCGTCGCGCACTCAAGGCGCAGCTCGAACCGGATTGGAAGAGCTTGCTCGAGAGCGAGAGTTGAACATTGGAATACGGCCATGACTGACAAAACGACAAGAGAAGGAACGGGCCTCGACGCGTTCGGGAAGGCCCTCGAAACCTTCGGCAGCGACCGCACGCGCTGGCCGGCGCCGGTGCGCAGGGATTTTGCAGGCCTGCTGGCGACGAGCGCCGACGCGCAGGCGCGCATGCGCGAGGCGGAAGCCCTTGACCGGCTGCTCGATCTGGCGCCCCCGCCAACCGTCGACACGAGCACGCTCGCGTCCCGCATCCTGGCCGCCGCCGCAGCAGAGGGCGCCGCAAGGGCGCCCCCTGCGGCCGCGCCGCGCTCCTGGAGTATCTTCGAGCGCCGCTCCACCATTGGTCGCAACGACGAGCGATGGCCCGCTGCTGCGCTGTTGGCTGCATCCCTCGTGCTCGGCACAATCTTCGGTTTTTCGGGCCTGTTCCCGCAGCCGGCCGATACGACGGTCGCTGAAGCGTCGTTCGATCCCGACATGGACCCGGCCCGGATCGCCTACGACAGTAGCGAGATCAGCATGTTTGAGGGAGATCTGCTGTGAGCGACCTGTCTCAGCCGCCGGGCGCGACGCCGGATCCCGTCAAGCGCCGCTTGAAGTATGCCTTGGTCGCCTCGCTGGCGCTCAATCTGCTGATCATCGGCGCGGTGGCCGGCACCATGATGGGGCACGGCAGGCATCAGCCGCCGCGCCCTGGTAAGGGCGAGGATTTCGGCATGATGGGGCTGACCCGCGTGCTGCCGGAGGACCGCCGCAAGGAGATGCGCAAGCTGCTTCGCGCCGATCGCGAAAACCTTCAGCCGCTCGTGGAAGAGGTGAGGACTGCGCGCCGCGCGGCTGCCGACAAGCTCGCCGCCGAGCCGTTCGACCGCGCCGCTCTCGAAGCCGCCATCGCCAACGTCGCCGAAAAGGAAAGAACGCTGCGCCAGTCCGCCGTGACGGCGTTCATCGGTCATGCGGAAAGCTTGAAGCCGGACGAGCGCGCCAAGCTCGCCGACTTTTGGCGCAAGAAGAGCGAGCAACCGCGCCGCAAAAAGAAAGACGACCGAGACGATAAGGACGCCGGCGACGCAGCGTCCTCGCCGCCTCCGCCACCTTCACCCTAAAAAAACTCCCAGGCGTCCGCCATAAATGAAGTAGGCCTGCTGCCTGCTGCCTGCTGCCTGCTGCCTGCTGCCTGCCTATGCGTTAGCAGAGAATTGGTTGCGCTTCCGCCTGTGCGAAGCTGTCGGGCATGCGGAAGAAGTCCGATTGCGCGGCGCACGGCAGCACGGTGACGGCGCGCCAGGTCGAGTACGGGTCTTCGACTTCGATCAGCGAGGCGCCGTGCAGCTCCAGGAGCGCGCGGGCCAGGCACATCGGCAGCGAGGCCTGCCCGGCCATCGAGCTGTCCGGCCGTCCGCGCAGGTACACTTCGATCTGAACCAGGTCGCCGTCGACCGTGGCGCCGAAGCCGACGGTACCGCGCGCATCCGAGCGGCGAACCGCCTCGGCGAAGAGATTGATGAGGATCTGCCGCATCGGGCGGCGGTCCATGAGCACTTCAAGCGACTCCGGCAGATCGACTTCGAGCGTCAGCCCCGTCGCGCCGCCCGGCGGGCCGACGTGGAATTCCCACGCATCCGTCACGATGGGGGCGAGATCGACGCCGGTTTCGACGCGCGCGCTCGGATCGTGATCGAGGAGATAGGTGATCGCCAGCGTGTCTTCGGCGGACTTCAGCAGCTCGCGGCCGCTGTCGCAGATGTGCTGGGCGTATTCGCGGTAGCGCGGATGGCCGACCGGCCCGAGCAGCTCGGATCTCATGACATCGGAAAATCCGATGACGGCGTTGAGCGGCGTGCGAAGTTCGTGGCTGACCCGGGCGATCAGATCGCCCCAGGGATGACTGCGCGACGACGGCAGGCGGCTGAGGCGGGCGGCTGCGCGGGCAAGGCCCTCGAGTTGGGCCGTGTTCGGATTGAGGTTGATGCGTTCCCCGATGAAGGGCAGCAGGGTGGGCGGACCCTTGCTGCCCTTTTGCGCCGGGGAGAGATCGGCGGGTTCGGATACGGACGAAGCCTTCGCAAGACGCTGTGCTGGCGGGACGGACAGCAGAGGCACGCGAAGGGCAAGCAGCGTGACGGCAAGACCAGTGAGAAGAACGAAAGGCAACGGCAGGAAAAAGAGCTCGAGTAAGGCCAAAACCAATGCACCGGCGTGAATGACTGCGGCGGCCTGGAGCCAGCGCACGGCCCGGATGCCCCCCACGAGGTGGTCGTCCTGGGCGGAAATTGCGGTGGTGTCGCTTGAGACAAAGCCGTTTTGCAGCGCGGCCACGGGGGTGCCAGCCATGCGAATCTCCTAGCGTATTTTTTGAAGCTTTGCGCGACCGGGACTTCGCCGCTACACAGGCGAATCACTCCTCCAGTTCACCGATTCGACGCCCCTGTGTCGAGGGAGATTAAATCAGCGCAATCATAGATCTCGGACGTGTGGCTAATCGAGCATCTTCGTTGCGATCTCGAACGCATCCCGCGACAGGTTTTCGTGCTTGACGACCATCTGAAGCACCTTCCGGGCGGCCCCGCGCCGTTCCGCTTCGAGCACCTGCCAGGTCCGAAACGCCCCCAGCATCCGGGCCGCGATCGAAGGATTGAGCCGGTCGATGGCCAGCACCTGCTTGGCCACGAACTCGTACCCCGCCCCGTCCGGCCGGTGGAACTGCACCGGGTTCTGCATGGCGAACGTGCCGATCAGGGCCCGCACTTTGTTCGGCGCGGCCAGGCTGAATAAAGGATGGCGCGTCAAAGCCTTGACCTGCGCGATGGCCGACCGCTGCGGATGCTGGGCCTGGGCCGCGAACCAGGTGTCGATGACGAGGTTGTCGCCCTTCCAGCGATCATGGAAACGGTCGAGCGCCTTCTGGCGGTCGGGGTGGGACCCGGTCGCGAGCAGCATCAGCGCATGCTGCTCGTCGGTCATGTTGCGGGCTTTGAAGAAATGCTCCGACAGGCGGGTTTCGTCGGCGCCGGTGCCCCGCGACCAGAGCAGCGTCAGCGCCGCGTTGCGCAAGGCGCGCCGGCCGGCGCTCTTGGCTTCGGGCGAGAACGCGCCTTCGGGCCGCATGTCCCGGTAGAGGTCTTCGAGCAGGCCGCCGAGCACCGTCCCGGTGAGCTTGGCGAGCTGCCGGTGGGCGCGAAAGATCAGCCCCGGATCGACGTTGCGGCCGATGACGCGGGCGATGTCGGACTGGCTCGGCAACTTGAGCAGTTCCGCCTGGTAGGCCGGCTCCAGTCCGCTGTCGCCGACGGCGGCGCCGAGCGCCTTGGCGAACTGCGTCGCGCGCGGTCCCGCCCGTTCGCCCTTCTTGAGCGCTTTGACCATGTCGACGAGGGTGCGCGTGGCGTAGGTGTTGGCCGCCTGCCAGCGATTGAAGTGGTCGCTGTCGTTGGCCATCAGGAATTCGAGGTCGCGGTCCGAAGTGCTGACCGTGAGATTGACCGGGGCCGAGAAGCCCCTGAGAAGCGACGGCACGGGCGCTGAGGGAACGTCCTGGAAGCGGAACGTCTGCGCCCGCCGCGTGACATGCAACACGCCATCCTCGACGGCTTCGCCCGTCTCGCGGACGAGCGCGATGTCCTGCCCATTCGCGCCGATCAGCCCGAACCGCAGCGGAATGTGCAGCGGCTTCTTCTTCGTCTCGCCGGGCGTCGGCGGCAGCACCTGCTCGACCTTGAGTTCCGCCTGCTTCTTCGACTTGTCGAACGAGAGCGAGCAGACGAGTTCGGGCGTGCCGGCCTGCGAATACCAGAGCTTGAAGTGGGAGAGATCGCGGCCGGATGCGGCTTCGAAGCAGGCGATGAAATCCTCGATCGTCGCCGCGTCCCCGTCGTGACGCTCGAAATAGAGATCCATGCCGCGGCGGAACGCGTCCGCGCCAAGAATGGTCTCGATCATCCGCACCAGCTCCGCGCCCTTTTCGTAGACGGTCGCCGTGTAGAAGTTGTTGATCTCGATATAGCTCTCGGGCCGCACGGGGTGGGCGAGGGGGCCAGCATCTTCCGTGAACTGCGCCGAACGCAAGCCCCGCACGTCCTGGATGCGCTGCACGGTGCGCGACCGCGCGTCCGCGGAGAACTCCTGATCGCGATAGACCGTCAGGCCTTCCTTGAGGCAGAGCTGGAACCAGTCGCGGCAGGTGATGCGATTGCCGGTCCAGTTGTGAAAGTACTCATGCGCGACGACCGCTTCGATGGACTCGAAGTTCGCGTCGGTTGCCGTTTCGGGCGAGGCAAGGATCAGCCGGTCGTTGAAGATGTTGAGGCCCTTGTTCTCCATCGCGCCCATGTTGAAGTCGGACACCGCGACGATGTTGAACACGTCGAGATCGTATTCGCGCCCGAAGCGCTCCTCGTCCCACCGCATCGACCGCTTGAGCGAATCCATCGCCCACGCCGCGCGGTCTTCCTTGCCGTGCTCGACGTAGATCTTGAGGTCCACTTTCCGGCCCGACCGGGTCTTGAAGGTGGAGGCGACGTGGCCGAGGTCGCCGCCGACGAGCGCGAACAGGTAGCAGGGCTTCGGATGCGGATCGTGCCAGACGGCGAAGTGCCGCCCGCGCTTGAGCCGCCCGCGTTCGACCGGATTGCCGTTGCCGAGCAGGATCGGCGCGAGCGCGACCTCCGCCTCGATGCGGCAGGTGTAGGTGGCGAGAACGTCGGGGCGGTCGAGGAAATAGGTGATCCGGCGGAAGCCTTCCGCCTCGCATTGCGTACAGAACGCGCCGCGCGACCGGTAAAGCCCCTGCAGCGCGGTATTGGCCTCGGGATTGATGATCGTGTCGATGGCGAGCGTAAAGGGCTTGGCCGGAGGCTTCGCGATCGTGAGGGACGTGTCGGTGCGGCTGTAGGCGCTGGGCGCGAGCGCCTCCCCGTCGAGCGCGATGGACGTGAGCTCCAGCTGCTCGCCGTCGAGCACGAGCGGCGCTTTCCCCGCGCTTCCCGCCGCCGGATTGGGCCGCAGCTTCAGCACCGCCTTGACGGCCGTACGCGCCGGATCGAGCGAGAAATCGAGATCGACATGGTCGATCAGGTAGGCCGGCGGGCGATAGTCCTTGAGGCGGCGGGGACGCGGTGTGTCGGCGGTCATGAAGGCTCCGGAGGGGCTGGACGGCAGCCAGCGACCCGCCGAACGCATCGCGCTTTGCCGAGCAAAATGCAACAGGTCTCGCCGCCGCCGAACGGGCGGCGCGGCCTCAGCGATTGAGAGCGAGCACGAGCGTGCGGGGGTTGCCGCCGTTTTCGGAGATGTAGTTCTGGAACAGGTTGTTCAGGAACGACGTCATCTCGAAGCCGATGATCTCGGCGTCACGCACCTTGAACACGCTGCCGCGCCGGACGATGCGCCAGCGCACGTCGTAGTTTTCGCCCGTGCGCAGCGTGATGCGGCTGTCGACGTAGATGCCGTTCGCCGTTTCCTTCGTCTGCCCCACCATGATGGCGCGAAGCACCGGATACTTCGGCGCTTCCTTGGCCGCGTAGCGCGAGATGAAATTGATCATGCCGGCGTAGTAGGCCGGCCGGTCCGCCTTGTTGAGGCTCTGCGCGTACGAGCCGAGGGCCGTGAGCCCGATGGTCGGCACGTCCGCATGGCTGCGAATGACCGTCGCGAAATCGGGCTCCGTGCCGCTCTTCTGGGCTTCGATGAGCTGATTGGCGACACGCTGCATGTATCCCGCGGGCGTCTCCGCGGCAGCCGAGCCAATTCCCGTGACAAGCAGCGCGGCAACGAACGCCACAGTCTTGATCCAGGATGCCGCTCCGATGAGGGGCAAGCGCTGGTGAAACGTCGTCATCAAACCTGAGCTCCCGCTTCTTCTGCCTCCGACACCCCTCCAGGGTCGTTGGCATCACTACATTCAGCACGCGCTTAGCGTCTCGTCAAAAATCTTGTGCGCGTCTCGGTGCAAGCCGTTGAAAGCGCTCTGCCGCCCCCGTGTGGCGTGCAAATCCGCGCCAGCGGCCGGAAGCTAGCGGCCTACCGCGACGGAATTTCGGCAAGTTTGAGGGAGTGGGCGAGGAAATCGACCTGCTCCTGGGAAATTTGCGGAGCGGACCGAACGACGACCGACCGCGAGCGGCGCGGATGGACCAGCACCAGCTCCTGCGAAACACCCGACAAGGACGAGCGAACGCGGCGCGCCAAACCCCGATAGGCGCTGATCGGCTCGACCCAGGAGTTCGATCCGGCGAGCCCGGTGGCGGTGACATGGACGAAGCCGCCGTCGATCGTGACGTGGCGTTTCTGCAGCACGCCGCGGGCCAGGGCGGCGAGCGGAACGGCGAAAACCGCAAGAAGAACCAATAGGCCGAAGCCGAGCTGCAGCGCGATCATGGGCCGATCGGCCACGATCGCCCGCGCCGCGGGGTCCGACGCCAAATGGGACGCGAGGAGCCAGAACGGCCACAGCAGCGCCAAAGTGGCGGGCACGAGCAGGGCAAGCAGCAGCGGCCGCCCCATGCCGACGGGGCTCGGTGCTAGGTGAAGAGGGCTGGGCCCCAGGTGAAGTGGGCTGGGCCCGAGCTGCAAGGGGATGGCGGAGGGCGCAATTGCCGTAGGCGCGCCAGAAAGCGACGCGGAGGCCGAAGCCACCAGGTCCGGTAACGTGCCGTGCATGTGTGAGCCCCCGCCCGATCTCGAAGCCCAAATTGATAGGATTTTTGCCTTTAGCCAAAGTTACCGCCCGGCCGAAAATCGGCCGCAGGCGAACAAATTTAATACGCTTGACACATAAACATATCTTTATATCTTGTCCGGACATCATGGATGACAGCATGTCCGGAACCCTCGAGACCCAGAAGCTTGTGACCGCCCTCAAGGCCGCGGCCGAGAGCACGCGTCTCAGAATCCTCCTGCTGCTGGCGGCGGGCGAGCTGAACGTGAAGGACTTGACCCAGATCCTGGGGCAGAGCCAGCCGCGCATCAGCCGTCACCTGAAACTTCTCGTCGAGTCCGGCCTGATCGAGCGCTTCCGCCAGGGAAGCTGGGTCTATTTCCACGTCTCGGACCGTTCCGATGGCGGCAAGCTGGTCCGCCGCCTGCTGGAAGCGGTCGACAGCCGCGATCCCGTTCTACGCCGCGACAGCGAGCGCGCCGAAGCGTTGAAGCGTGAGCGTGAGGCCGCCGCGCAGGCCTATTTCCGCAATCATGCGGCGGACTGGGACCGCATTCGCGCGCTCTACGTATCCGAGAGCGCTGTCGAAGACGCGATTGTCAACGCCTTGGCCGGACCGCCCTTTAAACTGCTCGTCGATCTGGGGACCGGCACCGGCCGCGTCCTCGAAGTGCTCGCCGGGCGCTACGAGCGCGGCCTGGGCCTCGACGTCAACCAGTCGATGCTGGCGTACGCGCGGAGCAAGCTCAAGACGGCGGGCCTGACCCACGCAGAGGTGCGCCACGGCGACATCTACAACGTCGCGCTGCCCGCCGGCGCGGCCGATGCCGTCGTCATCCATCAAGTGCTGCATTACCTCTCCGAGCCTGCCCAGGCGGTTCGCGAGGCCGCACGGATCTTGGCGCCCGGCGGGCGTCTTCTGATCGTCGATTTCGCCCCGCACGAGATCGAAGCCCTGCGCGAAGAGCAGGCCCACGAGCGGCTCGGCTTCGAGAGCGAGCAGGTCGCCGGATGGCTGGCCGATGCGGGTCTCGGCAGTCCCGAGATCCTGAGCCTCGCGCCGGAAACGCACGACGACCGCCAGCAACTGACGGTTTCCGTCTGGAGCGCCCGCAAACCAGACGCCGCCGTGGCTGCCCATCAGCCTCAAAACCTAGAATGGATCGGACAATGACACCGCCCGCCACCGAAAGAAAAAGCCGTCTCCTCGGCGCCGGCGAGATCGACGTCTCGTTCGAGTTCTTTCCGCCCAAATCGGAAAAGATGGAGGAAACGCTTTGGGGCGCCATCAATCGGCTGGCACCCCTGGCGCCTGAGTTCGTGTCAGTCACCTACGGCGCGGGCGGCTCCACGCGCGAGCGCACGCACACGACGGTTGCGCGCATCGTCAAGGAAACGGCGCTTCGCCCGGCCGCCCATCTTACTTGCGTTGACGCCACCCGTGAGGAAGTGGACGCGGTGGCTCAGGCTTACTGGGACGCGGGTATCCGCCATATCGTGGCGCTGCGCGGCGACCCTGCCAGCGGGGTCGGACAGTGCTACACGCCGACGCCGGGCGGTTATGCCAACGCGGCGGAACTCGTCGCCGGCCTGAAAAAAATTGGCAACTTCGAGGTCTCCGTCGGCGGCTATCCAGAGAAGCATCCCGAAAGCGCGTCGCTCCAATCCGACATCGACCACCTCAAGGCCAAGGTCGACGCCGGCGCGGACCGGATCATCACGCAGTTCGGCTTCGACAATACGCACTACCTGCGCTTCCTGGAGCGCGCTCGCGCGGCCGGCATCTGGGTGCCGATCGTGCCGGGCATCGTGCCGATCCATAACTTCCGCCAGGTGGCCGGCTTCGCCGTGCGCACTGGGGCGAGCGTGCCCGCTTGGCTCGCCCGCCGCTTCGAGGGCCTTGATGACGACCCTGCGACGAGCCATCTCGTGGCCGCGGCCGTCGCCACCGAGCAGGTGATGGACCTCGTCGACGAGGGCGCCAAGACCTTCCATTTCTATACGTTGAACCGCGCCGACCTCGTGTATGCCATCTGCCACCTGCTGGGCCTGCGCCCGCTCAAGGTGGCCCCGCTCGAACAACGCAAGGCCGCATCCAGCTAATCCGCTTCGAAGACCTGAGAAGAGAACATGACCAAGACCGACATCAGCCAAGTCCTCGATCGCGCCGCCTCCGAGCGCATCCTGATCATCGACGGCGCCATGGGCACGATGATCCAGCGCCACAACCTGGACGAGGCGGGCTATCGTGGCCAGCGCTTCGCCGACTGGCCGCGCGACGTGAAAGGCAACAACGACCTGCTCGTGCTGACGCAGCCCGCGATCATCCAGGACATTCACGAGCAGTATCTCGAGGCCGGCGCCGACATCGTCGAGACGAATACGTTCAACGCGCAGCGCATCTCCATGGCCGACTACGGCATGGAGGACCTGTCGTATGAGATCAACGTCGCCGCCGCCAAGCTCGCGCGCGCCGCGTGCGACAAGTACACGAGCCTGACGCCGAACAAGCCGCGCTTCGTCGCCGGCGCCGTCGGCCCGACCAACCGGACGGCCTCAATCTCGCCGGACGTCAACAATCCTGGCTTCCGCAACGTCTCCTTCGACGAACTGCGCGACGCCTACAAGGAGCAGGTGCGCGCGCTGATCGAGGGCGGCTCGCACATCATCCTGATCGAAACGATCTTCGATACCTTGAACGCCAAGGCCGCCGGCCTTGCGACGCTCGAAACGTTCGAAGAGGTGGGCGTCACGCTGCCGGTGATGATCTCGGGCACCATCACCGACCGCTCCGGCCGCACGCTCTCGGGCCAGACGCCGGAAGCGTTCTGGTATTCGATGCGCCACCTGAAGCCGTTTTCGATCGGCCTCAACTGCGCACTCGGCGCCGACCTCATGCGCCCGTACCTCGCGGAATTGTCGCACATCGCGGACGCGCGCATTTCCGCCTATCCCAACGCAGGTCTTCCAAACGCCATGGGTGGCTACGACGAGACGCCGGACGACATGGCGTGCGCGACCGAGCCCTGGGCAAAGGACGGGTTGATCAACGTCATCGGCGGCTGCTGCGGTTCGACGCCTGACCACATCCGCCACATCGCCGAGCACGTCGCGCAATATCCGCCGCGCCAGATCCCTGAGATCGCGCCCAAACTGCGCCTCTCCGGCCTCGAACCCTTCGTGCACGGGTAAGAGCTAGACCTATGAGAGCAGAAGATTTCGATGAAGTGTCGAGATTGATGTTCATGCGCGAACGGGTAGTCGCCGCTTTGAAACGCCTTGGTGACGCATCCGACAAGTGCTGTTCGGTGGAGGCCATCGTTTTTGGCGGAACGGATGTAGTCTCGAATCGACTGTCGACGACATCGCTCCCGATAGACATCGAAGATCTCGAAATTGATCCCTCCGACAGGGGGGCAAAGTTTCTGACAGACGTCTATGGATTGCTAAATACCTACCTTTCTGGCGAGCTTCGATTAATCGAAGACCAACTCAGGTCGATGGGTATGGAATTGGAATGAAAAAGTGAAAGACGATACATGACCACGGGCAGCGCAGCGCAACCTCGCCCCCTCACCCGGATGCGATCTGCCGATCGCTTCCGGCCTCTCCCCAAGGGGAGAGGCGAAGGAGGGACGGGCGAGGACACCATGCCCCCAGCGAAGGTGCGCACGTCGATGAGGGGCCACTATTCCCTCTCCCCTTGGGGAGAGGGTTAGGGTGAGGGGGCTTGCCACAAGGTCTGATGCATGCGGAAAGATCTCACGCATTTCGCACGGAAACTTCGCCGCGAACAAACGGACGCTGAAAAGAAACTTTGGTCGCGCATCAGAAACAGGCAGATCCATGGGTGGAAGTTCAACAGGCAGGTCCCAGCCGGTCCGTACGTTTTGGACTTCTTCTGCTTCGAAGCATCTTTGGCGCTTGAGGTGGACGGAGGGCAACACGCGGAAGAGCGTGAGGAGCATGACCGGATCAGAACGACCTACCTTGAGCAGCAAGGCTTCGAGCAGCAAGGCTTCACGGTTTTGAGATTTTGGAACGGCGATGTGCTGAACAACATGGACGGAGTACTGGAGCACATTTATCTGACGTTGGGCCAGCGGCCAGCCCCCTCACCCGGCGCGTTGAAACGGCAGAGATAGACGAACGACGGCATCGAGCGCGCCGGCCTCTCCCCCAGGGGAGAGGCGAAGGCGGAACACCACGAAAGCGAAGTGACGTTGATAGGCGAAAAGGGTAGGCCGGCATCTGGCACCCTTCCCTCTCCCCAAGGGGAGAGGGAAGGCGAAACACCACGAAAGCGAAGTGACGTTGATAGGCGAAAAGGGTAGGCCGACATCTGGCGCCATTCCCTCTCCCCTTGGGGAGAGGGCTAGGGTGAGGGGGCTTGCAGCGAGCGCCACTAAACGCGGAAAGAATTGAGAATCTGATGACCACCTCCAGCGCAGCGCAATCCTTCATCAACATCGGCGAGCGGACGAACGTCACCGGGTCGGCGAAGTTCAGGAAGCTTATCGAAGCGAACGACTACGCCGCCGCGCTCACGGTCGCGCGTCAGCAAGTCGAAGCCGGCGCCATGGTGCTCGACGTCAACATGGACGAGGGCCTGCTCGACTCCGAGAAGGCGATGACCACGTTCCTCAATCTGATCGCCTCCGAGCCTGACATCTCGCGCGTGCCGATCATGATCGACAGTTCGAAATGGACGGTCATCGAGGCAGGCCTGAAGTGCGTGCAGGGCAAGCCCATCGTCAACTCGATCTCCATGAAGGAAGGCGAGGAGGCGTTTCTCGATCACGCGCGCAAGGTGCGCCGCTATGGCGCCGCCGTGGTCGTGATGGCGTTCGACGAGCAGGGCCAGGCCGACACCATCGAGCGCAAGGTCACGATCTGCGAGCGCGCCTACAAGCTGCTGACCGAGAAGATCGGCTTCCCGCCCGAAGACATCATTTTCGACCCCAACATCTTCGCCGTCGCCACCGGCATCGAGGAGCACAACGGCTACGGCATCGCCTTCATCGAAGCGACGCGCCAGATCCGCGAGAAGATGCCGCTCGCGCACGTCTCAGGCGGCGTCTCGAACCTGTCGTTCGCCTTCCGCGGCAACGAGCCCGTGCGCGAGGCCATGCACTCCGTGTTCCTGTTTCACGCCATTCAGGCCGGCATGGACATGGGCATCGTCAACGCGGGCCAGCTCGCGCTGTATGATGACATTCCGGCCGAGCTGCGCGAGCTTGCCGAGGACGTGATCCTCAACCGCCGCCCGGATGCGACGGACCGTCTGCTGGATGCCGCCCCGCGCTTCAAAGGCGACGGCAGTGGCCAGAAGGCCAAGGAGAAGGATCTCACCTGGCGCGAAGGCACGGTCGAGGCGCGCCTTTCGCATTCGCTCGTGCACGGCATCACCGACTGGATCGAGGCCGACACCGAGGAAGCGCGCCAGAAGCTTCCGAAGCCGCTCAACGTCATCGAAGGCCCGCTCATGGATGGCATGAGCGTCGTCGGCGATCTGTTCGGCGCGGGCAAAATGTTCCTGCCGCAGGTGGTGAAAAGCGCGCGCGTGATGAAGCAGGCGGTGGCCTATTTGCAGCCGTTCCTCGAAGAGGAAAAGCGCGCGTCGGGCGTCACGGAGATGCCGCCGAAGGGCAAGATCGTCATGGCGACCGTGAAGGGCGACGTGCACGACATCGGCAAGAACATCGTCGGCGTCGTGCTCCAGTGCAACAATTACGAGGTCGTCGACCTCGGCGTGATGGTGTCAGCCGCGAAAATCCTCGAAACGGCGAAGCGCGAGAAGGCCGACATCATCGGTCTGTCGGGCTTGATCACGCCGTCCCTCGATGAGATGTGCTTCGTCGCGGCCGAGATGGAACGCGAGGGCTTCAAGGTTCCGCTGTTGATCGGAGGCGCCACGACGAGCCGCGTCCACACGGCCGTCAAGATCAGCCCGAACTACAACAAGGGGCAGGCCATTTACGTGCTCGATGCCAGCCGCGCCGTGGGCGTGGTCTCGAACCTTTTGTCGGAGACGGAAAGCAAACCTTACGTCGCCGGCATCAAGGCCGAATACGTGAAGGTGCGCGAAGCCCATCTCGCCAACGAGGCGAAGAAGCAGCGCATCACGCTGGCCGCCGCGCGCGCAAACAAGTCCGCGATCGACTGGGCGGCCTACACGCCGCCGAAGCCGTCGTTCCTCGGCACGCGCACGTTCCGCAATTTCGATCTCGCGAGCCTGGTGCCCTATATCGACTGGACGCCCTTCTTCCAGACCTGGGAGCTGACCGGGCGCTATCCCGCCATCCTCGACGACAACAAGGTCGGCGTGGAAGCGCGCAAGCTGTTCGAAGACGCCAAGGTGATGCTCGACCGCATCGTGCGCGAGAAGTGGTTCACCGCCAACGCGGTCGTCGGCTTCTGGCCGGCCAACAGCGTGGGCGACGACATCGAGCTCTTTGCGGACGAGACGCGCAAGGACACGCGGGCGACGCTCTTCACCCTGCGCCAGCAGATGGCCCGTGATGCCGCCCGCGACCGCGCGCACATTGCGCTTGCCGATTTCGTGGCGCCAAAGGAAACCGGCGTTGCCGACTATGTCGGCGGTTTTGCCGTGACCTCCGGGCACGGCGAGGAAGAGGCGATCGAAGCGCACATCAAGAAAACCGACGACTACAGCCGCATCATCGCCAAGGCCCTTGCCGATCGCTTGGCGGAGGCGCTCGCCGAGGCGCTGCACGCCAAGGTCCGCCGCGAGCTGTGGGGCTATGCGAAGGACGAGACGTTGTCGAACGACGATCTGATCCTCGAGAAGTACCAGGGCATCCGCCCCGCGCCAGGCTATCCCGCTCAGCCGGACCACACGGAAAAGGCTACGCTCTGGAGCCTGATGAACGTCGAGGCCGAGACCGGCATCCAGTTGACCGAAAGCTACGCCATGTGGCCGGGCGCGGCCGTCTCCGGGCTCTACTTCTCGCATCCCAAGAGCCACTATTTCGGCGTCGGCAAGGTGGAGCGCGACCAGGCCCAGGACTACGCCCGCCGCAAGGGCTGGGCGCTCGAGGAAGCCGAGCGCTGGCTCGCGCCCGTTCTCAACTACGACCCTGTTTCCGCCAGAAAGAACGTGGCATGATCAGAGTGCTTCCGGAAAAGTGGGAACCGGTTTTCAGATAAGAAGCACGGACTCAGAAAGTGCTTCACGAAGTGTGGGCCGCGCCGTGGGACGACGCACCCGCGGTATCGGTAGGGGCGGAGAGGGACATGCCGTTTGTAAATCTGACCGTGGCTCAGGCGGCCGCTGCCTGGATCGCCGCGCCGAACCTCGTGAGCTTCATCCTGCAGCAAGGCCCCGCCTTCAACTACGCGGTGGCCGCCGTCGGCGCGATCATCATCTTGATCGGGGCCTTCATCGGTTCGCGCATCACGAACACGATTGCGAGGCCCACGCTGCTGTCGCTGGTGGCGTCGTTGTCGTTCGCGATCGTTGCCGCGTTCGCCGTGTCGGAGCTGATTGGAGAGCAGGCGACGCAGTCAGAGTTTGCCGCCCATCTGTTCACGTTCGCGCCGGTTGCGGCTGCCATCGCCGGCTATTTCTACACGGCGCGCCCAGCCACCGCCTGACGCAACTTTGATTGCATCTGACATAAATGAAACAGGCGCTGACCGGGGGGTTGCGCCTGTCCATTTGCTCGATGCTGAGAGCTGAAACGTGGTCTCGACGTTTGACCCGGCGAACGCCGCTCAAACCATTCCAACCACGATCGCAGCGAGGAATCCGAAAGACATAAGTGCAGCGAGCACGTTCAGTCGCATCGAAAGTTCCATCGTTGCCTCCCGCCGGCAGTTCCGGCCTACTTAATCGCCGGCTGCGCCGGTCAACTTTGACGCCGGCTGACCCGGCTTTTTCGGTTCGCCAGCGAACTGGCTTCAAGGGAACGCCCATCGGTACGAGCAGGTCGTCGGTCGTGTAGACAGGAGTGTGATACCGCCCGGGGTAGGGCGCCCGATGGAGCGTTTCCCCATCGAGGGTACGGAGCAAAATCGTTCCTTGCCAAGCGAATTATATCTTGCGGCGCAGCAACAATCGCCGTTGTAACGGCGGGCCGAGCGAATGTTTTTTCCAGAAATGGCCGGGCAGCTTGTCTGCTGCGACGCAAGCGGGTGCGCCGAAAAAAGTTGTGACTAAGCGAGATCGCGGCACATCTTCACAAACAACGTCTGCGGCACGCGCGACGCGTCAGGTGCCCGTGAAGACCGGCTTCCGTTTTTCGAGGAAGGCCCGGCGGCCCTCCGCGTAGTCGGCGCTGGCAAAGCAGGCGTGCACGGCCGCGTCGAGCTTGGCGGCGTCGGCGTTCTCCGGATGGCGGACCAACTCGTCGATGGTGAGCTTGGCCGCCCGGATCGTCAGCGGCGCGTTACCGGCGATGTCGGTGGCAAGGCTGCGCACGGCAAGTTCGAGCGCATCGCTGTCGACGATCCGGTTCACGAGCCCGATCTGAAGCGCCTCCGCGGCCGAGAAGCGCCGCCCCGTGAACAGCATCTCCTTGATGAACGACGGCGGCGCGAGCGCCAGCAGCGGCGGCACCCAGCGGTGATTGTAGCCGAGACCCAGTTTCGCGGCCGGGATAGCGAATTGCGCCTTTGGGTCGGCGATACGGAGATCGGCGCAGGCGGCGATGCCGAGCCCGCCACCGAGGCAGAAGCCATGGATCATGGCGATCAGCGGCTTGGTTGCCGACAGCAAGGCGGAGAAGGCCTCGTGGTTCAACCGGTCGTAATCGGCGGCGGCGTCGCCGGTCCGCGCGTTCTCGAATTCGGAGATGTCGGCGCCCGCCGAGAATGCCCGCGTCTCCGCCCCGCGCAGCACGATCACCCGGACGGCGTCGTTACCTTCGGCCGCCGCGATATGCTCCGGGATCTTGCCCCACATGCCGGCGGTGTACGCATTCATGCGCGCAGGATTGCGCGCCACGATCCAGGCAATCGGGCCGTCGATCTCAAGCACGAGGTCCGGCGCGGCGGCAGGCGCATCATCAGGCGTTTCGGTCATGGAGGGGGTCCTTTTCGTTCGCGCCAGCTTGCAGGCGAACGCTGGAGCGTGCAACGCGTCCACGCGTCTCAAGGAGAGCGTCCACGCGTCTCAAGGAGAGCGTCCACGCGTCTCAGGCGGCCGCGTCCCACCCGTCAGGGCACGGGTTCCGGGGGAGTGAAGAGGCTCCCGGCCAGGTGCCAAGACCAACGCGAGGTTTAGATTGACGACGCCGCCCCGCACGGATACCCCGTAGCCGAAATGGCGAGCGGCCCCGCAGGAAGCCTCTGACGGAACTCCGCTAACGCTCTATAATCCGGCAGATTGTCCTAGGGCAGCAAGGGATGGGTCGCCCGTTTCGCAGGCGCCCGCCAAGCCCCACCGGCAAAAGGAACAGCTGAGATGAGTGCCGCCAAGCACCTCGCGGGCAAGCCCGTCCCGCGCCGCGCGAGCGACGATCCGATCTGGCAGGCTCTCCGCGCCGAGGCCGAGGCGGCCATGGCCGCCGAGCCCGCGCTGACGGGCTTCATCTACGCCACGGTCGCGAGCCACAATGCGCTTGAAGACGCGATCTGCCATCGCATTGCGCAGCGTCTCGGCCATGCCGATGTTGACGCAGGCCTCATCTTCCAGGAATTCCGCGATGTGCTGGCCTCGCAGCCGGAACTCGGACGCGCCTTCCGCGCCGATCTCGCTGCCGTGCTTGAGCGCGATCCCGCGTGCACGCGCTATCTTGAGCCGTTCCTCTATTTCAAGGGCTTCCATGCCCTCGTCACCTATCGCTTCGCCCATGAGCTGTGGCGGCAGGGACGGCGCGATTTCGCGCTCTATCTTCAGAGCCAGTCCTCGCGCATGTTCACGGTCGACATCCACCCGGCCGCGCGCCTCGGCGTCGGCCTCATGCTGGATCACGCCACCGGCGTGGTGATCGGCGAGACGGCGACTGTCGGCGACGACTGCTCGCTTCTCCATGCCGTCACGCTCGGCGGCAGCGGCAAGCAAACGGGCGACCGCCATCCCAAGATCGGATCGTGCGTCCTCATCGGCGCGGGCGCGAAGGTGCTCGGCAACATCCACGTCGGCAACTGCTCGCGCATCGCCGCCGGCAGCGTCGTGCTGCAGGATGTGCCCCCGCACGTGACGGTCGCGGGCATTCCCGCGCGCATTGTTGGCCCGGCAGGCACTGCCGAGCCGGGGCGCACCATGGATCAGACGTTCGTTCCGCGTGACTCGGGTCACGGGCCGGACGATTACGCGATGCTGTAAACGCAAAGGAGCAAGCGGTGAAAAAAGACGAGTTGGCCCGGCTGGAGGCTTATCTCCGCAAGACGTTGGGTGCCAAGACCCTGACGGTGCGTGCGCGTCCCAAGAAGGACGATTCCGCCGAGGTCTACATTGGCGAAGACTTCACGGCGATCCTCTATCGCGAGGACGAGGACGGCGAGGTTTCGTACCAGTTCCAGATGGCCATCCTGGAAATGGATCTCGAGGAAGCGTAGTCCACCCGCGCGCGACGCCCGCCGCGGCGGCGTCGCGCTGAACGACGGGCAATCCACGGACACACGCCACGGGCACACGGGGAGAGCGCATGGCGCTTTACGAATTGGATGGCGTGGGCGTCACCACGCCTGCAGACGGCCGCTACTGGGTCGCGCCGAATGCCATCCTGCTCGGCAAGGTCGCGCTCGAGACGGATGCCAGCGTCTGGTTCGGTGCGGTCCTGCGCGGCGACAACGAGTTGATCCGCGTCGGCGCACGCTCGAATGTTCAAGATGGCTGCGTCCTGCACACCGATCCCGGCTTTCCGCTCGACATCGGCGAGGACTGCACCATCGGCCACATGGTCATGCTGCACGGCTGTACGATCGGCCGCGGCACGCTCGTCGGCATCGGCTCGATCATTCTCAACGGCGCGCAGATCGGCGAGGAATGCCTGATCGGCGCCAATACGCTGATTGCCGAGGGCAAGGTGATCCCGCCGCGCTCCATGGTGCTCGGCTCGCCGGGCAAAATCGTGCGCCAGTTGACGGACGAGGACGTCGCGCGGTTCGGCAAGGGCGCCGGCCGTTACGTCGCGAACTGGCAGCGCTACAAGGCCGGCCTGCGCCCGCAGACCTAGAGCATTTTGCAATCACACGATCGCAACATCCCCCTCCCCCTAGCGGGGAGAGGTAGGGGTGGGGGGACGATCTTGGAGAAATTTATAAGCCGGTACGCCAAGCTCTTCCCCCCACCCCGCGCTTCGCGCGACCCTCCCCGCTAGGGGGAGGATGAAGTGGGCGGATACGTCTGAACAGAAAATGCTCTAGTCCGATCTCAGTCGGACAATCCGTTGTCTTGCGTCGTTGGGCAAAAAAATAGAGCCGGACACGAGGGGGAATCGTGTCCGGCTCGAGGGGAGCCCGGCTGAGGGGGATTGGGCAGGGAGTGCCAGGCTCCAAATCAAACAGTTGCGTGCGACAGGTCGTGATCCGAAATTTTAGTGGGGCTCGCGAACACCCGCGATGGCATCCGGCGCGGTGCGATCGTTGACGTCGAGGGAAACCCAGACGCGCGGATCGAGATACGATTGGCGCATGATGAAGTAGTAGCCCGACGTATTCCAAAGGCGGACGTCGTCGACCTTGTTGTCGAGCACGAAGTCGCCCTGGGCCGTACGCGCCGTCAGCACGGCATGGCCTTCGCCCTTTTCGTCGCGAACAACGGTCAGCAGCAGCGAGCTTTTCGGCCAGCCGCGCGCCAGCAGCACGCTTTGCTTGAGGAGCGCATAGTCTTCGCAATCGCCGCGATCGACCGGATAGGTCCAGAATTCGCTGACGCCGTAGATCTCCTGATCGGTCGCCGGCGCGATGACGTGATTGGCCCAGCGGTTGACTTCATCGAGCTCGCTGAGGCGCTCGGGCGTCGGCTGGAAGCGGACGTCTTCCATGCGCTGGGGTGCGCAGGCCTGCGGGTTGCTTTCGCAGAAACGGACGAAGCCGTAAGGCGGCTGCGACGGGCCGTAGACCCGCATGAAGGGCGAGGCTTTGCTTTCGAGTGCGGCAGGGAACGCTTGGTCCGCCATGGCACTCGTAGGCGCCAAAAGTCCGGCCATGGCACCCGCAATACAAATTACGAAACGCTTCATACTCACTACCCCTACTATCCCTCTCACACGAAACACCGTAGTCGAGAAGTCTCGTGGTCTCCTGAAATACGCCGCCAGAAATCGAGCAAAATTTGAGCTAAATCGTAGGTCCCCGCAGCTCACGGCAGCCTCGCCAAATCAGCCGAAATATCGCCGCAAAGCCTCGGGATCGGGGATGTCCAGGAACTGAACGCCGATCCCGCGGTCGTGATAACGCATCACCTTGCAGCGCAATTTGCCGAACATGACGATATCGCCGATGGCCGGCCGTACGAGGGTGCCGATCGAGGCGCCGGACAGCGATACGTCGAGCACGCGGCAAGGCACGTGCGAGCCGTCCGGCAGCAAGAGCGTTTGCGATTTGTTTACGACTTCGAGGCGCTGGTGACGCCGGCCTGCCGCGCCGCCGAGCTCGTCTTTGTTGACCAGCCACGTAATCTGAGCGGCGAGCTTTTCGCGCTTGTGCTGGCTGACCTTGAGTTGGATGGCGAAGCCGCCGTCAAACACGCGGGAAACCTGTCCCTCGAGGCCGCCGAGTTCGTCCAGATAGGCGACGATGCGTTCGCCGAGTTCAACCTCGACAGGCGCCATGATGGCGGCGCCGCCAACGGAGATGTCTGCAAGCCGGCAGGGGTATTCTTGCTTGTTGGCGCGCATGAAGCGACCGAGCAGCGCAACGGAAAACCGTTTGTGGCGGCGGCGATCAGGGACGATCCGCGGATCTGGACGGAGGCTGGATCTGAAGCTGACGGCGGGAGCAGGACACATGGACAGATTCCGAACACCGAAACAAACATCTGGCCCCTGGTCGGTTTGCACCTTCCGTGGCCGTCGGAGTCCCATTCTGAGACAACAGACTTAATGAACGGCTAATTTTTGACCCAATGCCGTACGAGCGGAAAGTGCGCAGCCACACGAGCAGAGTGTGCGGCAGCCACAAAAGAGCAGTGTGCGGCAACCGGCCGGACGGGCGGACTGCAACAGCAACGCGAAGCCCGCTGCCAAAGTTGCAGCAGTCCACGTTTGCATCCGTCGATGTGGAGGAGGAATTGCGGCGGCCCCGCGACCGCCGCGGCCGCGTGAAGCCAGGCGGCAGAAACATTTTTATTCCGCGAGGGAGCGCGCTAGCGCGTCTCGACGATCCCGTGGCCGCTGTCTTTCAGCCCGCCGTCATAGACGCGGAACTGCCGGCGTCCCTGGCGGACGATGCGGGCCATCCGCACGCGCGGATGCAGCGGCGACTGGCGATCGCTAAAGCCTTGCGCCTTATACAACTCCGCGTCCGGCCAGATCGCTTCGGCGGCCGCCAGCCTCAAGCCGTGGAATTTCACGTGGGCCGGCAAGGTGTCTTCTTCCAGCGGTACGATAATTCCGAGCAACCGGTCGATGCTTTCTCCCGTGTGGGCAAGCGGAAGGATCAGCATCTCGAACGCGCAGACGCCCGGCAGCGGGCTCATGTCCGGTGCGACGAGGCGCGCTTCGCCCGTGAACAGGCCAGCCCGGCCGAGGTCGGTGATGGCCGCGAGGTGGTGTTCGAGCAAGGCACGGTCGCCGTCGGTCCAGCAGCCCAGGAAGTCCTGCGCGCGCAAATCGAGACCGAACCGGGTCGTGACCCGCGTGCCCGTCAGCCGGAACCGGAAAGCCGACGTTCCCGCCCGTTCGAGAATGAACGTGTCGAGCAACTGGTCGCTGATGCGGGCGGGCTCGATTTCGAGCCGCCTGGGTGCCATCCGGTCGCGCCGGATCTCGTTCCAGTAGGCAAAGAGCGCTTGTGTCGCCGGATGTTGCATCGTGTTCGCCCTTCACTGGCCGCGGCCCGTTGTCCGGCGCCGCTGAGGCCGCGCCGGTTTCAAGAGCCCAGGCTCCCGAGAGGTTGAGCGGGCCAGTCCCGAAAAGGGCCGGCGCCGGCTCAAGGACGACAAGAGCAGCTTCCGTGCCATCCCGAGGGGGCACGCGATAATTTGGCTCGCGAACCCCCTCGGGCTTTGCCCTATCGTTAAGGGCCTGCCGGCTCACCAGGCCGGACGCACTTAAGAAACCCACCAAGGAGACGCGTGTGATCCCCACGGAGCCGTCCAAAGAGCCGATCTTCAACGTCCACGCGTCGGTCGTGGGCATTTTGGCGCTGATGGTGCTGGTCCACGTCGGCCGCGGGTTCCTCTCTCCTGACGACGATTTATGGGTGGTCGTCGCCGGAGCATTCATCCCGGCCCGCTATGGCCCGATCGCGTCCGAGCTGCCCGGCGGCACGCTGGCGATGTTCACCTCGCCGATCACCCACATGTTCCTGCACGGCGACTGGGTGCATCTGGGGCTCAACTCCGCCTGGCTGCTCGCCTTCGGCGGTGCAATAGCGGAGCGCACGGGCACGCTCCGCTTTCTCGCCTTTTTCACGCTTTGCGGGCTCGGCGGCGCGCTGGCGTTCTACCTCGCGAACGCCGATCTCGTGCAGCCGATGATCGGCGCGTCGGGCGCCATCTCGGGCCTCATGGGGGGGACCTTGAGGTTTCTGTTTCCGGCTATGGATTCCGGTGGCTTTCGCCGTTTGCGTGAGGCGCCGAGATCGGTGCGTTTGATGTCGCTCCGGGAGACTCTCACCGATCGGCGCGTGCTTGTGACGAGCGCAATTCTGGTCGTCTTAAATCTTCTGACGATCGTCGGCTTCGGCAGTGCACAAAGTCCGGCGGGAATTGCTTGGGAAGCGCATCTCGGTGGTTATATCGTAGGGATATTTACTTATGCCTTCTTCGATGATGTTCGCGGTCGCGAAGAAGAACGGCAACCAAATGAATATTGAAACTCTTGCAAGCCGTGGGAGTTTGCATCACTCTTGAAGAGCGGGATTGGAAACAGACTCGCAGCGACCCGAAGAATAGCGCCTAACCATAAAGGCGCGCGCTTCGGATCACGTCGATAGCGAGCCGGCAGCGGAAGGCAGAGATGCCTGTCGCGGGATCGGTGGATCGGCCGAGGCAAGGGGTGGAGGATACGTCATGAACGTTGCATCGATTTTGAAGTCGAAGGGCAGGGCGGTTTCGACCGTACGGCCGAATGCATCCCTGCTGGATTGCACGAAGAAGCTCGGTTCCAAGAAGATTGGTGCCGTCGTCGTCGTCGGCGACAGCGGTCACGTCACCGGGATCATCTCTGAGCGCGACATCATCCGGGCCGTTTCCGAGCACGGCGCGCATGCTTTGAACCTCATGGTGTCTGAAGTCATGACGCGCAACGTCGTCTCGTGCCAGGAGACGAGCGAGCTCGATGAACTGATGGAGATGATGACCAAGGGTCGCTTCCGCCATTTGCCGGTCTTGGAAGACGACGCCCTTGTCGGAATTATTTCGATCGGCGACGTGGTGAAATACCATGTGGCGGAAGTTGAAATGGAAGTGTCCGCGATGCGCAACTATCTGGCGACAGGTTGATTGCTCGGCGCGAATAAACACTCGTAATTGAATTTGCAAATGGCGCATCTTTTTGAGATGCGCCATTTGTATTTCTTGTTTTTGGATTTGTGCCTGCGTCAGCGCAGGGCTAGGGCGCCGGAAGTTCTGCGCTCGGCGGACCGCTCTGGTGGCGCGTGTCGAGTTCGCGAGCGAGATCGTCGATCTCGCGGCGTGCCGCAGCCTCGCCGCGTGCGATCAGCTCGTCCGCCCGGTGGAAATCGAACAGACCGATGCCGTGCAGCCGGGGGCTGATCATCGAATCCGGCGGGTCGCCCGCGAGGCGCGAGCGCGCAATACGGTCCTGCACGATATTCAAGGCGTCGACCATGACGGTGGAAATGCCGGGCACGTCCTCACCTCTGCCGAGGATCTGCCGCTGCAATAGACGCCGCACGGCGACGCCGTTCTTGCCGGTGACGGGAGGCGCGTCTTCGAGCACGACGTCGGAGGCGGGCATCGGGTTGACGTTCGAGATCGTCCCGCGATGGGAGATGTCGATGTTGAGATTGACGGCGATGACATAGCGCGCGCCGAGCGCCCGGCAGACCGAAACCGGGATCGGATTGACGAGCGCGCCGTCGAACAGCCAGCGGCCGTCGAGTTTCACTGGCCGGAAGAGGCCGGGCAGCGCATAGGACGCACGCACCGCATCGACGAGGCTGCCGCGTGACAGCCACACCTCGTGGCCGGTGCCGATCTCGGTCGCCACGGCGGTGAAGCGCCGCGGCAGATCCTCGATGTTGGCATTGCCGATGTGCTTGTAGAGCCGCTCAGCGAGCTTATGGCCGGTGATCAGGCCGGTGCCGGAGAGATTGATGTCGAGAAAGCCGAGCACGCGCCGCCGCGTCAGTTCGCGCGCGAAGGCTTCGACCTCGTCGAGATGCCCGGTCACTTCGCAAGCGCCGACGACGGCCCCGATGGAAGTGCCTGCGATGATGTCAGGAACGATGCCCGCTTTTTTCAGGGCGCGAAGGACGCCGATGTGCGCCCAACCTCGCGCGGCTCCGCCGCCGAGAGCCAGCCCGATCTTGAATTTGTTAGCGCCAGCTTGTGCCATGGCGGTCTCCACTCTTCTGGTAACCCGCCTGTTACAGGTCGCCAGTGTGAGGCCATGAAACCCAACGCGGCTTCGTGTCGGATTCCCCCTCAACCCTTACATGGAACCTAACAGATTCCGATTAAAGCCCCCCTACCAACAACGTGACGTACCTCAAAATTCCGTTGTTGCAGTGCAGCTCCAAGAGCCGCCCCTAGAACGCGCCAGAGGGCCGAAAGGTTTCGGACGCCCCTCTCGAGGCGAGGACCAGAAGCGTTAAGGATTATGACTTGACGAGGCGGAAGCCGCCGCCGTCGCCAGGGACGATGGCGCGGTAGAAGCAACTTTTTGCGCCCGTATGGCAGGCTACGCCCGCCCCCTCGACAGCGACTTTGAGCCAGACCGCGTCCTGGTCGCAGTCGATCCGCGCCTCGCGGATCGTGAGGCGGTTGCCGCTTTCCTCGCCCTTCACCCAGAGGCGATTGCGCGACCGGCTCCAGAAGTGCGCCACCCCCGTTTCGAGCGAACGCGCGAGCGCTTCCGCGTTCATCCAGGCGAACATCAGCACTGCTCCGGCCTCGTCGGTCACAATCGCGCCGACGAGGCCGTCCCCGTCGAACTTGGGCAGCAGTTCGCTTCCCGCTTCGACGTCGGCCTTGGTCCGCCCAGCCGGATCTGGGAACATGGCGGTATCACTCATGAAAAACCTCTTGCCGTCTCGCGGCATTGCACCGCGCTGATGCAACTCGAACAGCCGCGCCAAACGCCCTATATAGACAAGGCGCTTATATAGAAGCGATTGCAGAGTGCCGGAAGGCAAAGCAACGACGCGCCGGAAGGCAAAGGAACGAACACGGATCCCATGGCCGATCTCGACGACATCTACAACCAGCGCATTTTCGAGCTGGCGGCGGCGATCCCGCACGCCGAGCGCCTGGAACGGCCGGATGCGTCCGCCAGCGCTCATTCCAAGCTCTGCGGCTCGACTATCGAGGTCGAGCTGAAGCTCGACGGCGACCGGATTTCCGATTTCGGCCAGAAGGTGAAGGCCTGCCTGCTGGGCCAGGCGTCTGCCTCCATCGTCGGGCGGGAGATCATCGGCACGCGCGAGGCCGAATTCCGTGAGATCGCGGCAACCATGCGCCGGATGCTCAAGGAGGGCGGCCCGCGCCCGGACGGCCGCTGGTCGGACCTCGGCCTGCTGCAGCCCGTCAAGGATTACCCCCATCGGCACGCGTCGACGCTGCTGGTCTTCGAGGCCGTCGAGCGTGCTTTGGATCAAGCCCGGGGACACCGCGCGCCGGCGGACGTGCCGGCGTCCGCCAAGCGTGCATGAGGCCCGGCTAAGCCGCAGCGAGGACGGATCGATGTCGTGGAGCAAGGCTATCGCCAAGGCGCCGATCCACGCCTATCGCTGGACGTTGAAGCCCATCATGGGCCTCGAATGCCGCCACCTGCCGACCTGCTCGGAATACGGGCTCGAAGCCATCGAGAAAAACGGCGTCTGGCGCGGCCTCTGGCTGACGGCGTCGCGCCTGTCGCGTTGCCATCCCTGGGGCAGCGCCGGCTACGATCCCGCCCCCGATATCCGCGCCGAGCGCCACCCCTTCGCCCCGTGGCGGTACGGCCGCTGGCGTATGGCGCCGGTCCCGCACGGCGACGCCAAATCCAGCTGCGCGAAATGCGTTCCGGACTAGGGGACGCGCCGGAGCCTAAACACCAAGCCCACACCTCGCGCCTTCGCCCCAGACGGCCAAATTTCGGAGCGCATTCTTAGGTCTAATGCCAAGCAAGGCATTTGGCGCCGTGCGACCCGTGGTAGAACGGGCGGGCCGGGACTGGGTTTCGCGAGGAGTGCACGGTGAAGCGGAAGATCGCAGCCGTCCTGATGGCCGACGTCGCCGGGTTCGAGCGCGCCCTCGCCGAGGACGAGCCGACGGCCCTCTCGCGCCTCGCCGCCAATCGCGCCGTGATCGAAGGCATCGTGACGCGCGGCGGCGGCCGGATCCTGCCCGCCATCGGCGAAGCCGTGCTGGCCGATTTCAACAGTGCCGTCGAGGCCGTTCGCGCCGCGGTCGATGTGCAGGAGACGCTGCGCGCGCGCAACAAGCCCCTTGGCCCCGCTCACCGCGTCGACTTCAGGCTCGGCATCACCATCGGTGAGGTCATGGAGCACGACCACGGCGCTCAGGTCACCGACGAAACGCTCGCCGGCGCCGCGCAACTCGTCTCCCTCGCGGTGCCCGGCGGCGTCTGCATTTCGCGGTCCGTGCGCGAGGCCGTCGCCAGCAAGCTCAAGCTCAAATTTCAGGATCTCACCGAAGAGGGCGAAGTCCCCGACCCAGAGTCCGGTGTGCGAACGGCGGCGACCTATCGCGTTGCCTCCGAGCGCCCCGCGCTGCCGGCGCGCCCACCGTTGAGCCTGGCCGCGCGCCTACGCGCGCCGGCCGCCTTTGCCGGTGTCGCGCTTGCCGCCGCCGTCGCGGTGATCGTCGCCATTCCGAGAACCGATGCGCCAGCACCGAACGAGGCGCCGAAGGCTGAGCCCCACGTGGCGGCCGTCGCTCCCCCGGTGACGGCGCAGCCACAGCCCGCAGCGATCGAACCCGCGGCCACGCCAGCGCCCGCCCAGGAAAAGCACGAGTTTCTCGTCAAGCCGGCACCGAACAGCGGCCGCGTCGAATTCCTTCCGGCGCAGCCTAATGGCGCATCTCCGCCGTCCAAGGACATCACGCTACCGGGTGTTCCGCTGTCTCCGAGCGGACCGCCCGCAGTGGCGCCCGACCCGGCCAGTATTCTGACCGCGCGCCGCATGCTGCCGCAGGCGTGGCGCGACTGCCATGCCTCAGACCCACGCTCGGCCGCAACGGCGTGCAAGACGCTGATCGACAGCGGCATCGCCAAGGATGAGGAACTGGCGCACGTCCAGATCGTCTACGGCAAGGCGCTGCGCGACACCAACCAGCTCGACGCGGCGTTGCAGGCGTTCAACGCGGCGGTTGCCATGAAGCAGGACCCTGTCGCTTACGGCCTGCGCGGCACGGTGCAGTATCAGAAGGGCGATCTCGAGCGCGCGATCGCCGATTACAGCGAAGCGATCCGCCTCGATTCCGGCAACGGCGAAGCGCTGAACAACCGCGCCTGGACGTACTATCGCACCGGTCGCGCCGAGCAGGCCCTGGCGGACGCAGATGCCGCCGTCCGCCTGCTCGCCAAGGAGGCTTACGTTTGGGACACGCGCGCCCACATCCACGCCAAGCTGGGCAACCGCGATCTCGCCATCCGCGATTTCCGCACCGCGCTCAAGATCGATCCGGCCAGCGCCACGAGCAAGGAAGGTCTCAGCGCCCTCGGCGTGAACTGAGCCTTGGCGTCAACTGACGCCGCGAAGCCGCGCCCTGTCCCGCACGAAACAACGCGAAGCGTCCCGGCTGGCTACTCTTCATTCCAAATGCAACGTGGATGATCCGCCATGACCGCACCAGCTCCCGCTCCCGAGGCACAGCCAAATCAAGCGCGGCCGAAATCCGGCATCGTTCGCCGCATCGCCGGCGCGACCGTGCTCGCCGTGCTTGTTTTCGGGTTGCTTTGGTACACGGTCTTCAATGCTGTCACGGCCGCGCTGGTCGCGTCCGGCGGCACGGTCGTGCTGCTCGCAGGCGCGTCGGCGTCCGATACGCTGGAGACCGTCTTCGAGATGATCGCCAACGTGCTGCTCGGCATTCTGGCTGCCATCGCAGCCGTCTTCGCCGCCATCATGAGCTTTTTCGACTGGTAGCCCGCGCTGCGCGGCGTCTCAGTTCGCTCCGCCCGAGAGCGGCAGTGAAAAGCGTGCGAACGGACCGTGCTCGATGAAGTCGTCATGCCGGTCGCCGATTGCTGGAAAGCCAAGCAAAATCGCGAGTTCGGAAACGCGCTGATCGGTGTCGAGCGCGCCCAGCATCGCATCGACGCGATATCCGAACGTCAAGCTTCCAACCCCGATCGCAAACGCGATTCCCGCTTGTCCGTCGAGCGCGGCCACGATGCGATGGTCCTCATCCTTGAATTGAGGCGAAGGAAACAGAGGATCGTCGAGGCGGCTCTTGAACGTCGACGTGCCGAACAGCGCCGCGACGGACCCGCCGCCGACGAAGCTGATCCTGTCGGTGAGAGGAACGCCGCCGCGAAACCCTATTTTGGGTCCCAGCCCGTGGAAGTCGTTGGCCATCAGCAGCGCGAAAGGGACACAACCGCACCCGTCATCCAGCAGGGCGATGTCCCGCTCGATCGACGTATAGGTGAGGCCGCCGAACAGCTGCAGGCGCCCGCCCGCGACGGCGATTTCGTTGCCCACCTCGAAATCAAGGATTGTGGTCTCGGAATCGACCTTCGTGTGCGCATTGAGCACGCCAATCGGGAAGCCACCGGGAAGCACGGGCACGCCGGGGGCGAATGCGACAATGCCTGGATCGACAGGGCCGCCGCTGTCGTCGGCCTCGAGCCGGCGATAGCGCACGGCCGCGCTCCAGCCATTGGCCCAGACGTAGCCGAGGGTGAGCGCGCCACCCCAGCCGTCGCCTTCGTCGAGATCCGTTTTTGGCCCCGTGAAAGCAAAGATGGAGGTCGGCACCATGCCGGCCTCGAAGTCCGAGTCGCCAAATACCGCCTGTCCCTCAGCTTCGATATAGACCCCCGCGGGCGGCGATAGCATTTGGGCCGAAGAGGGTGCCGATCCAAGCAAAAGTGCGCCCGCGACCGCGAGGCCGACAGCCGCGCAAGTGGGTGAACAGGATGCAGAAACGAGACGGCCAGCGGGTTTCATGATTCCTCCAATTATCAGCAAGCGTCTGATTGGGAGGGGAGTCAAGGCGGGGCCCGCGATTCGCTCCGCTGCGTGTCGGATTCGGCACGCATCCGCTTGACAATGCGCCGATCTCCACCGATTTAGGCGCCAGTCTTACGCGGATTGGTAGGCCGCGAGTGAGAGGAGAGACGCTATGTCGGACGCTGTTTCCGAAGTCACGATCACGTTCCCGGACGGCAAGACCCGCTTGGTCGCCGCGGGCACCACGGGCCTCGAGATCGCCAAGTCGATCTCGCCATCCCTCGCCAAGCGCACGGTCGCGATGAGCCTCAACGGGGTGCTCTCGGACCTCGCCGACCCGATCTCCAGAGACGCCGACATCAAGTTCGTCTCGCGCACCGATCCCGAAGCGCTGGAGCTGATCCGGCACGACGCCGCGCACGTGATGGCGGAAGCCGTGCAGGCGCTGTGGCCCGGCACGCAGGTGACGATCGGCCCCGTCATCGAGAACGGCTTCTTCTACGACTTCGCCAAGGAGCAGCCCTTCGAGCCGGACGACATTCCGAAGATCGAAAAGAAGATGGGCGAGATCATCGCCAGGAACGCGCCCTTCACGAAGCAATTCTGGTCGCGCGAGAAGGCGAAGCAGGTCTTCCGTGACAAGGGCGAGATGTTCAAGATCGAGCTGGTGGATGCCATTCCCGCCGGCGAAGATCTCAAGATCTACAACCAGGGCGATTGGTTCGATCTCTGCCGTGGCCCGCACATGACGTCCACGGGCCAGATCGGCAAAGCCTTCAAGCTGATGAAGTTCGCGGGCGCCTACTGGCGCGGCGACAGCTCGCGCGAGCAGCTCCAGCGCATCTACGGCACCGCCTTCGCGACCGAGGAGGAGCTGAAAGAACACCTGCACAGGCTCGAGGAAGCCGAGAAGCGCGACCACCGCAAGCTCGGCCGCGAGATGGACCTGTTCCATTTCCAGGAAGAAGCGCCCGGCTCCGTCTTCTGGCATCCGAAGGGCTGGACGCTGTTCCAGACGCTCATCAACTACATGCGCCGTCGCCTCGACCGCGAAGGCTACCAGGAAGTGAACTCTCCCGACATGATGGAGAAGCACTTCTGGGAGCTCTCCGGCCATTGGGAGAACTACGGCGAGAACATGTTTACGACCACGCTGCCGGATGATCGCGTGTTCTGCTGCAAGCCCATGAACTGCCCGGGCCACGTGCAGATCTACAAGCACGGGCTCAAGAGCTATCGCGACTTGCCGCTGAAGATCGCCGAGTTTGGCAAGGTGCACCGCTACGAACCGAGCGGCGCGCTACACGGCATGCTGCGCGTACGCCACTTCACGCAGGACGACGCGCACATCTTCATCACCGAAGATCAGATCATGGAGGAATGCCTCAAGATCAACGATCTGATGCTATCGATCTACAACGACTTCGGCTTTGAAGACATTTTCATCAAGCTCTCGACGCGCCCCGAAAAACGCGTCGGCGCCGACGAACTGTGGGACAAGGCCGAGAAGGCCCTGCAGGACGTGCTCGACGAAGTCACGAAGCGCTCGAACGGGCGCGTCAAGACGGCGCTGCAGCCGGGTGAGGGCGCGTTCTATGGGCCGAAGCTCGAATACGTGCTTAAGGACGCCATCGGCCGCGAATGGCAGTGCGGCACGACGCAGGTCGACTTCAATCTCGCCGGCCGCCTCAACGCCTTCTACATCGACGAGCACTCGGAAAAGAAGACGCCGGTGATGATCCACCGCGCCATGTTCGGCTCGCTGGAGCGTTTCACCGGCATCCTGATCGAGAACTTCGCCGGACACTTCCCGCTGTGGCTCGCGCCGCTGCAGGTCGTGGTCGCGCCCATCGTGTCGGACGCGAACGACTACGCGCTGGAAGTGGTCGAGGCGTTGAAGGCTGCAGGACTGCGCGTCGAGAGCGATCTCCGCAACGAGAAGATCAACTACAAGGTCCGCGAGCATTCGCTGGCCAAGGTCCCGGCCATCCTCGTCGTCGGCAAGCGCGAAGCCGAAGAGCGCAAAGTCTCCATCCGCCGCCTGGGCAGCCAGGATCAGACGGTAGTGACGCTCGATGAAGCTTTGGCGGCGCTGAAAGCCGAAGCGACGCCGCCGGATTTACGTTAGCATTCTCACTTTCCCTACCGACTTCTCTTTAACGGCGAGAGGTAGGGTGTAGGGCCGCGGGTTGCGCTGCGACGGCTCCTGCCATTCAAAGCCCGCTCACCATATGTCTATCCTCATTTTTTTCGCCGTCTTGCGTACTTGGTCAGCGTCCGCCATGTCAGTGTAGTATTCTATATTACCGCCGGGATGCGAAAGCTCTCGACGATAGGAATAAGCTAGACGCTCGTATGGTTCGCCACGCTTTGTGTCGAAGTGACAGTATAGTACCGGGAACCCATAATACTCGTCGCCTTCCCAATCCACGGCCTCTATTTGTTCATACGGCACATAGCCGATAAGCGCGGTATTCGATTGGCCGTCAGGCTCTTCCTGCCGCCAATCGGCCACGCCGAGCTTGTCAAGCACGGGCTTGGGAATATTGTGCCAACCAAGATGTAGGAGGGCGCCTGCATGATAAGTTCCTACAAGTGCAACGCGAAACCACGGCGAAATGCCCTTCGCTTTGTCGTTGACGTTCGGATATCCATCCAGCCTCCGGACATCTCGAACAATAACATCACGCCTAAGTTTCTCGCGTCGGCACTTGGATAGATGCTCCTCAAACTGTGGCTTCCATTTCATTCGCAACTGAACAATATCGGCATTACTCAGCTGCCCGCGGCGGCCGCGAATAATCGCCAGTAGCTTGACTGCGCCCTTGTAAAAAGGGCCGATTAAGCTTCCAATCCCGATCTCGATAGCCACTTTCCACTCCAAGCAAATTTGACCGAAATCTTATTCGGCTCGAGACTACAATCGAGGTCTATCGAGCACTTGTCCCCCATTTTGGTACGCCGCGAAGGCGGCCATCCACGCCAGCTTCCACAGTCGCGCGATCACGGAGAACGCACCCACGCTGCAACGTGTCGTGGATGGCCTCGCTAGGCGAGGCCCTGCCGCAATCGGTGGGCCTGTGCCACACGCTCGATTCCTGTAGCGGGTCATCCCATGATCGAGCATCCAACGGATCCAACCTCGCTGTCCCGCGCTCGCCGACCCGCCGGATCTAACCTGACCGCGATGTAAACTTCGGCCCCCTTGGCTCGTGCGGCCCGTCGGCATAGGTGTCGGGAAGGCACCGAAGCGGAGCGCTGCTCCGAGGGGGTCATCATGACTCTGCTGGCATTCGCGCAATCCAAGGCCCGTTACGAAAATTGGCTCAAGACGGAGTTGGGTCAGGATTTCGTCGCTGCCGATCTGGCTGAAAAGAACCGCGTGATGCGCGCCAGCGCGTTCGTATTCCTGCGTGGCACCTATTGGCGCTGGGCCGAGCTGGTCCGCGAATTGTTCCCGGACGCCGCGCGCGCGCCTGCAGTGCTGGCCGTGGGCGACATTCACCTCGAAAACTTCGGCACCTGGCGCGACGTCGATGGACGTCTGGTGTGGGGCATCAACGATTTCGACGAAGCGGCCCACATGCCTTACGTCGAGGATCTGGTGCGCCTTGCAACGAGCGCGGCGCTCGCGGCGGATCAAAGCAAACCCGATCCGGATATGTGCGACGCCATTCTCTCAGGGTACCGCGATGGCCTCGAGACGCCCAAACCGGTCGGGCTCGACCGCGACTGGGCCTGGCTGCGCGACAAGGTCGTCGTGCCGGAGGAAAACCGCCAGAAATTCTGGAAGAAGATCGACGCGCGCAAAGCCGAGCGCGCCCCCGCACACTTTCGCGATGCGCTCCAAGGCGCGATGCCGGAGCCGGGACTGGCGTTCGATACCGCGCGCAGGGTGGCGGGCACCGGCAGCCTCGGACGCCCGAGATGGATCGGCGTGACGGAGTGGCAGGGTGCTCCGATCGTGCGGGAGGCGAAGGCGTTGTTGCCATCGGCGTGGTCCTTTGCGCACGGCAAGCGCACGACACGGATACTCACCGGCGAGATCGCCAGCGGGCCCTACCGGTCGCCCGACCCCTGGATGAAGGTCAACGATCGGATCGCGACGCGCCGCCTGTCGCCCAACAATCGCAAGATCGAGGCTGCGACGAGCGACTTCCGCCTGCATGGCCTGCGCATGCTGTCCGTGATGGGCTACGAGCTGGCGAACGTGCACACCGGAACGGACGGCGCCGCCGCCGCGATCAAGAAGGATTTTTCTGCGCGCAAACCCAGTTGGCTCGCGTCCGCCGCCGAGAAAGCCGCGAAAGCCGTGCTCGCCGACTTCAAGCAATTCAAGAAGGGTTGAGGCGCGCGCTAGGCACTCCGCCCGCCGGAACGGACTGGGCCCCGCGCCCTCAAAAGGCCCAATTGCGGTTGCGTCGTTGAGGTCTCGCGCATCCCCCTGAGCAGACCAAGTGGGCCCTCAATGTTATCCGTGCTGAGGACGACAAACGCGTGGACGACAAAGCTGCGTGTTGCTGCTGCGGCGACGCTACTTGGCGCCGCATACCTGGTTCAAATTCCGCTGGAAACCAAAGTTCCGGGCGAGCCGTTCGTTCTGTTCCTGGTGGTGGTTCTCGCGTGCACGCTCGCGTTCGGTCAGAACGTCGGCTTTTTCGCCCTTTTCATGAGCACGCTGTTGTCTGCCTGCTTTTTCGAACCGGGGCTTTCGCTTGAAATCAATCGCGCGGCCGACCTGGCCGCCATCGAATTGTACGCCCTGCTTGGGGCCTTGTCCGTGCTGGCGCTTTCCCGGCTCATGAGTTCCGTGAACGAGGCTTACGAGAACACCCGGCTGCTCGCTGACGCGGAGCAGAAGAAAGCGCTCCTCATGCGCGAAATGGCCCACCGCGTCGCGAACAACTTTGCAAGCGTTGCCGCCCTGATCAAGCGCAAGGCAGCGGCGACGGAAGATCCGGCTGCGCGGCTGGCGCTCGATGAGGCGATGGAGCAGGTGAGCGTAATGGCTCGCATACACAACCGGCTCCGCATCGAAAACAATAGTGTGGTTCTCGACAGCCGGGAATTCATGAGCGACCTCTGCGATGACCTCAGGCGCACCATCGGCGACTGGCGGCCGCTGACGATCGAATGCACGACGGACGACATTCAACTATCGCTGGCGCAGGCTGTGCCGCTGGGCCTGATCGTCAATGAGCTGATCACGAACGCGATGAAGTATGCATTTCCCGACGAGCGGTGCGGCGCCATGTACGTAAGTCTGCTCGGCGTCGGCGGCCAGCTTCGCCTTACGGTCTCGGATGACGGGACCGGATTCAGCGGCACGATCAAAGGCACGGGAAAAGGCTGCCAAATCGTCGCAGCACTATCTCAGCAGCTGCGCGGAACCGTCGACAGCAAATCCACCGCCAAGGGCACCACGACCAGCGTGACCTTTCCCGCTGAGGGCAAGGAGCGGTTGGTGGCCGTTACGCAATCCGTCTCGCCCACGTTTCATTGACGGCGAGCGCAACACGCGCAGGCCGCGTAGTAGGCCATCCAGCTGTTCCTCGCGGAATACCCGGCGTGACGCGCTGCTCTTACTGAGACACACTGCGCTCACCCTCGAGCGCCGCTCAGGAGACGACAGCCATGACGGACATTGCGGCCCCCGCCGATGCCCCGCCTTCCGAAACGAAAGCCGACGACGCCGGTTTCTGGAAACGCGCGCTCGCGCTGCTGATCGACGTCGCCGTCGTCAACACAATCGTCTCGCTCCTGTTCCTGCTGCTCGCGCTGGCGTTTCCGGATTTCGGAAAGATGATCACGCTCGACACGCCGTTCGGCATCGGCGTCGTCGAAAAAACGATCGAGGACAAGAGCACCGAGACGCCTGCGGGCGAGGGGACCAAGCTCACGACGACCGACAAGACCATCGAGCGGACGGTGCTCGGCCGCTGGGTGTACCGGTACCGCATCGAAGGATCGGGGCACGAGACCGAGGGCGAATACTATTCGACCAAGCTCCGTACCTACACATCGCAGCAGCTCGATCCCGTCACGGGCGAGGAGATCGAAACGACGGATGTGGACAGCATCGCGTTCGTCGTCCTGATGTTCTATTGGATCCTGGCTGACGCCAGCCGCTATCAGGGCTCGCTCGGCAAGCGCTTGCTGGGCCTCAAGGTGGCGGACGGGCAGGGCGAGCGCCTGACGCTGGCGGCCGCCGCGGGACGAAACCTCCTGAAGATCCTCTCGGCCATTCCCGCAGGTCTCGGCTTCATGATGGCCGGGTGGACCAAGCGCAAGCAGGCGCTGCACGACAAGATCACCGGCAGCTTCGTCCTCGCGGCGCGCTGACACTGCCACTCCGGGGCAGGCCCAAGGCCAACGAGGGTTAGAAGCCGACCTCGGCGCTGTTGGCCTCCGCCTCGCTGCCACCCTCCACGCCGAACGCCTGCTTTATCGCCGCGCGAATTTCAGCCTCGATGGCATCGCGTTCGGCAGGAGGGAGAGTTTTGAGGCTGTCCTCGTCGAGATCGCGCGCACCCAGGATGCGCTCGCGAATTTTCTCAGCGGGCGACTTCTGCTGCCAATCGAGGAATTCACGAGAGATAGCCTCGTTGGCGCTGCGCATAGCGGTCTTCTCCGCGCGAGCTTCGGCCTCGGCCTGCTTGGCCTTGTCGCCGTCTTTCGCAGTCGGGTCGAAAAGTGAGATATCGAAAGGTGACGCGACGCCCGATCCGCGAGTGCCATCGAGTGACGCGGAAGAGAGAGAAAAATTGAACGATCCGACAAGCATGCGAAGCCTCCCAATTTTGCTCAGCATCAGGAAGAAGGCTTGCCCGAAGCTTGCTGCCGAGCGGAGGCACCGGCGGCGTCAAACCGAGATCGACAGGATCGCCATGATCACGCACACCAGCGCGAATTGCGTGACCACGCGCAGACGCATGAAGCCTTGGCTCTCGTCTTCGCTGCGGCCGGAAACCATGTTCCAAAGTCCGAGCAGCAATCCGGCCCCAATCGCCCCGCACAGCACGATCGCCGCGCAGGGAGCGAAGGTCCGCAACACCTCCGAAGGACTATGCGCGAGCGCGGCCGACGCGCGCGCATACAAGGCGTCGAAGCCGAAATAGATGGCGATGCCCGCGAACGCCGCGATCACGCCGGTGAGGCCGAAGGCCAGCACGTAACGCACATTGTGCCCCGTGACGCCGCCACGGACGTCATCGTCGGAGATCAGGGTCGGATGTGTCTCGCTTTCGGGATTGGCGGTCAGAACCTTGACAGTCGACCGGCAAATACAACGAGGCCGTGCCCCTCGGCGTTCCGATACAAATCCCGCCGTGAGCCCCCATATGTCCTCTAACGAATGGAGGATTTCAAATGACGCGGACCCATAACCAAGGATGCCCACTTGCAGCCGCGGCGTTGCTTGCGTGCGCTGCGCTCAAAGCCCGGCGTCGGCGGAGAACGCCAAAACCGTCTCCGTCCTTTGCGTACACCTGCAGAACGACAACGAAATGTACGAGCCGACAACCGAAGCTGAGCGGGCGCGAATGACGAAGGTGGGCAACTCCTTCAAGGAGCAGCTCGAAATCTCCGGACAATTCGACGTGAAGCCCGTGCCGGAAAAGATGGCCGCCGAGATTGCCGCTGGCCAAACGCTCGGCGAGTGCGGCGGCTGTGAGCTGGATTACGGCGCCAAGCTCGGCGTCGATCGGATTGCCTGGATCAACGTGCAGAAGGTTTCGAACCTGATCCTCAATCTCAACGTCTACATGGCAGACGTCAAAGAGAAGAAGATGACCTTCGTGCGCAGCGTCGACATTCGCGGCAACACCGACGAGAGCTGGACGCGCAGCCTCAAATATCTCGTCAAGAATTACCTGCTTCCGGACAGGCCATCGCCTTCGGGTTGACGCCCGCGGCGGCCATGTCCCGTTCCGCGCGACGCGCGCACCCCTCCCGGCGTCATCGGCAAGCCACGCGCCCGCAATTTGCGCTAGAATATATTGCTGTGGGCTCGCTGACGAGTTACCGGGAGACACGCATGCTGATCGGACGGATTGTGCTTCTGGCTGCTGTCATCCTGGGAGCGGCGCCCGCCTCCGCCACGGAGCGCATCCTGACGCTCAAGTTTGGAGACGACAGCCGGCGCTTCACGGCGGCGGAGTTGCTCGCCCGGCCCGACGCGGCAACGCTCGCGATCCCCAACGACGTATCTTACAAACGTGCGATGACCTATCGCGCGGTGCCGATGCTCGCCGTGATCGGTGCAGCCGCGCTCAAGGACGCGGACACCATCGAAGCGCGCGCCAGCGACGGGTTTGTGTCGCAGATCCCGGCCGAACTTGTGAAAAAGGCCGCCGAAGGCGGCTCGGTGCCCTGGATCGCCATCGAGGATCCTGATGCGCCGTGGCCCAATCTGGATGGGCAGCAGCACAGCGGCGGGCCGTTCTACCTGGTGTGGGAGAACCCGGAACGGTCCGGCATCGGTAGCGAGCAATGGCCGTTCGCGCTCGTCGGGCTGACGGCCGTCGAACACCCGGTGCACCGCTGGCCGCAACTGGCGGTCGACGCCGCGCTGCCGGAGACCGCTCCCGAGCGCCGGGGCCAGGCGAGCTTCATCACCAACTGCATGCCGTGCCATCGCCTGAAGGGAGCGGGGCAGGGGGAGATCGGCCCCGATCTTGGCCAGCCGATGAACGTCACGGCCTATGTGACGCCCGCCGGCATCCGCGCCATCGTTCGCGACCCGAAAGCCGTGCGCACGTGGCCGAAACAGCAGATGACGGGCTTTACGGCCGAGCAGATACCGGACGCCGAATTGGACGCCCTGATCGCGTTCCTGGCCCACATGGCGAAGCGCTGAGAACGCGCGCCGCACGAGGGTGAAACGCTCCGGCCGGCAAATGCTCCGCACGCGTGCGAGATGCTCGCAACTGCCCGCACGTCAACGAAAAACATCATTGAGCTGACGTTAAAAAATCAGCCCGATCCGCGCAATTTTCACCATCTCTGTAAGCGCATTTTAGGTCGCGCATGGGAGAGTGTGTTCAAGGCCGAAACAACAAGACGCGGATCGCACCGCTTGGGCCGGATCACTCGTACAGGAGCGTCAGAATGAAGATGATGAAGCCCGCGTTCGTTGCCACCCTCGTCGCCGCAACGGCGCTGGCAGGAATGGCCAACGTGGCCCATGCCCACAAGTCGAAGTATTACGGCAAGCCTCACCACCACAAGAATTACAAGTACGGCGTGGGCGCTGCCGCCGCGGTCGCGACCGTCGTCGCGATCGACGCCGCCCGGCGTTCGGATTGCAAGAAGTGGAAGTATCGCTACCAGCGCACCGGCAACCCGGCCTTCCTTGATCGCTACTACGCCTGCAAGTACTAGATCCTGATCGTCCGGGATGCGAGCGATCGCACCCGCGTCGAGGACTTGAAACTAAAGCGCATACGGCTCCCAGCCAAATGAAGCGCCGCGCCGCGAATGGCGCAGCGTTCCGGTCTCGTGACATTGCTTGTCGGCTTCATGTCCTCCCTCATCGCCTCGGCGATGAGGGAGTGAGATCGTTTGGTGTTTGATGCACCCCGTGCGGCATGTCCAAGGGCAGCATCATGATCCTGGCCGCCGCCGCGAAGGTGGCGAGTGCCGCGCCCCGCATCCACCGCATCTCGCGTCCTCCCTGTCTCACATCCTCCCGTCTCACATCCGCCCCATACCGCACAGGTTTGGCCCTCTCTGCCGTCTGTTCGCCCAATCGCCCGTATGCCGGCGTCCATTTTAGCTCTACCATCCGGCCGCACATCGAGCGGCGGGCAGGCAGGGAACCGAAACCATGGCAATCGATCCGATCTGGTTTGTCGTCGGGGCCTACGCGCTGGGCGCCATCGTCGTCGCGGGGCTGGTCGCGCTCTATTTCCGCAGATGAGGATCGCGAACGGGCCATGATCTCGCGCATCGTTGTCCTGACCGACGACAGCGACGCCATCGAGTTCGCCAAATCCGGCGCACCCGAACCCACACAAGAGCTGCGCCACTGGATCGCCCGCGAATGCAAGGGCGCGGTCCGGTTTGAGGCCGACAGCGTGTTCAACGTCATCTTCGAATTCGAGGCGGTCGAAGACGCCGTTCGGTTCCGGAAACGGTGGGCGGAGTCCACATAGAAAAAAATGTGGGCGGAGCCGACGTAGCAAAAAAGTGGGCGGAGCTCATGTCGCCAAAGTGGGCGGCGATTGGCATCGATCGCACCTTCAAGATCGCCAAGGAGGGGCTCGCGAGTCTCGGAACCTAGGCCCGGTCGAGACGAGACAACACGAACGAGACAGACGGATGCCGCGTCCCACGAAAGGGGAGCGGCGTTCGCGCGTGCAGGCGTTCAATCGAGATTGTAGCGTTCCGCGAATTCCTTCGTCCGCGCATCCGTCTTGGCGGTCATGCACCCGAGAACGGCCGAAGTCGTACCCGTGCCGCCCGACCATTCCACCGGCACCAGCCCCTTGCAGTCCGCATCGCGAAACGCCACCCAGGCC
This sequence comes from Hyphomicrobium sp., assembly GCF_051860585.1. Lineage (GTDB taxonomy): Bacteria > Pseudomonadota > Alphaproteobacteria > Rhizobiales > Hyphomicrobiaceae > Hyphomicrobium_C. Next base: position 306,095 of record NZ_JBHYDS010000004.1, read on the forward strand.
CGCTGGCTTTCGCGCAGCGCCTTGTCCCAGCTCTCGCGGTCGTAGGGCTTTTCGAGATCGCCGCCGGCGATCTGCGCGAGCACCTTCTTGTAGGCCGCATTGAGCTTGGCGTCCGACGCCTTGAAGTCCTCGTCGGCGCAGAAGTTCATCTCCACCGTCGTGTTCTGTTCGGCGCAATCGATCGGGTCGTCGGCCAGCGCGGGCGCCGTGGCACCGAAAAGAAGTACGAAGAAGGCAGGGGCAACCGTCAAGCGCATGGGCAAGCCTCAGGTTTGAGAGAGCGCGACCATAGCCGATGATCCGCATACCCAATAGGCACACGCGGGAGGTTTGTCCGGAATTCCCGGAAACCTCTGCGCGTATCCAAAAGTGCCGCCGTTTGCTGCGGTGCGTTCAAAACGGAACGGCCCAGATTTCTGCGCGAAATCCGGGCCGGCGGACGACTACAACTTACCCCTGGCCGATCCGGAAGATCGGAAGCGGGTCAATTGCATGTCACGATCACCACTTCCACCAGGGCTTGTAGCGCGTCGGCACGCACCGCTCGCGGCCCCAGACGCGTGACCGGTGCCATCCATTGCGGTCTCGTTGACAGCTGATGTGCCAGCCGTGAACCTGGATCACGTTCGAGGCGGCGGCCGTGGAATTCGTCTGCGCGTTCCCGCTCAGGGGTGCCGCCTGCGCAAAAGTCGTGAGAGCTCCCAGGCACACGATGCCTGCGAGGCCGGCAAGTGTCTTAGTCATGGCGATCTCCATCTTGGCTTGGCTTCAAACGATGCGGACCAGGTCGGGTCCCGTCCAGTGCGACTCCCGATTAAGAGTGCGACTCCAGATTAGACGAATGGCCGGACACGCACTATCCGAAAGCCAAAGGTCGATTGTTCTTTACGTTGACGGGTGGTAAGCGGGCTCCACTTAGTTATGCTCGCAATTTCCGCAGGGTGCAGTGCAACCATCGAAATTACCCGCCGTTGTCGTCGGCGCGGGGCCGTCCGGCTTGATGGCCGCCGAAACCCTCGCCGAGGCCGGTCTGCGCGTGGTCGTTTACGACCGCATGCCACGCGTCGGGCGCAAGCTGCTTCTGGCTGGACGCGGCGGCCTCAACCTCACCCACAGCGAGCCGATGGAGCGCTTCATGCCGCGCTACCGGCAGGCCGCGCCACGCTTGTCGGACGCTATCGCGGCGTTCCCGCCTGAGAGGCTCCGCGCGTGGTGCGAAGCGCTAGGCCAGGAGACATTCGTCGGCTCAAGTGGCCGCGTGTTTCCACGCGCGATGAAGACCTCGCCGCTGCTGCGGGCGTGGCTGGCGCGCCTTGCCGCCCTCGGCGTCGAGATCAAGACGCAGCATCGCTGGCTGGGCTGGGACGGCTCGCGGCTGGCGTTCGAAACCCCGGACGGCAGCATCCGGGTCGAACCGCTCTGCACGGTTCTGGCCCTGGGCGGCGCGAGCTGGCCACGGCTGGGATCGGACGGAACCTGGGCGCCGGTCCTGCGCGAAGCCGGCATCGCGGTTGCGCCGCTCACACCCGCAAACTGTGGCGTGCGCATCGCCTGGTCTGAGATCTTCCGCGCGCGCTTCGCCGGCACACCCCTGAAGCGGATCGCGCTGAGGCTCGGTGACGAGGTAGCGCGCGGTGAAGCGATGATGACCGCCGACGGCCTCGAAGGCGGCGCGGTCTATGCGCTGTCGGCGCCGATCCGCGACGCGCTGGCGCAACACGGCGCAGCGACGCTCACCGTCGATCTGCGGCCGGATGTGTCCGCGGACGAGATCGCGGCGAAACTCGCCAAACCGCGCGCAAAGCAGTCGTTGGCGACGTATTTGCGCAAGGCGCTCAGTCTGGACCCCGTCGCGATCGGGCTCTTGCAGGAACAGGCGCACGCTCAAGGCGCGCCGCTCGCCGCGCTCGCACCCGACGCCCTCGCCCGCGCCGTCAAGGCGCTTTCCATCACTGCAATCGGATTGTCCCCGATCGACCGCGCGATTTCGACGGCGGGCGGCGTCACCTTCGACGATCTCGACGACGCCTTCATGCTGCGCGCGCGACCAGGCACGTTCGTCGCCGGTGAGATGTTGGATTGGGAGGCGCCGACGGGCGGATATCTTCTCCAGGCCTGCTTCGCGACCGGCCGCGCGGCAGCAAAAGGCGCGCTGGCCTATCTCGCGGAGCAATAACGCCCGCGGCGAAGCGATCTGGCCGGACAGCCTGTCGTTCTATCCTTCGATCTCGTCCCGCAGCATCTCGAGTTCGAGCCAGCGCTGCTCCGCCTTGGCGAGCGCGCCCTGCACCTCCGTCAGGTCGTCGGAGATGGCGGAAAAGCGTTTGCGGTCGCGCGTGTAGAGGTCCGGCTCATCGAGCATCGCGGAGAGCGCCTTCTGCTTGGCCTCCAGTTTCGCGATTTCGCCGGGCAGCGTTTCGAGGGCATGCTTGTCCTTGAAGGACAGCCTCCGGCGCTGGGCGCCCTTGTCGGACGAAGCCTTGTCGTCCGGGATGTCCGCCGAAGCCGCGGCAGCCGCCTGCTTCTCGCGGGCCAGTCGCGCTTTGAGATCCGCCCCGCGCTGCGCCAGCATGTCTTTGTAGCCGCCCGCATACTCGGTCCAGCCGCCGTCGCCTTCCGGCACGATTACGCTCGTCACCACCCGGTCGAGAAAGTCACGATCATGGCTGATCAACAGCACGGTGCCCTTGTAATCCGCGAGCACGTCTTCCAGCACGTCGAGCGTTTCGAGATCGAGATCGTTCGTCGGCTCGTCGAGCACGAGCAGGTTGGAGGGCTTCGCCAGCGCGCGTGCGAGCATCAAGCGTCCGCGCTCGCCGCCCGACAGTTTGCCGATCGGCGTCAGGCGTTGCTCGGAGGCGAACAGGAAGTCCTTCATGTAGGCGACGACGTGCTTCTTCTCGGTGCCGATCGTCACGATGTCGCCGCGCCCGCGCGTCAGTGCTTCCGACAGTGTCCAGTTCGGATCGAGACTGTCGCGGCCTTGTTCGAGCGTCGCGGTATCGACCGTGGCGCCCATGCGGACGAGGCCCGAATCCGGTTGCAGAGAGCCGGTGAGCAACGAAACCAGCGTCGTCTTGCCGGATCCGTTCGGGCCGACGATGCCCAGCCGGTCACCGCGCATCAGCCGGAGCGAAAAATCCTGCACGACGGCGCGGTCGCCGAAGGACTTGGAAATTCCTTTCGCCTCGACGACGAGCGTGCTCGAAACGTTTTCCGATTCCGCGACCGAGATCGACGCCTTGCCCTGCACCGCGCGGTAGTCGCGCCGCGCTTGCCGCAGTTTCGCCAGTTCCGCCATGCGCCGCACGTTGCGCTTGCGCCGGCCCGTGACGCCGCCATGCACCCAATGATTTTCGGCGACGATCTTGCGGTCGATCTTGTGCTGCTGCGTTTCTTCTTCGGCAAGCTGCTGGTCGCGCCAGTCCTCGAAAGTGCTGAACGGCAGGTCGACGCGGCGCGCGCGCCCGCGGTCCAGCCACACCGTGGTGCGCGAAAGTTTTTCCAGGAAGCGGCGGTCATGGCTCACGATCACCAGCGCCGCGCGCGAGTTCGCGAGATGATCTTCCAGCCACTCGATCACCGGAAGATCGAGATGGTTGGTCGGCTCGTCGAGCAGCAGGATCTCGGGATCCGCCGCAAGCACATGCGCGAGCGCGACGCGGCGCGCTTCGCCGCCCGAAAGGTTGGCGGGATTTTCGTCGCCGGTGAGGCCGAGCTGCTCCAGCAGGTAGCGGGCTTGATAGGCGTGGTCGCTCGCGGCGAGGCCGGCCTCGACATAGGCGAGCGTCGTCTCGTAGGCGGAGAGGTCCGGCTCCTGCGCCAGATAGCGCGTCAACGCGCCGGGCTGCACGAAGCGCGTGCCGCGGTCCGCCTCGACGATGCCGGCGGCGATCTTGAGCAGGGTCGATTTGCCGGACCCGTTACGGCCCACGAGGCAAATGCGTTCGCCCGCTGCGACCGAGAGATCCACGCCGTCGAGCAAGCTCGTGCCGCCGAACGTAAGCGCGATGTCCGTGAGCTGGATAAGAGGAGGAGCCATGAAAGTCCGCTGTGAGAGGCCGAGCCGAGGCGATGGCGCCGTCTAGCAGGACATGCGACCGAAGGCCAGGATTTGCGGGGCGCGGCTATTTCACCTGCGCCAGCGCATTGATGGCGTCGAAGGTCGTGCGGCCGAAGCTGCCGTCCACCGTGCCGCTGTAATGCCCGCCGTTGACGAGCCGCTGCTGCAGCGATTTACGGAATTCTTTGCTCCAGGCCCGGCTGTTCTGCATCATCTGCTGGTAGCTGAACGCATAGCGCTGCTCGAGCGCGTGGTAGATGTAACCGGACGCCGCATTGGGATCGCGGTCGACGCCGAGCCCCTTGTCGTATTGATAGGCGAGATTGTGAATGGCGAGCAGTTGCCCGCGCTTCGCGGCCTCGATGTACCACGTTGCCGACGTCGCATAGTTCTTCTCGACGCCGCGCCCCGTCGAATACATCGTGCCGAGCGCCGCCATGCCTTCGGCATCGCCGAGATCGGCCGCCTTCTTGTACCACTGCACGGCCTGGAAGTGGTCAGCCTCGAGCCCGCCGCCTCCCTCGAACATCAACCCGACAGCCACCATCGCCGGTGTGTAGTTGCCCTCGGCGGCCTTCTTGAAGATGTTCACCGCCTCGAGCGGATCGCGCCCCACGCCTTCGGCATCGCGGTACATCCGCCCCAGCCGGAACAACGCCGCGACGTTGCCCGCGTCCGACGCCTTCTTGATCCAGCGGTGCCCCTCCGACACGTCCTTGACCGTGCCGCTGCCCGTCGCCAGCGCGTCCCCATAGAGCAGCATGCCGTTCGTGCTGCCTGCGACGGCCGCCTTCTTGTACCAGGCCGTCGCCTCCGTCGCGTCGCGCGTCACGCCGGTGCCGTTGGTGTACAGGCGGGCCAGGAACATCATCGCCGGCGTGCTGCCGCGGTCGGCGATCTGGCGCAGCTCGTGAAGGTAGCCCGTACCGTCGTCGCCCACCCGCCAGACGGAAAGCGTCCCCTGCGATCCCGGCGAGCGGCCCTTGATGGCCTCGACAAGCTCGGACGTCTGCAAGATCGGCTTGTCGTCGATCGCCAGCACGAAATCGCCGAAGCGCAACCCAGCCTGCGCGGCGGGCGCGCCCGGCGTCGTGTCGACGACGAACACGCCGCTCTCGTTGCTGAGCCCGAGCGCGGACGCCGTCGCCTCGTCGCTCACGCCGTCGAGCCGGATGCCGATGAAGGAGGCGGCCGGGTTGCCCGGGAAAGCCTGGAAGCTGATCGGGACCTTGATCGATTTGCCGCTGAGGCGCAGCGAGCCCCCTGGAACCGACCCGCCGCCCGAGGGCGGGAAGGGGAGGTCGGGACCGGACGGCGGTTGTGCGCCCGCGCCGCCGCTCCCTGCGCCGCCGGCCGGCGGCAGCAGCCTGATGATATCCCGGTCGTCGGCCCCGGCGAGCACGACGCCGGCCTTTGCCTCCGCTGACGCGCGGCGTGCAAGGTCAAGCGGCGAGGCGGCGGTGAGGGAGGTGCTGAAGGCCAATAGGCCGCCGAATGTTGCCGCCAGCAAGTGCTTCGTGGATAGCGACATAAGCGAGCCCCGCAACGATCCTGGCGCCGATCCTATCGCATCGGATGCAGCGAAGGAATGAGCGGAGACGGCGAGACCAGCACGAACCCGGCCGCCGGACACGGCAAGCCGCACCGATCGAAGGCGGAGACGGGCCGGGACGCTCAGCACGGCGGGACCGTGTGGCCTAGGCGGCTGCGGGCTTCCATTCGCCCGGCGCGGTCTGGCAGAAGATCGCCGTGTTGGCGTTCTTCTCGTCAGCCGTCTCCTGGCCCTTCTTCTTCCGGATTTCGAGCTCGGTGGTCACTTTCCGGCATTGCGTATCCGGCGGGATTTCGCCGATCCGCACGACTTCCTCGTCCACCGGCGGCTTGGCCGGGGGCGGTGTCGCGGCCTTGCTGTCTGTCGGAGGCGTGGCCGGCGGCATCGGCGCATCGGTAGCCTTCGAGGAATCGGACGCGAGCGCGGTGCCAGGCGCAGCCGGCCCGCCTTTGCCATCGGGCGTGCCCGCCTTGCCATCGGGCGTCACGACCTTGTCGGCGACGACGATGATTGCAGGATCGTTTTTGAGATCGGCCGCCTTCTGCATCGGCTCGGCAACGATGGTGATCTGCTTGGTGCCGTCTTTCGACGTATAGGTGTCGGCGACCCGCTGCTCGGGGTCCTTGGCGACAACGACCTTGGCCCGCCGGGCAACCTCGCGCCGCTCCGGTTTCGACAGGCGATCGAAGATCACGGCGCCGACAGCCACCGCGGCGACGACCCCGAACACGGAACGGAAGGGTCCGCCAAAGACGGCGAGCGGGAGAATGCGGCCAGCCCGCGGAAGGATCCTGACTGGGGCCCTGACGACGTTTTTGAAGGCGCGGCGAATGCCGAACTGCGCATCCGCCGGAGGCGGCATGCTGGTCACGCCCACTGAAACCGCGAGTAGAACGCAGAGAATGCGCGCCAACATGTCCCGTCTCCCGAAATCGTTTTTGGACGAAATGAAATCGAAAAGCGCCGGCCCCGCCGCCTGCGGCCGAGCCCCGCGCTGCACAGAGGGGAGACTATCCGAACAGAGCCTATTTCGGGAGTGGGATTTTGCGTGTTGTCCGATCAGGGTTACGGCCCCATGCGCGCCCCGGCAAGCTGCCGATCTATCAAGGCGCTAGCGCGAGAGCCGCCGGACGCGTCAGAGCGCCTCCGCCATCCCGGGCTTGTCCGGACCGCCCCAATAACGACTGGATGCCATGGGGCGGTTGCGGTACCAATTGGTCTCAGAGGGTCGCTGTCGCCGGGTCGAGAATGCCATTCCAAAAGAGAGGGATGTTCGGCGGGCGCGTTTTGAAGCCCGTCGTTCTGCTGCTCGGTGTCCTGGCCGCGGCCGGTCTCGCCCCACCCGCTTCCCGAGCCTTCGACGCCAGCCGTGTCGAGCCCAGCGTCTACAAGATCTACACCTTCGTGCCCGACAAGGGCGACCAGTTCAGCGTGTCGTCCGGCTCGGGTTTTTTGATTTCCGGCCGCCGTTACGTCGTCACGAATTTCCATGTCGTCGAAGGCGGCGCGCGGTTCTACATCGCCTTCCGCGACGGCCGCGAAGCCAAGATGGTCGAGGCGCGCCGCGCCGACAGCCGCCCGAACGTCGACCTTGCCCTGCTCGAAGCCCGCGAAGACCTGCCGGGCGTGCCCATGAAACTTGGCGAGTACGAGCCGGAGAAGCTTGCCGAGGTGGTCGCCATCGGCTTCCCCGGCGCGGCCAATCTCAACAAGGATCTCGTCCCCGGACCCGATGCCCGCGGCGTGCCGATCACCGATCTCGAGTCGACCGTCACCACCGGCGTCGTCTCGCGCATGACCTTTACCAACCTCAAGGTCAGCGAGACGCAGATCCTGAGCGCGCGCACCGTGCAGCACAACTCCGCCATCAATCCCGGCAACAGCGGCGGACCGCTGTTCGATGCCTGCGGTCTGGTCGTCGGCGTCAACACGCTCCAGGGCCTGAATTCGCAAGGCCTCTTCTTTTCCATCCATGCCAACGAAGTGGGGCGCTTCCTGCGCGAGGGCCAGATCGCCTTTGCCTCGACCAGCCGGCCGTGCGGCGCGGGCATCGGCGGCGGCCTGACGCCGATGTTCGTCGCATTGTTCGCGACGCTCGCGCTCGGGCTCGCGAGCCTCGCGTTCTACATCCGCAGGACTGGCTCTCCGATGGCGCTCGACGTTTTGCCGGGCGCCATTGCGAAGCTCCTGGCGCCCAATGCGGGTCGCAACAAGCGCCTGACCGAGCCCGTGGCGCTGCCGCGTCCGAAGCCGAGCGCAAAAGGCGCCCTGTGCCTGCGGCCCACGGCGGGCGGAGAGGCGATACGCTTCGACGACGCGCCGGAGGAGCAGACCATCGGACGCGGTCCCGGCGCCGACGTCACGGTGCCAAACGATACGGTCTCGAAAGTGCACGCTAGGCTGGTGTACGACCGCAAGGCGCAGCGGCTCCGCGTCGTCGACCTGAACTCGTCGAACGGCACCTTCCTCGACGGCGTGCGCGTCACCGACACGCTCGCATCCGCCGGCGCGGTTCTGCGCTTCGGCACGGTCGAATACAACGTGACGCTCGAAGCCTCTCAGGCGCGGCCCATGTCGAGCCGCGTCGGTGGCGGAGGATGGATGTTGTCCGGGTTCGATCCATCCGGTCGCGCCTTGCAGTTCGCTGTCCGTCCGCTCGTCGATGCCGACAGCGGCGCCGATCTGCCCGCCACATGGAGCATCGGACGCGACCCCGCACGTGCCGATTTCGTGATCGACGACAGCAGCGTTTCGTCGCTTCACGCGCAGTTGATCTACAACCCAGGAGAGACCCTGCAGCTCCGCGACATGGGGTCGATGAACGGCACGCGCCTCGACGGCGACCCGATCGGCAAACGCACGGTGCGTGTGCGCGATACCGGCCACGAGATCTCTTTCGGCCTGGCGACGTTGCGGCTGTCACGTCTCACGGGCTGAGGCGCGTCTGGATCAGCCCTTGGGCTGCGTCCAGCGCGTGAGCATCTCGGTCACAACGCGGCGTGCGCCGAGCGGCAGTGCGCCGATTACCCGCTTCGAACCGTTGCGGATCAATCCGACATAGATCGTCACGTAGGCTCGGCCGACCAAGGTCATCGGCATGGCCCAGTCCCTGACGCCGACGGTATCATCCGCCCACTCGAGCTTGTAGCCGTCGCCGGGTGCGAGCATGTCGAACACCTTGAGGCCATCGTCGCAAGAGCGCCGGATGCTGTCTTCCATGAGCAGAGCGCCCGCAGCCGTCTTCTCGAACTCTGGGTCGTAAGCAATGATGTGGATTGCCGATCGCCCGAGGCATCTGACGCCGATCTCGAGCGCTACCGGCTGATCGTTGCACTTCAGCGCGAGAACGTGGCAACCGGCCGGGCGAATGTTCGCCCGTGTGACATCGGCAAAGAACCGTGCCGTCCGAGGGTCCGTCAACGCGGGCGAGACGATGCCACGCTGCCGTAGCCAGATGTGCTTGAAACGAAACGCTTGCGCGGTCAGAGCTTCGGCTTCCGTACCGCCTTCGACCCAGGTGAGACTTACTGGTCCCCGGTCTTCCAGCCTGCGTCGCTGACGCTTCCTGTTGCGCTTTGTGCCGCTCGAATAGCGCTTTTCGTATTCGGCGAACGACGGCGCGCTGCCAATGTCCAGGTACGGCGCCTTGAGATCGCTCGTCACGGTGGCGCCGAGTTCGGCAAGAAACGGCGCAACCTTGGAATCCTGGCGCACCTTGCGCAGGCGCAGCACGTCCGCGCCGGTTTCCCGCGTCACGAAGGCCCACGCCTCGCGCATCAGTGCCAGCGCATCCGGACCGTCCTCGATCAGGAGATCGCCGTACTGGCTGACGGGCTCGCCCATCCACGTGAGTTCCGTCACCGGCCCGGACCGTTCCGCCACCAGCGGCCAGATCATGACGAGACGGCCGGCGTCGCGCGCGGTGACAATGGCGAGACGGACGTTGCCGTTGTCTCCATCGCGCGGCAGGAAATGATTGGCCCAGTGCCACAACCAGTTGAAGGTCTGAAAGAGATGACGGTCGGTGCCGGCGCGCTCGAAAAGGGCGGACCACTCGGCGTCGAGAGCTTCGAAGCCGTCGAAGGTTTGCACCAGGTCGAGCACGGGCCGGGGCGCTTGCACCGGCGACGGAAACTGGTGGACCGCGGAGCGATCCTGACCCTCGACCTGCGGGAGGTCACGCGGAAGCGTGCGCGCGGCTGCTGACATGAGGGTGATCCATTACGCAAAGTGAACACGTGTCCCAGGATGAGACCCATCCCGAGCAACGTAAAACGTGCCACAAAAAGGCTAACGTTTCGGCAAGACGAGGCTCTGCGGCGCGTGGAATTGCGCTGGGTCATCGCTAGGCGTGGGCGATTTCGACCAGTGCGAGAACGAACAGAAACACGACGAGCGCCCAGAGCGCGAACGAGCCGCGCCGCGTTTCCGCGCCGCCGCCCAGCATCGCGGCCGCGGCCAGCGTGCCGGACGAAATGAAGTTGATGATGACGAGGCCCGCAAGCCCGAGCCCGCGGGAGCCGGTCCACGCCCCTTCGATGTAGGCCGCGGCGCCGCATCCGATCAGGAGAGCGCCCAGTAGACGCGGCCACAGACCGGCCCCGGCCGGCGGCAACCCCAGGATGCGGATGAGGGTAACGGGAGCCAGCACGAGCGCGAGCCCGCTGCCGATCTTCAAAAGCGTTTCGAGCCAGAGGAGCTGGTTCACGTCGGACAGTGCTCGCGATCGACGATCGGCAACCGGGCGCGGCGCGCCACGAGGAAATTACCCGCCGGACTTGTCATCCTGCTTCGCCCACCAGTCATCCGACCCGAACTTGGGACCGTTGTCTTCCTCGCCGTCGCTGCTGAAGAAGTCGCCGAAAATGCCGCCGCTGTCTTTCTTCTTCGCCACGACAGCCTTTTGGGGTGGTTCGAAGTCGCCTGCGAGCAAGCGTGTCAGGTCGGCCTTGATCTCTTGCGTCTTGCGGTCGGAGCAGTAATTCGGATCTTCCGCCGACGCTTTGGTGACGCCGCCGAACGCGACGTTGTAGATTTTCTCGACATTGGCCATTTGATCGGTGGGAGTGCCGACACCGATCTCGTGCGCCATGTAGGCGGCCTTCAGCTTCGGCGCGTCGAAGTTATATCCGCACTTGGCGGCGCGGGCGCTCACGGTCCCGACCTGAAACGCCCGCTCGGTCGGTGTCGAGGGTACGACGATGGCGGCAACCGGGGTCACGGCGCCTGCTTGCCCGGCAGGAGGCGCCGGTGCGGTGCCCAGGATCGACGCAGTCGACACGCCGCTCCCGCTCGAGCAGCCAGACAAGGCCGCGGCGATGAGCAGCGCAGGAACGATATGGCGACGCATGGGGCTCTCCCTTGCCCAAATTCAGCGCAGATTTGCGCCCTTTTTGCGGTGAGGTCAATGTGAGCGGGCGCCACCGCTGTTGAAAGCGGGCCACTGTGGACGATCCGCCGATGCAACCCATAACCCCTTGAATTTGGGCGCCGTCAGCGCATCAGCTCGCGCATGGCCGCGTCGAGACCTGTGAGCGTCATCGGGAACATGCGCCCATCCATCAGCCGCCGCACGAGTCCGATCGAGGGCGTGTAGTCCCAATGTGATTCCGGCACTGGATTGAGCCACACGGCGCGATGGTAAATACCGGCAACGCGCTGCAGCCACGCCGCCCCGGCCTCATCGTTCATGTGCTCGACCGCGCCGCCGATATGGGTGATCTCGTACGGGCTCATCGAGGCGTCGCCGACGAAGATGATCTTGTAGTCGGCCGGATACGTGTTCAGCACCTGCCACGTCGGCGTGGTCTCGCTCCAGCGCCGCGCGTTGTCGCGCCATACACTCTCATACAGGCAGTTGTGGAAGTAATAGTACTCGAGGTGCTTGAACTCGCTGCGCGCCGCCGAGAACAGTTCCTCCGCCGTGCGGATGTGCCAGTCCATCGAGCCGCCGACATCGAAGAACATGAGAACCTTGACGGCATTGCGCCGCTCGGGCCTGAGCGCGAGGTCGAGGTATCCCTTGCCGGCCGTATTCCGGATCGTCTGGTCGAGATCGAGTTCCTCGGCGGCGCCTTCGCGCGCGAAGCGGCGCAACCGGCGCAGCGCGACCTTGATGTTCCGGACGCCGAGTTCGACGTCGTCCGCGAGATCCTTGAACTCGCGCTTGTCCCAGACCTTGATCGCCCGCCGGTGCCGGCTCTCGTGCTGGCCGATGCGGATGCCGGCGGGATTGTAGCCGTAAGCGCCAAACGCGGACGTGCCGCCCGTGCCGATCCATTTGTTGCCGCCCTGGTGGCGTTCCTTCTGCTCGGCAAGACGCTTCTTGAGCGTCTCCATGATCTTGTCCCAATCACCCAGGGCTTCGATTTCGGCCTTCTCTTCGTCGGACAGATAGAGTGCGGAGACGGCGCGCAGCCACTCTTCCGGAATCTCCGCGGTGGCCGCCTCGCTCATGAGGTCGAGGCCCTTGAAGACGTGTCCGAACACCTGATCGAAGCGATCGAGATGGCGCTCGTCCTTCACCAGCGCCGTGCGCGACAGGTAATAGAAATCCTCGACGCGCCGCCCGGCGGCATCGGCCGCCAGCGCTTCGAGCAGCGTCAGGTACTCTTTGAGCGTGACCGGGATCTTCGCGTCCCGCAGCTCCTTGAAAAACGTCGCGAACATTGCCGCCTCCTCAGCCACCTATAGGACGGCCGGGCGGCGGAGAAAACAAAGAAGCCGCCCCGAGGGGCGGCTTCCAAGTCGTCAGGCAATCGGATCAGCTTGGATTAGAAGTTGATCAGAGCGCCGAAGGTCAGTTCGTCGAAGTCCTGGCAACCCTGGGCGCCGACATCGCAGACGCCGCCGTCAGCTTCGATGTTGCGATACTTGAGCCACATGGACATAGCAGCGGCATCGATTTCCTGGACGACGCCAGCGCCATACCACTTGAGTTCAGCATTGCGTGCGTCGTCATCGCTATCCAGGTACTCACCGTAGAGAACGGTGGCGCCGAGGTGGTTCCACTTCTGACGGATACCAGCCTTGAAGTACCAGACGTCGCCTTCGTTCGCGACTAGGTTGTTCTCGAAGTCAGCGTAGTTGACCAAGCCGAAGAGGCCCGTGCCGATGTGCTGAGCGTAGAGGCCAGCCTGGAAGTATTCGGCGTCGCCGAAGAGCGAGCTAACTGCGCCCGTGCTCTCAGCATAGACTGCCGTAGCAGCCAGCTTGAAGCCGTGCACTTCGCCGGCGTAGCGGATGCCGACATCCCAGGTGTCGTCGTCACCCCAAGAAGCCGAAGCCGAGAAACCGGCGAACGTCGGCGAGTCGTAACGAACCGAGTTGGCAGGAACGCCGAAGCAGTCGCCAGGGATACAGACGCCCTGTCCACCCCAAGTGCCGCCGGTGAAGCCGCCAGCGTTGTTGCGGATGCCGAAGCTCAGGAAGTCGAATGCGACCCAGTTGGCGGGAACGAGCGAGCCCGAACCGTCAACGAGGATGGCAGCGTTATCCGAAACCATCGACTGGAGGCCGATGCTGACCTTGCCGAGGCTCTCGCTCTTGATGAACCAGAACGACTGCATCGTCTGCACGAAGTTGTTCGACACGGCGCCGCCGAGCAGGCCCGGGCCGCGCGGTGTGGTCTGGTTGGTCGTGAGCGAGTCGGAGCCGTCGGCTTCGATGTGCAGCACGTAGCCAGCCGTCCAGCCGGGAACGATCGTCGCCTGGCCGGTGAACTTGACGTTCGTGGCCAGCGTCGAGCCGAGGCCCGTCACGTAGGTGTTGCTTTCAACGCCATCGTCCCAGTAGGTGACCTGTTCGGCAACCCAGCCAGAGATCGTCAGCGAAACCTTACGGTTGCCCTTGCGAGCGGTAGTAGCTTCGAGTTCTGCAATGCGCTCCTCGAGGTCGGCGCAGCAGTTGCCCCCAAGGTCAGCTGCGTTTGCACCGGTGGCGAAGCTACCTGCGAGCAGGCCAGCTGCCGCCAGGGCGCTTAGGCTATATTTATTCATAAGACCTTCTCCCAATCTGCGTTGGTAATCGAGATGGCGGACGCCTTACCTGGATGAATACGCAAACGAGGCCGCGCTCTGCGATGTTGACGGCGCGAAGATTCCTTCGGAACCGCCGCTGGCCCGGAGAGTCTGCGATTCTCCCCCTCGCAACAATCGAGCATTGTCTTTTTTGCCCTGACAGGGTTGCAACTGTGGCGCACGAGACACGAGATTTGCCGCGGAGCCTGAAAACGTTGGGCGTTTTTTACAATTCCCACACCGATTCAGAGTGTGCACGGCGGTGGATCGCGTGGGGACAACCCACATCTTGGATGGGTTTTGAGGCGAGAGCGGCGTCCATCGACAGGGAAGAGAGCAGATACGAATCCCATCATAGGGCATCCGATCGACCTGTTCCGAGTTCGTGCACAGACTGAAACCTGCGCCCAATATTCGACCCTGATGCACCGGGCGGCGCATCGGGAGAGTGAGCGTCCAATCCCCTAGGGTGGATGGATGATCCAACTCACCGGTGGCGCAAACGCACGTGGTCCTCTGAAGGAATAGGGACCTCGAGCTTCGGACCGGGCCGTTCGGGCTCGGAGCGCGGTCAGCGCGTTCCGCCCGTGTGTCGTGCCGCATATATAATAATGTCGGGCGAATGGGAGCGAGCACCGGGACCGGTCGGCTGTCGGAGCGAGCCCGCCAGGTATTCCCAGGGTGTGCCTTCCAAGCGGTGGATGCGTTCTTGGATGAGCACCTAGCCACGAGACGCAAAACGAACGGGCCGCACAAATAGAAAGAGGCCGCCCTTTGGGGGCGGCCTCTCTAGTCGAGACGCGATCAGCTTGGATTAGAAGTTGATCAGAGCGCCGAAGGTGAGTTCGTCGAGATCCTGGCAACCCTGGGCGCCGACGGCGCAGATGCCGCCTTCTGCTTCAACGTTGCGATACTTCAGCCAGACAGACATGGCAGCGTTATCGATTTCCTGCACAACGCCTGCGCCATACCACTTCATGTCTGCGCCGCGTGCGTCGTCTTGGCTATCCAAGTACTCACCGTAGAGAACGGTGTGGCCAAGCGGGGTCCAACGCTGGCGGATACCGCCCTTGAAGTACCAGACTTCGCCTTCGTTCGCGACCAGGTTGTTCTTGAAGTCAGCGTAGTTGACCAAGCCGAAGAGGCCCGTGCCGATGTGCTGAGCGTAGAGGCCAGCCTGGAAGTATTCGGCGTCGCCGAAGAGCGAGCTAACTGCGCCCGTGCTCTCAGCATAGACTGCCGTAGCAGCCAGCTTGAAGCCGTGCACTTCGCCGGCGTAGCGGATGCCGACATCCCAGGTGTCGTCGTCACCCCAAGAAGCCGAAGCCGAGAAACCGGCGAACGTCGGCGAGTCGTAACGAACCGAGTTGGCAGGAACGCCGAAGCAGTCGCCAGGGATACAGACGCCCTGTCCACCCCAAGTGCCGCCGGTGAAGCCGCCAGCGTTGTTGCGGATGCCGAAGCTCAGGAAGTCGACTGCGACCCAGTTGGCGGGAACGAGCGAGCCCGAACCGTCAACGAGGATGGCAGCGTTATCCGAAACCATCGACTGGAGGCCGATGCTGACCTTGCCGAGGCTCTCGCTCTTGATGAACCAGAACGACTGCATCGTCTGCACGAAGTTGTTCGACACGGCGCCGCCGAGCAGGCCCGGGCCGCGCGGTGTGGTCTGGTTGGTCGTCAGCGAATCGGAGCCGTCGGCTTCGATGTGCAGCACGTAACCAGCCGTCCAGCCGGGAACGATCGTGGCCTGGCCGGTGAACTTGACGTTCGTGGCCAGCGTCGAGCCGAGGCCCGTCACGTAGGTGTTGCTTTCAACGCCGTCGTCCCAGTAGGTGACCTGTTCGGCAACCCAGCCAGAGATCGTCAGCGAAACCTTGCGATTGCCCTTGCGAGCGGTGGTAGCTTCGAGTTCCGCAATGCGCTCCTCGAGATCGGCGCAGCAGTTCCCCCCGAGATCGGCTGCGGACGCGCTGGTAACAGACAGACCACCTGCAAGGAGGCCGGCTGCCGCCAGAGCGCTTAGGCTTTGCTTTTTCATTTACCTTCTCCCGTCTACTTACTTCGAAAACGGGCGCTTGACGCGTTTACGCCTTGCGCTCACTAACTCGACCCAGCGGCAGCTGCACGACTGTGCCGAATCACCGCTCAGGCCGAGATACTACGCAGATCTCTCGCGCTCAGGGAATGCGTAAGATCGCGAATCGGCCCGAATCCACAGGACATGTTGCGCGATTGCCACTTGGGTTGTTGCCCATCTAGCAGATTGAAAACGCACACTATTGTGACGTACCATTTTGAGAATTGTCCCATATGCCATCATCGCGTGGACCGACAGTTGCCGGGTTTTCCCCACCCCCCGGGAGGTCGCCGCGCCGTCGAGCGGGTCGTCCAAGGAGCAGGGCCCCACCTTAGTCCCCGGTTGTCCCCCCGGGCGGCTTCGTCGGTCGCGAGCCCTGTACAATATTAAGTGGCGCTGATCTAGGACGGCGCCGAGCCACAGCAAAAATGACCCCGCGCCATCCTTGCGAGCAAAGCAGGGCTCGGCTAATGATTATTGCGGCGCACAAAAGTACGTGGCCGGAGCCTGCGGCTTTGTGTCTTCGAAGCTGCAAAGTAGAGCGCGTCGGCCCCGACCCGCCTGTAAATGTTGCCACAATTAAGCGCTATCGCCCTTTAAAGGCGCGGTTTTATCGAACCCTGCCTTTTAGGCTGGCTTGCTACGTGGGGAACGTCTGAGCTCCTCGATCGGTTGGTGCGTGATGCGCTGGACTGGTCCGGGGACAACGACGACGCGGCATGCCGGCGAGGGGGTTCTCCGGAACGTACGATATATGATTGACGAACCAGCGACTGGGGCGAGCCTGAATCGGCGCGGCGTGCTGCTCGGAACGAGCGCGTTCGTCGCCTTTGCCGCATTGGCGGACAGCATTCTGAATGCGTCGGACGTCCTTGCGCAGGCCGCGGAAGACCCCGGCCAGTCCTTTGCCGCCGGCCATGTGCAGAAACTGGCTGAAGATCTCTCGTCGCGCGCCTTTGCAAAGCCCGCCAATGAGGTCCCTGAGCCGTTCAACGCGCTCACCGCCGAGCAGTACCGCGATATCCGTTTCCGTCATGAGTCCGCGATCTGGCGTGGCGAGAACCTCGACTACGAACTCAACTTGCTGGCCATGGGCTGGCTCTACGATGTGCCGGTCGAGATCTGGATCGTCGATGGCGAGAAAGCGCGCGCCCTCAAGGCCAACAGCGCGAACTTCTCCATCGGCCCGGCCATCGAGAAAGCGCCTGACACGGCGCCGTTCGGATTTTCAGGGTTTCGCCTCGCGGGCGCATTGAACCGTGCCGGCGTTCTCGACGAGTTCGTGTCCTTCCAGGGCGCGAGCTATTTCAAGTCGATGGGCCGCGGCCAGCAGTTCGGTCTTGCCGCACGCGCGCTCGCCGTCAACACGGCGCGCCCCGGCGGCGAAGAGTTTCCCTTCTTCCGCAGCTTCTGGATCGAGAAGCCGGCAGCTGGCCAACCGCATATCGTCATCCATGCCTTGCTCGACAGCGAGAGCCTGACCGGCGCCTACCGCTTCACGGTGCGCCCCGGCACGGCGACCACGATCGATGTGGATGTCTCGCTCTTTCCGCGCAAGCCGCTCTCGCACGTGGGCCTTGCGCCGATCACCAGCATGTATCTCCACGGACCTCAGCAGCGCCGGTTCGGACGCGACTATCGTCCCGCCGTCCACAACAGCGAAGGCCTTGCCGTCGTGAACGGGCAGGGCGAACGGCTCTGGCGGCCGCTCGCCAATCCGAAGATGCTGCAAACCAGTGCCTTCGTGGACAAGAACCTAAAAGGGTTCGGTCTCTGCCAACGCAACCGCGACTTCTCGCACTATGACGACCTCGAGGCGCGCTACGAGCGGCGCCCGACGCTCTGGATCGAGCCCATCGGCGGCTGGGGCGACGGTTACGTCGAGCTGATCGAAATTCCGGTAACCGAAGAGATCCACGACAACATCGTGGCCTATTGGAAGCCGGCCAATATCATCGAGCCCGGCAAGCGCTTCAACTTCGCCTATCGCATGTCCTGGGGCGACGACGTACCGGCCGTGTGGGCGGGCTGCTGGGTCGCCAAGACTCAGGTCGGCGCCGCGCGCAGTGCCGACACTCTGCAGTTTGTTGTCGACTTCGTGGGCCCCGCTGCGCGCGACGCCCGCGAATTGCCGGTTGCCGACCTTTTTGTGAGCAGCGGCGCGATGTCCAAGCTCAGTGTTCAGCGCAATCCGGATCTGCAGGGAATCCGCGTCAAATTCGAACTTACGACCGCGGGAACCGAGCTGATCGAATTGCGTTTAGGCCTGAAGCTTGGGGATCAGCTGATTTCCGAGAGTTGGCTCTATCGATGGACCCCAGCATGAGCCTTGATGACGTCGAACGCGGCGCCGCGACGGTTAATTCCGACCAGCAACCCCGTTCCCATCACGATGCGAGCGATCCGTCGCTCCTCCCCACGCCATCGCCCTTGAGAATGCCGGAGCAGGATTTCTCCGGCGTCACGCCGCGTCTGTGGCCAAAGCGTCGCGGCCCGTCGATCCCGCGCACGGCCGTCTTTCTCGGCGCAGCTTTGATGACGGCGGCCTTCGCCTATGAACTTTACGGCGTGCTGTCCTTCGTCCAGATGACGCCGTTCCAGCTTCTCTTTCTCGTGCTGTCGACCATCACGTTCGCATGGATCGCGGTCGGCACCCTGTCCGCCGCCCTCGGCTTCCTTCCGCTGTTCGCGGGCGAGACCGCCGACACGATCCGGATTCCCGGCGCGGACGGTCCGCTCAATCGGCGAACGGCTCTCCTGTTCCCCGTCTATCACGAAGAACCCGCGACAATTTCCGGGACCATTTCCGCGATTGTCGAGGAGTTGGCATCGCTCGGCCGCAACGGCTCGTTCGACATTTTCGTGCTGTCGGATACCCGTGGTGCTGAGGAAGGCGTCCGCGAAGAAGCGGCCTACGCCGCCCTTGCCAAGACGCTCGCTGGCGACTGCAAGATCTTCTATCGCCGCCGCATCGAGAATACCGGCCGCAAGGCCGGCAACATCAAGGACTGGGTCGAGCGCTTCGGCGCCGCCTACGAGACTTTCGTCATCTTCGACGGCGACAGCATCATGTCCGGCGTCGCGCTGGTGAGGTTGGCGCGCGCCATGGAGGCCGATCCCTCGGCCGGCCTCATCCAGACGGTGCCAAAGCTGATCGGCGGCCGTACGCTGCTCCAGAAGCTGATGCAGTTCGCCGCCAACACGTATGGCTCCTCGGCCGCCGCCGGTCTCGCCTTCTGGGGCAAGGACCAGGGCAACTACTGGGGCCACAACGCGATCATTCGCACGCGCGCCTTCGCCGGATCCGCAGGCTTGCCCGCGCTGCCCGGACCGCCGCCGTTCGGCGGCCACATCATGAGCCACGACTTCGTCGAGGCCATGCTGCTTCAGCGCTCGGGCTGGGGCGTCCATATGGCGCCTTCGATCGAAGGCTCGTTCGAAAGCATGCCGCCCGCACTGACCGACCTGATTGTGCGCGACCGTCGCTGGTCGCAGGGCAACCTGCAGCACCTCGCGCTTCTTTTCCGGCGCGGCGTACCCGCGATGGGACGCCTGCATCTCTTCATGGGGGCGATGGCCTATGTCGTCTCGGCGATCTGGGCCGCCTCGCTGGTCGTCGGCCTCGTTCTCGCCCTGCAGGGCCAGCAGTTGCTGCCGAGCTATTTCACCGACGCCAAGACGCTGTTTCCGGTCTGGCCGATGATCGATCCGGGCGCCGCCATGCGGCTGTTCCTCGGCACGATGGCGGTTGTTCTGCTGCCGAAGGCGCTCGGTCTCGCGCTCGAACTCAAGCGCGCACAGCGGGCCCGCGAGCTGTTCGGCTTGCCGCGCGCTGTCGCGGGCGTCGCAACCGAGACGGTCTTCTCGATGCTGTTCGCGCCCATCATGATGATGACGCAGACGTCGTCGGTGCTTCAGATCTTCTTTGGCCGCGACGCAGGTTGGAAAGCGCAGCGCCGCGACGGCGCCCACATGGATCTCGCCGCCGCAATGCAGTTCCATTGGGCCCACATGGTGGTCGGCATCATCGTCGCCATCGTGTGCTGGCAAACGTCGCCAGGCTTGTTGGTCTGGATGGCGCCGGTCGTCCTGGGCCTCGTGCTGTCCGGCCCGCTGAACTGGTACACGTCGCAGACCGCGGGCCCCGCCATGACTGTCGTCCTGTCGACGCCGGTCGATCGCTCGCCGGCCTCGATCGAGCTTCGCGCGCTCCGGCACACGGCGCTCTGGCGTGAGAGCTGGGGTGCCGAGCCCGCCGACGGCATCGGACCGCGGCGCGAGTTGGCGACAGCCGCCTGATCTCTACGCCTTCGACGGTTTGGCGTCCCGGCGCAGCAGCTCCGGCAAGAGATCGCGCACGCGGATCGGATCCGCATCGAGAAACGGCATTGGCCGTGTCACGTCGATGGCCGCCGTGCCGATGCGGGCGGTGAGCGCGCCATTGAACGCGCCTTCACCGAGCCGCCGCGACAGCCTTCGCATGAGATCCTGGCCGAGGAACTGGCCGACGAGGTCGTCGGTCATCGCCAGGCCTCCCGTCGCCACGATATGGCCCATGACGAGGCTGCCGAGCTTGAGGGCGCCGAGCGCTCCGGGACGCCCACCGTAGACCGTGGCGAGGCCCTTGAGCATGCGCACGTTCTCCACCATCACATAGAGCATCGCCACCCACACCATCGGGCTCATCGCCGTCACCACGAGCACGCGCTTGGCGCTCTTGAGCACGAGACGGCGCGCGGCGGCGTCGAGCGGCGCCATCAGCTCGCGGTCGGCGAGGCGCAGCAGTTCGCCCGGATCGCGAATGTCGCTGGCGTGCGCATCGAGACGCGTGACGTTCCAAGCGAGCTCCCTGCGCCCGCGAAGGGCCGACGTCAGCGCCGCCACGGTCTTGCGTTCGAGCGCGCGGTCGTTCGTCCGCAGCGCGGTGTCCGCGTCGCGCCTGAGCCGCGTCAACCGTCCGAGACGCACGAGCCCGATCAATTCGCGCAGTACGATCACGAGGCCGGTTAGAACCGCGATGCCGGCGAGGCTTGTGGCCGTCCAGCCGATCCAATCCTCGCGCGCCAGCGCGGCGGAGATGAACCCGGTGAAGCTCGCCGCCAATGTGAGGCTCACGAGCCCCAGCACGGCGGAGAGAAAAATACCGCCGATGCTCGCACCCCTGGATGAGCGAGCCGTGCGCTGGGGATCCTCCGGCGTGAAGTCTTCGTCAGGCGGAGGGGAGGACGGCACGATCAGCTTGGGGTCGTCAGCCTCGAAGACGCGCGGGCCTCTGATGTCGGTCATGCCAGCCAGTCTCCGATCAGGTAGTCGAGCGCGCGGTCGAGGCGCACGTGCGGCGCGGCCGGCGTTTCGCCGGAGCCCGAAACCGGCAACAGCCGCGCGGGGCGGAACCGCGGAAACGTGACGCCGAGCGATACGGCTCCCGAGAAAACGGCCGCCGGATCCTCCGGCAGATCGCCCGGAAACAACGCGACTTCGCGCTTGCCGTCGAAACGATCCTTGCCGACGGTTTCGCCCGGCAGCGGCACCCCGACGATGCAGGGCAGCGTAGCACGTCCCTCCCGCACTTCCGCTTCGCGCGTCGCGCGCAAGGCCGCGAGCGCCATCACGCGCGTCTCCGCTCCCGCTCCCGTCGAACGCGCCGCCGCGCGCTCGGTGAGGAGCGTGAGGATGCGTTCGAGGCGGTCGTGGCTCGTGTGATGGATATGGTCGGCCTTCGTTGCCGCGAACAGCAGCCTGTCGATGCGGCGCGCGCCGATCAGCGATTGCAGCCAGCTCGCGAGACCGGGCCGGAAAGCGGTAAGCACAGACGAGAGCGTCCGCTCGAGTTCCCGGATCGCGTCCGGACCGCCGTTGAGCGCGCCGAGCACGTCGACCAATACGATCTGCCGGTCGAGGCGGCTGAAGTGGTCGCGGAAGAACGGGCGCACGACGTGCTGGACGTAGCTGTCGTAGCGCCGCGCCATCATCGCCGCGAGACTGCCGCGCTCGATGGGCGAGCCCTCCGGCAGCGCGATCGGGAAGAACGTCAGCAGCGGCGAGCCTTCGAGTTCGCCCGGCATGAGAAAGCGCCCCGGCCCGAGCGTTGCGACTTTGGACTGTCGGCGCGTTTCGAGCAGGTAATGGATGAAGCGGCGCGCGCCATCGAGCGCGACCTGCTCGTCTTCGGCCGCATTCGCATCGACCGCATCGGCGTAGGCGAGCCAGTCGCGTGCGGGCCCGTCCGCCGCGCCGAGGCGCGTACGCTCCAGCGCATCGCGCGACCAGGCGGCGTAGGATTGATCGAGCAGAGCGAGATCGAGCAGCCATTCGCCTGGGTAATCGACGATGTCGAGATTGAGCCGGCGCAGGCCGAGCGCGCGCCGCAGCGGATGAGCGCTCTCGAACGTCAGCGCGACGCGTACTTCGGAAATGCGGCGCGTGCTCTCGGGCCAGTCCGGCGGGTCGGCGGACAGCGCGCCGATGTGGCCTTCGTAATCGAAGCGCGGAACGTGATCGTCGGGTTGTGGGTCGAGGTGCGCGGATACCAGGCGCCCTTCGGCTGCGGGCGCGAAAAACGGCAGCCGGCCGCCTTGCGTGAGGTTGCGGATCAGCGCCGTGATGAAGACCGTCTTGCCGGCGCGAGACAGCCCAGTGACGCCGAGCCGAAGTGAGGGCGTGAACAGGTCCGCGAAAAGCTGACCGGCTTCGGTGAGACTGCCGGTAAGGGTCTGGGGAAAGTCGCGCGCGGCCAAGGGAACCTCATTGTGGTCACCCTAATTAGGCGGCGCACGCACGCCCTGCAAGGCGCGCGCTGTGTTGCAAGCCTTTTTGGCGCGGCGCTGAGAGCGCTCGCCGGGCGCGTGGCCTCAGCCGTAGAAAACGACGATGACGCCGGCGCCGATCACGGTCAGTCCCATGAGGACGATGGTCGCGCTTCTCAGAAATTCGAACATTGCTGTCTCCACCCGCCCCGCTCCGGCTGGCTGCCATACAGGGTAAGACCGAATGTTTACGGTTCGCTCAATGAACCGGCCCTGATCCGCACTGTCAGGTGCCGTTCATGTTCCCCTCGCGCTTCCCTGGCCGCATGCGCTTCGGCCGCGCGATAAAGTTGTGAGGCTCGGATTTCCGCCCGCGCGTCACGCTGCCTTCGGATGGCGGGCACCGGACGACAGCACTTGGGCAGCTTTGCGGCTGCAACCCTGCTTGACTGGGCATGGCTTGGAAATGCCGGGGAGCCGTGACGGAAAAGCCGCAGACGTTACCGGTAGGCGCGGGTGGGCTCGCGCATCGGCGTCAGGAATTTCAGACCGTAGGAATTATCCCGCCGCCACTTCACCGCGCACACGACCTCCTTGCGGTCGGCCGGCAGATAAAGGGTCACCTCTCCGGTCAGGAGTCCGGCCTTGAGAGTTTCGTCCCAGATTTCGACCGCGCCACCGAGCGGCGTCATGTCGAGCAGGGTGCAGGGACGGGGCTTGATCATCTTGTCGGACACGATGAATGCGTCCTGGAGGCGCTGGCGCTTGCGGACCAGAGCCCGCATCGAGGCCAAGTCATCGCCCTTTTTGGGGGCGGCATTCTGGCTTGGCTTGTTCAACCCGAACGCGGCCAACAACTTGTCAAAAACGGTCATGGCTATGCTCTGAATCAATCAGACATCGAACAAAACCACGATACGCCCGCAAGTGTTACCAAATCGGTAATTGGTTAGCGGACGAAGAACTACACGTCAGTGCTTTGACTAATGCAAATTAACTTAAATAGAAACGAAAATTTCATAAGCCACAGGCAAAATTGAGAAAACCATACACACGTCGCAGTTAAGAGGCCGGACGATGAAGGCGATGCGTTTGTTGCTCGGGCGAGTTCGGCTCGAGACCCTGATTTCGCTGCTCACCATTGCTGCGGTCGTCGTCGCGACGGCGGGCCTCATGGCCGTCGTCCATGTCGAGCTGACGGACGACGCGGAGCAGAAGGCCATTGAGAGCCAGCAGTTGTCGTTGCGCATCGGCGCGGAAATGTTGCGCACCACGCACCCCACGACTGAAGTGGTGTGGGCGGATCGGCGCGTCCATAAGATCGTCATGGACAAGATCCCGGCCGACACGGATTTCGCGCTGGTGGAATCCATCACGCGCATGGCCGACGACCCGATCACGCTTTTCACCTACGACCCGGCAAAACGCGATTTTCTCCGCACCTCGACGACGGTCAAGACTGCGAACGGCGGCAGGGCCGTGGGAACGTGGCTCGGCCGGAACAGCGCCGCCTATGATACCGTGATGGCGGGCAAACCGTACAACGGCGCCGCCGACATTCTCGGCACGCAGTATTTCACCGTCTATTTCCCGATCGTCGACCGATCGTCGAACGTCATCGGCATTCTCTTTGCGGGCACCGAGCAATCGTTCGCCTATGAGTTGGCCGCTGCCCTGGAAAAGCGCATCCTGCTGGCCTCGGGTCTGCTGCTGCCGCTGATGGCCATCGCCGGGTTCTTCATGTCCCGCTGGTTCATGCAGCCGATCCCGTTGCTCGCGGGCGTGATGGGCCGCCTGTCCCGCAACGATGCCAAAGCCGACATCCCCTTCACCGGCTACAACAACGAGATCGGCGAAATGGCGCGCGCTGTCGCGATTTTCCGCGACAACACACTCGAACGGGCCAAGCTGGAAGCCGAGCGCGAACGCGAAGCGGACCGCACGATGGCCCGCCAGGAGGCCCTCGATACTCTCATCGAATCTTTCAAATCCGATACCTCCGAGACGATCGCGGCCCTGTCCGTGATGGCCGCCGATCTCGATCGGACGGCAAGCGGCCTGCAAGGCATTGCCGCCGGCACCAACGACAAGGCACAGTTCGTTGCCACCGCGTCCGATCAGGCCTCCGCGAACGTCGGGACTGTTGCGGCCGCCGCCGAGGAGCTGACGGCATCCATCGCCGAAATCGGCAACCAGATCTCAGTCGCGCTCGCCAACGTCAGCGACACGAGCTCCATGACCATCACCACCAACGAACGCATGTCGGAATTGCTGGCGTCGGCGCAGGAAATCGGCCAGGTCGTGACGCTGATCCGCGAAATCGCGGGCCAGACCAACCTGCTCGCCCTTAATGCGACCATCGAGGCCGCGCGTGCGGGCGAGTCGGGCCGCGGCTTCGCGGTCGTTGCGACCGAGGTCAAGACGCTCGCGACCCGGACCGCCCAGGCGACCGAAAGCATTTCCAAACAGGTCACCTCGATCCAGAACGCGACCGACGAGGCCGTGCGCGCCATCGGCGAGATCGCCGCGCGCGTGAGCCACGTCAACGGCATCACGACCCAGATCGCGGCCGCCGTGACGGAGCAGGGCTCCGCGACGTCCGAAATCAATGCCAGCGTGCATCACGCGGCGGGCGATACGCGCCATGTCAGCGAGACCATTGCGGGCGTCACCGAGGCCGCGTCCGCGACCTTCAATTCCGCGCGCCAGGTGTTGGAAACCAGCGCCAGCGTGAGCGCGCAGACCAAGGCGCTGGGAGCTCGGATCGAACGCTTCCTGGCGGGCGTGGCCGCCGCATGACGGCGGATTGACGGCTGCGACAGCAGCCGCCTATGCAACCTTCCAACGCATAAAAAAAGGCCGGAGCGTCAAACGCTCCGGCCTTTCTCGTCGCCGAGGGAGAAACTCGTCGAGGGAAAACTAAACGATCAGGGACCGTCGATGTGCAGCGTCATCGAGCGCGCTTCGGACTTCAGCGACGCGAGTTCCAGGCGGACTTCGCTTCCATCGCGGGCGGAAATGGTATCGCTGGAGCCTGTCGAGGGCAGGCCAAGCAGCAGCAACAGCGGGACGACTGCGAACAGGAGACCGCTGCGGATGGGAGACTGACTCATGGCGTGCACTCTCGATGACTGACTTCAATCGATCGGAGCGTGACACGGGTCCGGTGAGAGTTGTCTTAATGCTGAGAGTTTCGCAGCCCGGAACCGGCCAAATCGCGCGTCAAGGTTGACGCGGCGTTAATCGCCCTTCCGTCGGCTCATGAAGGCAAGGCGCTCGAACAGGTGCACGTCCTGCTCGTTCTTGAGCAGCGCGCCGGCCAGCGGGGGGATGATCTTGCGGCTTTCCGTTTCGCGCAGCACGGCCGGATCGATGTCCTCGTTGAGCAGCAGCTTCAGCCAGTCCAGCAGCTCCGATGTCGAGGGCTTCTTCTTGAGGCCCGGCATGTCGCGCAGATCGTAGAACACCTTGAGCGCTTCCGACACCAGCCGGCCCTTGAGACCTGGGAAATGCACGTCGACGATCTGCGCCATCGTCTCCGGATCGGGGAACTTGATGTAGTGGAAGAAGCACCGCCGCAGGAACGCGTCCGGCAGTTCCTTTTCGTTGTTGGACGTGATGATCACGATCGGGCGGACGCGTGCGACGACGGTCTCGCTGGTCTCGTAGACGAAGAACTCCATCCGATCGAGTTCCTGCAGCAAGTCATTCGGGAATTCGATGTCGGCCTTGTCGATCTCGTCGATCAGCAGAACGGGCCGCGCCTCGGAAACGAACGCATCCCACAGCTTGCCGCGGCGGATGTAGTTTCGGATGTCGCGCACCCGTTCGTCGCCGAGCTGCCCGTCGCGAAGACGCGAGACGGCGTCGTATTCGTAGAGCCCCTGGTGCGCCTTGGTGGTCGATTTGACATGCCACTCGATCAGCGGCGCGCCGAGTGCGCGGGCCACTTCCTGCGCCAGCACGCTTTTGCCGGTGCCGGGCTCGCCCTTGATGAGCAGCGGGCGTTCCAGCGTGACGGCGGCGTTGACGGCCACGGTCAGGTCGCGCGTCGCCACGTAGCGGTCCGTACCCTCGAATCGCTGCGTGCCCGTCTCCGCGCCCGATTTCGCCATGGCTGAGTGTCTCCGTCGTTGCTGAACGCCGTCATAGAAGTGTCGCCCCGCGGCCGCAAGACGTCGTCCCGCCGCGGGAAATCAGCCGCCTGACGGGTTAAAATCCCCGCCGGGACGAAAGTTGCTGGGGACAAGCGGCGCGGCTGGCAGACGAATGAGCCCAAATCGGTCGAAATATCCGCAGCTTGGCCCTTGAAGAGCCGCAATGGATTTAACAGTTAAGCAGCGGATTTTCTTGACAGAAGAGGCCGCTCCCGCCAAGAGAGCCACGCCGAACTTCGGGACGGTTGAGACGAGCGGGGAACGGCGGCGGCAGACGTACACTTAGGTAGGCCCTTTATTGGAGGCCACGTATGACCAAGCGAGCTACTGCGAAGGCGGCCAAAGCGAAGGCCGCTCCGAAAAAGACCGCCGTAAAGGCCAAGTCCGTCGCGAAGACGCCGTCGAAGGCGCCCGCGAAAGCGAAGCCCGCGCGCACGGCCGCGGCAAGGTCCGCAAAGTCCCCGTCTCTTTCCGCAAAGTCTCTTGCCGCAAAGTCGACTTCCGCGAAGGCAGCCACGAAGCATCCTGCGAAAGCGGCTGCGAAATCCGCGCCTGCGAGCAAACCGAGGACCCGCGCCATCGAGAAGACCCAAGACAAGAAGCTCACCGCCAAGGCAGGCGTGGCTTCCACCATCGTCGTCCCGCCCGACTATCGTCCCTCCGAGGACGAGCCGTTCATGAGCGAGAAGCACCGGGCCTACTTCCGCCAGAAGCTCACGACCTGGAAGGAAGAGATCATCCGCCAGACCCGCGAGACGCTGGCCGGATTGCACGAGGATTCGACGCAGCACGCCGATCTCGCGGATCGGGCGACCTCCGAAACGGACCGCAATCTCGAGTTGCGGGCGCGTGACCGCCAGCGCAAGCTTATCGCCAAGATCGATGCGGCCCTGGCGCGGATCGAGGACGGCACCTACGGCTACTGCGAAGAGACCGGCGAGCCGATTGGCCTCAAGCGGCTCGATGCACGGCCGATCGCGACCCTGTCCGTCGAAGCGCAGGAGCGCCACGAACGCCGCGAGCGCGTCTACCGCGAGGACTGAGGCCGCTCGCGAACGCCGCCATGCCCGCGCTTGAGAGCCCGCGCGTGAGACGGCCGGTAGCAGCGGCTTAGCTGTTCCGCTCCGGTTTGCCGTCCATGGACGCCATGGGCGATCCCGCCTGCCGCGCCCGCTCTTCGGCGAGCCGCATGAGGATCGTGCGCACCCCATCGAGATCGCGCAGGTGCACGTCCTGCTGCGTGTGCGCCATTTCGATGCCGGCGTCCCGCAGCGCCTTGACGATCCGGAACCGCAGATCGCTCTGCACCGCGCCCGATTTCGTCACGTCGGGCGTGACGCCTCCGAGTGAGAACTCGAACCCGTTGACGCCCAGGTTCTCGAGCGTGACGACGGGCTCCGGATGCGGAAGCAGCAGCGGGCAGTCCTTGCCGACCTGCTGCAGCACATCGCGAACGCGCTCCGGATCCGCCTTCGCGCCGACGGTCACGCGCACCGTTGCGGTGCCGAGCGAATTGCGATGCGTGAAGTTGGTCACCGTCGACGTCACGAGCGCCGAATTGGGAACGATGAGGCTCGCCCGTTCGCCCGTCTCGATTTCCGTCGAGCGGACCGAGATGCGCCGCACGAAGCCCTCGAGGCCATTGACCGAAACCCGGTCGCCGACCTTGATCGGCCGTTCGACCAGCAGGATCAGGCCGGATACGAAATTGTTCACGATCGACTGCAGGCCGAGGCCGATACCGACCGACAGCGCGCCGGCGACGATGGCGAAGTTCGTGATGTCGAGCCCGCCGTAGGATACCGCCACCAGCGCCGCCAGAATGAACCCGGCGTAGCCCACGGCCGTCCGTACCGAATTGGCGATGCCCTGGTCGATGCGCGGCGACCGGAACACGTCCTTGTCGAGCCAGCGCTGCACGAGCCGCGTGGCGAACACGAGTGCGAGAAACAACAGCGCGGCGAGCATGATCCGCGCGAGCGAGATGCGGAAGTCGCCGATCTGGAAGCCGAGCACTGCGGCCCGCACCCAGGCGAGCGCTTCGGCCAGCGTATAGCCCCACGTGATCAGCACGAGCGGCACGGCAGCGAGCGCGAGCGCGATGTTGAGCAGCGCCGACAGCGCCCGCGTCAGCAAGCGGCTTTGCGTTTCGTCGAGGCCCGCCCGCTCTTCGAGCACTTTCGCGAGCGGCGTGATGCCCGTGCCGGGCGCGCCCAGCAGCGCGCGAATGGCGAGATGGAACACGAGCACGACGGCGATCGCGCTGCCGGTCACGATGACCTGCTGCGCGATGAAGCGCCCCAACCCGATGTATCCGAACAGGGTCGTGCCCAGGATGGCGAGCGCCGCCGCCAGGATCGGCAGCTTGAGCATCTGCGGCCGCAGCAGCGAGGTATCGTCGTAGACGACGGCGTCGATAGCGGGCGTGGTGGCCGTGACCGCGGCAGGCGACGCCGCGCCGTCAGGGATCGGTGGCGCCGGCCCGGCTGGCGCGGCACGCGGCTTCGGATCGAACGGCACGTGCACGAGCTGCAGCATCAGAAGTCCGATGGCGAGGCTTGCAAGCGCCGTTTCCATGATCGACAGCGACAACGGCAGATAGAGCCGCGCAATCACCTGCTGCAGGATGAGGTCGGCGGAGAAGACGGCGGCGATGCCAATGATGATGCGCGTCAGCCGGCGCGCCGCTTCGGTCGAGAGATCGACGAGCCGCCAGTCGGGGCGCCACGGCTGCAGGATGGCGCGCGCCAGCGCCGACACGGCGATGTAGACCAGCAGCGCAGGGAACGCCGCGTGCGCAATCTTGCCGACTTCGAAGGTCAGCAGGTTCATCGCCTCGAGACCGGCGCCGGCCGCCGCCAGCGTAATGAGCCCGGGCATGGCCAGCAGCGGCGCCATCCACCCGACGGTCACGGCTTGCGCGAAGAAACTCGGCGGCTTTTCGCGCGGTGTGTCGAGGTGGCGGGCCAGGAACTGCCGCACCAGCGCGGCCGAAAACACCAGCAGGAGCACCACGCCGCCGATCAGCGCCGCGAGTTCCGCACTCCGGCGGGATGCCAGCGTCCACCAGTCGGAAAGCGTGTCGTGCACCTGGCGCGCGGCTCCCGGCACATCTTCGCTGAGCTTGTCCCACGTTGCCGGTAGCGCAGGGGAGGGGCTTCGCTTCAGGATGTGCGACGCGAACAGCTCCTGGCGGGCGCGCTGCAGGGTGTCGCGCAACTGGTTCGCGCGCACCACGGTGACTTCGATGTTTTTGAGCGCGCCGTCGAGTTCGGCCGCTTTTGTGGTGAGACGCGCCCGTTCAGCCGCGGCGTTGGCGGCTTCCGGAGCGGCATCCTTTGCCGGGGCCGGACCGAGCTGCTCGACCTGCTGGCGCACGGCTTCCCGCTTGGGCTTGATGGCCTCGCGCGCCGCGTTGGCTCCGTCGAAAACGTCGAGCAGCTGCGTGCGCAGCCGCGTCAGTTCCTGGTCGTTGTCGAGATTGCGATTGACGGCGTTCTCGAGCCGCTCGATGTCGCCCCTGATCTGGTCGACTGGGCGCTGCAGGTCCTCGACCTCCTTGAGGTCCGCCCCCGTCAGCACGGGTGGCGCGGGTTCCGCCGGAACGGGCGGCAAAGCCGGCGGAGGGGCAGGCGCCGCGGCGCCGGACGGGTCGGACGTGGGCGGCGAAGCGGCAGGCGCGGGCGGTGTCTGCGACGACGCAACGCCCGCGTCTACCAGCAGCAAGAGCGCCAGCACCGCGAACCGCAGGAATTGCCGAACCGGAGCCATCACTCGTCCTCGTGACTGAAACGTGCGCGCCCGCGTGACGGACGGCTGCCGGCGCACGGCGAGGGGCGCATCACGTGCGCAGCGTAGCGCGCGACGAGACGGTGCCGGGCGATGATGCGTCCGGCGTTGTGCTCTCGGCGGAACCGGTCGGAGCGCCGATGCCGGTCTCGATCACCATGTCCACCGGCCCGCCCGTCATGATCAGATGCTCGACCCCGTCGCGGCGCACGAGAATGAGCCGCCGGCGGCCGTCGAGATTGAATTGTTCGGTGACCGAAAGCCGCCGTTCGGGCTTCGGGCCGAACAGGCCGCTGACGGCCTGCGCCGGGCCTTTGCCCGACAGGTAGTTTCGCACGAAAAAAGCGCCCGCGATCGTCGCGACGGCGAGGGCGATCACGACCGCAAGATAGTAGACGATGTCCAACATGTTCCTGCCACCCGGGCACCCCCGGGCGTCCTCCCTCAGCGCGTTTCGCAGATTCCCTATAGCGCGGAATTCATTCCATTTTAACCCTGATGATCGAAGTGTGGGTGTGACGGGGCGCAGCAACACGGCGCCGGGCGGGCCTCAGTGCGGGGCCTCCGGCGAATTCGCGGCATTCCGGCACGGGCGTAAACGTTAGCGTAAGAGTTCAGTACCCACATGCAGGCTTCCCGGGCGGTCACCCCTGAGAATCAGATAGCTTTCGCCTTTATGAGTGAGAGCAATGTCCGACCACCCCAAGCCGGCGTATCGGCGGCCCCGCCCCTGAGCGGCGGTCAGGAAGCCGGAATCGTCCCGATCATCGCGGCCTCGGTTGCGGCCGGCGCACTGGTCTTGGCGCTTGTCGCCTCGCCCGCCGGCGAGCCGCTGCTGCTGACGGTTCTCGCTGTGCTCGCCATGCTCGGCCTCGCCGCCGTCTTCGCCTATATCGCCGGCCACATTCGTATCGGCGAGCGCGTGCGTGACGACGATCTCATCCGCGCGCTGGCCAACAATCTCGACGACGGCATCCTCGTCACCCGCCGCGACGGCCGCCCCTTCTATGCCAACAAGACACTCGCCGATCTGGTCGGCATGACCGCCGGTGGCGAGGTCAAGGCGCTCGAAACACTGTTTGCAGGCGACGCCCGCGCGACGGCCGCTTATTTCCGCTTGGAGCGCGCGGCGTCGCGCGGCGAACCATGGCGGGAGGAGATCGCACTGACGGCGCCGGGTCACACGCGCCTGCTGCGCGTCTCGCACCGCGCCTGCAGCGTCCCCGGTTACGAGCGCGACCTCGGCCCGATGATGCTGTGGACCGTCGCCGACGTGACGCTCGAACGCGCCCACCAGGCGAACGCCGTTTCCATGCTTGAAGCGACGCTCGAGCGTTTGGACAGCGCCCCCGCCGGACTTCTCGAAGTCGATCCGCGTGGTTCCGTCCGCCGCCTGAACGCCACGTTGCTGCGCTGGCTCGGCCTTGAGCCGGCCGCCGTCGCCGAACGCAATTTGAAGCTGGCCGATATCGTCTCACCCGAAGGCGTCGAGCTGATCGTCAATGCGGCGGCGGCCTATTACACGACCGGGCAGGGCGTCGATCTCGATGTCACGATCGACAAGAACACCCAGGTGCCGCTCCGCTTCTTCGCCCGCCGCGATGCGCACGGCGGCCTGCTGATCGCAGCCTATCGCCGTGAAGCCGGCACCGCCGAAGGCGAAGCGAGCGCTGCCGAGATCCGGTTCGCGCGCTTCTTCCAGTCGGCCCCGTTCGGCATGGCGACCCTCGGGCCAGACGGCCGCCTGATGAGCGTCAACGCCGCCTTCGCGCGCATGATCCCCGATGGGCTTTCCGCGGTTGGATCGCTTGCGGCCCCCGTCCTCTGCCGGTCGGCGAGCACCGACACGCTTGCGACCGTCGAGACGGCCATCAAGCAGGTGCTGGCGGGAACCGCGGGCGCAGCTCCGATCGACATCACGGTCGGCCCCGACAGCGAATTCTCGCGCCGCGTCTATCTCGCCCCGCTCACCCAGGCCAAGGACGCGCGCGAAGCAGCCGTCCTCTACCTGATCGACGCGACCGAGCAGAAGGCGCTTGAAGCCAAGTTCGCGCAGAGCTCGAAGATGGAGGCCGTGGGCAAACTCGCTGGCGGCATCGCGCACGATTTCAACAACGTGCTGACGGCCATTATCGGCTTCTCGGATCTGCTGCTGCAGACCCACCGTCCGAGCGATCCCGCGCACAAGGACATCATGAACATCCGCTCCAGCGCCACGCGCGCGGCGGGTCTCGTCGCCAAGCTGCTCGCCTTCTCGCGCCGCCAGACATTGCAGACCGAACCGCTGCAGCTCGGTGAAGTGCTGGGCGAAATCTCGCCGCTCCTCAAACGTTCGATCGGCGAGACCATCGACCTCAAGATGCCGTCCGGCCGCGATCTCTGGTACGTCAAGACCGACCGCACGCAGTTCGAGCAGGTCGTGATCAACCTGGCTGTCAACGCACGCGACGCCATGCCCGAAGGCGGCACGCTCTCGATCGTCACCCGCAACGTCACCGAGCGCGAGAGCCAGCGCCTGTCCCATCACGGCATGACGGTCGGCGAATATGTGCTGATCGAGGTCAGCGACACCGGCTCGGGCATGCCGCCCGAGGTAATGGCCAAGATTTTCGAGCCGTTCTTCACCACCAAGGGCATCGGCAAGGGCACCGGCCTCGGCCTCTCGACGGTGTACGGCATCGTCAAACAGTCCGGCGGCTACATCTATCCGGAAACGGCGCTCGGCCGCGGCACCGTCTTCCGCGTCTACCTGCCGCGCTACATGCCCGGCAACGAAGACGAGCTGGTTGCGCAGAAAACCACAAAGAAGGAGCGTCCGCAGGATCTCACGGGCTCCGGCTGCGTGCTCCTGGTCGAGGACGAAGACATCGTGCGCTCGTTCGCCGTGCGTGCGCTGCGCCGCCAAGGCTATGAGGTGCTGGAGGCGACCACCGGCGTCGAGGCGCTCGAAGTGATGGCCGCCAACGAGGGCAAGGTCGACATCGTGGTCTCGGACGTCGTCATGCCCGAGATGGATGGACCGACGCTGCTCAAGGAGCTGCGCAAGAAAACCCCGGACATGAAGATCATCTTCGTCTCCGGCTATCCGCACGAAGCTTTCGAGACCAGCCTCGACAAGAACGAGCAGTTCGCCTTCCTGCCGAAGCCCTTCTCCCTGCCGCAGTTGGCCGCCAAGGTGAAAGAGCAGCTCGCGCTTTAGCGAAGCCGGAGAGGGCGCTGGTTCAGGAGGCTTGAATGAGCGACGCCGAAACCCCCATGTGCCGAGTCGTGCGCGCGGACGAGACCTACGCCGGCAAGCAGGGCCTGACCTACTTCTGCGGCATCGCCGCCGAGACCGTGGGATCGAAGGGCATCTGCATGCACTTGCTGACGATCCCGCCGGGCGCGCGCGCGAAGGCGCATCTGCATGAAAACCACGAGACCGCGATCTACATCCTCGACGGCGAGGCCTTGACGCTTTACGGCGATCGCCTCCAGCATCAGATGATCAACAAGGCTGGCGATCTGGTCTACATCCCGGCTGGCGTTCCGCACCTGCCGATCAATCTGAGTGGCAAGCCTGTCTCGGCCGTCATCGCGCGCACCGACCCGAACGAGCAGGAGAGCGTGGTCCTGTTGCCGGAGCTGGAAACGCTCGCGGACGAAGCGATGGCGCGATTGACAGCCGCCTGAACATCACGCTTGAACGTCTCATCCTTGACTAACACCGGCGCGCCGGATCGGCCGTGTCACACGATGCGAGATTGTCCGTACACAGACGCGACATAGCTGTTTCTTGCTATGCGAATAATGCAGACGGAATCGTAAGGTTTGTTACCTTCGAGAGCACAAGGCGATTCGTGTGTGCGTGCCCGCCAACGCAGCCTCGTCATCAAGCCTGAGAGCCTAAATGATCCGCTTCACTAAGCTGCAGCGCCCCCTTCGCGGCGATCCAATTCGTGCATCCAATCGCATGCTGGGATCCCCCTGTCGGCGCGCCTCTTTCGTGGCGCACGCCGCGCTCGCCATCGCGTCAACTTCTGCGCTTCTCCTCTCGGCCGCGCCGTCGTGGGCCGCCGATATCGTCGTGACGCGGAAACCCTTCGAGGGTGGCTGGCAGAATTCCGGCGTGATCAACGGAAACATTACATTCACTGCCACCAGCGGCGGCTTCGGAACCATCAAAAATTCTGGCACGATCAACGGTACGATCACGGCCAACTCAGGTGGACAGCTTGAGAACTTGGGCGTGGTCACCGGCAACATCATCATGCCCACCGGGAATATCTTGAACCTTTCGGGCGGCGTGATCAATTCCGGCTCGACTATCGAAGTCAGCGCCAACGGTTTCTACAACCACGGAGTTCTCTCCCCCGGGGGCGATGGCAACGTCCAGACGACGAGCATCTCCAACTACTACAGCCAGTCCTCAACCGGCTCCTATGTCACCACGCTCGCGAGCCCCACATCGGCGGACAAGCTCGAAGTTGCGGACGATGCGAGGGTCCACGGCAAGGTCGTCGTCAACCGCACCGGCGTGATCGGCGATACCGGTTCGGTGACAATCATGAGCTCCAACGGCACCCTCACCAACAACATCTCGAGCGTCACCCAGAATGGCTGGCAATACGCTGTGAACCGGGTCGCGGGCTCAAGCGGCACGACGTATTACCGGTACGACTACACGAACTGCTGCGGCAACTACGTCCTGGCGACGACATCGACGCCCGGAGACGGCACGAACTATTCGACGAACCTTTATGTGTCAGACGGCATGGGCGGCTACACCATCACGGGCCTCACGCTCCTGCCCACGGCCGCAGACCAACTCGTCCTGAGCTGGAACCGCATGAGCCTCGCGTCCTATGCGAACTCGGTCTCGCTCACGAGCCTGCAAAGCAACGTCGTGAGCATCCTCGCTGGCGCCGAAGCCGGAAACGCCAAGATCCGCAAGGTGAACGATAGCTTGCTGGATAGCACGGTCGCGACCGTGCAATCTTCTATCAACGCTTTGACGCCCACGGCCTACGTGGCTGACCTCAATAGCTGGTGGCAGGCGAACAATGCTTTCATGCAGAGCGTGAACAGTTGCCCCAAGCTCGAAGGCAGCCCCGGCCTGATCGTCGAAGGACAATGCTACTGGACCAAGTTCGGCGGCCGCCACAGCGATTGGAACACGACGGCCACCAACATCGGTGGCCAGGACCAGGGCTATAGCTTCTCGGGCGGCGTTCAGGTGGCGCTGCGCGATGAATGGCGGCTCGGCTTCGCGGGGTCCTATGAGACCGCCACCATCGACACCGCGAACGGCGCGAGCACCGATCGCGACAGTTTTGAAGGCGCAGTTGTGCTCAAGAACCGCTGGGGCAACTTCAGCGCGGCAGCGGCCGGCTTTGCGGGTTACGGCTGGGCGGATACGGAGCGCACGCTGTTCGGCGGCTTGGCTCCTGCGAAAAGCGACCGCGAGATGTGGCTTGCGGGCACGAACTTGCGTCTGAGCCATCTCTTCGATCTGCCGCACCGCTGGTACGTTAAGCCGATGGTTGATCTCAACGCCACGCACATCGCCACCAAGGACTTCAGCGAGCGGGGCGGCGGCGGCGCCAATCTCGCGGTCGAGGGCGACGGCACATGGGTGCTGTCCGCGAGCCCGGCCCTCGAGGTCGGCACCGAGATCCGCTCCGGCGGTATCCTCTATCGGCCGTTCGTGCGCGTCGGTGGCACCTTCCTCGACGACGCGACCTTCGATGTGACGGCGAGCTTCCTGGCTGCCCCCGGTCAGCTCTTCACTACCTCGCAGTCCTTCGACGACACGTATTTCGACGTCTCCGCAGGCATCGATATTTTGACGGCCGATGGCGTCGACTTGAAGCTCACCTACGACGGCCGTTTTGCGGAGGACTCGACCTCGCTTGCGCTCGGTGCGAAGGCGTCCATTCCGTTCTGAGCGTAAAACGAGGGGATGGGCGCTCACCCGAGATTGATCTTCCCGTTGACGACGTGATGCAGGTTCGTGCCTTCGGCCGTCAGCTCCATCTTGACGGCGAGCGTGCCTTTGCCCGCCAGCCCGTTTTCGCGCACGATGCGTTCGATCTCCTGCTGCGACGAAACGCCGACCTCTTTCAGGAACCGGCGTAAGGCGAGATTGAAAGTTTCGTTCTCCATTCCGGCGGCCTCCTCGATCAATTTGGAACATCACGGTTGCTCCATTGGTTTCGTTATAAACGAACCAAGGAGACCATGATGTCATCCCGCGATCCGGGGCGGCCCGCCCGCCCCTCTCAGAACGCCGCGCCGATAACGCTGCGAAAGATATATGTATCGACCGTGTCGTCGGCCATGTGTATCGCGTTTGCTGTGTCGCCCGCGTCCGCTCAATCGCCGCCCGCGCCCGCGCAGCCGCCGGGCGTGCCGAAAAATGCCAACCCTCCGTCCGAGAGCACCACGCCTCCAACGGATCCGGGCGGCGACGCGACAACGCCGGACAAGCCGCTCTCCAACGAGCTGAAACAGAATGATGGCGTGCTCGAACCGCCGAAGAGCCTCGACAACGAGATCGTGCGCGAGGCGCCGGTGCCGGAGCCGAACACGACGCCGGTCATCCCGCCGCCCGGCGCGCCCGGAGGCGACCCGAACGTCAAGCCCAAGTGATGACGTCAGGCCCCAATTGATCGTAAGCGAGTAATCGTGAGCAGGGCGGTCAGAAGCGAACGTCAGTCGATCGCTTTGTAGAGCGCTGTGATCATGTCGGCGGCCGTCTTCAGGACGGCCGCATTCGCTTTGAACGCGAATTCGGCCTCCATCATCGAGGTCAGTCCCTCGATGTCGCCGGGCAAGGGCAGGTAGCCGATCCGCGGTGAGCTGAAACCCTGCTCGGTCACGGTGGCAGCTTCCGGCGCGGCGATGGCCTCAGCCGCGACGCCAAGTTTGGCCGAGGCCGAAAGCATCCCGTTGCGGGCGATGGTGAGGGCGTCGATCAAGGGGAGGCGGTCCCGGTCGGAGGCAGCGGATCATCCACCCTCCCATGCATCGCCTAAGAGCCCGTTACACCCCGCCGCAGCATTGTCACCAATGCGCCAACCACGGTGTAGACAGATGAGAACAAAGCGTGTACATCTCAGGTAACACGCGAGTCGCTCATCAATCGTTAACATGTCATAAGGTGCCAACATGACCAAGCCGGAGCTGCACGTCGTCGAGGGGGGAAAGATGGACAAGAAGCAGGCGCTCGAAGCGGCGTTGGCACAGATCGACAAGGCCTTTGGCAAAGGCTCGATCATGCGCCTCGGCGCGAATGACAAGATGGATGTCGAAGCCATTTCGACAGGCTCGCTGGGGCTCGATATTGCCCTGGGGATCGGTGGCCTCCCGAAGGGCCGCGTGATCGAGATTTATGGCCCCGAGAGTTCCGGCAAGACGACGCTGACGCTGCAGGTGATCGCCGAAGCCCAGAAGAAGGGCGGCGTCTGCGCGTTCGTCGACGCCGAGCACGCTCTCGATCCGGCCTATGCCCGCAAGCTCGGCGTCAAGATCGACGAATTGCTCATCTCGCAGCCCGATACCGGCGAGCAGGCGCTCGAGATTGCCGACACTCTGGTGCGCTCCGGCGCCATCGACGTGCTCGTGATCGACAGCGTCGCGGCGCTGACGCCCGAAGCCGAGCTCAACGGCGAAATGGGAGACATGCAGCCTGGCATGCAGGCGCGTCTGATGAGCAAGGCGTTGCGCAAGCTCACCGCGTCGATCTCGAAGTCCGGCACGATGGTCATCTTCATCAACCAGATCCGCATGAAGATCGGCGTCATGTTCGGCAACCCGGAAACGACCACCGGCGGCAACGCGCTCAAGTTCTACGCGTCCGTGCGCCTCGACATTCGCCGCATCGGCCAGATCAAGGAACGCGAAGAGACGGTCGGCAACCAGACCCGTGTCAAGGTCGTGAAGAACAAGGTCGCCCCGCCGTTCAAGCAGGTCGAGTTCGACATCATGTACGGCGAAGGCATTTCCAAGATGGGCGAGCTGATCGACCTCGGGTCGAAAGCGAACGTCGTTGAGAAGTCCGGCGCGTGGTTTTCCTACAACGGCGAGCGCATCGGCCAGGGCCGCGAGAACGCCAAGCAGTTTCTCAAGCAGAACCCGAAAATCGCCGACTCCATCGAGCAGGCGATTCGCGCCAGCGCGGGCCTGATCGTCGACAAGATGCTGTCCGAACCCGAACAGAACGCCGAAGGCGAGGAGCCGGACGAGGACGGCGTGTTGCCGGAAGCCACCGATCCTGCCCGCAAGGGTGCGGGCCGGGCGGCCAAGCGCTAGAGTGCTTCCGGAAAAGTGGGAACCGGTTTTCCGATAAGAAGCACGACGAAACAGAGGGCTAGAGTCTTTCCGCGATTCAACCAAAAATCGGAAAGACTCAAGCTCCCCGGAAATCAGCGCGGCGCGGCCTTCTAACCGGGGGGCTGCGCCGTTTGCGTTTCTGGACAGTGCCGAGGCCGCCCGCTAAAAGCGGCCCACGGCAAAAAAGCGCCCGCAGGGGGCTTTGCGCCGCCGCGCGCCCGAAGCTCCGACGTCGCTCGATTGTCGAAGGCGGGATCCACGTCACCTCGAACACACACACACGGGTGTGAAGCGGCGTGAGTGTGGAGCGTGGGACGGATGCCGGCCTTTGGCCAGGATGCAGGGTTTCGCCCGATGCGAAGCGTGCGCCGCCGAAGCCAGCGACCGGAGCGCGACCTGAGCTTCAAGACCCGGCTTTCAAGGCCCCGGCTTTCAAGGCCCCGACTACTTTCAAGGCCCGACTACTTTCAAGGAATGAGAATGACCGGCGTCAACGAGATCAGACAGGCGTTCCTCGACTACTTCAAAAGCGAGGGCCATGCGGTCGTGCCATCGTCGCCGCTGGTGCCGCGCAACGATCCGTCGCTGATGTTCACCAACGCCGGCATGGTGCAGTTCAAGAACGTCTTCACCGGGCAGGAGCAGCGCCCGTACGTGCGCGCCGCCTCGTCGCAGAAATGCGTCCGCGCCGGCGGTAAGCACAACGACCTCGACAACGTCGGCTACACGGCGCGCCACCACACCTTCTTCGAGATGCTCGGCAACTTCTCGTTCGGCGATTATTTCAAGGAAGCCGCGATCGAATTCGCCTGGCGTCTGATCACGAAGGATTTCGGCCTCGATGCGAAGCGCCTCACCGTCACCGTCTATCATGAGGACGAAGAAGCGCGCGCGATCTGGAAGAAGCTGACAGGCTTCGGCGACGACAAGATCATCCGCATCGCCACCAAGGACAACTTCTGGCAGATGGGCGACACCGGTCCGTGCGGACCGTGCACCGAGATCTTCTACGACCACGGGCCCAAGATCCCGGGCGGCCCTCCGGGCTCGCCCGATGCCGATGGCGACCGCTTCATCGAGATCTGGAATCTCGTTTTCATGCAGTTCGAGCAGCTCCCCTCGGGTGAGCGCGTCAATCTGCCGAAGGCGTCCGTCGATACGGGTATGGGCCTCGAGCGCATCGCCGCCGTGCTGCAGGGCACACACGACAACTACGAGATCGACCTGTTCCGGAACCTCATCCAGGCCATCCGCCAGGAATCCGAAAAGGTCGGCAGCCGCGAGAGCGCTGTCGAGGGCGGCCCCGAGTTCATCCGAGTGGCGCGCCGCGTCATCGCCGACCATCTGCGCGCCACCAGCTTCCTGATCGCCGACGGCGTGCTTCCGTCGAACGAGGGCCGCGGCTATGTTCTGCGCCGCATCATGCGCCGCGCCATGCGCTACGCCCACCAGCTCGGCTGTACCGATCCGCTGATGTATCGCCTCGTGCCCGCGCTCGTGCGCGAAATGGGCGTTGCCTATCCCGAGCTTGGCCGCGCCGAAGCGTTGATCGCCGAGACGCTGAAGCTCGAAGAGACGCGCTTCAAGAAGACGCTCGGCAACGGCCTCAAGCTGCTCGGCGAGGCCTCGAGTGGACTGACCCAGGGCGCGACCTTCCCGGGCGACATCGCCTTTAAGCTCTACGACACATTTGGCTTTCCGCTCGACCTGACCGAGGACGCCCTCCGCGCGCGCGATATCACGGTCGACACGAAAGCCTTCGACGCCGCCATGGCGAAGCAGAAGGACGAAGCACGCCGCGCCTGGAAGGGCTCCGGCGAAGCCGCGACCGAAGAGATCTGGTTCGAGATCAAGGAAGAAACCGGCGCGTCCGAATTCCTCGGCTACGATACCGAGACCGCCGAGGGCGAGATCCGTGCGCTCGTGCGCGACGGCAAGCCGGTCAAGACACTGAAGGCCGGCGATGAAGGCGCGCTCGTCCTCAACCAGACGCCGTTCTATGGCGAAAGCGGCGGCCAGGTCGGCGATCAGGGCGTCATCCGCGGCGCCAAGGGGTCGCTGTTCCGCGTCACCGAAACGCAAAAGAAGCTCGGCGATCTTTTCGTCCACATCGGCAAAGTCGAAGCGGGAAGCTTCAAGGCCGGCGAGGCGGTCGAACTCGCAGTCGATCACGCCCGCCGCATGGCGACGCGCGCCAATCACTCGGCGACGCATCTCCTGCACGAAGCGCTGCGCCAGGTGCTCGGCCCCCACGTCGCGCAGAAGGGCTCGCTCGTCTCGCCTGATCGCCTGCGCTTCGACTTCGTGCACCAGAAGCCGATGAGCGCCGAGGAAATTGCCGCTGTCGAAAAGCTCGCCAACGAAATCGTGCTGCAGAACAGCCCGGTCGAGACGCGCCTGATGGCGCTTGAGGACGCGAAGGCGTCCGGCGCCATGGCCCTCTTCGGAGAGAAGTACGGCGACGAAGTCCGCGTCGTATCGATGGGTGATGCGGCGGCGGGTTCTAATAAGGCTTGGTCGGTCGAACTCTGCGGCGGCACGCATGCGCGCCGCACGGGCGACATCGGCCTCGTCAAGGTCGTGGGCGAAAGCGCGAGCGCGGCGGGTGTGCGCCGCATCGAGGCGCTGACCGGCGACGGCGCACGCGGCTACCTGGTGGATGCCGACCAGCGCGTCAAGGAAGCGGCCAGCGTGTTGAAGACGCGCCCCGAGGATCTGGTCGAACGTCTCAAGGCGCTCGTCGAAGAGCGCAAACAGCTCGAACGCCAGCTCGCGGACGCCAAGAAGCAGATCGCGCTTGGCGGCGGCGGGGGCGGCAAGGACGCCGGACCGGCGATCGTCGAAGTCGGCGGCCGCAAATTCCTGAAGCTCTCCGTGGCAGGCGTCGAGATGAAGGACCTGAAGGCGATGGCCGACGACGGGCGCGCCAAGGTCGGGTCCGGCATTGTCGCGATTGCCAACAACTCGGCGGATGGCAAGCTCGGCATCGTCGTGGCCGTGACCAACGATCTTGCCGGCGCGATCAGCGCCGTCGATCTCGTGCGGGCAGGCTCCGAAGCCGTCGGCGGCAAGGGCGGCGGCGGACGCCCCGACATGGCCCAGGCGGGCGGTCCGGACGGCGGCAAGGCCGATGAAGCCCTCGCCGCCATCGAGGCCCGCCTCGGCGCGAGCGCCTAAACTCCCTCTCCCCATTGCCGTCCATTCGAGTGGAGAGGGTAGCTCGTACTCCGTCATCCCGGCGTCATGGCGCAGCCATGCTCCGCATGGACGGCCGGGACCCACGCCAGCTTCCACATACGCCACGCCGCCGGATCTTGTAGCGACCGCTCAACCCGAATTGGTGCGCAATAGGTAGAAGCTCGCGGGCTCCGCCATCCCGAAGTCACGCAGCAACCGCCGTCGCGGTGCTGCCGGCTGCCAACTGCCCACGGCTGCTCCCGACCGCGGGATCGAGGGTGACCGCGATCTTGAACAGCCCGCGCGACAGGTGGCGTCTCGAATGGCGCCAGAAGAACGCCGCCAGTGGCTTGGTGAGAATGTCCCACGCCAGCAGCATGGCGATGGTCGAGCCGACCTCGCGCCAGCTGAGATTCGGCATGGCCAGCACGAGATCCAGCAACGTCGGATCGAGCACCAGATCGAAAAGCGCGTCGTAAGCTTGCGAAGACACTGTCATTCACCCCTCCCGATGTCAGGTCGGGGTGCAGACTTGTGTCATGCTTAAGAGACGCCAGCCCGCACTTGAAAAACATGAGCAAAGGGAACGCCTTGAATGGCGTGTCGCGCCGCCGTCGCGACGGCGCGCGTGCCGGGCGCGAATGGGGAAATACACAACGAATATCGGGCATAAAGGAGTGAAAAAGTAGAAGCAAATACAATGTGCTGCGGCGGCAAATTCGAGTAGAATATTACGAATGAAATGAATGAAACGCCGCCCGCTTGCGACGGCTCGAACGAAATGCAATACAAAGAACGGAACGCATGAGCATGCACCGCATGCCCGTGCAACGCCCATTCACATTCATTCGTATTGGGTCCGAGCGATGGCTGCCGACGGGAGCAACGGAAGGCCTTCAGAGGATCGCGTGGCGCACATCTTCGGAGCGTTCGCCCGCGAGGTCTTCACGCCGATGGTGGCGTCGCTGACGGCGGTCCCGACTGTCGAACGCCGCCGCCTGCTGGACGAAATCCGCCGCCGGCTCGATATCGTCGAAGACGTGATCGCGACCGAGGAAGCCGCCGGGCTGCCGCCGCAACAGGCCGTCGCGCCCACGCCCTTTCCCGACCCGGAGCCGGACGACGATCTCTCCGCCAACGACAACGGCCTCGGCCGCAATCAGCGCAGCCGGGTGCGTGAGCTTGTGCTGCTCGAGGTGCTGGGGCGCGACGCCAAGGCGTTCTCCCTCCAGCAACTCATGAACGCGCTCGCCCAGCGAGGCTTCAACGACACTCCGTCGGCCGTCGTGTCGCAGCTCCATCGGCTTAAGAAGCTTGAGCTTATTCGCCAGCCGGCCGGCAGCACGGGCATGTACGAGATCACGAATGAAGGGCTTGGCCACGGCCGCAACCTGCGGTCGAGCTTCGGCGCCTACCTCCCCCCTGGTTGACCGCGCGTCAAAGCGTCCATTGACGTGCGCCGGCAGTGATCCTAGATCGCCGCTCCCGCGCTCATATGAGCGCTAAGTAGTGTCCCCGAGTGCCGGGATCGGACGACTCTGATATGGAGCTTTCCGTTGGGAAACACGTTTACACCATCGATGATCATGCAGAATGACCTCGGCGCCAATGAGCGCTTCGCGAACTTTGTTTGCTCGCTCCGCAGCAGCGTCATGCGGGCGATATTCGGAAAGAGCTGGGCCTGCGCGCGCTACCAGCGCCGCCACGCGCCGCTCGCCGGTCCCCGCCCCGGCGCCCGCCTCGACTGAGGCGCTGAGTTAAGGCCTCGCACGCGGTCAGGGCGTTCTGACCAGCGGCGCGACAGCCTGGATGCGGTTCGTCCAGACGCCCCCGCTGTAGCCCTTTGGCAGTTGCCTCACGTCTGCCGCCCAATCGATCCCCGTCGTGAAATCGCCGCCCATGTAGGGCCCGAGCAGGAACACCTCCGCGCCCGCGTCCTGCATGCGCGCCAGGAAGCGGTTGGGCCAGCCCCACAGCAGCCAGGCATAGTTGGAGGGCACGAGCAGCATCGTGTCCCGGCATGCGGCCGGCACGTAGCTGCTCCATCCGATGGCGAGATAGCGCGCGAGGCATCGCATGAGCGTCCCGCGTCCCATGGTGCGCATGTCCGGCAGCTTTTCGCGCACGCCCGCAAGCGCCGCATCGTGCCCATAGACGGCGAGCCTTGCCCTGGTATCGAGCGCGAGATTGGCGAGCCGGTCCGCGAGCTTCCGCCCTTCATCCGTGTCCCGGCTCTTCACGTGGATGAGAAAACGCTTGTCCGGGAATTCCGCCAGAACCTCGTCGAGCGAGGGCATGAGGCCCACGCCCTGGCCGCGGAACGGGTACGTCGCCCCGCCGTCTGCCGTGTACCCGTAGCCGATGTCGAGCGCCTTAAGTTCCGGGAGCGTCTTATCGCGCGTCACGCCTTGGCCGTTCGTCCGGCAGTCGACGGTCCAGTCGTGGAATACGGCGAAGTGTCCGTCCGTCGTCGGCTGCACGTCGAACTCTACGATGTCGGCTCCAGCCGCGAATGCCGCGCGCATCGACGGGATCGTGTTTTCGAGGAAAGAGTGCTCCGGCGCGCGGATGCGCGAGGCGGTGCAGGTGTCATTCTCGATGCCGTCGGGCGGGAACGTCTGTGCGACGCCGCGGTGCGCAAGCAGCACCGGCTTTCCCTGCATGGCGGGCGCGAGCAGGTTCGTATTGCCCAGAAAGAGGCCGGCCACGATGGTCAGCATGACGATGGCCGCGCCTCGCAGAATTCGTGTCATGCCTCTCCTCGTGTTCGGGCGGCGGCACCCAACCAAGCGAGAACGGCGGTTGTTTGGCGGGTTTGCGCTGCTATCGCAGCAGCCG
Organism: Hyphomicrobium sp.; assembly: GCF_051860585.1. Taxonomy (GTDB): domain Bacteria; phylum Pseudomonadota; class Alphaproteobacteria; order Rhizobiales; family Hyphomicrobiaceae; genus Hyphomicrobium_C. The sequence continues at coordinate 350,828 of NZ_JBHYDS010000004.1, forward strand.
GTCGCCGAAGAAGATCGCGATAATGACCGAGACGATCGACAGCACGAAGCCCGCGACGGAGAGACCGAAGCTCCACCAGAAGGTGTTGAGGCGCAGCCGCATGTACTCGGACCGCAGCGCCTCCATTTCGGGATTGCGCCCGCGCCCGCTACCCATGGCAATCGGCTCTTCTTTCAGGAATGCGAGGTAGCCACCGTGCAGGGCCCAATACCGGCCCGCGTTGGTGATCAGCAACGATGTCCGACCTTCATCGTCGAACTTCGCGAGCCGCGCTTTGACGAGCAGATCGGCCGCGACCTTGAGCACAGCCAGGCGGTCTTTCTCCGGCTCCACGTCGGCGAGCGGGAAGTCGAACAGAGCGAGCGGCGCCCGCGCATAGGCAGCATCGAGCAGGCGCGCGGCGACGAGATCGTGGGATGTCGCCGCCGCGGCTGGTTCGTTGTCCACGCGCCTAGCCGTTCGCCATCGCGGCCTGGAGGTTCGCGTCGATCTTGTCGAGGAAACCGCCCGTCGACAGCCAGCGCTGATCGGGCCCGACCAGCAGCGCGAGATCCTTGGTCATGAAGCCCGCTTCCACGGTCGCGACGCACACCTGTTCGAGCGTCTTTGAAAACCGGGCGAGTTCATCGTTGCCGTCGAGCTTGGCGCGATGGGCGAGCCCGCGCGTCCAGGCGAAGATCGACGCGATCGAGTTGGTCGACGTCTCCTTGCCCTTTTCATGCTCGCGGAAATGGCGCGTCACGGTGCCGTGGGCGGCTTCCGCTTCCACCGTCGCGCCGTCCGGCGTCATGAGCACGCTGGTCATCAGGCCGAGCGAGCCGAACCCCTGCGCGACCGTGTCCGACTGCACGTCGCCGTCGTAGTTCTTGCACGCCCACACGTAGCCGCCGCTCCACTTGAGCGCGGAGGCGACCATGTCGTCGATCAGGCGATGCTCGTAGACGATCTTCTTGGCCTTGAACTTGTCGGCGAACTCGGCCTCGAACACCTCCTGGAACAGATCCTTGAAGCGCCCGTCATAGGCCTTGAGGATGGTGTTCTTGGTCGAAAGGTAGACCGGGAACGTGCGATTGAGGCCGTAGTTGAACGACGCGCGCGCAAACTCGCGGATGCTGTCATCGAGATTGTACATGGCCATCGCCACGCCGGCGGAAGGCGCCTTGAAGACTTCCTTCTCGATGACGCGGCCGTCCTCGCCCTCGAATTTGATCGTGAGCTTTCCCTTGCCCGGGAAAAGGAAATCGGTGGCCTTGTACTGATCGCCGAAGGCGTGGCGGCCGATGACGATCGGCTGCGTCCAGCCCGGCACGAGGCGCGGCACGTTCTTGGCGATGATGGGCTCGCGGAAAATCACGCCGCCCAGGATGTTGCGGATGGTCCCGTTGGGCGATTTCCACATGTCCTTGAGGTTGAATTCCTTCACGCGTGCCTCGTCCGGCGTGATGGTCGCGCACTTGACGCCGACGCCGTGCGTCTTGATGGCGTTGGCGGCGTCGATGGTGATCTGATCGCTGGTCTTGTCGCGGCTCTCGATGCCGAGGTCGTAGTACTCGAGGTTCACGTCGATGTAGGGATGGATGAGCTTGTCCTTGATCAGCTTCCAGATGATGCGAGTCATCTCGTCGCCGTCGAGCTCGACGACAGTGCCGGTCACCTTGATCTTCTGCATGGGAAAGCCTTCGGGTGGGATTCGGTTATGGCGCACAGCCTAACGGCACCGCTGCGCTGCAACAAGGTATCCCAGAGCGGCCAGACCGTCGCCTTTCGTCTCCAGCATCGGACAACGAACGCTCGTCGGATCACCCGCCGAAGCCGCCGTCGTCGAGATAGCGCTTCTCGTCGGGCGTGGACGTGCGCCCGAGGATCGCGTTCCGGTGGGGGAACCGGCCGAAGCGGACGACGATCTCGCGGTGAAGGTCGGCGTAGGACCGATAGTTGGCCGCAAGCGGCGCGCTGAGGGCGACCGAGCGGTCCTGGTCGGCAGCATCCTCGGAATGCTCGAAGGGGAGGTAGAAGAACACCCGCAGGTCGGGATCGACGGCCCGGTCGTGGCCAGCGTCGATGGCCGCATCCGCCACCGCGCGTGCCTGCGCGTCGGTTGCGAACATTCTCGGCGTGTCGCGGAAGCAATTGCGCGGAAACTGGTCGAGCAAAAGAACCAGCGCCAGCGCGCCGTCGGCAGTCTCCTGCCAGGACTTGAGTTCACCCCGGCACGCCGCCTCATGCAGCGGCAGACAGTGCGCCTGGAAGCGCCGGTCGAAATCCGCGTCCTTGGCGAACCACTGGTCAGGGCCCGCCTCGCGCCAGAAGCCGATGATCTCGGACGCGGTTTGAAGGGGCGTAGTCGTAGCGTTGCTGTCCATGCCGCCCATATGGGTTGAGCGTGCGACACTTCAAAGGGCTGAGCATACACCAGCAATGGCGCGTCCCGTTGAGCATGCCGTGTCGGACCCCAGGACAGAGCCCGGCAACGATGCTAAAGCCCCACCATGACCGCCGACCCGACACCCGAAACTGACATCCAAATCTCAATCGAGCCCGACGCGCGCGTGCCGCTGGTCGCCGGCCTCGCCATGCCGGTCGCGCGGCTCGTCCATGCCTGCCACGAGAAGACCATCGACGGCGGGCTGTCGGCACTTGGCGCACCGGAGTTCGACCGCGGCGCCCTCGAGCGTGTCCTCACGTATTGCGCCGAGCTTCGCTGCGAGAGCGATGCCGCCACCTGTCCGGACTGCAAGCGACGCACCGAGGTGCAGGGCCTCGCAACGCTTGACGACTATATCGCCCACCACAAGGAGATCGTCGTCGGCGATGGCTCGGTCCGCCTCCTCGGGCGCGGCACGGAAACTTTGCACACGCCCGCAATGGCCGTTCTCGAAAAGACGTGGTCGGGCGAGAACTACTGGTTCTGGGCGCGCCGCTTGTTGCGCAAGCTCCGCCACGGCATTCGCCGCGCGAACATTTCCGGTGAGGCCGTTTCCGGTCCGGGAGAGACGCCGTCCGTCGTGCTCGTCGAGCCGCAGCTTGCCGACAACATCGGCATGGTCGCGCGCGCGATGGCGAACTTCGGTCTCGACGATCTGCGCCTCGTCGCCCCGCGCGACGGCTGGCCGAACGAGAAGGCGCGCATCGCCGCGTCCGGCGCCAACTACATCATCGACGACGCCGTCGCCTATCCGAGCCTTGAAGCCTCCCTCGGGGACGTCAACTACGTCATCGCCACCACCGCGCGCCAGCGGCCGTTGAAAAAGCCGGTGCTGACGCCCGAGGAAGCCATCGCCACGGTGCGGGAACGCACGGCGCGCGGCGAGCGCTGCGCCATTGTCTTCGGCCGCGAGCGCAATGGCCTCGAAACGAGCGAACTCGCCAGCGCCGACGCGCTCATCATGATCCCGGTGAATTCCCGCTTCGCCTCGCTCAATCTTGCCCAGGCGGTGCTGCTGCTCGGCTATATCTGGATGCGCGAAAGCGGGCGCGCGAGCCTCGGCCGGGTCACCAACTACGAAAGCCCGATTTCGCCCGGTCTCAATCTCGGGTCGGACCGGCCGGCCGAGAAAGAACTGCTGTTCGGCTTCTTCAACCACCTCGAATCCGAGCTCAGTGAGCTAGGATTCTTCAATCCGATCGAAAAGCGCCCTGCTGTCGTCCAAAACTTGCGGACTATGTTCACCCGGATGGCGTTGACGGAGCAGGAAGTGCGGTCCCTCCGTGGTATTGTTGCCACTCTGTCCAGAGGCAAAGGACACGGTCGCAAGCCGTCCACATAGGTCGCCATGATCTTGCCAGGTTTTGGGCAGAGCGATGCCCGCAATCCTGGCATAAGACCGTGCCCGTCGGCGAACGGGCGCGAACGGTGGCGGACACAACAACAACAGGCGTCGCAGTAGGGGCAAATAATGCGGACGAAGATCATGGCGAAGAGTGCATGGGTTGGTGCGGTCGTACTGGCGGGCATGGCCGCGCTCCTTCCGGGAGCCGTGATGGCCTCGGAAGGCGAACTCAGCGATAAGTCCGTGCAAATCTTTATGGAATACGCGTGGTCGCTGACCCCGCAGCAGTTCTCGAAGAAGGACGGCACGGTCATCGTCGTCGACAAGGCCAAGCCCGAGCAGGCCATGGTGCCGATCGACGTTGCCCGTGAGGTGATCCGTGTCGGCCGTATTTCGGCCCATGCCCAGGTCTGCAACCTGCCTGAGGACCAGACGCTCAACCATCGCTCGCTGATGCGCCGCGAGACGGACAAGAAGAAGTGGACGGACCAGCAGACGCTGTACATCAACCAGCTCCACCTCACGACTGTCATGCTGCTGACCGGCAAGATCAAGCTGGTCGAGAAGGATGGCGACAAGGAAGTGGTCGTCGACGAGAAGCAGGCGCCCCAGCAGACCTGCACTGACGAGCAGCGCCAAAAGGTCAAGGAGCTGATCGCTGCCTACGTGAAGGCCGGCCCGTCGCTGGCTTCGAACGACGCAGCTCCGGCTCCGGCTCCGGCTGCAGCCGCACCCGCTCCGACCCAAAAGAAGTAAGGCCAAGACGTGATGGCTTGGGCTTGAAATTCCGGCATGCGGGGCCATTGCCCCACCTTGACGCCGGGTCGGCCCTCGACTATGCACACCCCAAGACGCGGGCCGATTTGGCCCGCGTTCTATTTGCGCACCCGCGGCAGACCCCGAAAGTTGGGGCCGGCCTGTCGGTCCGCTCCCCGAAAGGGACGGACAGAGGAGGGGGCGCTCCAGGCTGAAAGCCGGGCTGTCCCAAGGACTTGACCAGGCTTCCGGATACAACAACGACAGCAACTCTTGGAGTGCCGTTACCATGACGAAGCGCATCCGCGCCAAGCACAAGATCGACCGCCGCCTGACAGAGAACATCTGGGGCCGCCCGAAGAGCCCGCTCAACAAGCGCCAGAGCCGTCCCGGCCAGCATGGTGAGCGCCGCGTGTCCAAGCTTTCGGACTTCGGCCAGCAGCTTCGCGCCAAGCAGAAGCTCAAGGGCTACTACGCCAACCTGTCCGAGCGCCAGTTCTCGCGCCTCTACGTCGAAGCGAGCCGTCTCAAGGGCTCGACGTCGGAGCACCTGATCGGCCTGCTCGAGCGCCGCCTGGACGCCGTCGTCTATCGCGCCAAATTCGTGCCGACCGTCTTCGCAGCCCGCCAGTTCGTTTCGCACGGCCACGTGACCGTCAACGGCCGCCGCGTGACGATCCCGAGCTTCCGCGTCCGCGTCGGCGACGTTGTCGAGGTCAAGGAAAAGGCCCGCCAGCTCCCGCTCGTTCTCGAAGCTCTGAAGAGCGCCGAGCGCGACGTGCCCGATTATGTCGACGTCGACCACAACAAGCTGACCGCCAAGCTGACGCGCATTCCGGCCCTTTCGGACGTGCCGTATCCGGTCACCATGGAACCGAACCTCGTGGTCGAGTTCTACTCGCGCTAAAAACGAGTTCTACTCGCTTTCTGCTTTCGCAGTTTCGACGGCCGGCTCACACAGAGCTGGCCGTTTTTGCGTTTCGGTGCGCCTTGCCAGCGATCACGGACGAGTTAGGATCGCGACTGATGACCGTGCGCTGGCGCGAATGGATCGGCGAGGCCGGACACGGCTCCTCGATTGCGCCTGCTGGCGCGACTGCCCCGGCGGCGTTTCGCTTCACGGGTTAGCAACGACCAGCCGCTAATATTTACCAATCCCACGGCGGCCCTGCCGCGACTGCTTCAAGCGAAATGGGCCGCATATGGCCCAGTCTCGTCCGAAAGAAGCCGCATCGCAGGCGTAAATGAAGACAAGCTGGAACGTTGATCGCAACCTCGCGTTAAACGCTAGAGGCATCGAAGGGACGTAGCGCAAGTTCATGATACGATGGCTTAAATCGATCGTTTTCGTTGCCGGTTGTGCAGGAGCTTTGCTCGCCATTGTCGGGCCGGCTGCCGCGCAGGAGCGCTACGATCGGTACGACCGCTACAACCGGTATGACAGGTACGACCGGTACGACCGGGATAATCGACGAAGCCGGGATCGCGCTCCGGTCTCGCGCCCGCCCGCCGAAAGCAGCAAGGAAGACAGCGCGGAAACCACCGCCCAGCCGCCAATCGGCCCGGCCGTGCTCGCGGTCGTGTCGCTTCGCCACCAGCGTGTCTCGGTCTACGACGCCCAGGGACGCGCCGTGCGCGCTGGCGTCTCCAGCGGCCAGTCGGATTATGAGACCCCGGTCGGGATTTACGCGATCCTGCAGAAGAACCGCGACCACTATTCGAATCTCTATGACGACGCCTCGATGCCGTTCATGCAGCGCCTGACGTGGTCGGGCATCGCCTTGCACGCCGGCGCGCTGCCGGGTCATCCGGCCTCGCATGGCTGCGTGCGCCTTCCGCACAGCTACGCTGAACAAATCTTCGACCAGTCCAAGATCGGCATGCGCGTGATCGTTGCGCGGGACGACCGGGTGCCTGTCGAGATCTCCCATCCGCTGCTGTTCAAGCCGTCCATCAAGGCGGGCGCGGGCGTGGCGCAGGTGCCAACGCCCATCGCGTACGACCCGGCCGAAGCCGGCAAAACGAGCCCCTTCGAAGCGGATCTGACGGCGTGGCCGGAGCGCCGCGCGCAGCTCGAGGCCTTGCGACCCGAAGCCAAGGCGAAGGCTGCCGAGGCGGAAAGCGCCAAGGCACAGGCCGATGAACTGAACAAGATCGAGAAAGCCAAAACGGCCGAGGTCAAGAAGCTGGCCAAGCCGCTGGCACGGGCGGAGCGCAACAAAAAGCGCGCCGGTGAAGCCGTGGTGAGCGCGGCCAAGCGCTTGGCTGCTGCAAAGACCGACTCGCAGAGAAAATCCGCCGAAACGCGGTCCGCCGCCGCCGCCAAGGACGTCATCGAGGCCGATGCCGCGCTCGCCACGATCAAGGCCAAGCACGAGGCTGCCGCCGCGGAAGCGGCGAAAGCCACCGCAGCGTCCGCTGCCGGCGAAACGGCCAAGGCTGCCGCGGTCGCTGCAGCAGTCGAGGCGCGCGGCAAAATGCTTCCGGTATCCGTCTTCGTGAGCCTGAAAACCCAGCGGGCCTATGTCCGCCAGGGCCACGAGCCCGTGTTCGACATGCCGGTCACGATTTCCCATCCCGAGACTCCCATCGGCACGCATGTATTCACGGCGGTCGATTACACCGATGGCGGCAATGGCGTTCGCTGGATGGCGACGGCCCTTCCGGCCCGCGCCGACGACGACACGGGCGACTATGATCGCGGCAGCAAGCGCAGTGCGTCCAAGACAGAGGCGCCGCCGCCGACCGATGTCGCGGCTGCCAGCGCCGCGCTCGACCGCATCACGTTTCCTCCCGAGTTCGTCGCCCGCGTGTCGGGCTACGTCTGGCCCCGCTCCTCGCTGATCGTGTCCGATGAAGACATCAGCAAGGAAACCGGCAATGCGACGGATTTTGTCGTGTTGATCAGTGGCGAACCACAGGGCGGCATCAAAAAGCGCCCGAAACAGCCGCCACCCGATTACTACGCCTACGATTCCTATTACTATGACGACGGCTATTACTATGACCGCAAGCAGCGCAGGCGTCAGAAGTATAATTCGTTCTTCAGCTTCTGGTGATTGCCGGCAGGAGGAGCGCCATTGCCGAGATCCGGCGGACTGTCACGCCAGTTGGCGATGGCTGCCATCTCTGGCGCGCTGATCGCTCCTACGCATGTCCCCGCTCGCGCCGCTGAAGCAACGCCTTCTGCGGCAACCCAGTCGAGTGTCGATCGCCATCTGGCGGAGCGCACCGAGCGCCGACGCGCCGTCAAAGAGGGCCGCCTGAAGCTGCCGTTGCCCGGGACCCCGGATACGTCCCAGCCCATGACGCGCCTGGCCGCCGCGGGCCTTTCGCTCGGCGCGCCTGTTCTCATCCGCGTCTTCAAGGCCGAATCCGAGCTCGAAGTTTGGCTGGAGAAAAAGCATCGTTTCGTTCTCTTCGCGACCTACCCGATTTGTTACTGGTCCGGCGTGCTTGGCCCGAAAATGCGCGAAGGCGACAAGCAGACGCCCGAAGGCTTCTATTATCTCACGGAGGGCCTGCTGCATCATGGCGGCCGCTGGCGCCGGTCGCTTAATCTCGGCTACCCGAATGCCTTCGACCGCACCCAGGGCCGTAGCGGATCCGTGATCCTCATCCACGGCGGCTGCGATTCGATCGGGTGCCTGGCGATGACGAACGAGGTCAACGCCGAACTCTACGATCTCGTCGCCGCAGCGTTGACCCGCGGCACGGCGAGCGTACCCGTTCACGTCTTTCCCTTCCGAATGACGCCCGAGAACATCGCCGCATATCCGGCCGGGCGTTGGAGCAGCTTCTGGGACGACCTGCGCCAAGGCTACGACTCGTTCGAGCGCACCCGTATGCCGCCGCGCATCTCCGTCTGTCAGAAACGCTACCGGGTCGACGACGCGTCGCCGTTCGTACGCACGCCGGACGCCATCGAGCACTGCCCGCAGGATCGCGATCAGATCGCCGACCCGTTCGAGGCGCATCAGCGGATCGAGCAGGATGATAGCCCGCGCCGTGAAGCGGCGGTCAAAGCGCCTCCCGCTCCGCGCTGCGACACGTCCCGTCCGAGCTGCCGGCGGTGGGTGGCGCTCCGCGATCGCCGTCATACGAGCCGCATGCTCTCCGACCGCGGCGCCGGCGGCCGGCATTCGAAAATTCGATGAACGGCTACTGGACGGGCGTGTCGGTCGTCGCCTTCAACATTTGCGCGACCACCGTTTTCAACTCGTCTGCGGAGAACGCGGGTTGGGAGCACAGCCGGTTCCCGCAGGCAAACGCCGCTGCACGATCCATCTCGGGATAGGTCACGTCTGGATTGGGCAGTGGTCCTTCGCGGACGTCCCACCAGTCCACGCGCTTGTTCATGGCCGGATAGAGCAGGGCGGCCGCATGCAGAGCGATCGCTTCGGCATCGTCCTTCCGGCCGACGACCGTAATATGGGTCGGCTCGCGGCTGAGTTCGTCGTCGAGCAAGAGCGTGCCGGGAACGGCGCGGCCGCTTTCGAGAATGGCTGGCGAGGCCAGGTACTTCGCGGCATGTTCCGCCATGGCCTTCGCGTCGGCGTCGCCGAGATAACGCCACAGCCGCGCGCTCAGGCGGCCGGCAAGGACCTGCTCGTCGATCGCCTTGTGCGGGGCGGCGAGGACGCCGAATGAGCCTTCCGGCGCGAGAGATGTCTTGAAGCCGCCTTGAGTGTCGCGGAAGAGCGCGAGCGCCTTACCGGCGCTCTGCGCGAGCGTCAGCCATGTCCGGTCGCCGGTCGCCGCGTAGAGGTCCACGGCCGCATTTCCCATCGCGATCGTGTCGCCGATGTACGGGCCGCCGCGATCGGATTGGCCATGGCGGAACGAGCCGTCTGAATTCTGCCTGTGGGTGACAACCCATTTTGCCGCGCGCTCGGCTTGGTCGAGCGCGGTGGCGTCACCGGTTGCGTTCGCGAAGGCGGTCAGCGCCGAAATCGCCCATCCATTTTCGCGGGCGTAAAGGTTCCGGTCGATCCGCGGCTCACGTCCGAGCGCCTCACGCTGATCGCGCGTCAAAGCGTAGAAATCCTTGCCCGGCATCGCGCGATCGACGTCCGCGTCCTGTGTGGCGAAGAATGCGCCTTCGGGGGAAAGCAGCTTGGACGTCAGATAGCGATGGATGTTGCGCGCGGCCCCGAGATACGCCGGGTCTTTGGATTGCGCGTAGGCGCTCGCGTACTGCCGAAGCCCGCTGGCCTGGTATGACATGATCTTTTCGTAGTGCGGCGACCGCCAGTCTTCGCTGTCGGAATACTGGTAGATCCCACCCCATGCCGGATCGATGAGGGCAGTGGCGCGTCCGAGAGTGGCGGTCGCCATGATCTTGGAGGCTTTATCGCCGCGCTCCGCCTGCAGCAACGCCCAGTCCATGCTGTCGGGGTCGATGTATTTATGCCCGCTTCCCCAGCCGCCGTTCGGCGTGTCGTAGGCCTCGGCGAAGGTCTGCTCCAACTGCGCGCGCGCATCCTTACTCAGGAACGCGGATTCGGCGGGTGCGATCTCTGCAACCTCGCCCACGGACGGCCCGGGCGTGGGATCGTCGATCACCGCCTGCAGCAACGAAGCCATGTTTTCCGGAGCGATATACCCGCGGCGTTTGACGAGTTCGGTTCCGTCCGGCGCGAAAATGATCGTCGCCGGCCAGCCCCAATCGCCGTAGCGCGCCGCGAGGTCCGGATTGGCGTCCTGGTCGACGCGGATTGTGACGTAGCGGGACTCGAGCAACGCTGTGACCTTGGGATCCTGGTACGTCGTCTCGCGCATGACGTGGCACCAGTGGCACCACACGGCCTCGAGATCCAGGATGACGAATTTATTGTCTTTGCGGGCCTGCTCAAGCTCAGCGGCAGACCACGCCTTCCACGGGCGATCCTCGGCCGCCAAGGCACCGGTCGCGGCAAGGATAGCGGTGAGGGCGCATAGGATGGTGTGCCGTGTTTTCACTGTGATTGCTCCGCACTTCACCAATAGGAGAGGTACGGTTGGAATGGTCCATTGGTTTCACGAAACCGTCCGCATTCGTCGTGCGTTGGTGGTACGGCTGCGGGCATTGCGCGAATTTGGTCTATAGTCCGAAAAAATAGGCGAGGGGGCGCGATGCTGGTTGAGACCGCGGATGGAACGCTGAGTAGCGCGCCACCCAGGAAGCCGTTTTACACGCATCTGTATGTTCAGGTCCTGATCGCCATCGCGCTGGGCGTGCTGCTGGGGCATTACCACCCCGAATTGGGTGAGCAGATGAAGCCGCTCGGCGACGGCTTCATCAAGCTGATCAAGATGATCATCGCGCCGATCATTTTCCTCACGGTCGTGCATGGCATCGCCTCCATGACGAACTTGAAGGCGGTCGGCAGCGTCGGCGTCAAGGCGCTGATCTATTTCGAGGTCGTGACCACCTTCGCGCTGATCATCGGCCTCGTTGTCGCCAACGTGCTGCGGCCCGGCGAAGGCATGAATGTCGATCTCTCCGCCGTCGACACGACGGCCGTGGCGGACTACGTGGCTAAGGCGGAAAAGCAGAGCACGATTGAGTTCCTGCTCGACGTCATCCCGAAGTCCGTCGTCGGCGCGTTCGTGGACGGCAACATCCTGCAGGTTTTGCTGTTCGCCATCCTGTTCGCTTTCGCGCTCCAGGCCATGGGCGCGCGCGGCAAACTCGTGCTCGATCTGGTCGACCAGGTCTCGCATGTGTTTTTCGGCATCGTCGGCATCATCATGAAGGCCGCGCCGATCGGTGCCTTCGGCGCCATGGCGTTCACCATCGGCAAATACGGGGTCGGCACGCTGGCCTCGCTCGCAGCCTTGATGGGCGCCTTCTATCTGACGTGCATGATTTTCATCGTCGGCGTGCTCGGGCCGATCGCCTGGATGGCGGGCTTCAACATTTTCAAGTTCATCCGCTACATCAAGGAAGAGCTGCTGATCGTCCTCGGCACGTCGTCGTCGGAATCCGTCCTGCCGCGCATGATCACGCGCATGAAGAAGCTGGGTTGCCGCGAGTCCGTCGTCGGCCTCGTCATTCCGACCGGCTATTCCTTCAACCTCGACGGAACCTGCATCTATCTCACGATGGCCGCGCTGTTCCTGGCGCAGGCCACCAACGTGGATCTGTCGCTCGCCCAGCAGGTTGGCATACTCGCCATATTGCTGTTGACCTCGAAGGGCGCGGCCGGCGTCACCGGATCCGGCTTCATCGTCCTCGCCGCCACGCTCGCCGCCACCCACACCATCGACGTCAATTCGATCGCCATCATCCTCGGCATCGATCGCTTCATGTCCGAAGCCCGCGCGCTGACGAACCTGATCGGAAACGGCGTCGCGACCGTCGTCGTCTCGAAAATGGAAGGCGCGCTCGATGAGGAACGCATGCACGCCGAACTCGACCGGAGGCCGCTGCCCGCCTAATCGCAGACGCGCGGCGCGCGTAATCGTAAACGTGCGGCGAAAGAAGGGCGCGCTGGCGACGCATGCTTTTTCGCGATCATAGAACGGATCTGGCCGCCCCGCGCGTTATCATCACGTTTGCTAGCCGCGCACGGAACCTTCCTGCACCGTTGGCCCCGAACTGACCGAGGAGTTTTAGAAAAATGGTTTGGCACATCGGCGTTCGTGCGGCGCACGCAATCCGGCCCATGGTCGCTTTGGCGGTCGGCCTGGGTGGTCTCGTCACCGCGACGGGCGAGGCGAGCGCACAGCGGCGCGGCCGCGCGGACATCGTGCCGGCCGTCACCGTCGTCGAGGTGAAGCTGCAGCGTGTGAACGAGCGCGTCGCCGCTGTCGGCTCGGGCCGTGCCCGCCAGCAAGTTACGCTGACGACACGCGTCGCGGGCGTCATCTCCGAAGTGTTGTTCGAAGGTGGAAACCTCGTCGAAGCTGGCCAGCCGCTGTTGAAACTCAGCGCCGAACCGGAAGCGATCGCCGTAGAGACCGCGGACGCACAGCGCGCCCAGGCCGCCGACCAGGTCGAGCGCTACAAGCAGCTGACGAGCGGCGCGGTGACGAAGGTCGCGCTCGCCGAGGCGGAAACCGCGCTCAAGGTGGCTGACGCCGCCTTGCGCCGCGCCAAGGATGAGCTTGACCGCACCATCATCAAGGCGCCGTTCGCCGGCATCATGGGTTTGTCCAATTTGCAGGCGGGCGATTACCTGGCCGTCGGCGCGCCGATCGCGAGCATCGACGACCGCACGAAACTGCTGATCGAGTTCACGGTTCCGGAGGCCGTCGCAAGCGCGATCAAGATCGGCCTGCCGGTCCGCGCGAGCCTGATCACGCGAACCGGCGAGATCCACAACGGCGTCGTGCAGGCGGTCGGAACGCGCATCGATCCGGTCACGCGCACGCTGACGGTCCGCGCCGAAATTCCGAACCCCGACTCGAAGCTCATCCCAGGCTCGACATTTTCCATCTCGATCCAGCTTCCCGGCCAGGAAGCGCCCTCCGTGCCCGCGCTCGCCATCCAATGGGACCGCGAAGGTGCGTTTGTCTGGAAGCTCGGCGAGAAGAATACTGTCGAGCGGGTCAACGCCGCCATCCTCGCCCGCGACGGCGATCGCGTCATGATCGACGCGCTGCTCAAGCCCGGCGACAAGGTGATCAACGAAGGCGGCGGCTCGTTGCGCGCCAGCCAGACTGTGCGCCTCCCGTCGTGAGCGCCGCCCGCGTGCCGAAGCCCTCCAATCCGGGACATCAGCGATGACAACGACGAACGGCGCGCATCCATCTCAAGGCAGCGTGGACGACGGGGGATGGGTCGGAACATTCGTCCGCCGCCCCATCCTGGCTGCGGTTCTGAACCTGCTTGTCATCATCGCGGGCATCGCGGCGCTCCAGGGCGTCGAGATCCGCGAGCTGCCGGACGTCGACCGTCCGGTGATCACGGTCCGCACCAGCTACCCGGGCGCGACGCCGGAAAGCATGGATGCCCAGATCACCGCCATCATCGAGAGCGCGGTGTCGCGCGTCCAGGGCGTCACCAGCATCTCGTCGAATTCGTCCTACGGATCGAGCCGCGTCACCGTCGAGCTGTCGAGCAACGCCAATCTCGAATCCGCCGCCATGGACGTGCGCGACGCCGTGGCCGGCATCACGAACCAGCTTCCCGACGACATGGAGGACGATCCGCGCGTCGTCAAAGCGGATGCCGACGCCACGCCCATCATGCGCATGGCGGTTGCATCCTCGACACTCTCCGAAGGCGAGCTGACCGACCTCGTCAACAACGTCATCGAGGATCGCCTGTCGGCCGTCGAAGGCGTCGCGTCAGCGAATTCCTACGGCCTCCGCGCAAAAATCATCGAAGTACGAGCCAATCCCGTCGCGCTCACCGCGCGTGGCCTCAGCGTCAGCGACCTGATCACGGCGATCAACAAGGCCTCGGTCGCGACTCCCTCGGGCGCGCTCGAGAACGCCACACAACAACTGCTCGTGAGGGCGGAGGCGCCGGTCTCGTCGCCCGAGGATGTCGGCGCTTTGGAGATCAACGCCCAGACGAAAGTCGCGGACGTGGCCTATGTCCGCTGGGCCTTCGAGGAAGCCACCGCCATGACGCGGCTCGATGGCACCACCGCCATCGGCGTGGAAATTGTCCGTCAGGCGCAATCGAACACCATCGCCATTTCTGAAGGCGTCCACGCTGCTATCGGGGAGCTGAAGAGTGCGCTCCCGAAGGGTGTCGAGATCGCCGTCACGTCCGACGACGCGGTCTTCATCCGCGAGTCCGTGCGCGAGGTCGTGATCGCGCTCGTGCTGTCGACGATCATCGTCATTCTCATCATCGTCGCCTTCCTGCGCTCGATCCGCGCCACCATCGCGCCCACCATCGCCATCCCGGTCTCCCTGGTCGGCACCATCGCCGCCATCTGGATGGCCGGCTTCTCGCTCAACATCCTGACGCTGCTCGCCCTCGTCGTGGCGACGGGCCTCGTCGTCGATGACGCCATCGTCGTCATCGAGAACATCGCGCGCCATCGCGCCATGGGCAAAGGTCCCCGCGCCGCGGCCGTCATCGGCACGCGCGAAATCGTGTTCGCCGTGCTGGCGACCACGGCAACGCTCGCAGCCGTCTTTATCCCTGTCTCGTTCATGCCCGGTGTGGTCGGCAGCTTGTTCTCGGAGTTCGGCTTCGTGCTCGCGTTTGCGGTCACCATCTCGTCGCTCACCGCGCTCACGATCTGCCCGATGCTGGCCGCCAGGCTCGGCACCGGCGACCACGGCGCGGATCCACACGCCAAGCCGGGTCTGCTCGGCCGCGTCGGCGGCTGGCTGGCATCGACCTATGCCTGGGCGATCGACATCTGCCTCAAGATGCGCTGGCTCGTGGTGCTGGCGTGCCTGGGGTTTGCCGCGCTCGGCTGGGGCGCGTTCAAGCTACTGCCGAACGAGATCACGCCCGCCGAGGACCGGGGCGTGGTGCAGATCCGGCTGACGGCCCAGCAGGGCGCCAACCTCGACTACATGTCGAAGAAGACGCACGAGGTCGAGGACGTCCTGGCCGAATACAAGAAGTCGGGCGAGGTCACCGGCGTGCTCGCCACCGTCGGCGGCGGCGGTGCGAACAGTGCGTCCGTCGTGGCGGCGCTCGCG
This sequence comes from Hyphomicrobium sp., assembly GCF_051860585.1. Lineage (GTDB taxonomy): Bacteria > Pseudomonadota > Alphaproteobacteria > Rhizobiales > Hyphomicrobiaceae > Hyphomicrobium_C. Next base: position 365,953 of record NZ_JBHYDS010000004.1, read on the forward strand.
CCATGGAACGAGCGCAAGCGCACGCAGCAGCAGATCCAGGCCGAGCTGCAAAAGAAGCTCGCCGACATCGCGGGTCTTTCGATCTCGATCAGTTCCGGCAACAGCCTCGGCATCCGCGGCGGTGGCCAAGGCCTGCGCTTCGCGATCTCGGGACCGGACTATGCCCGCCTCGCCGAAGCGGCCGGCAAGATGGTGAATCGCTTGTCCGAGACGCCGGGCTTCCGCAACGCGCGCACCGACTACGACACCACGCAGCCGCAGCTGTCGGTCCGCATCAATCGCGAGGCGGCGACCAAGCTCGGCGTGCCGATCAGCGAGATCACAAGTCTGATCAACGCCATGATCGACTTCGAGAAGGCCGCCGATCTGTTCGTGAAAGATGAAATCATCCCGGTCCAGGTGAAGGCGGGCGGGCGGCCGATCAACGATCCGTCCGATCTCAGGAACCTGTTCGTCAAGACGGCCGAAGGTAGTTTCATCACGCTGTCCACGCTCGTCACGATCGAGGAAGTCGCCATCGCGCCGACGCTCGGCCGCGAGAACCGCCAGCGCTCCGTCCCGGTCAGCGTGCAGCTCGACGAGGGCCTCGCGCTCGGCGAGGCCGTGACGCAGATGCGCGCCATTGCCGCCGAGGTGCTCCCCAAGGACCTTTCAATCACGCTGCTGGGCGAGGCCAAGACGCTCGCCGAGACGACACAGAACACGGCGTTCGTGTTCGCCATCGCGTTCATGATCGTGCTCATGGTGCTCGCCGCCCAGTTCGAAAGCGTGATGAGCGCGCTCGTGATCATGGTCACGGTGCCGTTCGGCTTGGCGGCTGCGACGCTCGCCATCCTGCTCACCGGCGGCACCATGAACGTCTACAGCCAGATCGGCCTCGTGCTGCTGGTCGGCGTGATGGCCAAGAACGGCATCCTCGTCGTCGAATTCGCCAACATCCGGCGCGACGAGGGGGCCGACGTCGACACCGCCATCCGCGACGCCGCCAACACGCGGTTGCGGCCCGTGATGATGACCATGACGGCGGCGGTGCTGGGCGCGCTGCCGCTGATCTATGCGTCGGGCGCGGGCTCGGAAGCGCGCCTGGCGCTTGGCTGGGTGATCATCGGCGGCCTGGGTTTCGCGACGGTGTTCACGCTCTTCCTGCTGCCGGTCGCCTACCGCATCATGGCGCCGTGGTCGAAGCCGCGCTCCGAGGAAACCCGCCTGCTGATCGAGGAGATGCAAGCGGCCGAGCAGGTTCCGGACGGCGCCCGCTCCTAACTCGGCTGACCACGGCTAAGCCGGGCGATGCCGGCGTTTTCCCCTCCCCCCTCTCGCCGGAGGCGAGCCTCTGGCTCGACGTGGGGAGGGGGCAGGGGTGGGGGGAATCCCAACGCCAACCATATGAATTCGGATCGCTCTAAGCCGGGCGATGCCGGCGGCCGGGGTTCGTCGGCATCGACACGATATGCGACGTCGCGTCGGCCTCGCGCAGCGGCTCGGCCGCCTGCACGGCGAGCGGCGAGATCGCGACCTCGCGGTGCAAGGGCCGCGCGACCGGCACCGAGTTCGCCCATCCGTAGGCGAACATCGTGATGATGGCCGACGCCGCGAAGAAGTAGACGCCCGGCAGCACGGTCGCTTCTGTGTAGCCGGACGAGTTGACGTAGAAGATCATCAGCGCCAGCACCATGACGTCGGTCATGGAATAGCGGCCCAACCACTCCATCGTCGAAATGGACTTCTTGCGGAACTCCGGCGGGATGTCGGGCGAGGTCACCAGCGTCAGCAGGTAGAACAGCTTCAGGAACGGAAAGAAGATCGAGAACAGGAACAGCACGACGGTGAGGAAGTACTCCTCGTTCTCGAACAGCGCCCAGATGATGGTCGCGATCGAATGCTCGTTGGTCCAGACGTAGACGGTCGTGAAGCGAATGACCGGCAGGATGATGCCGAGCGCAAAGAACACCGTCGCGAGGATGATCAGGAAGCTCAGCACGAAATTGCGGAACGGCGAGATCTGCCGCGCCAGCGCCGTTTGCGTCGAGGGTTCGTCCGCGGGCCGCGCCGTCAGCCCCTCGGTGCGAAGCCACGCGTAGGACAGGATCATGAGCATGACAGCGGCCGTGAAGAAATAGACCCCCGAGAGGCTCGCCGCGTCGTAAAGGCCCTGCGCCTTGATGAAGAAGATCGTGAGTGCCAGCACCAGCACGTCGTGCATGGACCACTTGCCGAGCCATTCGAGCGCCTTGAGGCGGCGGTTCTGGCGCGTGAGCTCCACCGCCGGCAGCGTCGAGACGAGCAGCAGGTAGAGCAGCTTCAGCACCGGCAGTACGATCGAGAAGATCAGCACCGTCCCGCCGAGAAACGTCTGTCCGTCCCGGATCAGAACGTCGACGGTCGAGAGCAGCGAATGCTCCGTCGTCCAGAACACGTATTTGGTGAGGCGGATGATGGGGAGCGTGATGCCGAGCGCCAGGCATACGGCGGCGCCGATGATGGCCAGGCTCAACAGGAAGCGCCGTCCGCCCAAACGCATCTGCCGCCTACACCCTGTCCAGCCCCGGTTGCCCCAGAGCATGGACTAGACGGGCCAGCCGCGTCAAAACTTTGACCGCCAGGATACGAATTCGAACGGAGAAGGCCCGCAGGGCCTCAGGCGCCAAAGGCGCCCGGCGCGAGTGCGCCGGCCATCCAGAGAGCACGACATCCGTTGAATGAAGCGTCTCTCAGCTCGTGTCAGCCGTGATTGGTGTGGGCAATGCCCTTGTCGTGGATCAGGGCGTGCAGTTCGCCGGCCTGGAACATCTCGCGCACGATATCGCAGCCGCCGATGAACTCGCCCTTGACGTAGAGCTGCGGAATGGTCGGCCAGTTGGTGAAGGTCTTGATGCCCTCGCGCAGCCCCTGGTCGTCGAGCACGTTGACGTCCTTGTACGGCACGCCGAGGTGGGCGAGGATCTGCGCGACCTGCGCGGAAAATCCGCACTGCGGAAACTTCGCCGTGCCCTTCATGAACAGCACGACGTCGTTGCTGTTGATGGTCTGCTTGATCGCCTCGTGGGCGGCTGCTTCGCTCATGGGTCGAAACCTTTCTCGTCCTGGGATCTGCCGGCGTCTCGCCGGTTGAATTCGTGCCGGTAGATGTGGCGTGCCCCGGCCGGTTGTCAATGTGCCGGTTGTCAATGCTCCGGCGTGGCCGTTGCCTGCGCGCTAATCAGGCGGCGCGGCGGTGGTCAAGGCGAGCGCATGCAACACGCCGCCCATCCGCCCCCCCAGCGCGTCGTAGACCATTTGATGCTGCTGAACGCGGGATTTGCCCTTGAACGCCTGGCTGACCACCTTCGCGGCGTAATGGTCTCCGTCGCCGGCCAGATCCTGGATATCGATCGTGGCATCTGGAAATTTTGCCTTGATCAGCTGTTCGATCTCGGTCCGGTCCATTGGCATGGGGCAGGGGCTCCTGAAACGCGTGAGGCCGCCCGGTGGGGCGGCCTCGGCGAGTTTATAGGGGTCGGGCGGGCTGCGGAAGGTGCGTCCGAGCGCCGCTGGGGACCTCTAGCGGCGGATCGAGGCGGTTTCGATGCTGTTGGCGCCGAGATAGGGCGCGATGCGGCCGAGGGCCACCAAAGCGGAGTCGCCGTTGACGCGCGCCATCGAAAGCTCGGCTTCGACGTTGCGGGCCGCGACGAAGGCGATGGCCTGCTGGTGGGCAACCCGCGTCATGCTGACGTCGATCTCCCGGTTGCGCGCTTCTGCGAACAGAAGGCCGCGTACAGCGGAGGTCGAGGCCATCGAGGCCGCAATCTCATAATTGCGCTGGGCCGTGAAAGCCGCGAGGCGCGTCGCGTTGGCAATTTTCGTCGACTGATCGATCTCGCGCTGGCGCGCTTCCGCAAACCGCACCGTACGGGCGGCTTCCGCGATTTCCATCGACTGATCGATTTCCTCGTTCCGGTCCGCCGTAAACTCCGCGGCGGCGACGGCGGCGCTGAGTTCGCTGGCTGCCTCGATCTCGGAGAGACGGGCTTCTGCGAACAGCATGGGCTCAATCGCAGCCCGTGTCGCCATCGACATTTCGATTTCAAAATTCCGCTCGGCAATGAACTCGCGCGTCCGCACGGCCTCGACGCGGCGCGTGGAGCGGTCGATTTCTCCGTTCCTCTGCGACGTGAATAGCGCCGCCAGAACGGTCTGCTGCAACTCGGTCGTGATCGACGCACGCAGCGCGCGCGTCTGTCGGTCGTTTGGCAAGTGGTGATCGACAGTGAGGGGGATGAGGGCTGCAACGAGCAACCCGGAAAGCGCGATGGTACGCATGACTGAACTCCACGACGGCGTTGAGGTGGAGTGTCGCCGGGAAATCTAAAGGTTTATCTATTCGAGAAATAATTCCCGGAGGAATACGCTGTTTTTCAAAAGCGAAATGAAAAACAGGGTTACTAATTTATGTCCATTGTTTTGTGATGCAGCAGCGACTGCGCGTGGAAGGTCGTGCCGAAGGCGCGCGTGGAAGGTCGTGCCGAAGGCGCGCGTGGAAGGTCGTGCCGGAGGC
>NZ_JBHYDS010000005.1:0-336628 GCF_051860585.1 Hyphomicrobium sp.
GCAACCTCTCCGGCGGCCAGAGCCGACGCGTGGAAATCGCGCGATCGCTGATGCAGCGTCCGGGGTGCCTGCTGCTCGACGAACCGACGGTGGGTCTCGATATCGGTTCGCGTGAAAGCGTGATCTCGATCGTTCGCGGCCTGGTCGCACGCCAGGGACTCGGCGTGTTATGGGCCACGCATCTGATCGACGAGATTCAACCCTCCGACCTCATCGTGCTGCTGCACAAGGGGAAGGTTCTTTTTTCCGGCCGCCTGCCTGAATTCCTCGCCAGCACGGGTGCTGCGTCGCCCGCTGATGCGTTCCGCCTCCTGACGGGCACGCCTGCGACCGCGGAGGCTGCATGAACGTGGACATCATCCGCCAGGGCTCGGCCATCGAAGCGGCGGATACGACACGCCGGCTCGGGCCGATCGCCTATTTCAACTGTTTCCGCGGCATCGTCTGGCGCGAGGTGCTGCGCTTCCTGCATCAGCGCGAGCGCTTTTTTTCGGCGCTGGTGCGGCCGCTGGTGTGGCTCTTCATTTTCGCCGCCGGCTTCCGGCAGGTGCTCGGCGTCTCGATCATTCCCCCCTACGAGACCTACGTTCTCTACGAAGTCTACGTGGTGCCGGGCCTGGTCGGCATGATCCTGCTGTTCAACGCCATGCAGTCGTCCCTCTCGATGGTCTACGATCGCGAGACCGGCGCCATGCGCACGCTGCTCGTCAGCCCGTTCCCGCGCTCCTTCCTGCTGTTGTCGAAACTAGCGGGCGGCGTCGCCGTGGCGGCGATCCAGGCGTACGTATTCCTGGCCATCTTCTATTTCTGGGAAGCCGATATCCCGACCTACACGATCCCTTACGCGCTCTCCTCAAACGGCTCTGCCGAGGGGATCACGATCTCCGGGCAGCTCTTGCTGCTGCTGGTGCCCGCGCTGCTCGTCGCTCTCCACATCCTTAACTCGGTTACGGGCAAATTCTCCGACGCGTTCATGTCCCGTATTTTGTGGGGTGGAACGGTTCTGGAGATCGCGATTCTTGTCGGGGCGATTTTCTATTGGAATCTCGCTGCGCCCTCTATGAACTACATCACCGTATTTCCAGCCCTGCTGCTCGCAGGTCTGATGCTCGGCTCGATCTCGCTCTTCCTGTCGTCCGTCATCAAGCAGCTCGAGAACTTCGCGGGCGTCATGAATTTCGTGATCTTCCCGATGTTCTTCGCGTCGTCCGCGCTCTATCCGCTGTGGCGCATTCGGGAGAGCAGCCCGCTGCTATTCGAGATCTGCCGTCTCAATCCGTTTACCTATGCCGTCGAGCTGATCCGCTTCGCTCTTTACGGACAGATCGGGCCGCGGCTCGAAGACGGCTCTCTCGACCTTACCAATTTGTACGTTTGCATCGGTTATACGGTGTTCTTCCTTGGAGCGGCCATCTATGCCTATAACCCCTCCAAGGGGCTCATCGCCCGACGTGGCGGACCCGGCGGCGCGGGCTGACACGACATCTTCAGCGACCTGGACCAACGCGAGATTAAAAACATGACCAGCACCGCTCGACGCTATCGTATGCCGCTGTTTGCCAACCTACTGATGCTCGGGGCAGGAGCGATGTTAACGGGTGCGCTTGCCACGGCCGCCCGCGCCGGTGGAGAGACCCAGATCGAAGGCGCGAAGGAAGCCGCACCGCCGCCGATCGACATGAAAGCGGAATGGCCGTGCGTTCAGGGCAAGATCGAGAGCATCTCGGTGGGGCAGATCTGGGACGGCCCGCCAATCGAAAACATCAAGGGCTGGTTCCGCGAGAAAGACGTTTCGGACCTGATCGAAGTGCTGTCGAGCCGCCGCGTGCCCGTCGCCGACGGTGAAGCCGCGATCAAGGCGTTCGCCGAAGCGCAGCCGGAGGACAAGCGGGACGAAAAGCTCACGCTCCTGTTCGCGGGCCTTTTCGACAAGATCGCGGGCCAGCGCCGGGTCGTCATGACCGGCATCATGAAATATCAGAAGTCGCAGAAAGAGCGTGCCCGCGAGCTTGAACGCCAGAGCACCGACATCGGCGCTTTGGAAAGCAAACAGCCGCCCGGCATTATCGACGATACGCCCGAGCTTGCCGCCGCGCGCGAGAAGTTCAATTGGGCGCAGCGGATCTTTCAGGAGCGCCAGTCATCCATGCCGCTCGCATGCGAGCTGCCGGTGCTGATCGAGGAACGGCTCTACGCGTTCAGCCACGCCATCCGCGCCAATATGAAAAGCTAGCGAGGCCTGCCGCTGAGTTGCGAAGCGATGGGCATCGAGGCCGCTGGCCTCGCTCATCGCGCTCAACTGGCTGGTGGGACGCCGTGTGAGGGGACGCCGCTTAGGGTCGCTGTGCCCTATGGGACAGGCGTTGCCTTGACGAGGTCGAAGCCGGCCTGTTGCCAGGCATCGGTGCCTTCCGAAAACCAGATCACGCGGCTGTAGCCCCACTCGAGGGCGCGTTTGCCTGCGTTCCAGGACATCCAGCAGTCCTTGAGGCAGAAAAAGACCACCGGCTTGGCCGTGTCGTTGTTCGTGAGCTGCGCGAGCCTCGTCCGGAAATAGCTTTCGAACTCGGGCGATAGCACGCCGTATCCGACGTTCGGCATCCAGTGTGCGCCGTCCATCGTCATGTGCGTCGGATCGCGCCAGACCGTGCCTGCAGGGAGGTTCGGCGGCTTGGGGGCGCGCGGAAAGACGTCGATGAAAACCGCCTCGCCCGCCTTGAGAAGCGCCTCGGCTTCATCCGCGCCGATGACCCGCGCGCCTTTCAGCGTCTTGGGGACGGGTGTGCGGTAGCCGTCGGTCCGGTAGCCGTCGGGTTCAGGGACTTCGCCCTCGGCCGCCTGCGCGGGCGTACCGGCAAGGACAAGAGACAGGGCCGCTCCGGCCAGCAGTCCGCATCGCGCCAAGCGCCACACAACCGCGCCGCCGAGCGCGCTCTTGCGCACCATGTTCGTCCCTGTGCTGGAAGGAGCCTTTGGGAGGAATGCTGGGCACCGCGAGGCGATGGCCTCGGGTGGCCCAGTCCTGTCAGTTCGTGCCCTTGGTCATGCGCGGCTCGGTGATGAGCTTGTTGTCCTCATCGATAATCGGCACGCCGTAGTCCAAGAGGATCTTGTCGATGTCGCCCTGGCGCTTCGTGATCACGTCGTTGATCTCGTGCTTCCAAGCCGTCTCATTGGCGCGCACGCCCATGGTGATGCGATATTCGAGGCGGGGCAGGCCGGGCAATTTTTCTTCCAGCGTCGGCTGGACGCTGAGCTTCTCGCCTTCGCCGTGCGATGCGTACCAGCCGGCATGCGGGCCCCAGAGGATGCCGACGTCGATCTCACCGGAGCGTACGTCGTTGACCATGTCTTGCATGGGGTTCTGGTAGCGGGTGTCGACGATGAACAGATAGGATTTGGCGTCGGCCATCAACCCGGCCTTGGCGACATAGTCCGCCGCGGGCGCGCCAGCCTGAATGCCGACCTTCTTGCCCTTGAGCTTCGGATCCATGATGGACGTCACGCCCTCGAGGCCCGATCCGGGCTTCGTCACGAGCGCGTAGGTCGTGCGGTAATAGGGATTGGTGTTGAGCGTGAACTCATCGGCTTGCACGGTGCCCATGATGAGGTCGCACCGCTTTTCCGAAAGCGTCTTGCGGACGAAGCCGGTCCCCTGCGGGAACCATGTGTTTTCAACGCCCTTGCGCTTCAGTTGCTCGGCGACGAGCTGCGCGATCTTGTTCTCAAAACCCTCGCCCTTCTCATCCGAGTAAGGGAGGTTGGCGGGGGTGGCGCAGACGCGGAGAACATTCCGGTTCACCGCGTCTGCAAGATGGCCTTCAGCGGCCTCGGCGCCGCCAGAGGCGACAGAGAGGCTACCGATCATAACTGCCAGTGCGGCGCGCATTTTCATTTTGTTGTTTCTCTCCGTTTGAAGAGGCAGCGCCGAACTGCCGGGTCTTATCAGCCGCCCGTGCAGCTCTTTTCGTATTCCTGAGCTTCCTTCGGCTTCTCGGCGCGCTGATCTGCGCTCAGACGACCGCCCTGAAGGGCATCGGTCGAGCGAGCACGCAGATAAACGTAAAGGTCGTCGACGTAGCACATGACGTTCGGGTTATCGCCGAGAGCCGGCATGATGTACTTCGTACCAGCGACGTCACGCTCCTGACCGCTGGACACGACCTGAAGGAACTTCTCGTATGTCATGGTCTTGAGGGAATCTTTCAAGGCCGGCGCGAAGGACGAGCCTTCTGCGTTCGGGCCATGGCAAACGTGGCACTCGGCGTGATACCGGCGCCAACCAGAATATGTGTACCAGTCTACCTTGACGACCTGGTCGGTGTTCTCGGGATTGCGCTTGACGTCATAGGTCGGCGAACCGTTGGGGAGCACCCACTTGCCTTCCTCCAACTTCTTGCCTTCCTGGTACTGTTTTTCGAAAGCCGGATCCGGAACGGGCGATTTTCCATCGTCCGCCGCGATAGCCGAACCAACTGAAAGAGTCGCGAGGCTCAAGCCCGCAGCAACGACAAAACCAAATCCAAACCTTTTCACGCGCTCGCCCTTCTTCTTGAACCTCATTGCCATATCTTCCCGTCTGTCAGGAGACAACTCCTAAACCGGGAATTTGGATCTCACGATATGGTCAAAAATTCCTGCCCTGTCTTCAAAACTTGGTGACGCAGCCTCAGCGCACAAGCCCATTTGAAGATTACATTCATGCAACAAACCGGCGCGGGTTTCCCCGCGCCGGCCTGTCTTTCTAACCGATACCCATTAGGGCAGCGTGTAGACCGTGAACGTGCCACCGAGATCGGTGTAGGACTTCAGACCGGCATAGTTGCCGACTGCGCCCAGACCGTCCGTCGGCTTGTCGAGACCAGCTGCGAGGCCGATGCCAGCCCAGCCACCGACGCCCGAGAAGAGGCCGATGTACTGCTTGCCGCCCTGCGCGTAGGTCATGACGTTGCCGATCGAGCCCGAAGGCAGACGATGCTTGAAGAGCTCAGCGCCGTCCTTCTGATCGCGGCACTTGAACCAGCCTTCGAGGGTGCCATGGCAGGCGAGACCGCCAGCCGTGGTAAGAATGCCCGACCACACAGAGAAGGGCTCGTCGTGCTGGTGAACGATCTTGCCAGCAGCGCCATCCCAAATCGTGAAGTGACCGGTGTTCGTCTTACCCTCAGGCGGGAACATCGAAAGCGTAGCACCAACATACGGCTGGCCAGGCGTATACGAAACCTTGAAGGGCTCGTAGTCCATGCAGACGTTGTTGACCGGGATGTAGAAGAGGTTCGTCAGCGGCGAGTAGGCAGCCGGCTGCTGATCCTTGAAGCCGAGAGCGGCAGGGCAGACGTTCTTGGAGTTAACGTCAGCACCGTTGAGGAAGGTCGACTTCGAAGCGACGACGGTCGGACGACCGTAGTTGGGCTTCGACTTGTCCATTTCCACGCCGGTCGACCAGTTCAGGTCTTCGTCGTAGGGCTGAGCGACAAGCAGCTCGCCGTTGAGGCGATCGAGCGTGTAGCCGAAACCGTTACGGTCGAAGTGCGTCAGAACCTTGCGTTCCTTGCCACCGATGTTCTGGGTGGTGAGGATCGACTCGTTGACGCCGTCGTAGTCCCACTCATCGAACGGGGTCATCTGGTATGCCCAGGCGGCCACGCCGGTGTCAGGGTTACGAGCGAACAGGGTCATCGACCACTTCTGGTCGATCTGCTTGCCGTCAGGTCCAGCGCGCTGTGCCGGGTTCCAGGTCGACGGGTTGCCCGTGCCGTAATAAACGAGGTTGGCTTCCGGATCGTAAGAGGCATAGCCCCAAGTCGAACCGCCACCAATCTTCCACTGGTCGCCGGTCCAGGTCTTCAGCGAGGAGTCCTTGCCGACGGGCTTGCCGAGCGACAGGGTCTTCTCAGGATCGACCAGGATGTCAGCGTCCGGGCCCATCGAGTAAGCGCGCCATGCACGCTTGCCGTCGGCCAGGTTGTAAGCCGTCACGTGGCAGCGAACGCCGAACTCGGCGCCCGAGGTACCCATGAGGACCTTGTCGTTGATGATGATGACGAAGCCCGTGTGGGTCTCGCCCTTCTTGGGATCGCCGTTCACGGCCTTCCACTTCTCTTTGCCCGTCTTTGCGTCGAGGGCTACGAGAGTGGTGTCAGCCTGACCGAGAACCAGGGTGTCGCCAGCGATCTGCACGCCACGGTTAACCGTGTCGCAGCACATTACGGGGATGACCGACGGATCCTGCTTCGGCGAGTACTTCCAGAGGATCTTCGGGCCCGACGGGTCCGAGATGTCCAGAGCGAACACGTTGTTCGGGAACGCGGAGTTGAGATACATCCGGTCGCCGATCACGATCGGCGAGCCTTCGTGACCACGAAGAACGCCGGTCGAGAACTGCCAAGCAACCTTGAGGTCCTTGACGTTCGACGTGTTGACTTGATCAAGTTCCGAGTAACGCCAGCCGGCATACTGGCCCTGCTGCATTGCCCAGTTATTCGGGTCAGACGTCGCCTTCTTGACGTCATCGTTCGCCCAGGTGGGCGAAGTCAGAGCGACAGTTGCGAGCAACCCGCATGCGAGTGCACTTCTGCGCATCGCGCTTCCTCCTTAAAGTTCTTGCCACGCTTGCAAGCGGCAGCGAACGACAGCGTGTCACAGCCCAGTTCACGGTTTTAGTTGGGATTTTTCCCTTGTTATTCCGCTGGCTTACGAGATGAAAGCGCTGCACTGAAGCGCCTTCGGAAGCCATCGCTACCGTGCGACCCTTTTAGACACTTTCTCGTGAGGTCCGCAAGACAATCCGTGAGACGTTTTTTCTTGCAACACCTTTAGGACAAGCATTCTGACCCAAAAAAACGCCCATTTCATTGGGCTTTTTTGCGTTGCAGCGAAATTTGCTGCGGCGCACGCCTAGATTTTCGCTTGGCAAGCTGACGCGTGGTCCCATTGATTTTCATTTTCCGATATGCATTATGTTTGCCCCTCTCGTGAATTTTGTGCCTAAGGGTTGTTCCCTCGGAGCCGCTTTTGAACCCCTCTTGAGACCGGCGTCCGGCACTTTCCGCTTTGCCGAATTCCCTTTCGATCCCTACATCTCTGGGAAGGCTATGCTTTTGCTCAGGAAGGATCGGCAGATGCGCGGACATGACGATCGGTCGCTCGATCGCAGGGCGGCGTTAAGGCTCTCCGCCTCGGCCGCACTCGCCGCCGCCGTCCTCAAAATTGGTCCGGCTTGGGCTGAGAAGCCGCCGGGAGACGCGCCGTTCGTCTCCGAGATCGCGCCGGGCGTTTATGCTCACAAAGGCCATGTGGCGCTGTACGGCCCCGCCAACGGGGGTGACATCTCGAACGCGGGCTTCATCGTCGGGCGTGATTCCGTCGCTGTGGTCGACACCGGCGGCAGCGCGCGAGTCGGCGCGAACTTGCACCAAGCGATCCGGTCCGTGACGCAACTGCCGATCCGCTACGTGATCAACACCCACATGCATCCGGACCATGTGTTCGGGAACGCCGCATTCGAGGCCGATCAACCCGCGTTTGTGGCGCATCACAAGATGGCGCGCGGCCTCTCGGCGCGCACCGAGCGTTACATCGCCATCAACAAGGAGGCGATCGGCGAAGAGGCATTTGCCGGCACAAAAATCGTGTTGCCGACGATGCCGATTACGGAGACGACAAAGCTCGATCTCGGCGACCGCGAGATCGTTCTGGAGCCGCAAAAGACGGCGCATACCGATAACGACTTGATCGTGCGCGACAGCCGCACCGGCACCGCATTTCTCGGCGATCTCCTGTTCTCGGAGCACATTCCCACGCTCGACGGATCGATCGTCGGATGGACGGCGGTGCTCAACGCGCTCTCCGCAACGCCTGCCCAGCGCGTCGTGCCGGGCCATGGGCCGCCGTCGATGGCGTGGCCCGATGCAGCCAAGCCGATCCAGCACTATATTCAGGTCATAACCGACGAGATCCGCGTGCTGCTGAAGGACGATCGCACGCTGTCCGACGCCGTCGCCACCGTCGGCCGCTCGGAAAAGGATGCGTGGCAGCTGTTCGACGACTATCATGCGCGGAATGTTTCGGCCGCCTTTGCGGAACTCGAGTGGGAATGATATCCGCTTGCTCGCAATCGGCCGGGCATGACGCACTTCGACGTTGCGAGGCGCGAGCTAGCGCCGAACTGGAGGACGAGATGATCCACGTTGACCGCACGGGCGTGAAAGTTGTGGCAGCGTTGGCGATGGCCTTCGCGATCGCTGCCGGCGGCTGGTTCAGCGCCAATGCCGCCGACGCGGACGAGGACATCTGGCCGGCGCTGCAGAAGGACCTGTTCGGAGATCGCACGGTCGTGGAAGATCCTTCGACGGTGGTGCTCGAAGCGCCCTATCGCGCGGAAGATGCGGCGCTCGTGCCGCTTCTCGTGCGCATTCCAGCCAGCGCTGCGGCCTCGGTGACGAAGCTGTCGCTCGTCATCGACAAGAACCCGGCCCCACTCGTTGCCGACTTCACGTTCGGTCCGGCGGCGGGCAAGGGCGAACGCACGCTCGAGACGCGCGTGCGCGTCGACATGTATTCAAACGTCCGCGCGATCGTCGAAACGGCGGACGGCAAGCTGCACATGGCGACAAAGTTCGTGAAGGCGGCCGGTGGCTGCTCGGCCCCCGCGCTCAAGGACACGGACGCGGCATTGGCCGACGCCGGCAAGATGCAGATCAAGCTTCTGGCGGACGGCGGCGGACAGCGCGAGGCGCAGCTCAGGATCCGCCATCCGCAATATTCCGGGCTCCAGCTCAACCAGGCGACCGGTTACTACATCCCCGCGAAGTTCCTGCGCGTCATCGACGTGCAGCGCGGCGGCGACCGGGTCTTCCGGATGGAGGGCGGCATCTCGCTGTCGGAAAATCCGAACATCCGTTTCACTTACGCCGGCGGTGGCGACGAGACACTGAAAGTCGTCGCAGAAGACACCGACGGGCGCACGTTCACAGGCAGCGCGACGCCCAAGGGCTCGTGATCTCCCTGCATCATCGGATCGAACAAGAAAAAAGGGCGCCGCATCGGGCGCCCTTTTAGTTTGTTCACTCGCCGAGTTTGTTCGCGCATCGGCGCTCACTTGGCCGCTGTCGCGATCAGAAGCAGCTAATTTCGCCTTCGACCTGGGCACGCTTCAGGTTTTCGACCTTGGCGCGGTAGGCAGGCGCATACATGTAGGCCACGCTCTCGCCGCCGCGCTGGCGAACGGCCATGACGGTCTCGGCCTCTTCATATTCCTTGTACGGAAGCGCCGAGGCAATCACGTCAATCGAGCACGCGCACTTGTCGAGCACATCGCGCGATTGACCGTTCACCAGCATACAGCCGTAGATGTAGTCGCCGCGAACGTTGGTCGGATAGTCGTTGACCACAGCCGGGATGGCGGTCGTGGTCTTGGTTGCGCATTCTTCGCCGACAGCGGCCGCGCCGAGCGCGACCAGCACGGCGCCTGCCGCCAGCAGAACTGCCGGAAAACGTCCTGTCATCATTTCGCATCTCCCATGCCAACGAGCTTCACATGTTCGCGAAGCTCGGGGCCAGCCGCCTGCGTGCTCACGAACTCCGATTGCAAGTCAACGAAGTAGCCGGGCACCTGGTTGCTCACAATGATCGTGAATGCGCTTTTGTGAAAGCCCTGCATTTTCTGCGAGCTCGGATCTTCGGCGAAGGGCGTGATGTGCAGCTTGAGCGCATCGACCTGCTTGCCGTCGTAGTCGACCTTGATCTCCTCGGCCTTGGCGGCGCCCAGCGCCTCGCGCATCTTGTGCTTGAGGTACATCTGGCTGCCGCCCGCGAGTGAATTGAACGTCCCCACGGCGCGATCGAGATACCAGATGAAGAGCGGGTTGATCGTCAGGTCCGGCCAGTTCTGCGGATCGCGGGCGTTGTCGCCGGTGAACACCTTGAAGACAACCATGCGGGCGCCCTTGGCGTCCACGTCGGCAACGCCAAGGCGGAGATCGTCGGCGAAGTTCTTGCCAACCAAGCGCTCGTCGGAGCCGGTCTTTTCGAAACGATAGGTGACTTCCTTGCCCTTATCGATGAGATCGAGCTGGCGGGATTCGAACAGGATCGGGACGGCGGACTTTTCCTCGGACGCCTGGGCCGCACCGGGGGCTGCACCAGGCAATAGGGCCAAACAGATCAGGGCCCACGCACGTATCGAGATCGTCATGTGAACTATTTCCTCCTGGAGTGCGCCTGTTCCGGCTGCCTCTTGGGAAGACTTCTAACGCCAGCGGCCGTGCCGGGGCAATCACCCGAACATGAAATCTCGGCAAGACAGGTAACAGCCCAGGCGCGCGCGGCCGCCGCACGGCGGGGGCTAGGGCCTCAAAAACCGGCCAAACGCCCGTGGACCCTGGCCGACCGGGATGCGGGCCGTGACCGCCAGGGTTGCCGCATCAATCCGCTCCAGGCGGTCCGCGTCCCAGCAGGCCACGTAGATCGCCGCCCCGGTCGGGTCGGCCTCGATCCCCTCGGGATAGTCGCCCACGTCGATGGTCTTCACGACCGCCAGTGTCGCTTGGTCGAACACCGTGACGCTGGCCGAATGCTGGTCGGTCACGAAGGCACGGCCGCCCGCGAGGGCTACGGCATAGGGCCGGTGGCCGACTTTGACCGTGCCGATAACCTTGCCCGCGGCGAGATCGATGACGCTGACATCGTCGCTGCCGACATTGGCCGTGTAGGCGCGCTGGCCCGCGGCATCGACCGTGACGCCGAACGGACGCTCGCCGACCGTCACGACGGCCGTGCGCTGCAATGAGCCCGCGTCGATCACGGACACCGCGTTGCTGTCCCGGTCCGCGGTCAGGAGGGTTTTGCCGTCGGCCGTGACAGCGATGCCGGACGGCGACTGTCCGACCTCGACGGTTCCAGCGATTTTTCCGGCTGCCGCGTCGACCACGTAGAGTTTGTGCTCGTACCAGTCCGCCACGTAGACGAGGCCGCTCACAGGGTTGACGGCTACGCCAAGCGGGCCCTGCCCTACGGACAGGCGGGCCGCGATCTTGCGCGCCTCGGCGTCGACGACGACCAGTTCCTTGCTCTCGGGAGATGTCAGGTAGGCCATGCGGCCATCGGGAGAGAGCGCGACGCCGGCCGGCTTGCCGCCGATCTTGATCTCGGCCACGGCAGCCCCAGACGCGAGATCGACAACCGACAGGGAATCGCCGGTCTGATTGGTGACGAACGCTTCCCGCGCCGCTTTCGGCTGATCCGCCAGCGACGCGGGACTTGCGAAGGACAATGCCGAAACCAGCACAGCGACCGTGAGGGGCGCGCGTTTAGCGCTTCGCTCAACCACCGCCGTCGTTCGGCTGGCGCCCGTCATCAACCGCCTTCCAGCTTCTTCTTCAGGGCGGCGAGACCCGTCTGAAAGACGCCGGTGATGGCTTTGACGGCGGCTTCATCCGACAGCTCCGGCGGCGGGTCGTTGTTCACGTAGCCGCGGTAGAACGCCGATTTCCATTCGACGGTCGACTTGTCGCCCGCCGGTGTCACCGTGATGCTGGCGGCATAGTTGGTGACCGGCACGACCTTGACGTCGACCTCGGTGATCTCGTAGCTGACCACCTTGGTTTCGGCGTTGTACTTGGTCAGCTTTTCGAAGATCTGCCCGCCGCCCTCAAGCGTGAGCGTGCGGGTCGCGCCGACCTCGTTGCCGCCTTTGCCTTCGGTCTTGATGAAGGCGGGATGCCAGCTCATGTCCTGGAAATTTCCGACGACTTCCCAGACTTTGTCCGCCGGCGCATTGATCTCAACCGTCTCGACAACCTTCTGCCGGCTCGGCCCGTGCGCCGATGCGGCCAGCGGCCAAACGCAGACCAGCGCCAGCAAAGAAGCAAACAATCTAACCATTCGTATTCCTCCGAGGGATTTCGTCTTTGGCCGCTATCTCTAGCCGGCGCCGGACAATAATGGGCGCGAAGGGCGCGCGCAATCTGTCCGCGCCGGCATAATCCGCAGCGCAACATTTAACGGTGTTGTTTTAGTGGTAAGTCCATGCTTTTGTTCGCCGCCAAATCAAATCACGAGACCCGATCAAAATGACGAATTGGACCCAAGCCAAGGGCCCGGGCGACAGCCCGAAGTCCAACGCGATAACTGATGTCGCCTGCCCTTTCTGCGGTCTCGTCTGCGACGACCTTGAACTGGCCCGTGACGAGAGCGGGCTCAAGGTCACGAAGAACGGGTGCGAAAAGGCCATCGCAGGCTTCGAGCGCAACGTGAACGGCGCCAAGCCCCAGATCGATGGCCGCGATGTGGATCTCGAGACGGCGATGCGCGCCGCGACCGACCTCATCGGCGCTTCGAAGCTGCCGCTGTTCGGCGGCCTCGGCACCGACGTGGACGGCATTCGCGCCGTGATGGCGCTCGCCGACAAGACCGGCGGCGTCGTCGATCACGCGCTGTCAGAAGGACAGTACCGGAACTTCCGCGTGCTCCAAACGCGCGGCTGGGTGATGACGACGCTCACCGAGACCCGCAACCGCGCCGACGTCATCATCGTCGTCGGCAGTGACATCCACAAACTTCATCCGCGCTTCTTTGAGCGCATCGTCAACGTGGAGGCCTCGCTGCTCACCGAACAGCCGGCCAAGCGCACGGTCGTGTTCATCGGCAAGGGGATCGATCAATCGGCGGTCAAGGGGCCGCGCATCGGCAACATCATCACGCTGCCATGCGAACTCAACCGTGTGGGCGAGGTCATCGGCGCGCTTGCGGCCGAGGTGCGCGGCGCGCCGCTCCACGGCGATAGCGTGGCGGGCGTTCCGCTCGCGGATGTGCGCGCGCTCGCCGAGCTGTGCCAGAAGTCCGCCTACCCTGTTTTCGTCTGGGCGCCGCCGAGCCTCGCATTCGACAATGCCGACCTCGTCGTCAGCCTGGTCTCGGATCTCGTTAAAGATCTCAACGTCAAGGGCCGGGCCGCCGGCCTCGCACTCGGCGGCAACGAAGGGGCGATCTCGGCCGGCGCCGTGTCGTCGTGGCAGAGCGGATACCCGCTCCGCATGAGCTTCGCCAGCGGCAAGCCGGACTACGATGCCCTGCGCTACTCCATTCCGAACATGCTGGCGTCGGGGCAAGGGGATCTGCTGGTCTGGATCGCCTCGTTCAGTCCGGATCTGGGCCCGCCCGCAACGAAGATCCCGTCCGTCGTGTTCGGCACGCCGGGGCTCAAGCTGGCGCAAACACCGTCCGTCTATATCCCGATCGGCACGCCCGGCGCGGATCACGCGGGCCGCATCATTCGCGTCGACAACGTCGTCAGCCTGCCGTTGCGCAACCTGGGACGCTCGACCCTTCCCAGTGTGGCCAATCTTCTCGGCGCCATCGAACTTGCTCTCTAAGTTCGGCCCTCTAGTCACATGGTGCTTCATCTTCGTCAGTCGCTTCACTTCCTTTCGAAGCACCAAGCCCGCCTTAAGGACCTAAAGACATGCTGATCAAGTTCACCGGCGGAACCGTCTACGACCCCATGAACGGCGTGAACGGCGAAGTCCGGGACATCTACGCCAAGGACGGCCGCATCGTCGCTACGCCGCAACCCGGCACGAAGATCGACGCCGAGTATTCGATGGCCGGACGGGTCGTGATGGCGGGCGCCATCGATCCGCACAGCCACATCGGCGGCGGCAAGGTCACCATCGGGCGCATGCTGCTGCCGGAAGACCACATGGGCCACGAGGTCGAACGCACCGACCTCACGCGCTCGGGCTGCGGGCATGCCGTGCCGTCGACGATGACAACCGGCTACCGGTACGCGGAAATGGGCTACACGGCCGCGTTCGAGCCCGCGATGCTGCCGGCCAACGCGCGCCAGGCGCACCTCGAGATGGGCGACACGCCCATGATCGACAAGGGCGCGTTCGTGATGCTCGGCAACGACGATTTCTTCCTGCGCTCGATGGCGGAGAAGAAGGATTTCTCGTTCATCAAGGACTACATCGCCTGGACGATGCATGCCTCGCAGGCGCTCGCGGTCAAGATCGTGAACCCGGGCGGCATCAGCGCCTTCAAGTTCAACCAGCGCCAGATGAACCTCGATGAGAAGCATGTCCACTACGGGATGAGCCCGCGCGATATCATCCTGACGCTGGCGCGTGGCCTCAAGGAACTCGGCGTTCCGCATCCGATCCACATCCACGGCTGCAATCTCGGCACGCCGGGCAGCATGCATTCGACGCTGGCGACCATCCGAGGCTCGGAAGGCCTGCCGATCCATCTGACGCACATCCAGTTCCACAGCTACGGCACCGAAGGCGACATGAAGTTCTCGTCCGGCGCGCCGCAGATCGCGGAGCTGATCAACCAATACAAGAACGTGTCGATCGACATCGGCCAGATCATGTTCGGCCAGACGTGCACGGCGTCGGGCGACAGCATGCGCCAGTACGGCAATACGAAGTCCGCCAACCCGAAGAAGTGGGTGGTGATGGACATCGAATGCGACAACGGCTGCGGTGTCGTGCCGATGAAGTATCGCGACAAGAGCTACGTCAACGCGCTGCAGTGGGCGATCGGCCTCGAGCTGTTCCTGCTCGTCAACGATCCGTGGCGCGTCTTCCTGACGACCGACCATCCGAACGGCGCGCCGTTCTACTACTATCCGCATCTCATCCGGCTGTTGATGGACCGCACGTTCCGCAACGAAATGCTGGAGAAACTGCACCCGGGCGCGCAGGCGGCGACGATCCTGAAGTCGCTCGACCGCGAATATACGCTCTACGAGATCGCGATCATGACGCGCGCCGGCCCGGCCAAGAGCCTCGGGCTGCGTGACCGCGGCCACCTCGGCGCCGGCGCGATCGCCGACATCACCGTCTACGCGGACGACACCGACCGCGAGGCGATGTTCAAGACGCCGCTGTTCGTGTTCAAGGGCGGCGAACTGATCGTCAAGAACGGCCGCGTCGTCAAAGTCGTCGCGGGTGCGACCCACGTCGCGCGCCCCGAATACGACCGTGCGATCGAGAAGCCGCTGCGTGAGTACTTCGATCGCTATCACACCGTGAAGCTCGATAACTTCCGACTCTCCGATCAGGAGATCGTCGAAAGCAATTGCGGCCATACCGGTGGGGAATGCGGTTGCGTCATCGTGCAGCCGTGCGGACCAAGGATCTAACTATGAGCGGCAAGACCATCAACGGCGTCGCGATCGACGACACCTTCGCCGAGGCGTTCGGCATGAGCGCGCTCGGCCTCGTGATCACGGCCGACAGTTTGAAGTGGGCGATGATCTCGGCCCAGGTCATGACGGGCTTCGGCACCTCCGTCATCGGCTGCGGCGCGGAATGCGGCATCGACCGTGTGCTTTCGCCCGACGAGACGCCCGACGGACGGCCCGGCGTGCGCGTGCTGATGTTCGGCTTCTCGCCGGATTCGCTCGTGCCGCAGCTGCGCAACCGCGTCGGCCAGTGCGTGCTCACCAGCCCAGGCTCGGCTTGCTACAACGGCCTCGAGAGCGAGACCACGCTCGGCCTCGCGGCCGGTCCGCGTTTCTTCGGCGATGGCTGGCAGACGGCCAAGAAGCTCGGCGACCGCCGCTTCTGGCGCGTTCCGACGATGGACGGCGAGTTCGTCATCGAAGACAAGTGCGGGCTGACGACGGACGCCGTCGGCGGCGGCAACCTCTTGATCCTCGGGCGCGACCGCGCGGGCCTGCTCGAAGCGACCGAAGCGGCCGTCGAGGCGATCAACAAACTCGACGACGTGATCACGCCGTTCCCCGGCGGCATCGTGCGCTCCGGCTCCAAAGTGGGATCGAAGTATAAGGGCGCGGTGGCCTCCACCAACGAAGCGTTCTGCCCCACGCTCAAGGGCGCGGTAACAACGGAATGCAGCCCCGACACGATCGCCGTGCTCGAAATCGTCATCGACGGACTGACGTCCAAGTCGGTGGGCGAGGCCATGCGCGTCGGTCTCAAAGTGCTGATCGACGTCGGCGCCGCCAAAGGCGTGACGCGCGTTTCCGCCGGCAACTACGGCGGCAAGCTCGGCCAGCACCACTATCATCTGAAGGATCTGCTGCCATCATGAGCACGCTCAATTTCAAGCTGCGGCAAGCGCCTGCAACCGCCGTCGATCTTTCGGCGCTCATTCCCAGCAAGCTGGCGGGGCTTTCGACGGGCGACATCGAGGGACTGCCGCTCGGCGCGCTCAAGGTCGGCGATCTCTTCTCGGTTTCGGGCACGCTCAGCGACGCCGTCGTCATCTCCGGCGGATCGCCGCTCCTCGACTACGTGGGCGCGGGCCTCGACGGCGGATCGATCACGGTCGAAGGGCCGGTCGGGGCCTATGCCGGGCGCGGCATGCGGAGCGGACGGCTCGAGATCCGCGGTGACGCGGGGGCCTATCTCGCCTCGAATGCGCGCGGCGGCATCGTCCACGTCACGGGATCGGCCGGCAGCTTTGCCGGCGGGGCGCGTCCCGGCGACAAGTTCGGCATGCTCGGCGGCACCGTGCTGGTCGAGGGCGATATCGGCGAGCGCGCAGGCGAGCGCATGCGGCGCGGCATGATTATCGCGCGCGGCAAGTTTGGCGCGGCGGCGGGCTCGCGCATGGTGGGCGGCACGCTGTGGACCGAGACCGGTTTCGGCCCGCGTCCCGGCCCGCTCCTGCGACGCGGCACGCTGATCGGCCCCAAGGTCGACGACATGCTGCCGACGTTTGCGGACTGCGGACGCATCGACCCGGTCATCCTGCGGATCCTTTCGCGCTCGGTCGCGCAGACGCTGGGTGCGCTGGCGCCAAAGGCGCTGCCTGCGCTCGTGCAGAAGTTCGCCGGCGACCAAGCCACGATCGGCAAAGGCGAA
Source organism: Hyphomicrobium sp. (assembly GCF_051860585.1). Taxonomy (GTDB): domain Bacteria; phylum Pseudomonadota; class Alphaproteobacteria; order Rhizobiales; family Hyphomicrobiaceae; genus Hyphomicrobium_C. The sequence continues at coordinate 16,839 of NZ_JBHYDS010000005.1, forward strand.
ATCCTCCTCACGGGCTGATCCGGCCGCTTCGGGGCCGGCCTTTGCCGCGGGGCTTCATTTCGGGGCTTCGGGCCCCGTTGCGCGATCTCCCGCCTCCCCGGCAAAACCGGATGGCGTGTCCGTGCGTATCTCTTCCTGTAGGGTGACATAACCCGGAGGCGTCATTCCGCTTGGAACGGCGGCCGGACCAGCCGATCGGGGACAGGGAGAGACCGCCGCATGCTCAGCATCATACTTTCAGCGTGCCTGGTGACCGATCCTGGCCAGTGCCGGGATTTCGCGATCCCGCTCGACGTCGACATGGATGCGCAGCAGTGCACGATGGCCGCTCCGCCTTATTTCGCCCAGTGGGCTGAGGAGCATCCGCAGTGGCGGATCCGGCGCTGGAAGTGCCAGCCGACCGCGCTCAACGACATCTGATTTTTGCCGGTTCAGTGCGGCTGCGTCTGCTCGACAGGTTGCGGCGCCGGATGGGGAGCGTTGGCGTATTTCTGGATCGCGATGATTGCACCGAGCGCTACGATCATCGCGATTGCGGTCACGGCGATGGCTGGAATCGACGTTCGCGTCTGGACCGGGACTTTCCTGATTTCGATCTCCTCTTCCATGTCGGTCCTCCAACGTTTTCGTTGAAACGCCGGGAGGGTTGGCGAAGTTCCGGATGTAGCAGGTTTGCTCGTCAGCGGTTGGCGCGCGCTTCCTTACGGGGCGGAAATCCGCCGCTGATCTCGATCATGAATTTCTGACGGATCGCGCGGCCGAAATCGCCGAAGCCGTCGGCGGGCAGAATGAATGAGCCCGGGCCGCCCATGACGTTCTCGCGATACCACTGCTCGAGAGCGGGGCCTTCGTCTCCTTCGAGGATGGGAAGGCCGTTGACGGTCACGCCGGACGCGGCCAGTTCGTCGCGCACGGCGGCCGGCTGCTGTTCAGGATTGCAATTCTCGCGCCCGTCGCCGGAGACGTCGACGATGATACGGAGCGCCTTGGCCGGGATCTGCGGCACGACCTTATCCGAGATCGATCGCAGCATTCCCGAGACGCACGTAAACTCGCCGGTCTGTTGCGGCAGCGCCCTCACCTTGGCCGCGACGGCGGCGGCGTCGGCCGCGTTGGCGATGCGCTGCCAGGGCAGCGACAGGCGCGGTTTGTCCGCCCAGGTGACCATGGCGATCAGGATGCCGCCCTGGGGGCCGCTCAGGATCGCCTTCAGCACTTCCGGGTCTTCGAGGGCCTTGGCGATTCCCTCCATCTGAAGCCGGTAACGATGCTCGTCGACGGAATTGGACACGTCCACAGAGACGATGAGTGCGGTGTCGACCTCGGCCGGCATGTCCGGCGCCTGCGCTTCGGAGACGCCCACGGATGCAACAACCGCCCATGCCGCGAAAACGCACGCAGCGCCCCAAGCCCGAAACTTCATTGTTATTGCTCTTTCGTGATGATCATCTCGGCGCGATCATAGCCTTGCCGGTGGGGTGGTTGCTAGGGCTTCGGCTCGCTGCCACGGCGGAGCGCTGGTCCTGCGGTGTTGCGTCAGAGGCACGCGCGGCGGGCAGCAGCGCCGCCGCGAGCTTGCCAACGGGCATGGCGGCCAGTACCGTGCGGCTCGCCCCTACCGGCGGCATATTTCTTAGCCAAGGTCTCGAAGGACCCAGAGCACCCCGTGTTCACGCGCAAGCACATCAACGTCGTTCTGCTGCTCGTGCTTACGATGCGCGCGCTGCTGCCGACCGGATTCATGCTGCAGGCGGCGCACGCGGGCGACGGATCGTTCGAAATCGTCATCTGCACGAGCGCCGGACAGAAGATGCTGACGGTGGACGCTGACGGAGCCCCGCTCCCGGCCAAGCCGCATCATAACGACCATGGTCTTTGCGCGTTTGCCGCTGCCGGCGCCGCTGCGCTCGTGACGGACGCCCCGCAAGCACTCGTCGACACCGCCGTTTATGCGGCCGCGACGTACACGCTCGCCGTCGCGCTGTTCGACGAAACTCCGAAGCCCGGGAGCACATCTGCCCGGGGTCCTCCACTGCAGCTTATCTGAGTTACGCGTTTCGTAACGCGTCGTCCGTGCCTGCACTTCGCCAAAACCGGCGAAGTGTCGGCAGCTCGATAATCAGTTGCAATTCGGATATTTCAGCATGTGCTTCGATCCTATCGCGCCTGGCCCCGTTCGGGCTTTAGCTTTCAGCAAACGCATTCAAATTCTCACTGCCGCCTCGCTCACAAGCCTGTGCACGGTCGTCTCAGCCCCCGTCTCCGCCCAGCAGAAGCCGGTGGCGACGGAACTGCCTCCTGTGAATGTCACCACGACGACACCCAAGGCCAAGACTGCTGCGAAGAAGACGGCCGCACCGACTTCATCGCCTGCGGTCGTTCCCCCGCCGACCAGCGAAGCGGCAGAGGCGAACGCTTCAGGCAAACTGCCCGCGCCGGGGACGCGCGCCGGCAGTCTCACCGTGCCGACGGCCGCGGAGGCGAAAGCGGATATCCAACTCGCACCCGGCGGCGTCGATCTCGTGCCCGCTGAGGAGTATGCAAAGTCGACCCCAGCGACCACGATCAAAGATGCGCTCGACTATGTGCCGGGTGTGTTCGTTCAGCCGAAGTGGGGTGAGGATTCTCGCGTCTCGATCCGAGGCTCCGGCCTGTCGCGCAATTTCCATTTGCGCGGGCTGCAGCTCTACATGGACGGCATCCCGATCAACACGGCCGATGGCTACGGCGACTTCCAGGAGATCGATCCCAGCGTCTATCGCTACATCGAGGTCTACAAGGGCGGCAACGCTCTACGCTTCGGCGCGAACTCGCTCGGCGGCGCCATCAATTTCGTGATGCCGACGGGTTACGATTCCCATCTGTTCGGCGCGCGCGTGGACGTGGGCAGCTTCGGCTTCCACAAGCTCTCGGTCAGTTCCGGCGGCGTGTCCGGTGCGGCGGATTACTTCATCGCCGGCACATGGCTTGAGCAGGACGGCTTCCGCGACCACAGTGACGGGGAAAGCGTGCGCGGCGTCATGAACGTCGGCTACCGGCTGACGGAGAACGTCGAGACCCGCTTCTACCTCAACGCCAACAACGTCGATCAACGCATTCCTGGAAGCGTGACGCGCGATGCCGCGCTAAACGATCCGAAGGCGGCGGCGCCAATCAATGTGCTGAATGACTGGCAGCGCAATATCGACACCGTTCGAATTGCGAACAAGACGACGGTGCGGCTGATGCCTGGGACGACGCTCGAGCTTGGCGCGTTCAACGTCGACCGGCAGCTCGACCATCCCATCTTCGAATGGCTCGACTACCGCTACGACGACTACGGCGGCTTCGCGCGCATCACCGACGAGAGCCGCATCGGAGGCTTCGCGAACCGCGTCATCGCGGGCGTCAACCTGCATTACGGGACGACCGACGTGAAGCAGTATAAGAACGTTGGCGGAGAGAAGGGCGATCCCACCGTCGATGCGGATGACAAGTCCGGCAATATCAGCGCCTACCTGGAAAACCATTTCTACGTGCTGCCCGACGTGGCGCTCGTCGGCGGCGTCCAGTTCCTGCATGCCACGCGCGAACGCGACGCCGCGTTTGGCGCCGTCAGCGGCGAGACCGAGTTCAACCTATGGAGCCCGAAAGCGGGCATCGTCTGGGATGTTGATCGGGCCTGGCAGGTCTTCGCCAACGTGTCGCGCAGCGCGGAGGTGCCGAGCTACGGCGAAAGCGTATCGGGGCCGCCATTCCTCATGCTGCCGACGATCCCGTTCACCGACATCAGAGCCCAACGCGCCACGACCTATGAGATCGGCACGCGCGGCGCGCGGCCGAACTTCACCTGGGATCTGGCGGCCTATCGCGCCGAGATCGACAACGAGCTGATGTGCTTCTATAGCGCGTTCGGCAACTGCAACGTGTCGAACGCCGACAAGACGGTTCATCAGGGACTGGAGATCGGCTTCGGCGTCGCCGTGCTGCAATCGATCTTCGCGGATGGCCCGACGCCGGACAAGCTGTGGCTCAACACCGCTTACACGCTCAACGACTTCTACTTCGACAACGACGCGACGTTCGGCAACAACGAGCTTCCGGGTGCGCCGCGTCATTTCCTGAGGGCCGAGTTGCTCTACAAGCATCCGAGCGGCGTCTACTTCGGGCCGAATGTCGAATGGGTGCCCGATGCCTACTATGTCGACAGCGCCAACACACTCGAGACGGCTGCCTATGCGCTGTGGGGCGCCAAGATCGGCTTCGACAACGGTGGCCCAATATCCGCTTATATCGAGGGCCGGAACTTGTCGGACGAAGCCTACATCGCCAGCGCCAGCATCATCGACCGCGCGAACCCGAACTCGACCTTGTTCGAGCCCGGTACGGGACGCGCCATTTACGGCGGCGTGCAGGTGAAGTGGTGAGATCCATGCGCTCGCAACGCTCTGGATCCTCCCGCATCTCAGCGGCGCTGCTTGCGTGTGCGGGGATGGCGCTGAGCGGCGCCATCCCCTTCCCGTCGCCCGCGCTTGCGCACGATGACGCCGCGTCGATCCGAGAGGTGATCGGCAGCACCTGGGACAAGCCTGGGAGCAAGGTCGAGACGCGCCCGGTGGTCGTCTCCGGCGATCATGCCGTGGCGAGTTGGACGCAGGGCGACCGCGGCGGGCGCGCGCTTCTTCGCCGGAACGGCGGCATCTGGACCGTCGCGCTTTGCAGCGGAGATCCGCTAAGGTCTGCCGGCTGGCTTGCGGAAGCGGGCGTTCCGCATGCGGACGCCGACCGCATGGCCAACGCTCTCGCGACTGCCGAGGCGCTCGAGCCTGCCGAGCGGCGCGCAAAGTTTTCGCTGTTCGAGGGAACCGTCACAGGGGACGCGCCGTCACACCATCCTGCGCCCGTTCCGCATCATCAGCATTGAGCCAAAGGCCTGCATCATGATCATCCAACGTAAACTTCCGTCAGCCGTGCTTTCCGCCGCGCTCCTCGCGATCGTGGCATCGCCGCATGCCCAAGCGCACGTCTCGCTCGAACGACCGGAAACCGAGCGCGGCAAATCCTACAAGGCCGTGATCAAGGTGCCGCACGGATGCGAGGGCAGCGCGACGCATACCGTGCGCGTCGAGATCCCCGAGGGCTTCATCGGCGTGAAGCCGATGCCGAAAGCCGGCTGGACGATCAAAACGCAACGCGGTGACTATGCGCGCTCGTACGGCTATTACCACGGCCCGCTCAAGGAGGGCGTGACGCAGATCGAATGGTCAGGCGGCTCGCTGCCGGACGATTATTATGACGAGTTCATTGCGTCCGGTTATGTCGCCAAGGAACTCGAAGCCGACGCACTCTATTTCAAAGTCGTGCAGGTCTGTGACAAGGGCGAACTCCGCTGGGTCGACATTCCGGACAAGGGCGTCGATCCGCACGCTCTCGCTGCGCCCGCTGCCGTGCTCAAAATCGCCGGCGGCGATGCGCCTGAAGCCGAGGAGCACGATCACAGCAAGCACCAGCATGGCGACGCCAAGGCGGCCAAGGGAGCCGCCGCGGAGGGCGCAGGACAGGCGGGGGCGGGCGCGCTCGCGATCGAAGGGGCCTGGACGCGCGCGACCGCCGAAGGAGCCAAGGTCGCCGCCGGCTACCTCACGCTTCGCAATACGGGCGCCAGCGCCGACACGCTGCTATCGGTTTCGACACCCGCAGCCGAACGCGCCGAAATCCACGACATGACCATGACGGACGATGGCGTCATGCGCATGCGCCACCTCGCCGACGGGCTCGAGATCCCGGCCGGCGGCACCGTCGAGCTGAAGCCCGCCGGCATGCACCTGATGTTTCTGGGGCTCAAGGAGCGTCTCGTCGAAGGCGGCACGCTGCCCGTCACGCTGACCTTCAAGAGCGGCGCGGTCACGACGGTCGCGCTACCGGTCCGCGCACTCGGTGCATCGAGCGGGGGCGGGAATGAAAGCGGCCACGACCACAGCCATCATTGAGCCGGCTGCGGTCAAGCTTCTGGGTTATTAATTGGGCTTCTGGGTCATGGGTTGAGGATGGATCGGAGCGTTCGCCGTTGACGGCGAATGCTACTCCCTCGTCATCGCTTCCTTGAGGCCGGTATCGTTGCCTCTCCAGCGTGCAACCGCTCTGCGGCGGCGCTCAAGTTCTTCCGTCCAGGGAAAGCGAATGTAGGCCGGGATGTCTGACGCTTTGATCGCATGCTCTCTCAGTGAGAGGTAAGCTGCAGTCGATGTCCTATTGCTAAGAGCGGCTGAGTTTTCCATGAGGCGAGCACTCCTTGCGCTTCATTTTCTCAGTTGCCGGGCGACAACTCTCCACGTTTCGCCCGGTTCCCTCGTCCTGTGTTGGCCGATCATTTTCGGCTCGGTCGTAGCTCCTCGACTTGAAGTCCAGTGCTCCCCGTGGCCCAATTAATAGTTCGCGCATGAGGCGGCAAAGAGGCATTTGTCCCGCGCCACTTCACAACATTGTCAGGCACATCGACCGTCGCGGAGACGCAAAACTGCAATGACGCAGCGCAACATTTCGACGACGTGATACGTCAAAGCGCCTCAACCGCAGAGGCTTACAGGAGATCAAGATGACACGCTTCGTGCGCCTCGCTTGGGATGGCGCAGGTGATCTGGAAGATTGGGGCGCGATGCCCGGTGACGAATTGGTCGCAGGCACAGGACAACAGCATGGCCGCCTCTGGCTCGACGACGCGGACACCGGCTTGATGGTCGGCGTCTGGCATTGCACGCCGATGACGGGCCGCATGGATGCGTGGTCAACGAACGAGGTGATGGTTCTGCTGGACGGCGCCGTCACGATCGATCACGCGGATGGCTCTTCGATCACCGTCTCGAAGGGCGAGGCGTTCTTCATTCCGAAGGGCACCCTTTGCTCGTGGCGGCAGGAGGTCGATCTCAAGAAGTTCTTCGTCATCCATTCCGACAGCTCGGGCCTGAGCGCGGCGGACCCAACGGCGCTCAAGGCGCGCAAGATCGATTTCGGCGCAGCGCTCACGCCCTCCGAAGGACCGCCCGCTTCGTTGCTGGTTGGGCCGGCCCCGGTCTGCCACGAGAGCGTCGCGTTCACGGATCTGACGGGACAGCTCTGGGCCGGCATCTGGTCGGCGACGCCTTACACGCGACAGCCGGTCGTGTCCGCACGCCACGAGCTGATGCATGTGGTCGACGGCGAGATGACACTGTCGGACGGACATGGGCGGGCGGAGACATTCGTCGCGGGGGACACGTGCTTCGTGCCCAACGGCGCCACCGCCGGCTGGTCGAGCACGGTGCCGGTACGCAAGCTGTTTGCTAGTTTCACGCCGAAGGCGTGATCGGGCAAGTTTCACGCCTGGAGCGTGAGCGGGGCTAGAAAACAAAACGGCGGCCGCTTCTGCGACCGCCGCTCGATTACCAAAGCTAATCGACTTAGATGATGTCGATCTCAGCCGGCAGATACGAGGTAACCTCGAGGCCGACTTCCTGCTCGCGAACCGAGGGCTTCATCCAGGTCTTCATGGCGTTTCTCCTAATGTTAAAGGCGAGATCAATTGTCCTGCCCCTTTATGAGCTTGAAGGTATCCGGCCCCGCCGCCCCCGGCCAATCGTATTTTCCGTGATCGGTCATAAGTGACCCTGATGCTATTGTGTAACACTCGGGTTCGCATCCTCGCCCCCGAAACGTGCTGCAATTCCTGGCGTTAGCCGGTGCCGGCGCCGGCGCCGTCACGGGCTGGAACGACGAGACGGGCCGTCATGACCTGCACGATCTCGCCGTTCTGATTGCGGGTCTCGCTGCGGACCGTCACCAGCCCCCGGTCCGGCCGGGACGCGGAGCGCTTCGACGCCACGACCTCAACGCCGACGGTCAGTTCGTCGTCCGGATAGACGGGCTTCGGCCAGACCATCTCGCCGCCCGCGCCGATCACGCCGCCCGCAATCGGCAACCCACTGGTGACCAGGAGGCGCATCGTGATTGCCGCGGTGTGCCATCCGCTGGCGACAAGTCCGCCGAAAAAAGTGCCTTCGGCGGCGCGCTCGTCGAGGTGGAAGGGCTGCGGGTCGAAGTCGGCTGCGAAGCGCTTGATGGCGTCGCGCTCGACGACCACGGAGCCCGTTTGGAATCGGCGGCCGATCTCGAGGTCTTCGAAATAGAGCCGGCGCGCCTGGCCTTCAGTGCTCTCTGTCACGTGTCTCTTCCGATGCGTGAGCCGCGCTACTTCTCGTAGCCGGGCGGCTGCTTATGCCAAGCGATACCGGCCGCGCCCTTGCGATAGCCGAACTCGAACAGGGTGTTCATGTAGATCTTGTTGAAGGGACCTTCGTAAGGAACGTTGAACTCGTCGTCCAGGTAGATGAGGTTATAGTCGACGCCATCCCGCTCGGTCGTCAGGTAGATGCGATAGAGGTCGTTCATGCCGTTGGCTGCCGTCATCGTCGCGATGGCCTGGCCGGCGATGGCGAGCGTCTGGCGCTTGACCTGCTGCTCGGGACGGAAGAGGCGTCCGTTGCGAACGATGTAGGCGACGTCCTTCTTCGCCGTTGTCTTTTTCTCCACCTGTTTCAGGCGAAGCGACGGGGGATAGAGGAACATCTGGGTCATTGCGCCGCCGTCGACGTGCATCTCCTCGTAGTGTTTGCCGTCCACGGTGACATCCAGCATGACGGGCGGAAACGCGCCCGGAATGGACGCGGAGGCGCGCAAGACCTCGATGATCAAGGCGCGCGCACGCGGATCGGTGCTTTGGGCGATGGCGCCGATATTCCAGATCACGGATCGCGCCTGATCGAGGTTCGTCGTCGCAACAAGCAGCAAACGCCCCTTTTCATACTCCTGCGCGATGCGCCGGATCGTCTGCTCGTCGATGAATTTCGCAATGAGATTCTTGAGGGGTGTCGTATCGGCCGCGGAATCGCCGGAGAGGATGGAGACGACCGGGTTCTCGTCGCTGAAAATGTCGGACGCCGACGTTTCGGTGTACACGCTTTTCAACGCGTGATCGTAGTCGGGACCGAGGAACGCGAATGGCGCCGAAAGCGCGCCGGTGCTGATGCCGGTCACGACACTGAATTCCGGTCGATCGCCGTGGGCGGTCCATCCGACCAGGAGGCCGGCGCCGAATGCGCCGTCGTCGCCGCCGCCGGAAATGGCAAGGAATGTCGCCGCGCCCCGGGTTCCTGCCTTGTCACTCGACTCGCCGCGCGTGGCGCGCGATTTCGCGATCACCTCGTGGGCAAGCGCGCGCAGCTCCGCCGGATCGCCATCGTAATAAAAGCGACCATAGGGGATATCGAGGGGACGGATGTCGTGTCCCATGGAAAGCGGAACAGCCGGCAATCTTTCGATGGTGGCGCAGCCAGCCAGGATCACGGACAGGAGCGTGGCGGCCAGCACGGCTGCGCAGGCGCGCGCCGCCACACATGCGGCACGCCATCCGGCGACGCATGCGCCGTCTCCTGCGAAGCTGATTGTGTTGACCCGCGGCATTCGTTCGACCCGTGCTTTCCAACTCTCTAGCACATGGGCGTCGCCCCCCGGAAAACTCCGTGGGGAACCATAGCCTATCGCGGGCGTGGCATGGCAGAGTATGAGGCAGGCTCTTTAATGCCTTGTAATTGGGGCGGAGCCTTGTCCGGCAAGGGCACCCATCAGGGCTAAGGGAGAGCTGCACGTGTGGCGTGACGACGACAAGCGGGTGTTCGACGTCGCGTCGGTCCGGTTAACCACGAGCGACCAGCCGTGGGTGTTTGCGCTCGAGGCCAGAGAGGCGATCAACGCCCATTGGATGGCCCGCAAGCGAGAGAAGCCGAGCTTCTTCGATGGAGCTGTGATGGTCCTCGCCAGCTATGAGGTGACCGCTGACCGCTGCCTCGATGCGCGCTTCGTGCGCACGGATTTCAAGAGCTTTCTTTTCTGGCGGGAGCGCGGCTGGCCGGACCGCACGGTGATGGATGCGTTCGGCTCGGCGTTGATTTTTTCGGCAGATGGAAAGCTGCTGCTCGGCCAACAGTGCGACGGACATCTCAATGGCGGGCTTTGGTATCCGCCGAGCGGATTCATCGACGCCAGCGACGTGACCGCGGACGGCGCCATCGACATCGACCATAGCGTTCGCCGCGAGATCGACGAGGAACTGGGTCTCGGGCTGGATCAGTTGCAGCGCCGACCTGGCTATGTCGTGACGCTCACCGGGCCGGTGCTCTCGATCGGCGTATCGTTCGAAACCCGGCTCGCGGACACGGATCTGATGGCCTTCATCGACCGTCACATCGCCGCTGACGCGACGGCGGAGCTGGCAAGCGCCCGGCTTCTCGCTCCTGGTGCGGATACGGCCCAGATCGCCATGCCCGACTACACGCGCACACTGATCGCCAATCTCCCGGTCTTGAAAAGCCTCGCCTGAGGCACGCGACCACTTGGAGGGCCGGGCCGAATGGGGCAGAGTGCGGCCGCTCAATCCTATGGCGCCGCCATGATCCATGGCCCGCCTGCTCCGAGAGGCACGATGGCGACGCTCAAATTTCACACGCTCGACGTGTTCACCGATCGCCGCTTCGCCGGGAACCCGCTTGCTGTCGTGCTCGACGCCGATGGCCTCGCCGATACGCAGATGCAGGCCATCGCGCGCGAGTTCAATCTGTCGGAGACGGTTTTCGTGCAGTCGTCCGAGCGCCCGGCGCACTCGGCCAAGATGCGCATCTTCACGCCGCACAGCGAAGTGCCGTTCGCCGGGCATCCGACCATCGGCACCGCCACGTTGCTCGCGGAGCTCAACGCGCCGCTTCACAACGGCGAGCAGGACGCGCTCATCGTGCTCGAGCAGGCCATCGGCACCGTGCGCGTGGGCGTGCGGACGAGACCGGGTGCCGCGGCATTCGCCGAATTCGACGCGCCGAAGCTTCCCGCCGAGGCCGGCATGCTCCCGCCCGTCGACCTCATCGCCGCGGGGCTGGGACTCATTCCCAGCGAAATCGGTTTCGAGAACCACAAGCCGCTCTGCTTCGCGGCGGGCAATACGTTCGCCTTCGTGCCCGTCGCGACCCTGGAAGCGATCCGGCGGGCGCGCGTCAACGCCGGGCACTGGGAACGCGCATTCGAAGAGCAGGGCGTGGTCGGCGTCTATCTTTACACGCGTCAGTGCGAGCACAATGGAAGCGCCTTCCACGCGCGCATGTTCGCGCCGCAAGTGGGCATTCCGGAGGATGCGGCGACGGGCTCGGCGGCCGTGGGATTAACGGGGCTCGTGCAGTTGTTCGACCGCCTGCCGGATGGCACGCACAAACGCATCGTCGAGCAGGGTTACGAAATGGGCCGGCCGAGCCAGATCGCCCTCACGATCGTCATGACAGGCGGCAAGTTGACCTCGGTTCGCATCGGCGGAGACGCGGTGCGCGTAAGCGATGGAACGCTCACCGTCTAGGGCGCTTCCGCTTGCCAAAAATTAGCCGTCCGACACATCCGGTCACAGGCGCCTGCGTTTTCAGGCAAGGCGCATCTCCCGCGGGTCTCTGGGCAAACACGCCCGCCGGTGCGGACTGCGAGGGCACGATGCGTGATCCCGATCGATTGATTTCGTCAATCTCTTTCGCTGACCAGTCACCGGTGTAACGGGCACGCCACATCCCTTCGTAATTCATACGATCGTCACATGTCGTTCCCTGCTATTTGCTGACTTTTTTTGGAAACTTAGAGTACGTAGTTTTACTGTCGTACTGTAAGGGGGTGTTCCGTGGTCATTGGCAAAGGTCTGCGATCCGCGTTGGTGGTTTTGGCGATAAGCGACCCAACGGGTTGGGCGATTGCCCAAGACGCCGCGCCGAAGAAAGCCGAACCCGCACCGGCTGAATCGCTTCCGCCACTTGAGGTCACTGCCAAAGCGCAGAAAGCCGCGAAGAAGAAGGCAGTCACGAAGACCACCGCCGCGCCGGTGCAACAGGCTTCTCCGCAGCCGTTGCCTGCACCCGAGCCCCGCGAAAGCGGAATGCAGAGCGCCATCGGGCCGGTGAATGGCTATGTCGCGAAAAACACGAGCGTCGGCTCGAAGAGCAACACGCCGATCCAAGACATCCCGCAGTCGGTCTCCGTCGTTGGCCGGCAGGAAATCGACGACCGCGGAGCGCAGAAAGTGGACGAAGCGCTGCGCTATACGGCGGGTGTTTTCACCCAGCCGTTTGGTACGGATAGCGACACCAACTGGCTGTTCATTCGCGGTTTCGATGCGACCCAGACGGGCATTTATCAAGACGGCTTGCAGAACTACAGCTTCGCTTTCGGCGCCTTTTACATCGACTCCTTCAATCTCGAGAGGATCGAGGTTCTCAAGGGTGCGGCTTCCGTTCTTTACGGTGGCAGCAATCCCGGCGGCATCGTGAACTACGTGAGCAAGCATCCGGACGGCGAGCGGATCCGCTATCTCGAGACCGGCATCAACGATGCGGGTAACGCCTACCTCGGCTTCGACATCGGCGACAAGGCAAGCTCGTCGGTCGATTACCGCGTGACGGGGCGGATTGCGGGCGGCGAGACCTACAGCGATTTCCAGGACGGGTTCCGCGGGACGATTTCGCCTACGATTGCATGGCATGACGATCAGACCCGACTGACCTTGCTCGCCAACTACACGAACATCGACGAGAACCACGGCGGCGGCGCGTTCCTCCCATACTTCGGAACGGTCAAGCCGGCGTCATTCGGCCGTATCCGTCGCGACGCGAACTTCACTGAGCCGGGATTGGACGACTACGATCGCGAACAAGGCGCGATCGGCTACGAGCTGGAGCACAAGGTCAACAGCGGGCTTACGCTGCGCCAGAACGCGCGCTTCGCTGCCGCGGACATCAGCGAGTCTCTGCTGTACGGCAATGGTTACGATCTCACGCTCGGTCAGCCCTGGCTCGCGCGGGTGTATTTCGACCACGACACGTCCGTGGCTACCGCGCTTATCGACAATCAGGCTGAGCTCAAGTTTTCGACCGGCGCCGTGAACCACACGTTGCTCGCGGGCGTCGATTACAAGTACTTCAACATCGACCAGGTTCAGTCATCGGGTCTGTTTGATCCGGCGTTGGGAGCGGGCGCTACTCCGATCAACGTGGTGAACCCAATCTATGGACTGCCGCAACCACCTCTTGCTTCCTACCTGAACCAGGATCTCACCCAAGAGCAGCTCGGCGTTTACCTGCAGGAGCAGATGCGGTTCGGCGGCGGATGGATCGTCACCCTCAACGGCCGTTATGACTGGGTGTGGACCGAGGCGGACAACCGCCCGAACTTCTACTCGCCCCTCTTCGGCACGCCGCCCGATCTTTCGGGCAACGATAGCCAGGCTTCAGGACGCGCAGGCATCGGGTACACGTTCGCAAACGGCGTGACGCCCTATGCAAGCGTGGCGACGTTCTTCAATCCTGTGATCGGAACTGACCCGTTGACCGGGAATTTGTATGTTCCCGAGACCGGCGAGCAGTATGAAGTCGGCGTGAAGTACGTGCCGAAGTTCTTCGACGGCATCTTCACCGCGGCGCTGTTCGATCTTACGCGCCAGAACGTGCTGACCAACAATTCTCCCTTCACGCAAATCCAGGTCGGTGAGGTGCGTTCGCGCGGCCTTGAACTGGAAGCCCGCGCCAACCTCACCGAAAACCTGAAGGTCACGGGTGCATTCACGGCCTACGACCTCGAGGTGACGAAGGATTTCAATCCGGCGTTCGTCGGCAAGCGCCCGTTCGTCGTGCCCGAAGTGCTGGCTTCGGCGTCGTTCGACTACAAGGTGCGCGGCGGCGCGCTCGACGGCATCATCATCGGCGGCGGTGTTCGCTACATCGGATCGTCTTATGCGGATCGGCTGAACACGCTGAAGGTTCCCGACGTGACGCTGTTCGATGCCAAGATCGGTTACGAGTTCAACGACAACTGGGGTATCGACCTCAACGTGACGAACCTTGCAGACGAAAGCTATGTCGCCTCGTGTCAAGGTCAAGACGTTTGCGCCTACGGCGAAGGGCGCGTCGTGCTGCTGAAGACGCACCTCACCTGGTGACCAACTCATACCTTATCTGGTCACTCACAGAAGGGGATCGGGCACTGGCCTGGTCCCCTCCTGATTTGCAGATCAGTTGCGCGCGCATCGGCGTTCTGCGCGTTTAACCGGCGGATGGTTGGTCACCGCAGTCCGACTGCGTCGGCATCGCCGCTTTGATTTCGTCGATCGTCAGATCGCGGACGTGCGTCGCGACGGACCAGCGGTGCCCGAACGGGTCCTCGATCTGACCGTAGCGATCGCCCCAGAATGCCTCGGCAACGGCCATCTTCAACGTCGCGCCCGCTTTCACGGCGTGCGCGACGAAGGCATCGGCGTCGGGGACGTTCAGGTGGATGGTGACGGGCGTGCCTTTCATCGCCTTGGGGCCCAGCGATCCCATCGTGGGAAACTCATCGACCAGCATCACGGGTGATCCGAGTATTTCGATACAGCCGTGCCACATCATGCCGTCCGGCCCTTCGAGGCGCATGAGTTCCTTCGCGCCGAATGCCTTCTTGTAAAAGTCGATGGCCTTGGCGGCGCCAGCGACGACGAGGTGGGGTGTGACGGCGGGCATGCGGTTGAGGTGCGTGCCGGCCTCCTTCTTAGGCGCGCCATTCTTCGGTTCCGGCTTCGATTTGACGGTTGCCCTGGCCACGACCATGTCCTCCAGTTGCTAAAAGTATCCCAGGCGGCCGCTGCCCGGCCCGCCTCTGCCCCAGGACGAACGGGGGCCACGCCAACCGACACGCAAATTGCGCCATTTCGTTGCGGTTGGCGCCCGAAACCGGCCGCCCCCTTGCGTCCGGGGGGCGGATTCGCGTATGTGTCAAAGGATTAGTCGTCCATCCGCGCACCCGGAAACCGCGCACCATGAGCTGCAAGGCCGCCCGATCCGACCTGTTGACCGCCCGCTTCGCAGCGCGCGGCCGCGGACTCGCGCTCGCCCCCAGCCTCCTGAACCTCCTCCTTATCAGCCCCTGAGAACCGGGGGCCCGGCCACGGCCGGGCAGGTGCTCAGGGGATCCGCGACCAACCGCTGATAGGATTGACCGCCGGCGCCCGCTTGACGCGCTTCAAGCCGATAGGGCCGGCCCCCGAGGAAGGACCATTTCGCAATGACGAACCAAACCGCTGACGCTCATTCCGACCGCGTCGTCATTTTCGACACCACCTTGCGCGACGGCGAGCAGTGCCCAGGCGCGACCATGACGTTCGAGGAAAAGCTCGAGGTTGCCGACTGCCTCGACAGCATGGGCGTCGACATCATCGAGGCCGGATTTCCGATTGCGTCCGACGGCGACTTCGAGGCCGTGTCGGCGATTTCGAAGCGCGTGAAGCGGGCCACGATCGCCGGGCTGGCGCGAGCCATCAACGCCGATATCGATCGCGCGGGCGAGGCTGTGCGTCATGCCCAGCGCGGGCGCATCCACACGTTCGTCTCGACCTCGCCGATCCACCTCGCGCACCAGATGCGCAAGTCCGAAGCCGAAGTGCTGGACATCATCTCGGCCACGGTGGCGCGCGCGCGCAATCTCGTCGAGGACGTCGAGTGGAGCGCGATGGACGCCACGCGAACGGGCATCGACTATCTCTGCCAGTGCGTCGATGCCGCCATCAAGGCCGGCGCGACCACGATCAACCTGCCCGATACCGTCGGCTATGCCACGCCGGAAGAGTATGCCGCCATGTTCCGGGCCGTGCGGGAACGGGTCGCGAACTCCGACAAGGCCGTGTTCTCGACCCACTGCCACAACGACCTCGGGCTCGCGGTCGCCAACTCGCTGGCGGCGTTGGCGGCGGGCGCGCGGCAGATCGAATGCACGATCAACGGCATCGGCGAGCGCGCCGGAAATGCGGCGCTCGAGGAGATCGTCATGGCGGTGCGCACGCGCGCCGACGCGCTCCCGTTCCATACGGGCATCGAGTCGACGATGCTGGCGCGCGCGTCGAAGCTCGTCTCGGCCGTGACGAACTTCCCCGTGCAGTACAACAAGGCGATCGTCGGACGGAACGCGTTTGCGCACGAGAGCGGCATCCATCAGGACGGCATGCTCAAGCATCAGCAGACCTATGAGATCATGACGCCGGAATCGGTCGGCGTCGGCAAGACGTCGCTGGTGATGGGCAAGCATTCGGGCCGCAACGCCTTCCGCACCAAGCTGCGCGAGCTCGGCTACGAATTGGGCGAGAACGCGTTCGAGGACGCGTTTAACCGCTTCAAGTCGCTCGCGGACCGCAAGAAGCACGTCTACGATGAAGACATCGAGGCGCTGGTCGACGAAGAGATCGCGCACGCGCACGACCGCATGCGTGTGGTGGCTCTGCAGGTCATCGCGGGCACCAGTGGTCCGCAGTCGGCAACCCTCACGCTCGACGTGGACGGGGCGCAGCAGACCGTGCACGCCAACGGCAATGGCCCGGTGGACGCCACCTTCGCGGCCATCCGGATGCTGGTGCCGCACACGGCGAAGCTCGAACTCTACCAGGTGCAGGCCGTGACGGAGGGCACCGACGCCCAAGCCGAGGTGTCTGTCCGTCTGGCCGAGGACGGGCGTGTCGTGACCGGCCGCGGCGCAGACACCGACACGATGGTGGCCTCGGCGCGCGCGTACGTGGCGGCCCTCAACAAGCTGATGGTGAAGCGGCAAAAAACCGCCAAAGCCGAGCAAATCGGCTGAACGGCGGCGCTTGTTCATTCGGGGTTCCGGAAAACCGCACTTCGGCCGGACAACCGACTAGACAGGTGCACCAGCCGGTGGTAGACGAACCGCATTGGGGCCCTAGAGCACTCGTTCGGGGCCCCATTGCTGTCCTTGCAGGTCGTTGACCCCTCAAGTGCCGGCGCTGCGTCGAAACCAAACGACGTCAGTTTTTTGGATGGGTGATTAGCTCAGTTGGTAGAGCAGCTGACTCTTAATCAGCGGGTCCACAGTTCGAGCCTGTGATCACCCACCATCCCTTTCCAGCCTTACCGCAGCTTCTGCCGATCAGGCGTGCGCCGCGTAAAACTCATTCCAAAAAATGTCGAATGCCGTTCGCCGCTCCAGTGATCGAGTTGGCGCATTCCCCTTGCGCGCAGGATAGTCAATCCGTCCGCGCGGGACCGAACGTCAATTTACGCATCGTCGTCGACATTCCACAGGGCGGTCATTTCCAGCCTTGTCCAAGCGGCGCAAGGCGAGCGACGGCACTCGCCTTGCGAAGGAGATCGACAGGCTTAGAGACAGGATCTTCCGCTGACCGTTCTGACACCGCAGCGGATGACCAAGCCGGTGACGATCACAGTCGCACCGATCTTCGCGGCCTTGCGCAACGATCCAGCTTCTGCTGGCGATGAAAAAGTCGGAGCGGACGTGAGCAGTGCGGTGGCGACGGCAAGGCTCAGAAGTGACGTCTTCAACATGTGAAGGCTCCTTTGTGTTTCCCGCCAGACCACCCCAAGTGAACCGGCAAGGACACGTATACGGAAGGGATTTGGACTCCGCTGTTCCTGCAGGAACGCGGGCTTCACGCAACTTCACGAGCGGGCAGCCGTAGCCGAACCGCTGCGCGACTGTGCGTCTTCCTAAAACTTCACCATCGGCCTAGACGCATCGCTCGCGCGTGCACGAGACGGACGGTAATGGCGCTCTGGGCGCCTAGCCTTCGGCTTCGTCGGCCTCGTTGCCCTGGAATTCGATGATGCCGCGCTCGACCATATCGAGAGCGATGTCCGCGATGGCGCGTTGCGCCTTCATGGCCTCGCGCGGTTTGACCGCCGGGCCATCGGTGAGATCTGCTTCGATGGCGCGGCGT
The DNA here is from genome assembly GCF_051860585.1 of Hyphomicrobium sp. Taxonomy (GTDB): domain Bacteria; phylum Pseudomonadota; class Alphaproteobacteria; order Rhizobiales; family Hyphomicrobiaceae; genus Hyphomicrobium_C. The sequence goes on from NZ_JBHYDS010000005.1 coordinate 34,642, forward strand.
GCGCGGCTTGGAACGGCTTGCAGGATCTGCTCCTGCATCGGCTTCGGGATGCCGTGCAGGGCCCTCACGACGACATCGGCCGCTATCTGGTCGAAGACCGTTACCAACGAGGCCTCGGTCAGCCTTCCAAGATCATCGAATGTGAAGAGTTGCTGGCGAATGAGCTCTGCATCTTTTTCATTGTAGACGCCGATCGCCTGCAGGCATTCGTCCATGAGCTTGCGGTCCATCTTGTTCATGAGCTCCGCCATGCGCGTGTGCGGCGAGAGATCGGAATCCCGCCGCCGGTTAATGAGCAGGTCCTGGAGGAACGAGATTTCCAGCAAAACATATGCACGCTCGGAAACCGGTCTGATCGCGAGCATTCGCGCTACCACCTCTTTCGAAACGGATCGCGGCAACAGTTTTAAAAGCGCTGCGGATATAAGCGGCTCGGCGCGGGAAAGAACAAGTGCGATGACCTGCGGATGTTCTTTCATCAAATATTGCGTCAGCACCGTTTGTGAAATTTTCGGCAGCTGCTGCCAAACGGCATGAGCGGATTTGGTCCCGGTCTGCGCGAGGAGCGCCGCGATCTGGTCCGGGCTGAGAACGCCCTCGAGAAGCCCGTGGATCTTCTCGGTTGTCGCGGTGAGGTCCGCGCCATGCTTGAGATCGTGCGCAAACTCTTCGATCAGAGCGTCGACAATTTCCTTGCTGACCTTGCCGAGATCGTTCGCGGCCTGGGCGATGATCTTCACTTCGTCTTCGTCGAAATATTTCAGTAAACGGCTGGCATGTTGCTTGTTCATTGCAAGCAGAAGCGCGGCAACTTTCGCCGTTCCCGTCAATTCCCGGCGCGCGTCGTCGGGATCATCGCGAGAGACAGTCGCCACTTTCTTTCCAGTCCTCTCCAGTTCGGATCGTTACCGCTTACCGGGGTAAGACTCACATTATGATTGCAAATGATAACAGGTAATCGCCCTGAAATCGGGCAGCACTCGCCCAAAACGACGGCGCATGGGTTTCTTTAAATTACATTTTCCTGACGTGCGCTTGATTGCTTTTCCGAATTCGCATTGCGCCCCTCAATGCGCACGATTTTTGAATGCATTTCGCGGATCAATTCGGAGGGCGAGCCGGGCGCGCGAACCCGCCGCCTAGAACGGCAGCCGCGCATGAACGAGGCCGCGCGCCAGCGCACGGCTCCGCTGAGGGCGCCTTATCAAGCGTTTTAGAGTGTGTCCGGGATCAATCCCGCAGCGCGGCGACCGTGCCGCCGAATACCGCTATGCCCCCAAGGATACACAGGATTTCGTGCTGCGTGCAGAAGCTCGACGCCCGGTTGAGGTGTGGATGCTCGCCGGCGATATCGACAACTTCGCGATTTGCGGCGTAAGGCTCGGGCGACTGGTGCGCGCATCCCTGGCCCAGCGTCGCGGCCATGAGCGCTGCGAAAAGCGATAGACGTCGGCCTGCCATGTCGATGCTCCCCGGAGAATCGGATGCACACAGCCTACCAGAGCCGGAATGCAGCCGACGGAAGGCTTTGCCCTCGGGCCCGCAATCGCGGGCGAGGATTGCATCGCGGCCACAGGTCGGCGGTGGGTTGTAGGTAGCCCGTTTTAGCGTCTTGCGACTCGAACCGGCGGGGGGCCGACTGCACATTTGGGCCGGGCCTGACTATTCTGCCCACCGCGCCTAAAGCTCAAATGCCGTATTAATCTCAATGAGGGGCTACGCCGACAACGGACAAAACCCGTGTTAACGTTCTCCACTCAGGGCAAACAACCTCGCGATCAAAACCATGTCTCGCCGAACTATCCTGGTCACCGGCGGAGCCGGCTTCGTCGGGTCTCATCTCTGCGATCGCCTGATTGCGGATGGCCATGACGTCATCTGCCTCGATAACTTCTTCACGGGCCGGAAGAAGAATATCGAGCACCTCCTTGGTGAGCCGCGCTTCGAGTTGCTGCGTCACGACGTGACCTTCCCGCTCTATATCGAGGTCGACGAGATCTACAATCTGGCCTGCCCGGCCTCGCCGATCCACTATCAGCATGACCCGGTGCAGACGACAAAGACGAGCGTGCACGGCGCGATCAACATGCTCGGCCTCGCCAAGCGCCTCAAGTGCCGCATCTTCCAGGCATCGACGTCGGAAGTTTACGGGAGCCCGTCGGTGCATCCGCAAACGGAAGACTATTGGGGCAACGTCAATCCGATCGGCCCGCGATCCTGCTACGATGAAGGAAAGCGATGCGCGGAGACGCTGTTCTTCGACTATTACCGGCAGCATAAGCTCGACATCAAGGTCGCGCGGATCTTCAACACCTACGGTCCGCGCATGCACCCCAACGACGGCCGGGTGGTGTCGAACTTCGTCGTCCAGTCTCTCAAAGGCGAACCGATCACCATCTACGGTGACGGCAGCCAGACGCGATCGTTCTGCTACGTGGACGATCTGATCGAGGGCTTCGTCCGGCTGATGCAGTCGCCCCGCGACGTCACCGGGCCGGTCAATCTCGGCAATCCGGGAGAGTTCACGATCAAGGAACTCGCAGAGCTCACGATCGCGATGACGGGCTCCAAGTCCAAGCTGGTGTTCCTGCCCCTTCCACAGGACGATCCCCTGCAGCGCCAGCCGAACATCTCGATTGCGAAGGATCGGCTGGGGTGGGAGCCGACGGTGCCCCTGCGCGACGGCTTGAAACGCACCGTCGCCTACTTCGAGAAGCTGCTCACGGAGAACGACGTGATGCGCGACATGCCCGCCGCACGCAGCAAAGGCTGATTTTCGGCGCACCCTGCTGAATCCAAGGGTGAGGCAACCGGGGCGAGATCCAGGTCCCGGTGAGCAGTGAACGCTCGATACATTCGCGCACAACCCAAAAGCGCTTGTCTTTGCGCGCGCATCCGCCCTCTCAGCTCAATCGGGGCAGGCTTGGCTTTGTAAGTGCGGCAGATCGCCGAGTGACATTTCCCATCAAATGCTTTCCAGCACGCCGCGCGCGGGCTAGGAGTACGCCTTCTATTGCCCAACCACTCTATGGAGCTTCATGAGAGACTTTAAGGACAACTTGAGCGACCGGCTTAAGACTGCCGCGGAGGCGAAGAAGGCCATGCTTTCGAAAGCCGCGCGGCCCTCGCCGGATGACCCGGCCGAGATCGAGCGCAGAGCGCAGCGCCAGGCGATCGTGGAAGCTCGCGAGGCTCGTGCGATCGAGAAGGCGCAGACCGCGAAGGAACTTGCCGAGCAGCAGGCCTTGGACATCGCCGCACGCGCCGAACAGAAAAAGCGCGACGAGCGGGAAATGGCCGATCTGGAAGTGGCTCGCGCCGCCGAACAGAAGGCCATTCGCGACGCAAAGTACGCCGCTCGCAAGAAGCGGAAAGCATAAGAGAGTCCGAGCAACGTCGCGGGCGGCCGCAAGCCGCCGATGGCGTGCTCGGAGTCCGATCGATACCCCGGCCGGCTACCGCCGCCAATACTCAGCCATGGGCAGACGCCGAGCCGACCCTACTTCGGCCAGCCCTGGCAACCTGCCCCCGCCAGCTCGGGCGAGGCCGGTCCACTGCAACGAAAAGACGGCCTCGCGGGATGTTTCGCGGCATGCTGCATCGGCACGCTCTCACGGCGTCTACGCCAAACGACGCGCCAGGCTTGAAACGGCGATGGCGGAGCCTGATACTCCGCCACGATACGGCCGCGGCGCATTCAGGCCGCGACGCGTTCAGATTTTCTGATGAAGAGGGTTAGGCCGCCAGTTCCAACGCACACTGCTTTGCGGTTGGCATCTCGGCGGACGATCCGGTCAGGATGTAGGGAATATTTCGCTCGGTCAGCGCAGCACAGAATTCATTCATCGCGACGCCCATGTCGTAAGCAACGAACGCCGTGTGGATGCTCAGCCTGTTGATCAACATCAGCGCTGCCCCAGGCGTGCTCACCACGTGAACCTTGGCGCCTGCGCGCACCAAAGCTTCGCGGAGATTGCACGCACGCGTCGTCGGGGCATCGACGACAAGGATACGATAGTTCGAGGGGATCGTCATGAGTGGGTACCTCCAGGACGCCATCGCGCCCATCAGGAGCGGGCTTGTGAACCCGCAGTCCCATTCGACAGTCACTTCCTGCAGCCGTGACTGACCAAGACCAAACGCTGCTGAAAATACTAAATCATCTTGGGCGAGCCGAATCTATCCCCAATTTTCTGAGTGCAGCGCGAGATTTTTGAGCGCAGTGCGACATCCGCGGTCACAGACGGTGAATTCTTTTAACGGCGGCGGACGTTTAATTCGCCACGCTTTGCAACGGCCTGAAGCCGTATTTTTCTGACGTGATCGGAAAATCGCGGAACGCATTGAGCGTTCCGCGATCAAGCGGTGGGGAGCACAACCGGACGCTGCGAAAATCTCGCTGTTTTCATGCGGACGGGCGGCGCGGCCTTTACTTCTTCCAAAGAGCGCCGATGACGAAGGCCACGCCGGCTGCGATGGCCAGCGCTTCGAGCGGCTTCTCCTGCGTGTAGCGGGTGACGCTGTTGTAGGAGTCGCGCGCGAACCGCTCCGGGTTATCCATCGCGTCCTTGGCCATCGTCGTGATCCGATCAGCGGCCTCGGCTGCTGCATCCTTCGCCGCGTTGACGGCCTGGTCGGCGTAGCCGGCGGCGCGGCCGGCGTCTTCGGAGGCGTTGCCGAGAGAGTCCGAATAGGGGCTTGCCATGATATGTCCTCCCATGGTGTTGGACCCGTTCAACTCCGAGAGACCCTGCTCTGTTCCGTAAGTACCGCGACACCGGCGATCGACGGCCCGCCGTGACGGTGTCTGTCCGATGGCTGCGCAGTCGCGACGACAAACGCGGCTCTGTCATCCGCTCGCCGTCATCCGTTCGTCCACGGCGTCCGTTAAGTCGCACCGTCGCGACCGAATTTTATGGCAGGGAGGGCGCGACTTGCTAACGTGCCGCTGTGCGCCTCTTCCGTGGTGGCCGCACTTGGCTTGCTGCCTGGGCTTGCTGCCTGGGGCTTGCTGCTTGAGGGCTTGCTGCTTGAGGGCTTACTGCTTGAGGGCTTACTGCTTGAGGACAAATTCGATGACGTCACGAATGGTTCGCAGCCTGCACTGTTTTTGGCGGCCCACTTCTTCAAAGATCAGTCATTCAGCTTTTCTCCCCGTTCTGCTGCTTGCCGCGCTGACGTGCCCCGCCGGCGCGCAGGCGCCCGGCACCGGGGCCGCCGCGCCGCCGCCGAGCGTCATTGTCGAGATCGCGCAGATGCGCGACATCACCGACCAATCGGCCTTCACCGGGCGCGTGCAAGCCATCGACAAAGTCACGCTCCGCGCGCGCGTCGCGGGCTTCATCAAGCAGCGCGGTTTCGACGAAGGCAGCGAGGTCGCCGAGGGACAGTTGCTGTTCCAGCTCGAACGAGAGCCTTACGAGGCGGCGCTTGCCCTCGCCGAAGCCAACCTCGCGAACGCCGAAGCGGCGCTCTCGCTGGCCCAACTCACGTATGACCGCACGCGGCCTCTCGCCGAGCGGGGCACGTCCTCGCAAGCGGCGCTGGACCAGGCCGGCTCGCAGCTGGCCCAGGCAAAGGCCAACGTGGAAGCGCAGAAGGCGACCGTCACGACCGCCAAGCTCAACCTCGGCTACACCGAGATCCGCGCGCCGATGGCCGGCGCTGCCGGGCGCGCGACGTATTCCGTCGGCGAATACGTCGGCCCGACCAGCGACCCGCTCGTCACGCTCGTCCGGCAGGATCCGATGTACGTGGCCTTTCCCGTTCCGCAGCGGCTTTTCCTGAGCGTGCGGCGCGAGGGCGTTTCCAAAGACAGCGTGGTGGTGCGGCTGAAATTGCCGGACGGCACCACCTACGACCAGGACGGCAAGATCGCGTTCTCGGACGTCGAGGCCAATCCGCAAACGGACTCGCTGGTCGTGCGCGGCTCGTTCCCCAATCCCCAGCGCCTGCTGGTCGATCAGCAGATCGTCGGAGTACAGGTGGTCAACAAGAAGCCGGAGGAGCGCATGGTGATCTCCCAATCCGCCATCATCCTCGATCAGCAGGGCGCGTACGTTCTCGCGGTCGACAAGGACGACAAGGTGGTGGCCAAGCGCGTCAAGCTCGGGGACCAGCACGGCGCGCAGATTATCGTGCTCGACGGGCTCGTTCCGGGTGATCGCGTCATCACGAGCGGCCAGCAGAAAGTCCGGCCTGGGATCGTCGTCGACGCCCAGATTGCAACCGACACCCTCGCCACCACGGGCCCGATCGCACCATGATCTTCGATGTCTTCATCCGCCGTCCGCGGCTGGCCATGGTCATCTCGATCGTGATGACGCTGGCGGGCCTCATCGCCATCACCGTCATCCCGGTCGCCCAGTATCCCGAGATTGCACCGCCGACGGTGAGCGTCAGCGCCATGTATGCGGGCGCGGACGCGAACACGGTGGAAGAGAGCATCGCCCAGCCGCTCGAAAACGCGATCAATGGCGTCTCGGGCATGCGCTACATGCGGTCGACCTCGGCCAACGACGGCTCCTATTCGCTCACGGTTTCGTTCGATCTTTCGGAGAACCCGGACATCGCGACGGTCAACGTCCAGAACCGGGCGAACCTCGCGACCGCGAAACTGCCCGAGGAGGTGCGGCGTACCGGCCTTACGATCGCCAAGCGCTCGACGGATCTGCTGCAGGTTTTCCTGTTCTATTCGAAAGACAAGGACAAGGATCAGCTCTTTCTGTCCAACTTCGTCACGCTCAACATTCTCGACGAGATCAAGCGCGTGTCGGGCGTGGGCGACGCCTCGATCTTCGGATCGCGCGACTATGCGATGCGCATCTGGATCAATCCGACCAAGCTCGGCAATTTCGGCTTGTCAGCGCAGGACGTGATCACGGCCATCCAGTCGCAGAACGTGCAGGCCGCCGCCGGCCGCATCGGCGCCGCGCCGCTCTCCGCCGATCAGCGCCTGCAGCTCACGGTGACAACCAAGGGCCGCCTCGTCTCGGTCGAGGAATTCGAAAACATCATCGTGCGGGCGGCCAGCGATGGGTCGTTCGTGCGCGTGAAGGATATCGCGCGGGTGGAACTGGCGGGGGAGACGTTCGACTCCGAAGCCCGTTACGAGGGCCATCCGGCCGCGCCCATCGGCGTCTACCTTTCGCCGGGTGCGAACGCCGTCAGCGTCGCGGCCGCGGTCTCGAAGCGGCTCGAAGAGCTGCAGACCCGCTTCCCGCAGGGCGTCGAATTCGCCTACGTCTACAACACCGCTGAATTCGTGGACGCGATGATCTTGAAGGTCGTCCACACGCTGTTTGAAGCGTTCGTGCTCGTCGCCATCGTCGTATTCGTCTTCCTCGGCCGTTTCAGGCCGACGTTCATCCCGCTGATCGCCGTCCCGGTCGCCATCATCGGCACGTTCGCCGTTCTGCTGGCGCTCGGCTATTCGGCGAACACCATCTCGCTGCTGGCGCTTGTGCTCGCCATCGGCATCGTCGTCGACGACGCGATCATCGTGGTCGAGAACGTCGAGCGCGTGATGCACGAGGAGCCGGACCTCACACCGGCGGAAGCAACGCACAAGGCGATGACGGAAATCGCCGGGCCGGTGATCGCCATCACGCTCGTGCTGCTGTCCGTGTTCGTGCCGATCGCGTTCCTGCCGGGTTCGTCCGGCGTGCTGTTCCGGCAATTCGCGGTCACGATCTCGGCGGCCATGGTGATCTCCGCGATCAACGCGCTCACGCTCACGCCGGCACTTTGCGCGGTGATGCTGAAGCCCGGCCATCCGACCGGCATCATGGGCCGGATCACGAAATCCATCGACCGCGTTGCCGACGGATACGCTGCGGTCGTGCGGCGGCTCGTGACCTATTCGGCGATGAGCCTCGTGGCGCTCGTCGCCATCGCGGGCGTCACCTATTTCGTGTTCGCGAAAACGCCGTCAGGGTTCCTTCCCGATGAAGACAAGGGCTTCATCATGACGGTGCTGAACCTTCCGGCCGGCGCCTCGCTGAACCGGACCTCGGATGCGGCGCGAAAAGCCGAGGCGATCATCCGCAAGGATCCGGCGGTCGATGCCGTCACCACCATCCTCGGACTCGACTTCCTCGGCGGCGGCGCGGCGTCGAACGCCGGCGTGATGTTCGTGCGCCTCAAACCCTACGACGTGCGCACCTCACGCGACATGCACTCGACCGCCGTCGTGCGCCGCCTGTTCGGCGCGCTCGCTGCTGTCTCCGAGGGGCGCCTCATCCCGCTCAACCCTCCGGCCATTTCCGGCATCGGCCAGGTCGGCGGTTTCGAATACATGCTCGAAGCTCTCAGAGGACAGGGCGCGTCCGAAATGGCCGCCGTCATGCGCGGGCTGATCGTGGAGGCGAACCAGCGGCCGGAGCTTTCCAGCGTGTTCTCCACGTTCGAAGCCGAGACGCCGCAGATCCGGCTCGACATCGATCGCGACAAGACGCGAGCGCTGAACATCAACCTGTCGGACGTCTTCACCGCGCTGCAGGCAACGCTCGGCGGCTACTACGTCAACGACTTCAACCTGTTCGGCCGAACCTGGACGGTGCAGTTGCAGGCCGAGCAGGCGTTCCGGGGATCGATCAACGACATCTCGGGCATCTACGTCAAAAACGCCGCAGGAGAAATGACGCCGCTGTCCGCCATCGCGGTCGCCAAGCTCGAGGTCGGGCCGCGCACACTCACGCGCTACAACAACTATCGCGCGGTGCCGATCAACGGCTCGTCCGGTGCGGGGCGCGGGCCGAGCGAGGCCATCGATGGGATGGCCGCGGTGTCCAACGCCAGCTTGCCGGGCGGCTATGCGTTCGAGTGGACGGGACAGGCGCTCGAGCAGCTTCAATCGGCGGGGCAGACGCCGATCGTGATCGGGCTCGCGCTGCTGTTCGCCTACCTCTTTCTGGTCGCGCTTTACGAGAGCTGGAACATTCCAATTCCGGTGCTGCTGTCGGTGCTGGTGTCGATCATGGGCGCGGTTGGTACGCTCTGGATGCTGGGAGAAAGCTTTACCCTGTACGTCCAGATCGGCATCGTCGTGCTGATCGCGCTGGCAGCGAAGAACGCCATCCTCATCATCGCGTTCTCGATCGAACGGCGGGCGGCCGGCGATACGCTGCTGGAATCCGCGGTCGACGGCGCGCGCCTGCGCTTCCGGCCGGTGATGATGACGAGCATCGCGTTCATCATGGGACTTGTGCCGCTCGTGATTGCGACGGGTCCCGGCGCAGACAGCATGATCGCGGTCGGCATTCCCGTGCTCGCGGGCATGGCCTTCGCGTCGGTGTTCGGAATTTTCCTCATCCCGATGCTGTACGTCGTGTTCCAGCGGCTCCGCGAAGGTCGCGGGACACCTGAGACGAAAGAAGCGGCCTGATCGCAAAACAACGGCGGCGAACGCATCGCCGCCGTTTCCGTTGTGCGGACTAGAATTCTCGGCCGAGCTTTGCGTCGACCGAGTGGGCGTTCCCGCCTCGAATGACGAAGAAGAACAGCACGGCCGCCCAGATCAGGGACTTTTCAGCGCCGCCGAATCCTTCGGCCTTGAAGACCCAGTGGAAGTAGACCGTCACCAGCAGCACGATCATGGTGGCGAAGGCGGCGGGCCGGGTGAAGAGGCCGATGATCAGCAGCAAACCGCCGATGGTTTCCGTGGCGGCCAGCAGCGGCGCCCACACGCCGCCGGGATAAAAGCCCAGGCTTTCGACCATTCCGATCACGCCGTCGAGATTCCCGAATTTGGGTGCGCCGTGCAGCACCAGCAGGAAGCCGACAAAGACCCTCAGCAGCGTCTCTGCGATCTCGTGGAACGAGCCGTAAACCGGTGCGAGAGCTGGAATGTAATAGCGCTTGTCATTGATCATGGTGTCAGTGCCTTTCTGGCTTTTCGAAAAACTCGGCTCGTGCGGATCTTCGCAGCGTTCCCGCTTAACGATCCTGTAAGACGTCTCAGTGAAGGGCTGAGATTCCCGCTCTCGTCAAGCCGCGCGGCCGAACCGGCGCTCTTCCCGATGACTGCGCCGGTCAACCGATTGGCGGATTGCCGATTTTTCCCGGCACCGGCCTCGCGCCGCGAGCAGCAGTCCCCGGCAGAGCCTGCTAGGGTGATGCCGGAGCTGGAACTTCCGATGTGAGGCAGCGTGGGCATACGCCGGGCCAAGCCGACCAAGAGACAGCCGAGGGCCGCGACGCTCACGGTCGCGACCTTCAACATCAACAACATCAACCGGCGTTTGCCGAACTTGCTGAGCTGGCTGAAGGCCGCCACGCCCGACGTGGTCTGCCTCCAGGAACTCAAGGCGGCGCATGATCAGTTTCCCGCCGCGGAATTGCGAGAGGCGGGATACGAGGCCGTGTGGCAGGGGCAGAAAACGTGGAACGGGGTCGCCATTCTGTCCCGGCGGGGGGAGCCCATCGTCACCCGCACGGCGCTTCCCGGCGATGCGCACGATCAGCAGGCCCGTTATATCGAGGCGGCCGTGGGCGGCATTCTGATCTGCAGCCTCTACCTGCCGAACGGCAATCCCCAGCCGGGTCCCAAGTTCGACTACAAGCTGGCCTGGTTCCGGCGGCTGAACGCTCACGCCCGCAGGCTGCTGCGCTCGGGCGCGCCGGTCGTGCTGGCCGGCGACTTCAACGTCGCGCCGACCGACATCGACATCTATCCAACCAAGTCGTGGGACGACGATGCACTCGTGCAGCCCAAAAGCCGCGCCGCCTATGCCCGGCTGCTGAACCAAGGCTGGACCGATGCGGTGCGGGCCCTGCACGGCGACGAGCGGGTCTATACCTTCTGGCACTATCTGCGGAAACGGTGGGAGCGGAACGCGGGCCTGCGCCTCGACCATATCCTTCTGAGCCCCGAGCTTGCGTCCCGGCTCGTCAGCGCGCGTGTTGACCGCGCCGTGCGGGGCATGGAGGGCGCAAGCGATCACGCACCGGTCTCAGTTGTTTTGCAAATGCCTTGAGGACAGGACGTCACCCCATGCACCTCGTGCAAATTCTTCTGCCGCTTCACGACGCCAAGGGACGGGGATTCCCGAAATCCAAGTACGAAGCGGTTGCGGCCGAGTTGACCGACCTCTTCGGCGGCGTGACGTCGTTCACGCGCACGCCGGCCGAGGGGCAATGGAAGCCGGGGGAGCATCCGGCCAGCGAAGACGACATCGTCGTCATCGAGGTCATGGTGGGGACGCTGGATCCCAAGTGGTGGGGAAAGTATCGCAAAGGTCTCGAACGGGCCTTCAAACAGACGAGCATCGTCGTTCGCGCCCAGGACATTCAGTTGCTCTAACACGCGTCTGCTCTAACCCGCGTCGCGCAGCGTTGCCGCTAGACTGCACCGGCGGCCCATAGCGGCGTGACGGCCACGTCGAATTCCGGCGCCTCCTCGAGCTCCGCGATCGTCAGACCGACGACGTATCCCTGCTGGCGGGTGTCGTACTTCAACGAGTCCCAGGGCAGCGGATGGTAGCGCAGTCCGATGCCGAGCACGCCGCCGAATGACATGATGGCATAGGCGATGCGACCCGACCTCTTGTCGAGCATCACATCGTAGATCTCGCCAAGCTGTTCGCCGCCGGTGTTGAAGACGGGGGTGCCCGTCACCTTGCCGGCGGAGATCAAGGCTGTCGTTTCGTCGGGATTGTCCATCGCGTTTTCCTTTGTGCAGTCAGCCGTTATGGAACGCAGATGCGGCTCGGGAGTTTCATTGGCCGTCACTTGCCCGCCCAACCGCACCCGCCTCAATGCCCTCCACCCCCGAACGCGAGACCAGCATCCCAGGCGGGTGTTCGGGTGCCTGCGGCGCAATCCGCCCGGCCCCTGCGCCGGAATTGATTTCACCTTCCGAGAGGTTGCATGCCGAACATCGAGACGCGCGATCCTAGCGTTAATCCTCGACCCGCCGAGTTGATGTCACCGTGGAAGACCGAGACGCGCGTGGCGCTTCAAGCCGAGGCACGCGCCTTCGCACGTGACGTGGTGCTGCCGATCGCGGACACGCTCGATCCGCAGAAAGCCGAGATGCCCCGCGCGCTCATCGAGCAGATGGCCGCCAAGGGGTGGTTCGGCATCACCATTCCCGCCGAGCATGGCGGTCTCGGTCTCGGCGTGTTCGAGTACTGCCTCGTGTCGGAAGAGCTTGCGCGCGCATGGCTCTCCGTCGGCAGCATCCTGGCGCGCGGCCAGGGGCTTGGCACGCAGACGCTCGACGACGAGCGGCGGCGCGATCTGCTGAAACGCTCGGCGAAGGGACAATGGATCGGCGGCATCGCGCTCTCCGAGCCGACGGCCGGATCCGATCTCGCCGGCGTCGAGACGCGCGCCGTGCGCGACGGCGATCACTGGGTGCTTACCGGCACCAAGCGTTGGGCGGGCTTTGCGCTCGCGGCGGATTTCATCGAAGTGCTGGCGCGGACGCGCGATCCTGAGGACGGCGAACCCCGCTCGGCGGGACTCGAGCCGTTCCTCGTGGTCAAGACGCCCGGCACGTTCCCCGAGCGCATGACGGGGCACGTCATCGACAAGATCGGCTACCACGGCTTCCTCACCTGGCATCTCGAGCTCGACGGGGTGCGCGTGCCCGAGGGCGACCGGCTGACGGGGCTCTACGGCGACGGCGGGGCGGACGCGGACTCAGGCGGCTTCGCAGCCGTGCAGCGCGGCCTCAACATCGCCCGTGTGCATACGGCCGCGCGCGCGGTCGGCGTCGCGCAGGGCGCGCTCGAAGACACCTGGGTGTATCTGCAGGAGCGCGAGCAGTTCGGCCATCCGATCGGCGACTTCCAGGCGCTGCGGTTCGCGCTCGCGGACATGGCGGCCGAGGTGGCCCAGGCGCGCGCGTTCTGGCAGCAGGTCGCGCACTTGTTGGACCAGGGCGAGGCTGCGGAGGCGGAATCGGCGCAGGTGAAGCTGCTGGCGACGGAGATGGCCGTGCGCGTCACCAATCAGGCCATGCAATTGCACGGCGGCAACGGCTACACGACCGAACGGCGGGTCGAGCGCTATTGGCGGGATGCGCGGCTGACGACGATCTTCGAAGGCACGAGCGAGATCCAGCGCCGCATCATCAGCGATCGCATGTTGCCCAAGCCCTCGTGATGGGTCGCGTGGCGGACGCGAGGCTCCTGCTGCGTCGCTGCTACTTTGCGCCGAGCTTCTTGAGATAGGCGCGGGCGAGGTTGGCGCGGAATCCGTCGGGGTAGGCTTCCACGAAGGCGGTCCAGGCGTCTACCGTGCCGAGTTCTTTAGCCGCTTCGAACGCATCCTTGGCGGGGATCTCCGCGTGGCTCGGTTGCGCGTCCGCCTTCTTGGGCGGAGGAGTCTTTTTCGCCGGTTCAACTGGCGCGGCGTCGCTCGCCGGCTCTTCTGCAGGGGGCGTGTTCGCTTCCACGGGAAGCTCGTCTCTGCGTGGCGTGGCTGCATCGGGCGCATCTGACGGTGGCGCGGTTGCCGCGCCGCCGCCTTGCAAGGCGCCAAGGTCAGTTCCTGACTTGCCTTTTCCCGACGCGGGGCTACCGGGCTTCAGCCGGAAATCTCCCTTCGCGGGATCGACGAACATTGGATCGGCCGGCGGGACAATCCCTGCGCCGAACGCGATTTTCACGCTGCCATCGGCATATTTCGTCTGAACCATCGACTGCGAAACGCTGACCTTCAACTGCGCACAGCCGCTTTCGCAGGCCACGGCAAAATCCTGGCCCTCGGCGTTGCCCCAGAAAATGGCGTTGGTGACCGTGTGCGAATCCGGCGCTACACCTTGATAGGTGTCGATGAAAAATCCGATGCCCGGTCCTTTGCAGCCGGGCGCGAGGGCGCCGACGTTGGTGATGTGATCGAAACGCGTCGTCGTAGGACCCGACCCGTTAGAGCCGCCGTCGACCAGGATGTTGCCGCCGCAGTTGCCGTCATAGATTTCGTGCGAGGCGATGCACGTCGCGCCATCGTCGCAGAAGAAGCCGCCGCCTCCGTCACCGGCGCGGTTGCCTCGGTAGAGGTTCCTGCTCATGGTCGCCGTGGTCGGTTGATTGCCGGGCGTGAACGCGCCGATGTAAAGCCCGCCCCCCCATTGCGTCACGCTGTTGCCGATGAACGCATTGCCGGTGATGGTGAGCGTGTTTCCGAACAGATAGAGCGCGCCGCCGTGGGCGCCCGAGGCTTCTGTCCCGGAATTGCCCGTGATGAGGTTGTCTTCGATCGCCACCTCATTTTCGTTCTTGCCGTCGTTAAGGAAGATCGCTCCACCCCGGCCGCACGCGTTGGCGGCGAAGACGTTGCCCTTGATCGTGCCTGAGACGTTCGCGAGCGCAACGCCCGCGCCGGCCAGGGTTTCATCACTGCAGGTGTTGTCGTGGATGAAATTGTTGGTGATGTCGAAGCGTTGCGACTCGTAGAAATCGCGGTTGATGGCCTGCGAGTAGCCGCTGATGTCGAAGCCGTCGATCGCGGTGAGCTGGCCGTTCGGCGCAGGGTCTTCATATCGGATGAATGACCCACCCTTCCCCTTCGCCTTGCTGGCATATTTGGCGCTGTCGCGGACCTTGAAGCCCGAGCCACTTTGGAATCCCCCCGCGAGCGTCAGAAATTTCTCGCCGGGCTTCAATTGCTCGGCGTAGATGCCCTCTGCGACGCAGATGACCGCTCCGGACTCCGCCGCCTCAAGCGCTTGCCCAATCGTCTTGTGTGGCGATTGGGCCGTGCCGTCGCCGCCTTTTGCGGCCGCATCCACGTAAACGGTGCAGGCCGGAATGGCCGTCGCGCGGGCGACGGAGACAGCGCTTGGGATTCCGCCCTGCCCGGCAAACGCGGCCGTCACCTGCGACAGCGCCATTGCTGCAATCGTGGCGCGCCTCATGGCATGGCCTCCAGCCTGGATCGGACGTGCGCTCACCGCACGGATGGCCGCCATCCTGAACCACGGTGTTCACCGCGGCAAGATGCTCAGATCAGGGATTTTTTGTCGACGGGCCGGTGCGGGTGTCGGGCGGGCCTTGCTGGCCGCTCGAGTCCTGCGATGGGGTGGCGGTGTTGTCCTGGTCGCGCTGGCCATGCTCCGCGCCGCGCTCGCCTTTCGCAATGTCCGCCGCGTTCTCGCCAGAGCTTTGCGAGCCCTTCTCGGGATCGGACGCGGTGATGTTCGGCCCGGCTGCATCGAGGGTTGGTGGTTTTTCGGTCTTACCGACGCCAGGCGCGGGCTCGACGCCCGGGCCGGACGTGCTCGCGTCTTCGGCCATGGCAATCGGCGCGGCAAGGATCAGCATCGTGGCGACGACGAGAGCTTTCATGACGGCGGCCTCCTTGGCGTGGTCATGCACAACACGTCGCCGAGGGAGGCGGTTCCCGCCGGGCATTCATCGATCGTTTACATGAATTCACTCTCCGCTTCCTAAATCTCAACCATTCAATGGTTTGTGGGTCATACTCCGCGCATTGAGACGTTTACGGCCGCGGAAAAATGGAGGTTTCGATGACCTACTTTCTGATCGGTCTGCAGATCGGAGGCGCCGTAGGTTTTCTCCTCGCCGCCTGCATGGGAGTTGCGAGGAAAGACGACGACTCCTTCCACACCGAAGCGAATTTCTTGCGAATGCAACCCCCGGACGCTGCACGCGATCGGCGTGGGCACGGCTTGCCGAAGCGGTAGCTTCGAGCCGCGCGGGGAACCCTTGACCATCGTCAGTTGTTGAGCAGCCGAGCCCGACGCTGGCGATCGACCCTCACGGCCCGGGCTTCGTTCCCCTGACTTAAACTTTGCGCCCTCGGCCGACCGTCGGGGGCCTTTTTCTTTCGCCTCGCGTATGGTGCTGAAACGTGATTCCACGGCGGATCGACGCGCGGGGGCCATGAGCGACGCACTCTTCGACTTGGCGGTAATCGGCGGAGGCATCAACGGCGCGGGCATCGCGGCCGATGCGGCTGGCCGCGGGCTCAAGGTGGTCTTATTCGAAAAGGGCGATCTGGCCGGCGGCACATCGTCTGCCAGCTCCAAGCTCATTCACGGCGGATTGCGCTACCTCGAGCATTGGGAGTTCCGGCTGGTACGCGAGGCGCTGGCGGAACGCGAGGTGCTGCTGCAGCGCGCGCCGCATCTCATCTGGCCGTTGCGCTTTGTGATCCCGCACGCGAGAGGAATGCGGCCCCGGGCGCTGTTGCGGATCGGCCTTGCCCTTTACGACCGGCTTGCGGCGCGGCGGCTCATCCCCGCGTCCGGCGAGCTGGATCTGACGCGCGATCCCGCGGGGCGCCCATTGCGGCCCGAGATGCACTCCGGATTCTCCTACTACGACTGCTGGGCGGACGATGCGCGCCTTGTCATCGCCGCCGCACTCGACGCCCGCGAACGCGGTGCATCAATCCGCACGCGCACTCCCGTCACGCAGATCGCGCGCGTTGGCGACGAATGGCGGGTTACGGCCTCCTCGCCAGTCGGGGTGGTGACGGTTCGTGCGCGGGCCCTCGTCAATGCCGCCGGGCCGTGGTGTGCAGAGGTCGCGGGACTCGAGGCCGCTCAGGATCGTGTGCCGAAACTGCGGCTCGTGCGCGGATCGCACATCGTCGTGCCGCGCATCGCGGGGGCGGACGACGCCTACCTCCTGCAGAATGGCGACGGCCGCGTCGTGTTCGCACTTCCCTTCGAGCAGCGCTTTACGCTGATCGGCACGACGGACGTTTCTGTTTCCACGCCCGACGACGGATTTCTGACGAGCGCCGAAGAGGAAGACTATCTGCTGGCCGCGGCGGCGCGGTTTTTCGCGCAACCGCTCGCCCGCGACGACATCGTGTGGCGGTTCGCCGGCGTGCGGCCGCTGGTCGACGACGGCACGGCCAAGGCCTCGGCCGTCTCGCGCGATTACCGGCTCGATCTGATCCAGCCGCCGGGAGGCGCGCCGCTGGTCAACGTCATTGGCGGCAAGATCACCACGTTCCGTCGCCTGGCAGAGGCTGTTCTCGCGCGCCTCGCGCCGACGTTTCCGGGCATGGGTCCGGCATGGACGGCGCAAGCGCCGCTGCCGGGCGGCGATTTTGGACCGGGAGGTGTTGCGGGTTATCGGCAGGCGCTGCTTCGCCGCTACTCCGGCATTTCCCCCGATACGCTCGGCCGTCTCGTCCAGCGTTACGGCACGCGGGCCGATCTTGTGCTCGGCGGCGCGCAGTCGGACGGCGACCTGGGGCCCGCCATCGGTAGCGCGCTCACGGCGGCGGAAGTCCTCTACCTCCGCGATCATGAGTGGGCCCTGACGGCGGACGACGTGCTGTGGCGGCGTACAAAGGCCGGGCTGCACATTGCCCCCACCCAGCGCGCGGCGTGCGCGGACCACGTCGCGGCGCTGCTCGGCAGCTCGGGCGCCGACGCTCCTTAGTCTTAATCCGCCTCAGCCTTAGTCCGTGCCAGCCTTAGTGCGCGCCGGTGCCGGCGATTTCGAGAATGTGCCGCTTTTTACGCAAGCGGCTGGCGTCGAGAAGCATGCGTCCCGCCCAGCGATAGACATTGCGCGAGCTGACGTAGGCACGCATGAGGCGCATACGTTCGTGCTGCTCGGCTTCGGGCATCGTGAGCGCGCTGTGCAGCACCTCGCCGGTGGCATGGGCATCGTAGGGGTTGATGATCAGCGCTTCCGCAAGCTCGCGCGACGCGCCGGCAAAATGCGACAGCATCAGCACCCCCTGCTCGTCGTCGCGCGCGGCAATGAACTCCTTGGCGACGAGGTTCATGCCATCGTGCAGGCTCGAAACGATACAGACATCGGCCGCTCGGAACAGTTCGAAGACCTCCCGCGGCTCGTGATGGCGAATGATGAGTTGAACCGGCTTCGGCGTGACGTCGGCGTATTTCGCGTTGATCTCGTCGGCGAGCGCCAGCGCCTCGTCCTGCAAGGCCTTGTAGGTCTGCAGCTTGCTGCGCGTGGGCGCCGCGGCTTGGACGATCACGAAACGGCCGCGCCATTCGGGATGCTCCTCGAGCAAGGTATCCACCGCGCGGATGCGGTCCAGCACGCCTTTCGTGTAGTCGAAACGCTCGATGCCGACCGCCAGCTTGGTATCTTGCGGCAGGCCAAGCCGTTCGCGCACGTTTTGCCGGCACTCGGCGATGCTTTTCTGCCCGACAAGCCCGGCCGGCGGCCAGTCGATGGAAATCGGATACGGCCGGATAAACGTTTCGTGGCCCTGTAGCGTCACGGATTCCTGTTCGCGATCGATGCGGCTTTCGATGAAGCGGTCGACGGTCTCAAGGAAGTTGTTGCAGTGGAACTGCGTGTGGAAACCGATGATCGAGCTGCCAAGCAGGCCGTGGATGATCTCCTCTTTCCATGGGAAGATGCCGAAGGTCTCCGAGTTTGGCCACGGAATGTGCCAGAACGTAATGATGGTCGCGTCAGGCAGTTTCTCGCGCACCATGCGCGGCAGCAGCGCGAAGTGATAATCCTGCACGAGAACAATCGGCGCGCTTGTCTTCGCCTCCGCGACCACAGCATCGGCGAAGCGCTGATTGATGGCGCGGTAGGTGCGCCAGTCGGCTTCCCGGAACACCGGCCGCGTGAAGGCGATGTGGCAGAGCGGCCATAGGCCTTCGTTGGCCAGACCGTAATAGTAGCCGTCCTGCTCCTCCTCCGTGATCCAGATGCGGCGCAGGTTGTATTCGGGATTTTCAGGCGGCACGCCAATGCGATCGTGCGCATCGACGGTGTCGCGGTCGGCGGTGCCGCTGCCGTGCGCAATCCACGTCCCGCCGCACGCACGCATGACGGGCTCGACGGCTGACACGAGGCCGCTGGCAGGCGTCTGGATCTCGATGCCGTCGGCCCCGTGGTTGTGGATGTAGGGCTCGCGATTGGCAACGACCAGAACCTCGACGCCCGGCAGTTCCTGCATGATCTCGCGCAGCGTCTCCTTGCTCCAATTGGCCTGATCGCGGTCGACGTTCACATGGCTCATCTCGAGCTGTCGCAGGATCTGGCGGACTTCCTTGTCCATCGGCCCGATGGAGCCAGCGATTTCCGGCACCCCGCCCCGGGCGACGGCGCCGATGACGGCTTCGCGGAAGCTGCGCATCCAGTTGCGGATCAAGTAGAGCACGAGGCCGACCGCGAGAGCTCCGCCGACGAGAATGACGCCGCCCAGCATGATCGTGACGTAGGTGCGCGCTTCCTGGCCGCGATGCTCGGAAAAGCTCAGGTCGTGGACGACGATGAAGTGGCCGCTGGCCGGCTCCGTGCCGAGCGGGAATGTGCCGATCAACATGCGGCGGCCGTTGACGGTAATCGACGAGAAGCTTTCGGACTCCGTGCGCGCGATCTTTTCGCAGGAAATGGCGGGCGGCATCAGCGGCGTTGCATATTGGGGCGTGCTGGCTCCGCGGCAGACGCCGACGGCGACGATGCGCGGATCGGCGACGACACGCTCGAAGAGCGCCTTGATCTGCTCGCCCTCGCCGTTCGTCAGCATCGCGGAGAGCGGGCCGCCGATAGAATTGAAGACGAGGGCAGAGCGGGATTCGACATCGCGGCGCGACCAGTCGTCGATCAATGAGGTGAGCAGCGGGCCGAGCAAAGTGATCGCCAGTACGGCGATCGCCGCAGCGATGGCACCGTAGCGCGCGATGAGACTGATCGAGTTGACCGCGCTTGGTTTGATGGATGGGCCGCGTAGCGTCGCGCGGCGCATCAGATCGGCGAATGAATTAATCGCTTTAACCTCCGGGAAACGGGGCCGACGCCGCAAGGGTGACTGGGCGTTTTCCGCGGGACTGCGGGCGATGCTGTCTGAGGTCAACTTTCTATACCGACTAGGTTTTCACGAACCAATACGTAGCCTCCCGCAGCCGACGCCCTGCGATGCACAGAATTCAGGGCCGCTCACGCGGCCCCACGAGTTTGCAGTCCGAGTCTTTTTGTTGTTTTTTCGAATGACTAGCGATGCTGATCGCGGCGCTCATCGCGAGCACGCTGCTGCTCACCTTCATCGACATTGTCACCCTGCTGCGGACTGCGGCGCGGGGCCTGCTCGCCGGGCCGCGCCGGGTTGCCGGGGTTATTCCGCTCGGCCTGACGGTCCTTGTCCTTCTGGGTCTGCTGGTCACGCTGAGAAGCGCCGCCCTGCTGGGCAGGAGTGCGTTTTTGGTCCTTCATCACACGTCTCCTTGGGAGAGGATTTGAGGATAGCCCTCAAGCAACGCGCCGAGCCGGGATTAGGTTCCGGCTTAAAATGCGAGGTTCCGCAATTGGATCGGCTAGTTACGGGTGCCTCGGCCGCTCAGATCTTCCGGCAGCGGATCGGCGGGATGCACGCCGCTCCTGCGGTTGATCCAAACCGTAACAAACCAGAGCGCGATACCGACTAGGAGGAGCATGCCGGCCACCTTGTATTGCACCGGATCGCGGCCGGTCCAGGGCCCGGCGAGAAAGGCGCAGCAGACCGCGCCGAAAACCGGAAGCGCCGTCGGCGTCCGGAAATGCTTATGCTCGACCGCGTCACGCCGCAGGATCAGCACGGCGACGTTCACGACAGTGAACACACAGATCAGCAACAACGCCGTCGTGCCGCCCAGCGCCGGCACCTCGCCGACAAACGTCACGAGCGCACACGCGAGAAGGGTTGTGAACCCGATGGCGACGTACGGCGTGCGGCGGGTGGGATGGACCTTGCCGAGCACGGGCGGCAGCACGTGCTCCCGGCTCATGCCGTAGACCAGCCGGCTCGCCATGAGCATGTTGATCAATGCGCTGTTGGCGACCGCGAACATCGTGATGAAGCCAAACACGGCGAGCGGGAAGTTCGGCGCGCCCGCGGCCACCACCTTGAGGAGCGGCGTCTCGCCTTCGCCGAGCTCAGCGGGGGGGACGAGCGTGATCGCGGAAATGGACACGAGCACGTAGATGGTGCCCGTGATGACGAGCCCGAGCAGGAGGATCTTGGGGAAGGTGCGCGTCGGGTCTTCGGTTTCCTCCGCCATGTTGACGCTGTCCTCGAAGCCCACCATGGCGAAGAACGCGAGGGTGGTGGCGGCGACGGACGCCCAAAGCCAGCTGCTGCCTTCGGGAGCCTTGAACTCGAATACGCGCGAGACATCGCCCTGCCCGCCCGCAATGGCCCAGAAGCCGATGACGATGATGATGAGCAGGCCTGTCAGCTCGACGACGGTGAGCACCACGTTGAGCTTCACGCTTTCGCCGACGCCGCGCAGGTTGACGGCCGCGATGAGGCCCATGAACGCCAGTCCGATGGCGGTGATGCCGATGCCGCCGGCGAGCCCGAGGCCGAGGGCGTCCGACAGGTTGGCGGCGAAGGCGCGCGAGGCGGTGGAGGCCGACGTGATGCCGGACGCCATGACCGCGAAGGCGACCAGGAAGGTGATGAAATGGATGCCGAAAGCCTTGTGCGTATAAAGCGCGGCACCTGCGGCGCGCGGGTATTTCGTGACGAGTTCGAGGTAGCTGAAGGCCGTCAGCAACGCCACGAAGAAGGCCATCAGGAACGGCAGCCAAACGGCCCCGCCGACGAGGTTCGCCACCTTGCCGGTCAGCGCATAGATGCCGGTCCCGAGAATGTCTCCGACGATGAAGAGGAGCAGCAGCCACGGCCCCATGACGCGGTGCAGAGCGGGTTCCGTCCCGGTGGGGGACGCGTCATCCGGTTTTGCGTCGCTCGTCGTCATGGGTGCCCCCCGGCTCGGTCGCGCGGAGAGTTGCAACAGCGCCCCCTCCGGTCAACCTTCAGTTCTCCTCCTGCCAACACGCGACCCGCCAAATGGAGCGGCCGCCTGCCGTTAACCGCGCTCGTCAGTGAAACCGAGAAGATTGAACCTTGCTGGCCCATATGGCGTTGTTATCATGGTCTCACCCCCAGATGTTGTGGGGCAGGCCTCAAGCTCGTGAGTACCGCGTCATGCCCAAGCACGCCCGCGCCTATTGGAAGGGATTTCTCCGGCTGTCTCTCGTGACAATCGGAGTCGAGGTTTACAACGCCGTGGAGTCGAAAGCGGACATCTCGTTCCGGCAGATCCACAAGCCCTCCGGCAAGCGGGTGAATTACGAGAAGGTCGTCCAGGGCATCGGCAAGATCGACAACGCCGACATCGTCAAGGGCTACGAAGTCGACAAGGACACCTACATCACGCTCGATCCCGAAGATATCGACGCCGTGAAGCTCGAGAGCAAGAAGACGATCGATCTCGTGCAGTTCGTCGACGCCGAGGATATCGACTACCGCTATTTCGAGCGCCCCTACTTCGTGACGCCAACCGACGAGCTTTCAGGCGAGGGCTACGTCGTGATCCGCGACGCGTTGCGAAAGACGGGCAAGGTCGGCCTGGCGCAGATCACGATCTCGGGCCGCGAATGGCTCGTGGCGATCGCGCCGCTGGACGACGGCCTCGTCATGGAGATGCTGCGCTACGAAGACGAGCTCAGGAAGCCAGCCGATTTCTTCGATGAGGTTCCCGGCACCAAGCCCGACAAGGAAATGGTCGATCTCGCCGTGCAATTGATCGGCAAGAAGACGGCGGCGTTCAAGCCCGAGAAGTTCGAGGACCACTACCAGACGGCGCTCAAGGCTTTGATCCAGGACAAGCTCAAGGGCCGCAAGATCGTGGCGCACGAGCAGGACCGGCCGAAGGGCGGCAACATCGTCGATCTCATGGAGGCGCTCAAGAAGAGCGTCGGCGCGAGCGGATCGCCCAAATCCACCAAGTCACCGGCTCCCAGCAAACCGAAAGCCAAGACGACGAAAAAGCGGGCTTGAGCGGCTCAACGCCGGAGCAGGTAGAGGCAGACGGATCCGGAGATGGGCAAAGCCGCGAAAAAGCTTTCCACATACCGGGCCAAACGCGACTTCAAGAAAACGGCGGAGCCGTCCGGCAAACACGCCGTCTCGGCCGCCAAGTATCCCCGCTTCGTGATCCAGAAGCATGACGCCACGCGGCTGCACTACGATCTGCGGCTCGAAGTCGATGGCGTCTTCAAATCGTGGGCGGTGACGCGCGGTCCGTCGCTCGACCCGTCCGAGAAGCGCCTCGCCGTTGAGGTCGAAGATCACCCGCTCGACTACGGCGATTTTGAAGGCACCATCCCCAAAGGCGAATACGGCGGCGGCACGGTGATGCTGTGGGACCGCGGCTTCTGGCTGCCCGAGGGCGACGCCTCCCCGTCAAAGGCGCTGCGCGACGGCGATTTCAAGTTCGTACTGGCGGGCACAAAGTTGCAGGGAAGCTGGGTGCTGGTTCGCATGAAGAGCGACCGGATGGGCGGCAAACGCACGAACTGGCTGCTGATCAAGCATCGTGACGACTATGCCAAGTCCGGCGATGGCGAAGGTATTCTCGGTCAGGATCGCTCCGTTGCATCCGGCCGCAGCATGGCGGACATCGCGAAAGGCAAGGGCAACGCGCCGAAGCCGTTCATGCTCGGACAGGCCGCGAAAGCGAAAGCCGATGCCGTGTGGCATTCCAACGCCGGCGCATCGTCCAGCACGTCGGCTGCGTCGAACGCGGCGGCGACGGGGCCGAACGTCGTGCGCGGCATCACGATCTCGAATCCCGACAAGGAGCTTTGGCCCAAGACCAAAGGCGAGGCCGCGCACAGCAAGATCGATCTGGCGCGCTATCTCGAGGCCGTCGGCGCGTGGATGGTCGATCACATCGCCGGGCGGCCCTGCTCCGTCGTCCGCGCTCCGGACGGACTCGGCGGCCAGACCTTCTTCCAGCGCCACGCGATGCGAGGAACGTCCGAGCACGTCACGCTCGTCAAGGTGGCCGGCGACCGAGAACCTTACATTCAGATCGACTCCGTCGAGGGACTGGTCGCGATGGCCCAGGTGGCGGCGCTGGAATTCCATCCCTGGAACTGTGCGCCGGGCGCGCCGGAAACGCCGGGCCGGTTCGTGTTCGATCTCGATCCCGCGCCGGATGTCGCATTCGACGAGGTGGTCGCCGCGGCCAGCGAGCTGCGTGACCGCCTCGAAGCGCTCGGGCTCACGCCGTTCTGCAAGAGCACAGGGGGGAAGGGTCTCCACGTCGTGACGCCGCTCGTCGTCAACGCCCGGGACAAGCTCGGCTGGGACGAGGCCAAGACGTTCGCGCATGCGGTCTGCGAGGCGATGGCCCATGACAGCCCCGACCGCTACCTGACGACGATGACCAAGAAGCTGCGGAACGGGAAGATCTTCCTCGACTACCTGCGCAACGACCGCACGGCAACGGCGGTTGCTCCGCTCTCGCCGCGGGCTCGACCCGGCGCGCCGGTGTCCATGCCGCTGACGTGGGCGCAGGTGCGCAAGGGCCTCGATCCGATGCGCTTCACGATCAAGACGGTGCCGGGATTGCTCGCAAAATCGAAGGCGTGGGACGGCTATGCGAAAGCCGGCCGGCCGCTCAAGGACGCGATCAAGCGTCTGATCGCGTCCTGAGTGATGCGCTCAGCGTCCGCGCCAGAGCCAGAGCGTTACCGCGGCACCGAGAATGGCCGCGACATAGAGAAGGATCGAGGGCAGCAGGCCCAGGATGACGCCGATATGAAAGCCCATGAACGAGCCTGCGATTCCGACGAGGGCGTAGGTGATGTCGCCCGCACCGGTCGCACCGGCGACCTGGCGTCCGAGCCAGCTTCGACCATATCGATTGAAGACGAGCCCCACGACGATGCCGATAACGATAAGGATGATGAAAGTGCCAATGGCGGTGGTTACGATCATGGATGGTCTCCCGGAGCGCCCGTCTCCCGAACCGGCGACGGGGCAGTATCTAATGCTCATTGCACGTCGGAAGTTCCCGTGAGCAAAGCCGCATCGCACCGCGTGCGCGCGAAAACGTCGGCGCGCGCCGCATCCGGCAAGGTCCGCGCGCCCGCGCAGAAGTCTGCGCCGCCGCCCCCGTTCGTGCCGCCGTGCCTCGCCACGCTCGTAAACTCTCCGCCGGACGGCACAGACTGGGTCCACGAGATCAAGTACGACGGCTACCGGCTGCAGGCGCGGATTGCGGACGGCCGGGTCACGCTGCTCACCCGCAGCGGCATCGACTGGACGGGGCGGTTTTCGTCCGTCGCCAAGGCGCTTGCGAAACTCGCGGTCACGTCGGCGTTGCTGGACGGCGAGGTTGTGGTCGAGACGGCCGGGGGCGCGACGAGCTTCGTGGACCTTGTCGCCGCTCTCGAAGCCGGCCGCTCGGACGACATGCTGTTTATCGCCTTCGACCTTCTGCATCTCGACGGGGTCGATGTCACGTCCGCGCCGCTGGGCGACCGAAAAGGCCTGCTGGCTGCGATCATGAAAACCTCGCGCTCGAAGCGGCTGCGCTACAGCGAGCACTTCGCATCCGACGGATCGACCATGCTGGAAGCCGCCTGCAAGCTTGGTCTCGAAGGCATCATCTCGAAGCGCGCGGATCTTCCCTATCGCTCGGGGCGGCGCTCCGACTGGCTGAAGTCGAAATGCATTCTGACCGACGAGTTCGTCATCGGCGGATTTCTGGTGTCCAGCGTGGACGCGAAAGCCGTGGGCGCGCTCGTGCTCGGGACCTTCGAGAACGGACGCCTCGTTTATGCCGGACGGGTCGGGACGGGTTTCACGCGCACCGTCGCCGGGCGGCTGTGGCAGCAGCTTTCGCCCGCGAAAGTCACTGCCTCTCCATTTGCAGGCCGGCTGACTGCCGATCAGCGCCGGGGCGTCGTGTGGGTCCGGCCCGACCGCGTGGCGCAGATCGCGTACCGCAGTATCACTGGTGACGGCCTGCTCCGGCATGCGGCGTTCAAGGGACTGCGCGAGGACAAACCGGCCGCAGACGTGGGCCGGCCGCGCGCGTGGCGCGACCGCACGTCCTGAGTTCAAATCGTACGCGCGACGCCCGGCTCAATCTCTTGTGCCCAGACGTCGCGCGCGGCCGCAATGGTACGGCGGATGAAGTCCGCATCGACCGGCGCTGGCTTAGGCCAGCACGGCGCAAAGATCCTCATAGGCATTCGCAGCTTCGAACCGCACGCCGCCGGACAGATAGGGGCGGAATCGCTCGAGGTCGGCGCGGACGGCGCGGTTCGCGGCCGCCACCGCGGGTGACAGCGTCATGCCGCCCCGATCGCTCACGACGACGTCCTCCTTGCAGTGACTTGTCGTCCTGCCGATCGAGGACGGCGGCACGGAACGCCGCGCGCAGCGTTTACCGCATGTGGACGGGCCGCCGACGCATCGCCGCAGAAGGTGCCGCGGCGATTTTCACTGGTGCCGAACCGGAACCGGTGCGGCACCGCCGAGCCCTTGCTGCGACGACCACCGATGCGCATTTAACGGTCGACACAGGCATTGCCTGGAAATGACACAGGAACTTGCCTGAACAAGCAGGCTCCCTGCTTCGTGCGGGTGCAGCCGGAAAGGAGATCCGAACATGCGTAAGATCCTTGGAGTGACCGACAGTCCGCGCCAGCACTGGGTTGGCGACGGCTTCCCGGTGCGCTCGTTGTTGTCGCCCGATAGCATGCTCAGTCCGTTCCTGCTGCTCGACTATGCGGGGCCGGCGCATTTCACGCCGACCGACAAGCCACGCGGCGTGGGTCAGCATCCGCATCGCGGCTTCGAGACCGTGACGCTCGTCTACCAGGGTGAGCTGGAGCACAAGGATTCCACCGGCGGCGGCGGGACGATCGGTCCCGGCGACGTGCAGTGGATGACGGCCGCTTCGGGCATTCTGCACGAGGAGTTTCATTCGGAGACATTCACGCGCACGGGCGGCACGCTCGAGATGATCCAGCTCTGGGTGAACCTTCCCGGCAAGGACAAGAAGGCGAACCCCGGCTATCAGACGCTGTTCGACCGCAACATTCCGTCCGTCACACTCGACGGAGATGCCGGACGGGTGCGCGTGATCGCGGGCGCGTTTGCGGGCCAGGCGGGACCGGCGAAGACGTTCACGCCGATCAACATCTGGGACGTGCGGCTCAACCGCGGCAAGACCACGACGTTCGCACCACCGGAGGGCCACACGGCCGCCATGGTGGTTCTGGCCGGAACGGTTCTTGTCAATGTCGAGCAAGTCGTGCGCGGCTCGCAGCTCGTGTGGTTCGACCGCACGGGCGGCGAGATCACCGTCGAAGCGAACGGTGATGCAACGATCCTCGTTCTCACCGGCGAGCCGATCAACGAGCCGGTGGTGGCGCAGGGGCCGTTCGTGATGAACACCGTGGGCGAGATCAAGCAGGCGATGCTCGATTTCCAGCGCGGCAACTTCGCAACGACGGCTGCGACGATGCACTAAGCGCGATCCATTCCCCTCCCCCTTGTGGGGAGGGGTTAGGGGTGGGGGGAAGCCCGACAACAGCCGGTCTGCAATCCCCCCCCCTCCTAACATCCCCCACGTCGCGGCGCAGCCGCGCCTTCGGCGCGAGGGGGGAGGAACAGGTGGCGTTCGAACGGAATGTTCCACTCAATGACCGGGAGGGGCAGAAGCTCGCACCGGCGTGTGGCCCGACTTCCCCTCGCCCGTCCTTTTTGCTGCCCCTCACCCTGGCCCTCTCCCCGTGAGAACGGGGAGAGGGAAAGTGTTACTCCGCGGCGCGGAGGTCGCCGGTCTGCTGCTCGAACAGGTGGCGATACCGGCCGTTCGGGTTGCGCATCAGCACACCGTGCGGTCCGTCCTCGACGATGCGGCCCTGGTCGAACACCAGAATGCGATCCAGCGTCCGAACCGTCGAAAGCCGGTGCGCGATGACGATCGCCGTGCGGCCCTTCAACAACCGTGCAATCGCGGCCTGGATGAGCTGCTCCGAATCCGAATCGAGGCTCGAGGTTGCCTCGTCCAGGATCAGGATCGGCGCATCGACCAGGAACGCCCGCGCCAGCGCGATGCGCTGACGTTCGCCACCCGACAGCTTCACCCCGCGCTCGCCGACGAGCGTCTCGTATCCTTTCGGAAGGCGGGCGATGAAATCGTGCGCATTGGCAAGCCGCGCCGCGCGCTCGATCTCGTCGATCCGTGCGCCCGGCCGCCCGTAGCCGATGTTCTCGGCCAGCGTGCGGTGGAACAGGATCGGCTCCTGCGGAACGATAGCGACCCGTGATCGCAACGATTGCTGCGTCGCCTGCGACACGTCCTGACCGTCGATCAGGATCTGCCCGCCGGTGACGTCGTACAGGCGCTGGATGAGCTTGACGAAGGTGGTCTTGCCGGACCCCGAGTGACCCACGAGACCGACGCGCTCCCCGCCCTTGATCGTGATGGAGAGACCTTCGTAGAGCGGCGTCGTGTGCGCGCCGTAATGGAAATCGACCGCATCGAACCGCACCTCGCCGGCCGTGATGGCGATCGGCGCCGCATTCGGATGGTCCGAAATACCCATCGGGGTTGCGTGCAATTCCACGAGTTCATCCATCTCGTTCACGGACCGCTGCAGGTTGTGCACGTGCATGCCGACGTCACGGAGATAACCGTGCACGACGAAGTAGGTCGTCAGCATGTAGGTCACGTCGCCGGGCGTCGCCTGGCCGCGCCACCACAGCCACAAGCCCACAGCCGCCAGCGTCGAACGAACCGTGAGCAGCACGACGTGCTGGCCGGTGCCCGACAACGTGTGGCGATACCACGTGCGCGCGGAGCGCCGCTTCCAGCGGGCGACGACCGCAGCCAGCCGCGCGTCCTCACGGTCTTCCGCGCCATAGGCTTTCACCACGGCGTTGCAGCCCAGCGCATCGGCCAGCGTGCCGCCGACGCGCGTATCCCACGCGTTGGAGAGTTTCGAGGCCGGCGCGATGTAGGTCGTCGCAAGAACGACCGTCGTCGCCACATAGATGAGCGCGCCGATGGCGACGACGGCGCCCATCAGCGGCCACTGCACAGCCAAGAGAATGGTCGTGGCGACGAGCACGAAGGCGGACGGAAGCAAGGCCAGAAGCAGCGTGTCGTTCAACTGGTCGACGGCCCACATGCCGCGCGTGACCTTGCGCATCACGGAGCCCGCGAAGCTGTTGGCATGCCAGTCCGTCGAGAACCGCTGCACGCGCGCGAACGTCTCCTGCGCGATGTCCTGCATCATGCCGAGCGACAGCGGGATCATGCCCATCCAGCCCCAGTGGCGCAACGCGACCATGCCCGCGCCGAGCGCAACCATGGCGGCGAACGCCTCGAGCGCGCGAGAGAGCGCGACATCGCGCGCCGTATCGGCAAGCAGCAGGGCGTCGACGAGCCGTCCCGAGAAGAAGGGGATGAACACGTCGGCCAGGGTGGCGAGCACAATCGCGCCGGCGACGGTGGCCAGCATTCTCTTGCGGCGGGCCCAATGGCGCGCGGTGTAGGCGAACACGGCGCCCATGGCCGAGCGCGTGGGCTTTTTGCGATGCGTTGTCATGTCTTATCCGGCGCAAGGCGCCGACTCCGAAGAATGGGGACCGCTGACGGGGGCGCTCCTCGCGGGGGCGCCGGCGATCCGATTTGAAATTGTGAGAAAGCCCCTGAGGGCAATGGGTCGCTTCGGCGAGCCCGTGCGCGTACGACTTAAGAGTGGCGGACGCGGATTGATACCGGGCTGCGAAGCAAGCGCGTGGTCGTCATGCTGTCCTCCCGGGTTGAGTTGCTACGGCCCCTATAACAGCCGCTCCGATTGCTGGCAAGGTGTGCGCCTCGCCACATCACGCGACCTAACGCGCCGATCCGGCAATTTGATGGCGGTGGACTTGAGCTGGCTACCCCGCCGATAGCGATCAGCACGCGCACAACCGCCGCGCTCCTGGCTTGCTTGCGTAGGCCCCGACCTGCGTCGGGGTGACGTTGAGTTTGGGTGTCAGGCCAATACACCCGTCATGCCGGCGAAGGCCGGCACCTACGCAAATTTCGGCACATGACACGATTGGGTTTCCAATGAGCCAGGTCCTAGCTCGCCCTGAACTGCGATTGGATTCTATTTAAAACGGCATCTAGCGCCTTTTCGCTGTTTGTTGCTTCGACTTCAATCCTGTCGAACATTGGATCCAACACAGCCATCTCATGGTCGGCCCCGGTATTACTCGCTGGGCCAAATGCTGGAGACAACCGGAACACGTCGTAGCGAAACACGCGCGCGGTAAAGCGAGATCCACGTACAGCTCAATTTTAAAACTCAACGGTTGGTCGTTGGGCCCGACCGGATGCTCCATCTCATAACAGATACGAGTTTCTGGACTTGGGCCATGACTAGAACACCGTGCGGACGAGGCCGCCTTCGGCGCGAATACACGAGCCGTTGATGGCGGAGGCGCGGGCCGAGCACATGAACGCGACCGTATCGCCGATCTCCTTGGGGTCGATCAGACGGCCGATCAGCGAGGTCGGGCGGTTCTGCGCGATGAACTGGCGCTCGGCATCGGCCTGGCTGACGCCCGGATAGATGCCGCCGATGAACTCCTCGACGCCCGGCGTGCGCGTCGGGCCGGGCAGCACCGAATTCACGGTGACATTGGTATTCTTGGTCAGCTCGGCGAGGGAGCGCGCGATGGACAGCTGCATCGTCTTGGTGGCGCTGTAATGGGCCATCTCGGGAGCGGGGGTGACACCGGACTCGCTCGAAATGAACACCACGCGGCCATGGCCGCGGTCGAGCATGCCGCGCAGATAATGGCGCGTCAGGCGTACGCCGCTCATGATGTTGACGTCGAACAGGCGCTGCCAGGATTCGTCCGTCTCCTCGAAGAACCCGACCGCTTCGTAGATGCCGAGGTTGTTGACGAGGATGTCGACATCCGGCAGCGCGGCGATGGTCGCGGCGCATCCGGCGGCGGTCGCGTTGTCGGCAGCGAGCGGGACGAGAACCGCATTCGGTTGGGTGGCGCGAAGATCGGCCACGGCCTTGTCCACGCTCGCTTGCGTGCGTCCGTTGATCACGACGCGCGCGCCTTCGGCGGCCAGCGAGCGGGCGATTTCGAGGCCAATGCCGCCGGAGGACGCGCTGACCAGCGCGGTCTTGTTGGCGAGTTCGAAGTTCATGCGATGTCCTTCGGTTGGAGTTCGCCGCCGGGCGTGCCGGCAGGCTCTGAAAAACGGAGGGTCGATCTAGGCGGCAGCGGCCTTCTTCTGCTTGGACACTTTTTGCCCGGTCGCGA
This sequence comes from Hyphomicrobium sp., assembly GCF_051860585.1. GTDB lineage: Bacteria > Pseudomonadota > Alphaproteobacteria > Rhizobiales > Hyphomicrobiaceae > Hyphomicrobium_C. Next base: position 65,695 of record NZ_JBHYDS010000005.1, read on the forward strand.
CGCTGCCGAACTCGTCACGCAGCACGGCGGCCAGTTCCGACGCCATGTCGTTTTGCGTGTTTCTCGGGAGGTAGAGATTGACGTGGCACACCGGCAATTTCGGGAGCCCCGTCGCGTCATTCAAGATCTCGAGCGCATTGGGCACGGCGCACGTCAGCATCGGCGCGACAGCAAGATCTGCTTCGAGGGTCGCAATCATCGGCTCGAGGCTGTTGCTCTCGCTCACAGGGCGCCACTGCCGCTGCCATTTGGCCAGAGCCGCCAGAGCATAGGGGCGGAAGGCGCAGGTCTCCGCGCCGAGCGAGACCGGCAGCGGGTCGCGCAGGTAGGCATCGCCTCCGATGCCGCCGACCCACACAAGTTGATCCACGAGCAGGCTTTCCGCGCGCGCGGGGCTCGTCATTTCCGTCGTCAGCGCGAGATCGAGCTCGCCGCGGTGGAGCGCATCCAGCAGGAACCGCGACGTACTCGTCAGGAGCGACACGCGTACGTTCGGAAAGCGCTTGTCGAAGCGGCGTAGAACCTTTGGCAAAAAGCGGGCAACCAGATCGTAGGGTACGCCGAGGCGGACTTCGCCTTCGAAGGCGGGCGCGGTCATGGCGCGCCAGGTTTCATCATTGAGCGCAATCAGCCGCTGGGCAAACGTCAACAGGCGTTCGCCGTCGGGGCTCAGCACGAGCTTGCGCTGCTTGCGAAGAAAAACGGCCGTGCCGAACACGTCTTCGAGGCGCTTGATCTGCTGGCTCACCGCGGCCTGCGTGAGACTCAGCGCGCCGGCCGCTGCCGTGACCGAACCGGTTTCAACGACCGTCGCGAAGGCACGCAGCAAGCCGATGTCGATGTTTCGGGCCATCAACCGCTCCATAAGCGTTTGTTATATCGCCGATGAAATACATTTGCTTCACTAATGTCAACATGTGCCCTACCACAGGCTTCCTTTTGATTGGAGCACGTCAATGGAGCACGCACTCTCCGACACCTTTGCCGCCGCGCGCCACAACGGACTTGCCGTTCGCGCCGGCCGGGTCTTCGCTCGTCTCGAACTTGCATTTCGAGTTGCGCGCGAGCGCCGCCAGCTTATGGCGTTGGATGCTGACGCGTTGAAAGACATCGGTCTCAGCCGCGCGGATGCGGATGGTGAGGCGGGGCGTAAGTTTTGGGATCTGCCTCCCGGGCGGTAGGGCGCGGGCCGCCGGTCGATGCGATCTCAATTCTCGAAGGGCCGCCGTGTCACCTGACATTCTCATCGCGATCATCGGGTTTGCCGCCGCGTCGTCGATCACGCCGGGTCCGAACAACCTGCTCGTGATGACATCCGGGCTCAACCACGGCGTGGGCGCGTCTCTACCGCTGGTTGCGGGGATCAGCTTCGGATTTGCTTTCATGGTGCTGGCGGTCGGGTTCGGGCTCGGCGCCGTCATCCAAACCCATCCCGGTCTGCACACGGCCACGAAGGCCGCGGGTCTCGGCTACATGCTCTGGCTGGCCTGGAAGGTCGCAACCGCTCCCGTGACACTGGATGCGCGTTCGTCGACCGGGTCCGACGACACACGTCCGCTGTCCGCGATCGCCGGAGCAGCCTTTCAATGGGTGAACCCGAAGGCTTGGGCCATCGCACTCTCTGCGACGGCGGCGTTCTCGACGCCAGGGGCTGAACCGCACCGCCTGTTCTGGCTCGCCGCCATCTTCGCGGTGGTCGCCCTCGCCGCGCTCACGGTCTGGGCTGCATTTGGCGGCGTTATGCGCGCAATGGTCGACAATCCGCGCGCCATCTTCGCATTCAATCTCACCATGGCGCTGCTGCTCGTCGCCAGTGCGGCGCCGATGGCCTACGATCTTGCGCTCGACATTTCTCGAATCGGATAGGCTAGATCCGCCCGCTGATCTTCTTCGGCGTGCACACACGACCTGCGCTAACCTACGCCCAAGCCAATTGAATTATACGAGTTCGTCGCGGCACGATCACCTTGACAGCGCGCAATTTCAGCGACGTTTCTTGTTGCGGCGAATCGGTTAGGCTACCTGGACTTGATCGTACGGTATGCTGGTCCCAATTGCTGGTGCCGTGCGTTCGTTCGGGTGTGGCCCGCATACTGCTCATACTGAGTTTCGACAGTCGACCCACGCCGCAGGGCGTGCACGGTACTTTCGTCTAGCTTATAGTCTACATCATCATATGTCAGCGTTCGGCGCGTCGACATGCCGTAAATCCCACGGCCACGTTTCATTCCGATCCTTTTAAAGTGCCCCATGAAATCATTCGATGACCTTTTGAATGCGCCGCGGGGGTTGCTCGTTGCCGGAGCCGCGGTTCTTTGCGTCACGCTTTCATTTCTCATTGCCGCGTCCGACCTCGACCTCACGCTACTTCGCAGGCTGCAAACGTCCACCATCGGCGATGGCGGAACGGTCGTTTACACGACCTACAATCCGCTCGCGATCCTGGGAGTGGCTGCCATCGGCCTCGCGGTCATCGGCGGTCTCGCGGGGCTTTTCTTCTGGCTGATGCCGAAGCTTACCGGCGCGGCCGGAGGTCAACCGACGGACCGCGTCGTAAAGGCCAGCCGCAAACTCGACGGCGAGCTGTCCAAGGTGCTGGAGCTGATCCGTGCCCACGTCACCACCAACGACAGTTACGCGAAGTCGCTGGCAACGGCGCAATCGCGTCTTCAGGGCTTGACGGAAGCCGAGCAGGTACGCGTGATCGTGAGCCTTCTCGTTGCCGAGAACGAACGCATGCGGCGCGACAGCACCGAGCTGGTCAAGAACCTCGAGGATGCGCGCAAGCAGGTTGAGACCCTTCGCTCGAGCCTCAACGAAGCGCAAGAATTCGTACTGCAGGATCCGCTGACCGGCGTCGGCAACCGTCGCGCGTTCGATGCCACGATGGCGCGCGCGATCGTCGAATGCTCGCAGAAGAAGACGCCGCTCTCTCTCATCATTTGCGATATCGACCACTTCAAGCGCGTCAACGACGCGTTCGGACATCAGGTCGGCGACGAGATCATCAAGATGTTCTCGCGCGTGATCGAGGCCGGCATCCGCGAGGGCGATACCGTGATCCGGTATGGCGGCGAAGAATTCGCGATCATTCTTCCCCTGACCGACCAGGACGCCGCGAAGATGGTTGCCGAGCGGGTGCGCCGGGTATTCGAAGGCAAGAAACTGACGATACGGGAAACCAACCAGAAGGTCGGCCAGCTCACCGCGTCATTCGGTGTTGCGCAATATCGCCCCGGTGACGACGTGGAAGCGCTGGTCCAGCGGGCCGACGCGAAGCTCTATGACGCGAAGTCGGGCGGGCGCAATCGCGTCTCCGTGTACGGCACGAGCGATTAAAGAACCGGCGGCTGAAGCACGGCCTCGATCAAGCGACAGCCGGCCGGGCGATCGCGACGCGGCTGTGCGCCGCCGGACGTTTGGCGTTGGAGGAACTGGACCGTTTGCTTTTGGCTGCGGTCAGGCTCGCATAGCATTCAATCGGCAGTGGCTTGCCGATCAGATAGCCCTGGACTTGGTTGCAGCCCTGGCTGCGCAATAGATCGAGCTGCTCCTGGCTTTCGACGCCTTCCGCCACGACCGGGCGCCCGAGGGCGCGTCCCAATCCCAGAATGGACGTCACGATCGCCGCCGCGTCTCCGTTGGCGGTCATATCGAAAACGAAGCTGCGATCGATCTTGATGCGGTCGAAGGGAAATGAGCGCAGCGTGCTGAGCGACGAATAGCCGGTTCCGAAGTCGTCGATGGCGACGGTGACACCGATCTCCTTCAGACGCCGAAGCGTCTCGAGGGCGGCCTGGGCGTCGTAAATGAACAGGCTTTCCGTCACTTCGATCTCAAGCCGGCGGGGATCGACGCCCGTGGCGGCGAGCGTGTCTTCAACGAGCTTGGCGAAGCCCGCGCGGACAATCTGAGCCGAGGAAGCGTTCACGGCCACGCGCAGGTGGCGCGGCCATGTGGCCGCCTGGGCCAATGCCTCACGCAGAACGAATGCGCCGATGTCCTCGATCGCCCCGCACGCCTCGGCGGCAGGGATGAAGACCATCGGGGAAACGAATCCGTGGATCGGGTGATTCCAGCGGAGCAACGCCTCGAAGCCCTGAATCGCCCCGGTTCCGGCGTCGGCCTGCGGCTGGTAAACGACCGAAAGCTGGCCCGTCATCGCGGCTGTGGACACATCCCGTTCCAATGCGCGCTGCGCGAGCTTTTCGGCGTCCATGTGGGCGGTGTAGAAGGCGTGCCCGGCGCGGCCGCTCGCCTTGACGCGGCGTAATGCCGTGTCGGCGTGTCCAAGGAGCGACTGGAGGTCGTGGCCGTTGTCGGGGAAGCAGGCGATGCCGATCGAGGCGACGGCTTTCACGTCCAGGCCGGTCTCGAGCGCATGCCGCTCCGCAAGGGCCTTGCTCAATTTCGTCGCCAATTCCTCGATCTCGACGCGATGTCCGCGTCCGGCGCAGACCATCAAGAACTCGTCACTGCCGAGCCGGGCAACGGCGTCCTGGCTTGCCGCAATCTTGCGCATCCGATCGGCGACGCTGCGAAGGAGGAGATCGCCGTTCTTGTGCCCCTGGGCTTCGTTCAGCATCCGGAAGCCGTCGATGTCGACGTAGAGTACGGCGACCGGTTCGCCGCGTTCCTTCGCGCGGGCCAGAATTTCCGGGAATGTCTCGGCCATGTAGGCCCGGTTGCCCAGCCCCGTCAGGGGGTCCGTGAAAGCCAACTTGCGAATGTGGTCGTGCGCTTCCCAATGCTCGATGGCCAGGCTGCAGACGTGCGTGCAGTATTCGACGATGCGCTTTTCAAGCCGGCTGGGACGTCGCGTCGTGCGGAAATAGAAGGCGAACGTTCCAACGACCCGGCCGTTGTGGGACTTGATTGGGCTCGACCAGCAGGCCTTGAGACCAAGCGAAAGGGCTGCGTCCTTGAAATCGCGCCAGCGCGGGTCGGTCTTGATGTTCGTGACCTCGACGGCCTCGCCGTGGAACGCCGCAGATCCGCACGATCCGATCATAGGGCCGATGGCCACGCCATCGATGGCCTCGGAATACTCCTTAGGCAGCGACGGCCCAGCGAGCGGGCGCAGGCAACCGGCGGCGTCGACCCGGATGATCGAACAGACGGCACTTGCTGCAAGCACCTCTGCGCGCTCGCACAACAGGTTCATAACGCTCGGGAGGGGAGCGCCAGACGCCACGGCAACGAGAACTTCCTGCTGCAGATCCCTGAGCCGAACGTCAACTTTCCGGCTCTCGCTCCGCTTCCTCGAACCCACCGCGCCCTCTCCTTCACCCAGGCGCCACCGCCTGGGCCTCTGCATTTTCTTGTTCCTCTAAATTTCTTTTCAGAAATGGAGCGCCTGAAAAACAGTCGACATCCGCCTGTTATTTCACACCACCGGTTGCTGAAATTCTAATTCCCGCTAGGGAACAGTGTATAATTTTGTCTTTCGTTTCATTGCACTGCATCATTTTTGTGAGATTTTTTTTCGAAAGAAGCGCCCTAAGCCGAGCCTTCCGGTACGAAAACGGCCCGGCTTATCGAGCCGGGCCGTTCGTAATTCGCGTTTCGAATTAATCGGTTAGAGGCAGCCCAAGCCCGGAATGCCACAAACATATTGATCGGTGGTGCGGTTGACGCAGCACGCCTGATCCGCGCCGCACCGCCACGTTTTCATTTTTCCTGCGTTGGTCTTCGCCTTGCAGGTTTTCGTCCCCTTCGCGGCGACGGCAGCCGAGTGATCGGGCCCCCGCGCCAGATCCCATGCCACGGTCCCGGCGAACGCCAGAGCGGCAGCCATCCCCAACGACAACAATGCTCGTTTCATTTTCAGCACTCCCTTACTTGCTGATGCACGGCAAGGATGCTCCGAAACCGCCCGGGTTTCCAGCGAAGGTTCGCCAAAACGCGACAGCCCGCCTTCGGCGCGGACTTCGCGCAACAAAGGCGGGCTGCTGCTTCGAGCGATATCGGGTCGCGGCTCGCGACCCGGGAAACGGACCGGTCCTAGTTGCGGCCCTTGTCCACCAGCTTGTTCTTCGCGATCCAGGGCATCATCGCACGCAACTTGGCGCCGACCTCTTCGATCTGGTGGCTGTCATTGTTGCGGCGGATACCCTTGAAGCGCGCCTGACCGGCTTTGCATTCCTGCATCCATTGGCTCGTGAACTGGCCCGTCTGGATTTCCTTCAGAATGCGCCCCATCTCCGCCTTCGTCTCCGGCGTGATGACGCGCGGACCCGACATGTACTCACCCCACTCGGCCGTGTTCGAGATCGAGTAGTTCATGTTGGCGATGCCGCCTTCGTAGATCAGGTCGACGATCAGCTTCACCTCGTGGAGGCATTCGAAATACGCCATCTCAGGCGCGTAGCCGGCTTCCACCAGCGTTTCGAAGCCGGCGCGGATCAGCTCGACGAGGCCGCCGCACAGAACGGCCTGCTCGCCGAAGAGATCGGTTTCGCACTCTTCCTTGAAGGTCGTCTCGATGACGCCCGACCGGCCGCCGCCGACGGCCGAGGCATACGACAGGAAGAGATCGTGCGCGTTGCCGCTCTTGTCCTGGTGGATCGCGATGAGGCACGGCACGCCGCCGCCCTTCTGGTATTCGCCGCGCACGGTGTGTCCCGGTCCCTTCGGCGCGATCATGCCGACGTCGAGGTCTGCGCGCGGCTCGATCAGGTTGAAGTGGACGTTGAGACCGTGGGCGAACAACAGCGCCGCGCCCTGCTTCATGTTGGGGGCGAGGTGATCGCGGTAGATGTCGGCCTGGAGTTCGTCCGGCGTCAGCATCATGATGACATCGGCCCACTTGGCGGCGTCCGCCACCTCCATGACCTTGATGCCTTCCTTCTCGGCCTTCTGGGCCGAAGCCGAGCCCTTGCGGAGCGCGACGGCGATATCCTTCACGCCGGAGTCACGCAGATTGAGCGTGTGCGCGTGTCCCTGGCTGCCGTAGCCGACAATGGCAACCTTCTTGGACTTGATCAGATTAATGTCGGCATCACGATCGTAATAGACGCGCATCGTTCTCTCTTGCGGTTGGAGACTCTAGGAAGGTGGAGTGGGGGCTCAGGATGGCTAAACCACCGGGCACCCCGGAAAAGTGGGCGGACGTTACACCGCCCCGTGACGCAGTTTCAACGCTCAAGACGGGCCTGGGCGCTTTTGCGCCAGTGCCCCGAAGTGAGCGGATCGGAGACGTGCTTAACCCAACCGAAACGTTTCGCGCGCCAGAATAGCTCGCCATTTTCCTTGCGAATTGTGGGTTACCATGCGCGCGATCCTTCACGTTTTCGCCCTGATCGGGATCTCTGCCGCCCTCGCCGGCTGTGGAGACAGCGGTTCGCCGACGGCCGCCAAAGACGAGCGCGGCGTGATCGCCAGCGCCTCGGATTGCGCTTCGTTCGGACCGGGCGCGGTGGACGCTTGCGCGGGCGCGATCGAGCGCGCCGTCAAAGCCCACGAAGCCACGGCCACGGCTTACACCAGCCTCGAAGACTGCGAAAAAGCAGTCGGTGAGCGCGCCTGCGAGCGCTCCGCGTCCGGGCATTACCGCATCCGTCTTTCGGCGTTCATGGTGACGCTCGGCGCAACGCCGCGCGCGGAGCCTCTCTACCCGGTCAAGGGGAACGACGTCGGTTTCCAGACCTCGCGCAAGGACGTGCTGCTCGCGAACGACCGCAGCCTCGTGTTCTCGCGTCTCGCCGTTTCCGTCGCGGAGCGGCATGCGGCCTCCGACCCGAAGCGCAAACGCCAGCGGCTCTAAGCCCGACTGCATCACATCGCTGCCGCGCCGCGTCCGATCGCGGCGATGCCCGTGCGCGACACCTCGACGAGACCAAGCTCGGTCATGAGGCCGATGAAGGTCTCGATCTTGCCGGGCTTGCCGGTGACCTCGAAGACAAAGTGATCGATTGACGTGTCCACCACCTGGGCGCGAAAAATCTCGGCCATGCGGAGCGCCTCGATGCGCTTCTCGCCCTTACCGCTGACCTTGACGAGCGCCAGCTCGCGTTCGAGCGAGACGCCTTCCAAGGTCAGGTCGCGCACGCGGTGGATGGGGACGAGCCGCTCGAGCTGGTGCTTGATCTGCTCGAGCACGGCAGGCGTGCCGCGGGTGATGATGGTGATGCGCGAGAGGTGCTTCTCGTGCTCCGTCTCGGTCACCGTCAAGCTATCGATGTTGTAGCCGCGTCCGGAAAACAGACCGATGACCCGAGCCAGCACGCCCGGCTCGTTGTCGACAATGACCGACAGCGTGCGGGTCTCGATCTCCTGCTTCAAGGAGGGTCCGGCGTAATGCGTTTGGGGATTGGTGTTGATCATCGCGTCTACTTCTTCTCTTGGGCTCTCTTGTTTTCGATCTCCTGCGCCGCCTCGGGAAAGACGATGGAGAGGAAGATCGGCAGGCCGTGCTCGTCGACAAGGCGTTTCACCTCGTCGGCGTAGGCTTGCGACTTCTTGTAGTGCGTGAAGGCAGTCGAGATACGGTGCCCCATGCTATCGGCGAGCTGCTGAGGCGACGGCACGCCCGACTGCTTCAGCGCTTCCGGCGGCATGCGCGAATAGACCTGGATGAGCGTGCGCGTCTCCAGGTAGTCCTGGGCGATGCACGACTCGAAGCCTTCGCCATAGGTCGATGCGAGACTGTGGGTCTTGTAGCAATTCTCGATCAGCTCATAGGCGGCCGTTGCACCGCGCGCCCGGTGAACACGTCCAACGCGCTCGGCGGCTCCGCGGATGCTCGCAGCCTGATCCCAGGTCGCGGCTTCCGAGACCGGCGCCGGCTTCGGCTCCTCCGCGTTGGTGCCCGCGCGCGCCACGGCGCCGCAGCCGGCGATCAATGCGCCGGCGGTCAACGCACGGGCGAAGGCCATGACTGCATTCCGAGACGCGCGGAGCCTGATCACACCAGCACCTTGCCTTCCTTGCCGATCGCCTTGGCAACGTCCTCGTCGGAGACGTTTTCGCCGAGCAGCATTTCGTTGTGCGCTTTTCCGGACGGGATCATGGGGAAACAGTTGGCCAGCTTTGCGACGCGGCAATCGAACATCACCGGGCCCTTGGTGTTGATCATTTCCTTGATCGCGTCATCGAGATCGTCCGGGTGGTCGCAACGCATGCCCGTCCAGCCGTACGCGTCGGCCAGCTTCACGAAATCCGGCAGCGCCTCGGTGTAGCTTTCGGACAGGCGATTGCCGTGCAGCAGCTGCTGCCATTGGCGCACCATGCCCATGTACTCGTTGTTCAGGATGAAGACCTTGACCGGCAAGTGATACTGCACGGCGGTCGAGCATTCCTGGATGTTCATGAGGATCGATGCATCGCCCGCGACGTCGATCACGAGCGACTTCGGGTGGGCAAGCTGCGCGCCGATGGCCGCGGGCAAACCATAACCCATCGTGCCCAGGCCGCCGGATGTCATCCAGCGGTTCGGCTCCTCGAAATGGATGAACTGCGCCGCCCACATCTGGTGCTGGCCGACTTCGGTCGTGATGTAGGTGTCGCGATCCTTGGTCAGCTCGTAGAGACGCTGACAGGCGTATTGCGGCATGATGTGATCTTTGGAGTTCTGGTACGAAAGCGACTTTTTCGCCCGCCAGCCATCGATCTCCTTCCACCACGATTTCAGCGCGGCCTTGTCGAGCTGCGGCGCCTTCGTCTTCCAGACGCGCAGCATCTCTTCCAGCACGTAAGCGCAATCGCCGACGATCGGCAGATCGACGCGAATGTTCTTGTTGATCGACGACGGGTCGATGTCGACGTGGATCTTCTTCGAGCCCGGCGAGAACGCGTCGACGCGACCGGTGATGCGGTCGTCGAAGCGCGCGCCGATGTTGATCATCACGTCGCAGTCGTGCATCGCCAGATTGGCTTCGTACGTGCCGTGCATGCCGAGCATGCCGAGCCACTGCTTGTCGGACGCCGGGTAGGCGCCGAGGCCCATCAGCGTCGACGTGATCGGGTAGCCCGTGAGGCGCACAAGCTCGCGCAGCAGCTGGCTCGCCTTCGGGCCGGAATTGATGATGCCGCCGCCGGTGTAGAACACGGGACGCTTTGCGGACGCCATCAGTTCGACCGCATCGCGCACGGCGGTGGGCTCCGGCTTCACGCGCGGCTTGTAGGTCTTGTGGGCGATGTTCGACGGACCGACGTAGTTGCCGCTGGCGAACTGGACGTCCTTCGGAATGTCGACGACGACCGGACCCGGACGCCCCGCCTTGGCGATGTAGAACGCCTCGTGCAGGATGCGCGGCAGATCGGCGATGTTCTTCACGAGCCAATTGTGCTTCGTGCAGGGCCGCGTGATGCCGACGGTATCGCATTCCTGGAAGGCGTCGTTGCCGATCAGGTGGGTCGGCACCTGGCCCGTGATGCAGACGAGCGGGATCGAGTCCATCAGCGCGTCGGTCAGGCCGGTGACAGCGTTGGTGGCGCCGGGACCGGACGTCACCAGCGCAACGCCGACCTTGCCGGTCGAGCGCGCATAGCCTTCGGCCGCGTGCAGCGCGCCGCCTTCTTGACGGACGAGGATGTGCTTGACCTTATCCTGCTGGAACAGCTCGTCGTAGATCGGCAGCACGGCGCCGCCCGGATAGCCGAAAATATGCTCGACGCCCTGATCCTGGAGCGCCTTGATCACCATCTCGGCGCCCGTCATCGTCCGTGTCATATCCATTCTCCAGCCGCGCAATAAGACGACCGCCCTGGCGCGTCGGGCCGGGCGGTCCTGGTTCGATGTTGGCGCGGAACCTAAGCAGAAGTCGGCGGGCGGTCAACGGCTCACTTTGCCATAATTGTCGAATGTCACCTGTAATGTTTCCATTTGTTGCGCATTTAGCCATTGCCACGACATCATATTGCGTCTCAGCCAAGTCATCTGCCTTTTGACATATCGGCGCGTCTCCGTTTTCGCCGCCTCCGACGCGGCCTCTACGCTCATCCGCCCGCCAAGCGCATCGGCGAGCGGCTTGACGCCGAGCGCCCGCATGACCGGCAAATCCGGGTCGAGGCCGAGTTGCAGAAGCGCCCGCACCTCCTCGATCGCGCCCTCGGCGATCATGGCGTCGAAGCGGGCGTCGCAGCGGGCGTTGAGATCGTCGCGCTCGCGGGAGACCACGAAGGCGCGCCCCTCTTCCCAGCACACGACCGGCTCGCCGGGCTTCGCCTGCCAGCCGGCAAGCGAGACGCCGGTCGCATCCAGCACCTCGAGCGCGCGGACCAGACGCTGCGGATCGGACGGGCGGAGGCGGGCGGCCATTTCCGGATCGCGTTCCGCCAATTCAGCATGGAGCGCCGCCGGTCCGATCTCGGCCGCCCGGCCACGCCAGTGCGCGCGAATGTCGTCCGGAATTGGCGGGATCGGGGACAATCCCTCTGTCAGCGCCATGAAATAAAGCCCCGTGCCGCCCACGACGATCGGAACGCGGCCGGCTTGCTGCGCCTCAGCGATCGCGGCCGCGGCTTCGGTGGCGAAGCGCGCCGCCGAATACGCCTCGGCGCCGGGCACGTGCCCGTAGAGGCGATGCGGTGTGCGCTCCGTTTCCGCCTCGCCGGGGCGCGCCGTCAGAACCCGCAGCTCGCGATAGACCTGCATGGCGTCGGCGTTGATGATCGTGCCGTCGAGGCGTTCGGCCAGAGCCAGCGCCAAAGCGGACTTGCCCGAAGCGGTGGGCCCTGCAATCAATATCGGTGCGCGTATCGTCATGCCGCTTTCTATCCGAGCCGCCCGCCCTCCGCATCCCTTCCCGCAAGCCGAGGTTTGATTGGAATGCCGTCCGACCTGACGCTCGTCCTCATTGCCGCGCCGGGATCGAGGCATCTCAGTGAAGCGATCGTAGCCAAGGCGCTCCGCGCGGTCAGCGCTCCCGGTTTCGGAGACTGCGGCGCGTGCGTGCGATGGCTGTCGCCGGGTGAGGCGTGGGAAGCGCGCATCGTGACGACGGCGAGCGCTTCCCAGTTACGCGATGCCGTCGAGCGCGCCATCTCCCCGCAGCCTGTCGATGTCGCTGTTCTGCAAAGCGACGCCGCGCGGCGCAAGACACTGCTCTGCGCCGACATGGAAAGCACCATCATCGAGCAGGAGATGCTCGACGAGATGGCCGACCTCTTAGGGTGCCGCGCGGAGATCGAAGCAATCACGAAAGCCGCCATGCGCGGCGAAGTGGATTTCGAGGGCTCACTCACGCGCCGCGTCGCGCTGTTCGCCGGTCTCGAGATCGCAAAGCTCCATCCTCTCCTCGAACGCATCACATCGATGCCGGGCGCGGAGACGCTAATCGCGACGCTGCGCGCAAACGGATGCAAGACCGCGCTCGTCACGGGCGGCTTCACGATCTTCGCCGAGCCCGTGGCGCAGCGTCTCGGCTTCGACACCGTGATCGCGAACGTGCTCGAAATCGAGAACGGCCGCCTCACGGGCCGCGTCGTACCGCCGATCGTGGGACCGGAGGCAAAGGCTCAAACACTGCGCAGCTTGGCCAACACGCATGGGATCGAGCAGATCCAAACACTGGCCGTCGGCGACGGCGCCAACGATGCCGCCATGCTGGCAGCCGCTGGCCTCGGCGTCGCGTTTCGCGCCAAGCCGATGCTCGCCGCACAAGCGCGCGCTTCGGACAACGGGGCCGTTATCCGCCACGGCGATCTCACCGCGCTCCTCTATCTGCAGGGCTATACGCGCGAAAACTTCGCTGCCTGAGCGCAGCTTTTTTGAAACCCGCTCCGTCTCTCTCCGTACATCTGACACGCACCTCGATGGTGCGACAAACAATGGAGATGATCATGAGCAAGCCCATTTTGGTGGCCGCACTTCTGTTGGCCCTCACCGGTTCCGTCGCACTGGCCGGTGCTCCCGTGAAGCCCGAAGAAAATAGCCTTTCCGGCAAGGCAATGAGAGACCAGCCTGGCAACAATTCTGCCGGCACAACCGCCAATCCGACGAAGAAGCCGGAAGAGTACAGCCAGTCCGGCAAGGCAATGCGCGACCAGCCGGGCAACAACTCCGGCACCGGCACGGGATCCCAGACGGCGCAGCCAGGCGACAACAGCCTGTCCGGCAAAGCAATGAAGGATCTGCCGGGCAACAAGTGAGATCGTGCAGTGACGGTCCTGAACGCCCCCCGGTCAGGACCGGCCCGCGCCCTGCGTAGCGCCCCCCGCGCGCGCAGGGCCGCTTCGGATGCGAGCCCAATTTGGTTATGGTTTACGCCTTTCGCGCTTGATTGCCTTCGCACTCGCTCAAATCATCCTAGCGACCGAATTCAATCATCGTGGTAATAAAAGGCAGTCTACGCATTTTCCAAAGCAGTCCCTCCATCGGGACTGGGAAACGGCTCCGGCCAATGAAGACATCGATCACGCAGGATGATGTTTCAAAACTCGGCGCGGACATGCTGCAATTCATTTGCGGCATAGACGAGTGTGCGACTCCCGAGGCCGTGCTGAATGGTCTGCACAAGGTGTCGCTCCCAAACTGCCAAATCAATGTACTGGGCGCGGCCTTGTTTCCGTTGCAGTGGGGCGACTGGGAGAGCGTCGAGAAGGGAAAGACGGTCTTTCTCCATAAAAGCGTTCCAGCCGGATGGTGGGACGAACACATTGAGCTCAGTCGCGCGCACCCCGGCCACGGCTTTTTGTTCGCCCAGGTGTCGCTTGCGCCGTTCACGATGTCCGAACTGATGCGGATGATCGAGCCACTGGCCATTGACCGCTGGCCGTTCGAGCTTGCGTTGAAGTACGGCATGCGCGATCGGCTCAATTGTCCCGTAGGTGGGCGTTGGGTCGTTTCCTACTGGTCCCGGAACGTGCTGTGCGAGCGCCTATCGGACGAGGCTCGCGCCATTCTCTTCATGGGCGGCACGTTCGCGGCTATTCGCCTGCAGAAGGTCATCGGTCCGCAGGTCAGCCGGATCGGAAAAGGCGTCACGCTGACGCCACGCGAATTGGCGGTCCTGCGTCTCCTTTCAATCGGACACCCCTCCGCCGAAATTGCAGAGCTGCTCGCCCTTGGCGAAGAGACGGTGCGGAGCCACATCAAGAAGGCCCAATCCAAGCTCGGCGTCCGAGCCCGGACCCATGCCGTCGCACAGGCAATCCGTCGCAATTTGATTCCGTAAGGGGCATATTATACTTTACGTACCACGCAAGACGGTGCTAGATGAATAGCGCCAGTCAGCTGCCGTCATGGGACGAGATGCCCTACAGGCTGGTCAGCCTTCGGGACCTCATTATGCATCTGATCAACGCTGGCCACCTTGTTAGGGCTACGAGTTGGGTTTCGAACATCAACACGATGACCGCGAACCTACCGTCACCAGCGAGTGTGCATTTCTCTCTTGCGGATTTGGCGCAGTTGAAGGGGCACTTGAAAGCGATTCAAGAATGTGGCGATGAGCTTGGCCTGAGGGGCATATCTGTTGATGTGAAAGCGGTGCTCGCTGTGCTGGACAGGGCGACAACCGACAATGAGGGCGCAACCTATTCGGCTTTGGACACGGAGTGGCTTCAAAGCACGCTAGGTAACCTTTGCAACCGCATTCCAACCGATCTCGAAGAGCGCAACGCATTGATAGTCCCCGGTCACAAAGTTGACCTTTACGACCAGAGCACACCGCTTTTCGGAGGCGATGTTGATCTCAAGTTCAAAAGGAGGGGCCGACATGAGATTGCGGAGGCCGGAAAATGCCTAGCCCTTGAGAGGCCGACGGCCTGCGTGTTCCACCTAATGCGGCTCGTAGAGATCGGGCTCGAAAGTATTCGCACGAGCCTTGGTCTGCCGAGGCCGACGAAAGGTCAACACAAGGCATGGGGCGCTGCTCTGGACGTGATCAAGACCGAGATCGAGGCGCGAGAGAAGCTTACTCACCTTAGGCAGTGGACAGATTTGGCCGACAAAAAGTTCTTTGACGGGGCTCATATGATGCTTGTTGCAATCAAAAACGGGTGCCGCGACGACACGATGCATATCGAAAGCACTTATACTGATGACGAGGCAACGCACCTATTCGCTCTAACAAAGGGTTTCATGCAGAAGGTGGCTTCCCGCCTCGACGAGAACGGCTTGCCTTTGGCTTAGTCGCAGGTTCGCCGCGTGCGACCTTCGCGAAGACCGCGCCGAACTCTTCCTCTGACTCTGTGACGCCCGCCGATCGTGCGGCCTGGTTAAACCGCTTCGATTGCTCGGCGGGCGTCAATTCAGGTTCTTTTCTTTTTGGCATCGGCCCTCGATTTCCGGGCCGCTATACGCTTCTCATGATCGGGGTTAGGGCCTATCAGCGGCTTTATACGTGAGCCGCTTTCCCTTTGCACCGACGAGCGCCTTAGCGGCACGCTGGTTGTCGTCCACACCCAACGCAACGCGCGCATTATACCTGAAATCGAACTCAGCAAGATAGCGGTGCAAGTGCTTCTCAGAGCAATGCTGGTAGATACCGCGCATTCCGCGCTTGAAGAGGCTGAAATAGCCCTCGACCGTATTTGTGTGGACCGCGGGGCGGCCTTCTTCGTAACGGACGTACTCTTTCGCGCTGTGGTCCACACGATCGTGGCTGGCAAATTTGCCAAGCCTGTTCGCGTAGATCGGCGCGCCGTCCGTCATGACAATCGCTTCCTTCGCGATGTTCTCATTCACCAGCGGGATCACCTGACTGATGGTGCTGCCCACGACGTGGAAGCTACGCACCTCGCCGTTACGCTCAACAAGCGACAGAACAACGTTCTTGTGGATGGCATTGTAGAAGCCACGACCCTGCGCACGACCTTTGGGGTGCGTTGACGTGCGGCCATAGATCGTCTCGTCGACCTCGACAACGCCGCCATCGCCGCTCATGGGCGGCTTAAGACCGCCAACGCG
Organism: Hyphomicrobium sp.; assembly: GCF_051860585.1. Lineage (GTDB taxonomy): Bacteria > Pseudomonadota > Alphaproteobacteria > Rhizobiales > Hyphomicrobiaceae > Hyphomicrobium_C. The sequence continues at coordinate 81,548 of NZ_JBHYDS010000005.1, forward strand.
CATCGCCTCACGAATGCGATGGCTCATAAACCACGCGCTTTTGAGCGTGAGGCCCGTCATGCGGTGAAGCTGGTTCGCGCTAATGCCCTTCTTGCTCGCACACATGAGAGCGATCGCTTGCAGCCACATGCGCATGGGAATGTGGCTGTCTTCGAAGATCGTGCCAACCTTGACGGTGAAGGGCTTGCGGCAGTCCTTGCACTTGTACGTGCCGATGCGCGTGCTCTTCCCCTGGAGCTTGGTGTTGCGCTCGGTGCCGCCACAGCGCGGGCACTCGGGGCCGTGCGGCCAGAGGTGGGCTTCGACCCACTTGTACGCCGCTTCCTCGTCGTGAAAGCGCTTGTGCGAGAGAACGTCAGACATGGCGGTATCTCCTATCCAAATCAGCATAGGAGATTGGGCGTGGTACGTCAAGTATAATATCTATTCCGTAAGAGTCTCCCCCAAACTGGGGATGGCGCCTCGACGGCCATCCGTACAATCATCGGCTAGGTGATCTCGCGATTTCGATGCGAGACATTTCGATGCGAGACCGGCGGCTTTCGACGTTCAAGATCATATCTGCTTGGAGGAGACGCACCCCTTCTTGCTCTTTCGTGATCGAGAGCCGCCGACGAATTGCTGGGTCCGATCTGATCGGGGGGAGGCGCTCGAAACGGCGCAGAAGACCCAGCCCCCTTGAGCCGGGCGTCGCGTCAGTCGCACGCTTACTTCGCCGGCGATGCTGTCGTGCGTCCGGCTCGAGTGGAGCTCGCAAAGCGCGCGGCAGACTTTTTTAGCAACCTTGAAGATCGAGTTTTTAACGCTATATGGCGCGCACAATTACCGAATCCGACCGGCGCGAGCGACAAAACAGCAGCGCCCTCGACACAATGCTCCTCGCCCCGTCGGACCGCGTCGGGCTGTTCATAGACGGCTTCCACCTGCATGCCGCGTGCAAGGCGCTCGACATCCCGATCGATTTCAAACGTCTTCTCGATCTGTTTCGCGACCGGGCGCATCTGGTGCGCGCACTCTATTACACAATCATCACGGACGAGCGCGATTGCGTTCTCCGCCCGCTTCTCGATTGGCTCGACTACAACGGATACACAACCGTTAGAAAGCACGCGAAGGCCGATTGCGAATTGAGCCGGCGCACTGCGAAAAGCAGCATGATGGTCGAGGTCGCTGTCGATATCATGCAACTCGCTCAATCCCTCGATCATATCGTGATCATTTCGGGGGCCGGCGAATTCCGTCGCCTTGTCGAGATGGTGCAAATCAACGGCAAGCGCGTGAGCGTTCTATCGACAGTGGCCACTCGACCGCCGATGGTTTCCGATGAGTTGCGCCGGCAGGCCGACCAGTTCGTCGATCTCGCCGATCTTGAGAGCGATATTCGGAGGTAACTTCTCTCTCACATCCTCACGCCCGCCCGAAGGCGTGACGCACGGCGAGGCGCACGCGATCCACGACCAGCACGACCTTCGGCTTGAGCCGCGTCCAAGCCTGCTTCGCCTCCAAGCGGACGCGGTTTTTGACCATCCGCCCGTACCGCCACGCCCAGGAGGCGCGAATGCGGGCGAACACCTCTTCCTTCCACGGCATGATCCAGTTGTAGGCGGACGCGAACCAGCCGAGCTGCATCAGCGCGGGACGGGTCAGCATGAAGAGACGTGCGATGAGCGCGGTCGAGGCGATCTTCGCGCCGACGAACAGAAGTCCCGCCGCGACGAGCTTTCCTTGCGCGACGAGATAGACGGCAAGCAGCTTCAGCGGAAACAGCACCGATGTCGGCAGCGCCAGCACTGCGAGAGCGCCGTACGGCGGCAGGCTTGCAATCGCGCGTTCGGCGCGTGCCCAGATCTTGAACCGGGCCAGCCAGGCGAGCGCGTCCGCCAGTGGACGCCACCCCCATTCCTCGAACAGGAGAATGAGGGCTAGAACGACTTGAAACACGAGGCCGATCGCGGCCGCGATCCATGCTCCGAAAGAACGCAGCAGGCGCACGGCCGGCGGTCCAATGTGCGCGACAGCAGCGCGCATGCGTTGCCACGCATGCTCAATTCCTTCGGTGATTTTTCCCGTCACGCCCGCCTCACGTCTCTCGACACGACCTTACAAGAGACCTCCGTGCACGTCTTGCCAAGACAAGCCGATGGTTCTCCGGCGCGGCGAATGCGCGATTTGACAGGCACGCTCATATTCTATACTTTTTTGATCAAGAATCAGAAACCCGAGGGAACCATGATCTTACGTACGTCACTTGTAGCAGCCGTTGCACTCATGACTGCCGGGTCGTTCGCCGGCAGCGCCTCGTCGGAAGAGCATGTCGTCAAAATGATGAATGCGAACGGCAAAGGCAAATTCATGCTGTTCGAACCGGAGGTCGTCCACGCCAAGGTTGGCGATACCGTGAAGTTCGTGCCGACCAACAAGGGGCACAACGCCGAAATGATCCCCGACCTCTGGCCAGAGGGCGCGGCGGAGTTCAAGGGCGACCTCAACCAGGAAGCCGTGCTGACCATCGACAAGCCCGGCATCTACGGCATCAAGTGCCTGCCGCATTATCCGATGGGCATGATCGGCGCCGTGGTGGCCGGCGACCAGACCAACAAGGCGCAGCTCGAAAGCTACAAGCCTGCCGGATCGGCGACCAAGCGCTTCGAGGAACTGAAGGCGAAGATCGCTCAGTAGACGTCATTCAAAAGGACTGGGCTCCGTTACCGGAGTTGCCGTCCGCGACTCTGTCGCGGACGGTGGTTCGCCTTCGAGGGGCGGGGAGATCATGGCCGCATCGGCTTCAAGCGCCGCGGCCAATTCCTCGCGCGCCTTCTCGGCCTGGCGTTGGCGGCTCCAGAGGCTCGCATACAGCCCGTTGCTGGCGATCAATTCGGCATGGGTGCCCTGCTCGACCAGGCGCCCCTTGTCGAGCACGATGATCGAATCCGCGTGCACGATCGTCGAGAGACGATGAGCGATCACGAGCGTCGTGCGATCCACGGCGACGCGGTCGAGCGCGTCCTGGATCTCCTTTTCCGTATGGCTGTCGAGCGCGCTGGTCGCCTCGTCCAGCATCAGGATCGGCGGCCCCTTGAGGATCGTGCGTGCGATGGCGACGCGCTGCTTTTCGCCACCCGAGAGCTTCAAGCCGCGTTCGCCCACCATGGTCTTGTAGCCCTGCGGCAGCGTGGCGATGAAGGTATCGATCTGGGCGAGACGCGCGGCTTCGTGCACGTCCGCGTCCGGCGCTCCGGGGCGGCCGTAGCGGATGTTGTAGAGGATCGTATCGTTGAAGAGCACGGTATCCTGGGGCACCACGCCGATGGCGTGGCGCAGCGATTGCTGCGTGACGTCCCGGATGTCCTGGCCGTCGATCGTGACGCGGCCTTTGTCGATATCGTAGAAGCGGAACAGGATGCGCGAGATGGTCGACTTTCCGGCGCCTGACGGGCCGACGATCGCCACCATCTTGCCGGCCGGCACCTCAAAGGAAATGTCGTGCAGGATGCGCCGGTCCGCGTCGTAGGAGAACGACACGTTCTCGAACCGAACGGTGCCGTCGCGGACGACAAGCTCCGTCGCGCCCGGCTTGTCCTCGACATCCGGCTTGACGGCGAGGAGCGAAAACATCGTCTCGAGATCGACGAGGCCTTGCTTGATCTCGCGGTAGACCATGCCCATGAAATTCAGCGGCTGATAAAGCTGAATCAGCACGGCATTGATCAGCACGAAATCGCCGACCGTGTGCGTTCCCGCCATCACACCGCGCGCGGCCAGCCACATGACGAGCGTCATGCCCAGCGTATAGATGGCGGCCTGTCCCGAGTTGAGATAGCCGAGCGAATAGTAGGTTTTGACGGCCGCCTTCTCGTAGCGCGCCATCGACACGTCGTAGCGGCGCGCCTCGGCCTCCTCGTTGCCGAAGTATTTGACCGTCTCGAAGTTGAGGAGGCTGTCGATGGCCTTGGTATTGGCTTCGGTATCGCTTTCGTTCATCTCGCGGCGGATGGCGATGCGCCGTTCGGAGGCCGAGAACGTGAACCACATGTAGGCGGCGACGGTGACCATCAGAATGAGCACGTAGGTCCAGTCGAAGTAGTAGACCAGCAGGCCGGCGACGAGGACGAGCTCGATCACGGTGGGCGCAAGCTGCATGACGCCCATGCGCATGATGAGGTCGATGCCGCGCGTGCCGCGCTCGATGACGCGCGACAGGCCGCCCGTGCGCCGTTCGAGGTGGAAGCGCAGGGAGAGCTTGTGCAGGTGGCGAAACGTGCGGTTGTTCAGCTCGCGAATGGCGTGCTGGCCGACGCGCGTGAACAGAACATCGCGGACCTGGTTCAGCACCATCATCAAGACGCGGCCCGCGCCGTAGGCGACGATCAGCATGGCGATGCCGAGCGCGAGACCTTTGGACGCGGCGACCTCGGGCTTCGCCAAATCGAGCGCCAGCCAATCGGTCGCCCATTTGAAGGCGACGGGTACGGCGACGGTGATCAGCTTGGCCACGACGAGCACGACAAAGGCGCCCGCCACTTCCATGCGCAGGTCGCGGCGACCGTGCGGCCAGATGAAAGGCAGCAGGTTTTTAAGAACGGTCCAGTGGTTGGCGTCAGCCGACAGGCCGAGCAACTCAGGGCGCTCGCTGCGGCTCGCCGACGATGTCGCGACGGATGTTGGTCTCATATCTCTCGATCGTTACGGATGGCGCGCGCGTGCCGATCACCGGCGCGGCGCAGCTGGATGCTCGCACGCGGCCGGCGGCGGAGACTTAGCTTCTTTGGCGTGCCGTGACCAGTCGCGGGCCGTTCGATTGCCGGGATGCCCTGTTTACGCGCATTTTGGCACAGGTGCCGCGTCGACACCGGCGCCGCGGCGCCCGGCTGCGCTATGCGCGCGCGGGCAGCAGTAGACGTTGACAAGGATAGATGCGGTCGGGATCGCGAATTTTACGGCCGTTCGCGCTGCGGATATCGTCGTAGCGCCCGCCTTTTTTCATGTAGCGCCGGGAGATCGTCCACAGCGTTTCGCCGCGTTCAACCACATGGATGCGGCGTCCGCCGGCGCGCGCTGTTTTCTTGCGGATGCAGCGCCCGGCGACGTCGCGCCGAGGGCTACGCGACGACGCGAGCTTTTTCTTGCGACTGACGCTCTGCACGTCAGCCTTCTTTGCGGCCGTCCGGCGATGACGGACGTTCGGGGCCGCGTTGTCCGCGACCTGAACCGGACGCGCAGCCTCCTCCTTGCCCGTGGACGCTTGCAGGTCTCCGCCGCGTCGCCGGACGGCTTCATCCGGGTTTTCGGCCGCCTGTGGCGCCGCCGATTGAGCCGCGGCCACTTTGGGGTCTGCCGGTTGCGGCTCGGTACGTTTGGCGGCGCCGGGTTCGACCGCCTGCCGCTTATCCGGAACGGCGCGGGCTTCGGCCCAGCGCTGCTTGGCCTGCGCTTCGCGTGCTTCGGTGACGCGCTGCTCGGCTGCTTTGGCGTCGGCGCGCCGGCGCGCGTCCTCTGCCGCTTGGCGCGTCTGCTCGGCCTCGGCGGCTTGCTTATACTGTTGCTCTGTCGCCTCGCGCTCGGCGCGGACACGCTGTTCATCGGCAAGACGGGCTTGCTCGGCAACGCGAGCCGCGTCCTTAGCAACGCGAGCCGCTTCGGCTTTCGTATCCGCCTGTCGTTTTTCCTCGGCGGCCTGCGCTTCCCAGCGTCGTGCCTCCTCGGCCTTGCGCGCCGCCAGTTCCGCTTCCGCCAGCTTGCGCGCTTCGTCCTGAGCCAGTCGCGCCTGTTCCGCTTTCGCTGCCGCTTCGCGCTGGCCTTTCTCTGCCGCTTGCTGCTGCGCCTGCTCGGCTGCCTTTTGCTTAGTCGCCTCTTCGGCTACCTTTTGTTGGCGCGCCTGCTCGGCTACCATTCGTTGGCGCGCCTGCTCGGCGCGACCCGCCTCCTCGGCCTTTTGCGCCGCCTCGGCCTCGGCGCGCGCCCGCTCCTCCTCAGCCGCAACGCGCGTCTTTTCGGCATCCGACGCTGCGCGCTCGGCCGCATCCGGTCCGGCAGGCGGCGTGAGCAGGCCGATCTTCTGGCGCTCTCGTTCCTGCTTCTGGAACTCTTCGAGCTTCTTTAGCCCTTCGGAGATGCGCCGATCGAGGTCTTCCTTGATTTTCGCCAGTTCGGCTTTGCGCGCTTCGGCGCGCCTCAATTCGGCTTCGGCCGGCGTTTCACCCGTCGAATCGCCGGGACCCGCCACGCGGCGCGCGGCAGCCGCCGCGTCAGCGCGCGCGACCGCGCGTTTCCAATGCTCGTCCGCCTGCCGTCTCGCCTCGACGAATTGATCGGCCTCGCGGGCAGCCCGCTCGGCCGGCGTGCCGACGACGCCGTAGGCCAGCTCGGTGAGCGGACCGCCCAGAACGGCGTTGGCCTGCTGCACCCAGAATGAAATGTAGGAGAGCGCCGCTGCCACGCTTTGCCGGAGCGCGCCGGCAATCCCGCCCGGAGGCGCCCGGTCATCGCTATCGCCCGCAACGGTTTCGTTGGCAGCAGGCTGACGCGGCACGGCCAGCCTGGCGACGATTTCTTCCTGGTAGATCCGCGCGGCGCGTTCGAGCCAATCGACGGCGGCGGGCGCGGCCTGAGTTTGGGCAGGCGTCGCCGCAGGTTTGGCCGCCGCAGCCTCGCCCTCGCCCGCAGCCCCCGCGCCGGCCAGGGGCAGGAGCGCCAGCACAGCCACGACGAAAGCCGCCGGACCCATCGAACGGCCGCTCACATTCGCCAATTTTGCAGATTTCAGCCTTCGCACGCGCACTCGAACTCACTCACGTCCTTTTACCCGCCGGAACCACGTTCCTAGACGCCGGGCCCATATATTACGGCACTCTACCCCATCGCGGACAAGAGCCCGCGCCGAATCCCACCCGTTTCGTAATGGAGTTAACTGGCGGTTTTATGGTTACGCGGGCCAAAGGGCCTGTCCGCCGTGCGCCCGCCTCATTAGGGGCGTGCTCTCATTTGCAAAGTGCGGTGGAGCCACCATGTTATGAAAGACCCGGCGCAGGTTTATCCGGCGCCGCTCCAACAAGGAAAAACATTTGAAAAGCGAAAATAGTTTCACTCCCCTTCCCTCACATCACGACCTCGCGAATGGCACGGCTCCAGCTGCGGCGGCGCGAGCCGCCCGGCCATCCCCCGCCGGCCATTCGAGCACCGTGCGCAGCATCTGCGTCTATTGCGGCTCGGGCCCCGGACGCTCGCCGATCTACGCGGAGGCCGCCCGCACGCTCGGCCGTTCGCTCGCCAAAAACGATATCGCCCTCGTCTACGGCGGCGGCGGCCTCGGCCTCATGGGCGAGGTTGCACGGGCGACGCTCGAAGCGGGCGGCAAGGTCACCGGCATCATTCCGGACTTCCTGACCGTGCGCGAGCACATGCTCAAGGAGGTGACCGACCTCGTCGTCACGGCCGATATGCACGAGCGCAAGAAACTCATGTTCGAGCGCTCCGACGCGTTCGTCGCGCTGCCCGGCGGCATCGGCACGCTCGAAGAACTCGTCGAGCAGATGACGTGGGCCCAGTTGGGCCAGCACAACAAGCCGATCGTCGTCGCGAACATCGATGGGTTCTGGACGCCGTTCCTCGAGCTGCTCACGCACATGCAGAGCGAAGCCTTCATCCGCGCCGGCCTGGAAGTGCCGTTCAGCGTCGCCGTTGACGCCGCGGACATCGTGCCGCGCGTGCAGCAGATCGCCGCCCAGCGCAGCGGGGAAAAGGAACCGGCGACGCTCATCAAGTTTTAGACACAGGTCAGGTTTTAGACGGGGGCAGCCGCGCTCCGTCGCGGCGGTATTCAGGAGGTCCCTCATGACCAGAATTGCGCCGCTACTTCTTGTGCTCATGATTGCCATACCCGCTTCGATCGCCACGCCCGTGTCTGCGGACCCTCGCGAGCATTATCGCGGCGACGACTTTCGCGCGGACGGCCGTACCTACGGCGACCAGGACGACAACGACGATGAGGATGACGGGCCTTCGGATCACTATGGCCGACATGGAGATTCTGACGAAGACGGCGGTGATGACGACGACTATGGCGCTTATGGACCGGACGACGAGTTCTCGCCGGACGAGCCGTCAGACGGCATGCGAACGTAATGGGAGGCCGTGCGTTTAGCCGGTATAGTCGTTAGGCCGAACCCTGGAGGTCATGCCATGCGGTACGCCACCGTTCTCGCCGCATCCGCGGCCGCAACGCTGATCATGGCTGTTGCTCCCACCACGTCCGCGCTGGCCGATCGCGACGATCGCGGCCGGTCCTACAAATATTCCTACGGCAGCAAAGATCGCGCCGACGCGCGCCGGGCGTATTCCGAGCGGAAGTGGCGCCGCGCCTACTACTCGCGCAAGCACGGGCGCCATTACGCGTATCCGTGGGGACCTTGGGGTCCGTTCGCGTTCCCGCCGGGGCTGTAGCGCCCCTCTAGATGCTAGACCAGATGCGAGAGATCAGTCCTTCGCGCGCTCGACATACGAGCCGTCGACGGTCATGACCACGACGCGCGTGCCAGTCCCGATGTGCGGCGGCACCATGACGCGAGCGCCGTTCGCGAGCTTTGCAGGTTTGTACGACGACGACGCCGTCTGCCCCTTCACGACCGGATCCGCCTCGATGATTTCGAAGGTGACGCGGGCGGGCAGCTCAATCGCAATCGGATTGCCGTCGAACAGCGAGACGCTGCAGGTCATGCCTTCCTGGAGCCAAACGGCCTGGTCGCCGATGACGTCCTTGGAGACGAGGATCTGATCGAACGATTCGGGCTGCATGAAATTGAAGCCCATGTCGTCCTCGTAGAGGTAGTTGTAGTCCTTCTCGTCGAGGTAGGCGCGCTCGACCTGATCGGTGGTGCGATAGCGCTCCGTCACCTTCACGCCGTCGGCGATGCGGCGCAGTTCCAAATGCGTGACGGGCGTGCCCTTACCCGGGTGAATGTTCTCGGCGGTGATGACGACGGCGAGCTTGCCGTTGAGATCGAGAACGTTACCCTTGCGGATCGAGCTGGCGATAACTTTGACCACGGGTCTTCTCCATAAGTTCTGGCCGCGCCCGACGGCCTCCGTTAAGGCCACTTCGCCACAAAACGTCCGTGCAGGCAGGAAATATGGGGGTCTCTTACTCTGGATCGGGTGCGAGGCCAAGGGCCCCAGGGCCAATCTCTCGCCCGGTGCGTCCCGTTGGCAGCTAGCCAATGCGTCGCGTCAGGTCCTGCCATAGGCGGCGCGCGCCGTATCCCATCAGCAGGCCCACCGTCAAAATCGAGACCTCAAGGCCAACCTGCCGCACCGGCCCGAACTCGGCGTAGTCGGCGCGGACGGCTTCGGTCGCGGGGGTGGTCTGTTGAAGCATGATGAAGAAGTCGAGGGCGAAGAGAGCCGCGACCGCGACCATGAAGATCAGAAGCGCGACCCAGAAGCGAGATTGCACCAAGCCGCGCCAGAGCCATCCCGCGGCGGCCGCGATCATGACCATGATCGGCGCAATCAAGACGTTCATAAACGCGTCGACGCCCTCCGCCAGGCAGACTCCGAACGCGCTGGTCGCGGGCTGATGGCCGAGTTCATTGCATGTCATCGCCATCGCGAGGCCCAGGAGCCAGCCGATCAGTTCGGCAAGGATGAAAATGACGAGGGCGGTGACGAACGCCGTGCGCAGGACGCTTGGACGCTCGGCCGGCGCTTTGCCTTCGGCCGCCGAGGTTGGCGCAGCCGCGACGCGCGTGGCGCGCTTGGCGAAATGCCGCCGCGACAGATCGAACAGCGGGACCGTCAGCATATAGACGACGTTTTTGAGCGCATCGAGCGCCCCGCCGAGGCTGCCGTTCTGAGGCAGGTTGCCGATCGCAATGCCGGCCAGGACAGCAAAGGCAAGCGTGACACCGGCGGCCGCGACGGTCGGGGAATCGAGCGCGGGCAATCCCTGCTCCGTGGCCGTCGCGGATGTCGTGCTCATGGTGCCCCCCACACGCATCTCATGCGTCGTCGGATGTTACGCTCCGCATCATGGGCGTCGCAAGGTGCCGCGTCGCGGCAGCCACAGGGTTTGAGGATTCGTCTTGAGACGGCGGCGAGGCGGTCAGTAAGGTGCACCCGAAACGTTTTGGCTTGAAAACTCGTGCGCGTGAAACCTGGCCAGGCCGAAGGATCGGACAAGATGACAGCACCCTCCCCCTGGTGGGATGCCGAGCGGCACCGGGACCGGCGGCCGTTGCTGGTGTTGCGCAACCGGATCAAGGCCGCGCTGCGGGCCTGGTTCGCGGATCAGGGATTCGAAGAGATCGACGCCGGAGCGCTGCAGGTTTCTCCCGGCAACGAAACGCATCTGCACGCGTTCGCCACCGAGCAAATCGGGACCGCACTCGACCGCCATCCGCTCTACCTTCACACCTCGCCCGAATTCGCGATGAAGAAGCTGCTGGCCGCCGGGGAGCAGAAAATCTTCGCGTTCGCACCGGTGTTCCGAAACCGCGAGCGGGGCGCGCTGCACGCCTCCGAGTTCACGATGCTCGAATGGTATCGCGCCGGCGCACCCTACACGGCCCTTTGGGACGACTGCGCGGCGATGCTCGCCATCGCTGCCGAAACGGCCGGACGAATGCACTGGACGTTTCGTGGACGCGAGGCGGACATCGGCGGCGCGCTCGAGCGGATTTCTCTCGACGAGGCTTTCCGGTGTTTTGCGGGGTTTCCGCTGCTCGATACGGTCAGCGTCGCGGAGGGGCGTACGCGACTGGCGGAGCGCGCCACTGCTGCCGGCATTCGCACCGCATCCGACGACACCTGGTCCGACATTTTCTCGCGCGTGTTGGTCGAGCGGATCGAGCCGCATCTCGGCGCGCCGCGGCCGACCATCCTTTACGAATACCCAGCACCCGAGGCGGCGCTGGCGCGGCCGGTGCCGGGCCGCCCCGAGGTTGCGGAGCGCTTCGAGCTCTATGTTTCGGGCGTCGAGCTCGCCAACGGTTTTGGCGAACTGGGGGATGCAGAGGAGCAGCGCAGGCGCCTTGCCCACGAAATGGATGAGAAGGCCCGCATCTACGGCGAACGCTATCCGCTGGACGAAGATTTCCTGGCAGCGCTGCCGCACATGCCGGCGGCGTCCGGTTGCGCGCTCGGCTTCGAACGGCTCGTCATGCTCGCCGCGGGAGCGTCCTCCGTCGATCAGGTGATCTGGACTCCGCTGGCCGATGAGAGCAAGTAGGGCGCTGCTCCCCTCTCACCGCTCGTGCGGGGAGAGGGTTAGGGTGAGGGGCAGCCCACTCCATAACACCAGCTTCTGCCCCTCACCCCGACCCTCTCCCCATTCGCGAGAGGACGAATGGGGAGAGGGAGACGCATCGTCATGACCCAGTCCCACTCTGGCGGGGGCCACTTCCATTCTGGCGGATGCCAGCCTCGCTCTGGCGGATGCCAGTGCGGCGCGGTGCGCTTCCGCGTCGACGGGCCGCTCGGCGATGCATCGGTTTGCCACTGCCGGATGTGCCAGAAGGCGTTCGGCAGCTTCTATGCGCCGTTGGTGTCGGTGCGCGAGGGCACGCTCACGTGGACGCGTGGTGCGCCGAAGCTGTTCCAATCTTCAAACGCGGCGCGTCGCGGCTTTTGCGCTGACTGCGGCACGCCGCTCACCTACGAAGCGCCGGACGGAGTCGCCATCGCCATCGGCGCCTTCGATGCTCCGCAGGACATCGCGCCCCAGATACAATGGGGTGTCGAAGCCAAGCTCGCGTTTGTCGACGATGTGCCTGCGTTGCCGCAGATGCCGACCCAGGCCGATCATGATGCGGCGGCGTTCCTCGCCGATCTCGTTTCCTTTCAGCATCCCGATCACGATACCGACCGCTGGCCACCCGCATGACGCATTTGCGCAAATCCCTCGCCTCCGCTTCGGACCTCGTCGATGCGGGCCTGCTGACCGCAAGCGCGGAAGCCGGCATCGAGCAGGTGGGCGCGCGTTACGCGATCGCGATCACGCCGGCGATGGCGGAGCTGATCGACACGAAGGACGCCGACGATCCGATCGCGCGGCAGTTCGTGCCGGACGTTCGTGAACTTGACACGCGCGCGGAAGAGCGCGCCGATCCGATCGGAGATTTCGCGAAGAGCCCCGTCACAGGGATCGTGCATCGCTATCCCGACCGCGTGCTGCTCAAGATCGTGGGCGTGTGCCCCGTCTATTGCCGGTTCTGTTTCCGCCGCGAGATGGTTGGCCCCAGTGCGGAGGCCAACCTGACAGCAGACCAACTTGAGACCGCGTTCGGCTACATCCGCGCGCATCCCGAAATCTGGGAAGTGATCATCACCGGCGGCGATCCGTTCGTGATGTCGCCCCGCAGGATCGCGGCCGTGACGCAGGCGCTTGGCGCGATTGCGCATGTGAAGATCATCCGGTGGCACACGCGCGTGCCGGTCGTTGCGCCGGAGCGGGTGACGGCTGAGTTGGTCGAAGCCCTCCGCACCGACAATGCGACTGTCTACGTGGCGCTGCATGCCAACCATCCGCGCGAACTGACCGGCGCGGCGCGAACCGCCATCGCGCGGCTGGTGGATGCGGGCATTCCGGTCGTGAGCCAGAGCGTGCTTTTGCGTGGGGTGAACGACACCGTGGACACGCTCGAAGCGCTGATGCGCGCGTTCGTCGAGGCGCGCGTGAAACCCTACTATCTTCACCACGGCGACCTTGCGCCCGGCACCGCGCACTTCCGCACGAGCGTCGCCGAAGGGCAGGCCCTCATGCACGCGCTGCGCCAGCGGCTGTCGGGGCTGGCGATGCCGACCTATGTGCTCGATATCCCGGGCGGCCACGGCAAGGTGCCCATCGGGCCGGCTTACGTCGATGCCGCGGGCGGCACGGTCACGGATCCGCGCGGCGCGACGCATCGCACTGACGGATCGTGCGCGCCGTAAGGCGCTATATTCGCACGCGCATTGCGCTCGTCAGCAGGCGCGCAAATGCGCCGGATAGGCAAGCTTTTTCAGAAGCTAAAGCCGGTTCACAACCGCCAACACGATGGTTGATGATCCGCGGCTCAGGTGTCAGAGTGTCGCAGAAATGCATAGAGCCCCAGCGTCCTCGGCGAGGACGACAAAAGACGGGCCATGCAGACATTGCGGCGGAGGAAACGCATGAACGAGCAGCTGAAATCCGAGATTTTTCACGGCGCCTGTCCCCACGACTGCCCAGATACCTGCGCCATGGATTACCATGTGCGCGACGGCAAGCTCGTAGAGGTTCGCGGCAAGAAGAACCATCCCTTCACCCGCGGCGGCCTGTGCGTGAAGCTGAAGGATTTCCACGACCATCACGCCAACCCAGACCGGCTGATGTATCCGCTGCGCCGCGTCGGCGCCAAGGGCTCCGGTCCGAACGGCGGCAACACCTTCGAGCGCATCACCTGGGACGAAGCGATCAAGACGATCGGCGACAAGTGGCGCGCGATCGTCTCCGAGTATGGCTCGCAGGCGATCATGCCTTACAGCTACCTCGGCAACATGGGCCTCGTGCAGGGCATCAACTCCGGCGACCCCTTCTTCAATCGACTCGGCACGACGGTGAACGAGAAGACGTTCTGCACGTCGGGCTCCTCGACGGCCTGGCTGATGACGCACGGGCCGACAGGCGGCGTCGATCCGGAAAGCTTCGTGCATTCGAAGTACATCGTGATCTGGGCGTGCAACACGATCTCGACCAACCTGCACCACTGGCCGTTCGTGCTCGAGGCGCAGAAGCGCGGTGCGAAAATCGTCGTGGTCGATTCCTATAAGTCGCGCACGGCCAAGGCCGGCGACTGGCACATCTGCCCTAAGCCGGGCACGGACGGCGCGCTCGCGCTCGGCATCATCAATTCGATGATCGAGCAGGGCGTCGTCGACCAGGATTACGTCGACAACTACGTGAAGGGCTTCCCGGAGCTGAAGGCGCGCGCCGCCGACTTCACGCCCGACTATGTGGAAAAGGTTACGGGCGTCAAAGCCGACGACATCCGGAAGTTCGCCTACGAGTTCGCGACGGCGCAGCCCTCCGCCATCCGCATCGGCGTCGCCATCGAGCGCTCGGCGGGCGGTGCCCAGGCCTCGCGCGCGATCTATGCGCTTCCCGCCCTCGCCGGTTCCTGGCGCCATGTGGGCGGCGGCATGCTGCAGCTGCCGCTGTGGGACTTCCCGGTCGATTGGGTCAAGGCGGCGCGACCTGACTTCATCAAACCCGGCACGCGCGTCGTCAACAACCTGCGGCTCGGCGATGCGCTGACCGGCAACATGAAACTCGATCCGCCGATCAAGTCGCTGTTCGTGTTCTGCACCAATCCCGTCAGCCAGACGCCGGAGACGAACAAGATCGTCGCGGGCCTGCAGCGGGAGGACCTGTTCACGGTCGTCGCCGAGCACTTCATCACCGACACGGCGAAGTACGCCGACATCATTCTTCCCGCCGCCATGGCCGGCGAAGCCGAGGACATGATGTGGTCGTGGGGCACGTTCTACTTCACGTACAATCAGAAGGCCGTCGAACCGCCGGGCGAGTGCAAGCCGACGAGCGACATGTGGCGGCTGCTCGCGGCCGAAATGGGCTTCGACGATCCGGTCTTCAAGATGACGGACAGCGAACTCTGCGCCGAGTACATCAACTGGGCCGACCCGAAAATGTCCGGCGTGGGCATGGATTACTTCAAGGAGCACGGCTTCTTCAAAATCGACGTCGGCTCGGCGGACACGCGCACGCCGCACGCGGAAGGCCGCTTCCCGACGCCTTCGGGCAAGGTCGAGGTGCTGCTGCCTGACGACATGAAGAACTTCGTCGCGGGCCCGTTCCGCGCCATGTACGACGGCGAGCAGGACGGATCGCCGGTCGATCCGCTGCCCGGCTATGTCGCTCCGCGCGAGACGGCCGAGGCGCTGCCTGAACTCGCCAAGAAGTATCCGCTCAACATCATCTCGCCGAAGAGCCACGGGTTCCTGAACTCGTGCTACGCCAACGAGCCGCACAAGATCCGCGGCCAGGGCGAGCAGTTCGTGATGATCTCGCCGCAGGACGCCGAGAAGCGGAACATCCGCGAAGGCGATCCGGTGCGCGTCGCGAACAACCGCGGCGACTTCCAGGGCGTGGCGCGGGTCACCGATGACGTCAATCCCGGCATCGTCGTCGCGACGCTCGGATACTGGCGCTCGCTCAACCGTTCGGACGGATCGGTGAACTCGATCTCGTCGGACGCCTGGTCGGGCCTCGGTCGCGCGCCGACGTACTCCGACAATCTGGTCGAGGTCACGCGCGTCAATTGACGCGTCCGGTCAAGATGATGAAACACTTGCGGCCCGGCGTTCATCGCCGGGCCGCTTCGTTCTATGCGCGCCGGCTTTGCTCAGAGCCGTGACAATCCCGGCACACCGGCCGAACATTTGCCGCGCTCGATTGCGGGATGCCCCCCTGCCCGCCTAACATCCGCCCTCGTTTCGCGGGGTCAGTTGGGTGAGTAGAATGTGTAAGCCAATGCGGCTTGGTCTGGCGTGCTTAATTGCGATCACGGGCCTGAGCGCGAATGCGCGGGCCGACGCCATCGCGGACAATCTCAACGTCTACCGCATGAGCCCGCCGCTCGCGGCCTACACGCCCGGCACCATCGCGCGCGGTCATTTCGACAAGCGCACGTTCCAGCGGACCGGCGAGAAACTGCTCAAGCTCAACGTCGTGCGCTGCCGGGCTCCGTTCGACAAGGACGGTATCGAGGAGAACCTCGACAACGCCGCATTCGCGATCCGGGACCAGAAATCGTTCGGGCTCTCGGCCGGTTGGGCCAACCTCCTCAACGCGAACTTCAAAGGCAGTTACGTCGAGGACGTGACTCTCACGTTCACCGGCACGATCTATGAGTACACGGAGGAGAAGCTCGCCCAGCTTCGTGCCCGCTGCCTCGGCTCCAAGAACCCCAAGGCCGACCAGGGGAAATTCCAGTTCCAGATCGTGCGGCAGGCGGTCGGCCGGTTCGAATACCAGATCAAGTACACGCAGTCGGCGAGCGCCGGGCTCAAGGTGGACATCGCTAACAAGCTCGCGGCGGAACTGGGCGGCTCGGGCGAGATCGATCGCGCAGGCAAGATCACGATCCCGCGTGGAGCAATGGCCTATCCGCTTTGGCGGGACGATTGGTAAGGCGTTGGTTTTGACGTGCAACTCAACCGTGTGACCACGCGAACACTCAGCAAGGTAATTTTCCGTATCCGGATTTACGGATGCGCTTCCGTGCTAAACGACGCGCCGTGATGATCTCTCTTTATGGAGCCTTTGCCATGACTCTTGCTCGCCTCGTCGCAACACTCGCGCTTCCGTTAGCTATTGTCTCTGCCGCGTTCGCTCCAGCTCACGCCGATAGCTGGAAGTTTGATGTCGTCAACAAGGGCAATTCGCCGGTCGTCGAATTCCGCACGCAGGAAGAGGGCGAGTGGAGCGAGAACTGGGTCGAGAACCGCATCGAGCCGGGCGACACGGTCAACCTCGATTTCGAGACCGCCGAGGGCAAGTGCACGGTGCGGACGCAGATCCGTTTCGTTGACGGCACCTATTTCGATGCCGATGTCGACTACTGCAAGGCGAACCTGCTCGAGATCCATACAGATACGCTGGTGTGGAAGGCCGCGGAGTAATTCTCAGACTGCACTCCGCTCAATGTGTCCGCTGCGCGGTTCGCCGCGTAGCGGATATTTTTTTCGGTAGAGCGCCACGACCGCCGGCAGGATGACGAGCTGCGCGAGAAGCGAGGCGAACAAGCAGACCGACGCCAACTCGCCGAACAGGCGCAGCGACGGCAGGTCCGACAGCATCGTGACGCCAAGGCCCAGCGCCAGCACGATGGTGGTGAGAATGACGGCCGGTCCAATGTGATGCGCCGTGCGGGACAGCGCCTCGCGCGCGCTGTCCGGACCGGGGCCAAGGCGCTCTTCCTCGAGACGGAAGCGATTGAGGAAGTGGATCGTCGAGTCGATGGCGAGCGAGAACGCCACCGTGATGGCGACGATCGAGGCGAACTGCAGCCCCTGCCCGGTGTAGAACAGCAGCGCGCCCGTCGCGAAAATCGGGAACAGCGACGGCAGGATGCTCGCCACGCCGACGAGGAGCGCGCGGAGCGCAATGCCTAGGAAAATGAAGACCAGGAAGATGTCGCCGACCAGGCCCCACGTCAGCTCGCTGATGAGGGTCGCCGAGTTGCGCGCGGCGATCGCCGGCAGGCCCGTCACCGAAATCTCATAACCGGGATTGGCCTTGCGCACCGGATCGAGCGCGCGATCGATCTTGTCTACGACGGGAAGGATCTCGCTCGAGTCGACATCCGGCAGGCGGGCGGTCACAAGCACCGCGCGCTCGTCCGCGGCGATGAAGCGGTGCACGAGATGATCCGGCAAGATGCCGACATACTTCTTGATGGTCGGGATGCTCGCGTCGCCCGCGGCGTCGAGCCAGCGGCGCAGGCTTTCGAGCGACCACACGTTGCCGAGGCCGGCCTCCTTTTCGAGCACGTTGTGCGCCTGGGCGATGACGGCCAGCGTGCCCACGTCATAGAGCCCAATTGGTTGCGGCGCGCCTGAGCCGGCGTTGGCATCAGCGCTTCCGCCTTTCCATTCGATCATGACATGCACGGGGTTGGCGCCCGTCAGCTTGCTGTCCAGGCTGCCGGTCGCGGCGAGCGCCTGCTCCTTGTCCGGCACCTGGTCGGCCAGCCGGTACATGGGTTTCAAGCTGAAGAAGGCATGGCCCGTGACGAGCACCGCCACGATGCCCGCAAGCACGAACGGCGTCGGACGGGCGCTGACGAACCCGATCACGGAATCGCTGAGGCGCTGCAGGACACCCACACCGCCCTCCTCGCGCTCATGCGGATCGACGGCAGCCGCCGGCTCGCGCCGGACGAAGATGGCCGCCAACGTCGGCACGACGACGGCAACGGCAGTGTACGAGATGCCGACGGCGATCAGCGCGGCGAGACCGAAGGTGCGAATGAGGGCCGAGTCGGCAAACGCGAACGACACGATGGAGATGGCCTGGTTCATGGCCGTGAGCAGGCAGGCCGGCGCAACCTCGCGCACCGCGTTGCGCGCGGCCTCGATGCGATCCATCCCGGCGAGGATGTCGCGCCGGATGGCAAACACGAGATGCATCGAGTCCGAAAAGCCCGACACGAGGATCAGCGGCGTGATGACGTTGATGAACAGGTTGAGGCGAAAATCCAACCCGCCGAGCACGCCGAGTGTCCAGAGGATGGCGATGGTCGGCCCGAGCACGGCGATCAGTGTGAGCGAGAGGCGGCGGAAGAAAAGATAGGCGACGACGAAGCCGACGGCGAAGCCGAGCCCGTTGTAGACGAGCCTGTCGCGCTCGACGGCATTGCGGATCTCGAGTTGCATCACCGGCGCGCCTGTCAGCCTGGCGGTGAGGCCCGTGCCCGCGAGCTGCTGATCGATGACCTCCTTGATGCCGCCGATCACGGTGCGCGCCGTCTTCTGCTCCACCTGCGCGCGGTCCAAGGCAATCACGATCAGGGCCAGCTCGCCGTCGCCGGACAGGAACTTGCCTTTGACGATGTCGTTCTCAGCCAGCGCCGCGATCACCTTCTTGTAGGCAGCCTCGTTTTTCGGAAGCTCGTCAGGCACGACCGGCGGCGCATACCCCGTGGCGTCCGGAATGCCGCGCGCCGAGAGCATCGACACGAGTCCGCCGACGCCGTCCGTGAGCTGCAGCTCGATCACCGTCTCGCGAAAGGCCTCCAGCTTTTTACGCGAGAGCAGATCCTTGCCTTCCACGACGACCAGCACGTCGTATTCGCTCGACGGGAAGCGGCGGTCGATCTGCTCGTATTTGCGGAATTCCTCCGTATCGGTGCGGAACAGCTCCGACAGGCTGTCGTCGACGCGCAGTTTCGAGACACCGAGGATTGCGAGCGCCGTCAGGATGACGATCAGCGCCGCGGCGACGTAGGGCGCGCGCAGCGCCACCAAGCCCAAGCGCTCCAGGCCAAAGGAAAACAGAAACGACCGGCGCGGCATCTCGGGTGTGGTCATGCGGGGTCCCGTCTTGTGAAATCAGAAACTCACGGCGCACAGGTCTCGCGCCACGCGTCTCGTTGTGCACTCGTCTCACTGCGCACGGCCGCGCCCAACCAAACGCGCGAGCCGCACAATGGCTTCACCGCCCCATCACCATCACGACAACCCGAAGTCAAAAACCGCCCGAATCGCGCGGCTTGGGACGTACGGTCGCACCTCCCCCGCTGACGGCGCAAGCCGGGCTACCGGATGCCGGCGGAGCGTTGCGGACCGGGCCGCATGGGCCTAAGTTTCGCCTCTGCCGCCGTCGCGGAGGAACCGCCCACCCATGCCGAACGTCGCCGCCGATCAGGTGCTGGATACGCTTGGCCTTCGTTGTCCGCTGCCGGTGCTCAAGGCCCGCAAGGCGCTGTCCGCTCTCGCGCCCGGGCGGGTCCTCAAAGTCCTTGCCAACGACCCGGCCGCTGCGGAGGACTTCGCGGCGTTGTGCCAGGTGACCGGCCACCGGCTCGTCGCGCAGACCCAGGACGGTAACGTCCACCATTTCCTCATTGAATCGGCCGGGCCGCCGGCGGAGCCTGGAGGCTGAACCGCTCCGTTCGCCGCTGCCGCATGACGCGGAGCGCGGCCTTGACATCGGAGTCGCCCCCTTCGATAAGGGGCGTCTTGCGCCGCACGGTTTGGCTCCAGCCGATCCCGCCGCGCATGCCGCATTTACACTCCTGGCGCCGTCAATTTCGAGACGCGCACATCGGGCGGTTAGCTCAGCGGTAGAGCACACGCTTCACACGCGTGGGGTCATAGGTTCAATCCCTATACCGCCCACCATTTCTCATCCGGAAGTTCTCCAGCGATCGAGCTCGCGAGTGTCGGTCTCCGGGTGTGACATGAGTTCTTTGTGGTCTAGTGCCATGGAAAGGACCTTTAGCGCGCGCTCCTTTTGTGTCGCTCGATCAAGTGCTGCCAGCCCAGGGAATTTATTGTTGGCCGCGATTGCCATGAAAGTATCTGGCGGCACTTTGTCTGGATAAACCCCAGCGTACCATGTGAGGAACGTCTGAACTTCAACTGGTGATTTCCTCTCCAGTTCAAGGATGTCGATACACGCAATTAGAATGACGTGATCGCAGTCGCTGTCCGAGAACTCCTCGGAAACCGCATCGTGATCATAGTTGGCATGCTTGAAGAAGTTGCGGACTGGATTGATTAGTGTCCGCTGCACTTGCTGGTCCGACATCCCAACAGGTCGAGCAATACATTCTCGAAATGATCGGATGCTCCCTTTGGCGCAGAGCGTTGAGAGAACTTCTTGCGCATTCGTCGCGAGACTGAAGACCGAGACGGAATCTCGATCAGCGAAGTGTAGGCGGATCGCCGTCACCAACTGCCGTCTTGCAACGTCGAGTTTTGTAAGCTTCTCCGCCATGGGTGAGCTCTCAGGCGACCATGCGGTTGTCGGAGATCAGCTGCTTCAGCAGTTCGAGTTCGTACTCGATCGCGGCGATCGTATCCTTGGTCGCGGCTTGCTGCGCCGTCGCCTTGCCGACGTCGGCGTTGAAGGTCTCCAACGCGGATTGAATGCGGGAAAAGGCGGCGTCGCTGTCCATGACGGGCTCTCGCTGAGGCATAACCCCGGATACCCGATTCCCAGCATGCTGAGAGACCGGC
Organism: Hyphomicrobium sp.; assembly: GCF_051860585.1. Classification (GTDB taxonomy): domain Bacteria; phylum Pseudomonadota; class Alphaproteobacteria; order Rhizobiales; family Hyphomicrobiaceae; genus Hyphomicrobium_C. The sequence continues at coordinate 102,263 of NZ_JBHYDS010000005.1, forward strand.
GCCGGACTTATGCTCAGGGATGGACTTGAGTTGCAGGGCCAGCGGAGCGCCACGCGGCGCCCCGGCCTCTGCGATCAGCGCGACGACGTCCGAGCGGGCGACACGTTCGCGTCGCCGTACATCGTCATCATGGGAGCGTCGTCGAGGATCGCCTCCTCGTAACGGCCATAGCCGTTGAAATCGCCGGCGATGGCGCGGCCGTAGGCGCCGACGTTGCCGATCTCCAGATAGTCGCCTTCCTTGATGCACGACGGCAGCAGGAACGGTCCCTTCATGTGGTCGATCGAATCGCAGGTGGGGCCCCACAGCTCGTAGGGGACGAGCTGGTCGGACGAGGCCTCGCGGCCGACGAGGCGGGCGGGGAAGATCCAACCGAGATGGGCCGCATCGAACATCACGCCGTAGCCGCCGTCATTGATAAACAGGTCGCTGCCACGCCGGGCTTCGACGCGCACGATCAGGGTCTCGGCCTCGGCCACGAGCGCGCGGCCGGGCTCGCACATTAGGCGAACGTTTTCGCGCACGGGCAGCCGGTTCACGCCTTCCTCGATGGCCGAGAGAAAGCGCGCCAAAGGCGCGGGCTGCATGTTGGGATAGACCGACGGAAAGCCGCCGCCGACATCGACGCGATCGACGACGACACCGGCCTTGCCGATCAAGCCCTGCACCTCGGCGAGGGCGTTAATGTAGGCGTCGGGTGTCATGGTCTGCGAGCCGACATGGAAGGTGATGCCGAGCTCGGCCGCGGCCTGGCGCGTCTTCACGAGCAGGTCGGCTGCCTTGGCGCCGCTGGTGCCGAACTTGCGCTCGAGCGGAATGCGGCTGTTGATCGCCGGCACCGAGATGCGGACGAACAGCACGAGGTCGCGCGCCTGACCCGAGGGCCCGCGCGTTTCGTCGAGGATCTTCCTCAGTTCGTCTTCGGTATCGAGGGCGAAGCTGCGGATGCCATGCTCGTGATAGGCGCGGCGGATCGACTCGCGCGACTTCACGGGGTTCATGTAGTGCAGTTCAGCGCCTGGGATCGTCGCCGCATCCTCGATCTCGGGCAGCGAGGCGACATCGAAATGGCGAATGCCCGCGCCGTACAGCGCGCCCACGAGAAAGACGGAGCTGTTCGCCTTGTAGGCGTAAGCAACGTCGCCGTTAAAATTTTCGACGAACCAACGCGCCGCGCGCGCCGCAGCGTGCGGGCGAGAGCAAACGACTGGGCCTTCGGGCTTGCGGGCGGCAATGAGATCAGCCGCCGAGGCAAAACGCTCCATCCTTACGGACCTCCACCAACAACGGTTGGACAAGAAGCGCCGTGCGGGAGAGAAGGGCCGCCGTGCGTGAGGGGGATTTAGGACCTCAGAGCCGCGATGTAAAGACCTTTGGCGCCAAGGACATCGCGTGACAATTTGACGACAGCGGATCTGTCGTCTGTCGATGGCGCCGGCGGGGTTGGGCGACCGGACAAACCGGCCGCAAACACCCGCGCCGCCGCCAAACGTACCGGCTTCGCCGGTCTATTTGCCTTCCCGCGCGCGGCGGAGAGCGGCGGCGAGTGCGCTCTCGCCTTCCGGCTCGGCCTTGCGGGGCGGCGGAGCATAGGTGCGGGATTGATTTGAGGGCGGCGCGCCTTGCGGGCGCGGGGCGTTTCCACCCGGCTGCGCGCCGCGCTCGACCGCGCCGGAGCGCATGGTGAGCGCGATGCGCTTGCGCTCCGCATCGACTTCCTTGACGCGCACCTTCACGACGTCGCCCACCTTGACGACCTCGCGCGGGTCCTTGACGAAACGGTCGGCCAGCTCGGAGATGTGCACGAGGCCGTCCTGATGCACGCCGATATCGACGAAGGCGCCGAAGGCGGCCACGTTCGTCACCGTGCCCTCGAGCTGCATGCCGGGCCGTAAATCCGAGATTTTTTCCACACCGTCCGCGAACGTCGCCGTCTTGAACTCGGGGCGCGGGTCGCGGCCGGGCTTTTCGAGCTCCGACAGAATGTCGGTCACGGTCGGGATGCCGAAGCTTTCGTCGGCGAATTCGGCAGGGCGCAGCGCTTTCAGAAACGCGCGGTCGCCGATCATCGCCTTCAACGGGCGCTTCGTTTTTTCCGAGATGCGCTCGACGACGGCGTAGGCCTCGGGATGGACGGCGGACGCGTCGAGCGGATTGGTGCCGTTCATGATGCGCAGGAAGCCCGCCGCCTGCTCGAACGCCTTCGGCCCAAGGCGCGGCACCTTCTTCAACGCCGTGCGCGCCTTGAACGCGCCGTTCTCATTGCGGAAGGCGACGATGTTCGCGGCCAAAGTCTGGTTGAGGCCGGACACGCGGGTCAGCAGGGGCACGGATGCCGTGTTCACATCGACGCCGACCGAGTTCACGCAGTCTTCCACGACGGCATCGAGCGAGCGGGCGAGGCCACCCTGGTCGACGTCGTGCTGATACTGGCCGACGCCGATCGCTTTCGGTTCGATCTTGACCAGCTCGGCCAGCGGATCCTGCAGGCGGCGCGCGATGGACACGGCGCCGCGCAGGCTGACGTCGAGATCGGGAAACTCTTTCGCGGCCAGCTCGGAGGCCGAATAGACCGACGCGCCCGCTTCCGAGACCGTGACCTTCGTGATCTTGATCTGGGGCATCTTGGCGATCAGTTCGGCCACGAGCTTGTCGGTCTCGCGGCTGCCTGTGCCGTTGCCGACGCTGACGAGATCGACTTTGTGCTTCAGGCACAGGGCCGCGAGCGCAGCCAGCGAGCCCTGCCAATCGCGGCGCGGCTCATGCGGATAGATCGTCGCCGTTTCGACGAGCTTGCCGGTGCCATCCACGACGGCGATCTTGACGCCCGTGCGCAGGCCCGGGTCGAGCCCCATGGTGACGCGCGGGCCGGCAGGTGCCGCAAGCAGGAGATCCTTGAGGTTCGACGAGAAGACGGAGATGGCCTCGGCGTCGGCGCGCTCCTTCAAGCGCGTCAGCAGGTCGGCGGTCGTCGTGGTCGCGAGGCGCGCCTTCCAGGCGAGGCGAACGGTTTCGCCCAGCCACGCATCGGCCGGGCGGCCCTTGTCGGCGATGCCGAATGCGCCGCGGATCTTCGCCTCCGCGGGATGGGCCTGCTTCTCATCATGCGGTACGTCGAGATCGATTTCGAGGATGCCCTCGTTGACACCGCGCATCAGCGCCAGCGCGCGATGGCTCGGCATGTCCTTGATCGACTGGCCGAAGTCGAAATAATCGGAGAACTTCGCGCCTTCCGTTTCCTTGGCCTTCTTGACCTTCGAGGTCAGCGCGCCTTCGGTCCATTGCCATTCACGCAAGGTTCCGACCACATCGGGGCGCTCGGCAATGCGCTCGATCAGGATGTGGCGAGCGCCATCGAGGGCGGCCTTCTGATCGGCGATGCCCTTTTCGTCGGAGATGAACTTCCCGGCCTCGGCCGCCGGATCGAGCGCCGGGTTGGCGAGCAGCGCATCAGCCAGCGGCTCCAGCCCCGCCTCGCGCGCAATCTGCGCCTTGGTGCGCCGTTTCGGCTTGTAGGGCGCGTAGAGATCCTCCAGCTCGACCTTGGTCGCGGCGGCATTGATCAAGCGGGCGAGTTCGGGCGTGAGCTTGCCTTGTTCGTCGATGGTTTTGAGAACCATCGCGCGGCGCTCTTCCAGATCGCGCAGATAGACGATGCGCTCCGCCAGCGTGCGCAACTGCGTATCGTCGAGCCCGCCGGTCTTCTCCTTGCGGTAGCGCGCGATGAACGGAACCGTCGCTCCCTCATCAAGCAGCGCGACGGCGGAGGCCACCTGCCCCACGCCCACGCTCAATTCATCCGCAATCCGCTGATTGATCTTGTCCATGAGTGTGCCTGCTGGAAGTGCTTCTGGTGTGGGCCGCGCAGTTAGGGCTACGAGGCGCGGGAGGTCAATTGCGAGGAGGCCGGCGCCGGCGGCGCAGCTTCGTCCTCGAGGTCCAAGGCCGTCAAGCGCTCGCCGCGGCTGGTGATGCGGGAGGCTGAAATCGACACCTTTTCCAATGCCTTGACCGACAGTCCGAAATGGCGTTCAAGCTCGGTCACGCGCTCGGCGAGCCGTGTCACGTCACCGAGCAGCAAACCCACCTCGCGTTGGATGAGGCCGGCCTGGTCGCGCATTTTCGCATCCTTGATCAACGCCTGGACCGTCTGCACGGCGAGCATGAGAATGTTTGGCGCGACGATCACCACGCGCGACCGGTGCGCCCGCTGGACCAGTTCGGCAAAGTGTTCGTGCAGGTCGCCATAGACCGATTCCGAGGGAACGAACATCAACGCCGTGTCCTGCGTCTCGCCCGGGATCAGATACTTCTCGGCGATGTCGTCGATATGGCGGCCGACCGCTTCGCGAATGGCGTCGCGCGCGGCTTTCACCTCGTCGGGCGCACGGGCGACGCGAAGCGCCTCAAACCCTTCGAGCGGAAACTTGGAATCGATGACGAGCGTTTCAGGCGTGTTCGGCAGCCGGATCACGCAATCGGGACGTTTGCCGTTCGAGAGCGTGGGCTGGAACTCGTAGACGCTCGCGGGCAGCGCGTCGCGGATGATCGTTTCCATGCGGAGCTGGCCGAAGGCGCCGCGCGCCTGCTTGTTGGCGAGCACGCCCGACAGCGACAGCACTTCCGACGAGAGATCGGCGAGGCTCTGCTTGGCGTCCGCGATGACCGCGAGACGTTCGTTGAGAGTGGCGAGGCTTTCGGTCGTGCGCCTGCCTGCTTCCGCGAGGTTGTCGCCCATGCGCGACGTAGCGGTGTCGAGCGTTTGCGACATGTGGCGGGTGAGCATGTCGACGCGTTCGGACAGCCTGCCGACGGTGTCGACGTTCTGGCGTTGCGTCTCGGCGAGGCTTTCCGACAGGCGGCGGCTGACGCCTTCGAGCGCGCTGCCGACGCGAGACGAGACCTGCTCGATCCGATCGTCGAACGCATGCGCCTCATCGGACTGGCGCCGCACCGTCATCTCGCTCATCGCGGTCAGGCGGCCTTTGATTTCCGCGAACTCCGCGGCCTGGGCGGCGGCCCGCGCTTCGGCCCGCGTCGCCCGGCGCATCCCGAGCGCGATCCAGAACCCAAGCGCGGCGAGAACACCCAACCCGACCAACACGATCGGATCGAGGCCTTCCGCGACGTGTCCCACGCGTTCGCGCAGGAGGTCGAGCCATTGCGTCAGGCGATCTGGAGCCGTTTCCACCATGACGTCCCGGTTATCCGATTCGTCCGCCCAAAATTCGTCGGGATGGGGGTGAAGCTTAGGCCTTCTCCCCATCGAACTTGAGGGAATGCCGTGCGCGCTCTGCTTCTCGTTCTCTTGTTGAGCTTTGCTCTACCCGCGCACGCCGAACCACCGGCCCCGGATTCCGACGAGGCGGCGATTCGCGACGTCATCGCACAATGGTATGCGAGTCTGCAGGAGCGCGGGATGCAGCCCCCCTCCCTCGCGAAGCGAAAACACTGGCAGCTCTACGCGCCGGGCGCCATCGACGGCGGGCCGCGTGAAACCGAGATCTATCCTGACAGCCGGGCGCGCAGTCCCACGATTTCGAATGAACTTGCGGCGCGCGCCCTCACGTTTGCCTATGACGTGGATGCTCTCAAGATCGACGAGCGGTTCGCGAAGGCGAGCGTTTGGGAGCGGGGGTATTTCTACGCTTTTGCCGCGCAACAGACCTACGAAAACGCTGCGGCGGCCCTGTTCATCCTGGAAAAGCAGAGCGACGGGCGCTGGCTTATTCTGGCGCACCAGGCCAACTCGATCGGTATTCCGCCAACGAAAAAGACCGAGCCGCTTCCCGATCTGCGCGATCACTTTTACCGGACACAGGGGAAAGATCGCGACCCCGCCGCCGACGCGCTGGAGAAGGGAAAGTTCTAATTCGAAGGGATTATGGGCGCGCAAGACTGGCCGGCTCGATGATGACGGGCGCGGCGGCGCGGCCCTCGGCGATCTCGGCGGGCGCTACGGCTGCCGGCGTTTCAACCTTCGGCGCAGAGCGGCCTCTCCGGCGGCGGCGGTTCGTCTCGGCGTTGCTTGCCGCGCGAATCTCCTGCTCGTGCTCCGCGGCCGTTCTCAAGAACGTCCGCCAATCGCCAAGAATCCGGAAGCGCTGCTTCTCGTAGTCGTAGGCTATCCCTTCCGGGGTCAGATCGTGGCGTTGGCATATCGCGACCAGCGTCTCCTCGCCCGCCCGCTCGAGCCGGAACTGATATCCCGCATCGTTGCCCGGAATTTGGAACGCGACCCCCGGGGCGATCAGATTGTCTTGGTGCAATTCGTTCGGGAACAGGACGAGGGCTTTGCCCTCCCGGTCGACGTCGATCAGGGTCAGATGGCAGGCCTTGCTGACGGAGACGCCGATCGAAACGAGATCGCGCGGGCGGTAGACGGGTTTGTCGGTCCAGACGACGATGTCGATCTCGTTGTCGGGACGTGACGGCTTTTCGCGCGGCGCGGCCGCTGCGGCACCGTCGAGCGTGCGATTGAGGTTGTCCCATTGCGCGCGCGACAGCGATTGATTGAGGAGCCGCCGCGCATCGAACCCGTCGTCGTTTTCGTGCGCCGTCAGCGTCTCGGCCAGCTCGCGTGCGCTCACGTCGCGCTCGGCCGCCGCGCGCACGAGGTCGACGTTTTGCGTCCAGCTGCGCGCCAGCGGTTCGAGTTGCTGCTGGATCGCGCCATCGAACTTCATCGCGTCGTCAGCGGTCTCGCTTGGCGGCGCGAGAAGGCGCGCGGCCAGCCAATCGGCAGGGACGATGTCCGGAATTGCGGACGGCGCGGCCGCTGTCATTCGATCCCACTCCGCAGCCGGCATGGCGAGCGCGCTCGGGCGGACGACAAGAAGCGCGCTTTCGTCTCCCAGGGTTTCGATTTCCGCTGTTTCCGGTGCACCGCGGTTGCGCGCGACGGCCGCGAGCAGCGCGATCGCAGCGGTTCGCGCGGCCTGCAAGCGATCATCCGGCTCGCACGCGTTCCACAGGTGGACGAGCGAGAGGAACCGGGTATCCGCTGCGTCGGCCGGGCCGACGGCATGCATCCAGCGGTCGGTCATCTCTTCGACTTCGGCAGCCGTGATGGGTGACCGCTCGCGACACGCCTCGTCGCGCGCCGGGAGGGAGGCGATCCAATCGCGCACGCTCTCGATCTCAGCCGGCGCTGGCGCGATCTCGGCTGGCGGCGCTTCGGATTTTTCGGGGGCGGAGCTCTCGCCGTTCGCCTTGTCCTTCGCGGCTTTGCCGTTCTCGCTCTTTTCGCCGTTGCGTTTGTTGTCGTTACTATCGGCGGCCTTGCTGCGCGTCGGCGCCACGAGCGCGAAGAGGCGCAGGTAGGCGCGCGACGAGTCCGGCCGCTTCGGCATGACAAGACGCGGGTTGTGCGCAAGGGCATCCATGTCGATCGCGGCAGCGCCAGCGTCGCGGCATTCGGCGCAAAAGGTTTCCAGGACGATTTGTGCGCGCGCGGCGAGCAAGCCGTCAGGTGGTGCGGACGTCCCGGCTTCGGAACCGCTCAGGCTCACGGCCGAAAGCGCAAACGCCAGCAAGATGCCCACGAGCATCCGCCACGTCTGCCCTGCCCTCATTGCCGCCGCCATCGTGCCTCCGTCGGGCGGAGAATACCGGGCCGAGGGGGGCCGCCGCCAGCGGCGCTTGCGCAACATGAGCCCTGCCAAATGTCGCGCGTCCACTTGTAGTTACCGCCAAGTTTACAACGTGACTAATCCGTTCCCTCCCGCCAGCGCGGTTCAGAGCAAATTCGGCGCTTGCCCGTATCAAGGGGTGGTCCGGGCGGAGCGCGTGGCCTATGTGTTCAATCAATCCCTCCCCTAACCCTCACAAGACGGACATCCCTACTCATGGCGCACGGCGGCAAGCTCCTCATCGATCAACTCGCGGCACATGGCGTGCGGCGCGTATTCGAGGTGCCGGGCGAGAGTTTCCTGGCCGCGCTCGACGGGCTCACCGACACGCCCTCGATCCGCACCATCATCTGCCGTCACGAAGGCGCCGCCGCGATGATGGCGGAAGCGACGGGCAAGCTGACCGGCAGGCCCGGCATTGCATTTGCGACGCGCGGTCCGGGCGTGGTCAATGCCGTCTCCGGCGTCTACGTGGCGCAGCAGGACGCGACGCCGATGATCCTGTTCGTTGGCCTGCCGACGATCCCGCTCGAAGAACGCGCGCCGTTCCAGGAGATCGATATCACGGCGCTCTTTTCCGGCATTGCCAAGTGGACGGCGGTGATCCGCGCCACGGATCGCATCCCTGAGTATGTCTCGCGCGCTTTCCGCGTCGCCCTATCGGGGCGGCCCGGACCGGTGGTGATCGGATTGCCGGAGGACGTGCTTTCGGCCGAGAGCGATGTCTCCCCTTCCGTGCCCGCGGCACTCTCGCCCGCGGCGCCGTCCCAGCGCGACATGAGCGATCTCGCCCAGCGCCTCGCGGCGGCCGAGCGGCCGCTCGTCATCGTCGGCGGTCCGGGCTGGAGCGGGGCAACGAAGCGCGCCGTCGAAGATTTCGCGCGCGCGTTCGACGTGCCGGTGGCGGCGGCCTTCCGATGCCAGGATTATTTCGACAACCGCCACCCGTGCTACGTCGGCCATCTCGGTTTCGTCACGGACCGCAAGCTCAAGGCCGGGCTCAAGGCATCCGATCTCGTGATTGCCATCGGCGCGGAAGTGGCCGATATCGCCACCGACAGCTACGCGCTGCTCGGCGGGGCGGACCAGACGTTCGTGCAGGTTCATCCGGAGCCCGCTGCCATTCTCGGGTACCGCGAGGCGAGCGTCGTCATTCCAGCCGCCAGCGCGGCCTTCGCGGAAGCGCTTCTCGACGTGGCGGCGCATCTACGGGGCGGCGCGGTGGCGGCGAGCGCCCATCGAGCGTGGAGTGTATTCCGCCAAGATCTCCGCGCAGCCTACGAAGCGAGCCTCGTGCCGCGCCCAACGCCCGGATCCGTGCGCATGGAGGATGTCGTCACCGCGATCTCCGCCGCGCTGCCCGACACGGGCCTCGTGACAAACGGGGCGGGCAACTACTCGCAATGGGTGCACCGCTACTTCCAGTGCAAGGAGTACCGCAGCGGGCTCGCGTCGACGTGCGGTTCGATGGGCTACGGCTTGCCCGCCGCCATCGCCGCCAAGCTCGAACATCCGCAATCGCCCGTCGTGTGCTTCGCGGGCGACGGCTGTTTCGCCATGACGGCGACCGAGCTCGGCACGGCGGTCCAGTACGATCTGCCGATCGTGATCGTGATCGCCAACAACGGCATGTACGGCACCATCCGCATGCATCAGGAGCGGCGCTATCCCGGACGGCCGAACGGCACCACGCTCGTCAATCCGGATTTCGCGGCGTTCGCGCATGCGCACGGCGCCGGGGGCGCAGTCGTGACGCGGAGCGAGGATTTCGCCGGCGTGCTCGCGGAGGCGCTGGCAGCCGACCGTCCGTTCGTCATCGACGTGCGGCTCGACCCGGAGGCGATTACGCCCAATGAAACCCTGGCCGGCGTGCGCGCGGCAGCGGCGGCCTTGAAATGAGGCGACGCCGGCGCCTCGGCAATCTCAAGATTTGCCGCGGTTATCCCTCTTGGCTTGGGCATTCTTGGTTGCTTGAGAGACGCTGCCGATCTGGCTGCCCGGGATGATCCGGCGCCGTTTGGTGCTCGGTTGGGCCGCCATTCCCGCCTTGGGCGTCTTGTCCGTCATTTGCGTCGGATGGAACTTGGCGTTGCGGAGCAGCTCAAGCGCGCGGCGCGCGGCGTCGACATGGGCCGTACGCGCTTCGAGGACATGGGCTGAGCGCGCTTCGAGTTTCCTGACGCGCTCCAGCTCCTTGTTCACCCGTTTCAGCGCATTGGCGAGCGCCTGCTTGCGCTTGAGCGGCTGTTCGGTGTTTCCGGGGAAGCTCTTGCCGCGTGCTTCCGATTTGCCGCGCCCTTCGCGAAGCTTCTGCCTGACCTGAGTGCGCACCTTATCGCGCTCGTTGCGAAGCTGCGTTTGAAGGCTCTGCAATGACTTTGCGTCAATGCCGTAAATCGCCGGATGATGCGATTGACCGACCAATTCAAACTGCTCATGACTGAGAACGCGGCGTTCGTCGGCTCGGGAAACTGACATTGGACACTATCCTTCGTTGAGATGCGGCCTTCGTTGAATGCGTCGTCGTTGTCCTCGGTTAATTTTTGAATGCGCTCGCGCCGCGACAGAGGCCACCGGGCACGAAAGCGCCGCTTCATCGGAATACGTCTAGATCAACTAGCTAAGAACATATATTAAGAAGCCTCACTTGCTTTTTTAACCGTCTACAATTGAAAAGATCGAGAGTCGCATTTTCGGGGGGGACATCTGCACATCTGCAAGGAGTGTTCCCATGACGACAAATCTGGTCTCCACCATAACCCAAGTCCTCAGCTCTGATATCGCGACGCGCGTCGCCTCGAGCCTCGGCATTGACAGTGCGCAGGTAGCGAGGGCGTTCCAGGCCGGTGTCCCTGGACTGCTGGCCGCGTTAACCTCGCTCGTCTCAAAACCTGCAGGCGCCACTGCGTTAAGCAAGGCTGTGGCTCAGCAAGACCCTGGCATGCTTTCGAGCCTATCCGGCATGCTCGGTGGATCCGGGCAGACAGCACTTATCGATCGCGGCACCGGCACCCTTACATCGCTTCTCGGCGGCACGACGATGTCGACGCTCACAGAGGCAGTCGGCCGTTATGCCGGCATCGATGCGGGGACTTCGAAGAGTCTCATGGGTTTGCTTGGCCCTGTCGCGTTGGGCGTGCTCGGACAAACACAGCGCGCAGGCGGGCTCGACGCTTCGGCACTCGGAGGACTTCTTGCCTCACAGAAGGACAATATCGCTCGTGCCTTGCCTGCCGGTTTCGCCGACAACCTCAGCGGTGCCGGTATTCTTGATCGCATCGGCGTGAAAACGCCTCACTTCGAACCGGCCTATGCCAAGCCGCAACCGACTTCGTCGGACTTCAGATGGATACTGCCCGCGCTCGGCATTCTGGCGGTCGGCGGGCTTGCTTGGTATCTGCTCCGGAGCCCGACACACGACGTGGCGACCCTTCCAGCGAGCAAGGTAGAATCACCGATCACAGCTCCCGCTCGCGTAGCCTTCATCGTCACGGCGGATCAGGTGAAGGACTGGATTGCAAGACCGGTGTACAGCAGCGACAACAAAAAGATCGGGGAGATCGTCGAGATCATGCGTGATCCCGATAACAAGGTCACCGAGGCGTTCGTAGACACAGGTAAATTCCTCGGCATTGGTGCCGCGCGCTACCGGATCACTTCGGACCAAATTCAAGAGGTCAAGCCTGATGGCCTGATTCTGACACTCAGGGAGGCGGAGGTTACGAAAGTGCTTCAAGACGGCGAGAACCAGCAGCACTAGGATAGCCGATCCCACTGCCTAGGATGAAGGCTGCCGCCCAGTGCCATCGCCATGCTCGCAACGTGCGCGTTGGCATGATGGTCGGCGGCAGTCGATTGTTCAGCCTCTCGCCCGGCTCGCGACGGCTCCGATCGACGGACGCGTCATGGGACGCAGTTGTTCGGTCAGTGGCCCGAGCGCACTTGCTCGAGTTCGGCTTCGAGCAGCAGAATGCGATCTTGCAGCGTGCGAAGTGCGGCCTCGACGTCCTCTATGGCGACGAGCTGCGGGATGTGCTGCGGGCAATTGCGATCCCACGCCTCGATCTCGAACAGGATCGCGCGCTCGGCGACCGCGTGACCCACCTGCGGGCGCAGGCGCGCGAGAAGCTCGTCGTCGTTCTCGACCACCCGGGCGCGGCCCCAGATTTTGACGCGCCGGCGATGCGCGTAGTCCATGAGAAAAATGAAAGCCCGCGGGTTCTCGGCCAAATTGCCGGCCGTTATGTACTGGCGATTGCCGGCCAGATCGGCGAACCCAAGCGTGCGCTCGTCCAGCACCTTGAGGAAGCCCGCGTGGCCGCCGCGATGTTGAATGTAAGGCTGGCCCTCGGCGTTCGCGGTGCCGAGATAGAACGAGCGCACGTCGGTGAGGAAGCCCGCCAGATCCGGCGTTACCGTGGTCGGCCAGCCCTTGCTTTTTTCCATACGCTCATACTGCGCGCGGGAGCCACGGGCCGATTGTTCGGCCTTGACCGTATCGGTGAAGGCAATGTCGGATGCGTAACGGGTCATAGAAACGCTCCTTTCCACTTTTGATCGCGCCCTTCAAATCGCCGGCATGCCGACGAAGCCGGGCAACGCCTTCACCCGATCGACCCATGCCGCGACGGCCGGATAGGGATCGAGCGGAACGCCGCCTTCGTGACCGAGTGCGACGTAGGGCATGCAGGCGATGTCGGCGATGGTCGGCCTGGCGAGCGCGAGCCATTTCTCGTGCGCCAAGTGCTGTTCCATGAGGGCGAGGATCCGCGCCGATTTTGAGCGAGCGAGCGCGACATCGAGCGTGTAGCCGAACTTGTCGTGCAGCCGCGCATCGTTGGGACCGCGGGCGAGTTCGTTCTCGGCCACCATCAGCCACTGGCTCACCTGCGCCAAACCGGCTGGGTCGGCCGGCAGCCAGTCCTCGCCGCCCCACTTGCGCGCGATGTAGATCAGGATCGCCTGGCTATCGCGCAGCGCCAGAGCCCCGTCCTCGAAGATCGGGATCTCTCGGAAGGGGTTGAGGTCGCTCAACGGCGGCTGCTTGTGCGCGCCGGCCAGAAAATCCACGGGGATGATTTCGAGCGGCACGCCGACAAGGGCGCTGAGCAGGCGCACCTTGTAGCAATTGCCCGAGAGTTCGAGGTCGTAAAGCCTTGCCGCCATGGCGTCGCCCTTTCCGTCGCATTGGTGTCCGGCAAAAGGTGGTGCAAACGCGATTGCTCCGGTAGACAGAAAGTCTGATAGTTATATTTCCATTTTTCGGAAGGGTTGAATGGACCAGCTTCGGGCCATGACCGTTTTCGTCGAGGTGGCCGAAGCGGGCAGTCTGTCGGCGGCGGCGCGCCGGCTCGGCGAGCCGCTGACCAACGTCAGCCGCCTCTTGTCGCAACTCGAGGTGCACTTGAACTGCACGCTCGTCGACCGCACGACCCGGCGCATGAACCTGACCGACGCGGGGCGCGATTATCTGGCGACGTGCCGGCAGGTGCTCGAAGCGCTCGAAGGCGCGGAGGCCCGGATCGCGGGACAATCCTCGGAGCTCTCCGGTGAACTCGCGATCACGGCGCCGGTCAGCTTCGGACGCCTGCACCTGCTGCCGGTCATGACGGCGTTCCTTGCCGCCTATCCCCGCATCACCGCGCGATTGCAGCTCATGGATCGCGTCGTCGATTTGATCGAGGAGGACCTGGACGTCGCGCTGAGGATCGGCGAGTTGCCCGACTCCGGGTTGCTGGCGACGCGGGTCGGCGCGCTGCACCTCGTCGTGTGTGCCTCCCCGGACTTCCTTCAGCGATTACGCGGCCCAGCGACCCTGGCCGAGATCGGCACTCTCGACTGCGTGACATTCGCCGGGATGCAGAGCGGGGCGCGTTGGGTGTTCAAAAGCAAGCGCCATGGCCGCAAGACCGTCAGGGTCCGGTCGCGCCTGTCGGTCAACACTGCGGAAGCGGCGGTCGAGGCCGCCGTGGCCGGTGTCGGTCTGACGCGCGTGCTCTCCTACCAGGCGCGGGCGGCGATCGACGCCGGTCACCTAGTACCGATCCTCGAGCGTTTCGACGACACGCGCATTCCCATTCACCTCGTGTACCGGCCGTCGCGGTCGAACACGCCACGGGTGCGGGAGTTCGTGCGCTTCGCGGCCGAGCGGCTGCGCGCCCAACCCGCGCTTCGATGAGGGGACGTCGTTGTTGAAATGGGCGACGACATCATAGGGGGCCTGTAAATTGGGACCAAAGTGACTTGCCGATTAACCCCTCAAGGCTTGCCCTTTCGGCCATTTGCCGCTAGACACCCGCTCATCTCACACGCGCGCCTCATGCGCCTCGCGGATTAAAAGCCCCGCAGGTCGCTCCGGTGGACAAGCCAAGCCCTTCAAAAGGCTAGCCTTTCTTCTCAAGGCGCGCGGAGGATCAACCGGAAAAAGGATATTTGCGCACATGACAGCGCCGCAATTCAACATGCGTCAGCTCCTGGAAGCTGGCGTTCACTTCGGTCACCAGTCGCATCGCTGGAACCCCAAGATGGCGCCCTTCATCTACGGCGCCCGCAACAACATCCACATTCTCGACCTGACCCAGACCGTGCCGATGCTGCATCAGGCGCTGAACAAGGTCTCGGACACGGTCGCTTCGGGCGGCCGCGTGCTGTTCGTCGCCACCAAGCGCCAGGCCTCGGACTCCATCGCCGAAGCCGCCAAGAAGTCGGCCCAGTACTTCATCAACCATCGCTGGCTCGGCGGCACGCTGACCAACTGGAAGACGATCTCCACGTCGATCCGCCGTCTGCGCCAGCTCGACGACATCCTGGCCGACCCGCAGGGCCGCACCAAGAAGGAAGTCCTCAACGTCCAGCGCGAGCGCGACAAGCTCAACCAGGCGCTCGGCGGCATCAAGGACATGGGCGGCGTGCCCGACCTCCTGTTCGTGATCGACACGAACAAGGAAGGCATCGCCATCAAGGAAGCCCGCAAGTTGGGCATCCCGATCGTCGCCATCGTCGACACGAACTGCGATCCCGACGGCATCGATTTCCCGGTTCCGGGCAATGACGACGCCGGCCGCGCCATCACGCTCTACTGCGATCTCATCGCGCGCGCCGCACTCGACGGCCTCGAGCGCGGCCAGGGCTCGTCGGGCGTTGACGCCGGCGCCGCCGTGGCACCCCCGGTCGAAGCGCTGCCTGAGGTTGTTACCTCGTTCAAGGGCATCGATGGCCCGCGTGGCGAAGCCGACGATCTCAAGCGCATCACGGGCATCAACGTGAAGCTCGAGCAGAGGCTCAACGACGCAGGCGTGTTCCACTTCTGGCAGATCGCCGACCTCGATGCGGACAACCTCGGCGCTCTCGACCGCAGGTTGAAGCTCAACGGTCAGATCACTCAGGAAGGCTGGGTCGCACAGGCCAAGAAGCTGGTCGAAGCCTCGGCCGCCTAAGCCTCGCCGGCCGGTCACCCGGCCTGCACCCCTTCGTTACATGGCGCGGGCCGGATTTTCCGGCCCGTTGCCGCTGAAGCGCGATCCGTCCCGATTACATTGCGGCCGCGCTCCGGAATTTTGATGAGACCGATGAAACACGCTCCGGGCCGTATCCGCAGCGATCATCAGGGTCTATTCGCCACGCGTTACCTCGCCCCGCGCGAAAGGAGCAAGCATGAGCACGATTTCCGCCGCAACCGTTAAGGAGCTGCGCGACAAGACCGGCGCCGGCATGATGGATTGCAAGCAGGCGCTGACCGAAACCAACGGCGACATGGAAGCCGCCATCGACCTCTTGCGCAAGAAGGGCCTGTCCAAGGCCGCCAAGAAGTCCGACCGCGTCGCCGCCCAGGGCCTCATCGGCGTCATCTCTAAGGTCAAGTCGGGTGCGGCCGTCGAGGTCAACTCGGAAACCGATTTCGTGGCGCGCAACCCGCAATTCCAGGAACTGGTGCAGACCATCACGTCGCTGGCCCCGGCCGCGAACGGCGATGTCGCCAAGCTGCTCGAAGCCAAGTATCCGGGCGGCCAGGGCACGGTCGACCAGCAGATCAAGGATGCGATCGCCACCATCGGCGAGAACATGGGCCTGCGCCGCACGGCCTCTCTGTCCGTCAAGGAAGGCGTTGTCGCCGACTACGTGCACAACAAGGCCGCCGACGGCCTCGGCAAGATCGGCGTGCTGGTCGCGCTCGAAAGCGCGGGCGACACGGATTCGCTGATGACGCTCGGCCGCCAGCTGGCCATGCACATCGCCGCCTCCAACCCGCAGGTCGTGAACGTCGAGGATCTCTCGAAGGATGCGCTCGATCGCGAGCGCGCCATCTATCTCGATCAGGCCAAGGCCGAGCCGAAGAACGCCGGCAAGTCCGACGAAATCCTGCTCAAGGCCGGCGAAGGCCGCCTGCAGAAGGAATTCGTCAACCAGCAGGTTTTGCTGAAGCAGGTGTTCGTCATCGACGGCAAGGCCACTGTCGCCGAGATCCTGAAGCAGGCCGAGAAGGACGTCGGTGCGCCGGTCAAGGTGGCGGGCTTCGTGCGCTATCAGCTCGGTGAAGGCATCGAGAAGAAAGTCGAAGACTTTGCCGCCGAGGTCGCCAAGACGGTCGGCGCCGCGGCCCAGGCCAACAAGGCCTGATCGAAAAGAAAAGCCGGCGGTTGCGCCGGCTTTTTTTTGCCAGCCCCGCACGGCCGGGGCAGTATGACTGCACATCCAGGATAACGCGGAGGGCCGAATGACGGCGGAAAGTGGATCGCTCAAGTACAAGCGGCTGCTCGTCAAGGTCTCCGGCGAGGCGTTGATGGGTCAGGCCGGATATGGCCTCGATACCACCGTCGTCCACCGGCTTGCGGCAGAGCTCGCGGAAGCACGCGCGGCGGGCTGTGCCCTCTCGGTCGTCGTCGGCGGCGGCAACATCTTTCGCGGCCTGCAGGGCGCGGCGAAGGGCATGGACCGCGCCACGGCCGACTACATGGGCATGCTGGCGACCGTCATGAATGCGCTGGCGCTGCAGAGCGCGCTGGAAGAGGCAAAGGCGCCGGCGCGGGTGCTCTCCGCCATTCCGATGCCGACCGTGTGCGAACCCTACGTGCGCCACCGTGCGCTCTATCACATCGAACGCGAACGGATCGTCATCTTCGCGGCCGGCACCGGAAACCCGTTCTTCACGACGGACACGGCCGCGACGCTGCGCGCCATCGAGATGGGCTGCGACGCGGTCGCCAAGGCGACGCAGGTCGACGGCGTCTACTCGTCCGATCCGAAGAAGGATCCGAACGCCAAGCGGTTCGATACGCTCACCTATTCCGAGGTGCTGGCGCGGGATCTGCGCGTCATGGACGGCGCCGCAATCGCCCTTGCCCGGGACAATCATCTTCCGGTAATTGTGTTTTCCATCGATGTGCCCGGCAATCTTATCAACGTGGTGCGTGGCAGCGCTCGCGCAACCGTCATCCAAGACTGAGGCCTTCACCTCTCTCATGGCCTCGCGCGGGACCAACGCAGCGTGATGCAAAGCGCGCGCCCGCAATTGCCGATCAAGACAAGAAGGAGACTGCCCCGTGTCGATCACGAGCTTCGATCCCAAGGATATCGAACAGCGGATGCGTGCTTCGCTCGACGCGCTCAAGCGCGAACTCCAGGGCCTGCGCACCGGCCGCGCCAGCGCTCATCTGCTCGATACGGTTCAGGTCAACGTCTACGGCTCGCGGATGCCGATCAACCAGGTCGCCACGGTTACTGTGCCGGAAGCGCGCATGATCGCCGTGCAGGTCTGGGACAAGGGCAACGTTCAGTCGGTCGACAAGGCGATCCGGGAAGCCAATCTCGGCGTCAATCCGGTGGTCGACGGGACATTGATCCGTTTGCCGATCCCGGCGCCGACCGCAGAGCGGCGCCAGGAGCTCGCCAAGCAGGCTCACAAGTATGCCGAGGCGCATCGCGTGGCCGTGCGTAACGTTCGCCGCGACGGCATGGACCTCCTCAAGAAGCTCGAAAAAGACGGCAAAATGAGCGAGGACGACCACCGCGCGAACACGGCCAAGGTGCAGGAGCTGACCGACAAGCTCATCAAGGAAATCGACCAGACCGTGCAAGCCAAAGAGGCCGAGATTCACAAAGTCTAAGCCTTCCATTTTCGAAACGCGTGACTTGCCGGTGGATTAAGGCTCTAACTGTCCACGTTCTTTTCGCGAAGTGCTAATGTGTGCAACCACCAGATGCGTCGCGATACGCCCCACTCGGGGGAATTGATTGGTACCCGCGACGTCGTTTTGAGACCTCAATCGTAGCAACACGCGAAAGCCCGTGGCAGACAGATCGCAATCCCCCGAGGGCACGTCCGGTGCGGTGATCATGCCGCGTCATGTCGCTATCATCATGGACGGCAACGGCCGGTGGGCGGCGGAGCGCGGACTGCCGCGCACGCTCGGGCATCGATCGGGCGTCGACGCCGTGCGGCGCACGGTGCAGGCCGCGATCGATCTCAAGATCCCCTACATCACGCTCTACAGCTTCTCGTCCGAGAACTGGTCGCGCCCGCAAGGCGAGATCGACGATCTCATGGGCTTGATGAAGCGCTTCATCCGCTGCGACCTGGCCGAGCTGCACCAGAACAACGTGCGGGTAATGGTGATCGGCGAGCGCGACAACATCGACACCGAGATGAAGGCGCTGATCGACGAGGCGTGCGAGCTGACACGGCAAAACACGCGGCTGACGCTCGTGATCGCCTTCAATTACGGAGCACGCGGAGAGATCACGCGCGCGACGCGCCGGATCGCCGAAGACGTTGCCGCGGGCCGTCTGCTACCAGCCGACATCACCAGCGAACACATAACCAATGCGCTCGATACCGGCGGCGTGCCGGACCCGGAACTTCTGATCCGCACGAGCGGCGAGCGCCGGCTCTCGAACTTCCTGCTCTGGCAATGCGCCTATACCGAATTCGTCTTCCTCGACGCGTATTGGCCGGACTTCGGCCGTGAGCTGCTGCTCGAGGCGATCACGCAGTACAGGGCGCGCGAGCGCCGGTTCGGCGGATTGGCGCGCCGGTCCACGGCCTAGGATCGCCTCCGATGGAGACCGACCGGACCGCCGAGGATCACCAAGACCTGCCGCCTGTGCAGAAATCCTCCTCCGACATTTGGAAGCGCGTGCTTTCAGGCCTGCTGCTCGCTGGCTTGGCGTTCGGGCTCGCGTGGGCCGGGCTGCTGCCGTTCGCCGCCCTCGTGTTCGTCGTCGCGCTGGCGATGAGCTGGGAATGGTCGCGCGTCGTGCGCGGCGACGGCATCGATCTCACGCTCGTCGTGCATGCGATTGCGGTGGCCGCGGCGGTGGCGCTGGCGAGCTTCGGGTTCGTCGCGCTCGGCGTCGCGGTGCTGTTGATCGGCACCATCATCGTGCTGGCGCTGGAGTTCGGTTCGCACCCGCTGCTCTCGGCGGCCGGCGTCATGTATTCCGGCCTGCCGGCGGTGGCCCTGCTCTGGCTGCGCAGCGACGAGCCGCATGGCTTCCTCGCCATCCTCTTCTTGGTGCTCGTGGTCGCGGCAACGGATACGGCGGCGTTCGCGGCCGGGCGGCTGATCGGCGGCCCGCGTCTTGCGCCGCGCGTCTCTCCCAACAAAACCTGGAGCGGGCTGATCGGCGGCGTTACCGCCGCCTCGGGCGTCGCTGCCGTGTTCGCCGTCGTGATTGGCGCGCCCGTCGCGCCGCTCGCCATTGTCGGCATGCTCCTGGGCTTGATCGCACAGGCCGGCGACCTGGCGGAATCCGCTCTTAAACGTGCGTTCGACGTCAAGGACGCGAGCCAACTGCTGCCCGGCCACGGTGGCTTCATGGACCGCATGGACGGGCTCGTGTCCGTTTCGGTGGCGGTCGCAATTGCGGCCCTGTTTCTCAACCCGCAAGCGCCCGCGTACGCCTTGCTGTCCGGGCTTTCGCTCGCGAGCCCCTGAGGCGCGGCACGATCGGCCTGTTCCGCCATGGCCGTACGGTGCTATGCATCGGCGGAAAATCAAGCGACGGAGACGGTTCAAGCATGACGCGAGCGGTGAGCGTATCGGGAGCGTCCGTTTGCACGGACGCGACGCCCACTCCGCGTTCCGGCGCCGCCCCTCTCCGACTGTCCGTACTCGGCGCGACCGGCTCCATCGGGACCAGCACGCTCGATCTCTGCGGGCGCCATCCGCACCGCTTCGAGGTCGTGGCGCTGACGGCGCAATGCAACGCCAAGCGCTTGGCGGAACTCGCAATTACGCATCGCGCCGGTCTCGCCGTGATCGGCGACCCGGCCCATTACGGCGAGCTCAAAGCGTTGCTTGCGGGGACCGGGATCCGCGTCGCCGCGGGCGAAGAAGCGGTCGTCGAAGCGGCGCTCGAGCCGGTTGACTGCGTGATGGCCGCGATCGTTGGGGCGGCCGGTCTCAAGCCCACATTCGCGGCCGCGCGCCAGGGGTGCCGGGTGGCGCTCGCCAACAAGGAATGCCTCGTCAGCGCGGGCGATATCTTTCTCGATCAGATCAAGACTTGGGGCGCGGAACTCCTGCCGGTGGACAGCGAGCATTCCGCCGCGTTCCAGGCCATCGGCCGAACGCCTGCCCATTCCATCGAGAAGATCATCCTGACTGCGTCGGGCGGGCCGTTCCGGACGTTCGACAAGGACCGCCTGGCGCGCGTCACGCCCGAGCAGGCGCTGCAGCATCCCAACTGGTCGATGGGAAACAAAGTCACCATCGACTCCGCCACGCTCATGAACAAGGGCCTGGAACTCATTGAAGCGTTTCACCTGTTTCCGGTCGGCGCGCATCAGCTCGACGCCGTGATCCATCCGCAATCGATCGTGCATTGCCTCGTCATGCTGGAAGACGGATCGGTGATGGCGCAGATGTCGCATCCCGACATGCGCACGCCGATCGCGCTCGCACTGTCGTGGCCCGAACGGATCTCGACGCCGGTTCCGAGGCTGGATCTCGTCGCGCTCCAATCGCTCTCGTTCGAAGCGCCGGATCGCGATCGTTTCCCAGCGCTCGGGGTGGCAATCGACGCGCTCAACCGCGGCGGCGCGGCTCCGGCCGTGCTGAATGCGGCCAACGAGGTCGCGGTGAAGGCTTTCCTCGATAAAAAGATCGGCTTCCTCGAAATCGCGCTCAGCGTCGCCGCCTGTCTTGAAAAGGCCGAAGCGCAGGGCCTTCTTAGGGATCTTGCCACGCTCGACGACGTGCTCGCCGTCGACCGGGAGGCGAGAGCGATGGCACAGAACGTGCTTCCGGGGTAAGACTGCCCCGGCAGCCGCGTGCGTGGCCGAACCATCCCAATCAATGTCTCAAGCTGACAGGATTTTTGCAGCATGATCGAAGGGTTAGTGAGTCAGGCCTTTTCCTGGACTCTGTCCGGCTTGGCGTTCCTGTTCGTGCTCAGCGTGGTCGTGTTCTTCCACGAACTCGGGCATTTCCTGGTGGCGCGCTGGTGCGGCGTGACCGTAACGACCTTCTCGATCGGATTCGGGCGCGAACTCTGGGGCCGGTACGACCGGCACGGCACCCGCTGGCGGATCGCCGCCATCCCGCTCGGCGGGTACGTGAAGTTTCTCGACGACACCAACGCCGCGAGCCAGCCGCCTGCCGATGAGCCGCTTCCGGCCGAGGTGCAGGCGGGTGCCTTCCACACCAAGCCGGTGTGGCAGCGCGCGCTCGTCGTCGCCGCCGGTCCAATTGCGAATTTCATCGTTGCTGCATTGCTTTACACGGGCGTCAACGCCGTCTACGGCGTCTCCAAGGTGTCGCCCCAGATCGATGAAGTCGTGGCTGGAATGCCCGCGGCCGTTGCCGGCCTGAAGGCGGGCGACACCATCACGAACATCGACGGGCAAGGCATCGAGACGTTCGACGACGTCATTCGCCTCGTGACCGCGAGCAGCGGCCGCACCCTCAACATCACCGTCAACCGCGACGGCAAGTCCGAGGTGATCCCGGTCACGCCCGCCATGCGCGACCACAACGACGATCTGGGCGTCACGGTCCGGCTGGGCGACATCGGCATCCGGCGCACCATTCCGGCGCGGGTCGGGGCCGTCATCGCCGGTTCGCCCGCCGAAAAGGCCGGGTTTCAACCTCTGGATGTCATCACTGCCATTGACGGCACGCCGGTGCGCTCCTTCGAGGACGTGATCCGCCTCGTCGGGCCGGCGGCCGGAAAAAGCCTTTCCGTGGCCGTGGAACGCGCCGGCGTGACCCAGACCATCGCCGTCGTGCCCGAGGGCACCTCGGTGACCGAAGAGAACGGCGCGACGGTTTCGAAAGGCCGCATCGGTATCGCTCCGGCGCGCCCGGAACCGGTCGGCGTTTCGCTCGCCGAATCCCTCAGGTTGGGCGTCCGCGAAACCTATTCGAACATGGTTCAGACCGTCACCGGAATTGGCGACATCATCTGGGGGCGCCAATCTGCCGACCAGGTTGGCGGGCCAATCCTGATGGCCGAGGTGACGGCGCGGGTCGTCGAAATGGGCTGGGAGCCGCTGCTGCGCTGGACCGCGCTCATTTCGGCCAACATCGGGCTCTTGAATTTGCTGCCGATTCCGGTGCTCGACGGCGGACATTTGGTGTTTTACGCGATCGAAGCCATCCGGCGGCGGCCGCTCAGCCGTCGGGTTCAGGAAATCGGCTTCCAGATTGGCATCGCCCTGGTGCTCATGCTGGTGGTTTTCGTCAACCTGAACGACCTCATGCGCCTGGGCAGAAGGTGGCTATTTGGTGGCGGCTAGAATCCTTGTCCGGTGACGTAAACTTGCCACTTCCCAGTGCCTTACCCAGACGTTAAGAATGGGTTCAAGTGACCGAAGATGGGACGCGATTCGAGGCAGGGGGCTTCGAATAGGTGTCTCTTGCGCTCCGCGAGCCCTTCAAACGGCCCGGGTCGACCATCATCCGCCACGAAGAAACGACGGCTCGGAACCAACTATGCCGACAGGTTCCGTGATCCGAGGGGGATCGGCGCAAGAGAAGGCGAGGCAGATCCGCACATGGTGCAGTTACGGATCATGTCGTTTGGGGGACTACGTCTAGCGCTTTTGCTGGCGATCGCTATCCCAACAGGTCTCGCCGCGCAGTTCGCGGCCGTTTCCAACACTGCGTACGCGCAGGCTGTCGTTCGCGACATCCGCGTTGAAGGCAACCGGCGTGTCGAGCCGGAAACCGTGCGCTCCTATCTCCAATTCTCGGTCGGTCAGGGCTACGACGCCGGCAAGGTGGACAAGTCGCTCCAGGCGCTGTTCGCGACCGGCCTGTTCGCCGACGTTTCGATCGACCAGGAAGGCGACACCGTCGTCGTCTACGTGATCGAAAACCCGGTCATCAACCAGGTCGCTTTCGAGGGCAACAGCGAAGTCGATACCGACACGCTCAAGGCCGAAGTCCAGCTCAAGCCGCGCTCGGTCTATACACGCGCTCGCGTCCAGGGCGACGTGCAGCGTATTCTCGACGTCTACCGCCGCCAGGGCCGCTTCGCCGCGACCGTCGAGCCGAAGATCATCGAGCTCGAGCAGAGCCGCGTGAACCTCGTGTTCGAAATCAACGAAGGCGGCTCGACCAAGGTTCAGGGCATCAACTTCGTCGGCAACCACGCGT
Organism: Hyphomicrobium sp.; assembly: GCF_051860585.1. Classification (GTDB taxonomy): domain Bacteria; phylum Pseudomonadota; class Alphaproteobacteria; order Rhizobiales; family Hyphomicrobiaceae; genus Hyphomicrobium_C. The sequence goes on from NZ_JBHYDS010000005.1 coordinate 125,493, forward strand.
TCTCCGACGCGCAGCTGCGCGACATCATTTCCACGACGCAGACCGGCTGGTTCGACTTCCTCAAGGGCACCAGCGTCTACGATCCGGATCGCATGAGCCTCGATCGCGAGCTGCTGCGCCAGTACTACCTCAAGAACGGTTACGCCGACGTGCGCGTGACGGCGGCCAACGCCGAGCTCGACCGCCAGGGCACCGGCTTCTACATGAACTTCGCGATCGACGAAGGCGAACGCTACAATTTCGGCAACGTCACGATCGAAAGCTCGCTGCCGGGCGCAGACGCGCAGACCATGATCGGCGAGGTTCTCACCCACCAGGGCGATATCTACAACGGCGCCGACATCGACAAGACCGTCGAGAAACTGACGCTTCTCACGGCTGAGCAGGGCTTCGCGTTCGCTCGCGTCCGCCCGCGCGCCATGCCGGATCCCGCATCGCGCACGATCTCGATGGCTTACCTCATCGACGAAGGCCCGCGGATCTACATCGAACGCATCAACGTCAGCGGCAACCTGCGCACGAAGAACTACGTGATCTTCCGCGAATTCCGTCTTGCCGAGGGCGACGCTTACAACCCGATGCTCGTGGACCGCGCCAAGAAGCGTCTGTCGGGTCTCGGCTTCTTCAAGTCGGTTGAGATCAAGCGCCGTCCCGGCTCGACGCCGGATCGCGTGATCCTCGACGTCGAACTCGTCGAACAGTCGACCGGCGAACTCTCGTTCGGCGCCGGCTACTCGACGGCGGAAGGCGTGATCGGCGACGTCAGCATCAGCGAGCGCAACCTGCTCGGCAACGGCCAGTTCCTGCGCCTCAAGCTCGCCGGTTCTCTCGAGCGCATGCAGGTCGACCTGTCGTTCACCGAACCGCGCTTCCTCGACCGCAATCTCTCGGCCGGCTTCGACCTCTTCCACAAGGAAGTCGATCAGGTCCGCGAGGCTGGCTACGAGTCGGCGCGTACGGGCGGCACGCTGCGCCTGGGCTTCCCGCTTTCGGAAAGCCTCTGGATGCAAACCGGCTACACGCTGGACTACAGCTCGCTCAAAGTTCCGGCTCGTTGCGACAATCCTAACGGCGATTGCGATGGAAATGGCACTCGCGACATCAACGCGCTCGTGATCGAAGAACTTAGGCTCCGCGGCGATGCGGCCCTGACGTCTTCGTTCGGCACCTCGCTCACCTACGACAAGCGCAACCATCCGAAGGATCCGTCCAGCGGCTACTGGCTGCAGCTGGCGACCGACATGGCTGGCCTTGGCGGCGACGTGCAGTACGCTCGCGTCAATGCGGAAGGCCGCTTCTACTTCCCGGTCACCGAGAAAATCACCTTCGTCGGCCGCGCAACGGGCGGTCATATCGAAGGCTTCGGCGGCGACGACGTTCGCCTCACCGACCTCTACTATCGCGGCGGTGAAACGGTTCGCGGCTTCGACCGCGCAGGCTTCGGTCCGCGCGACGCGGTCACCGGCGACGCCGTCGGCGGCCGGACGTACTGGGCCACGACCGCGGAAGTTCGCTTCCCGCTGCCGTTCGTTCCCGATGACCTCGGCCTGACGGGCGCGGTGTTCGCGGATGCCGGCTCGCTCTTCAACGCAAATGAGCTGGCCAAGAAACTCAATGGCCAGCCAAACGGCATTATTCTTGAAGACGATGCCACGATCCGCTCGTCGGTCGGTGTCAGCATCATGTGGTCATCGCCGGTCGGCCCGATCCGCATGGACTTCGCCAAGGCGCTCAGCAAAGAGAAATACGACGAAGAGCAGTTCTTCCGCTTCGGCGCGTCGTCCAAGTTCTAAAAGTTCAAGGTCTCATTTGGCAGGGGCGGCGCAAAGCGCTGCCCCTTTCTTTTTGACTCCGCCCCATCCTGGTTGTATTCGCCTCGCTCCGGCAGCTCCGTCATCGGTTAACCTCGTTCGGACGGCGGCTATGCCCCCTTCTTCCCTCTCTCAGGGGCGAGTTGACGCTTCGGCGGGTCTGCGGCTGGACCCGAGCCGTTTCAGGTATTAAGACGGGTCCCGCGAGGCGATTGCGCGTCGCAGTCGTTCCAGGCTCGCCGCCGCAAGCGCCCCCAGGATGTCTTGCAGGCTCCCCTTGGAACCACTCCCGTTTCGCTGTTTGTCGTGATTCCGATCCGAATTCCGGTTTCCCGGAAGCACTCCATCCTTGAGGTCACTCACATGAACCATCCCGGTTTCTTCGACGTCGCCGGGCCGTTCACCGTCGCGGAGGTGGCCGCCGCCACGCAGTCGGAGATCGCGGGAGACCCTGCGCTGCACGGACGCAAGCTCGAAGGCGTGCAGCCGCTCGCTGAAGCGCTGGCGCACCACGTCACCTTCCTCGACAACAAGAAGTATCTGCCTCAGCTCGGCTCGACCGCGGCGGGGGCGTGCCTCGTCAATCCGAAATTCGCGGATCGCGTGCCGGCGGGTACGGTCGCCCTGGTCAACAAGAACCCCTATCGCGCATTCGCCCAGAGCCTGGCGCTGTTCTACCCCGGCGCGATGCACAGCAAGACCGCGACCGCTGGCAGCGAACACCGCATCGATCCCTCGGCCATGATCGAAGAGGGCGCACTGATCGAGCCCGGTGCGATCATTGGCGCGGAGGCGCGCATCGGGCGGGGTACGCGGATCGCGGCCGGCGCCGTCATCGGATACCGGGTCGCTATCGGCCGGGACAGTTACGTCGGACCGAACGCCAGCGTCATGCACGCGCTGATCGGTGACCGCGTTATCATCCACGCCGGGGCGCGCATCGGCCAGGACGGCTTCGGCTTCGCCATGAGCGCCGAGGGGCACCTCAAGGTGCCGCAGGTCGGCCGCGTCATCCTGCAGGACGACGTCGACATCGGCGCAAACACGACGATCGACCGCGGGGCGCTGAAGGACACGATCATCGGCGAAGGCTCCAAAATTGATAATCTGGTCCAGATCGGGCACAACGTCTTGATGGGACGCCACTGCGTCATCGTCGGGCAGGTCGGCATTGCCGGATCAGCCGAACTCGGCGATTTCGTCGTCATGGGCGGACATTCCGGTTTGATCGGGCACATCAAGATCGGGGCCGGCGCACAGATTGCGGGCGGCGCTCACCCCAAGGACGACGTGCCAGCCGGGGCGATCATGGCCGGAACTCCGGCGCGCCCATTCAAGCAATGGGCGCGCGAAGTTGCCGCCATCACGCGGTTGACCAAGCGCGGCTCCAGCGGTGGCGATACCGACGCGGACAAGGGCTGAAAAGTTATTGAGTATTGCTCGAGCCCGAGACCAATTCGGGCGGGCCAAATGGAGTGTGAAGGGGATGAACGACAAGACGAAGGCGCCATCGACGACGGCGGACATTTCAAAGATTTTGAAGCTGCTGCCGCACCGCTACCCCTTCCTGCTGCTCGACCGCATCTACGACATCAACGGCGACTCGACGTGCGTCGGCGTGAAGAACGTGACCATCAACGAGCCGTTCTTCCAGGGGCACTTCCCGCAGTTTCCGGTGATGCCGGGCGTGCTGATCATCGAGGGCCTGGCCCAGACCGCGGGCGCGCTGTGCGTGCACAGCCTCGGCGAGGACTACAAGACCGAGCTCGTCTATTTCATGGGGATCGACAAGGCGAAGTTCCGGAAGCCCGTGCTTCCCGGCGACCAGCTGCATTACCATGTCCGCAAGATTCGCAATCGCGGCCGGGTGTGGCGGTTCTTCGGCGAAGCGAAGGTCGACGGACATACCGTTGCCGAAGCCGAGATCAGCGCCATGCTGGCCGACACCTCCGAGGCGCGGGCGTTCGCTGCGAGCAAGAATGGCTGAGACGAAAATTCATTCGAGCGCGATCGTCGAAGACGGCGCGAAGCTGGCTGACGGCGTCGTCGTGGGGCCGTTCTGCATCGTCGGCGCCGATGTGACGCTCGGCGAGGGCGTCAATCTCGCGAGCCATGTGGTCGTGACGGGCCGTACGACGGTGGGCGCGCGGACACGCATCTTCCCGTTCGCGTCGATCGGACATCAGCCGCAGGATCTCAAGTACAAGGGCGAGCCTTCGACGCTCGACATCGGTTCGGACTGCTTGATCCGCGAGGGTGTGACCCTCAACCCCGGGACCGAGGGCGGCGGCATGAAGACGACGATCGGGAACGGATGCGCGTTTCTCGCCAACTCGCACGTGGGCCATGATTGCCACGTCGGCAACAACGTCATCTTCTCGAACAACGTGATGCTCGCTGGGCATTGCGACGTGGGCGATTTCGCCATTATCGGGGGCGGGGCTGCCGTGATCCAGTTCGCGCGCGTGGGCGCGCATTCTTTTCTCGGGGGCATGAGCGGCCTCGAGCAGGATCTCATTCCCTACGGCATGGCGCTCGGCAACCGCGCCTATCTCTCGGGGCTCAACATTGTCGGCTTGCAGCGGCGCGGGTTCTCACGCAACGAGATCCACGACTTGCGTCGCGCCTACCGGTTTCTCTTCGCCGCCGAGGGCACATTGCTCGAACGCGTCGCGGACGTGGCCGAGGAATTCAAGGACCATACGATCGTGATGGAGATCATCGCCTTCATCCGGGCCGGCGGGAAGCGCTCCATGTGCACGCCGAAGAACGGCGGAGAGGCGTAGGGTCCTCGTGCGAAGATCCCCTCTCGCGAGGGATCTTTCGCCCGGTCTGGGCGTCTCGCCAAGCGCTTGCTTTGGGCCGCAAGGGTTGAGCGCTACTGGCCTTCGGAGCCGTTGCCTGAGCCGCCGCCGTTTTCGGAGAACTTGGTCTTGGTCGCGGCGTGCTTCGAGATGAGGTCGAAGTAGGCCGTGTCGTCGCCGATGGTGAGCGTCGGCGAGCAGGTCGGGGTGCAGCTGTAGGACTGCCGCAGGCCGCCCTTCGTAAGGTTCACGGTGCGCACCTCATCGCGCTGCACGACGATGCGCTGGTCCTGGATGATGTTGCGTTCGGCGTCGAGGGCGATGATGTTCGTCACGCCGAAGGTCTTGCCCGTGACGACCAGAAGGTTGCCGCCCTGGATGGCGACGTCGGCAATCGAGGGATTGCCGATGATCACGCTCGAGACAGCGCGCGGCAGGCGCAGCAGCTGGGACTGATCGTAGGCGACGACGAGATCGGCGGACTTCGCCGTGCCGGCGGCTAGGCAGGCCATCAGGGCGATCGTTACGGCCGTCAGCACAGTGCGCGCGAACCCGGCCTCGGCGCGGAACGGAACGGCATCGGTCGGCGCCATCGGGCACTCCTGTTGCTGATGATCCCTCCATTTGGCCTTTAACCCGTAAATGAAGCGCTAACGGTTGCGCCGGATTTGCGCGCTCACGGAACTTTGCGCCTGCCCGATCGTTTCGTCCGATCACAGCCATGTTTAGGAGCAGCCGTGCCGCGCCCTGTCCTCATTCTCGCTCTCGCTATTGCCGTGCTGATCGGGGCCGCCCTGGTGTTCGGCAATCATCCCGGCACTTCAACGGTTTCGACTGACACACCGGTTTCGACCGACACGGGGACTCGCGTCGACGCACCTGGCACGCGGGTGGAAACGAGCGACGAGGGCACCCGCGTGCAGGCGCCCGGCGTCGACATCACCGTGCCGAAAAAGCCGGACGGCGAATGATCGCAATATTGTTCCTATTGCTGAAGAACGAAATCATTTAGACTTGAACTCCTAGATGCCTTTCCGATCCTGCTGGAGGGCTTGCGGCTTGGCTTCTCTCGAACTCTCTTTTCCACCCGGTTTTCTGGCGTCGCTGGAGATCGGCTTCCGGCTCGTGCTGGCCATTGCGCTCGCAGGCTTGCTCGGGTGGGACCGCGAAGAAAAGGACCGGCCCGCGGGGCTGCGGACCTACATGCTCGTCGCGCTCGCATCCGCGCTGTTCACGATCATCACCTTCGAAATCTACGAGACGATCGTCACCGCGAACCCCGGCGGTAATTCGGACCCGATCCGCATCATCGAAGCGGTGACGGCGGGCGTCGCGTTTCTGGCTGCCGGCACCATCATCCAAGGGCGCACGAGCGTGCGGGGGCTGACGACGGGAGCCGGTATGTGGATGGCGGGCGCGCTCGGCGTCGCCATCGGAGCGGGGCACTATCTGCTGGCGATTTTCGCTGCGGTGCTCGCGTTCTGCATCTTGAGGTTCGTCAATTTCGCCGGGCAGAACGAAAAGGCGTCGGCAAGCACGCTCCTCATCGAGGAGAATGAAGAAGATCAACGCAGCGGCTAGCGGCGGCGAATTCGGCGCGCTTGAACGCCGTTGCCGCTGCGGCTTCCGCGTCGTGGCCCCAAAGCTCGCGTTGCCATGTTTCGTCCACCGTCGCGGCGTGCCAGACCTGATCGAGCGTGAGGTGGCCGCGCGTGTGGGCAAGGGCCAGCACGGCTGAGCCGCCGATGGTCGTCATCACATGCAGCGCGGCGAGAGCAATCGCGTCGACGCCGTCGAGGGCGCGGCGGACGGCGTCGAGCGCCTCATCCGGCTGGTCGATCGGCATTACGCCCTGGCGCAGCCTGAAATCGGCGCCAAGCTCCTCTTTTGCCCAAGCGAGGATCGGATCCCACGTTTCCCTCTGCCGGCGCGCGAGGCCGTCCGGTGTCGCGGCGCGATAGCAGAGCAGATCGCTGCTGGCAAAGGCCACGATATCGGCGGCGACCTCATCCCAGCGCTCAGCCACGGCGTCGATGGCCGTGTTGACGAGCTTGGTCAGCGGCATGGTGGCGGGATCGATGCGTTCGCCCTGCGCCTCCCATTCGGCCGCGATGGCGCGCGCGAGCGGCTCGGAGGCCACGGCGAGCGGTTGCTTGGCCGGCGTGCGGATCGCGCGTCCGTCGAGGTGCACTTCGAACAGGTCCTGCCGCGGCGCGACGGAAACACTTTTGTAGAAGCGCTTCGGGAGCGGGCGCACTTCGTCCCGGCCCAGGCGCTTGGCGGGTGGCGCGGGCGCGTTATCGTTGTCGTGGTCACCGTTATCGTTGGTCATGACGTCAGCCGTAACTCAGGAGGAGATCGGGGGAAGGAAGCGCGCGAGGGCCGCGTTGAGCTCGCGATGGTTGGCGGCCACGATTTTCGCGCCGGCCGCGCGCAGTTCTTGCGGCGGGTGATAGCCCCAGCCGACTCCCACCGGCAGCACGCCGGCGCTGAGGGCCATTTCGATATCGAAACTCGTATCGCCGATCATGACCGTGTCGCCCGGGGCAACCGAGGTCTCGTCCATGGCGGTCAGGATCATCGCCGGATGCGGCTTCGACGGATTGGTGTCCGCCGTCTGCAGCGTCGCGAAATGGCGGGACAGGCCTTCGCGCTCCAATACGGCATCCAAGCCGCGGCGCGACTTGCCGGTGGCAATGCCGAGCAGCACGTCACCGCGCGCGGCCAGACCTTCCACCGTCTCGCGCATGCCTTCGTACAGCGGTTCGGCGTGATCCTTTAGCAATCGGCGGGCGCGGAACGCCTCCTTGTACGCTTCCGTCATGCGGTCGACGCGATCGAGGTCGCTGCCGGCCGGCATCAGGCGCGCGACCGCGATCTCCAGCGACAGGCCGACGACACCGAGGATGCTGGCGCGCACGGGGGCTGCGAGGCCTTCCACACCGAAGGCCTCAACCATGGACGCGACGATACCGTGCTGGCTATCGACCAGCGTGCCGTCGCAATCGAAAATGACGAGCTTCACGACGCCCTGCCCTCAGCCGTCATCGCTGTCGAAGCGGCGCGGATCGAAGCCCAGCAGATCCCAGGTCGCCAGCATGTGCTCGGGTAACGGCGCGGACACATCGATCTTAGCCTTGCCCGCGGGATGGGGAATGATCAGGCGGCGCGCATGGAGATGAAGCTTCGCTTCGATGTTCTCAATCACAGGCTCCGTCTCGCCGCCGTTGTATTTCCCGTCGCCGACGATGGGGTGGCCGATCATCTCCATGTGTGCGCGGAGCTGATGCTGGCGGCCGGTGACCGGTTTCAGCGACACCCACGACACTTTGTGCGCGGCGCGGTCGATGACCGAATAGTGCGTGGTGGCGTGCATGGCTTCCTTCTGCTCGCCGGGACGCGCCTTGCGGATGCGGTCGCCATCCGGACCGGAAGCCTTGACGAGCGCCGCCTCGACCTTGCCCTGCGGCGGCTTGGGCACGCCTTTGATCAGCGCCCAATAGGTCTTGGCCGCCGAGCGCGTCTGAAAGGTACGGCCGAGCTTGGCGGCGGCCTGGCGGTGCTTGGCGACCAGCAGAATGCCGGTGGTGTCGCGGTCGAGACGATGGACGAGACGCGGGCGGTCGCCGAAGCGGTCGACCATGCCGGCCAGCATACCGTCGATGTGACGGCGCGTGCCCGTGCCGCCCTGGACGGCGATGCCGAACGGCTTGTTGAGAACGAGCACGTCGTCGTCCTCGAACAGGATCATGCTTTCGATCAGCGCGCGATCGGCCTCGGGAGTACCCTTGACCTCGGCTTTGGCGCCGGCGGCACTCTCTTTCGGCGTGCGCGCGGCTTTCGGCACGCGGACCTTGGCGCCGGTTTCCAGGCGCGCGTTCGCCTCGACGCGGCGCGCGTCCACCCTCACCTGCCCGGACCGAAGAAGCTTCTGCAGATAGCCGTGCGTGATTTCCGGAAAGTGGACACGGAACCAGCGATCGAGGCGCATGCCCGCTTCGCGTTCCGAAACCTCGATCGTTTCAACGCGCTCGCTGACGCGGTCATTCATGGTGTTGCACAGTTTTGAAATACCAAATTTAGGCCCGGCGCCTCATTGAGGGCGGGAGAGATTGAGGAAGCGTCGCGAGCGCCGCGCGGCGCGCTGAACACGCCCCGAGCGAAGGCAACGGCGCCGATGTGATCCTGACTATCAGCTCGGACGCGAGCCGCCGCGCAATGGGCCTCCGATGATCCAGCCGATGGTCCAGCCGACGATGAGCCCCGCCAGATTGACGACCATGAACGCAAGCTGGTTCATGTTCTCGGCTTCGTCGGAGCTTTCGTACTTGAGCTGCAGGGCGGCCCAGTCGGCCACTGGGCCGCTCAGGAAATGCATCGCGAGCGCAGCGCCGACGATCGCGAAAATGATGGCAACGAGATAGCGCATGAGACCTCCGGCGGCATAGTTCAGCGTCGTTCTACGACATTCTTGCGCGCGTGCCCCCGCGCTATTTGACTTCCCAGAACCAGATTTCACCGGCGCCGGCATAGTTCGAGTAGTAACCAAGCCAGGAAAACCACTCCATCAGCCACTTGGCGGACGAACGGTAGCCGTTCCAGACGTCGATGTGGTCGCCGGTCGGGCGGTCGCCGTCGGTCGAGCGGCGCCAGTAGTCCTGGATGTAGATGATGCCGGTGCGGCCGTAGATCTTCGGATAGAAGTTGGCCGCGTCGGCGCCCACGAATTTTTCGGTCGGGCCGATGCCGTCGATCTTGGCGCGCGCGATGCCGTTGGCGAGTTGGCTCGCGTTGATGAAGTGCATCTCGTCGCGCGGATGGACCGAGCAATGCGAGATGCCCGAGAGTTGCGACGGCTGGACGCCCGCACGCCGTAGCGCGACCCCCATGCGGATGGCGCATTGGTTCGAGAAGACCGGAAAGCCGAGCAGGACGGTCTTGCCTTCGAGATTGGTCAGATTTCGAGGCGCGATGCAGGGCGTCGCGACGCTCTCATTAATGGGGTGCCCGCGCCAAAGATCGTTGAATTCAATCATGAAACGCTTCCCTACTTGGTCCCGCCCGCTTGGACGCCATGCCCCGTCATATCCCCGTCCGGGCCCCCGCGCGCGCCCGGACTATATGACGCCGGACGGGGGCTTGGCCAGTGCGGGAAGGAGCCGGAATCGGTCGGGAAACAGTCCGTCCGGAGGGCGGGCAGCCGCTAGTCGGAGCGCTTTTTGCGCAGGCCGTCCCAATAGGCCAAGCGTTTACCAAGCTCGCGCTCGAAGCCCCGTTCGGGCGGATCGTAGAACTTGGGACGCTGCGTAAACTCATCGGGGAAGTAGTTCTGGCCCGAGAAGGCGTCCGGCTGATCGTGGTCGTAGAGGTAGCCGTCGCCGTAGCCCTCATCCTCCATCAGCTTGGTCGGCGCATTGAGGATGACTTTGGGCGGGCTTAGCGAGCCATGCTCCTTCGCCGCGCGCATTGCCGCCTTGTATGCGACGTAGTTCGCGTTCGATTTGGGTGCGGTCGCCAAATAGATGACTGCCTCGGCCAGTGCGAGTTCGCCTTCAGGGCTGCCCAGAAAATCGAATGCGTCCTTGGCTGCGTTGCAGACGACGAGTGCCTGCGGGTCGGCGAGGCCGATGTCCTCGACGGCCATGCGCACGAGACGCCTCGCCAGGAAGAGACGGTCTTCCCCTCCGTCGAGCATGCGGCAAAAATAGTAGAGCGCTGCATCGGGGTCGGAGCCGCGCACTGACTTGTGGAGCGCCGAGATCAGGTTGTAGTGCCCTTCACGGCTCTTGTCGTAGAGCGGCGCGCGGCGTTGAACGAGTTTGACGAGGGCCGCACGGTCGAGCGGCTTGGCCCCGGCCTTGACCGTGGACAGCACTTCGTCGGCGAGATTGATGACGGCGCGGCCATCGCCGTCGGCCATCGAGATCAAGGCGTCGCGCGCGTCGGAGTCGAGCGGCAACGGCCTCCCCTCCTCCGCCTCGGCGCGCTTGGCGAGATCCTCGAGCGCATCGTCGTCGAGGCGGTTGAGCGTCAAGACGGACGCGCGCGAAAGCACGGCGGCGTTGATCTCGAAGGACGGGTTCTCGGTCGTCGCGCCGACAAGCGTGATGGTGCCGTCTTCCATGTAGGGCAGGAAGCTATCCTGCTGGGTGCGGTTGAAGCGATGGATCTCGTCGATGAACAGCAGCGTGCCGCGCCCCTGCTCGCGCCGGGCCTTGGCGCGGTCGAAGGCCTTGCGCAGTTCCGCAACGCCCGAGAAAATGGCCGACAGCTGTTCGAACTCGAGCTTGGTCTCGTGCGCCAACAGGCGCGCGATGGTGGTCTTGCCGCAGCCTGGCGGTCCCCAGAGGATGAGGCTCGGCAGGCGGCCACTGGCGAGAAAGCGCGTCAGCGTGCCCTCAGGGCCGACGAGGTGAGGCTGGCCCGCGACCTCGCTCAGCTTTTGCGGGCGCAGCCGGTCCGCCAGCGGGCGCGGCGCGCCCTTTTCCAGTCCGGCCGCTTCGAAGAGATTGCTCATGGGGCGATGTTAGTGTGTTTCCGCTGCAAATTGAAAGTGGCGGCCGACTGTTGCGCGTTGCGCGGCCGGCGCGTTGTCGGCCGCATACGACCAGCTAGCCCGGCACCTGCAGATTGAAGACCTTATCGCCACGCTTGACGGCGACGAGCCACATGCGCTGGCGGGTTCCCAACCGGGTTTCCAGGTCGGCGACCGTCGTCACCGGCTGGCCACCGATCTGGGCAATGATGTCGCCGGGTTGAAAGCCGAGACGCGCGGCGGTCGAGGAGCGGCGTACGGACAAGACGACCACGCCGTCCATGGCATCGAGGCCCATTTCGTCCACCAGCCCCGGCAGAATGTTCGACACGCGCGCGCCATCGAGGGGGTGCTGTCCGGCGAGATTGCGGACGTCGTCCTTGCCGGGCTTAGGCGCCGTGACGAGCGTCATCTCGACGGTCTCCGGTCGCCCCTTGCGGAGCACATCGAGCTTCACGGTATTGCCGATGCCGCGCGTGGTGAGACGGTATTGGGCGCCGCGTGCGTCGGCCACCTCGAACCCGTCGACGTGCAGCAGCACATCACCCGCGTGCAGTCCGGCCAGCGCCGCGGGGCCGCCCTCCGTTACGCGCGCGACGACGGCGCCCGCGACGCGATCGAGGCCGAGCCCTTCGGCCATTTCGCGCGTGACCGTCTCAAGCCGCGCGCCGAGCCATGGGCGTTCGACGGTGCGCCCTTCGGCGGCCCCTTCGACGTAGAGGCGGACGAGATTGGAGGGAATCGCGAAGCCGATGCCCTGCGAGCCGCCGGACTGGGAGAAGATCATGGTGTTGATACCGACCAGCTTGCCGGACATATCCACCAGCGCGCCGCCGGAGTTGCCGGGATTGATGGCGGCGTCGGTCTGGATGAAGACCTGCATGTCGGATGTGCCGACCTCGCTGCGGGCGAGCGCCGACACGATGCCGCTCGTCACCGTCTGGCCGACGCCGAACGGATTGCCGATGGCGAGCACCATGTCGCCCACTTCCAGGCTGTCCGAGTCCTCAAGCTCGAGCGTCGGGAAGCGCTGGCCGTTGTGCTCGATCTTCAGGATGGCGATGTCGGTCTTGTCGTCCTGGCTCACCACCTTGGCGTCGAACTCGCGCTTGTCGGAGAGCGCGATGCGGATTTCGGTTTCGCCGCGGCCGCGAATGACGTGCGTGTTGGTCACGACAACGCCGTCGGGGCTGACGATGACGCCGGAGCCGAGCGAACTCTGGATGCGCTCGGAAGGCTGCCCGAAGGCGTCGCCAAAGAACTGACGGAAGAAGGGATCGTTGGCAAATGGCGACGAGAACGTCTGCACGCGGCGCTGGACGTAGACGTTGACGACGGCGGGGGCGGCGCGGCGCACGATGGGGGAGAAAGAGTATTGCGCGACTTCGCGGGAGGGCGGGACCTCGCGCGCGATGGGCCCTTCTTCGGCCCGCTGGGCGGTAGCCGGCTTATCGAACGCCGCGACAGCCAGCACGCTGAGCACGCAAGCGCCCGCGATGGCCGCCAAATCCTTGATTGACCGAAACATCGTGCGACCCCTGCTCTCGAACGCTCGCCCGAGGATATAGGGCAGCGGGCGCTCGGGCGGAAGGCGTCACGGAGGCACCGGGCGGCCGTGCCGGAACGGCCGGGGGCCGGGGTGCTTGGGGCTTCGGGGCCTTGGCCCCGCCGGCTAGCGGCCGTTCAGCGCCGCACGATATTCGTGGGGTGTCCAGACGCGCCCAGCGTCGGGTCCGGCATCGGCATAACTTTGGCCATAGCCCTGACCGTCGTTCTGTCGGGCGACCGGCTGAGGCCGCTGGCCCACGTCGGGAAGCGGAGTGCGCGTGTAGCCGGCCGTCTGCTCATCGCGCGCGGGGTAACGCTCCGGCGTGGACGCGGCGTAGCGGTCGGAGGTTGGGAAACGCTCCGGGGCCGGTGCCGCCGAAGCATAGCCGTAACCCGCCGGAGCCTGGTTCTGCGTGACAGGATTGGGAGCTTGCCGGTAGGCCGCCCACTCCCGGGCCGACTGGGCGCGTTCAACGGCCGCGATATCGGTGCCGCCGCCATTCCATGGCCGACTGGCCAGGAACTGACGTTCGTGATGGTCGCTGCCATCCAGCGGGGCGCGGCCGGCGTAGCGCACGCGGACCTTTCCGGTGCCGCCCGACCGCAAGCCCAGCGCATCGGCGGACTTACGCGACAAGTCGATGACGCGGTCGCCGACATAGGGGCCGCGATCGTTGATCCGGACGAGGACGGTGCGGTTGTTGCTCAGGTTCGTGACATACGCGTAGCTCGGCAACGGCAGCGTGGGATGCGCGGCCGTGAGGGCGTTCATGTCGAAAACTTCGCCGTTGGCCGTGTGGCGGCCGTGGAAATCGCTGCCGTACCAGGACGCGATGCCGACGCGATCGTAATCGGGCTGCTCACGCGGGTTGTACCAGCGTCCGCCGACCTGGTAGGGGTCGCCGACCTTGTAGCGCCCGCCGCCTCTCGGAATGTGATCGCCGTCCGCGGCCACGCGCCGGCTGGCGGTGACGCCCCATTTGGATTCCGGAAACATCGGCTCCGCGTTGCCCGACGATCCCGGATTCAAAGGCGAAAAGGCGCTGGATACGACGCTTTGGGTGCTCGAGCATCCCCCCAGCAGGGCCGCCGCTGCGGCAACCATCAGGGCCAGCGCCGGAGCCCTGGACGCGCCCTTGGGCGCGGTCCGAAACGTCAAGGAATTCGGGTGCCTGGACGCACTTGCGCCGTGGCTTACTGTACGCGACATCAACGCCATCCCACTGGCCCTTTTGACGGGCCTTCCTGCCTAGACGCCCCGGTGGCCGCTGTTTCGCGGCCTTTGCCGAAGCCCTGCGACAATGACAGAGAGCGATTGCGATCCCGTTAAGCGGGTTTCGCGCCAAGCTCTTAGGGTGTCAGAAACCCAGCCGTGGGTGTGCGGAACCGACGGCTTGAGGGGCGGGCGCGGACTGTGTAGGGTCCGCGCCGTTGCAAGCCCCTTCTTTGACGAAAAGGCTCTGAGGGGCGCGGCATGTTCCGGAGGGATGGTCGAGTGGTTTAAGGCACCGGTCTTGAAAACCGGCGTGGGTGCAAGCTCACCGTGGGTTCGAATCCCACTCCCTCCGCCATAATTTAAATGATTTTATTTCTGCTAGCCCGACGCGACAACAATCTACCTACAACGTTGAAACCGGCGAGTTGGCGATCGAAGTTGGCGTTGGCAATGAAACGCAATCGCTCACAAGGCTGATAATCGCAGCGAAAAGGAAATGCCGAAGCACGTCACGACCGCCCCGTACAACAGTGAGTTCATTCACGCGGGGCCAGGGAGCCATATAACAGGCCTTATCGATCGGACGTTCATGGTCACCGTAAAAAAAGAAGTGAAGTCTTACGAAATCAGCTCTGAAACATTGGGCAAGCTGATTGCCGTCTTCGATGACGTCGCCGCGAAGTTCACGCAAAACTAGAGCAGCGCGAGCTGTCCGCCGGTCTGCGTTGGCAAGGGTGTCTTTCTGGCTCTACGCTTTTACACGCATTGCGCACGTCCACGGACTTATTCACCAGCGCCGACCGAGGTGGCGAATTTCTCGACTTCCGCCGGTTCGGCCTCACGTGTTGCACGCCTCGGCAGCAACCTTCACGTCGTGCCCATGATAACGTGGCGGCGATGAGCCAAGTCATCGGTCGAAAAATCATTCACATCGACATGGATGCGTTCTACGCGTCGGTCGAGCAGCGAGACGATCCGTCTCTTCGTGGCCGTCCGGTTGCGGTGGGTCATGCGGAAAGACGCGGAGTTGTGGTCGCGGCCAGCTATGAAGCCCGCGAATTCGGCGTGCGTTCCGCGATGCCGTCGACGACGGCGCTTTGGCAATGCGCAGAGCTGGTCTTCGTGGCTCCCCGCTTCGAAACCTATCGCGCAGTTTCCGATCAAATCCGGCGCATCTTCGCGGACTACACGCCGCTGGTCGAACCGCTATCCCTCGACGAGGCCTATCTTGATGTCACGGACAACCTGCGTGGCATTCCGACGGCCTCGGCCACCGCCAAAGATATCCGCGCAAAAATCCTGGCAGAGACCGGCCTCACGGCGTCTGCGGGAATTTCCTACAACAAGTTCCTGGCGAAACTCGCCTCGGATCATCGCAAGCCCAATGGACAATTTGTCATCACGCCAGAGATGGGGCCCGGCTTCATCGAGACATTGCCGGTCGCCAAATTTCATGGAGTTGGCCCAGTCACGGCCGCCAAGATGACGTCGCTCGGCATCCACACCGGTGCCGACCTTCGAGATCGGCCGCTCGCTTTCCTGCAACAGCACTTCGGCAGATCCGCCGCTTGGTACCACGCGATCGCCCGGGGCGAGGACGATCGGCTGGTCACGCCGGATCGACCTCGGAAGTCATCCGGCTCGGAGACCACATTCGCCCGAGATCTCACCGCGCCAGCCGACATCGAGGCCGGGGTCAGGGCCATGGCGGACGACGTTTGGGCTTGGTGCGAAAAGCATCAGGTGTTCGGACAAACGGTAACGGTCAAAATAAAATACGCCGACTTCCGGCACGTGACCCGCAGCAAGACCTTGCCGTCACCGGTCGCGACATGCGCGCAACTCCACGAAACCAGCGTCTCATTGGTCCAGTCCGTCTATCCCGTGACACTGGGGATTCGCTTGGTGGGGGTCAGCGTCTCGAAGTTCGCTACAGGGTCGGTTCCGGAGCAGCTTGAACTCGGTTTGCCGCGCGCGAGGGGCTGAGCCTCTCGCCGCGCGGGGATCGAAGACATTCGCCGTTAGGCGGCCTTCTTGTTGAGCTTCTGCACCGCCATGGCTAGACGGGGCGGAAATCCGCGTGGGCTTGTCTAGGCTGGAGGGCGGGGATGTCAGCTAGTCCATTAAAAGCGGACATTGGCGCATCCGACACGCAATGGGCCATTACAAGGCAACGGAGGAAGAAAATTTGTCGACAGTTTAGAGCATAGACCGGACGTGGAGCAGCAGATCCAAGCATCACGATCCGGTCGACTGGGCGAGAGGCACAGGTTCCGGGATTGAGCGATTCGGCACCGGACATATTTTCGGGGTGAGGATCATCCCGGTCCGGGCTACTCTCGCCGGCAATGACAACCAAATCGATGCGATCCTTGAGGGCGGCAGACAACACCGGCGGCACCGCCGACGTCCAATCCGGACTGGAGCACGCGATGCTTCAGAGTTTCATCGCCAGCACGCGGTTCCGGGCCCTGCTGGTGGTGACCCTGTTCGCCATCGTAACCTTCGGGCTCTACCATGAACTCGAGGTCACTTCCTGGGGCGAGGTGCGGACGGCTTTCGCAACGACCAGCCTCGCTCAGATTGGGATCGCGGCGCTGGCAACGGTCCTCTCCTACATTGCGCTCGTCGGCTACGACGTGCTTGCCCTGCGTCACCTCGGTGCGCCGGGAATTCCTTTCCGAACCGTTGCCCTTACGTCGTTCGTGAGCCAAGCTTTCACGTTCAATTTCGGATTCGGCATCCTGACCGGCGGTGCCGTCCGCATGCGCCTCTACGGGTCGACCGGGCTCAAGCCGGACCAGATCCTCGCGACGAGCGTCCTCGTCACGATGGCGGTCTGGCTCGGGATCGCCGTCGTCTCGGGTGTCGCCCTGATCGCCGCCCCCGACGTTGCGGTGACGGTCCTGTCGATTCCCCCGGACGTGGCGCGCGCGGTCGGCGCCGCCCTCCTCGGTCTCGTGATATGGGCGGGCTGGTACTCTGCAGAAAAATCGCCGCGGCTGCCCGGCCTCGATCTTCGGGGCCCGAGCGCAAGCGTAACGAGCCTCGCCATTCTTGTCGGTGCGGTTGATATCGTGGCATCGGGATTTGCGCTGTGGGCGCTGCTCCCGGCTGACGTGGCGCTGAGCTTTCCGGCCTTTCTCGTCATTTTCGTCGCGGCGATCTCGCTCGGCGTGATCAGTCACGTGCCCGGCGGCCTCGGAGTATTCGAAGGCGTCATCCTACTCGCGGTGCCGGCAACGAGCCACGGCGCGCTCCTGGCATCGCTTCTGCTTTTCCGCTGCATCTACTACCTCCTCCCCATGCTAATCGCCGCCGGCACGCTGGCCGTGATCGAGCTTGGCGAACGGCGAGTCGCGCTGGCGAAGCACGCGTCGACGCTCGGATCTTCACTCGGTGGCGCCATCCCGCCAGTTTCGGCCATCCTCGTCTTCCTCGGCGGCTTCATCCTGATGGTGTCCGGCGCGCTGCCGGCCGAGCACGACCGCATTGCCATCCTCCGCCATACCGTCCCGCTGCCGTTTGTGGAGGCGTCGCACTTCATCGCCAGCGTCATCGGCACGCTGCTCATCATCATCGCCTACGGGCTGGCGCGCCGGCTCGAAGCCGCGTGGCAGGCGGCGGTGGCGCTATTGGTGCTCGGCGCGGCGTTCTCGTTGCTCAAGGGCATCGACTACGAGGAGGCGATCGTCTGCTGCACGATCGCGGCTCTCTTGATAGCCGGCCGCAGGTGGTTCTACCGAAAGGGCGGCGTGCTTTCGGGCTCGTTGCAGGCCGGCGAGATCCTGACCATCGGAATTGCCTCTATCACCTCGATCTGGATCGGCCTCATTGCATTTCGGGACGTGGCCTACGAGGGCTCGCTGTGGTGGGACTTTGCGTACCACGGCGACGCGCCGCGCTTCCTGCGCGCCACGCTCGGCGTCGCGGTAACCGCACTGTTGACGATCGTGTACCGCCTGATGACCCGGACGGCGCCGATGAGCCCGACCGTTCCCCTCGAAGAGCTCGAGGCGGCTGCCGCCGTCGTCGCTGCGTCGGAACGCGTCGAATCCAACCTCGCGCTGATTGGCGACAAGCGGTTCCTGTTCAATGAAGACAAGACCGGCTTCGTCATGTTCGGGACGCAAGGGTCGAGTTGGATTGCGATGGGGGATCCCGTCGTTGTGGGCGAGGGCGACGCGGCAGCGCTCGTCTGGCAATACAAGGAGCTGGTCGATCGCCATGCGGGGGTTCCGGTCTTCTACCAGGTATCAAGTCCACAACTGCCGCTCTATCTCGACGCCGGCTTCTCGATGGTGAAACTTGGCGAGGAAGCCTGGGTGGATCTTGAGGGCTTCACGCTTGAAGGCGCGGAAAAGCGCAAGCTGAGGCAGGCCTTCACCAAGGCGCAGCGAACGGGGGCCACATTCGAGATTGTGGCGGCGAGTGTTGTCGCGAACCTCCTACCGGACCTCAGGCGCGTTTCGGATGCGTGGCTCGCGGATCGGGGAAAGAAGGAGAAGGGTTTCTCCCTCGGATACTGGACTGACGACTACATGACGAAGAACGACGTGGCCATCATCCGCGTCGACGGGCGCATCATTGCGTTCGCCAACATCTGGCGCAGCGCCAACTGCCACGAGATGTCTATCGACCTCATGCGCGTACGGCACGACGCGCCGAATGGCATGATGGACTTCCTGTTCACTGCCCTCATGGAGCGCGCCAAGTCCGAGGGCTACCGATGGTTCAACCTCGGCATGGCGCCGCTCTCCGGGTTGCCGCGGCACCGGCTGGCTCCGCTTTGGAGCCGCGCTGCGACGTGGTTCTCGCGACACGGCGACCGATTCTACAAATTCGAGGGGTTGCGGTCGTTCAAGAGCAAATTCCATCCCCAATGGCGGCCAAAATACCTCGCCTATCCGGGCGGACGGCTGCTGCCGCAGATCCTGGTCGACGTCTCGACCCTCATCGCCAACGCGCCTACGCGTGCGCGAACACTGGAGGCTGGCAGATGAGGCGGCGGTTTTCGATTGCGATGTTGTCGGTCGCGGTCGCGGTGTCGGCGTCGCCCGTGCATGCCGAGACGCGTACCATCTCCGTTGCGCAGGAGACTCTCGGGCCCGTCAAGGTGCTCGCACCTGCGAGCGAACCCAGCCGGTTCGTGGTCTTTATCTCCGACAAGGACGGCCTGACATCCGAGCGCCTGGCCGAGGCGGAGACGCTTGCGGCGCAAGGCGCCGCCGTTGCCCTCATCGATCTTCCCTCGCTTGAGGCGACGCTTGCCAAGAGAAGTGACGACACGTGTCACTACACGTTCGGCGACTTCGAGGAACTGTCCCGGATTGCCCAACGACAGCTTGGCATGTCGGATTGGCAATGGCCGATCCTTCTGGGCATCGGAGACGGC
This sequence comes from Hyphomicrobium sp., assembly GCF_051860585.1. Taxonomy (GTDB): domain Bacteria; phylum Pseudomonadota; class Alphaproteobacteria; order Rhizobiales; family Hyphomicrobiaceae; genus Hyphomicrobium_C. The sequence goes on from NZ_JBHYDS010000005.1 coordinate 144,802, forward strand.
GGTACGCTCGCCTATCTGGCCCTCGCGCAGGCTCCCGCCAACACTGCCGGAGGCGCCGTGAGCCTCGGCTTTACGCCAAGCTTTCCGACCAGCCGGCCGCTCTGCCCCGGCGCCGCGAAGGCGTCCGCGACAAAGGGAGTGGTTACCTACGAGCCGAAAGACGATTTGCCGGGTCCGTGGACGTTGATTTTGAAATCGCCTCCGTCCGATGCGATCAAGGCGTTCGCGGACAAGCCTCAGCAAGCGATGATCCAGGTACTGCCGGAGAGCGGCGCAGCGCAGTTCGATGCGGCCGCAAGGTCGATCTTCACGATGAAGCCGCCGGTCTCGGAAGCGCTGAGCGACCTGCCCCTGACGGAGCTGCCTGCCAACGGCCCGGCGACGATGCTACTCATCCTGCTTTCCGGTGACGGCGGATGGCGCGACATCGACAAGCAGATCGGAGAATATCTCGCCGATCACGGCGTAGCAGTCGTCGGCGTCGACTCGCTGCGCTATTTCTGGACCCGCAAGGAGCCGATCCAGATCGCGGCCGACTTCGAGCGCATCTCCGATCACTACCTCGACAAGTGGAAGCTCAAGTCGCTGGTTCTCGCGGGCTACTCGTTCGGTGCTGACATCATGCCGATGGCGTGGCCCCAGCTAGAACCCAACACGCAGGCGCAAACCAGCCTCATCGCTCTCCTTGGAATTTCGCCGACGTTCGATCTCCAGGTCTCGGTCTCGGGATGGCTTGGAATGTCGTCATCTCGCGATATCGATGTGCGCCCCTATCTCCCGGGCCTGCCGAAATCCAAGGTGCTGTGTTTTTACGGCGTCGAAGAGAAGGAGGATAACAGCACCGCCTGCGTGCTGCCGGAGCTCGACGGAGTGACACGGATTGAGCGGCCCGGCGGTCATCACTTCGACGGCAACTATCAAATCATTGCCGACGAGATCCTGAAACGGCTCAGGGGCACAGCCGAGCCGCAGCCCGACTAACCCGTCATTAGCGCACGCGCGGCGTCGGTCGCCTTGGCCGCGGCCATCGCGCGACGGAGGGCTCGATCCGGCAGTCGCGGGCGTCGGCTCGGCGGTCGGATCCGGCGGCCCCAATCCCTCGATGAATCAAGGCCGCCTGTTCATCTCGCTGAAGCCGCTCAGCGAACGGCTTTTCGCTACGGCGCTCGTGATTGACCGGCTGCGGACCGGCGCGCGGCAGGGTAAGGCGAAATATCAATATACGATTTGGAGCCTCGACCTCGGCGATCTCACCCAGTGGCTGCCCAAGATTATGACCGCTGTGCGTCAGATCCCGGACATCGTCGACGTTGGGACTGATCGCGAGCAGGGCGGATTACAGCTCAATGTCACAGTCGATCGCCAGGCGGCGTCGCGGCTCGGAGGCCAGATGAGCGACATAGATGCCGCACTAGCCAATGCGATTTCGCAGCGACTGGCTTGTCGAAGCTCAAAAAATCTAGCTAGTGGCGGGAGGCGCGGTGCGATCCTGGTGGTCGCTCGAAGCGTTGCCAAAGACACTCTCCGCTCCCAGCGCGTGGAGCCTGACCCGTGCTTTTCCGGGACCCGGCAGCGTTCACATTAACGCGCCCTTTTAGCAAGCTTACGGAACTTTGAGGCCGTACGCAGGATCACCGTGGTATAGCTTCAGCCCCATCTCAGGTTCAGCACGTGACACGTCATCCCGTCTTCTTCGATCCGACAAAACGCCGCTCGGTCGTCCTCGGACACCTTGGCCGGATCGTCTCCGTGATCAGCACGATCATGCTGCTCATCTTCGTGGCGAGCATGTTGTTCTTCCCGATCGTCTCTGTTCTGCCCCTCGCGCCGCCGCACAATCGCACGGCGCTTAGGGTCGCCAACGACATTGCGCAACGGCGTGAGCTTTTGCCTGCCGCGCGCCGGCTCGCAGATGACGCGCGCTCGAACAAGGCCGGCCTGCCGAAATGGGCCAAGCATCAAGTCATTCCCAAGCCGTCGTCGAAGCAGCTTGCGGGAATCCGTGCGCGTGAGGGCAGCCGGCCGCTCACGATCGGCTTCTACGTGACGTGGGACGACAGCAGCTATGCGTCGCTCGCGAAGGCGATGCCGAAGCTCGACTGGGTGGTGCCGAGCTGGCTCGAGCTCGTCGGTCCCGATATGGAACTCAAAACCGGGGTCGACCAGAAATCGGTTGATCTTCTGCGCAAGCAGAAGGTGCCGCCCGCCGTTCTCCCGATGCTGCAGAATGCAAGCGACGGAAAGTGGGATGGCCCGGGGCTCGCGCGGATGCTTGCCGACCCCGCCAAACGCCAGGCCCGCCTCAACAGCCTCGTTGCCTTTCTCGAGACGAACGCCGCCCAAGGCCTCGTGGTCGACTTCGAGGAAGTTCCCAAAGAGGCGCACAAGAACCTCATCACGTTCCTTCGCGAGATGCGCCAGGCGTTCGCGCCCCACGGCTGGCTGGTCGCCATTTGCGCGCCATTCGACGATCCCGACTGGACCTATCGCGTCTACGCGACCGTGACCGACTACCAGATCCTGATGGCCTACGACGAGCACTTCGAGGAAGGTTCGGCGGGAGCCATCGCGTCACAGCCATGGTTCGTCGATAAACTCAGCCAGCGCATGAAGGAACTCAATCCTGCGCACACGATCGTCGCGCTCGGGAACTACGGTTACGACTGGGGCGGCAAAGGGCCTGCGGTCGACATGACGTTCCAGGAAACGGTGCTCTCGTCCAAGGAGTCCGAGGCGCCGATTCTATTCGATCCGGCGACGCTCAACCCCTATTTCCAGTACAAGGAGGACGACGGCAGCACCCACGATGTGTGGTTCCTCGATGCCGTGACCGCCCACAACCAGATCCGGGCGGCGGACGTGTTCCGCCCCATGGGTTATGCCCTGTGGCGCCTCGGCTCGGAGGACCCGTCGATCTGGTCGCTGCTCGGCAGACCCTACGACGCGGGCGTGCCCGAGGACCTCAAGACCATCGTTCCCGGCAGCGACATCGACATCGAGGGCGAAGGCGAGATTCTCAGCATTGCGGCCGAACCCGCCAGTGGCGCCCGTACGTTTGAGATGGGCAAGAACCAGATCATCACGTCGGAGGCGTTCACCACAATTCCGACGTCCTATGTCATCCGCCGCTCGGGGTTCGTGCCCAACAAGGTGGCGCTGACGTTCGATGACGGGCCGAGCGCCGAGTGGACGCCGCAGATCCTCGATATCCTCAAGGAAAAAGGCGCAAAGGCGACGTTCTTCATCGTGGGCGAAAACGGCGAGGCCAATCCCAGCCTGGTCCAGCGTCTTCTTGCGGACGGCCACGAGATCGGCAACCACACGTTCACGCATCCCAACCTCGGCGAGACCTCGGAGCAAGTGTCGCGCATCGAGATCAATGCCACGCAGCGACTGGTCGAGGCGCTGACGGGGCGCTCGATGCGGCTCTTCCGGGCGCCCTTTTTCGGCGATGCGGAACCGACCACCCCGAGCGAGATCAATCCCGTCAAGCTCGCGCAGACACTGGGCTACGTATCGGTCGGACTCCGAGTCGATCCCGACGACTGGCAAAAGCCGCCGGCAGACCTCATCGTCAAGCGGGTCCTGGATCGCATGGCCGATACCAACCCCGAGACGCGCGGGCAGATCGTGCTGTTGCACGACGCCGGCGGCGACAGATCCCAGACCGTCAAGGCGCTGCCGCGCATCATCGATGCCTTGCGTGCGAAGGGCCTCGAGATCGTGCCGGTCTCGGAGCTGGCCGGCTGGACGTTCGACCAGGTGATGCCGCCGGTTCCACTCGACGACCGCTCGACGCTCGTTAACTGGTACGTGTTCATCACGGCGAGCTGGCTTCAGTCCACGATGCATTTCCTCTTCAAGCTCGCAATCGGCCTTGGCCTGGCTCGGCTCGGAGCGCTCTGCGGCCTCGCGCTCTGGAGCCACTTCAAGCGCGGACGCACGCCCCCTGTCAGTGCAAGTGACGGCATCGCGGTGACGGTGCTGATTCCGGCGTTCAACGAGGCGAACGTCATCGGGGAGTCGGTCGCACGGATCCTCGAAAGCCGCCACGTCACCCTCGAGGTGATCGTGATCGATGACGGGTCGACCGACGGAACGAGCGACGTCGTGCGCCGCAGTTTCGGGGCCGATCCGCGCGTCACGCTCATCACGATTGCGAACGGCGGCAAGGCGCACGCGGTCAACACAGGGCTCGAGCGCGCGGCGGGAGAGGTCATCATCGCGCTCGATGCTGATACGCAGTTTGAGCCGGACACCATCGCAAAGCTCACCCGCTGGTTCGGAGATGCGAGGATCGGAGCGGTCGCCGGCAACGCCAAGGTCGGCAACCGCATCAACATGCTGACGCGCTGGCAGGCGCTCGAGTACATCTCGGCACAGAATCTCGAACGGCGCGCGCTCGCGGCGCTCGACTGCATCACGGTGGTGCCGGGCGCGGTGGGCGCCTGGCGACGCTCCGCCCTGGCGGAGCTCGGTGGATTTCCAGGGGACACGCTTGCCGAGGACCAGGATCTCACGATCGCGATCCAGAAAGCCGGCTACCGAGCGATCTTCGATGCCGACGCAGTGGCATGGACTGAAGCCCCGGATACGGTCGCCGGGCTCGCCAAGCAGAGGTTCCGCTGGTCGTTCGGGACGTTGCAGTGCTTGTGGAAGCACGCAGACGTCACCTTCCGGCCGCGCTATGGCGCGCTCGGCCTCGTCGCGCTTCCGCAGGCCTGGCTGTTCCAGATCTTGCTCGGGCTCATCTCGCCATTCGTGGACCTGATGCTCGTGGTTCAGGTTGTGACGGCGACGCTCGACTATCTCGAACACGGCGCGCAGTTCGATCCGACCAACCTCGAGATCACCCTGTTCTACTATGCGCTCTTCATGACCGTCGACCTCGCCACGGCGGCGATCGCATTCCTGTTCGAGAAGAAGGAGGACTGGCGACTGTTGTGGTGGCTCGTCCTGCAGCGGTTCGGCTACCGCCAGCTTCTCTACTATGTCGTCGTGAAGTCCGTCATCTCGGCAGCCAAGGGGCACCTCGTTGGCTGGGGCAAACTCGACCGCAAAGCGACGGTGAACCAAGCGGCCTTGCCGCCAAAAGCGCCTCCTTCCGAAGACACACGACCAAGCTGATCACGATTCGAACTGATAAGATCGGAAGCGATCCTGGTCTAGAGCACGACGACGTGGATGTCGGCGTTGCTGACCTCGATAGGCGGGGCGAGGTCCGGATTGCTGTTGAGCAGATTGAGCAAGGCTTCGACGCGGCGAGCGGAGGCGCGCCATACCTCGCGCGTCTCGCGGCTGGCGGGCTCGTGCAGCACCGACTTGCGGATCGCCAGAAACGTCCTGAGAAATTCCGCTTCAGAGCTGTCGCTCACGCCGCCGATCTTGGCATTCACGCGTTTGAGGATCGAGGGCAACGAGTCCGGATCCGTGCTCGCGCCGTGCTGCAGCCAAGTATCGTAGAAGATCGCCTTGCCGATTGCGGAGTGGATGCCGGCGGCCTTAGCGGCGGCCAGGGCGGGGCGCAGGTACAGCCTGTCGGCCTCGGCGTCACAGGCACGGCCCAGTAGCTCCGAAGCCTTCACCTCTTTGCGCCACGCCGTCGGAAAGCCCGCCAGCTCCGCTTTGCGTGCCGTCATCGTCACGGGCGGGAGATGCGGCAGGAAGCGCGTGAGCGGCGTCGTGGGGACGTCCTTCGCGTAACGCCCGATCACCTCGGCAACCTCGCTGTTGTAAGTGCAGAAACCGTACTGTGTGACGGTGAAGCCGCGACCGTCCTCGAGGTCCTCGACGTAGGCAAAGTCGGGTTCGGCGCGCCCGACCTCGAAGACATTCGAGATCGCCTTGATGCGCCGGACGAGAGCGTGATCGGCGTCCCCGCCGGGCGGCGTCGCGGCGGGACCCTGCTCAAGCTCGACAGCCTCCGCGCGCGTGCCTGCCACGGCCGCAACCGCTGAGACCAGAGAGATGTGTCCTACGAGACGCAAGATATCGCGACGGCTCTTTTGCATTTCGGCACTCCGAGTTTTGCGACTACCTGTGCGTGATGCACGCGCGGGGCCCGCCTCGTATTGAATCACATAAGCGGCAGCATCGGGACCAGCAATTCGTAAAATTGGGTCGCCTTACGCATCTGTAAAGCGCCAGCCACCGCGCCGTAAGGCGTGCGATGTACTTTCATCGTGATCGTCACATCAGCGACTACCGAAAGGGCATTAAAAATGTCAATCGGTTGCTCGAGTCGAAAGCTGCGGACGTCACGATTGAAAGGAAAGTCGCCATGACCCCCGAGGAGCGGCAGCTGGTCACCGGTTTGTTTGACCGTTTGCAAAATATCGAGCCCGTTGCGAAGGACCGCGATGCGGATCAATTGATCCGTGACGCGGTCCGGCAAGTTCCCGACGCGCCCTACTTGCTGGTGCAGTCTGTGCTCGTACAAGAGCAGGCTCTGCGGCAAGCCGACGCGCGCATTCGCGAGCTTGAGGAGCGCGTGGCCAATCTTCCGTCCGGCGCCATTGGGCCAGATCAGAGCACTGAAAGCCGTAGCTTTCTCGGCGGTGCGGGCGGTCTTCAGATTCGAACGACCGGTTCTGTTCCGTTGGCAGGCAGGCAAGTAGCAGATCCGCCCGCAATCGATGGGCCATCCCCCGCGCGGGACGCTGACCGATCGCCGCTACCTGTACCTTCCGGAGGCGGGTTTCTCGCTTCCGCACTTTCAACGGTGGCAGGAGTTACCGGCGGGATGCTCCTGGCCGACAGCATCCGAAATGTGCTGGGTGGCGGCCGTCTTGGCGATGGCGCATCCAGTTCTATGGCGGCCGTCGATCGCACGCAGGACGACGCACAAGATGCCCGCGAAGATCTTGCTGCGGATGACGCGGCATTGGATGACTCACAAGACGCCTTCGATGAGGTTGATGGCGAGGGCATTGACGTTTGACCCTCGGCCCTTCCGAGACACTGACAAGCCATCCTGGTCGGTAAGTCATGCGCTTCCACAACACGCCAAAAGGAGAAGTTAGATGATGTCCAACCCCAAGTTTATTGCATCTGTTGCGGCGCTCATAGTTGGCGCGAATTCGATTGTCGCGTCCGGCGCTGCAGCGGCGACGGCGAATTCAAAGGTGCATTCACCGGAGTCAATCCAGTGTTCTCAGCAGGCCGACACCAAGAACCTACACGGCAAGGAGCGCCAGAAGTTTCGCGCTGAATGCAAGAAGGAACTAAAAGCTAAGTCCGCGGCAGCTCCGACGAAACCCGCCGCTGCACAATAAACATAACAGCAAGATACTCGTGGGAGCAATGTCGTGCTAGGTCAGAGGCCGCTTTGAAGGTCGGTATTGAAGCTTCCGGTCCCCAGCCAGCTGCCGGCCTTCTTCGATCAATCGTGCGATCTCGTCCTCGGAAAAGGTGCGCTCCGTGCGATTGGCGACGCCAAGGGCGCCAACTACGGTTCCGCCGTCGAAGATTGGAACCACGATCGCACCCTCCAGGCCGGTTGCTCTGGCGCCGGGCCGGACGTCTCCGCTGGAATCCGTCTGGATGTTGCAGGCGTTGATAGGCGCAGCGCGCTCGACGGCGAGGCCGGCCATGCCCTTACCGACTGGGATCGTGCGGATGGTGGCGAGCACGGGTTCCGGAATTCCCGGACTTGCCGCGGCGAGATGGAGCATGCCATCGCTGCCGAGGAAATGAACTGTGCCGTTGTCGGCCTCGAAATCGCTCACGATACGTTGCAGAGCTTGCGAGGCTGCGATGCCTGCCGTCATGAAATGTGATCCTTGCGCGCTGAGTCAGAAAGGGTAGCTCGCGGCCCATCGGCCGGCGGCACCAGGGTGACCGGCCACTCCTCGGCCATGTAGCGGAGAAACCAGACACTGAAGTGCTCGGGTGACGCTGCGATGTCGCCGCGGATGGCTTCGAGGCTCGACCAGCGGTGGTCCTCCGCCTCGGCAGGATTGGGATCGAGCGGGCCGTCGTAGTGTCCGCGAAAGACATGCACGATCTCATGCTCGGCGAGGCCGTTGTCGAAGGCGGCGTGGTATTGCACGATGCCAAGCCACTCGAGAGGACATGTGAAGCCCATCTCCTCGCCAAGCCGCCGGCGCGCGGCAGCTTCGACCGTCTCTCCCGGCCGCGGATGCCCGCAACAGGTGTTGGTCCAGAGGCCGCCGGAATGATATTTTGCGGCGGCGCGTTTCTGCAGGAGCTGGCGCCCGCTGGAATCCCACACAATGACCGAGAAGGCGCGATGCAGCAGACCGCGCCGGTGCGCGTCGATCTTTTCCGCCGTGCCGATGTCCCGGTCGTCGGCGTCAATCAGGATGAGAGTCTCACGCTGGACTTCCAAACAGGACCTCCTTACGGCTCGAAGATGTGGGCCAGCATCAGGCCCTTGACGTCGGTCGCATCGACGACGCCTTCCGGTACCAGATGCGGCTCTGAAGACAGGAACACCGGCCCATGCTCTTTGGGCGTATCGGCTCGCCCGTGCGACCCTCTCACCAGCGTTGCGTCCAGCGGGATGACATCCATAAGCGTGCGGAAGCCCAGCGACTTGCGCAGGAGCCGCCAACCTAGCGCCAGTTTGGGCCAGCGGATCGCGGGATCGATGAAGAGCTCGGCGGGGTCATAGCCAGGCTTTTTATGGATGTCGACCGTTCGGGCAAAGTCCGGAGCGCGATCGTCGTCGAGCCAATAGTAATAGGTGAACCAGGCGTCGGGGTCGGCAACGGCGACGAGTTCGCCCGACCGCTCATGACCGAGCTGCCACGGCTCTTGTTGCGCCCGGTCGAGAATGTCCGATATGCCGTCGACGCGCTCAAGTATCGCGCGAACTTCTGCGACATCGCCGGGGTCGCGCACATAGACATGCGCGACCTGGTGGTCAGCCACGGCGAAGGCGCGCGAGCGGGGAATGTCGAGGATTTCTCCGCCGTCCTCGACGCGCACGGCCAGCAGACCCGCCGCTCGCAAGGCGCGATTGATATGGATGGGCCGATTGACGGGAACGATGCCGTACTCCGACAGGACGATGACCCGCCGCCCCGACGCCTGCGCGGTGGCGATGAGATCGCCGGCCACGGCGTCGAGTTCGGTGAGGTCTTTGCGAATTTCGGGATGATCCGGTCCGAGCCGCTGCAGCCCATAGTCGAGGTGAGGCAGATAGACGAGAGTCAGCGTCGGATCGCGCGTGGCAATGACATACTTCGCCGCGTCTGCGATCCAGCGACTGGAGGCAATCGTGGTCGCCGGCCCCCAGAACCGAAACAGCGGAAAGGCACCGAGCTTGCTCGTCAACTCCTCGCGCAACTCCGGCGGATCGGCATAGCAGTCCGGCAGCTTTCGGCCGTCCGCCTTGTAGATGGGGCGCGGCGTGACGGCGATGTCCGTCGATGCCGCCATGGCGTACCACCAGAACATGTTGGCGCAGGTGAAGGCCGGATTGCGCGCCTTCGCTGCGTCCCAGATCCGCTCTCCGGCCACCAGTTTGTTGGATTGACGCCAGAGCCAGACCTCCATGAGGTCCCGGAAAAGCCATCCGTTGCCGACGATGCCGTGCCCGCCCGGTGCAAGCCCGGTGACGAACGTCGCCTGCGCCGAGCACGTCACGGCGGGGGTGACGGTGTTGAGAGGACGGCAGCCGCCAACCGAGGCCAAGCGCGCCAGATTGGGCGTGTGCGGTCCGATCAGGCTCGGCGTCAGGCCGACGACATTGATAACGATGGTCGGATGCATCGCCGGCCGGGCTTCCGTTGGGCTACTACTTTTTCAGGGTGTGAATGTAAGCGATCAACTTGAGAATCTGGTCCTGCGTGACCCCACGTTCCGAGAACGAGCGCATGGCGCCGGACGCACCGGAATGGATGATCTCGAAAATGCCGACGTCCGTATTGGCACGTGAATTGACGTACACTTCGTCGATCAGGCTCGGTCCCATGCCGCCACGGCCGTCGTCGAGATGGCAGGCTTGGCAATTGTCTTCGTAAAGCGTCTTGCCGGCCGCCAGAGCCTCTGCGTTGCCGGTATAGGGATTGACCCCGTCTTTGCGGAAAGACTTCACGGCCTCGGTGATTTCCTCGCCCTTGATCGGAGCCATATCGAGAACCGAGTCGTCGAGGGCATGACGGAATTCGATGTCGGCAAGCGCAGGCGCGACGAAGGTCGCCGCAACGAGTGCCGCGGCAGTCAGGACCGCTTTCATCGGAGAAGCCTGAAGTTTCGGGATCATGTGTCTCGTCCTGAGAAATCGTGTGAGGTTGCCAGCATGAAGGCTCCTGCGCCGAAGAGCGCAAGAGCCTCCACAGGTCATGAAGCGTGGCGCGTCAATGACTTGCCTGGTTACTTCTTAGTCTTTGCGAGTTCCGCCCCAGCTGGCACCTTATCAGCCGGGAGGATTTTCCAGAGCGCGCCCGGCGGGTTGGCCGCTGCGCCCTTGTCGTCGAGATAGAAGCAGTTGCAGTTTACAGCCAGCACGGTGCCGTCCTCGTCGGTATTACCCGCCGTGAATTGCAACGCCGTCTGTGCGAGCTCCTGGATCTGCCACTTGCTGCCGTCCCAACCGGTTCCGAAGATCCGGCCCGAGCACCAGTCGCCGGTCAGGTACACGCCTTCCAGACCGCCGTAGTTGGCGACGCCGAGACCCTGCACGGAGCAGCCCCAGCCATCCTTCAACTTCTCGGCGCCCGGATAGGGCTCCTGATGCGGATACTGCGCGGCAGGCAGAACGCCGACGATGGGGCACTTGTCATCGGCGCCTGTCATCGGGTGACAGTTGGTGCCCATGTTGTGCTTCCAGCCGTAGTTCTCGCCACCCTTGCTCTTGGCCGGCTGCCAGTCGATCTCTTCGAGATGGTTCTGGCCGACGTCCGCGATGAAGAGGTCGCCCGTCTTGGCGTTGAAGTGGAACGAGTAGGGATTGCGCAGGCCGTAAGCCCAGATCTCGCCCCTGGCGCCCATGTGGATCTTTGAGAAGCCTTCTTCGGTGATGCCGAAGAGGGTCATCATGCGATCCTGGTAGGCACCGGCCCACGGATTGTCCTTGGGAATCCGGTAGGAGAGGTCGTCCGGCGTATCGACATCGACGCGGAGCATCTTGCCCCAGAGCACATCCTTGCGCTGACCGGCATCGAGCGGGTCGCCTTCCCAGCCGGCGTCACCCTTGCCGATGTAGAGGAAGCCGTCCGGGCCGAACTGGATGCCGCCGCCGTAGTGATTGTAGTATGGCTGCGGAATGTTCATGATGACCTTGACGGTCTTGTTGGCATGCTCGACGGAAACGACGTCCGGGCTAGCCGGGTCGACCGTATAGCGCGCGATGACGTGTGCGCCATTGAACGGCAGCGACGCGTAGCTGACGTAGAAGTGGCCGTTCTCCTTGAATTTGGGATGGAAGACCACGGCCCATAGGCCCTGCTCGACGAAGCCAGTTTGCACTTCGCTGCCGAGCGGGCTGTTCTTGGTGAGATCCAGGAACGGCTTCTCGTTTATTTTGCCGTCCTTGGTGACGACCTTGATCTTGCCCTGGCGCTCGACAACGAATAGCCGGCCAGTTCCATCGCGCGCAGAGGCGACACCGACGGGATCCAGGAAGCCTTCGGCGACCTTGACCACGGCGATTTTCGGATCCCCTGGCAGCTTACCCCCTGGACGCGCCACTTGATCGGCCGTCGTCGGAACTTCTTGCGCACCTGCCATGATGGCGCCGGTCGCAAGGAAGCCAGCCGCCATTATCGACGCGGACATAAAGAACCGCATTCGCATTTGGACGTTCTCCCATTTCCTATTTTGTTTCATAACTCGTGTTTTTGTTCGATGGCGGACTTTCCCCGCCCCGTGCAATATGCTGTCAGCTCGCGCCGATGCGTCATTGCAGCAATTTGCAAAATACTGAACGAGCGCATTAGAGCAACGAGTACCTTCATTGCGTCAATCAAGAAGATTTGAATACAAGGAAAATATTGGTAAGCGGGAATTGTTCTCCCGCATTGTTTCTATTTATCTGCATTCGCCTCCGGATTTTTTCCCGACCGACGGTATTGGACGGCCGTTTGAACCAAAAATCACCCGTCAGACTATCGCTAGACCACGCAGCGTGGGGCGCGAGTCCGGTTGCCAGATCGTTGCTGTTAGAGCAGAACTAGGCGCTCTGGGTCTTGGCGCGAAGATCGGTGCCGCGCGCAAACAGGAACTTTTCCCGATTTTATCGAGGCAAATTTCTTCGGAAATTGGGCGACGAAAATTGATCAGTTACGAGGGGGTCGCTGTGCCACGTCAAACCGCCATTTCTCTTCCTCACATCGAGGCAAGCGGCGACGACAGATTGTTTGTTCAGCGCTTTTCTATTTCTTATGAATTCCCAGTTTCATTTACCCGCGATGTCTTTTCAAAAACCAATCCCGCGCTCGCCGAGTTGATTGCAACGCGTCCCGCTCCGGCGAAAAATCTCGTGGCATTCGTTGTCGACGAAGGCGTTCTTCGCGAGATGCCCGACCTGAAGAGGCGCATCTCGGCCTATGTCGACGGATGGCCCGGTCTGTCGCTTGCGTGCCCGGTGGAAGTGGTGGCGGGCGGTGAAGCATCCAAGAACGATCCCGAGCTGCTAAGCCGCCTGCAGCGATGCTTTGTTGCGTGCGGACTAGATCGACACTCCTATGTCGTCGGCGTGGGCGGCGGCGCAATTTTGGATCTCGTTGGATACGCGGCTGCCACGACGCATCGCGGCCTGAGGCACATTCGGATCCCCACAACTGTCCTCGCTCAGAACGACTCCGGCGTCGGCGTTAAAAACGGAATCAATGCCTTTGGCATGAAAAACATGCTGGGCACATTCGTTCCGCCTAACGCAGTCATCAACGATTCGGCCTTCATTGACGTTCTTCCGGGCCGCGACAAGCGAGCGGGAATGGCCGAAGCTGTCAAAGTCGCGCTGATCCGGGACCGGGCTTTCTTCGAATGGCTCGAGGAGAAGGCCGAAGCGCTTTCACTGTTCGCCTCGGAGCCCCTCGACAAGCTCATTCGCCATTGCGCGCTCCTGCACATGCGCCAGATCGCGCACGGTGGCGATCCATTCGAACGCGGCAGCGTGCGACCGCTCGATTTCGGTCACTGGGCCGCTCACAAGCTCGAGGTGCTGTCCGGTTACGAACTGCGCCACGGTGAGGCGGTCGCAATCGGAATCGCACTCGACACGCGCTATTCCGTGCTGGCGGGACTGTTGCCCGCTGGGGAGGACGTGCGCGTCTATCAACTGCTGAAGCGGCTTGGGTTCACGCTATGGCATGATGCGTGCGACACGCGCGAAGGCAGCGGCGAACGGATACTTCTCAAGGGACTCGAAGAGTTTCGCGAGCATCTTGGCGGCGAACTCACCATCACGCTGCTCAGCGCGATTGGAACCGGCGTCGAGGTCCATAGCATGGACGGCCAGGTGATCGGCGATGCGCTCGACTGGCTGCGCGTGGAGGCCAAGACCTGATGCGGCTAGAGCTTCCAGGGCAACCTCATCTGACCTACTGCACAAACATTCATGCGGGCGAGACGTGGAGCGAGATCGAAGCGGCGCTGGCGCGCCATCTCCCTTCGATAAAGCGGAGCGTTTCTCCCAACAAACCGATGGGTGTCGGGTTGCGCTTATCGGCGATGGCCGCCGAAGAGCTTGCGGAGCCATGGGCGCTCAATCGCTTCAAGCGCTTTCTCGCCGACGGCGGCTACTATGTTTTCACCGTCAACGCGTTTCCCTATGGCCCCTTCCATGGCGAGCGCGTGAAGGAGAAGGTCTATGAGCCGGACTGGCGGATGCCGGAGCGGCTGGCGTTCACGAACCGGGTTGCCGATATTCTCGCCGAAATAGCGCCGAAGGGTACGACAGCCAGCATCAGCACGGTTCCGGGTGCGTTCAAGGCCAGGGTCACCACGCCTGCCGACGTCGCCGCGATCATTGCTGCGATCGTGCGGTCCGCGGCTCATTTGCACGCGCTTTCCGAAAAGTCAGGACGAACACTCGTTCTGGCTCTCGAACCCGAACCGGCCTGCTTTCTCGAAACCACCGACGACGCCGTGCGCTTTTTGCAGGATCATGTCTTCGCGACACCCGCACGCGCGCTGTTCACCGAGCTGACAGGTGTTTCCAGCCAGAGCGCGGAGTCCGCGTTGCGCCGCCATGTCGGCCTGTGCTTCGATGTCTGCCATTCGGCGGTAGAGTTCGAAAACACGGCGGCGGCGCTCGAGTCTGTGCTGGCCGCAGGCATTTCGATTGCCAAGCTTCAGCTCAGCTCGGCGTTGCGGGCCGTCGGTACATCATCGGAGTTCGAACGGCTGCTCGCCAAATTCGATGACGGCATCTATCTGCACCAAACGGTAGAGAAGCGCGGCGGAACACTTACGCGGCACACGGATTTGTCCGACGCCTTCGCTGCGGCGCGTCGCGGGGACGCCGGAGGCGAATGGCGAATCCACTGCCATGTCCCGGTTTTCATCGACACGTTCGAAGCGCTCGGCTCCACTCAGCAGAACCTTCGGGATGCGCTGGCGCTTTGCCGGTCTCGCGAAGTCTCGCCCCATCTGGAAGTTGAAACCTACACATGGAACGTCCTGCCGGGCGCGCTCAAGTCGCCGGAGCTGACCGGTGATATCGTCCGCGAACTTCAGTGGGTGCGCACGGAGCTCGGCGCTTAATCATGATCTCCCCGGTCTTGCGGCTGGCCCGCGTTTCCAACCTGCCGACGATCTGGAGCAACGTTTTCGCGGCGTCCGCGCTGGCCGGCGGAATGGGCTCGACCAGCCTCATGCTGGTGCTGCTCGCGATGTCGGCGCTCTATACCGGCGGCATGATCCTCAACGATGCCTTCGACCGCGAGTTCGATGCGCGCGAACGTCCGGAACGGCCCATCCCCGCGGGAGAAATTTCGCCCACGACAGTCTGGATCTTGGGGTTCGGCCTGCTATCGGCCGGTGTTGCGGTTCTCGCGACGTTCGGTGTGACGAGCGCCGTCGGTGGATTGGCGCTGGCCGGCGCAATTCTGCTTTATGACGCTTGGCACAAAGGCAATCCCGTCTCGCCGCTGATCATGGGCGTTTGTCGCGCGATGGTCTACGTCGGGACAGCACTCGCGGCAGGGACAATGCTGGGCGTGTCGATCATCGGCAGTGCCTTCGCGCTGCTCCTTTACATCTCCGGCCTGACGCTCGCGGCGAAGGGCTCCTTTCAATCCTTGCCGGCTGCGTGGCCCGCGCTTCTTCTGACCGCTCCAATCGTGTTTGCCGTGGTCGATGGGCGAGTGGATACGCTATCGATCGTCGTGGCGGTGCTGTTCCTGGTCGTGATCGGATGGGCGATCCAGCGCATGAGGTCGGGTTTATCGCGCGATCGCGAGGCAGCCATCGGTCTCTTGATCGCCGCCATATCGCTTGCCGACGGGTTTGTCGCCGCGGCGCACGGAAGTCCCGTGTTCGCCGTGGGATGTGTCGGCTTCTTCTTCCTGACGCTCGCACTGCAACGCGTTGTCGCCGGAACTTGAGAACGAACGCGCCATGATATCCTCGGCCAATACCATTGCACAGGTCTTGAACGCCACCGGTCTGCTGCGCGGATGGCTGACGCGACGGGTGTCGCCGGACGTGCTCGCCTGGCTCGAGCAGCAGGCGAAGGCGATCGTCGCGGGCGAGCGCCCGCAACAGCTCGCAATTGCCTTCGGGCTTGTGCCGCGCAAGGTCGGCAAGGCTGACCTCGATCTCGACGCGACCGAGCGGGCGGCCGGCCAGGCGACGCGTGACGGCCTCGACACCACGGGTTGGAGCATCGATCAGACGGCTCGCATTTTTCTTGTTCTCGCCAGTTTCCGGGGCGACGAAACGGCCTTTTTCGCCGGCGTCGAAAGGGTATTTTCAACGGCCGAGATCGGGGAACAGATTGCGCTGCTTCGCGGCCTGCTGCTGTTTCCCGCCCCTCACTTATTTATGTCGCGTGCCGCCGAAGGCGTGCGTTCCGGCATGCAGCCCGTCTTCGAGGCGGTCGCGCATCGCAACGCCTATCCGCGCGAACATTTCAGTACAGCCCAATGGAATCAGATGGTCGTGAAGGCGCTCTTCATCGGCAGCCGGCTGGCGCCCGTTCAAGGGCTGGATCAACGGCGCAACGCCGACCTTGCCCGCATGCTTGTCGACTATGCCGACGAGCGCAAGGCGGCCGGGCGCTCCGTCTCGCTCGAGCTATGGCGTTGCGTCATCCCGTTTGCCGAAGAGAAGGAGATCGCGACGCTTGCGGCGATCCTGCGCGACGGCAACGAAAACGAAAGCGCCGGCGCGGCCTTGGCGCTTACTGAAAGCCAATCCCCATCTGCCGCGGCGGCATTGGCGGGGAGGCCGGATCTCGCATCCGCCATCAAGGACGGCCGCATTACCTGGAACACGATCGCTTGAGCGCAGACGTACGCTATCGCCGGAGACAAGAATGTTCATCGACCCTCACGCCCACATGATCTCGCGTACCACCGATGATTACGAAGCCATGGCGAAGGCAGGTGTCGTCGCCGTCATCGAGCCCGCATTCTGGATCGGGCAGCCACGCACCAACGCCGGCAGCTATGCGGATTACCTCTCCCACATCCTGGGATTCGAGCGTTTCCGGGCCGGCCAGTTCGGCGTGCGCCACTACTGCTGCATCGGGCTCAACTCAAAGGAAGCCAACAACGAGGCGCTGGCCGAAGCCGTGATGGAGATCCTGCCCGGGTTCGCCACCAAGGAAGGCGTCGTCGCCATTGGCGAGATCGGCTACGACGAGCAGACCGCGCTCGAGGACAAGTATTTCCGCCTGCAGCTGGACCTCGCGCGCGAGCTCGACCTGCCCGTCATGATTCACACGCCCCATCGCGACAAAAAGCGGGGTGTCACACGCTCCATGGACGTCATCCTGGAGCATAAGGTCGATCCGTCCCGCGTCGTGATCGACCACGTCAACGAGGAAACCATCCAGGAGGTGAAGGACCGCGGCTTCTGGGCGGCGTTCTCGATTTACCCGCATTCGAAGATGACCGCGGAGCGCATGGTCGCGCTCGTCAAGGCATACGGAGCCGAGCGGCTGATCGTCGATTCCGCGTGCGACTGGGGCGTCTCCGATCCGCTCTCCGTCCCCAAGACGGCGAAGCTGTTGGCGGAGCAGGGGGTATCGGAGCAGGATGTCCGCCTCGTCACCTATGCGAACGCGCTTGCGGTGTACGGCCAGAGCGGCCAGATGGCAGAAGCCGACTGGTTGAGCCCCGCCGCCATCGATCAACGCACGCTCTATCAAGGCAACACCGTGCTCCGCGGCGGCCAAGCGCCCCGTGTGGATCAATCGGATACCTGATGATGGACCCGACGCCGCGTCATGGAACAAGCTGATTGTAACCCAGAGCGGACCTCTCTTCTTGCCCGGGCGCCGGCGCGGCGAGAATCGGGATCAGGCAATGCCGCCGATCCCAAAGGTGGCGAACGGTGAGGCCGGGATGCGAGCGTTGGATCGTCTTTTTTTCGCGCTCCCGCTTTAGCGGCGCCCATCTCTCGCTTGGCGGCGCGGCGTCCCGTGCGGTATTCCTCGTGCACCGTCCGCAATCGCGCTCGTCGCGTTACTTTCGCTCGTCCCGATCCCGGTCCCAGAGGAAAATCCATGTCGCCGCGCCCCCCAGTGCCGCCGTTCACCTGCGAAACAGCCATTCAGAAGGTGCGCATGGCCGAAGACGGCTGGAACAGCCGCGATCCAGCCCGCGTGGCGCTGGCCTATACCGAAGACAGCCAGTGGCGGAACCGCGCCGAGTTTCCAATTGGTCGAGACGAGATCGTCGCGTTCCTGACGAGGAAATGGGCGCGTGAGCTCGAATACCGCCTGATCAAGGAGCTCTGGACGTTCGGCGGCAATCGCATCGCGGTGCGCTTCGCCTACGAGTGGCACGACGACAGCGGCCAATGGTTCCGGTCCTACGGCAACGAGAATTGGGAGTTCGACGAGCACGGGCTGATGCGCCGGCGTTTTGCGAGCATCAACGACAAGCCAATTGCCGCGAGCGAGCGCAAATTTCATTGGCCACAGGGGGCGCGCCCGCTCGACCATCCGGGGCTGTCCGATCTCGGGCTCTAAGTTTGCCGTGATCGGCGCGGGGGATCAGCTCGCGATATCGAGGCGGTCCTTCTCGATCGCCGGCGCGTTCGGTTCGAGCCCGAGCCGGTCGAGATCCTGGGGACGGCCCAAGAAATAACCCTGCAGGTGATCGCAACCGGCAAGTGCCGCGATGATGCGCTGCTGCTCCGTCTCGATGCCCTCAGCGGTCGTCTGGATGCCGAGCGACTTGGCGAGCGAGACCACGGCCACGAAAATCGAACGGGCCTTGGAATCCGTCGCGAGGTCGTTGACGAACGAGCGATCGATCTTGATGCGGCCGATGGGAAGGCTCTTGAGGCAGCTCAGGGCCGATTGGCCGACGCCGAAGTCGTCGATGGCCACGGAGACACCCAGCGCGCGCAGCTCTTCCAGCACGCGGCAGGCGTTCGCCTCGTCGTCGAGAATGGCGGTCTCGGTGACTTCGAACTCGATGCGGCCAGGCGCAATGTCGGCGTGGCCGAGGATCTTCGCCACGCGGGCCACGAACCCACGGTCGGAAATCTGGACGCGCGAGAGGTTGACGGAAATCTTGATGTTGTCGGGCAACTGCGTCGCGTCGCGGCAGGCCTGCTCCAGCACCCAGTCGCCGATCTGTACAATCAGGCCGTTGCGCTCGGCAAGCGGGATGAACTCAGCCGGCGAGACGGTGCCAAGCTGGGGATGATCCCAACGGATGAGGGCTTCCAGCGCGGCGACATTGCCTGACGAGCCTGTGGTGATCGGCTGGTAGACGATGCGGAATTCCTTTTCCTCGATGGCGCGGCTGAGTTCGCTCTCGAGCCTGCGGGCCGAGCAGACGCTTGCGTCCTCGGCGGCGTTGAAGAACGCGAATTTGCCCCGGCCGTTGCGCTTCGCCTTGTAGAGGGCGACGTCGGCGGACTTCAGGATATCGTCGGTGGTGGTGCCGTCGGCGGGCGGCTCCGAGACGCCGATGCTCATACCGACGCGGATCGGTTTGCCTTCCAGCATGATCGGCGCCTTCATCGCTTCCAGGATGCGCCGCGCGGCTGTCGCCGGTTCACAGGCGTTGTCTCCATCGGAGAGCAGGATGGCGAATTCGTCGCCGCCGAGGCGCGCGACCGTGTCGGTTTCGCGGACGCAGTCCGTGAGGCGCACGGCTACGGCCTTCAAGAGTTCGTCGCCGGCGGCGTGACCGAGACTGTCGTTGACCGATTTGAAGTAGTCGATGTCGAGCAGCATGACCGCGGTCTTGCGGCCGCGTCTCACGCCCGCAAGCGCATGCTCGATGCGATCGACCAGGAGACGGCGGTTCGGCAGGCCCGTGAGGATGTCGTGGAGGGTGCGGTGCAGCAGTTCGGCTTCCGCCTGCTTCTCGGCCGTGAAATCCGTGTAGGTGCAGATGACGCCGCCGTCCGAAAGCACGCGCTGGCTGATGCGGATATAGCGGCCGTCCTGGAGCTGCTGCTCGATATCGTTGTCGACGCTCAGTACGACGGGAGCTTCGGAGCTGTCCGGCACTGCGCCGGCCGTCGTGCAGACGCCCATCAGCTCGCTCAGCGTCATGCCCGTGGGAACGGCGTCGGGATCGAGGCCGTAGACGCTCAAGAACCGGCTGTTGCGCACGACCACGCGGCTGTTGCGATCGAACAGGCAAACGCCCTGGGACATGGCGTCGAGTGCGGTATCGAGCTGGCGGCGTCTGTCGGACGCCAATACGGAGACCCGCTCCAACTCGCGCCGCAGCCGCTCGCGCTCCGAAAGCTCGGCAGCCACGCCAAGCGAGGTCAGGAGATTGACGAAGCAGAACAACTGCACGACCCAAAGGCGCGTGCCGGGGTCATCCATCAGCGCGGCCGGGCCCCAGCCTTGATACGTGCAGACAAGCGACACCACGGTGAGCCACAGCGTGGCCATCGCCGCATACCGCTGGCCGAGGCGGAATGCGATCAGGACCGAAACGGGGATCAGGAGGAAGAGCAACGGCGCGGCCGATTGCACAAATACGATCAGGGAGACGCCCGACAGAAGAAGGAAATGGCGGACAAGAGCGTCGGTCGTGACCTCGGGGTCGGACGCGGACGCATTCTGCCTGATGAGGAGGATGGCGGGCGTAATGACGAGCAGGCCAAGGCTATCCGCCAGGTACCACGTCACAAGCGCAATTTCGAAGTCGGAGGCAAACACCTTGACCGCAACGAGCGCGCCGATGGCCGACGGAACGATGGGCACGAGAAAGCAAGCGGCCGCGAATTTGGCGACCTTCAAGGCGTTGGTGAGGGCCACGCGCTTTCCGAACACGGACCGAAGGACATGGAAGGCGAGCAGACTTTCAACCACTCCAATCAGGGGGAAGGAGACGACGACCAACCACGGATCGCCATTCGCAATGGTCGCGACCGTGTTTGCTGCAATGCACGCGGCGACGAGGACGAAACGCGAGCCCCTCGCGCCGCATCCAAGCAGGCCGGCGAGGAGCACGGCGTTCGCGGGCCAGATCGCGGCGACGCTGGTCGAGTTGCGTGTCAGACTGATCGCGAGGTAGACGGCAATCCCGTAAACAACCGCCGCACAGAGCACGGCCGGTGCATCGCGATGCGACCGGGCGCGCGCGAAAACGTCAGCAATCGCCGTAATGGAGAAGGCGGGGGTCATCAGGTTGTCCGAAGCAATGGCTCGCAGACCCTAACCTGGAAAATTCTAATAAAACCCTGCCCTTTTGAATTTTTGTTCGTTTACTGTTTTAGTTATCGGACGTAAGCCCCGATCCCGCAGTGCATCATTCCGCAGCGGAGCTCAGCGCCACGGCAATGTCCTGCTTGGGGCGGCCGATGCTGACATAGCGGAAGCCGTGGCGGGCGATCAAATCGCGCCGGTAGACATTGCGAAGATCGACCAGAAGCGGGTCATTCATCACAGACTTCAGGCGCGCAAAATCCAGGGCCCGGAAGGCGTCCCATTCGGTGACGAGCACGAGCGCATCGGCGCCCTCCGCGATCGCGTAGGGATCCTTTCCCAGCGTCACGCCAGACAGATAGGCCTTGGCTGCTTCCATGCCTTCCGGATCGAAGGCGCGCACATTCGCTCCGCCGTCCTGAAGGCCTTGCACGATGGCGATCGACGGACTGTCGCGCATGTCGTCCGTGTTGGGTTTGAAGGTGAGCCCGAGGAGCGCGATCGTCTTGCCGTGAATGTCCGGGCCGATCGCGCGCGCCACCTTCCGAGCCATCGCGCGCTTGCGCTGGTCGTTGATGGCAACCGTCGTCTCGATCAGCCGGAGCGGAGTGCCGTTGTCCTGGGCCGTCTTCACGAGAGCGAGCGTATCCTTCGGGAAACACGATCCGCCGTAGCCCGGCCCGGCGTGGAGAAACTTCGACCCGATGCGATTGTCGAGACCGATGCCGTGGGCGACTTCCTGCACGTCGCTGCCGACGGCTTCGCACAGATCGGCGATCTCATTGATGAAGGTGATCTTCATCGCGAGAAACGCGTTGGCGGCATACTTGATCAATTCGGACGTGCGCCGCGCCGTGAACAGGAGCGGCGCCTTGTTGAGATAGAGCGGACGGTAGACTTCGGTCATGACGGCGCGGGCGCGTTCGTCGTCGATGCCGATGACGATGCGATCCGGGCGCTTGAAGTCCTCAATCGCCGCGCCCTCGCGCAGGAACTCCGGGTTTGAGACAACGGCGACGTCGGCCGCCGGATTGGTCTCGCGGATGATGCGCTCCACCTCGTCTCCGGTGCCGACCGGGACGGTCGATTTGGTGATGACCACGGTGAAGCCCTTGAGGCTGGCGGCGATGCTCCTGGCGACATCGTAGACGTAGGAGAGGTCGGCGTGGCCGTCGCCGCGACGCGACGGCGTGCCCACCGCGATGAAGACCGCCTCGGCCCAGCTCACCGCCTCGGCAAGGCCGGTCGTAAACACGAGACGATTGGCGCGCGCGTTGGTGGAGACGATCTGCTCCAGGCCGGGCTCGAATATTGGGATCTGCCCTGCGTTGAGGGCCGCGATCTTGTCGGCATTGCTGTCGACGCAGATAACTTCGTGACCGAAATCGGCCAAGCACGCCCCGGAAACCAGGCCAACGTAACCTGAGCCAATGACTGCGATGCGCATGTGCGAGCCTTTCCCGATGCCGATGCGGGTCTCAACCGGGTGTCATCCTAGCCCGGGCCGGTGACACGCAACATACTGGCCTAGTGTCGCAAAAACAAAAAGGAGCGCAAATGCGCTCCTTCGTCTTGACCTTGCAGCGGTGTCTCTTGGGAGAGCGAGCTAGAAATTATGCTTAAGCGAGCCCCGGATCGTCAGATCCTCGCTGGGCTGCTGGGCTTCCGGCTGCTGTTTGGCTTCGTTCGCGCCGTAGAGGAGCTCAAGGCCGAAATCCATCTTGGGGAGTACCCCGAGCTTGCCAAGGCCGGGAATGCGGACTTCCGTGCCGGAATTGGTGTCGGCCGGCTTGGGCGTCGAGAAGTTCAGGTCCTGGCCTGCCGGTGCCGGCGTGGCAGGCTGGGCTTCAGTCGGCGCCGGAGCGGCAGGTGCGCCGCCCTGCTCCTGGAACGCGAGAGTCGACGAGCTGACAAACATCAGCGTCAGACCCAAGCCAATATACCCAACCAACTTCATTGCGTCCCCGCAGTGCACCCTCTTCTGACTCGTGAAGATGAGGCCTCAGATTGCTGATGACAAGAATGTTCGACCGTAGTTAAGGGCGGATGAACGTTTCCCGGGGGATGTGTGGTTGCGGTGCAATGTGGCGGCTTAGTAACATGTCCGAAGCGAACGCCACTTCTCGGCTCTGATCATGCCAACGGCCTGAAGAAGCCTTATTTTCGCCTCGCTGTCTGCTTTGGGCATGTGCGTTGCGACCCGGCTTCAGAACCGGTGTGGCCACAGGCGGGCCAGATCCGCTCTCCCGAGAGCACTCACCACGATTACCTGAGTGATGCGCTCAAGATTTTCCTGATCACGCCGCTCAGGCGACGAGCCGCAATAAAAAAGGAGCCACCTTGCGGCGGCTCCTTCGGGTCGTTCCTTCGACGCTTTGAGCGCCGGCGTTAGAACTGAATTTTTGCACCGGCGATGACCATATCGAGGTCGTCGAGGTTTGCTTTCACGCCGCCCGTGGTCGCCTCGCCGCTTGCGTTGCGGTAAATGACGTAGAGATCCATGGCAGCATTTTCCACGTTCTGCACGACGCCAGCCGCCCAGAAGTCCAGTTCGGACCCAGTTGCCGCCTTCGACAGGCCCACGTCGTCCCGCCGGAATTCGCCGAACAGGGTCGTCTTGCCGATCGGGAAGAACTTCTTCTCGAGGCCGCCCTGGACGAACCAAGTGGTTGCCTCGTCATCCGCGCCGACCTGAGCTGCGGTTAGGTCGATGTGGGTTTCGGCGTAACCTGCGTAGACGTAGAGACCGGTGGGATTGTGCATGATCGTGCCGGCCGCACCCCACCACTGGCAATCACCGTTGCCGACTGCGCACTGGCCGCCGTTCACGCCAGGATCGGTGCTTTCGCCGTAGCCCAGCTTACCGACAAGCGCGAAGTCGCCGACCTCGCCTTTGTAAGTGAGTGAGGTATCCCACATGTCGTCCTCGCCCCAGGCCGCCGTGGCGGTGAAGCCCGCGAAGGTCGGGGTGTCGTAGCGAACGACGTTGCGGCGGCCGCTTTGGCCCGGCGTGGCGTTGTTGAAGCCACCCATGAAGTCGGTCCACTTTGCGCCAAGCACGCCGCCGGAACGGGTCTTGAAGGCTCCGAGGGCGACTGCGGCAGCCTCCGCGTCCGCATAGTTGCGCGTGGCGGCGCCATCGGCGTCGTCGAGCAGATGGTAAGTCGCAGTTCCGTCCTGGCCGACCGTCAGCTTGCCGAAGGTCTTGCTCTTCAAGAACCAGGACGCCTTGCGCGTCACGAGGCTGTTCTTGCTGCCGGTGTTGTCCTGGGCGAACGCCTTGGAATCCGCGCCGAAAACGCCGATTTCGAGGGTATAGCCGGCCGACCAATCACCGTCGATCTTCGCGTCTCCGACGAACCGGAAGCGGGACTGCTCGAGCGAATTCGTGCCGACGTAAACGTTGTTCTCGACGCCGTCGTCCCAGGCGAAGACGGCTTCGTTCACCCAGCCCGAAATCGTCAGGCTGACCTTCCGGTTGCCCTTGCGGGCCGTCGTCGATTCGAGTTCTGCAATGCGCTCTTCGAGATCTGCGCAGCAGTTACCACCTAAGTCCGCGGCGGCGGCTGGGCTTGCCGCTGCCATTGCCCCGGCAAGTGCCAGTAGCGTCAAACTTTGTAATCGGCGGGTTGAGTTCTGGATGAGGCCAGCGGTCATTCTTCGATCCCCTAAAATTCGCAAACGCGCGGTACAGACGTCCAGTCGAACCATGCAGCACGCTGATCCCGACTACCTAAGTAGCCCCAGCGCTACTTAGGTATTCTCAGGTAGGGTTATCGCGCAATGCCGTTTCGATTAAACCGGCGGGGAGCCTTCATTCTCGAATGAACCGATGCAAAAAAGTACCGCTCAAACAGGCGGCTAAAAGCTTTTCATTTCGAAGTTGCTGTCGCAAAAACGTCATTTTCGAAACGGTCGCGAAGCACACGTTTACGAAAGGCGCCGCAAGGCGATTATCTCGTGCAAACCCGTTAATAAATGGTGTCGGCCGTATAGGCGACGCAAAAAGGAGCCGCCTTGCGGCGGCTCCTTCGGGTCGTTCATCGATGCGCCGGAGCGCCGCGACGTTTAGAACTTGATGATCGCGCCCGTCATGACCATGTCGACGTCTTCGAACTGAAGGGTGCCAGAGTTCGTGGTCGTGGCTTCGGCCTCGACGTGACGGTACATGGCGTAGAAGTTCATTGCCGCAGCATCGACGCCCTGCATGACGCCGAGCGAGTAGATGTCGAGTTCGGAGTTCAGAATGCGGCCCACGGTCGTGTAGTTGCGATCGGTCGAGCCACCGTCGGCGTTATAGTACTGGCCGAAGATGGTGGTCTTGCCGATCGGGAACCACTTCTGCTGGATGCCGGCTTCAAGAGCGTAGAACTCGTGTTTGTCGTCGGTCGCCGCGCCGAAGCGGGCCTTCAGCAGATCGTCTTCGAGCACGCCATAGGCGGCGTTCACGTAGAGACCGGTTGCTTCGTGCATGATGCTGCCCGAAGCGCCGAACTGGTTGCAATCTGCGTCCTTGCCCGTGCCACCGATGTTGGCGTCCGTCGTTCTGTTGGCGACGCACTCGAAGCCGACGACCACGCCGGTCGCGGGAGCTTCGGAGTTCTCACCGTAGGCCACGCCTGCAGCCATCTTGAAGCCAGCGAATTCGCCCTTGTAACGCAGGCCGATTTCCCAGGCATCATCGCCACCCCAGTTCGCGGTGGCCACGAAGCCAGCGATCTCGGGGGTATCGTAGCGGATCATGTTGTAACGACGACCTTCACCAGCCTGGTTGCCGCTGTCGCGGATCAGGCGGCGGATGGTGATATCGCCACCTGTGACGGCGGTGCCGCCGCTGGAGAAGGTGCCATTCGCTAAGCGAAGAGCCAATCCGCCACCCATGTCTTCGGCGTCCGAGTACTTCGCGACGTCGCCCGTGCCGGCAACGTTGATTTCGGTGACGCCTTCGGCTGCGCCGCCCGTCAGGCCGACCCAGACGCGACCGAACGTCTTGCTGTCGAGGTACCAGACCGAGTGACGAACGTCGAAACCGACCTCGCCGATCGGATCGTCCTGGTTCGAGCGCTTCGAGTTGGCGCTGCGGACGCCGACTTCGAGCAGGTAGCCTGCCTTGAAGTCGCTATTGATCTTTGCGTCACCCTTGAAGCGGAAGCGCGTGCGCGCCGCATCGTTGGTGACGACGTATGCGTTGTCCTCAAAGCCGTCGTCCCAGAAGAGGACCGCCTCGTTCACGTGGCCCGAAACTTCGAGCTTAACTTTCCTGTTGCCCTTGCGAGCCGTGGTCGATTCAAGTTCTGCAATGCGCTCTTCGAGATCGGCGCAGCAATCGCCACCCAAATCCGCGGCCTGAGCGGACACGCTCCCCAGCAGCGCCATGCTCGCTGCTGCAAGCAGCGACAACCGTCCTGCTGACATCCCAAATCCCCCAGTCATGCCCAGTCCTTCCGAATTTCTCGCCCCTGCCAACACCGGCAGGGCACAAAATTGACCCCTCCACTCAGCAGACCAGAACAGACGCAAACGCAGTGCCTGCCCGCCACCGTGGACGGGGCGAGATAAGCGCGAAGTGTTTTCATCCGTAAACGCGAAAAACCTTTATGACAGAATTGCTAAGGCGGTTCGTGATAACACCGCCTCGCCCCTACGTAGGCACCCCTCAGTAGCCTCGATTTCCGGTTTTGCGGGTGAAAATGCATTTGTGACAGTTTTGTGAAATTACGAATTGGCGTTTTTTTTTGAAGCGGCCGCTTCATTTTTTTGAATGCGGCGGTTTTGATGCGTGCATTGCCCACCGTCCGCTGTTGTGCCAATTTCCGAAAGGAAAACAGAGGGCACATGGCCGAGACCTATTCCATCGCCGTCGTGGGCGGCGGGCCCGCCGGGTTGACGGCGGCGCTCGCGGTGGCTGCCACCGGCGCCAGCGTCACCCTGTTTGCTCCCCCATTTCCGGCCGCTGGACAGACAGCCGACAATCGGACCGCTGCTCTTTTTGCCGGATCGATCGAGCTGCTGCGCAACCTCGAGGCGTGGGACGCCTTGAGACCGGTTAGCGCGCCGATCGCGGCAATTAGAATCGTCGACGACACGGGCGGACTGCTGCGGGCGCCCGAGGTGGTCTTCACCGCCGCCGAGGTGGGGCGGGAGACGTTCGGCTGGAACGTGCCCAACGCCGCCCTCGTCGCCAGCCTCGCGGCGCGCCTGGCCGGGCGCGTTCGTTTCCAGGACACGCGGGGCATCGTGCAGGTCGCGATCGGGGCCGACACGGTCCAGCTCACGAGCGCCGAAGGCGAGACGTTCGGCGCCTCCCTCGTCATCGGCGCCGATGGACGGAATTCGATCTGCCGGGCTGCGGCCGGCATCGATACGAAAACCTGGCCGTATGCGCAGGCGGCGGTCACAACCACCTTCGCGCACGCGCGCGCGCACCGGGACGTTTCGACCGAGTTTCACCGGCCGGCCGGGCCCTTGACCGTGGTGCCGATGCCCGGATCGGCCTCCAGCCTCGTGTGGGTCGAAACGCCCGCCGAGGCCCAGCGCTTGGCAGGGCTCGACGACGACGCCTTCCGGGAGGCGCTGGAGCGGCGCCTGCAAGGCCTGCTCGGCAGTATCGGCGAGATCCGTCCGCGCGCTGTATTTCCCCTCTCCGGCCTCGCGGCGGACACGTTCGGGCGCAACCGCATCGCGCTGCTCGGGGAAGCGGCGCACGTCATTCCGCCGATCGGGGCGCAAGGCCTCAATCTCGGCCTGCGCGACGGGGCGGTGCTGGCCGACTGCATCGCGGACGCGCTGAGCGCCGGGCGCGATCCCGGTTTGCCGGCGACGCTGGACGCCTACACGGCGCTGCGCCGCCCCGACGTCACGTCGCGCGTGACCGCCATCGACGTCCTGAACCGGTCCCTGATCTCGGACCTTGTGCCCGTGCACCTGGCGCGCGGGCTCGGGCTCGTGGCGCTGAAAACGGTCGGGCCGCTGCGCCGGCGCGCCATTCGCGAGGGCCTGCAGCCGTCGCCCGAAATCGCCACGCTGCTCTCACCGGGTGGACTGACGCGTCTTACCGCCCGCGCAACGCCCGGCACGCAGACAACTGCCGCTTGACGCTGGTGGCGGACTCCGCTGCTTGACGCCGAAGGCGCGCACCGCCGCTTGACGCCGGAGGCGACACTGTTGCTTGACGCCGGAGGCGACACTGCTGCTTGACGCCGGAGGCGTCTGGGGGCATCCGGTCATTATCGCCCGCCCCTCAGCCGAAAGCGTCAGACGCTCGATGACCGCTCCCAGCACCAGCTTCGTTCGAGATCTCCAGTACCGGCTCGAATACGGTCTTCTGCGCACGGTCGTCGGGCTGGTGCGGACGATGCCGCTCGAAACGGCGACCGCGATCTCGGCTAAGGCCTGGCGCCTGCTCGCGCCGCGCATCAACCCGAAGCGTCACAAACGTGCGCTCGCCAACCTCGCCATCGCGTTTCCCGACATGCCCGAGGCGGAACGGCTCGCCATCTGCATGACACACTGGGAAAACCTCGGCCGCGTCATGGCCGAGACGATGCAGATCGACCGGCTGGTGCAGGATCCGTCGCGGATCCGCATCGTCTCCGAGCCGCTGTTCAGCCGCTATAAGAACAAGCTGGGCCCGGCGATTGGCGTTTCGCTCCACATGGGCAACTGGGAACTCTCGATCTGGCCGTTCGTGGCGGCCAACGCAAATCCGGCGGCCGTCTACCGCTCGGTCACCAACCCTTACGTCGACCAATATCTGCGCTGGCAGCGGCGCGACCTCTATCCCGGCGGGCTGTTCGGCCGCGGCAAGGTCGGCGAACACGGCGACGACCAGAAGACGGCGCGCATTCTCACGGATTTCGTCCGGCGCGGCGGTCGGCTCGGCCTCGTTTGCGATCTTTACGACCGTACGGGGCTCGCCGTGCCCTTCTTCGGCCAGGACGCGAAGACGCAAGCCATTGCCGCCATGATTGCGCGGCGCGTCGGCAGCCGGATCTGGATGTCGCGGTGCAAACGGGTCGGCACCTCGTCGAATTTCGAGATCGAGTTGATGGAGCTGCGCGTTCCTCGCACCAAGAACATCAGCGAGGACATCCGCTGGATCATGACCGAGATGCAAAAGCAGTTCGAGGTTTGGGTGCGGGATGCGCCCGAGCAATGGATGTGGTCGAACCGGCGCTGGAACTGACGGGAGGCTTGCCGCTGTGACCGGACACTTGCGCGTGCTGCGCCCCCATCCCGCGATCTACGCCTTCTACGATGGACGCGTGCCGGGCTACCGATTTGCCGAGGAGCACAACTGGGTCGATGAAGGCGCGCTGTCCCTCGGCATCGCGAGCTACGCCATCGTGAGCGGCGCGCACGCCCTCGTCTACGACACGCACGTCTCGATCGCGCACGCTGAGACGATCCGCGAAACCCTGCAGCGTGAGGCCGGCGTTTCGACGTTCACCGTCGTCCTGAGCCACTGGCATCTCGATCACGTCGCGGGCAACGGCGCGTTCGCCGACTGCGAGATCATCGCGACGGAGCGCACCGCGGCCCATCTCGCGCGCCATCGGAGCTCCATCGAAGCGGGCACGCAGGAAGGCCCGCCCGCGATCACGCCGCTCGTGCTGCCGACGCGTGTATTTACCGGCGCGCTTTCGCTTGACATCGGCAGCGTCCGCCTCGAGCTGATCGAAGCCAATATTCACAGCGACGACGCGGCTGTCGTGTGGTGGGCCGCCGAGCGCATTCTGCTGGCCGGCGACACCATGGAAGACACCGTCACCTATGTCACCGAGCCGGACGGCCTCGAACAGCATCTGGCAGACCTGGCCCGCCTCGACGCTCTTGCACCGGCCCGCATCCTTCCGAACCATGGCGATCCGGACATCATCGCGCGGGGCGGCTACAGCCGTGGCCTCAATCGCGCGATGCAGCAGTACATTCGCGCGCTCCTGCGCTGCAAGTCGGACGCCGGGCTTCGCGATAGCCCGCTCAGGACGCTGATCCAGGGCCCGATCAACACCGGGTGGATCACCTATTACGAACCGTACGAAGAGGTGCACAGAGAAAACCTCGCAAAGATCCGCGGCACGGCCTGAGGTTGCCGAGACTTCTCGCATGCTGGGCGGGAACACTCGGCAAGCGCTGCTCGCGACGCATCACAACCGCGTGTCACCGGCGCATTGTCGATTGCTGCGCAGAGCTGCGCGGACTCTACTGCGCGTGCATGGCGGACAGAAAAAACTGGCGGACACAGCAGCTGCGACGACGCCTCGCGGCGCTTTCAGCACTCTCGGTCATCCTGCTTTTCTGCGCATCGGGCGACCGGGCGGCGGCGGAGGGCGCGCAAGCGTCGTGCGTGGACGACGCGATGCTGGTGTTCGACGCCTCGGGATCGATGGCGGCCACGGATTTCCCCGACGGGGCGCCCTCCCGCATGGATCGTGTGCGACAGGCGTTGGGCAAGGTGCTGCCGGCCGCTGCGCAGTCACGGCGGCTCGGACTGCTCGTCTATGGACCGGGTCGCAATTTCGACACCTGCCAGAACGTGGACTTACGCTTCGCGCCCATGCCGAATGCGGGCCAGCGCATCATCAAGGAGGTCGACCGGCTGCGGCCGCAAGGGCGTACGGCGCTGACGTCCTCCGTGCGGCGGGCGGCCGACGTGTTGACCATTGGAGAAAAACCCGCGGTGATCGTTGCGCTCACCGACGGCCAGGACACCTGCGGCGGCGATGCCTGCCTGCTGGCGCGCAATCTGAAGGCTGCGCATTCCGCCCTCACCATTCACGTCATCGGCTATCGGCTGACGCCCATGACGGGCACGCCGGTGCCGTTTGTCGAGCGGTGTCTTGCGGACGAGACCGGCGGAATCTTCGCGACCGCCGACACGACGGACGAACTCACGGCCGCGCTGTCGGAGACGCTTGGATGTCCGGCCGTCACGATGCTGCCGCCTAGCGCTCTGCAACGATAACGCCGCTCGGACGCTCCGGCCTTTGTCATCCGGCGCGCTTGGCGAACCCAACGCCGTCGTCGTAACGGAAGAGACGGGTTATTGCGGCGTTAACGTTTCGCTAACCCTTTCGGGCAAGAGTTCGTTAACTCTTTCCGATTTGGCCCCCGATGTCCGATTTCGACAGCTACCCGCCCCCGATGACCTCGACGCTCAACGATGCCCAGAACGATACCGGGCGCGTTGCCTTTTGCGGGCCGTTCGTCCTCTCCGCGATCACCGGCTATCCGATCAGCAAGGTCGAGACGGCAGTGAACGCGTATCGAAATCTCCCGCCGGATCTGCGCCATCGCGTCAAGGGCACCTATGCCGACGAGGTGGAGGGCGCGCTCGCGGTCTACGGTTTCGATATGGCGCTGAAAGAGTCCTTCATGCACGTCGAGCGCAAGAAGCGCCCGACGGTCTGGACATGGATGCAGAAGCCCCGCAACGCCTGGGCGCATTACATTCTCGCGATCCACAAGGGTAAGGAAGGCCACTGGATCCTGATCAAGGGTGTCAAAATGTGCGACACCTTCACGGAAGGGCGCTGGACGTTCGTCGTGGATGGCCCGCATCGCGGGGCGCGGATCATGGAAGTCTTCGAAGTCCGCAAGTCGCTCGACGTGTGATCCGAAAACCGTCGCTGTTACGCAGGGAACGCGCGCTCAACGGAGCGGGCGGCTAGAGTCGGGGCTATGACTCCGGAGCTCGAAATCCTGATCGAGGATGCTTATCGCGTGTTCGGCGGCTACCAGTTGGCGGGCGACACACTCACCGTCTGCCATTGCAATGTCTGCATGACGCCTGAGACGGAGCGCGAGCTGATCGATACGCCGCTGCGCGAGATCCCGTCTCAACTGCTCGCGGAGTACACCAACTCCGCCCATGACTGGGACGACGGCCCGGTGGCGCGTGAGATGCGCTATTTCCTGCCGCGGTACTTCGAGCTGATCGCCGAATATGATCCGCCGGACACCATCGGGCTCGACATCTGCTTGCGCCGCATCGGGCGCGGCGGATGGCGCGCGAAATGGCCGGAACACGAGGAAGACATCATCGACCGCTTCCTCGATACCTTCCTGATCGCCAGCCTGTCGCGGCTCGACCTCGTGCTGTGGCCCATCGGCTGGCGGCTCGGCTTCGATCTCGCGGACGTGCTGACGATGATCGTGACGGCGGGCGGCAACCTCGATCGCGCGCTCTCGGCGTGGGACGGCGCGGCGGATCCCGCGACCGCGATCCACATGGCGGCGCTCAGGGGCGATGTTCTGACGCTCAACGGCCGACCATGTTTCGACAATCCATTTCTCGAGGACCATCGCGAGGAGGCGGACAGGATCGGAGCCTTTCTGATGCGGGACGAGGTGGACCGGCGGCTCGAGGCGGCGTTTTTCGCTGTGCCGGATCCGCGGCTGCAACAGATCCTTTCAGACGCTATGGTGCGATAACAGACCATTCGAGACGGAGCGACAAACGATGATCCCTTCCTTTTCCCGCCTGCGGTTGCCGCTCCTCCTTGTGTCGGTTCTGCTCGTCACCGGCCAAGCACAGGCGGGCGGCAGCGACCCCAAAGCCGTGCTCGACGACATCTTCGGCCAGATGAATGCCATGTGCGGCGGCAACGGCGACGGCCCGGCCTACGATCTCGAGGCAATCGCCAAAAAGTACTTCGTCCCCGCGCTGGTCAAGATCGTGACGCGGGACATCGAGCAGGCGGGCGCGCTCGACTTCGACATTCTTATCGATGGGCAGGACTGCAAGACGAGCGACCTCAAGCTCGACATCATCGGCGGCGGGGGACGCACGTCGATCGGCCGGGCGACGTTCAAGAACATGGGCGAAGACCGTATCATCGACCTGCACATGACGAATGCCGGCGGCGATTGGATGGTGGCCGATGTCGTTTACCGGCACCGGCCGTTCTCGCTCAAGGCTCAATGATCGCAGCACAGCGTCGGAGGATCGAGGATGCCGGCACGCTTGCGGACGTTCACACCGCCAAGCCTTACGTTTTCGGGCCGCGCGCTCGCGGCGTTCACCTGCCTGCTGGTGTTGACGGGCTGGCGGTTCGGGCCGCCGGTAACGTTCTTCGAGGATGCGGCCGGGATCGCAAAGGCCATCGAGGCGCTGCGTGCGGCCGGCGGGCTCGAGCGCGCGCTTTCCATTTCCATTACCGAGACGCAGGTGCGGATCGAGGCGCAGGACCCGGGCCGCATCCAGCACGTCAACCAGTGGGTCCGGGAGCGCAACAGGATCGGCTCATTCAATTGGGACGGAACGTCCGGACCTGACCCGGTCGAACTCAACCTGATCGACAAGGATCTCGACGCCAATCTGTTCAACTTTGCGGACGTGGATTTCACTGCGGCCCAAAAAGTGATCCGCGAAGCCATCACGCGCGCGGCGCTCGAAGACCCCGCCCACGTCACGTCGATCGACATCCGCCGCCAGCTCTATCTCCTGCCCACGCCGTCGAGCGGCGACGTGTGGTGGAACGTTCGCGTTACGAGCGGTCGCGAGAGCGCGCTGGTTCAGGCGGATGCCAAGGGCAACATCGTGCGCGTCGATCTCGCGGGCACGAACAGGGCGAAGGCGTTCAACCTGCTCGCGTCTCTCGAAATGCTGCCGGAGGCCGCGCAAGCTTTCCGTAGCAGCGTCGGCGGCGGGCCGGTGCTGATCAAAGCGAGCGTCAGCCCGCGCGGGCTTTCGTTCGAGACCAACATCGAGGAGAAGTCGCCGCTCTTCATCAGTCTCAAGCAGAGGCAGACATTCCATTGGAGCCTCAACGGGCTCGACCGCACCATGGGAAGCATCGACACCAGCGAGCACTTCGGAGCGGATCCACCCTTCGCGATCGGCGAAACCGACTGGAGCCTCGCCGAAGGACTGGTTCGCAAGGCGAGAGAGACACTCGGTATGCCGAATGCCAAGCTCGCCGAGATCGAGCTTTCGAAGCCCAAGGAGCGGGCCGGGCCGCCGCAGCTCGAATGGGAAATCACGCTGGAAGAGAACCGCGAACAGGGCGCCGCGCGCTTCGATGCGAAGGGCGAGCCGCTGGGCCACACACTGCCCAAGAGCCGGCAAAAGGCATTCGACGGGCGCGATCCCGCCGCGTGGCCAGCCGCGCTTCAATTGATCTCAGGATCGTTCGGCGGCGAAGATGCGATTGCGGAAGTCATTATTCACGACAAACACATGAGCATCTCGGCGCTCGACCCGCAGAACCCGAAGCAGCTCGGGGAATTCCTGCTCGACGAGGACGGCATCAAGCGGTTCGGCACCGTGTCGCCGTTCACGGAGGCGAACCCCCGCTTCTCAGTCGCAGATCTCAAGGCGCTCGATGCCGCGCAGATGCGCAAGCTGCAGGAGGCCACGGCGCAGCGGCTCGGACTTCCGACCTCGAAGATCACCACGATCACCATCGGGCGCGCGAGCATGGACCCGTCGCCTCAGGGGCGGGTGACGGTCGAGATCCGCGCGGAGGAAGCGGCGTTCGGGCGTGGCGGCCGGGTGAATTGGGACATCGACGGCCGCGAGATCAAGGCGTATCTGCCGTGATCGCTCGGCGGCGCAAAACTCCTTGATGAGAGGCGACAATGGAAAACGGCCCCGAGCTTGCGCGCGGGGCCGTTCGAATTTCCATGCGCGATGTCGTGCGCTCGCGCGATGCAGGTTGGCTTACGCGCTTTCCGCGGCAGCTTTCTGCTCTTCGTGGCGGGCGCGATCTTCGGCGCCCTTCACGGACTCGTCGCGATCGACCAGCTCGATGACGGCGCGCGGTGCGCTGTCGCCATAGCGGAAGCCGGCCTTGAGAACGCGCGAGTAGCCACCGGCGCGATCCTTGTAGCGCGGACCGAGCACGTCGAAGAGCTTCTTGACCATGTCCTCGTCGCGCATGCGCGCGGCAGCGAGGCGGCGGGAGTTGAGATCACCGCGCTTGGCCAGCGTGATGTACTTGTCGATAATGCGCTTCAGGTCTTTCGCCTTCGGCAGCGTCGTGACGATCTGTTCGTGCTTGATGAGGGCAGCCGCCATGTTCGAGAACATGGCCTGGCGATGTGCGCTCTGGCGGCCGAAGCGGCGGCCCAACTTTCCGTGTCTCATAGCTTTCGCTTTCTCTTAGGTTGTTACGGGGAGGTTCTTCGGCCTCACCTCGTAGTCTCGTCCGACGTTTCTCCTATTGCGAAGAAACGCAAATCCCTCCCCCACATGAGCGGGAGAGGGAAACCTGTGTGATCCTAGTACTGATCCTCGAAGCGCTTGGCCAGCTCTTCGATGTTGTCCGGCGGCCAGTTCGGCACTTCCATGCCGAGGTGGAGACCCATTCCGGCCAGAACTTCCTTGATCTCGTTGAGCGACTTGCGGCCGAAGTTCGGCGTGCGCAGCATCTCGGCTTCGGTCTTCTGGATGAGATCGCCGATGTAGACGATGTTGTCGTTCTTCAAGCAGTTCGCAGAGCGAACGCTGAGCTCGAGTTCGTCCACCTTCTTGAGGAGCGCGGCGTTGAAGGCCAGCTCCGGATGGCGGCTTTCCTCGACGGCCTTCTTCGGCTCTTCGAAGTTGATGAACACGGCCAGCTGGTCCTGAAGGATGCGGGCGGCGAGCGCCACCGCGTCCTCGGCCTTCACCGAACCGTCCGTCTCGAGGCTCATGGTGAGCTTGTCGTAATCGAGGATCTGGCCCTCGCGGGTGTTCTCGACCTTGTAGGAGACCTTGGTCACCGGCGTGTAGAGGCTGTCGACCGGGATGAGGCCGATCGGCGCGTCGTCCGGGCGGTTGCGCTCGGCGGCGACGTAGCCCTTGCCCATGTCGGCGGTGAATTCCATGCGGATCTGCGCGCCCTGATCGAGGTGGCAGATCACGTGCTCCGGATTGAGAATGTCGACCTCGGAGCCGGTCTCGATGTCGCCAGCCTTGACGGGGCCGGGGCCTTCCTTCTTCAGCACCATGCGCTTGACGCCATCCGAATGGATGCGCAGCGCGATCTCCTTGATGTTCAGGATCATGCTGGTGACGTCTTCGCGGACGCCCGGGATCGACGAGAACTCGTGGAGCACGCCGTCGATGTGCACGGTCTTGATCGCGGCGCCCTGCAGCGAGGACAGCAGCACGCGGCGGAGCGCGTTGCCCAGCGTCATGCCGAAGCCGCGCTCGAGCGGCTCGGCGATCACGGTGGCGTTGCGCGTGCGGTCGCGGCCCGGAATGATCTCGAGCTTCGACGGCTTGATGAGGTCTTGCCAGTTCTTCTGAAGTACGTTCGTCACGGGGGGTCCTCGTAGCGGTTCTGGGTGCTGCCTCGCCGGGGGGCGGCACGCTTCCAACAGAGGATGAGTTCAGGTCAGGGAACGGGCGCGTGGCGCGCTAGTCCGCCCGTCCGAGAACCAGAACTCGCTTCACTTAAACGCGGCGGCGCTTACGGGGGCGGCAGCCGTTGTGCGGGATCGGCGTCACGTCGCGGATCGAAGTGATCTGGAAGCCGACCGACTGCAGGGCGCGGAGGGCCGATTCGCGGCCGGAGCCGGGGCCGCAGACTTCCACTTCGAGCACCTTCATGCCGTGCTCCATCGCCTTCTTGCCAGCGTCTTCGGCAGCCATCTGAGCGGCGAAGGGCGTCGACTTGCGCGAGCCCTTGAAGCCCATCGTGCCCGAGGACGACCAGGCAAGCGTGTTGCCCTGGGCATCGGTGATGGTGATCATCGTGTTGTTGAACGAGGCGTTCACGTGCGCCACGCCGGAGGTAATGTTCTTCTTCTCGCGGCGGCGGACTTTCGTGCGCCCCTGTGCTTCTTTCGCCATGTCGTAACTCCCAATGCCCGCCGCTTAACGGGCTAATCTCAGTGCTGTCGAGGACAGCCGTTAAGCCTTTTTCTTGCCGGCAATCGGCTTCGCCGGACCCTTGCGGGTGCGCGCGTTGGTGTGGGTCCGCTGGCCGCGCACGGGGAGACCCTTGCGGTGGCGCAGGCCGCGGTAGCAGCCCAGATCCATCAAGCGCTTGATATTCATGCCAACTTCGCGACGAAGATCGCCTTCGACGACGTAGTCGCGGTCGATCGCCTCACGGATCTGCAGGACTTCGGCGTCCGTCAGCTGGTTGACGCGGCGATCGGCGGGAATGCCGACCCGGCTGCAGATCTGTTCTGCAAACTTGGGGCCGATGCCATGGATGTACTGAAGCGCAATGAGGACGCGCTTCTGCGTCGGGATATTCACACCAGCTATACGAGCCACGTCGATCTCCTGCAGTCTTCTTCATCGGCCGCGCAATCCAGCGTCGCGCAGCAATTATCTATCTGTTATTCAACGAAAAAACACGGATCGGTCTGGTCCGGGCGAAGATCGCCGCACGGAGCAGGCCTTCCGTTTCATCGTCCTGAAAGCGCGGTGTTGTAGCTTGGTCATAATACTTCGTCAACCTGCGCCTTGATCTACGGTCATCTTTTCGCGGCCCATCACGGCGCTCCCAGCAATTCGTCGATCTTTGCCGAGACCTCAGTGATGGGCGCCATGCCGTCGATCGTGCGCAGCTTGCCCTGGGCAAAATAGTAGCCGACCAGGGGAGATGTCTCCCGGTAGTAGGCCATGAGACGGGTCTTGAGCGCGTCCGCGTTGTCGTCAGCCCGGACCGTGCCGCCGGCGGCGACCGTTTCGCGGGCGCGATTTTCGATGCGCGACAAAAGAGCGCTGTCGTCCACTCTCAGCTCGATCACGGCATCGAGGATGGTGCCTTTCGAATCGAGCAGCTCATCGAGCGCGGCCGCCTGCTTCAGAGTGCGCGGGAAGCCGTCGAGGATGAACCCGTTGGCGCAATCCGGCTCGGCAATGCGATCCGAGATGATGCCGATCACGATCTCGTCCGAAACCAGGCCTCCGCTTTTCATCACGGCTTCGGCCTTGCGGCCGATCTCGGTGCCGGCCTTCACAGCTGCGCGCAGCATGTCGCCGGTGGAGAGCTGAATAAGGCCGCGGCGCTTGGCAAGGCTTTCGGCTTGCGTGCCCTTGCCCGCTCCGGGCGGCCCGAGAAGGATCAACTTCATCTGCGTCCGCCCCGTGTGGTCGCGCCGCGCAGCTTGGCCTTCTTGATCAGGCCTTCGTACTGGTGGGCCAGCAGATGGCTCTGGATCTGGGCGACCGTGTCCATGGTGACGCTGACGGCGATCAGCAGCGACGTGCCGCCGAAGTAGAACGGGATGCCCGCATATGACGTGAGGATTTCCGGCATGACGCAAACGGCGGCCAGGTAGATCGCGCCGACGACGGTGATGCGGGTCAAGACGTAATCGATGTACTCGGCAGTTTTCTCACCGGGACGGATGCCGGGCAGGAAGCCGCCATGCTTGCGCAGGTTGTCGGCGGTGTCCTTCGGATTGAAGACGACGGCGGTGTAGAAGAAAGCGAAGAAGACGATCAGCGCGACATAGATCGCGATATGCAGCGGCTGGCCGTTGCCGAGCGACGCCACGACCGTCTGCAGCCACTCCGGACCGCCACCCTGGGACGCCGAGAACTGCGCTGCAGTGATCGGCAGCAGCAGGAGCGACGAGGCGAAGATCGGCGGAATGACGCCCGACGAGTTGAGCTTGAGCGGCAGATGCGATGCATCGCCCTGGAACATCCGGTTGCCGACTTGTCGTTTCGGATATTGGATCAAGAGCCGCCGCTGGGCGCGCTCGATAAAGACGATGGCAGCGACGACGGCCAGCATCAGCACAATGAGGGCGAGCAGCAGGAACGTCGAGAGGGCGCCGGTGCGCGCCATTTCGAACAAGCCGACGATCGCATGCGGAAGGCCCGCGACGATGCCGGCGAAGATGATGAGCGAGATACCGTTGCCGACGCCGCGCTGCGTGATCTGCTCGCCAAGCCACATCAGGAACATGGTGCCGCCGACCAGCGTAATCACGGTGGTTGCACGGAAGAACCAGCCAGGATCGGCTACAACCGAGCCGGCCGCGGACCGCGAGCCTTCAAGGCCGATGGCGATGCCGTAGGCCTGGAACGCGGCGAGCACGAGCGTCAGGTAGCGCGTGTACTGGTTGATCTGCTTGCGGCCCGACTCGCCTTCCTTCTTCAAGGCCTCGAGCTTCTTGTTCATCGAGGTCATGAGCTGGATGATGATCGAGGCCGAGATGTACGGCATGATGTTCAGCGCGAAGATCGCCATACGCTCGACGGCGCCGCCGGCGAAGACGTTGAACATGCCGAGAATGCCCGACGACTGCGAGCGGAACGCTTCGGTAAAGGCGGTCGCGTCGATGCCCGGGATCGGAATGAAGGTGCCGAAGCGGTAGACGACCAGTGCGGCCAGGGTGAACCAGATGCGGTTCTTCAGGTCCTGGGCCTTGCTGAAGGCGCCCAAGTTGAGATTTGAGGCGAGCTGCTCGGCAGCGGATACCATGTCGTTCTCTCCCGGCCCGGTTGAGCCTTCTACTTGGTGTCCGCCTGCCGTCGCGTCTATCCCCACCGCGACGGAGCGCCACCAAGCAGTTCGATCTGCGCCCCGCGCATCGCCCGGTTTCGGACGTTACGGACCCCGGGGCGCGTGCGCGATGCCTACTCCTCCGACTTCGCGCCAGCCGGCTGCTTGCCGGTGCCTGCCTTCTTGGCGGCCGACTTCTTGCGCTTGATCTCGTCTGCCTCGAGCACCTTCACCTCGATCACGGAGATCGAGCCGCCGGCCTTCTCGATGGCGGCCTTGGCGGATGCCGTCGCGTGATTGACGGTGAGCGCCAGCTTGGCCTTGATCTCGCCCGAACCGAGCAGACGCAGGCCGTCCTTGGGACGGCGCAGAATGCCGGCGTCGACCAGAGCCGTCACGTCGACGGACTGGCCGGCCTTGAGCTTGCCCTCGTCGATGGCCTGCTGAAGGGCGCCGACGTTGATCTCGTTCCAGTTCTTGCGGTTGATGCTCTTGAAGCCCCGCTTCGGCAGACGCCGATGGAGCGGCATCTGGCCGCCTTCGAAGCCGCCGATGGCGACGCCGGTGCGTGCCGTCTGGCCCTTACCGCCGCGGCCGCCGGTCTTGCCCACGCCGGAGCCGATGCCGCGTCCGATCCGCACGCGGTTCTTGCGGGCGCCGGGATTGTCTTTGATGTCGTTGAGCCGCATGGGCCTCAAGCTCCTTGTTCGTCTTTCAGCAGAGACAGCGCATATCCGGCCGCAGTGACCGGACGGCGCGCGTCTCAGGCCTTGCCCTTATCGTCGATCACTCGAACGAGATGGGGAATCTTGTTGATCATGCCGCGAACCGACGGCGTGTCCTCAAGAACGCGGCGGCGATTCAGCTTGTTGAGACCGAGGCCGATCAAGGTCTGGGTCTGGATCTCGGGCCGGCGGTTCGCGCTCGCGTACTGCTCGACCGTGAGCGTCTTCTTGGCTGCCATGGTTCGTACCCTTCTCGAATCTTTCCGCCGCGTGTCCGTTGCCGGCCGTGCTTTCAACCGGACGGCCTCCGATCCGGCTTGCGCCTGGAGGCCATCCGAAAGCACGCCCGTCATCAGGCTTCTGCGGCGATCTCCGTGGCGGAAGAGCCATCGCGCCTGCGGGCGACGATCTCTGACACCTTCTTGTTGCGGCGAGCGGCGACGGAGCGGGGGTTTTCCTGCTCCTTCAGCGCATCGAACGTCGCGCGAACGACGTTGTAGGGGTTGGTCGAGCCCAAAGACTTGGCCACGACGTCATGGACGCCGAGCATCTCGAACACGGCGCGCATGGCGCCGCCGGCGATGATGCCCGTACCGGCCGGAGCCGAGCGCAGCACGACCTTGCCCGATCCGTGACGGCCTTCGCTGTCGTGATGCAGGGTGCGGGCGTCGCGGAGCGGAACGCGCACAAGATTGCGGCGAGCAGCTTCAGTTGCCTTGCGGATCGCTTCCGGAACCTCGCGGGCCTTGCCGTGGCCGAAGCCAACGCGGCCCTTGAGGTCGCCGACCACGACGAGCGCAGCGAAGCCGAAGCGCTTACCGCCCTTCACGACCTTGGCGACGCGGTTGATGTGGACGAGCTTGTCCGAAAACTCGCTCTCCTCGCGCTCGCGCTCCCGACCGCGGTCTCTCGATGATGGACGTGCCACTGGTCAAATTCCTCTTATCAGAAGCTCAGGCCGCCCTCGCGGGCCGCATCGGCAAGCGCTTTCACGCGCCCGTGGTAGATGTAACCGCCGCGATCGAACACGACATCCTTGACGCCTGCCTTGACAGCACGTTCTGCAACGAGCTTGCCGATGGCGGCGGCGGCGGCCTTGTCGGCGCCGGTCTTCAAGGACGACTTCAGATCCTTCTCGAGGCTCGATGCCGAGGCAATCGTCTTGCCGTCGGCGTCGTCGATGATCTGAGCGTAAATGTGCTTCGACGAGCGATGAATAGAAAGACGCGGACGTCCCGCGGCGCGGGCCTTCAACGTCCGGCGAACGCGTGCGCGGCGCCTTTCGAACTGGGTGTTTGCGTTGGCCATGGCCTCGGTCCTACTTCTTCTTGCCTTCCTTGCGGAAGACGTGCTCGCCCTTGAAGCGCACGCCCTTGCCCTGGTAGGGCTCCGG
Organism: Hyphomicrobium sp.; assembly: GCF_051860585.1. Lineage (GTDB taxonomy): Bacteria > Pseudomonadota > Alphaproteobacteria > Rhizobiales > Hyphomicrobiaceae > Hyphomicrobium_C. The sequence goes on from NZ_JBHYDS010000005.1 coordinate 186,088, forward strand.
CTTGCGCGAGGCGCGGATATCGGCGGCGACCTGGCCGACGAGCTGCTTGTCGATGCCGGAGACCGTCACGACCTCCTGCTTAGCGCCGCCCACTTTGACCTCAACGCCGGGCGGGATCTGGTGGACGACGTCGTGGCTGAAGCCGATCGACATCGTCAACACGTCCTTGCCCTTCAGCGCGGCCTTGAAGCCGACGCCGTGGATCTCGAGGGTGTGGGTGTAGCCTTCGGACACGCCCGTGATCAGGTTCTGCACCATGGAGCGCGACATGCCCCACATGGAGCGCGCCTGCTTGGTGTCCTCGCCGAGCGTGATCTCGATACCTTCGGCGGTCTTCTCGACCTTCAGTACCTCAGGCAGCGTGAAGGAGAGCTCGCCCTTGGCTCCCTTCATTTTGACCGTCTGGCCGTCGACCGTCGCAGTAATTGCGGCGGGTACGGGAACGGGCTTTTTACCGATGCGTGACATGTCGCTTTCCTCAAGCTCCCGGCCGAGACCGGGGCTCTCCGTTAGAATACGTTGCAGATGATCTCGCCGCCGACATTCTCTTCCTTAGCGCGCGAATCCGACATCACGCCCTTCGGCGTGGACAGGATGGCGACGCCGAGGCCGTTGGCGACCGTGCGGAGATCACGAACCGGCGAATAAACGCGCCGGCCAGGGGTCGAAACGCGGCTGATCTGCTTGATCGCCGGCTGACCGTTGAAATACTTGAGCTCGATCTCGAACTCGGGGTGTTCACCCTTCTGCTCCACGCGCGTGTAGCCGCGGATGTAGCCTTCCTCGGCGAGAACGTCGAGGACGCGGGCCCGCATGTTCGACGCTGGCGTCGAAACCTTGGGACGGCGGCGCATCTGCGCATTGCGGATGCGCGTCAGCATATCGCCGATAGGATCATTCACTGCCATGTGCTCAGCCCTCTCTTACCAGCTCGACTTGACCATGCCAGGGATAAGACCCTGCGAGGCCAGCTCCCGGAGCTGGTTGCGGCACATCTTGAGCTTGCGATAGTTGCCACGGGCGCGGCCCGTGATCTCGCAGCGGTTGCGGATGCGAACAGCCGAGCCGTTGCGCGGCATTTCGGCGAGCTTCAGACGCGCTGCGAAGCGCTCCTCGGCGGGGCGCTTCAGATCGTCCGCGATCGCCTTCAAGCGCTTGCGCTTGGCTGCGTACTGCGCGGTCAACTTCCGGCGCCGGTTGTTCTTCTCGATAGAGCTCGTCTTAGCCATTCATTGTCCTCCAAAGGCCTTTCGGGGTTTTCGCGTGAGCGTGCCCGAGGTCCTCTAGCTGCGGAAAGGGAAGTTGAAACCACGAAGCAGCTCGCGCGCCTCGTCGTCAGTCTTGGCCGAAGTGCAAACGATCACGTCGAGACCCAACACCTGGTCGACCTTGTCGTAATCGATTTCCGGGAACACGATGTGCTCCTTCAGACCGCACGCAAAGTTGCCACGGCCGTCGAAGCTCTTGCCGTTAAGGCCCCGGAAGTCCTTCACGCGCGGAAGCGCGATGGTGACGAACCGGTCCAGGAATTCGTACATCCGGTCGCCGCGCAGCGTGACCTTGCAGCCAAGCGTCATGCCTTCGCGCACCTTGAAGGTCGCGATCGACTTGGTCGACTTGGTCATCAGCGGCTTCTGGCCGGCAATGAGCGCGAGATCGGCTGCCGCGTTGTCGACCTTCTTACGGTCGGCAGTCGCTTCGCCAACGCCCATGTTGAGCACGATCTTCTCGATGCGCGGAATCTGCATCGGGTTCGCGTAGGCGAACTTTTCCTTCAGCGCGTCGCGCACGACCTTTTCGTAGTGCGTCTTGAGGCGCGGCTTGTAGTCAGCCGGACGCGGCTTCCACTCGCGCGGACCAGCATCGACCTTCGCCTGCTTGGCGCCGCGGGCTTCCTTGCCAGGCTTAGCGCCGGCAGTTGCCGACTTGGCCTTCTGGGGTTTCTCTTTGTCGGCCATGGCTTAGTTCTTCTCCGGAATGACTTCGCCAGAGCGCTTGGCGAAACGGACCTTCTTGCCGTCTTCCAGGAAGCGGAAACCGATGCGGGTCGGCTTGCCGTCCTTGGGATCCTCGAGGGCAAGGTTCGAAATCTGAATCGCGGCCTCTTTCGAGATGATGCCGCCCTCTTCCTTGGCCGTCTGGCGCTGATGCTTGCGCACGACGTTGATGCCACGGACGAGAGCGCGGTTCTCCTTCGGGCGAACCTCGATCACTTCGCCGCGCTTGCCCTTGTCGCGCCCGGTCAGGACGACGACGCTGTCACCCTTCTTGATCTTGAGCGACGCCATTACAGCACCTCCGGAGCGAGAGAGACGATCTTCATGTGGTTCTTGGCGCGAAGCTCGCGCGTCACCGGTCCGAAAATACGCGTGCCGACCGGCTCGCCCTGTGCGTTGATCAGCACGGCGGCGTTGCGGTCAAAACGGATCAGCGAGCCGTCGGGACGGCGCACGCCCTTGGCGACGCGCACGATCACGGCCTTCATGACCTGGCCCTTCTTAACGCGCCCCTTCGGAATCGCCTCCTTCACCGACACGACGATCGTGTCGCCGATGGTGGCGTACTTGCGCTTCGATCCACCCAGCACCTTGATGCACTGGACGCGACGCGCTCCCGAATTATCGGCGACGTCGAGATTTGTCTCCATCTGGATCATCGCACCGTCTCTCTTCCTGCCGCACAGCCCGCGGCGTAAAAATCTGTTTCGTCACCCGGCCGCCGCCTCACGCGAGGCGCCGCCATCGATCTATCTCGCGCTTTTTTCGAGCGCGACCCAACGCTTCAGCTTCGAAATCGGAGCGCTCTCCTGGATCTCGACGCGGTCGCCGGCCTTGAACACGTTCTTCTCGTCGTGGGCGTGGTACTTCTTCGTACGACGCACGGTCTTTTTCAGAAGGGGATGCGTGTAACGGCGCTCCACCTCGACGACAATGGTCTTGTCGTTCTTGTTCGAAACAACCACACCCTGCAGGACGCGTTTCGGCATCGTTCTATCTCCTTACGCGCCAGTCTTCGATTTCGCCGCGGCCACGGACGAGGATCCGCCCCGCTTCTGGCCAGCGAGCGTCAGAACCCGCGCGATGTCGCGCCGGACCTGGCGCACGCGCGAGGTGTTCTCAAGCTGGCCGGAGGCCTTCTGAAAGCGCAGGTTGAACTGCTCCTTCTTGAGCTTCCCCAACTGATCGTCGAGTTGATCGAGCGTCATGCTCTTCAAATCACCCGATTTCATCGTCGTATTCCTTCCTTAGCCCGTGCGCCGTTTCGGGGGTTAGCCGACGCGCGTCACGATACGAGTCTTGATCCCGAGCTTGGCCGCGCCGAGCAGAAGCGCTTCACGCGCGATCTGATCCGGAACGCCGTCCAACTCGAACATGATGCGGCCCGGCTTGACGCGCGAAACCCACAGCTCGATGCTGCCCTTACCAGAGCCCATTCGGACTTCGGCCGGCTTCTTGGTGACGGGCACATCCGGGAAGATGCGGATCCAGACGCGGCCGGCACGCTTCATGTGACGCGTGATGGCGCGGCGCGCGGCTTCGATCTGGCGTGCAGTGACGCGCTCAGGCTCGACGGCCTTGAGGCCGTGAGAGCCGAAGTTCAAGCTCGTACCGCCCTTCGCAACGCCGTGGATGCGGCCCTTGAACTGCTTGCGGAACTTGGTTTTTTTCGGTGACAGCATGGTCCTGGTCCTTCAAGCCTGATCAGGCCTGCTCCTGTCCTTCTTTGGCAGCGTCGCCGCCGCCACGCGGTCCACCACGGTCGCCGCGGGGGCCACCACGACGCTCGCGACGCTCGCCGCCGTCCTCACGGCGGGGACGGCCGCCGGTGCCGTCGCCGGCTCCTTCGGTCGAACGGCGCTCGGAGGCCATCGGATCGTGCTCCATGATCTCGCCCTTGAAGATCCAGACCTTGATGCCGATCACGCCATAGGCGGTCTGGGCAACGCCGTAGCCGAAATCGATGTCGGCGCGGAGGGTGTGCAGCGGCACGCGGCCTTCGCGATACCACTCCGTGCGGGCGATTTCAGCGCCGCCGAGACGGCCGGCAACGTTGATACGGATGCCGACGGCACCAGCGCGCAGAGCGGTCTGCACGGCGCGCTTCATGGCGCGACGGAAGGCAACGCGGCGCTCGAGCTGCTGGGCGATGTTCTCGGCGACCAGAACGGCGTCGGTATCGGGCTTGCGGACCTCGAGGAGGTTCAGATGAACTTCCGAGGACGTGTAGCGCGAAAGCTCGCCGCGCAGCTTGTCGATGTCGGCGCCCTTCTTGCCGATCAGAACGCCCGGGCGGGCCGTGTGAACGGTCACACGGCACTTCTTGTGCGGGCGCTCAATGACGACCTTGGAGATGCCGGCGGTGCGCTGCATCTTCAAGATGTGAGCGCGGATGGCGCGATCTTCATGAAGCAGCTTGCCGTATTCGCCACGACGGGCGAACCAGCGGCTGTCCCAGGTGCGGTTGATGCCGAGCCGAAGGCCGACGGGATTGACTTTATGACCCATTACTCGGCCTCCTTCTCAGCCGCAGCAGACTTCTTGCTCGCCTTGGCAGCCGGCTTGGCCTGCTTGGCTGCGCCCTTGGCGGCCTTCGGCTTCTCAGCCTCGGCTTCCGTCTCACGCACCACGACGGTGATCTGCGAGAACGGCTTCATGATCGAGAAGCCGCGACCACGGCCGCGAGCCGCGAAGCGCTTCATGACCAGGTTCTTGCCGACATAGGCCTCGGACACGATCAAGGCGTTGACGTCGAGCTGATGATTGTTCTCGGCGTTGGCAACGGCGCTCATCACGCACTTGCGGACGTCCTGAGCGATACGCTTCCTCGAAAACTCGAGATCGGCGAGCGCTTGGTCGACCTTCTTGCCACGGATCAGGCCCGCGACGAGGTTCAGCTTCTGCGGCGACACACGAAGGTTCTTCGTGATCGCGCGTGCCTCTTTGTCGGAGAGGCTCCGTTCCCGGCTCGGCTTGCCCATTATTTCCTCGTCGATGCTTTCTTGTCGCCGCCGTGGCCATGGAAGGCGCGCGTCGGCGAGAACTCGCCAAGCTTGTGGCCGATCATGTCTTCGGTGATGTTCACCGGGACATGCTTCTGACCGTTGTAGACGCCGAACGTCAGGCCCACGAACTGGGGCAGAATCGTCGAGCGACGGCTCCAGGTCTTGATGACCTCATTGCGCCCCGACGCACGTACCTTCTCAGCCTTCTTGAGAATGTAGCCGTCGATGAAGGGGCCCTTCCAAACTGCGCGTGTCACTCTTTCGTCTCCTCGATCGTCTGCTCGTGGTTCAAGTAGCGTTATCGACTACTTGCTCTTCGAGCGGCTTCTGACGATGAACTTGTCGGTCTGCTTGTTCTTGCGGGTCTTGAAGCCCTTGGTCGGCTTGCCCCACGGCGTCGCCCAATGCTTGCCGCCCTTGGTGCGGCCGCCGTTGGGATGGTCAATCGGGTTCATGGCGATCGAGCGCACGGTCGGACGGTTGCCCTTCCAACGCTGGCGGCCCGCCTTGCCGATCACTTCGTTGCTGTGATCCGGGTTCGAGACGGCGCCCACGGACGCCATGCACTCGGCGCGGACTTTGCGGGTTTCGCCGGAGCTGAGCTTGAGAACGGCCCAACCAGCGTCACGGCCGACGAGCTGCACGAAGGCACCGGCCGAGCGCGCGATCTGGCCACCGCCGCCGGGCTTCAGCTCGACGTTGTGCACGATCGTGCCGATCGGCATGCCGGAAAGCGGCATGGCGTTGCCGGGCTTCACGTCGACCTTCGCGCCGGAGATCACCTGATCGCCGACAGCGAGACGCTGCGGAGCGATGATGTAGGACAGGTGGCCGTCCGCGTACTTGATCAGCGCGATGAACGCCGTGCGGTTCGGATCGTACTCGAGCCGTTCGACCGTTGCCGCAACGTCGTGCTTGCGACGGCGGAAATCGACCAGACGGTACGACTGCTTGTGACCGCCACCGATGTGGCGCGTCGTGATGCGACCGTCGCTGTTGCGGCCGCCCGTCTTGCGCTTACCTTCGGTCAGCATCTTGACCGGCGCGCCCTTGAACAGGTGCGAGCGATCAACCTGCACCAAATGGCGCATGCCCGGAGATGTCGGACGGAATGTCTTCAAAGCCATGGCGGCGCGTCTCCCTTAAAGGCCGGTCGTAACGTCGATCGAGTGGCCTTCCTCGAGCGTCACGATGGCCTTCTTTACGTCACTGAGCTGGGCGCGGATGCCGCGGAACGTGCGGCGCTTGCCTTTGCGGACCAGCGTATTCACAGCCTTGACCTTCACATTGAAGAGGATCTCGACCGCAGACTTGATGTCGGTTTTGTTGGCGCCCGAAGCGACCTTGAAGATCACCTGGTTCGCTTCCGAAACCTGCGTCGCCTTCTCGGTGATCACCGGAGACAGGATGACGTCGTAGGCTTTGAGCTTGTTCATCACTTCTGCTCCGCGGCTTTGGCCTTCACGTCGGCGAAGCGCACGTCCAGCGCCTCGACGGCCGCCTTGGTCAGCACGAGCTTCTCACGGCGAAGGATGTCGTAGACGTTGATGCCGGCGATCGGCAGCACGTCGATGTGCGGAATGTTGCGGGCCGCACGGGCGAATGCGTCGTCGAGCGCCGCACCGTCGATGATCAGAGCGCTGCGCCAGCCGAGCGAAGCGAACTGCTTCTTCAGGACGCCCGTCTTGCCTTCCGACGACGAAGCCGTGTCGATCACGATAACCTCGCCGGCCTTGGCCTTGGCGGAGAGAGCGTGACGCAGAGCCAGCGCGCGGAACTTCTTGGTCAGGTCGATGGCATGGCTGCGCGGCTTGGGGCCGAACGCCTTACCGCCGCCGCGCCACTGCGGGACAGACTTGTCACCGTGGCGAGCGCCGCCGGTGCCCTTCTGCTTGTACATCTTCTTGCCAGTGACCGTGACTTCCGAGCGGTCCTGTGCGTGATGCGTGCCGGCCATGCGCTTGAGCTGCTGCCAGCGCACCATGCGATGCAGGATGTCCTTGCGCGGCTCGAGCCCGAAAATGGCGTCGGCGAGCTCGATCTCACCGGCCTTCTTGGCTTCGAGCGTGGTGACGTTGGCTTTCATCACGCCTTCTCCTTATTCGCAGGCTTGAACGCGCCAGGCTTCGGCGCGTCGGCGTGAGCCTTTTTCTTGACGGCGTCGCGAACAACAACCCAGCCGCCTTTGGAGCCGGGCACTGCGCCGCGGATCATCAGCAGGCCGCGCTCAACGTCGATCTTGGCGACGATGAGGTTCTGGGTGGTGATGCGCTCGTCACCCATGTGGCCGGCCATCTTCTTGCCCTTGAACACCTTGCCGGGGTCCTGACGCTGGCCGGTCGAGCCGTGCGAACGATGGACCACGGAGACGCCGTGGGCTGCGCCCAGGCCGCCGAAGTTCCAGCGCTTCATCGGGCCCTGGAAGCCCTTGCCCTGGCTGGTGCCGGTCACGTCGACGAACTGGCCCGGCACGAAATGGTCGGCCGTAATCTCGGCGCCCACTTCGATCAAGTTCTCGGGGCTGACCCGGAACTCCGCAAGCTTCCGCTTCGGCTCGACGTTGGCGACCGCGAACGTACCGCGATCGGACTTCGTGAGACGAGATGGCTTGCGCGTGCCAGCGCCGACCTGGATGGCCGTGTAGCCGTGCTTATCGGTCGTGCGCTGCGACAGAACCTGAAGCTTTTCCATCTTCAGGACTGTCACTGGCACATGCTCACCTGCATCCGTGAAGATGCGGGTCATGCCGACTTTCTGTGCAATCACTCCGGAACGCATTTGTTCGCATTCCTTCCTTCAATTATCGCAGCCAACACGGTGGAGACCTGTCGGCGCGGCATCCTCTAGAGCTTGATTTCCACGTCCACGCCTGCGGCCAGGTCGAGCTTCATCAGCGCGTCGACCGTCTGAGGAGTCGGATCTACGATGTCCAACATGCGCTTGTGGGTGCGCATTTCGAACTGTTCGCGACTCTTCTTGTCGACGTGCGGAGAGCGGTTGACCGTGAAACGCTCGATGCGCGTCGGCAGGGGGATCGGTCCCCGAACCTCAGCGCCAGTGCGCTTCGCCGTGTTCACGATTTCCCGCGTCGATGCATCGAGAATTCGATGATCGAACGCTTTCAATCGGATGCGGATGTTTTGGCCGTTCATTGTATCGAACCCGCTAAATGAGAGAAGCGCTCTTAGCCCGGCGTTTCCGCCGCCCTCTCGAGCGCCTCTCTATTTCCGTTACTCTACGATCTTGGTGACGACGCCAGCGCCGACGGTACGGCCACCTTCGCGAATTGCGAAGCGGACCTTCTCTTCCATGGCGATCGGCGAAACCAGCTCGACATCAACTGCGATGTTGTCGCCCGGCATAACCATTTCCGTGCCTTCCGGCAGCGTGACGACGCCGGTGACGTCGGTCGTGCGGAAGTAGAACTGGGGACGGTAGTTGGTGAAGAACGGCGTGTGACGGCCACCCTCTTCCTTGGTGAGAACGTAAGCCTCAGCCTTGAACTTCTTGTGCGGCTTGACCGAGCCGGGCTTGGCCAGAACCTGGCCACGCTCAACGGCTTCCTTGTCGATGCCGCGCAGGAGGCAACCAACGTTGTCGCCGGCTTCACCGCTGTCGAGCAGCTTGCGGAACATTTCGACGCCGGTCACGATCGACTTCTGCGTTGCAGCGAGACCGACGATCTCGACTTCTTCGCCGACCTTGATCACGCCGCGTTCGATACGGCCGGTGACGACGGTGCCGCGGCCCGAGATCGAGAACACGTCTTCGATCGGCATCAGGAAGGGCTGATCCTTCGGACGCTCAGGAAGCGGGATGTAGGTGTCGAGGGCTTCATAGAGCTTGATGATCGCTTCGTCAGCGAGCGGGCCCTTCTCGCCGTTGAGCGCCTTGACGGCGGCGCCGCGGATGACGGGCGTGTCGTCGCCGGGGAACTGGTACTTCACGAGCAGTTCGCGAACTTCCATTTCGACGAGGTCGAGGAGTTCGGCGTCGTCGACGATATCGCACTTGTTCAGGAACACGACGATGTAGGGAACGCCGACCTGACGGGCGAGCAGGATGTGCTCGCGGGTCTGCGGCATCGGGCCGTCAACAGCCGACACGACGAGGATCGCGCCGTCCATCTGGGCTGCGCCCGTGATCATGTTCTTGACGTAGTCGGCGTGGCCCGGGCAGTCGACGTGGGCGTAGTGGCGGTTCGGCGTCGCGTACTCGACGTGCGAGGTGGCGATCGTCAGAATCTTGGTCGGGTCGCGGCGGCCCTGGCTCTCAGACGCCTTGGCAACGTTGTCGTAGCTGATTGCCGTGGTCGTCCAGCCGCGGTCGAAGGACACCTTCGTCAGCGCTGCAGTCAGCGTCGTCTTGCCGTGGTCAACGTGACCAATCGTGCCGACGTTAACGTGCGGCTTGTTGCGCTCGAATTTCGCTTTGGCCATCGTAGGCTCTCCTTAAGCTCGTTCTCATCTTGCCCGGATCAACCGGATCTCATCGCCTCAACCGGGGCCCCTTCCGGGGCCGCCCGCTCAGGCATATTTCGCTTTAACTTCGTCAGCCACGTTGCGCGGAACGTCGGCGTAGTGCGCGAACTGCATGGTGTAGGACGCGCGTCCCGTCGACATCGACCGCAACTGGCTTACGTAACCGAACATGTTGGCGAGCGGAACGTAGGCCCGGATGACCGTAGCGTTGCCGCGCATCTCCTGCGTGCGGATCTGGCCGCGACGCGAGTTGATGTCGCCGATGACGGAGCCGACGAAGTCGCCCGGCGTCACCACCTCGACGTCCATGATCGGCTCGAGGATCTTCACACCACCCTTTTCGCAACCTTCCTTCATGGCCGCGCGGGTGGCGATTTCGAACGCGATCGCCGAAGAGTCAACTTCGTGGAACGCGCCGTCGTGCAGCGTGACTTTCATGTCGACCAGCGGGAAGCCGATCAGCACGCCGTTGTCCCAAACCGACTTGACGCCCTTTTCGACGCCCGGGATGTACTCGCGGGGAACGGTGCCGCCAACAACGGTGTTTTCGAACACATTGCCCTTGCCGGTCTCGTTCGGCTCAAGCCTGAGCTTGACGCGCGCGAACTGGCCGGTGCCGCCCGTCTGCTTCTTGTGCGTGTAATCGATGTCTGCGGGACGAGCGAGCGTCTCGCGGTAGGCGACCTGCGGGGCGCCGACGTTGGCGTCCACGCCGTAGGTGCGCCTCAGGATGTCGACCTTGATGTCGAGATGAAGTTCGCCCATGCCCTTGAGAATGGTCTCGCCGCTCTCCTGGTCGACGGAAACGCGGAAGGACGGATCCTCGACGGCCATGGTGTTGAGGGCGATCGCCATCTTCTCCTGGTCGGCCTTGGTCTTGGGCTCGATCTTGAGGTTGATGACGGGCTCCGGGAAATCCATCTTCTCAAGGATGACGGGCTTAGCCGGATCGCACAGGGTCTCACCCGTGCGGATGTCCTTCATGCCCTGCAGAGCGACGATGTCGCCGGCGAAGGCTTCCTTGATTTCCTCGCGGTCGGCGGCGTGCATGAGGTACATGCGGCCGGCACGTTCCTTCTTGTCGCGCGAGGTGTTGGCGAGTGCCATGCCCTGCTCGAGCTTGCCCGAATAGATGCGGCAGAACGTGATCGAGCCGACGTGCTCGAAGCTCATGATCTTGAAGGCGATCATGGCGAGCGGATCGGAATCCGACGGATGGCGCGGGCTCTCCTCGCCGGTCTTCGGGTCGATACCGCGGTAGGCTTCGCGATCGAGCGGGCTCGGCAGGAAGTCGACGACGGCGTCGAGAAGGGGCTGAACGCCCTTGTTCTTAAAGGCCGAGCCGCACATCATCGGATAGAACGTGCGCGTGACGGTCGCCTTGCGGATGAGCTTGCGCAGCGTGTCCTCGTCGGGCTCCTTGCCCTCGAGGTAACCTTCCATCGCCACGTCGTCCATCTCGACGGCAGCTTCGATCAGCAGAGCGCGATATTCGTTTGCTTTGTCGATGAGGTCGGCGGGGATCTCGCCTTCAACCATGGGGGCGTCCTTGGCGTCGCCTTCCCAGGTGTAGGACTTCATCTTGATAAGGTCGACCACGCCGCGGAAGTCCGCTTCTGCGCCGACCGGGATCTGCAGGGGCACCGCGCGCGCGCCGAGCTTGTCCTTGATGTCGGCCAGGCACATGAAGAAGTCTGCGCCGGTCTTGTCCATCTTGTTGGAGAAGATGATGCGCGGAACGTTGTACTTGTCGCCCTGGCGCCAGACGGTCTCGGTCTGCGGCTCAACGCCCTGGTTGGAGTCGAGAACGCACACGGCGCCGTCGAGCACGCGCAGCGAACGCTCGACTTCGATGGTGAAGTCGACGTGGCCGGGGGTGTCGATGATGTTCAGGCGGCGCTTCTTGTTGTCGCGGCCCACCCAGAAACAGGTCGTCGCGGCCGACGTAATGGTGATGCCGCGCTCAGCTTCCTGATCCATGAAGTCCATCGTGGCGGCGCCGTCATGGACTTCGCCGATCTTGTAGGACTTGCCGGTGAAATAGAGGATTCGCTCAGTCGTCGTCGTCTTCCCGGCATCAATGTGAGCCATGATGCCGAAATTGCGATAGTCCTCAATGGCGTATTGCCGGGCCATCTGTCATTCCCTTTGCGCTTCGGTTGCCCAGTTGTTTCGGAGCCAAGCTCCGCTTGGACGCAACCGCGCGTTGTTTCTTTACCAGCGGTAGTGCGAGAACGCCCGGTTGGCGTCCGCCATCTTGTGGGTGTCTTCACGCTTCTTGACGGCCGTGCCGCGGTTCGAAGACGCGTCGAGCAATTCGCCCGACAAACGCTCGACCATGGTGTTCTCGTTGCGAGCGCGCGCAGCCGTGATGATCCAGCGGATCGCCAGCGCCTGACGGCGCTCGGTGCGGACTTCGACGGGAACCTGGTACGTTGCACCGCCGACGCGACGCGAACGAACCTCGACCGCCGGCATGACGTTCTCGAGAGCCTGATGGAACATGGCGATCGGATCCGACTTCGCCTTCTGCTCCATCCGCTCAAGCGCGCCATACACGATGCGCTCGGCGACCGACTTCTTGCCGTGCGACATGACGGCGTTCATGAACTTGGTCAGAACAAGATCCGCGAACTTCGGATCCGGATTGACTTCGCGCTTTTCTGCACTGTGACGACGGGACATGTGTCCTAGCCCTTCGCTTCAATTTTTTACAGCTCACACCCGGGCGAGCCACCTGGAACCTTCGAGATCTCCGGATCTCACCGCTTCTCAGGCGGCTCGTCCGGGATACTCAAGCGATGCTGGCCTACTTAGGCCGCTTCGCACCGTACTTCGAACGACGCTGCTTGCGGCTGGCGACGCCCTGGGTATCGAGCACGCCACGCAGAATGTGGTAACGGACGCCGGGCAAGTCCTTGACGCGGCCGCCACGGATCAGGACCACGGAGTGCTCCTGAAGGTTGTGGCCTTCGCCCGGAATGTAACCGATGACCTCAAAGCCATTGGTGAGCCGGATCTTGGCAACCTTGCGGAGTGCCGAGTTCGGCTTCTTCGGCGTCGTCGTGTACACACGGGTGCAAACGCCGCGCTTCTGCGGGCACGCTTCCATGTGGCGCGACTTCTCGCGATAGACCTTCGGGCTCCGGGGTTTCCGGATCAGCTGTTGTATCGTCGGCATAAAACGCCCCGCTTCTCGTTCGGCTCCAGGCCAATTCAGCAAACCAACCGGAATGCCGTCTCAATTCGTCTGTCGCCGCGCGTCCTCGACACAGCATGCGCCAAACGAAAACTGCCGAGCCCCGGAGCCCCGGGGCCTGGCACGGAAAAAACCAGAGGATCCTCCGGTTTGCCTCATCGGCTCACCAGCGATCTTGGTCCGAAAATGTCCTCTGCTTTAGGGACGGCAGCGTTTAGGCAGAGCGCGAAAGAAGCGCGAAGAGGGCCTACCACCTACCGTGAGAGTGGCGTTCCTATATACATTCGGGGATTCCCGGTCAACACCTTGTGGGTGACTTGATCGAAAGAATTGACTCCGCGCATTGGCGCGCCGCGGATTTGGGCCGCCGCTTTTGCTGGCGCAGTGGACCGGAACGGGCCCCGTTGCCGTTCATCATACGAATGTCGCTTTTCGAGACAACATCAAGTTCTGCGGGCTTTGCTGTGCGGGGCGGCCTGCTTTCCAGCGTGATTCACGCATTCCAATCGTCATCCTTCAGGCGCGGAGGGCCGACATGCTTCCCCTCGACGCATCGCTTCCCGGCTCCCAGTCCCGACCCAATTTGACGCAGGCGGCGCTGCTGCTCACAGGCTTCGTTTTCCTGGTCAGCGTGCCGACGGTTTTGCTCTGGGGCGCGGCCGGCGCGCTCGCGGCGGCGGTCCTCATCGCTGCAATCTGGCCGATGGCCGCCCGCATGCCGCCAGAAGCCGTCATGCGCCTCTACCAGGCGACTCACGTGCCGCCCGATGATAGCCAGCTCTCCAGCCTCGTCGACGTCCTGAGCTATCGTGCGGGGCTCCCACAGCGTCCCAATCTCTATGTCGTTCCCAGCATGACGCTGAACGCGTTTGCCGCCGGTTCACGCCAGCATTCGGCGATCGCCGTAACGGAAGGACTACTGCGGCGACTCACTCTGTCCGAAACCGCCGGCGTGCTCGCCCATGAGGTCGCCCACATCCGTAACAACGACCTGCTGGTGATGGGCCTTGCCGACGTTATGACCCGCGTTCTGCAGCTCATGAGCTACGTGGCGCTCGGGCTCGCGGTCTACAACGTGCTGGCGTTGCTGATGGGCGAGGACCCGATCTCGTGGTGGGCGGTGCTTTGCCTCTATCTGGCACCCGCGCTGTCGAGCATGTTCCAGCTTCGCCTGTCGCGGTCGCGTGAATTCCTGGCGGACGCGCACGCGGCGGACTTGACCGGCGATCCGGGCGCGCTCGCCTCGGCCTTGCGGCGGTTGGAGCCCTACACCGGGCATTTCTGGGAAGACCTCATGTTCCCGGTGCCAGCACGCCGAGTGCCCCATCCGTCGCTGCTCAGGTCGCATCCGAACACCGAAGATCGAATCGAGCGGCTGCTCGCGCGCGCCGCGCCCGCCGACCCGGCCGCACGGCACGATCCGCTCGTCATCATCGAGCAGCCGATGATGACGCTTGTCGGCTATGGCCCGGGCGACATGCGGCCGCGCTACCGCTGGCCGGGGCTGTGGTTCTGATCGTTTACGCCGTCGGTTCCTCCCCCTGCCATCTTCCCCTCGTCATGCCGGAGACATGCCTTCTGCATGAAGGGGGAAGGGAATCGTTGCGACTGTGACGGCCGGAGGCATTGCGGTTACGTCCAATAATGCGTATCAGCGCCAGCATGGATGATACGACCCGCGATGCCCCTCCGATGCCTCGCTCGAGCTTGAAGCTCGAAGCGATTCCGGATCTCGTTCAGCGCCTGCGCGCCGGCGAGCGCCGCGCCATCGCGGCCGCCGTAACCGAGCTCGAGAAGCTGTCCACCAGCGCCCCGCCCCTGCTCGAGGCGCTGCAGCCGTATCTCGGCCATGCGCTCGTGCTTGGCTTCACGGGGCCTCCCGGCGCCGGCAAGTCCACCCTCGTCAATGCCGTCATCGCGCACGTGCGCGCGCAAGGCGGCACGGTCGGCGTGATCGCGGTCGATCCGTCGAGCCCGATTTCGGGCGGAGCGATTCTCGGCGACCGCATCCGCATGACGGCGGCTCTCGACGACGACGGCGTGTTCGTGCGTTCGCTCGCGAGCCGCGGATATCTCGGCGGCCTTTCACCGGCCGCCGTGCGCGTCATCGATGCGCTCGACGCGGCCGGGTTCGACCTCGTGCTGCTCGAAACCGTGGGCACCGGGCAGAGCGAGATGGACGTCGCGGAAGTGGCCGACGTGCGCGTCGTGATCTCGGCGCCGGGGCTCGGCGACGACATCCAGGCCATGAAATCCGGCCTGCTCGAAATCGCGGACATTCTGGTGGTCAACAAGGGCGACCGCGAGGGCGCGGAGCTGACGCTGCAGCAACTGCTCGGCGCGCTTTCGATCCGCTCGATGCGGTCGCATATCCCGGTGCTCAAGACGACCGCGACGACCGGCGAAGGCGTTCCGGAACTCGTCGCGGCCATGCGGGACGTAGGCTCGCGCGGAGCGGGTGCGGACCCATTGGCCCGCCGCCGGCGGCGGGCGCGCTACCTGATCGCGCGCGCGGCAGCCGACATCGTGGCGCGGCGCGTGAAGGAAGACAGCGGCCGTGAGGTGGACGGCCTTGCGGACGAGGTTCTTTCCGGCCGGGTCAGCCCGGACGTGGCGGCGCGCAAGCTGCTCGGGCGATAGGGGCGCGGCGCGGTTCTATCCCAGCAGCGCGCGAACGCCCCAGCCGATCAGGAACATCAGCCCCATGCCGAGGCCGACGATCAGGCTGCGGTGACGGCGAAAGACAGAATAGACGGCAGGCGGCTGCACGATCCGCTGGGTGGTGGCGACACCGTCGTCGTCAGCCTCCGGCGGCGCGGCTGCGAGCACCGGTTCGGGACGCAGGACGCGGGTCGGCTGCTCCTCATCTATCCCTGCGTCCGGATCCTCGACAATCCGCAGTACGACAACCGTGGTGTTATCCTGATCAGGCTCCTGCTTGTCTTCCACGGCGGCGATCAGGCGCTCGGCCATGACCTCCGGGCTCTCCTCACGGTTGGCGTAGACGATGTCGCCGATCTCGTCGCCATCGAGCGTCGTGATGCCGTCACTCGCCAGGATGATCCAGTCTCCGGAGCTGAGCTTGTACGGCTCCCCCTGCAGGTCGACCAGCTCGAGCGCCTTGCCGGTCAGGGCGGAGCGGAGCGCATTGCGATAGGGATTGTTCTGCGCCTCGCCTGGGGCGATCTGATTGCGGCGGACCTGGTCGTCAAGGTAGGCGCCCAGCGAGTGATCGGCATTGAGGCGAAGGACTTCCGGCGCGCGGAACAGCAGCAGCAGCGAATCCCCGACGCTCACCCACGACAGCCCCGCGCGGTCGACCCACGCACCGATCAGCGTGCAACCCATGCCGCGCAGTTTTGCGTTGGCCTGGACATGCGAAGCGATGGCGTCGTTGCCGGCCTCCAGGCCGTGCTGCAGGCGCTCGGACAGTGCGCCGTTGCTGCCGGTGAAAGTGGACACGAAGGTGCGAGCTGCGAGGTCGCCCGCGATTTCGCCGCCGGCGTGTCCTCCCATTCCATCAGCGACCACCGCGAGCAGTCCATCGCCGCGGCTGGTGGCGGCTTGGGCTTCGGACGGCCAAATCTCAAAGGCGTCTTCTTGATTTGAGCGCGTTCCGATCGTGGCTCGGGCAGCGCCTGCCACGAGCCATGTCATACGTCTTCGACCTCGCTCGTCCAGCAGAAGTCGGGGCCGCAACAGGCGACGAACCGGAACGTGGTGTTGCCGATGCGGAAGAGATCGTTGGGCTTGAGCTCGGTGGGCGCGAGCACGGGCTTGCCCGCGAGGCGGACGAGGTTGGATTTGCCGCCGTGCTGCAGGTAGAAGGTCCGCGTTTCGTCGTCGTAAGTGATGAAGGCGTGCTCTTCGCGCGAGATGGTCTCGTCGCCGAAGTCGAGGCAGATGCGCTGGCTCGGGGCGCGCCCGACCGAGTTCATGCCGACATAGACCGGCCGGAAGCCGCCGCGGCCCGGTCCCTTGACGATGACGATCCATCCCGCCACCGGCTCGGTTTCCACGGTGCCTTCGCGCATGTACTGCGTTTTGGCCTGGTTCTGCATCTTCACGGTCGGTACGCCCGGAGAAAACCCAGCGCCGCCACCGCCACCCTGATTTGCAACGCCGACGAGCCGCGTCGTGCCGATGACCGAGCCGCCGCGCGGCTGCTCGACCGGGCCCGTCGCGGGGCTTCCTTCCGCAACGTCCGGGCGCATGACAAGACGCGTGCGTTTGTTGGACTGGGCGTCGTCCTCGTCGTCGTCCCCTGGGTAGCGCGGATCGTTGCTCATCTCGGATCTCCTCGGTCTCCCGGCGGGCGCGATGGCCGATGGCGCGCTCTGCCGGGTCTCTCAATGTCTCGGGCCGTCGTGCACGTGCTGTCGCCGCCTTGGACTGCGCTTACGTCAAGAACTCCGTCTCGGCCCGGAACCGCAGCCGAACCTCGCCCAGCTCCACCATGTCGCCGTCGCTCAACTCACGGGATTTGTACTTGGTCTTATTGACGACGACGCCGTTGCCGCCGCCGAGATCGGTGATCACGAAGCGCCGGGTGTCGGCGTTGTAGTGCAGCACGGCGTGGCGGCGCGAAATGGAGTCGTTCTGGAGGCAGATGTCGTTGTCGCGGTGGCGGCCGACGCGCACGTTGGTGGTGCGGAGGGGATGGCGCGAGGCGTTGCCGTCAAGCATTTCGAGCCAGCCGTAGACGACGGGGCGGCCTTCCGCATCGCGCAGCAGTTCGCCCTCGCCTCCGCCCTCGGTGGTCATCGGATCGTCGGCGTCGTCGTCATAGCTCGCGGCTTGCCGCTCAGGCGCGGCCGCTGGCACGGCGACGCCGCCACGGGCCATGCCGAGCAGTTGCTGGCCGTAGACGGCGAACGCGATGATCCCCGCGCCCAGCAGCACACCCAGCGCCACGACAATGAAAGAGTTGTCCTCCGCCCAGTCGGAAATCTGCTCCCATGTGCCCTTCGGCTCGGGCTCCGGTTCCGCCGAGCGCTCGAACGCGGGGCCGTCGTAGGCCGGCGGCGCGGCAGCGGGAACGGTGACCTTCTCCTCGGCGACGAGGGTCTTGCCGTCGGTCAGGTCTGCTTTGACCTCGATGGTCTGTGCGCCGGCCGGGCCTTTGAGGGTCACGACCGCCTTGCCGCCGTTCTCCAGCACCTCACCCGCGAACCGGTTCGTCACCAAGTCCTTGGTGAAATCCTTGTTGGCGGCGCCCTGCCTCACCTCGGTCGCGGAGCCGCCCGTGTCCTCGGCGAGGCGGGCGAGCTTCTGGAACTGCGGGCGCGCATTCTTGTCGTCGTAGTAGCCGAGAACGTGGATGGTCACGCCCGCGTCCTTGGCGGCCTTCACCACCTGATCGTGGCTGTAGCCGGTGTCGTCCGACGTGCCGTCGGCCAGTATCACGAGGGCCTTGCGATCGCCGGTCTCCTTCGCTAGCGCCTCGACGGCTTGGAGCGCCGTCTTGTAGAGTTGTATGGTCGCTGTCAGGGGCTTGATGGCGATGATCTGGCGGACGAACTCGGCCTTCGACGTGCCTGAATCGGCCACCAGCGCGAGGTCGTTCGCGAACGTGTAGGCCATGAAGCGGCGCTTGCCGACGCGCTGATCGGTGAAGGTCACCACGGCGTCGCCCATCTGGGACAGCGTGGTGCGCCGGTTGTTCGGCAGGATCTGGATCATGTAGGCGGTGGTGGTGCCCTGCGAGGCGGGATCGAAGGCCTCGAACTTAGTGTCGAGCGGGTCCTTCTCGCCTTTGATCGTGGCCTTCAAATCCTTGAAAACAGCCGCTCCGGAGGCGCGTACGTCGCACGTGACGGTCCCCTGCCCGGCGCCGGACGCCTTAGCGGGCTCCTGGCATTTCACGAACAGCTTCGGGTCAGCGGCGCCCGCGACCGACGATCCCAAAACGGAGAGCAGCAAACCAATCGCCACTACCGCTTCGCGCTGCCTCAGTCGGCGCCGCATGCATGCGTCTCCAGGTGTCGTCCGGGTGGATCGAGGGATTCATCTTACGCTGACGATGTGGGGGGTTCAACATCGCGAGACCGGCGTCCACGGCCTCATCTGCATTAGTGTTATCGGGCGAAATAGACGTCTCCCAACCGGCCCCCGGCCGGATCTGGAGGAACACAGAGTAACCCTTTCCGGCTCAAGGCGAATGGGGCATGGTGCTCCCTCATCCGGGACGGAGCGACGCGTTCTTTGTTCGGCGTGCTTCTTGTCGGAAAACCGCTTCACACTTTTCCGGAAGCACTGCTTTAGTCGGTCGTGCTTCCGATCGGAAAACCGCTTCACACTTTTCCGGAAGCACTGCTTTTACTTTCCGGAAGCACGACGATTGTCCGGAAGCACTAGGAGGGCGCCGATCCATGGAGGGGCAGAACGAGGCCGTGCTGCGGGACGGCACGCGGATCGATCAGTATGTGATCACCGGTCTGCTCGGGCGTGGCGGCTTCGGCATTACGTATCTCATCAACGACGAGATGCTGAACAAGGAGTTCGCCCTCAAGGAGTTCTTTCCCGAGGACCTGGTCAGGCGCGAAGGGACCAGCCTCAAGTTCCTGGCGCGGGCGAACTCGGAAGCGGACTATCGCTGGGGCCTCAAGAAGTTCTTCGATGAAGCCCGCCTGCTGGCGCAGTTCAACCACCCGAACATCATTGCCGTGCGGCGCGTGTTCGAACTCAACGAAACCGCCTACATGGTGCTCGATCTCGTCCGCGGCATGACGCTCGAGAAGTGGCTGCGCGGGCTTGACAGCAAGCCGACGCAGGACGAACTCGACCTCGTCGCGGGGCCGCTGCTGAGCGCCCTCGAACTCGTGCACGAAAACCGCACGTGGCACCTCGATTTCTCGCCCGAGAACGTCATGATCCGGGCGGCCGACGGCGCGCCGATCCTGCTCGATTTCGGCGCTTCGCGCTTCGAGATCAAACAGCATTCGCAGCTCGTATCCGCGCTCGTGTTCAAGAGCGGGTATTCGGCGCCGGAGCAGTACACGTCGAACGCCGACCGCTATGGCGCCTGGACCGACATCTACGCCTTCGCGGCGACGCTCTACCGGGCGGTGACCGGCGAGCGCCCGATGGAGGCGACCTCGCGGCAACTCTCCGACGATCTCATTCCAGCGTCGAAGGCGGCGGCGGGGCAGTACCGCGAGAGCTTCCTCAAGGCGATCGACGCGGCCTTGAAGCTGCCG
This sequence comes from Hyphomicrobium sp., assembly GCF_051860585.1. Classification (GTDB taxonomy): domain Bacteria; phylum Pseudomonadota; class Alphaproteobacteria; order Rhizobiales; family Hyphomicrobiaceae; genus Hyphomicrobium_C. Next base: position 205,969 of record NZ_JBHYDS010000005.1, read on the forward strand.
CCCGCCGAGCGTCCGCAATCGATCCGGGCGTGGCGTCCGCAGCTTCTCGAGGGGAGCGAGGTCGTGTCGTCCGAGCCGCAGACCGCGGTGCGGCGCACGCAACAAAGCTCACGACAAAAAGTGTCGGGCACGGCGAAATCGAAGGGAGTCGTCAGCTCGACGTTCCAGCGCCTGGCGGCGGCGACCCGCCTGCCGCAGAGCGCCAGCGGCCGATGGGCGGTCTATGGAGCGGCCGGGGCGCTCGGGCTCGCGCTGATCGCGGGCGCGGGATTGTTCCTGCTCGGCGGCAAGAAGGGTCCGTTCGCCGAATGCGGCGGCCTTTTTTCGAAGTCCGAATGCTGGGGCGCGGTCGTCAACAACGGCGGCAACATCTTCGCGCGCGTGGAGGAGCCGACCCGCGCGGCGGCGGAGACGGCCGCGATCAAATCCTGCACGGACAAACTCGGCGGCGCCGGGTGCGAAGTCATCGCCACCATCTCGAAGCAGCAATGCTGGTCGCTTGCGGAAGTCCCGACCGATCCCGGACGCTGGAAATCCGCGTCGGGAGAATCGATGGCTCTGGCACAGAAGGACGCCAGCTGGGATTGCGAGCGCGCCTACGGGCTCTGCCAGGTGGCACTCACATTCTGCGCCGACGGCACCAAGGCGAAGTGAGCTACTCCCGGAAGCGGTTGGTGATCGGGTAGCGGCGGTCGCGGCCGAAGTTGCGGCTCGAAATCTTGACGCCGGGCGCGGCCTGCCGGCGCTTGTATTCCGCGAGATACAGCAGCCGCTCCACCTTCTTCACCACATCGAGCGGGTGGCCACGCGAGGCGACGTCCGCCACCGGCATCTCCTGCTCGACAAGGCAGGTCAGGATGTCGTCCAGCACCTCATAGGGCGGCAGGCTGTCCTGGTCGAGCTGGTTTTCACGCAGTTCGGCCGTGGGCGGGCGCACGATGATGCTTTCGGGAATGACGATGCCGGCCGACCCCAGGCCATGCGCTGGCACATGGGCATTGCGCCAGCGCGCAAGCCGATAGACTTCGAGCTTGTAGAGGTCCTTGACGGGGTTGAAGCCGCCGTTCATGTCGCCGTAGAGCGTGGCGTAACCCACGCTCATCTCGCTCTTGTTGCCGGTGGTGAGCACCATGGCGCCGAACTTGTTCGAGATCGCCATGACGATCACGCCACGCACCCGGCTCTGGACGTTCTCCTCCGTGATGTCCGGCGCGCGGCCCGCGAAGAGAGGGGCGAGCGAGGCATTCAGATGCTCGACCGCGGGCGCGATGGGGACGGTATCGAGCTTGATGCCGAGTGCTGCGGCGCAGGCTTCCGCGTCGGCGATGCTCTGGGACGACGTATACCGGTAGGGCATCATGATCGCATGGACGCGATCCGGTCCCAGCGCGTCGACGGCCATCGCGGCCACGAGGGCACTGTCGATGCCGCCCGATAGTCCGAGCACGACGCCGGGGAAGCGGTTCTTGTCGACGTAGTCACGCAGGCCCAGCACGCAGGCCTGATACGCAGACGCGTCTCCCTCGGGCACGCGATCAAGCGGGGCGGGCAAGCACCGCCAGCCCTCGGCCGTGCGCGTCCACTCCGTGACGGCGACGTGCTCGGTCCAGGCGGGAAACTGCACGGCGAGACTGCGGTCAGCATTCAGCACGAACGACGCCCCGTCGAACACCAGCTCATCCTGTCCGCCGATCTGGTTGACGTAAGCCAGCGGCAATCCCGTCTCGGTGACGCGCGCGACGGCGACGTTCACGCGCAGATCGGGCTTCTTCCAGTCGAAGGGAGAGCCGTTTGGAACGATCAGGATTTCGGCCCCGCACTCCGCAAGGCATTCGGTGACCTCGTCCTTCCAGATGTCCTCGCAGATCGGCACGCCGAGGCGGACGCCGCGGAACGAGATCGGGCTCGGCAGCTCGCCGGCCTTGAACACGCGCTTCTCGTCGAAGACGCCGTAGTTCGGCAGATCGACCTTGAAGCGGACGGCGGAGACCTCGCCCTCGTCCAGCAGGACGACCGCGTTGTAGACACCCTCCGCGTCCGGCCACACCGTGCCGACAAGGACGGCCGGGCCGGGACCGAGGCGCTTCGCCAGGGCTTCCACGCGCTCACGGGCGGCGTTGTGGAAGGCAGGCTTCAGCACGAGGTCCTCCGGCGGGTAGCCGGTCAGGAACAGCTCCGGGAAGACGATCAGGTCCGCGCCCAGCGCGGCGGCCTCATCACGAGCCGCGAGCAGCTTCCGCTCATTGCCGTCCAGGTCGCCCACGATGGGGTTCAACTGCGCCAGCGCGATTTTCAGGGTCGAGGTTTCTGTATTTGTCATGCCCGGCAAGATTTAAGGCGGAGTGCCGTCCCGGTCCAGCAGCAAGCCGCCGCGCCGTGCGGGTCTTGCCCGGCGGAACCGCGGGCGAGACATCGCCCTTAGCGCGAAGTGCTGGACCGGCAGCGGCCTTCCCCCTATCACGGCGAGCGAGCCGGGCCATTTCGTTTGAGCGCTGTACGATGCTGTCCATTCTCTCGATCATCGCGCCGGTGTTTGCGCTCATCGCGTGCGGATACGCGACCCGGCGCATCGGCGTGCTCGGGACGCAAGCGGTCTCGGAGCTCAACCGCTTCGTCGTCTACCTCGCCCTGCCGGCGCTCTTGTTCGACGTCATGGCGCACGCGAGCTGGAGCGAACTTGCGCAGCCGCACTTCATCGCGGCGTACGGGCTTTCGTGCGGCGTGATCTTCTTCGCACTCGTCGCGGGTAGCCTGATCGCAGGCCAGACACTGTCGACGGCAGGCATCAACGGGCTGCTCGGCTCCTACGCCAATACCGCCTACATCGGCTTTCCGGTGCTGCTGATCATTTTCGGCCGGGAAAGTCTCGTGCCCGTCACCATCGCGTCGATCATTACCGTTTGCGTCCTGAACGCCTCGGCCATCGTGCTGATTGAATTCGCCAGCCAGAGCGAACGGCGGCCACTGCGGCTGGCCGGCAAGGTCGCGGTATCGCTCGCAAAGAATCCGATCCTGATCGCGCCCGTCCTCGGCGTTCTCTATGGCGCGTCGGGGCTTGGATTTCCCGAAGCCGCCGACACGTTCCTCAAGATGCTCGGCGGCGCGGCGAGCCCCTTGGCGCTCGTGGTCATCGGACTGGTGCTGGCCGAACCGCGCGCGGTCGCGGCAGCCGAGGTGCGGCTTTCGTTGGCGCTTACTGCGGTCAAGCTCATCGTGCATCCCGCGCTGACGGTCGCGCTCGCCACGCTGTTTGCCGTCCCGTCCCGTCTTGCCGCGATGGCCATTCTGCTCGCGGCGCTCCCCACCGGGTCCGGGCCGCTGATCGTTGCGGAATTCTACCGGCTGCCGGCCCTCGTCACCTCGGCCGTGATCCTCATCTCGACCATCGCCGCCCTGCTCACCGTTCCGCTGGTGATGATGGCCCTCGGGCTCGGCGTCAGTGCCGTACCGGTGCCCTGAGCCGGACCTGCGTCGAACCTGCGTGGGCAACACGTCGGACCCACGTCGGACCGTGGCCATCGAAACCCTCCGTCCATCGAAACCCTCCGTGTTCGACCAAGGAACAACGAGGGCGACACATCCGCCTCTTGTGTGCCCGCGCGCCTTGGAGCACGTTCTGGCGAAGCAATCCATTCGCCAAAATCAAAAGGCAGCCTATTCATGCGCCTCGACGCGATCCCCATCGGCACGAACCCGCCGCACGACATCAACGTCATCATCGAAGTGCCGGTCGGCGGGGAGCCGATCAAGTACGAGATGGACAAGGCGTCGGGCACGCTGATCGTGGACCGCTTCCTCTACACACCGATGCGGTATCCGGGAAACTACGGATTCGTGCCGCACACGCTGTCGGATGACGGCGACCCGATCGATGTGCTGGTGTGCAACACCCGCACGATCGTCCCCGGCGCGGTGATCAATTGCCGGCCTATCGGCGTCCTCGTGATGGAGGACGAGGGCGGCGGCGACGAGAAAATCCTCGCCGTGCCGTCGAGCAAGGTTTCACAGCGCTACGACAAGGTGAAGAACTACACCGACATGCCCGCGATCTCGATGCAGCAGGTCGAGCACTTCTTCGCCCATTACAAGGATCTCGAGCCTGGAAAGTGGGCGAAAATCGACCACTGGGGCGACGCCGAAGAGGCGCGGCGTCTGATCTCCGAAGCCATCGCGCGCGCCGCCAAAGCCTGATCGGCGCCCTTCGTTTCGTCGTGCTTCTTATCGGAAAACCGGATCCCACTTTTCCGGAAGCACTCTAGTCGACCTTTTGCGCAGTCGACGTGTTCGTCGGCGTTGCGGCCGTCTGATCGTAAGCGGTCTTCACGTAGCCGTCGGCCATGTGCGTAATCTTCGTCGTCCACCCGGTATCCCAGGTGATCACGGCCGTGGCGCCGTCGGCCGGGCCGTCCACGCTCCACGTGCCGGTCATGCCTTCGCCGGCGCGATTGGCTTCGGCCGTTCCCGACCCGAAGAGCGTGATCTCGAACGGCGTGTCCTTGCTGTCGCGGACTTCCCACGTTCCGGCAAATTCGCTGCCCGACAAATTCTGGTCGCTGCCGCCCACGACGTTCAAAAAACTGGAGAGCATCGCGCTCCCCTGCTTGCTGAGGCTTGCCATCGTCTCCTCCGCTTTTCGGCGGCCGGGCATCTGGCGCGACCTTCACCTCATGAAAAACGCCTCGCGCACCGAGGGGTTCCCCTCGGTGTTGGCCCGAGCCGGCAAGACCACGGCAATTTGCCGTAGTCCGGGTCTCGGAGATGGACTGATCCGGTCGCGCTGCTGAGCCTATTTCACCTTCTCGGCCGGCGAACTGTTGCCCTCCTTCGGCACAGCCTTGCCTACCTCGAACGCGGTCTTGGTGTAGGAGCCGCCCTCCTTGGTGATCTTAGTGGTCCAGCCGGTGTCCCACTTGATGACGGCGGCTGAGCCTTCCTCGGTCCAGGTGCCCTTCATGCCCTCGCCGGACCGGGTTGCCGAGGCTTCGCCGGCGTCGGTCAAGGTGATCTCGAACGACGCACCCGAGGTGTCCTGAACCTTCCAGGTGCCAGCGAATTCGCTCGCGGCGAAGGCAGTGGCCGGCAGAGCGAGCATCGCCCAGGCGGCGAGCGCCCCTTTGGCCCATTTCCTGTCGATTTTCATGGCGTTGTTCTCCGGTGGCCGTGGGGCGCCCGCCCCACGGCCCAGTCCGTGAAAACGCCCGCGGGCGGGTGTCAGTTCCGCCCGGTCGCTTAGCCGAAGGCGACCTCCGGTCACTTAGCCGAAGGCGACCTCCGGTCACTTAGCCGAAAGCGACCTCCGGTCACTTAGCCGAAAGCGACCTCCGGTCACCTAGCCAAAAGCGACCTCCGGTCACTTAGCCAAAAGCGACCTCCGGCCACTTAGCCGAAAGCGACCTCCGGTCGCGGGGGCGCGCTACGCGCCTCGCGCTCGAGCTTCATGCGCTCCGCGACGAGGAACGCCAGCTCGAGCGATTGATCCGCATTGAGGCGCGGATCGCACTGCGTGTGGTAGCGGTCGAGCAGATCCGTTTCCGAGATCGCCGTGGCGCCGCCCGTGCATTCCGTCACGTTCTGGCCGGTCATCTCGACGTGAATGCCGCCCGCGTGCGAGCCCTCGGCGCGATGGACGTCGAAGAAGGCTTCGACCTCCTTCAGGATGCGATCGAAGGGCCGCGTCTTGTAGCCGTTGGCGGCGCTGATGGTGTTGCCGTGCATCGGATCGCACGACCAGACCACGGTGCGGCCGGCCTTCTGGACCGCCCGAATGAGCTTCGGCAGATGCTGGCCTACCTTCTCGTGGCCGAAGCGGCAGATGAGCGTGATGCGGCCGGCCTCGTCCTTCGGATTCAGGATGTCGATCAGGCGCAGCAAGCCATCGGCCTCCAGCGACGGGCCGCACTTGATGCCGATCGGGTTCCTGACGCCGCGGCAATATTCGACGTGCGCGTGATCGGGCTGGCGCGTGCGGTCGCCGATCCAGAGCATGTGGCCGCTCGTGGCGTACCAATCTCCGCTCGTGGAATCGAGACGGGTCAGCGCCTGCTCGTAGTTGAGCAGGAGCGCCTCGTGGCTCGTGTAGAACCGCGTCGAACGGAGCTGCGGCGTGTTCTCGCTCGTGATGCCGCAGGCGCGCATGAACGTCAGCGTTTCGGCGATGCGATCAGCGAGTTCCTGGTAGCGATGGCCCTGCGGGCTGTCCTTGACGAAGCCCATGTTCCACTGGTGCACGCGCTCGAGATCGGCATAGCCGCCGGTCGCGAAGGCGCGGATCAGGTTCAGCGTGGCCGCCGACTGACGATAGGCTTCAAGCTGGCGGGCGGGGTCCGGGATGCGGGCCTCGGGCGTGAATTCGGCGCCGTTGATGATGTCGCCGCGGTAGCTCGGCAGCTCCTGGCCGTCCTTCTTTTCGGTCGACGAGGAGCGCGGCTTGGCGAACTGGCCAGCGATGCGGCCGAGCTTCACCACCGGGCTGCCGCCGGCGTACGTCAGCACAATCGCCATCTGCAGGAAGACGCGGAAGAAGTCGCGGATGTTGTCGGCGCGATGCTCGAGGAAGCTCTCGGCGCAGTCTCCGCCCTGCAGCAGGAAGCCCTCGCCGCGAGCCACTTCGCCGAGCGTCCGCTTCAGGTCGCGCGCCTCACCTGCAAAGACGAGCGGCGGGAAGGTCGCAAGACGGCCCTCGACGTCACGCAGCGCGCCGGCGTCGGGATAATCGGGGACCTGGACGATCGGAGAAGAACGCCAGCTCTCGGGAGACCAGGTTGCGGCCATTGTCGTCAGTACCTTCCTCACGCGCTTCGCCAGTTGTCCAGGGCGGGCGGCCGGCGGCCGTTTACCCTTTGTCTGACGCTGCTTTTTCTAGCGGGGCTTATAGGGCAACTGTCCGCCGATGGCCAGACGGCAGCAGGGGGCCAAAACACGCGCCCGGCCTGGGCCATAAGGCCGATAAAAAACAATGAAGGCGGCCGTTTCCCGGCCGCCTTCCTATTTCGTCAGCAGTTCGTGGGCGGCCTACTCGGCCACTCGCCTAGTGCGTGGCCTACTCGGCCACGCGGCGGCGGCGGCGGGCCGGACCACCGGCTTCACCGGGGCCTGACAGCGACCGGTCGGAGTCCGACTTCGCCTTTTCCTTGCTGATCAGCTCGTCGCGCTTGGCCGCGATGCGGCGGAGGCCGCGCAGCATGCCACCCGTGCCGGCCGGGATCAGGCGGCCGACGATGACGTTCTCCTTGAGGCCTTCGAGCGTGTCCGACTTGCCGATGACGGCAGCATCGGTGAGCACGCGCGTGGTCTCCTGGAACGACGCAGCCGAGATGAACGAGCGGGTCTGCAGCGATGCCTTCGTGATGCCGAGCAGAACCGGTGTCGCGGAAGCCGGGCGCTTGCCCGCCTTCTCGAACTTGGCATTCTCCTCGTCGAACTCGATGCGGTCGACCTGCTCGCCCTTGATGAAGGTCGTCTCACCCGTGTCGGTGATTTCGACCTTCTGCAGCATCTGCCGGACGATGACCTCGATGTGCTTGTCGTTGATGGTCACGCCTTGCAGACGGTAGACGTCCTGGATCTCGTTGATCAGGTAGTTGGCGAGTTCCTCGACGCCCTTGATCGCCAGAATGTCGTGCGGCGCAGGGTTGCCGTCATAGATGTAATCGCCGCGCTCGATGTGGTCGCCGGGCTGGACCGCCAGGCTCTTGCCACGCGGGATCAGGTACTCGACCGGCTCCTGGGTTTCGTCCAGAGGCTTGATCGTGATGCGCTGCTTGTTCTTGTAGTCCTTGCCGAACTCGACCGTACCCGAGACCTCGGAAATGATCGCGTGGTCCTTGGGACGGCGTGCCTCGAACAGTTCGGCCACGCGCGGAAGACCGCCCGTGATGTCGCTCTGCTTGGCGGAGGCGAGCGGGATACGCGCGATGACGTCGCCCGCTTTGACTTCCTGACCCGGCTCGACCGAGAGAATGGCCTCGACCGTCAGCAGGTAACGGGCATCGCCGCCACGGGCCACCTTGATGTGCTTGCCCTTAGAGTCCTTGATGACGATGGCAGGCTTCAACTCGGCGCCGCGCGGGGTTGCGCGCCAATCGACGATGACGCGGTTGGTGGTGCCCTTCACTTCGTCGGTCTGCTCGCGGACGGACGCGCCCTCGATGAGATCCTCGAACTCCACCTTACCCGTAGCCTCGGTGAGGATCGGACGGGTGTAGGGGTCCCACTGAGCGAGCTTGGTGCCGCGCTTGACCTCATCGCCTTCGTCGACATGCACGCGGGCGCCGTACTGGACCTTGTGGGTCGCCAGTTCCTTGCCCGACTGATCGACGATGACGATCGACATGGTGCGGCCCATCGCGACCAGACGGCCCTGGCCGTCCTTGACGATGGCGCGGTTCTTGATCTTCACCTTGCCGTTGAAGTTGCTCTCGATGAACGAGCTGTCGACGACGTTCGCGGTGCCGCCGATGTGGAACGTGCGCATCGTGAGCTGCGTGCCGGGCTCGCCGATGGACTGAGCGGCAATGACGCCGACCGCCTCACCGATGTTGACCGGCGTGCCGCGCGCAAGATCGCGGCCATAGCACTTGCCGCAGACGCCCGTGATGGTCTCGCAGGTGAGAACCGAGCGGATGCGAACTTCCTGGATCTGGCCCTTCTCGATGGCGTCGGCGTGGCGTTCCTCGATGAGGTCGCCGGCCTTGATGATGATCGTCTCTTCGCCGTTCTCGTTGGTGAAGCCGATGTCCTCGGCCGCGGTACGGCCGAGCACGCGGGCGCCGAGCGACACGATCACCTGACCGGCGTCGACGACGGCCTGGACCTTGATGCCGCGATCGGTGCCGCAATCCTCTTCATAGATGATGCTGTCCTGGGCGACGTCGACGAGACGGCGCGTCAGGTAGCCGGAGTTTGCGGTCTTCAACGCGGTGTCCGCGAGACCCTTACGGGCGCCGTGGGTCGAGTTGAAGTACTCGAGAACCGACAGGCCTTCCTTGAAGTTCGAGATGATCGGCGTCTCGATGATCTCGCCCGAAGGCTTGGTCATGAGGCCGCGCATGCCGGCGAGCTGCTTCATCTGCGCCGCGGAGCCGCGGGCGCCAGAATGGCTCATCATGTAGATCGAGTTGACCTGGAGCTCGCGGCCATCCTTGTCGCGCGGATTGGTCGAGATGCGATCCATCATCTCCTTGGCGATCTGGTCGGTGCACTTCGACCAGGCGTCGACGACCTTGTTGTACTTCTCGAGCCTGGTGATCAGGCCGTCGTTGTACTGCTGCTCGAACTCGCGAACGAGTTCCGTCGCCTCGGCGACGATCCTCGTCTTCGAGTCGGGGATGAGCATGTCGTCCTTGCCGAACGAAATGCCGGCCTTGAACGCGTGATGGAAGCCGAGCGCCATGATGCGGTCGCAGAAGATCACCGTCTCCTTCTGACCGCAGTTACGGTAGACGGCATCGATCATGCCGGAGATGGCCTTCTTCGTCAGAAGCTGATTGACGAGCGCGAATTTCACGCCCGGCTTCTGCGGCAGCACTTCGCCCAAGATCATGCGGCCCGGCGTGGTGTCCACCAGTTCGACGACCTCGTCGCCGTCCTGGTTCTTGGAGCGGAAGCGGCCCTTGATCTTGGCATGCAGCGAAACCGCTTTTGCCTCGAGAGCATGACGCACTTCGCCCACCGAGCCGAACGCCATGCCCTCGCCGGGCTGGCCTTCACGGACGATCGACAGGTAGTAGAGACCGAGCACGATATCCTGCGACGGGACGATGATCGGCTGGCCGTTCGCGGGATGCAGAATGTTATTCGTCGACATCATGAGCACGCGCGCTTCGAGCTGGGCTTCCAGCGAAAGCGGAACGTGGACGGCCATCTGGTCGCCGTCGAAGTCGGCGTTGAAGGCTGCGCAAACCAGCGGGTGAAGCTGGATCGCCTTGCCTTCGATCAGTTGTGGTTCGAACGCCTGAATGCCGAGGCGATGCAGCGTCGGAGCGCGGTTCAGCATCACGGGATGCTCGCGGATGACCTCGTCGAGGACGTCCCAAACCTCGGGCTTCTCCTTCTCGACGAGCTTCTTGGCCTGCTTGACGGTGGCCGCCTGGCCGAGCGTCTGCAGGCGCGAGTAGATGAACGGCTTGAACAGCTCAAGCGCCATCTTCTTCGGCAGGCCGCACTGGTGGAGCTTCAGCTCGGGACCGACGACGATGACCGAACGGCCGGAGTAGTCGACGCGCTTGCCGAGCAGGTTCTGACGGAAGCGGCCCTGCTTGCCCTTCAGCATGTCGGCGAGCGACTTCAGCGGACGCTTGTTGGCGCCGGTGATGACGCGGCCACGGCGGCCGTTGTCGAACAGGGCGTCGACCGACTCCTGCAGCATGCGCTTTTCGTTGCGGATGATGATGTCGGGTGCACGCAGCTCCATCAGCCGCTTCAGACGGTTGTTGCGGTTGATGACGCGGCGATAGAGATCGTTCAGGTCCGAGGTCGCGAAGCGGCCGCCGTCGAGCGGCACGAGCGGACGCAGTTCCGGCGGGATGACCGGAACGACGGTCAGGATCATCCACTCCGGCTTGTTGCCGCTGTCGATGAAGCTCTCGATGACCTTGAGGCGCTTGCCGAGCTTCTTGGGCTTCAGCTCGGTGGTGGACTCGATGATCTCCTGGCGCAGGTCTTCACGGATCTTTTCGAGATCCATGCCGGTCATGAGTTCGCGAATGGCCTCGGCGCCGATGCCAGCGGTGAAGCTGTCCGGTCCGTGCTCTTCGATCGCCTGGTTGAACTGGTCCTCGGTCAGGAGTTGCTTCTCCTTGAAGGGAGAGATGCCGGGCTCCGTGACGATGTAGTTTTCGAAGTAGAGGACGCGCTCGAGATCCTTGAGGGTCATGTCGAGCAGCAGGCCGATGCGCGAGGGCAGCGACTTCAGGAACCAGATGTGGGCGACCGGCGCGGCCAGCTCGATGTGGCCCATGCGCTCGCGGCGCACCTTGGCGAGCGTCACCTCGACGCCGCACTTTTCGCAGATCAGGCCCTTGTACTTCATGCGCTTGTACTTGCCGCACAAGCATTCGTAGTCCTTGATCGGTCCGAAGATGCGGGCGCAGAACAGGCCGTCACGCTCCGGCTTGAAGGTGCGGTAGTTGATCGTTTCCGGCTTCTTGATCTCACCGAACGACCACGAGTGAATATCGTCCGGCGACGCGATCGAGATCTTGATCTCGTCGAACGTCGGGACCGACGCCTGGGTCTTGAAGAGGTTGGTGATCTCGTTCATCGGCTCTCTCCCGGGATCAGCGGTGGGTGGGGCCCGCGATCCTCAAAATTCTCGTCGTTTGCGTCCTGCCCGTTCCGGCGATGCTCGCGCGGTCCCGGGCGGGCCTAGAAAATGAGGGGAAGTCCGGACATGGCCCGGACTTCCCGTCGTATCGTTCTACTCGGCGGCGGCAGGCGGAAGCTGCGGACGCTCCTGCGGTGCTTCCTGCGTGGCTTCGACGGCCGGCACTTCGGAGTTGAGCAGCTCGACGTTGAGGCCGAGCGCGCGCATTTCCTTGACCAACACGTTGAAGCTTTCCGGCACGCCGGCCTCGAACGCGTCGTCGCCGCGGACGATGGCCTCGTAGACCTTGGTGCGGCCTGCGACGTCGTCCGATTTGACGGTGAGCATTTCCTGCAGCGTGTAGGCGGCGCCGTAGGCTTCGAGCGCCCAGACCTCCATTTCGCCGAAACGCTGACCACCGAACTGGGCCTTACCGCCCAGCGGCTGCTGGGTGACGAGGCTGTACGGGCCGATCGAGCGAGCATGGATCTTGTCGTCGACAAGATGGTGCAGCTTCAGGACGTACTTGTAACCAACCGTGACCTGGCGATCGAACTGCTCGCCCGTGCGGCCGTCGAACAGACGGACCTGGCCCGAGCTGTCGAAGCCGGCCGCTTCCAGCATCTCGACGATGTCGGCTTCCTTGGCTCCGTCGAACACGGGCGTTGCAATCGGCACGCCCTTGGTCAGCTTCTCAGCGGCGGTCGCCAGATCGTTGTCCTTGATGGACGCCTTGATGACTTCCTTACCGTAGATCTTCTCCATCTCCTGGCGGAGCTGTTCGGCCTTACCGGAGGCGTGGAATTCCTTCAACGCCTCGTCGATGATGCGGCCGAGACCGCGGCAAGCCCAACCAAGATGCGTCTCGAGGATCTGTCCGACGTTCATGCGCGACGGCACGCCCAGCGGGTTCAGCACCACGTCGACGTGCGTGCCGTCCTCGAGGAACGGCATGTCCTCGCACGGCACGATGAGCGAGACGACGCCCTTGTTGCCGTGACGGCCGGCCATCTTGTCGCCCGGCTGGATCTTGCGCTTCACAGCGACGAAGACCTTGACCATTTTCATGACGCCCGGCGGCAACTCGTCGCCGCGCTGGAGCTTGTCGACCTTGTCGACGAAGCGGCGTTCGAGGCTCTTCTTGGCCTCCTCGTACTGCTTGTTGATCGCTTCGAGCTCGGCCTGGGCCTTCTCGTCCTTGAGGCCGATTTCCCACCACTGGCTACGCGGGATGTCGGCGAGGGCCGGCTCGTCGATCTCGGTGCCCTTGCGGGCGCCCTTCGGACCCTTGGACACTTCCTTGCCCATCAGCGAGTCCTTGAGACGCGCATAAACGTTGCGGTCCAGGATCTGCAGCTCGTCGTCGCGGTCCTTGGCGAGACGCTCGATCTCCTCGCGCTCGATGGCCATCGCACGCTCGTCCTTGTCGACGCCGTGACGATTGAAGACGCGCACTTCGACGATGGTGCCCGAGACGCCCGGCGGCAGGCGCAGAGACGTGTCGCGCACGTCGGAGGCCTTTTCGCCGAAGATGGCGCGCAGGAGCTTTTCTTCCGGCGTCATCGGGCTTTCGCCCTTCGGCGTGATCTTGCCGACGAGGATGTCGCCCGGGTTCACTTCGGCGCCGATGTAGACGATGCCGGCTTCGTCGAGGTTCTTCAGCGCTTCTTCCGAAACGTTCGGAATGTCACGCGTGATTTCTTCCGGCCCGAGCTTGGTGTCGCGGGCCATGACCTCGAATTCCTCGATGTGGATCGAGGTGAAAACGTCGTCGTACACGACGCGCTCGGAGAGGAGGATGGAGTCCTCGAAGTTGTAGCCCATCCACGGCATGAACGCGACGAGCACGTTCTTGCCGAGCGCCAGATCGCCGAGATCGGTCGAAGGACCGTCGGCCACGATCTCACCGGCTTCGACACGGTCGCCGACGTTGATCAGCGGACGCTGGTTGATGCAGGTGTTCTGGTTCGAGCGCTGGAACTTGCGCAGACGGTAGATGTCGACGCCCGGCTTCGACGGATCGGTCTCGTCGGTTGCGCGGATGACGATACGCGTGGCGTCCACCTGGTCGACGATGCCGGCGCGGCGGGCGGCGATGGCGGCGCCCGAGTCACGCGCGACGACCTCTTCCATGCCGGTGCCGACGAGAGGCGCTTCCGCCTTCACGAGCGGAACAGCCTGACGCTGCATGTTCGAGCCCATGAGGGCGCGGTTGGCGTCGTCGTTCTCAAGGAACGGGATGAGCGCCGCGGCGACCGACACGAGCTGCTTCGGCGAGACGTCGATGTAGTCGACCTTCTCGACGGGGACGAGCATCACGTCGCCGGAGTAGCGAACGGTGACGAGGTCCTCGGTGAGGTTGTTCTTGGCGTCGATGTGGGCGTTGGCCTGGGCGACGTGGTGGCGCATCTCCTCCATGGCGGAGAGATAGACGACCGTGTCGGTGACCTTGCCGTCTTTCACCTTGCGGTAGGGGCTCTCGATGAAGCCGTACTTGTTCACGCGCGCGAACGTCGCGAGCGAGTTAATGAGGCCGATGTTCGGGCCTTCCGGCGTCTCAATCGGGCAGATACGGCCGTAGTGCGTCGGATGCACGTCGCGGACTTCGAAGCCCGCGCGTTCACGCGTCAAGCCGCCTGGGCCGAGCGCCGAGAGACGACGCTTGTGCGTGATCTCGGAGAGCGGGTTGGTCTGGTCCATGAACTGCGAGAGCTGCGAGGAGCCGAAGAACTCGCGCACGGCGGCGGCCGCCGGCTTGGCGTTGATCAGATCCTGCGGCATGACCGTGTCGATTTCGACCGAGCTCATGCGCTCCTTGATGGCGCGCTCCATGCGGAGCAGGCCGACGCGGTACTGGTTCTCCATCAGCTCGCCGACCGACCGGACGCGGCGGTTCCCGAGATGGTCGATGTCGTCGATCTCGCCGCGGCCGTCGCGCAGGTCGACCAGCGTCTTGATGACGGCGAGGATGTCCTCGCGGCGCAGGACGCGCATCGTGTCCGGCGCGTCGAGCTCGAGGCGCATGTTCATCTTGACGCGGCCGACAGCCGACAGGTCATAGCGCTCGCTGTCGAAGAACAGCGAGTGGAACAGGTTCGTGGCCGCTTCGATGGTCGGCGGCTCGCCCGGGCGCATGACCCGGTAGATATCCATCAGCGCTTCGTCGCCGTTCGAGTTCTTGTCGATGTTCAGCGTATTGCGGATGAACGGGCCGATGTTGACGTGATCGATGTCGAGGACGTGGAATTCCTTGACCTTCTGATCCTTCAACTCGGCAAGCAGCTTCGCGTCCAGCTCGGCGCCGGCTTCGGCGTAGATCTGGCCGTTTTCGAGATCGACGATGTCCTCGGCGATGTAACGCCCGGCGAGATCCTCGGACGAAACGAGGATTTCCTTGAGGCCGTTCTCGGCCAGTTCGCGCGCCCGGCGGGCGGTGACCTTTTCGCCAGCCTTAGCGACCACGTCGCCCGACTTGGCGTCCATGAGGTCGGCAAGCGGGGTCATGCCGCGCATCTTGTCGGACATGAACGGCATCTTCCAGCCGCGCTTCGATTCCTTGATCGGAATCATCTTGTAGAACGTCGAGAGGATCGTCTCGTCGTCGAGGCCGAGCGCATACAGCAGCGTCGTCACCGGAAGCTTGCGGCGGCGGTCGATGCGAACGTAGACGTTGTCCTTGGCGTCGAACTCGAAGTCGAGCCACGAGCCGCGATAGGGAATGATGCGGGCTGCGAACAGCAGCTTGCCCGAGGCGTGCGTGCGACCGCGGTCGTGATCGAAGAACACGCCCGGCGAACGGTGCATCTGCGAGACGATCACGCGCTCGGTGCCGTTGATGACGAAGGTGCCGTTGAGCGTCATGAGCGGCATGTCGCCCATGTAGACGTCCTGCTCCTTGACGTCCTTGATCGACTTCGAGCCGGTTTCTTCGTTGATGTCGAACACGATCAGGCGCAGCTTGACTTTGAGCGGCGCCGCGAAGGTCATATCGCGCTGCATGCACTCGTCGACGTCATACTTCGGCGGCTCGAAGTCGTAGCGCACGAACTCGAGCGTCGCGCGGCCCGAGAAGTCGGAGATCGGGAACACGGACTTGAAAACGGCCTGCAGGCCATGGTCGTGAGAGCGGCCGCCGGCCGGCTCCTTGACCATCAGGAATTCGTCGTAGGAACTCTTCTGAACCTCGATGAGATTCGGCATTTGCGCCACTTCGCGGATGTGACCGAACTGCTTACGAATCCGCTTCCTGGCGTTGAAGGTCTCAGCCATGTCCGCTCCTCATCTCGTCGGGGTTGCGCCGGGGGTGCGCACCACTCGCCATATTTTGCCAGCGCCGAGGTCGCCATCCCCTGCGCTTCTTCTTTGAACTCTTTAAACGGCTCGCCGGAGGGCCTGTTCGCGGGGTTTTGACCCGCTCGAGACCCTCCGGTGAACCGTCTGGGCAGCAGATCGCAGGCAACAGGCAGCAGGTTTGACCCTGTGTCCGTTGCCTGCTCACCGATGCTTTACTTCAGCTCGACGACCGCGCCCTGGTCCTCAAGCTGCTTCTTCAGCTTTGCAGCTTCGTCCTTGGAGACGCCTTCCTTCACGGTCTTGCCGCCGGCCTCAACGAGGTCCTTGGCTTCCTTCAGGCCGAGGCCCGTGATGGCGCGAACTTCCTTAATAACGTTGATCTTCTTGTCGCCGCCCGACTTCAGGATGACGGTGAACTCGGTCTGCTCTTCGACGGCAGCAGCAGCAGCAGGAGCTGCGGCAACGGCAACGGCAGCAGCAGCCGAGACGCCCCACTTCTCTTCGAGAAGCTTGGCGAGTTCAGCTGCTTCGAGAACGGTCAGCTTCGACAGGTCGTCAACAATCTTTGCGAGATCCGACATCGTATATAGTCCTTCCGGTTTAGCCTTTGAGAGAGGCGCATTGTCCCAGCCTTCGCTCGGTTCGGGACGCGCCGTTTTCAGAGTTGATGCGCACGCATTTGCGTACGTCGCTCGGCCACGGTTGCGTTATGCAGCTTCGCTTTGAGATGCCTTGGCCTGAATGACGCGTGCGAGCTGTGCGCCGGGTTCTGCGATCGTGCGGGCGATCTTCGTCGCCGGCGCGTTCAACAGTCCGATCAGCTTGGCTCTCAGCTCATCAAGCGAGGGCAGTTCAGCGAGTGCTTTGACGCCGTTCGCGTCAAGGATGGAGGCGCCCATCGCGCCGCCGAGGATCACGAGCTTGTCGTTTTCCTTGGCGTACTTGACGGCGATCCGCGCTGCGGCAATCGGATCCTTCGAATAGGCCAATACGGTCGGCCCTGCGAAAAGATCAGAAATACCCTCAGCGTTGGTGTCCTTGAGCGCGAGCTTCACCAGCCTGTTCTTGGCCACTTTGACAGACCCGCCAGCTTCTTTAACGCGCTTGCGGAATTCTCCCACTTGGGCCGCCACCATGCCGGTGTTGTGGGCAACGACGACCACGCCCGTGTCTTTCAACACGTCGTGGAGGGACGTTACGAGCGCCTGTTTTGCGGCTCTATCCACTGCTCACTCCTGGTTGCGATCGAGGCTTTCACCCCGTCGCGGGTTGCACCTGCCGCAGCTTCACTTCCCGAAGGAAGCCGGCTGCGACGCTCGTCCTGTCCGACCGCGCGCTCGTAAGTACGGCACGGTGCTGACCCAGAAGGCTCATACCGGATCGGGGCCAGAAGGCCTGAAATCCGGGTGGTCTCCCGTCTCATGCGGGCCCTCGTTCGAGAGGATTAAGCGTCACCGGAGAACCGGATCGGCGCCCATCAATCTTGGACAGGTCTCCGGCTCGTAGACCCCGAAAGGTCCTTGCGCCGGAGATCCAGTGCCGGGAGCAAGCCCCGCGGCACCGAATTCGTGTTCAACGCGCCGAGCCTTAGGCCGACGGCGTTGCGGAAACGACAGTGCCGGTGTCGATCTTGAGGCCAGGCCCCATGGTCGAGCTGAGCGACACCTTCTTGATATACGTGCCCTTCGAACCGGCCGGCTTCGCCTTGGTGACCGCTTCGACGAACGCCTTGATGTTCTCGACGAGCGCGGTTTCCGTGAAGCTCGCCTTGCCGACGCCGGCGTGGACGATGCCAGCCTTCTCGACGCGGAACTCGACGGAGCCGCCCTTGGCACCCTTGACGGCGCCGACGACGTCCATGGTCACGGTGCCGACGCGCGGGTTCGGCATCAGGCCGCGGGGGCCGAGCACCTTACCGAGGCGGCCGACGAGGCCCATCATGTCGGGCGTCGCGATGCAGCGATCGAAGTTGATCGTGCCCTTCGAGACGATCTCGACCAGGTCCTCTGCGCCCACCAAGTCGGCGCCAGCGGCCTTGGCTTCTTCGGCCTTGGCGCCACGCGCGAACACGGCAACGCGGGCCGTACGGCCGGAGCCGTTCGGCAGGTTGCAGACGCCGCGGACCATCTGGTCGGCGTGCTTCGGATCGACGCCGAGGTTCATCGCAACTTCGACGGTCTCGTCGAACTTGGCCTTGGCGCGTTCCTTGATGAGGCGCACGGCCTCGTCAATGGCGTATGCCTTGTTGGCGTCGATGCCCTTCTGGACTTCGGCATTGCGCTTGCCGCCGGCGAGGCGTGCAGCGGCGGCCTTATCGGCGTTGGCGCCAGACTTCTCTTTGGTTGCTTCTTTTGCCATGTGACTACTCCACCACCTTGAGGCCCATCGAGCGGGCGGAGCCAGCGATCGTCTTGGTGGCCTGATCCAGATCGTCCGTGTTCATGTCCTTGATCTTCACCTTCGCGATGTCGCGGAGCTGAGCCAAAGTGATCGTTCCAGCGACGTCGCGACCGGGGTTCTTAGAACCCGAGCCACCCTTGCCGGTCGCCTTCATGCCTGCTGCCTTCTTGATCAGGAAGGTCGCCGGAGGCGTGCGCATTTCGAACGTGAACGAGCGGTCGGAAAAGACCGTGATCTTCACCGGAATCGGAGTACCCTGCTCCAGGTCCTTCGTCTTTGCGTTGAAGGACTTGCAGAATTCCATGATGTTGACGCCGCGCTGGCCAAGCGCGGGGCCGATCGGCGGAGAGGGGTTAGCCGCTCCCGCCGGGACCTGAAGGTTGATGTAGCCGTCAATTTTCTTCGCCATCGTATCCCCTAAGTTTTCGAGGAAGCACTGCTTCCTCAGGGTTAGCGGTCAGCGGGCTTTGAGAGCCCTCCCGCAAAATTGGACACGGCCTGCCGCATCAGCGGCCGATCCGTTGTCCGCGACCGGCGCTAGATGCGCCGGAAGTTCATGAAACCTATGCCGGCACCTTCTCCACCTGCCCGAACTCGAGTTCGACAGGCGTCTTGCGGCCGAAAATCGAAACGCCGACCTTGAGGCGCGACCGCTCCCCATCGACCTCTTCCACTTCGCCCTGGAACGAGGCAAACGGCCCGTCCACGACTTTGACCTGCTCGCCGATCTCGTAAATGATCGAGGGCTTCGGACGCTCGACGCCTTCCTTGACCTGATTGAGGATGCGCGCCGCCTCATCGTCCGAGATCGCGATCGGCTTGTTGTCGGCACCCAGGAAGCCCGTCACCTTCGGCGTGTTCTTGATGAGCACGAACGCGGCGTCCGACATCTCCATCTTCACGAGCACGTAGCCCGGCAGGAACTTCCGCTCGGACTGGACCTTACGCCCGCGCTTGACCTCGACGACCTCTTCGGTCGGCACGACGACTTCCTCGAACACGTCTTCAAGACCAGCCGCCCGCGCACGCTCCTTGATGGCATCTGCCACCTTGCGTTCGAAGTTGGTGTAGGCGTGAACGATGTACCAGCGCTTGGCCATTCTCAAATCTTGTCCTTCGCCACGAGGGCGATCGCGATCCGGTGCTCCTGCCGCATCAACGGCGGAGCCCAAGCACCATGTTGACCAAATGCCCGAGGGCAAAATCCGTCATCAGGAAAAAGGCCGACGCCAAAGACACCATGATCAGGACCATGAGGGTGGTAACCCACACCTCTTTCCATGTCGGCCAGGTGACTTTGGAAACCTCCTGCCTTACCTCTTGCACAAATTCGAACGGATTGAACTTCGACATCAAAACCGCTTCCCGAGCGCCATGTGACAAATTGACGCATCCCCAGTTTGATTGGGGTTTTGTCCTTACGAGCCGGATCAGTGGGCCCTCGTTACTGATCCGCTCCGAAACCTGTGGCAGGGGAGGAGGGGCTCGAACCCCCAGCCTTCGGTTTTGGAGACCGACGCTCTACCAATTGAGCTACTCCCCTTCGCAATGACAATTGCGCGCCATAACGACGCGAAAGGCGCACATGCCTAATGCGGGGGCGGCATCCTTAGCTGAACTTTTTCGGTTTGTCACCGCCTCGCGGCCACTTTCTTATGACACGCGCAGCGAACATCAGCTTTTGCGGCGCACGCACCGTGAGCATCCGTGGCCTGACCGCCGTTTTCTGCGTCTATCCGGCGCCGATCAATCGGCTTTTTCCACAACGACGGCCGTGCCGTACGCCAAGACCTCCGTGACGGCGGACGCAATTTCGTTGGCGTCGTAGCGCATGGCGAGGACGGCATTCGCGCCGGCTTCCTCGGCGTGCGCCATCATCAGGTCGAAGGCTTCCTGACGGGTTTGTTCGGCGAGCTTGGTGTAGACCGAGATGTTCCCCCCGAACAGGATCTGGATGGCGGCGCCGATATTGCCGACGACGCTGCGCGACCTCACGGTCAGTCCGCGCACGACGCCGATGTGGCGGACGATGCGGTAGCCCTCGAGCCCATTGGTGGTGGTGACAATCATAGAGCGCTCCCCCGGTGCCTGATGCCGCGAACGTCAGCCGGTGCCAGCGTTCGCTGCCGGGCGAACCTGCCACGGCGGACGGGCGTCCGAAAGGCTTTCAGAATGACGCGCCGGTGGCCTGACAAGCAGGACCACTACAGCCGCCCAACCGCGGCACAGATGAATTTTGCGATCGGCGATGTAGTTCAGCTGAAATCCGGTGGCCCCCTTCGCTGAAGCTACGGCGGGACATCCGCCTCCAGCGTTGCGCGTGTTGCGCCGTTGCTCCGCCATCGATCCCGCCGAAGCCTTGGCGGAGGCGGATGGAGCGGGTGATGGGAATCGAACCCACGTATTCAGCTTGGAAGGCTGCTGCTCTACCATTGAGCTACACCCGCATTGCGGCCCGCATGCCGATCCCGGCACGGCGAGCCGTGGGGCGCCCTTATAGGATCAAATTCTGATCATGGGAAGCGCCCAGGCGGCCTTCGACAACGTCCGCTCAGGGCCGATGCCTGCGGCATAAGAAAAAGGAGCGATCGCTCGCTCCTCTCCCTTAGACAGTGCCGCCGAAGTTACTTGGCGAACTTGTAGTCCGGCGCCGATTCCAGCGACTCCTTGGTGCTGTTGACGGTTGCCCGCATCGTGCCGTCCGCATCGCGGTTGAGCTGAAGCTCAGAGAAGTCCACTGCGACCAGCTTTTCGCCGATGCCGAGGAAACCACCGACGCCGATCACGGCGCTGGCGATCTTGCCGTCCGGACCAAGGATCAGGTCGTTGATATCGCCGACGCGCTCGTTGGCGCGGTTATAGACGGCCATGCCGACCAGCTTCGACGAACGCCACTCATCGGCGGACTGCGTCGAAGAGAAGTTGCTTGCGCTCTTTGCCGTGTCGGACGACGGGGCCGGAGCCTCAGCCGACGGCGACGGAGCGGGGTTGGCCGGAGCAGCGGACGGAGCCGGCGAGGGTGACGGCGCAGCGGGATCAGGCGCGCGCTCTGCCGGCGCGGGCGACGGTGAAGCAGGCGGGTTCGCATCTTGTGCCATTGCGGTCGCTGCGCCAATGGCGAGAGCGGCCGGCATACAGATTGCCGAGAGCAGCTTGGATTTCATCGGTCGTCTCCTTGTTCGTTTTCCGCGACGAGGCGCATGAAACAAGAACGGCAAGCCCGAATGGCTCAGCGCCCACACGCGCACACCTCACCGCATGCACTAAGCGAGCAACTCGCGCGCTTGCCGAACTAACTCTTTCTCCAGTCCATGGTTCCTCCGTGAGCGCCAAAACTGTGCACATAAAATGCGCGAGAACTGCACACTTCCCGCAGCCGACAGGCCGTTATCTAAGCTGCGGAGTTACGCGCGTATTCATGACAGAGACTCTGTCGCCGCACACGTAGCCGCACGCCCGGAACCCGGGCAAAGAGTGCGCGTTGATGGCGCGTCCGGCTCATCGCTCGCATTGCCAATCGCGTTCGGATCGCCGGATTTCTAGACCTTGTTCGGGCCGCTGTGCGCGGTCCCGGCCCAATCAGGAGTGACGGCCATTTTATCGTCTACTCTCACGCTCTCAGTCATCATCCTAACCTTCGGTGTGCTGGCGTGGCTTGTCTGGGTCGAGCACGACTGATCGGGTCGCGCACGACCAACCTGGCGGGCTTGACTGACTTGTTGGTTGGCGCAAAGCGCGGGCCGGCACCAACCGCAGCCCCTTCGCCTCTTAAACTTTGCGCGCCACTTGGACTTAGCGCGGCTCTCTGGAGCCCTGTCCGGAACTGAACCCTGTCCGGAACCGGGGGCCCGACTTCCGCGTTGATCCCGAACACAGAATTTTATTCATCTTCCTGTCCACCGACGAGGGCCCTTAGCCATGAAGGTGCTGACCGTCGGCGGCGCCATGATCGACACCATCGCGATCATCGAGAACTCCGCCATCGAACGCATGTCGCTGCTCAACGCGGGAACCTCATATCTCTTGCTGGAAGACGGGCGAAAGACCGAGGCGATCGACATTTCCATGCATTGCGGCGGCGGGGCGGTGAATACGGCGATCTCGTTTGCGCGTCTCGGATTCGATTGCGCAACGCTCATCAAAATCGGCGACGACCGAAGAGGTGAGCAAATCCTCGCGAGCCTCGCGGAAGAACGAATCTCCGCGCAGTGGGTTCTCCGTGACGGACGCGCGCCGACCGGGTCCTCGGTGCTCGTGTCGTCGCACGATCGCAATGCGGGCGTGTTTACGTTTCGCGGCGCGAACACGCTGCTCGAGCCCGAGGACATCGACGACCGGGCCTTCGCGGTCGATCTCGTCTACATCGCAAATCTATCCAACGAGGCCGCTCGGTGCTTTCCGCTGCTGGTCGAAAAGGCCCGGGCCGCCCAGGCGCGCGTGGCGGTCAATCCGGGGACGCGCCAGCTCCACGCGCACAGCGCCGCCTTCAAGACCGCACTGTCCGAGATCAGCATCCTGTCCCTGAACCGGCATGAGGCCGAAGACGTGCTGTCGCTGCTCGATCGCGATGTGCCCGCCGACGACGATGCGCTGCCGTTTCCCGGCGAACTCCGCCTGCCCCGCCTCGCGACGCGCGGCCTCAATGCCAACGGGCGCACCATTAGCGTACGCGCATTCTTTCGCGCCCTCACCGGGGAAGGCGTGGGCAGCGTGGTGCTGACGGACGGCAAGGACGGCGCCTTCGCGGCATCCAACGGGCGGATGATCTATTGCCCGGCGGTCGAGGTTGAGGTGGCGGGCACGGCGGGCGCCGGAGATGCGTTCGGCTCGACCTTCGCGGCCTACATCGCCCTCGGCGCCGCGCCCGATTTCGCGCTGCGCGCCGCCGCGAACAATGCCGCAAGCGTGCTCGGCTTCATCGACACGCGCAGCGGACTTCTTGCGCGCGGCGAACTCGACGGACGGCTGGCGGAAGCGAGGGCGCCGCCACATGTGATCGGATGGCCCTTGTGAGCACGGGCGGTGATAAGCACAGGCAGCGGCCATACCGTCGTCATGTTCGACCGCGAAGCATCGGACCGGGCTAGAATGTGCCGCCTGCCGCCAGCGAACGCGAAGGACCCAAGAGAGAGAAATGGTTGCGGAAACGACAGTGCCGATCTCGCCACGTCTCAGCGCGTGCACCAACTTCATGCTGGGCAACCCGAGGGCGTGCGCACTGTTTCTCGATGTCGACGGGACGCTTCTTGAGCTCGCGCCGACGCCCGAACTCGTGCAGGTCCCGGACGGCCTCATTCCGCTTCTGCAGCGCCTCCACTACAGCCTCGACGGCGCGGTTGCGATCGTCACCGGGCGCATCCTGGGCGACATCGACCACATCCTGCGTCCTCTCCGCTTGGCGGGCTCCGGCATTCATGGCGCGGAGTTGCGCATAGGTCCCGAATTCGACATCGAGCGGGTTCAGGCGCGCCTGCCCGACGACCTTCTCGCCGACATGCGCGCGCTGGCCGCGTCGGTGCCTGGCATCATCGTCGAGCCGAAGGGGCCTGGTCTCGCCGTTCACTACCGGCTTGCGCCCGGCGCGGAGCCGTTGGTCCTCGCCGCGCTTCAGACCGCACTCGACAGGCATGCCGGGGTGTTCGAAATCCTGCGCGGCAAAAAGTTGTTCGAACTCGTGCCCTCCGGGCTCTCCAAGGGTACGGCGCTTGCCGCTCTCGCAAAACTGCCCGCCTTCCGAAACCGCGTGCCGATCATGATCGGCGACGACATCGGGGACGAGGCCGCGTTTTCCGTGGCGGAGAGCATGAACGGGTTCGCACTGCGCGTGGCAGGCGAGCATTACGGCGACGACCGGGCCGACCTCGCCGGGCCGCGCGCCGTCGTGCGCTGGCTGGAGCAGCTCGCCCACAGGCTCACCGTGATCGAGCAAATCCAGCCGCGACACTAGACCTGCCGCTCTCGGGGCCGCATCTGCCGGCGGGGCCGCATCTGCCGGACGAAAAAGGCCTGCCCGGTGTCCCGGACAGGCCTTCAACTTCAGTCAGGCATGAGCGTTAGTGACGACCGTGACCACGATGGCCGCGGTGTCCGCGATGGCCATGGTGGTGATGCCGATGGCCGCGTCCGATGTAGAGGTTCACGCTCGGGCCATAGCCGTAGTAGCCGTGACGGCGATGCGCGCCACCATGGCACCACTTCCTCCCCCATTTGTTGCGGTGGCAGTGGCGATACGGCCGATAGTCCACGGACTGCAGATTGGCGCGTTCGGTCGTGACAGCATTCTGCACGGGCCCAACGGGCGCGGCATTGGCGGCGCCGGCAAGCTGCAGCGAGGCCGCGGCCATGACAGCCGCGAGGATCGTCGCTTTGTAGTTCATAAGGACGTTTCTCCACATTTTTCCGCGTGATCGGATGGGTTAACGGACCTGCTAGCCCTTTGGTTCCACTGCCGAATCCCCTCAGTATGGACCGACTACTGATGAGGTTTGCGCGCAGTCGCACCGCAATACCTTCAAACATTGACCCATATTGCGGTGCACCCTAGGAAGGGTGTATGCACAATCACTACGGGGGATGGCTTTGGGGAGCTGCACTTGAGGGGACTTGCCGGCTTTGGCCGTTTGGCGCTGTGTCTGGCGTCAGGCCTGCTGGTTGCGGGGCAACCGGCATCAGCCGAGACGTATCGCCTGCTCGAATTGGACGGCCGCGACGCCGTCCGCTGGCGGCTGCCGGCGCACGGGATGCCTGCCAAGATCACCTATGCCTTCCTGACCGCACCCACCTCGTTCGCGGGGGCACGGAATTGCGGCGCCATGCTGCCGCCCGGCGCGGCGCTCGGCCCATCCAATATCCGTGACGACGATTTCCGCCGCGAGGTACGCGCCGCCTTCACGCTTTGGGAGCAGGCCGCCAACATCGCGTTCGAAGAGACATCCTCGGTCGCGGACGCGGGCATCCTGATCGGCGCGGACGCCAAGCCGCGCGGACGCGCCTTCACCAACGTGGCGCTCGCGACCTCCGAGCCGCGCTCGTCCGAGGGCGTGGGTGACATCCGCCAGTCGCTCATCTGCCTCAATCCCCGTCAGCCGTGGAAAATCGGCTTCGACGGCAACCTCGACGTCTACGATCTGCGGTTCACGATGACGCACGAGATCGGACACGCCATCGGGCTCGACCATCCGGGGCCAGAAGGGCAGCTGATGTCATTTCGCTATGTCGAGAAGTCGCGCGAGCTTCAGCCGGGCGACATCGAAGGCGCGGCGGCGCTTTACGGCCGCAAGGGATCAACGCCGAACCCGCACCTCCAGTTCGGCCACGCGCGCTCGAACGCGACGCGCGCAGGGCACCCGGCAAACGCTTTGGGGCTTTCGGACGCGGCAAAGCCGTAGCCGGCGCCGCGACATGACCGGATACGTTTGCGGCGGCGCCCCTGGGGTGCCGCCGCTTTCACGTCCAAGCTCTGCCGACGTGCTCCGAACGCTATGTCCCACTATTTCCCAAGCGGCATGTTGAGCTGCAGGCGGCCGGACCAGTTGTCCTGGACGGTCGCCGCGCCCGTCTCGACGCCTCCGGTGGCCTGCCAGTTGACGCCGTCCTTCTTGCCGAGGGCGACGCCGGCCTCGGCCTTCCACTGCACTTCGGGCACGACCGACGTGCCGGGGTTAAGGGCGGACATTTCGCCGAACGACAGGAACCCGCCGGCCGCGATGCGCGGCTCGATGTACGTTTCGCTGTTGATGTCGAAGCGGCGCTTCACCTCCGGCACGACGTCGAGACGCCCTGTGCCCGCCGGCGTCTGCGATGATCCCTCGGCCGAACTAACCGGCAGGCGTCCCGGCGTGTCCTCGACGTAACTGAGACCGACCTTGGGCGTGACGTCCCAACCGCCGTACTGGCGTGTGCCGCGAACGGTTCCGCGAAGCAGGCTCCGGTCGGCCGATGTGGTATCGATGGCGATCCCCAGCGGCAGGTTCTGCGCCGTGCCCCAGGCCGCGCGGCCATCGAAGATGATGCCCGGTCCGAAACGGACGCTGACATAGGGACCCGCCATCCAACCGCTGGCGGACGCCTTGTTGCCGGTCCCCAGCGCCTCTCCGGTTTGATCGAACTGAGCCAGCGCGCCGATCATGATGTCCGGGCCGACCATGTATTTGCTGCCGAAGTACATGACGCTGAAGTTGCCGTCGGACTCGCGCGTCTGAAAGCTGCCGGTGTCGTAGTTCATGTAACGGCCCTCGAACCAGAAATCGAGAATGCCGGGATCCTTCTTGGCGCCGGGATTCATGGCCGAGAGCAGCTCAGACACGCTGACGGAGGCCGTTACTTCCTTCGGGATTTCGCCATTTGCGTTCGTCGCACCTGGCGCTTCGAGCGGTTTTGCAGTGCCGGCGGGGCGATCGATGCGAATGCGCTCGGGGTCGCTCTGCGAGAGGAACGCCTTGCGGCGGTCAAGCAGCGCGCGCTCGTTGGCCGCGCCCGTGATGGACGTGCAGCGCGCGCCGAGGCTCGCGCCCGCACTGTCGTCGGCGTCGATATGAAAGCCGTAGCTCGCAGTGCGCGGCGCAACGAACACGACCGATGTCGATCGGCCGGAATGCAGCACGCGCTCCGCGTCGCCTTCGCTGTGAACGGAAAGGGCCGCTTTGCCTTTGGTCGTGACTGTCAGGGTCAGCGTCTCGCCCTCATCCAGGCGCACCTCGCGGACCATGCCGCTACCGGGCATGACGGACGTATTCAAACCGCCTTTGTTGGCGGCATTGCACCCGGCGCTGACATACGCCTGCGCCTCGCTCGCGCCCGCCATCAGGACACCGCACACACCTGACAAAACCACTCCGAGCACGGAGCGGCCAGGAACGATTTGCTGCATCGCCCGCTCGCCTCCTTCCGGTTCTAATTCTCTCGCCTGATCAACATGTTCTATGACGCGGAAAAAGGACCAAAGGATGACCCCCTCGGTGGCTAAATGATGCAGTGCATCAGCGCACGCTCTGCCGGCGGCCTCGATAACCGGCTGCAAGAATTTTTCGCGGCGGGTTCGACTTTCCAGGGGCGTTGCGCGTTCTCACTGCGTTGAGCCTTTCTCCACGCCCTTTTTCCATGCCTCTCGCGCCCCGTCCTTCGCCTCCCTCCCCTCGCACAGGATGCCCATTTGCCAGTCATCACCGAACATGGCGCCAAAACGCTGCCGAGCGTCGAAGTCGATAGCTACAATCTCGAGATCCGCGACGAAGACGGCTTTGTCGGCGACCGGGCGAGCCGAGGGGCTTTCAACGCCATCATGGACGAGTGGCGCGAGCCGCTGCGCAAGCTCGGCGCGGATCCGCTCGGTGACGAGGCCATCGAGGATGTCAGCAAGAAGACGCTCGATGCGCTGCTCGCAGACGGCGACCACGAGGCGGCCGGTCTGGTGCACAGCGCCGTCGAGGCCTTCGCGCAGGAGTTGACCCATGTGATCCATCGCTTCCTCAAGAGCGCGAGTTGGCGGGGTACGGAAGCCATCGTCGTCGGCGGCGGTTTCCGCCAAAGCCGGGTCGGCGAATTGGCGGTCGGCCGGACGGCGGTGCTGCTCAAATCCGCCGGGACGGACGTCGAGCTGCATCTGATCAAGAACCATCCGGACGAGGCGGGCCTGATCGGCGCAGCGCATCTGATGCCGTCGTGGACGCTGGAAGGCTTCGACGGAATTCTCGCCGTCGACATTGGCGGCACGAACATCCGCACCGGCCTCGTGGAGCTGAACCTCAAGAAGTCGTCCAAGCTCGAAAAGGCCGAGGTGTGGAAGTCGGAGCTGTGGCGGCATGGCGACGAGAAGACCAAGCGTGACGAAGCCGTCGAGCGCATGACGGACATGCTGAAGGATCTTCTCAAGCAGGCGGCGAAGGCGAAGATCAACCTCGCACCGGTGATCGGAGTGGGCTGTCCAGGCTTGATCAACGCGGATGGGTCCATCGAGACCGGGGCGCAGAATCTGCCCGGCAACTGGCAGAGCAAAGGGTTCAATCTTCCCGCCACCATTCGCGAGGCCATCCCGGAGATCGGGAAGCACGAGACGGCGGTTGTGATGCACAACGACGCTGTGGTGCAGGGCTTGAGCGAATTGCCCACCATGCGCACCTACAAGCACTGGGGCGCACTCACGATCGGCACCGGGCTTGGCAACGTGCGCTTCACCACGCGCAGCAAGCGATAAGGCAGCCGAAAATCGAACTTTTTTCGCCGTTCGTCAGGCGGCGATGCTGCGCTGCAGGGAACTGCCCGCATTCTGCCGCGTTACCGTCATTGCCAGTGCCGGGAGGCACAGCCAGTGTGCCGGAGACGGATGTCGCGCCATGCACAAGTTCGAACGCGTCTACATGCGTACGTTGCGCCACATCTACGATACCGAAAAGCAGTTGATGGTCACCATGCGGGCCATCGCCGCCGCCGTGAGCGACGAGCGGCTTGTGCACGCCGTCCGTGAGATCGAGCGGCAGTCGCAGGATCAGCTGCGGCGCATCGAGCAGCTGTTCGAAGTCCTCTTTCTCGAGCCGCGGACGGAAGCCTCTTGGGTGGCGACAGCCTTGCTGCGGGAAGCCATGGAATCTTGCTCAGGCGCGCACGAAGGCGGCACGCAGGGATGCGCCGCCGCACTCCTGGCCCTCAAGCGATACGAAATCACGCTTTACGAAGCGCTGCTGCGCTGGTCGGAGCAGTGCGAACTCGAAGAAGCGATCGGCGACATCCGGCGCAGCATCGCCGAAGAGCTCGTGCAAGCGAGCATCCTGTCCGACCTCGCCTTCATCGAGGAGGGCATTACGCCCGAACTGCCGATGGTCGAACAGGCCGGGTTGCACTGACGCCCGATGACGCCTGATCTTGAACGCCAGATTTGGCGGCCGGCGATCCAATTCCGTTCACACCGCTCGAAACAACAAAGCCGGCCCACGTGGGCCGGCTTTGTCGATTGTCCAGGGCTGGCCCGATCAGATCATTCCGAGAAGGTGAAGAACGATCAAACCGGCGATTGGAACGCCCATGGCCCATAAAACTATGTATCGCATCTTGAGATCTTTCGTTCTGTGCGGCGCGGCTTGCGTCGCCTAAGTGCTATGGCGATTTAACCCGCAATCACTCACGAAAGTTCCCGATACGCCCGCCTGGCTATTTCGTTTCCGCCGGCAGAAACGCGCTCACCTTGCGAACCAGATCGGCGACGTTCTGCGCGCCGATGCGCTCCATCACCCAGGCGCGATAGGTCTCGACGGTGCGCGGGCTGATGTTGAGCTTGGCGGCGATCTGCTTGTTCGACATGCCGGAGGCGACGAACTCGAGGACCTCGCGCTGACGCGGAGAGAGCCCCTTCAAACGCTCGGCAATGTCGTCGCGCTCGACGTTCTCGCTGGAGCGCTGACGGCCCTTCTGCACGGCATCGGACACGCTCGCGGCAAGACGCTCGCCATCGTAAGGCTTTTCGAAAAAGTCGAAGGCGCCCTGCTTCAAGGCCTCGACGGCCATCGATACATCGGCGTGGCCGCTGATGAGGATGAGCGGGGCTTCCTGATTGCGGTGCTTCAACTCCCGCTGCAGTTCCAGGCCGGTCATGCCGGGCATACGCACGTCCGCGACAACGCATGCGGGCTTGGCGGCCGGGAGTTCCTTCAGGAAGGCCTCGGCCGATTCATAGCACGCGACAGGGATGTCACGGCTCTCGATCAGCAGCCGCATGGAATGCAGAACTGCGGAATCGTCATCGATCAAAGCTACGGTCACTTGCTTTCCTCGCGTTTCATTTCGGGTTGGCCGTGGGAAGTGTAAAGGAAACCGACGCGCCGCCGCCAGTGCTTTCCACCGAAAGCTGGCCGCCGTGCGATTCCGCAGTCGACCGCGCAAGCGCCAATCCGAGGCCGAAGCCCTCGTCTTTGGTCGTCGTGAACGGCGTCAGTGCGCGCTCCAGGATATCCGGATCGAAGCCTGGACCGTTGTCACGAACGGTCACAACTACGCGAGCACCGGACAGCTCCGCTTCGACACTGATCCGGCCATCGGGCCGCGCGCCGGAGGCTATGGATTCGGCCGCATTGCGGATAAGATTAATCAATACTTGCTGAATCTGCAGGCCGTCGCAGAGGACGGGCGGAAGCGTTCGCAGCGCGCGCGTTTCCAGCGTCAAGTTCTTTGCCTGCGCGTCCAACTGGCAATGGGAGATCGACTCCCGGATCAGGTCCGTCATCGAGTGCGATCGCATCTCGTTGTGGCCGAGCCGGATGAAATCCCGCAAGCGGCGCACGACTTCCGCCGCCCGGTCGACCTGAGCAACGGCGTTCTTGGCCGCTTCGCGCGCGGCTTCGTTGTCGGGCGGTTGCTTCTCGACGGCCATCTTGGCCAGGCGCGTGTAGTTCGAAATGGCGGTCAGCGGCTGGTTGATCTCGTGCGCGAGAGCGGCGGCGAAGGCGCCCATGGTATCGAGGCGAGCGGCGCGTTCGAGCGCTTCCTGGTTCTGGCGCAGTTGCGCCTGCGTTTTCTGCTGCTCGTTCACCACCGCGCCGATGGTCAGGCCGGTCAAGGACAGCACGATCATCAGAGCCTGATAGGCGGTGATCTCGTTCGCATTCACGCCGGCGTAGTGCATGGCGGTCATCAGGCCGATTTGCGCGATCACCAAACCCGGCGTCACGCCTTCGAGGCCGAACCGCACCGCCATCCACATGACGGGCAGGAAGAACAGATAGAACTGCTTGACGCGGAACGTGTCCGAAAGGCCGAAAACCGCCGCAAGCGTGAGCGCTAGCACAACGATGACCGCGGCCAGCTCGAATGAGGGCACGAGGATGCGCCGCCGCGTCGAAACGATGAGCAGGAATGGCGTCAGCACCGTCACGCCGATCATATCGCCGATCCAGAGCTGGGTGGCTGTCATCACGAACTCGCCACTCGGCACGAGGCCAAAGGCGGCAAGCAAGCCAACGTACGTCACCGCGACGATACCGGTACTCACAAGCGCTACCGTGATCAGCAGCACAAGAGATTGCTTGGTGCTGAGGGTCCGGTCGAATGCGAGACGCGGCAAATTCAAGATGCTGGTCGCAATGCCGTAGCCCGCACCGACGATAATGGCGCCGAGGACATGGACGAGGATGGGCACGGGCAAATCGAGCACGAGCGCGCTGGTGACGAGCGGGGCGAGAAACAGCCACGGCACGTATTCGCGCCCAAGCAGCAGAACGAGCGCGAAGCTCAGCCCGGTCGCGGGGTTCCAGGGAGTGACGCCCACGGGCGCAATCGGGCTGATGAAGCTCAGCCAGTCCAGCAGCGCGTAGCTCGCAAGATAAAGCAATCCGATGACGATCGGCGGATGGGCCAGCAGAGCGGCTACGGGCAGCTTTCTCGCCGCAGCTTCCTGACCCCATCCATGCATCGCTTTTCTCGCTTCCTGCATGTCAGCCAAAGTACCGAGGTATCCTTCCCGATGTACGCCGCCCTGGTTGCGGATGCGCAATTGACGCCACGTGATTGTCTATAGAATGGCTAACAGTTCGCGCTTTGGAAGTGCAACACTATATCACAGCGCCGCTTAATGCTCGCCTCGCAGGGGGATCGACGGCGCGCTGAGCTGGAAAACATCCGATTTGCCGCAAGGACGTGGATCTGGCGGGCCCATGCATCCCGCCTCCGAGCCTCTGGCGAAGCTCGGGGCTTTGTTTGTCCATGTCTCGCGTATGCCCCGATATCCGTCCCGGGCGCGCACTCATGCGGTCGCGGTGGCGAGCGCCTGATCGAGGTCGCCCAGGATGTCGTCGATATGCTCGATGCCGACTGCGAGCCGCACGTAGCCGTCGGTCACGCCGGTGGCCATCAACTCCTCGCCAGTAAGCTGGGAGTGGGTCGTGGACGCGGGGTGGATCGCAAGGCTGCGCGTGTCGCCGATGTTGGCGACGTGATAGAAAAGCTTGAGCGCATCGATGAAGCGGCGGCCCGCCTGCCGACCCGCTGACAGTTCGAAGCCGACCAATCCGCCCTCGCCACCGGAGAGATAGCGTGTTGCCCGTTCGCGCTGCACGCCGGTCTGCTGCGACGGGTGAATGACGCGCGTCACCGCCGGATGCTTCGCGAGCCAGGCGGCCACCGCCGCCGCATTTTCCGAATGGCGGGCGATGCGCAGCGCGAGCGTTTCGACGCCCTGCAACAGGAGAAACGCATTGAACGGCGAGAGCGCCGCGCCCAGGTCGCGCAACAGCGTCACGCGCGCCTTCAAGATGTAGGCGATGGGGCCGAGCGGTTTGACGGCCTCCGTCCAGACCGCGCCGTGATAGCTCGGATCCGGCGTGTTGAGCGCAGGCTGGCGCTCGGCATGAGCCGCCCAGTCGAACGTGCCGCCATCCACGATCACGCCGCCGATCGACGTGCCATGTCCGCCGAGGTACTTCGTCGACGAGTAGACGACGATAGCCGCGCCATGATCGAGCGGCCGGCACAGGATCGGCGCCGCCGTGTTGTCGACAATCAGCGGGATGCCGAGCGGACGGCCGATCGCGGCCACTTCTGCAATCGGGAATACGGCGAGCTTCGGGTTCGGCAGGGTCTCGGCGTAGTAGGCGCGCGTGCGGGAGTCGGTTGCGCGGCGGAAATTCTCCGGGTCGGAGGGATCGACAAAACGGATCTCGAGCCCCTGATCCTTCAGCGTGTTGGCGAACAAGTTCCAAGTCCCGCCGTAGAGATCGGTCGAACTCACGACATTGTCGCCGGCGTGGGCAAGGTTCTGGACGGCGAAGGCCGATGCCGCCTGTCCCGATGCGACGGCGAGCGCAGCCACGCCACCTTCGAGCGCGGCGATGCGTTTTTCCAGCACGTCCGTCGTCGGGTTCATGATGCGCGTGTAGATGTTGCCGAGTTCCTTCAAGCCGAACAGGTTCTCGGCGTGCTCCGTGTCGCGGAACTGATAGGACGTCGTCTGGTAGATCGGGACGGCCACGGCGCCGGTGGTGGGGTCCGCGCGCCAGCCCGCATGCAGCGACAGGGTTTCGACGCGCGGCGCCGTTGTCTTGCTCGTGCTCATAGTGAGGTCCTCCCGAACCGCCAATTTGTGACAGCCGACAGGTCTACCTCACCATGGCGACGGCGTCAGGAGGGGCGTGCGAGAAGCGGAGCACATTCCAATTTATCGGACCCGCTTTTGTGGACCCGCTTTCATGGACCCCTTGGGCGCTTACGGCTGGCGCTCGGTGGCTTCGACATCGCCTGCGACTGCGCCGATCAACCGGCGGACCTGCCTGAGAAACGCGATCATGCCCTCACCTCATCTGTCATTTGGTCAGGATCAATCGCCCGTTGGCCGTGATGCGAAGGTGATAGTCGGCGCCGTCGTGTTCGAGGACCGCCTCGCGGCCACCCCTCATCAGATCGGACACCTTGTGGCGGACGATCGTGACCGCACGCGACGGCTGGACGACGCGTTGTCCTGAGTTGTGATTATCGTCGTCTCCGGACATCGCTCTTCCGTATCGTGCTGATGGCGTAACGTGCTGCGGGCGCGGCGTTGTGGCGCCGATCTATTGTTGACTATTTATATCCAGATTACTATGGTCCGCAAGTCCGCATCGTGATTTGCCTGTTTCGCCGCAGGCGCGTTCGGTGACTAACCCCACCGCTTACGCTGGAATTCAACGATGCGCTCTGGGGACCCAGTTACGCCTCCCGCACTGCCTGGGCCTCCACACTGGCGGCAGCGCATCTTCCGATCGTTCTTCCGAGATCGGCTGGTCGCTGCCGCCGCCCTTTTTCTCTCATGCGTTCTTCACGAGCGCGCGTGCGGAGGCTGGAGCTCACCATGTGCACCGACGCAAATGCGCTCTCGCACAATTTCGACGTGAACGACCTTGGCGAGATGGAGCGGGAATGGCTTCATCTCGTTCGTCTCACTTGCATGAGCTACGAACACAACCGCGCCGAAGGCTGCGACCGCGCGATCAGTCACGCCGAGATGCGTTACGGCGCGGACAATGGCCCGTTGATCGCTTCGCGCATTACCGGGATCATCCGCGCCATGCGCGCCGAACGGATGGGCAGCTTCGGATACCTGTCTCCGCAATGTCCGTCCTGCCGTCTCAAGGTGACCGAAGACGAGTGGCTGCTGCTTCTGCTGATGCAGGCGGGAGTCCGGGGGGATCGCGGCGACATCGCGGATGCGGCGGCGGAATTCTCCGGACGGAGCGAAGCGCCGGTTCTGGCTGCCGCCGCGGCGCGGTTCGGGTCCGCGTTGGCGCCGACCGACAACCGCCGGCCGTTGACATCGCCAAGCCTCGCGCTGCACTGAGCCTCGATGCCTCAGGGCACGCGGCGGCCTTTCACATCTCGACTTTCGGAAGCGTGCCTGGCGGGAGACATGGTCGTCCAGTCGCTTTGCACCTGAACGTGCCGGGGCCCTCCTTCTCGCATTCGAGCGCGCGCTCGCCGGCGCTCTCCCAGTTTTCGTAGCCCGGTCCGAGAGCACCCGCTCGCGAGGACCACCGTGTCTGTGCCGTCTTCAACGCTTCTTCCTGCGTGGCCCCCGATGACTGGCCGCTTTCCACGATGTTCCCACAGTACCGGCCAGGGATTGCTGCGGCCTCTCCGCTCGCGAAAGCCGCCAGCGCCACGGCGCATCCGGTCGCAAAGCGTGCTCGCTGGAGTGCGTTGCGTGCTCGCTCGAGCGTGCGGCGGGCGGGTCGGCTCGGCCTGATCATCGGCTGGTGCTCGTCATCATCGGTTGAGTGCTGGCGCGGGCGGATCGTGTTGTCCGGGCATCGCTTTCGTCGCATTCGGATTTAAAGCGGATGCTGGCCCGGAAGATCAACCGGCCGCGCCGCCGTCAGGGCTTCCTCAGGACAAGTCATTTTTGCCAACGCTCCGTCGAAATTTCCAGCAAATTCAACTGGTGTCCGACCCGCCTGCGCCATGATTTGCGCGGTTTCGATCGGTAGAGTGATTTTGATGGATAGAGTGTTGCGTTCGGCAGTTTCCGCCGGCAGAGGCTTCTCGCTCGATCGCAGCCCCGCCCTGGGGTGACTCCGGGCCTTTGACACCGGCCCTTCGACTCTGGCCCTTTTTTACTCCGGCCCTTTGAACATGGACCCAGTATGACCCTTCGCGCTGTCCCCCTCCTCCTCGCTCTTCCGCTCGCTTTCTTCAACTCGGGGCGCGCCGTCTCCGAAGTGCCCGGACACGATTCCGCTCCGGGGTTTTCCCGCGCGGACACTATTCGCAGCGACAAGACCCCGATGGATGGGCGTATCGAGCTTGCGCAGAAGCAGCCCTGGGCAGAAGGCAACCCCCCGCCTGGCAACAACAACGGCGGCAACCCCGCAGACGCAAACGCGGCGCGCCAGAAAGCCATCAAACAAAAGCAGATCCAGGCCGAGCAGGCCAAGCAGAAGGCCCTGCAACAGCAGCAGAACGCGATCAAAGCACGCGACGAGGCGTTGAAGAACCGTCAGAACGCCGTCAAGCAACAGCAGCTCCAAGGCGAGCAGGCGAAGCAAAAGGCGCTCCAGCAGCAGCAAAACGCGATCAAGGCGCGCGACGAGGCGCTGAAGAACCGGCAGATCCAGGGCGAGCAGGCGAAGCAGAAAGCCCTTCAGCAACAGCAGAACGCGATCAAAGCGCGCGATGAGGCGATCAAGAACCGCCAGAACGCCATCAAGGACAAACAACTTCAGAACGAGCAGGCCCGGCAGAACGCTCTCAAGCAGAAGCAGCTCCAGGGCGAGCAGGCCAAGCAGAAGGCCCTGCAGCAACAGCAGGACGCCATCCGCGCGCGCGACGAGGCGCTGAAGAACCGCCAGAAAGCCATCGACGACAAGGTCCAGGCGCGCGACAAGGCGCTGCAGCAGCGCAAGGATGCCGTCGACAATGCCACCCGCGCGCGCCAGGACGCGCTCAAGGCGCGGGACGACGCGGTCCGCAAGAAGCAGCTCGACGCGGAGGCCGCTCGTCAGAACGCGCTGAAACAGACGCAAGGCGCAGGGCCCAAGGGCAATTGGAGCGGAGCGGCGAATGGGAAGGCGATTTTTGGCACACCGCCGAAAGCGTTCGACCGGGGCGCCGCCGACAAAGAGTTCCAGCGCGCGCGCGATCAGGCCCGTGACTTCAACAAGGGTGGCGGCAATAAGGGTGGCGATAAGAATCTAGGCGGTTTTCGTGAAGTCGAGAACTGGCGTCCCGATGCGACGAAGAAGTTCGACGACGTGCGTAACGGCCGCAAGGAGCGCACGCTGTTCGACGGCCGCCGCCGCGACATCATCGAGCCCGACAATCGCGTCATCATCCGGCAGAACGACCGCTCCTTCATTCGCCACGACGAGAGCAACCGCTTCAAGCGGACGGGCCGCGAGGTTCGGCGCGAGCGGCGGAAGGACGGCCTGACGATGATCGTGACGATGGGCCTCGCTGGCGCACTCATCTATTCGCTGCAGGATGACGACGGACAACTTTACCGCCGCAGCCGCAGGGATCGGGACGGCCGTGAGCTCGTGCTGATCGACAACCGCCACTATTACGGCCGCCATCGCCACTCACGGTTCGACGAGGATCGCGACTACCGCGATGCCTACGTCGAGCTTCCACCGCCGCGCATCCGCATTCCGCGTGACGAGTACATCGTCGACTACGACCGCGCCTCTTCCGAAGAAGTCTACGACACCCTGATGGCGCCCCCGGTGGAACGCTTGGACCGCGGCTACTCGCTCGACGAAGTACGTCACAGCTACTCCGTTCTGGAGCGCATGCGGCGCGTCGATCTCGATGCCGTCAATTTCGGCTTCGGATCGTGGGAGGTGGGCGAGGATCAGTATCCGAAGCTCGAGAGCATGGCGAAGGCGATGCTGCGTATTCTCAACCGCTCGCCGGATGAGGTCTTCCTGATCGAGGGCCATACCGACGCCGTGGGCTCCGACATTGACAACCTGTCGCTTTCTGACCGGCGCGCAGAGACGGTGGCGGTCATCCTCTCGGACGTGTTCGATGTGCCGCCCGAGAACCTCACGACCCAGGGTTACGGCGAGCAATATCTCAAGGTGCCGACGGAGGAGCCGTCGCGCATCAACCGCCGCGTCTCGGTCCGCCGCATCACGCCGCTGCTTTCGAAGGAAGGCTGGAACGACCGCGACTGATCACCGGCATCGCGTCGCCCGGACGGCCGAGCGCCGGCCGGGTGACGCGTCCGCTCAAGCGGTTTGCGGACGTTCAAGCGGTTGCGGAACGGGCGACCCGCGCATCGGAGATCGCCCAGAGCGTCAAGCTGGGAAATCGCGCGCGAGGTTCGAAGGCGTGCAGATCCCCACGGCCACTTCCCAAAAATGAAACAGCGCGTGGCCCGACAACCAAATCGTGGCCCCGCCCCAAAGTACGGCGTGCATTTGCGGATTGGCGCCGCCTCGATCCGAAGCTGCGTGTCTCAAATATCAAGGATCGGATTCCGATCCACGGCGCGGCGCATCTCGCCATGTTCGCCGAGGGCCTGCGCAAAGCCGGCCTGCAGGAGTGACCTTCGAGGCCACGATCGCGCTACCTAGGACGTGCTGCCGGCTGGATTTGGGATTGGTGGTGGAGAGGGCTGGATTCGAACCAGCGTAGGCGAAGCCAACGGATTTACAGTCCGTCCCCTTTAGCCACTCGGGCACCTCTCCGTGCCAATCCGGTAGACCGGTCTCCTCCGTGGCGGCGCGCCAACGGCTTTCCATCCGGCCTATCAAACAAAATCGCCCTGCGCGCGCCGAGCGGCAGGGCAACGCCGTCCTTATGGTAATCCGGCCCCCCAATGTCAATTGGAAAAGCGGGCGAAAACCCGTATGGGTCTGACGTTGGGCGGCATCGCCGCCATCCGGAGCACACCTCACCATGAAAGACAGCCGGGCGGGCAAGTCAGACCGCAAACCTTGGCAGAAGGGCCCAGGCGCAAAGCGCCCCGGCGGACACTCTGGTGGCCAGTCCGGCGGACGCGGTGGTGATCGCCCTAGCGGTCCCGGAGGACCAGGACGGTCCGGCCACGGACGCCAACCGCCCGTTGCGCGCCGCGACATCGACGACGGCCTCGTGCGTATTTTCGGCAGCCATGCGGTGGAAGCCGCCCTCAACAATAAACACCGCCGCGTCGTTCGCCTGCTCGCGACCGAGAACGCGGAAATCCGCCTGGCCGAGGTGATCGCCGCCCGCCGCGTGCTGATCGACCGCGCGACACCGGGCGATCTCGACCATCTGCTCGGCCCGGACACCGTGCATCAGGGCTTGCTGCTCGAAGCGCAACCGCTCGAGGAGCCGCTGCTGGCCGAGCTGATCGCGCGCGCCAAGACGCATGGGCCGCTCGTGCTGCTCGACCACGTCACGGACCCGCACAATTTCGGCGCCGTGCTGCGCTCGGCGGCCGCGTTCGGGACGGCCGGTCTCATCATGACGCGACGCCACAGTCCGCCGCTGAATGGCGTGCTCGCGAAAGCGGCGTCCGGCGCGCTCGACCTCGTCCCGGTGCTGCCGGTGCAAAATCTCGCGAAGACGATGGAGGATCTCAAGGCTCAGGGCTTCCAGCTCATCGGCCTCGAGGGCGCGTCCGACGTGCGGCTGGAAGACCAGTCGTTCGAGGGGCCGTGTGCCATCGTGCTCGGCGCCGAAGGCAAGGGCCTGCGGGAACTCACCGCGCAAACGTGCGATCGGCTGGTCTCAATCACAACCGGCGGATCGCTGCACAGTCTCAACGTGTCGAATGCCGCAGCGGTGACGCTGCACTGGGCGGCGATCTCGCGGAAGCGCGCAGGCGCCACGACCTGACACCAACATACGACGCGCACGAAAACGGGCGGCGCCGAAACGGCACCGCCCTCGAACCTCAAACGCGTCTAACCGATCAATCGCAGTAGGTCGGGCGCCAGCAGGTCCAACGGCCGCCACGGCAGACCATTTCGCCATACCTGTTTTCGAAGCAGCGGCGGTCGCGCCAGCCGCATTCCTCAGGGCCGGGATAGCATTCGCCGCTCGCGCGGTAATACTCACGGTCGCGGGCATGGCCGTAAGCGCCGAGAATGCCAAGACCGATAATCCCTGCGGCAACACCGGCTGCAACACGGCCTCCGCGGCCTGCTTCCGCAGGCTGGATCGACGACGCGCTCACGCCGGCGATCAAGGTCAAGGCCATCAGTGCGTGCATAAGCTTCTTCATCATGGGTCAGGTCCCAATCTCAAGAGTGATCCGCGCAGACAACGCAACGCGGAACGGAAAAGTTCATGACATCAGAAAAAACCATGCCGCATGAATGGGGCATGAACGCGGATTTCGCGTAGCCGAAAAACGCCAAAGGCCGCTCGAAAGAGCGGCCTTTGCGTGTCCGGATCAGATCGCTCTACCAATGGCGATGGTGGCGGTGGCGGTGATAGCTGCGGTACGATGCGCGATGGTTGTAATAGCGCTTCGGGTAGCCCCAAGCCTGATAGTAAGGCGGCAACCCCGAGTACGGACGGCAGCAGGCGCGGCGATAGCGCAGCTCCTCGGTCGGACGCCAGTAGCCCGAGTTGTAGTACGGATAGTAGCCGCGCGGCGACGCCCGATACGCGTAGGGGTCGGTATAGAAGTCGCGGTGATAGACGTTGCGATAGCGCGGATAGTAGCCGTAGTGGTGCACGACCTGCACCTCGCCGTAACCGCGCGGCGCGCGGCGATGGCCGGCTTCAGCCGCGAGCGGCGTCAGCACGAGGCCGACGGCAGCCGCAAGCAAAGCGAAAACCCGTAAACGCATGACAAACTCCTCGGGCGACACAAGAAACTCTAGACCGGGACGATAGCGCAAATCGCATAACATTGCTTTAACCGGTGGCCTGGCGGGGCCGGGAACGCCTGCTAGCGCGCGTTACGATAGGCTTTTGGTGAAAAAAGCGTGAGGACGATGATGTGCAGGTCGAACATCATCGACCAGTTCTCGATGTAATACCTGTCGTATTCGACGCGCTTCCTGATCACCTGCATCGTCGATGCCCGGCCCCTGCAGCCGTTCACCTGAGCCCAGCCGGTAATGCCGGGGACGACCTTGGCGCGCGAGCTGTAGGTCTCGATCCATTGCGAGAACAGATCGTCCTCCTCGAGCGCATGGGGGCGCGGGCCGACCATCGTCATGTCGCCCTTGATGACGTTGAAGAGCTGGGGAAGCTCGTCGATGTTCAATCGGCGCAGGTGACGCCCGATCCATGTCAGCCGGCTCTGATCCTGATCGGCTGGAGCGAGATCCGCTCCGCTTTCGACCACGGTCATCGTGCGGAACTTCCAGATCCGGAATTCGCCCATGTTGAAGCCGCGGCGGCGCTGCAGGAACAACGCCGGGCCGGGACTCGTGAGCTTGATGATCAGCGCCACGACGGCCAGCAGCGGAAAGAGCGCAACGACGGCCAGCGAGGCGAGCGCGATGTCGAAGACGCGCTTGCAGATTCGCTGCAGCGGAGCCAACGGCGGCAGCGAAACGGTCAGCGCGGACAGCTCGGAAAACTGCGCGACGCGTACGCCCGCAAACCGATCGAGCGGCATCAGCGTTTGAATGTGGACCGAGGCCGGGATTCCGGACAGGCGCATCATGACGTCGCTGTCGGCCAACGCGGTGCTGGATACGATGATGTCGTCGATGGCAAGCGTCCGCGCCCGATACGTCACGTCATCGATGGCTTTCAACATCGCCGCGCGATTGTCGCTCAGTGCGTGCGTCGGCAACACCTCGGCGGCGACGACATGGAAGCCCTGCCGGCTGCTGGCCGCACGCTCGGTCATCGTCTCAAGTTCCGCGGGGGGGCCGAGCACCATAATGCGGCGTCCCCGGATACGGCCGGTTTCGACGAGGTGTGCGCGGACCGCGGACGCGCCCATCGACAAACCGGTGAGAAGACCCAGACCCGCGGCATAGAATAAGGCCAGGTAGCCGTACGACAGCAGGTCGCGATCGGTCGGCACCGTCGAGACGAGCGCCAGGATCAGGTTCGCAAACGTCCAGATTTCGAACTTGC
Source organism: Hyphomicrobium sp. (assembly GCF_051860585.1). Classification (GTDB taxonomy): domain Bacteria; phylum Pseudomonadota; class Alphaproteobacteria; order Rhizobiales; family Hyphomicrobiaceae; genus Hyphomicrobium_C. The sequence goes on from NZ_JBHYDS010000005.1 coordinate 246,950, forward strand.
GGCTCGGAGCACCGCCTTGCGCCACGCCCGGCCAGCGCGCCGACGTTTCCATCACAAGATGGGGCACGGCATAGAGAAGGCCGGTCAGCAGGCCCGCCAAAACGTAGGGGCGAAGGCTCTCGATCCGATCCGAGACGAAGAATTCCAATAGAGCGCCAATCGCCACGGCAAAGCCGAGCACCGCGACGATGCTAAGCGCGAAGACGCCAATCGCGAATGTCGTGCTCGACATGCCACGCGGCAGCGGCTCGATCTCAGCGCTGCGGCTGACCGGTTTTCTTGAAATTTCCATTTTGATACGCGGACGTAGACCCTCTCAGCCGCGAGGCGGCCGATTGCTTCAGCAACCGGGCATAGATGGAGCAAATCTGGCTTCATCTCAATAGCTTGGTAAAGCGTTCGTTAATATCTGCATCGCCTACGGATCGTCAGACATCTGCCCACATCGGCGGATGCTGGAAGCGTGTCCGCCGCACGCATCCGCCTCGCCGGCCGCGCGGTAACCAACTGCTTAACGACATGTTTCATTTGACGCCGATTGGGCACAATTGTGCGTGCATCCTCCGGGGCGGGACATCCGGCAGTTTCAGTCGAGCGCAAGTGATGATGATGAGTTCGAACTACGCCATGGCCGCGCAAGAGGCGCACGCCGGGCCGACGGATTTTTCCGGGCTGCTGGCGGTGCTGCGCCGGCGTTCCGGCGAAATCGCGGCCTCCACGCTGATCGCTCTCGGGCTCGCCGTCGCGTATTTGGTCGTTACTCCGCCGACCTACACATCGAGCTCGGTCCTCTATATCAATCCGCTGCCCAATCGCGTTGTCAACGAAGAGCGGCTGGCGCCGAACAGCAGCGGCGCCGATCTTGCGATCGTCGACAGCCAGGTTTCGATCATCGGCTCGGATGCGATGATGCAGCGCGTCGTCGAGACGCTGAGCCTGGACACGGATAGCGAATTCACGGGCACCGGCCCGCTGACCAAACTCCGCACTCTCTTTTCGGCGTCCTCGGACGCGGTCCCGGCCAAGGCACTGGCCGCGGCCAAGCTCGCCAAGAAGGTCAAGATCATTCGCGCGCCGCGCACCTACATCGTCGAAGTGGAAGTCAGCTCCGGATCGGCGGCGAAGGCGGCGCAGATCGCCGACACCCTCGTGAGCCTTTATCTCGCCAACCAGACCTCGGCACGCGCCGACGACGAGCGGCGGGCGAACGAACTCATCAACAGCCGTCTCGGCGAACTGCGCGAGCAAGTGCGGAAAGCCGAGGATCGAGTCGACGAATTCAAGCAGCGCAACCGGATCACGGTTTCCGAAGGCGGCATGTTCGACGAGCAGCAACTCGGCAAGCTCAACGGTGAGCTCGCGACCGCGCGCGCGACGGCGGCCGAGGCGAAGAGCCGGCTCGAGTCGATCCGCGCCGCACGCTCCACGAAGGCGGCGCTCGACAGCATGCCGGAGGCGGTGCGTTCGCCGACGATCCAGCGGCTGCGCGAACAGCATGCGCAGGTTTCGCGCCGCGTCGCGTCGCTCGAGTCGCAGCTCAAGGGCCGCCATCCCGTGATGATCGAGGCCCGCTCCCAGCTTGGGGAAATCCAGGCGGAAATCGACGCCGAACTGCGCCGTCTCTCCGGCGCGCTGACGGCCGAACACGACGTGGCATCGCGGCGCGAGCGCGAGCTGCAAACGATCATCGAGACGAGCAAGACCGAAGTCTCGCGGTCATCGACCGCGCAAATCAAGCTGCGCGAACTGCAGCAGGACGTGGCGACGAGCCGCGATGTGCTCGGCACCTTCCTGCAACGCGCCAAGGAAACGCGCGAGCAGGAGCAGATCTCCATTCCCTACGCGCGTGTCGTTTCTCCGGCGACCGCTCCGGCCGTGCCGAGCTGGCCGATCAACATCCTCGTGCTTGGGCTCGGCGCATTCGCGGGCCTCGGGTTCGGCATCGTGCGGGCGCTGGCCGGCGAGCAACTGGCTCCCACCGTTCGATCGACCTCGCGGGCACCGGCACTGAGCGAGCACGCCCTGTTCCCGGTGCCGTCGCTGGTGTCCGGGCCGCCGTCACTCCTCAAGCTCGGCCGACGCGGCGCGACACTCCGTGCGGAGAATGGGGAGGGCGAACTCGGACGCGCGCTCGTCGCAGTCTCCGAGCCCGACGGCCCGGCGGACGGCGCCTACCGGCAGAGTATCCTGCAACTGCTCGCGGCATTCGAGCAGGATCGCCATCAGGATTATCCGACGGCCGTCATGATGGTCGGGGCCTCGCACGGCACGGGCACGTCGTCCGTGGCGCTGGCGATCGCACAAGCTGGCGCGCTGCGCGGCGAGCGCGTTCTGCTCGTCGATGCGTGCTCGTCCGCGGCGGCGCTGTCCGCGGCGCTGGCTCCGGATATCTCCTCCGATTGGGCGACGCTGCTCGCAAAGCCTGAAGCCTTGACCTCGCACACCGTCCGGGATGCGAAATCGAGCCTGGCGTTCCTGCCGCTCGCGCCGGCCGACCTGCGTCTGCTCAAGCGCGCCGAGCGGCGGCGGCTCGCGGCCAACCTCGCGGCAGCCGCGCTCGACTACGATCTCGTCATCATCGATGCGGGCCCGCTCGCCCAGGACGAGTCCGGCTCCGCCCTCCTGCCGCTCGCCGACCGCATTGCCATCGTGACGCGCAGCGGCGTCACCTCGCAATCGGCCCTCGACGATACCTTGCGGGTGCTTGCGCCCATGCTGGACAAAGTCGCCGGCATCGTTCTCAACGACGCGGACGCGAGGCGCACGTGACGGCCGCGTCCCTTGCCTACCGGCCGAACGTTCGCGCGCCTCACGTCGCACGGGCGAGCGCGGAAAGCCGGCTGCTGACCGCGGCGCTCGCCGTCTACGCCGTGCTGATCCTGTCGATCTCGCCGTTCGCACTGGCTGCGCTCGGTTTCGACTACGGCGACGCGGGCGGCAACGTGCTGACCAAGTTTCACCCGGCGACGTTCTTCATCTGCTTCCTTGCACTCGCGGCGGCCTGCGGCACCGGCGACCCGCTGAGCGCCGCCGTTCGCGCGTTTCACGAAACGCCGGCTGCTCTTTTCATGATCGGCGCCGTGCTCATCGCCTGCGCGCAGGCGATCGTGGTCACCAAGATTCCCTTCACGCCGCTGCTCGAGACCTTTCTCCCCGCGCCGCTGGTGTTGCTGCTTCTGCGGGTCATCCCGGAACGGAGGGGGCGCACGCTGGCGCTGCTGCTGCATGCCCTGCTGATCGGCAATGCCGTGCTTGGGATCGGCGAGTTCCTGACCGGATGGCGGCTGACCCCGTTCGTCATCGATGGCGAAGACCTGAACTACGAATGGCGGGCCACGGCGCTGCTCGGCCATCCCCTCGCCAATGCCATGCTGACGGGCACCTACATCGTGATCCTGGCCGTCGGCGGCGGCCGCGATCTTCGGCCGCTTGTGCGGGCGGCGGCGTTCGCGATCTGCCTGGCCTCGATGGCCGCGTTCGGCGGGCGCGGCGCGACGGTGCTCGCTCTCCTGATGCTCGCGCTGATCGCCGGGCGCCGGTTGCTGGCCGTTCTCAACGGCGGGCATCTCGACACGCGGGCCATGATGGCGGCCATCGTCGCCGTGCCGGTCGCCGGCATCGGCCTGCTGCTGCTGGCGCATTCCAATTTCTTCGAGCGCATCCTCGACCGCTTCGCCGACGACACGGGCAGCGCGCAGACCCGCTGGGACATGCTCGAACTTGTCGGCCGCATTCCCTTCAGCGATTTCGTGTTCGCGCCCGACCATCGGCAGGTTCTGACATGGCAGGGCATTCTCGGTCTCGAGCGCGGTATCGAGAGCTTCTGGCTCAGCATGGCGCTGTCGTACGGGCTCATCGTCGCCGGTCTCGTGTTTGCCGCTCTTTTCGCGCACGGCTGGACGATCGTGCGGCGCTGCCGCCCGGGCGCCGTGTGGCCGCTGCTCTACTTCCTCGCCGTGGCGACGACCTCGCTCAGCCTCGGCGGCAAATCGAGTGTTCTCACCATCGCGACATTCCTGGTGCTGGTCTTGCTGCGGCCCTTCGCTCCGGCGCGCGCGCTTCCCGCGGCCGCCTATCTCGCGAGACGCCGGTAGAGATCCAAATACGCGTCGCGCATGACGGCGATGTCGTGGGTATCCGCGACGGCGCGGGCATCCCGCACCATGCGCGAGGCGAGCGCGGGATCGGACAGCAGCAAGGCGATTTTATCGGCGAGGTCGTCTGCATTTCCTGGCTCGGCCAGGTAGCCGGTCCGTCCGGTCTCGATCAGCTCCGCCGGGCCATCGAGCCGCGACGCGACCACGGGCACGCCCGACGCCATCGCCTCCAGGATGACGAGGCCGAAGCCCTCCGCGCGCGAGGGTACGGCGCAGATATCGGCGGCGCGGATTTCGGGCGCCGCATCCGCGACGCCTTCTACGAATGTCACGTCGCCCTCTAACCCATGGCGCGTGACGAGCTCGCGCAAGTAGGCTGGAGTTTCTGGCTGATCGCTCGATGGAGAGCCGATCAGGCGCAGGCGCGTTGCCATCCCGCGCTGCTTCAGCCGCGCCACCGCCTCGATCAACACGTCCTGGCCTTTGATGGCGTGGACGAGCCGGGCAACCGTGACGATCACCGGCACGCGATCCGGCTCACGCTCCAGGCGGCACGCCTCGGATTCGGGGGAGATGCGGAAGCGCGATAGATCGACGCCATTGCGCACCACGACGACATTGCGCAATCCACTCGCTTCGCATTCGGCCGCGACGGCGCGCGAAATCGCTACAGTGCAATCGACGAGCCGGTTGTGGACCGCGCGGTGAACGGCGCCGTAGGCTTCGACGATGTGCATTGCGTGGACGGTGAACACGAGGCGGGTTTTCGGCCGCAGCAGGCGCACCAGCATCGCCCAGAATTTGCTGCCTCGATTGTGGGCGTGAACGACGACCGGGCCGGAGCCGATATCCTCCATCAGCCGGAACAGATAACGCGGGTCGCGCGAGCCACGCGGCCGATCCCAGGCGAGCACGCGCACGCCCGTCTTGCATAAATCGGCGAGCATGACCGGGTCGGACCCGTTCATGACGATGACCGTGACGGCGTCGTGCTCTTGGGGGCGCAATGAGGCCATGAAATCGACGAGCAGCCGCTCGGCCCCGCCGACGCCCAGCGACGAGATGACGTGAACAAGCCTCGGCGCCGATGCGCTTGCCGACGTCATGGCGGTCTTCGTCAGCCTCTCGTCTTCACGCGCTGGTAGGCCGCGATCAGGCGCGGCACTTCATACGCCCACGCCATTTCCGTCTCGATGCGGTGGCGGCCGAACGCGCCCATGTGCGCACACGCCGCCGGGTCGGCCAGAAGCTCCAGCACTTTGTCGGCAAAGTCCACCGGATCGTTCGCGCGCGCATAGAGCGACGCCTCGCCGGCGCTGACGCGCCCTTCCGTGACATCGAACTGAACGATGGGCTTCCCGAGCGCCATGTATTCGAGGATCTTGTTCATCGTCGACTTATCGTTCATCGGATTGACGCGATCCGGATTGACGCAAACGTCCGCTGTGGAAAGCAACTCGAACAGCGCATCATCGGGAACGCGGCCCATGAACGTGACGTGGCTCGCGAGCCCGAGGCGGATGGCCTCCTGCTTCAACTTCTCGGCGCTCGGACCTGCGCCGGCGAGGCAAAACTGGATGTCTTCGCGGCCGAGGTCGTGGACGATGTGGCGCGCCGTCTCGAGCAGAAGATCGATGCCCTCCTGATCGCCCATGACGCCCACATAGCCGACCAGATAGCGGCGGCCGTTTTTGAGCGCCGGGTTCGGCGCCGCGTGCTTCACGCGCGACAGGTCCGGGCCGCTGCGCACGACGAACACGTCATCCGGGTTCTTGCCGCCGCGCTCGATGGCGATGCGGCGGTAGCTTTCATTGGTGGAGATGACGACGTTGGCGGTCTTGAAGGTGAGCCATTCGCAGAACCGCATCAGCCTCCAGAACACATCCCGGCGGCCGAACTTGGCCTCGTAGAGCTCCGGGTTGATGTCATGGTGATCGAAGACGTAGCGCTTGCCCATCAGCTTGAACGGCAGCGCGACGAGAAAAATGAGATCCGGCGGATTGCAGCCGTGAAGCGTATCGAAGCCGTGGCGGCGCCACACTTTGAAGGCCAGGCGGAGTTCGTGAAAGAGCGCGGCGCCGTATTCGAGCGCATAGCCCGCCGCGGAATTGGCCTCGACCGGCAGCGGATGGCGATAGACATGAATGCCTTCAAGGCACTCGTACGTTTCGGTGTGCGCCTTGCCGACCGGGCAGATGACGGAAACCAGCGCGCCCGCCGCGGTGAGCGCGCGCGCTTCCTGCCAGACACGGCGGTCGAAGGGAACCGGCAGGTTCTCAACGACGATCAGGATCTTGCGGCCCGCCAGCGGCGCAGCCGGACTAGCTTTCGCAGTGGCGTCTTCAATCCGAAGTGCGGTTTGATCGTTCATGGCCCCTACAGCGTGTTGAGATCGACGACGGGTGCGGGCTTGAAGGTGACGTGCTTGGCGCGGCCATTGGTGTCGAGGACGCGGTCGTAGGCGGTCGCGGCGACCTCCTCTTCCGAGACCAGAAGCTTCGCCATGTTGGGCAGGTGCGCGAACGCATAGCCGAGGTTCTGGCCGACGAGCTGGCTCGGCTTGACGGCAGGATCGAAGATCGAGACGCGGTAATTGTTCTGCAGCAAGCGGCGCGCGAGATCGAGCTGCGGAGCCTCGCGGAGATCATCGGTGCCGGGCTTGAAGGCCAAGCCGACCATCAGAACGTGGGCGCCCTTTTCGAGGTCGCGCGTGGCGTGCTCGTAGAGGAAGCGCTTATGCGCGTCGTTCGACTTGATGAGGGATTCGATCAGGTAGGCGCTCGATCCGGTATCGTCGGACAGATACTGGAGGGCGCGGACATCCTTCGGCAGGCACGATCCGCCGAAGGCGCCGCCGGGTCGCGTGTAATAGGGCGAGATGTTGAGCTTGCGGTCGGACACGAAGATCTCGTGCACCTTCGACGCATCGATGCCGAGCGACACGCAGAAGCGGCCGATCTCGTTGGCGAACGCCACCTTGACGGCGTGGAACGTGTTGTCGACGAACTTCGTGAACTCCGCTTCCTTGTAGCCGGTGATGAAGGTGGGAGCGTCGATCGTCTTGTAAAGCTCGGTCATGCGGGCGGAGGCTTTGCCGTCGGCGGTGCCGACGACGATCTTCGGCGGCGCCATGTAGTCGGCAACGGCGGAGGACTCGCGCAGGAATTCCGGGTTGTAGACAAGCTCGACCAACTCGTTCCGCCGGTCGCCCAGCGCGGCGTCGAAGATCGGCTGGATCAATCCGTCGATCGAGCCCGGCCGCATCGTGGAGCGGAAGGCCACCGTCAGCGGCACCGAGCGCGCGGCTTCGCCCAACGCGGCGGCGATCTGCTGCGAGACGTTGATGATGTACGTCATGTTGTGGGAGCCGTCGGGCGCGCTCGGCGTGCCGACGCAGACCATCGCGATGTCGGCGTCGGCAATGGCCTCGCCCGCAGTCGCGACCACCGACAAACGGCCGTCGCGCACGCCTGCCGCCAGCAACTCGTCGACGCCCGTCTCCACGATGGGGGACCGGCCGGCCGCGATCATGCGGCTCTTCTGCTCGCTGATTTCCACCCCGACAACGGTGTGACCTTCGCCCAACAGGCAGGCCGCGCCGGTAATGCCGACGTACCCCAGTCCAAAAATCGCGATCTTCACTCGTACTGCCTTCAATGCGCCGCTGGGCTCGTTAAACAACGCCGCCACCATGCCCGCGCATGCGGAATAAATCGCGCTAAGCTTCTGAAACGAGTTAACAACTTCATAGGGGTACGGACGGCATGTTGGGCCTGTCCGCAACCTTGCATTTGCGCGCGAAATTGCTGCCCATTCGAGGGGCGGTTGGTCTGATCTGGCGGGGCGGCATGACCGGCGAGCGACAACCTGACGCGTGGGAGAAGCCGCCCACGGTGCTCGTGGCGACCCCCCTCGGGCGGGGCGGACGCGGCGGCATCGACCGCCTCATGGATGGTTTACGGGACGCTCTCGGCCCAGACGGCACCGGCGACGGCCGCCTTGGACGCTGGACGGTGCGTTTCGGGACCACCCGCGGACAAGGCAGCATCTGGGCCTCGCCCGTTTATCTTGCCGCGTTTCTGGTGGAGCTCGCAGGATGCAAGGCTCTCGGGCGCGTGGACCTCTTGCATATCAATCTTTCGAGCGACGGCAGCGCGCGCCGCAAGGCGATCGTCGGCAAGGCCGCCCGGGGTCTTGGCGTGCCTTACGTCATCCACCTGCACGGATCGCGATTTCGTACATTTTTCGATGGGGCCACCCCGCAGGTTCAGGCGAGCGCGCGCAAGCTGATCGGCGGCGCGGCGCGAGTCATCGTGCTGGGACGCGTCTGGCGCGACTTCATCGCCGCGCGCGTGCCCGAGGCGCGCGACCGCATCGTCATTCTGCCGAATGCGTCCGACGCCATGCCGGATGTGGCGGGGGCAGGCGGCCCGGGGCCGCTCCGCATCCTTTTTCTCGGACGCGTCGGGGCGCGCAAAGGCGTGCCGGAGCTGGTCGAAGCCTTGCACGCGATCTCGGATCTCGCGGACTGGCGGGCCGTGATCGCGGGCGACGGAGATGTCGCGGAGACGCGGCAGCGGATCGAGGCTCTTGGCTTGTCCTCTCGGGTCGACGTGCCGGGCTGGGCCGGTCCGGACGAGGCTCGCGCGCTGCTCCGTTCGTCCCACATTCTCGTGCTGCCGTCGTTCGATGAAAACCTGCCGATGTCGGTCATCGAGGGCATGTCGGCGGGGCTCGCCGTGATCGCGACACCGGTGGGCGCGGTGGAGGATATCGTGCGCGACGGCGAAACCGGCCTGCTGGTGCCGCCGGGCGACGCGCCTGCGCTGGCCGCGGCGTTGCGGCGCGTGGTGACGGACGCCCCGCTCCGCATCCGGCTCGGCAAGACCGCGCGGGACTTCCATCGGACGAACCTCGACATGGCCGACTACGTCGGCCGGCTCGCAGCAATCTGGTCGGAGGCTGTGCGCTGATGTCCCTCGCTTGGTATGTCCGCCGCCTGAAGAGCATGAGCCCCGGTGAAGTGCTCCATCGCGTGCAGGAGCTGGCGCTCAAGTTCAGCGCGCGCACCTTGACCGAGGGGTGGGAGCGGTATGCGTCCGAAGGGATCGCGCCGGTCATTCCAGGACTGCGGCAGGCGCTGATGTCCGCACCGCCCGAGGTGCGCGCCGCCATCGGCGACGCCGCGCGCCGGCATGTCGACGGCCGCTTCAGCGCGCTCGGACGCGATTGGCCACGCCGTCTGCCCGGCGTTCCGATCTCGCCGGATCTCTGGCGTCTCGATCCGGTGACAGGGCGGCTGTGGCCGGGCGCGGAGGCCTTCACGTTCGATATCCAATACCGCCACGAACGGCGCTTCGGCGACATCAAGTACGTGTGGGAGTTCAACCGGCTTCAGTTCCTGCAGCCGCTGGCGGCCGATGTGGCGCTGACCGGCAATCCCCGCGCGCTGGCGCTGATAGAGGACGTCATCGCGAGCTGGTACGAGGCGAACCCGCCGTTCCGCGGCGTTGGGTGGAATTCCGGCATCGAATGCGCGCTGCGCACGATCAGCCTCCTCGTGGCGGCCAGCCTTGCGGGAGACCGCTTCTCGGCCGACACCGTCCGGCGGGTGCGCGCGCTGCTCGCCGCGCATGCGTTCTGGATCGCGCGCTTTCCATCGCGCTTTTCATCGGCCAACAACCATCTGGTCGCCGAGGCCGCGGGGACGTTTCTGCTGGCGCTGGCGATGCCGGACCTTCGGGATGCCGACGCGCAGGAAGCCGCCGCGCGCGACGTGCTCGTGCGCGAAGCGGGCCTGCAAATCCACGCCGACGGCACACCCGCCGAACAATCGCCAACCTACGGCGCGTTCACCGCGGAATTCCTCCTCCTCTCCGCGTTCGCCGCCAAAGCTGCGCGCTCACCCCTGCCCAAGACCGTGTCCCGCCGCCTGGCTCTCTTCGCGCACTACATCGCCTGGCTCGCTGACGCGCGCGGCCGTGTGCCCGCCATGGGCGACGACGACGAGGGGCGTGTGCTGTCGCTCGGCGCGCACGAGCCCTGCTATGCCGTGTCGGTCGCGCGCGCCGTGGCCGGATTCGCGGGACAGCCGAATAGCCTGCCGCCTGTCAGTCCGCAGCTTCGCGACGCCATTTTTTCGCTCCCCGCTCCCGCTCCCGAGATGGCGGGGCTGGCGACGTTCGCCGAGGGCGGCCTTACGGTTGTGCGTGAAACGCGCGGCGGACGGGCGGTGACCTTGGCGCTCGATCATGGGCCGCTCGGCTACCTCTCGATCGCCGCACACGGCCATGCGGACGCGCTCTCGCTTGTGGCTGCCATCGACGGGCGGCCGGTGCTGGCCGATCCGGGAACGTACCTCTATCACTCGGGCGGCGCGTGGCGGGACTGGTTCCGCGGCACGGCGGCCCACACGACGCTTTCAATCGGCGGAGCCAACCAGAGCGAGATCGCAGGCGCGTTCAACTGGCGCACCAAGGCGAACGCGCGCCTCGACGACGCGCGCGAGGGAAGCAACTGGCAGCTTCGCGCCTCGCACGACGGCTATGAGCGCAGCTTCGGCGTGCGCCACGAACGGACGGTGTCGGCGACGAACGACGGCTTTGCGATCCGGGACCGGCTGCTCGGAACGGACACGCCCCTGCCCGTCGAGATCGCCTTCCAGCTCGCTGCGGACTGCGAAGCCACGCTGGACGAGCGGACGGTCACGGTGCGGGTCGCGGATGGCGCCCCCATTCTCCTGCACTTCGAGACGCCCGGTGAAATCGGGCTTGCCCGCGGCGGCGCCCTCGACAGCACGTCCGAAAGCCCGGCGATCCAAGGCGGCGGCGGATGGGTTTCGCCTGCCTTTGGTATCAAACACCCGGCGTGGCGGATCGTGTGGCGCGGGCGGATCGCCAGCACGGGAGCCGTCGTGCGCGTTCAGTTGGCCTAGCGCACTCCGCACCGGGCAAGGACTGGGAACCGAGCAGGGACTGGGCGACTATGGCGCAGGCGAGCGGCTGGATCGGAGCACCGCAGTTGCTTTACGGTCCGCCTGCGATGTGACGCGTCCCGCCGCTTCCTTTCCCATGACCTCCTTGGATTTCTCAATGACGTCCCCTTCCCCTGCCCAATCCGCGCCGCCGCCGATCCTCGCCCAGGCGGGCGACCTGCTCGTGCGCTACGACGTGCTCTACTGCGATGTCTGGGGCGTCGTTCACGACGGCGTCCGGGCGTATCCCAAAGCGACCGACGCGCTGATCCGGTTTCGCGATGGCGGCGGCACGGTGATCCTGCTCACCAATGCGCCCGTGCCGGTGCACCGGGTCGTCGCGATGCTCGAAGCGCGCCATGTTTCTCCCGACGCCTACGACGGGATCGTCTCGTCGGGCGAGATCGCGCTCGCGCACATGTCCGACGCCGGCTACCGGCGCGTCTACTTCATTGGCCCGCGCGCGCGCGACGCCGCATTCTTCGAACGCTCAGCCGCGGAGGAAGCGGACCTGGAACACGCGGATGCCATCGTGTGCACCGGCCTGAATGACGACATCAACGAAACGGTCGAGACCTATCGCGAGGTGCTGTCGCGCGCGAAGGCGCTCGGGCTGCCGTTCGTATGCGCCAATCCGGATCTCGTGGTCGATGTGGGCGGACGCCTGTTCCTGTGCGCGGGCGCCATTGCGGACGCCTACGCGCACATCGGCGGGCAGGTGTTCTGGGCTGGAAAGCCGCACGCGGCTGCGTATGCGGCGGCCAAAGCGATGGCCGAGAAAATCCGTGGGACGACAGTATGCGACGACCGGATCCTGGTCATCGGCGACGCGGTGCGTACGGATCTTACAGGCGCAACGGCCGCCGGGCTCGACGCCCTGTTCATTGCCGGCGGGATCCATCGAGGCGAGGCCATGACCGGAGCGGAAATCGACGAGGCCAAGCTGACCACGCTCTTTCCGGCCGGCGGGCCGTCGGCGCTCGGGGCCATGGCCGGGCTCGCCTGGTGACGCGACCGCTAGGTGGCGTTTCCTGACAACGAGCCCTGCGGCAACGCGGGGCTAGAGCTTGTGCGCCATGCGCCGGCGCTTGGTGTCGAGATAATGTTCGTTGTGGGCGCCGGGGCGAACGACCAGTGGAATGCGGTCCACGATCTCGATGCCGGCCTGCTCGAGCGCGTCGACCTTGGTCATGTTGTTCGTCATCAGGCGGATCTTGTCGAACCCGAGGCTCAGCAGGATCTCCGCCGCGAGTTCGTAGTTACGCGCGTCGATCGGCGCGCCGATCTCGATGTTGGCATCGACCGTGTCGAGGCCCTGATCCTGGAGCGCATAGGCACGGATCTTGTTGAACAAGCCAATGCCGCGGCCCTCATGATAGGGCAGATAGACCAGCACGCCGTTCGGCGTCACGCTGATGCGGTGCAGGGCCACCTCAAGCTGATCGCGGCAATCGCACCGCAGGGAATGAAAAATGTCACCCGTCACGCAGCCGGAATGGACGCGGACGAGCGGGATCTCGTTCGCCTCGGCACCGGTGCCGCGATTGATGAGGGCCATCGCCTGGGAATGTTCGTCCTTGCCTTCGTAGGCACGTGCCTCAAACACGACCTCAACGCCATCGAGTTCGATCGGCAGCATCGTGTGCGCCGAACGATCGGTGTCGAGTTTCTTCGGCTGGACGCCGCTGAGCGGCATCTTGCCCTCCATCGTCTCAGATCTTCGCCTTGGCCGCCGGGTGGAATGGAACCTTGCCGGGACGACATGTTGTAGCACATGGCCCAGTCCACAAGATGCGAATTGGACGCGGGGCTCGGGGTCCGTATAGCATGGCTTCTTCGCAAACGCACAAGGGCGGCGCGCATCGATGAAACATGGCCTTTTGCTGTTGACCCTGCTGGCCTCGCTCTGTTCCACACCCGCTCGCTCGACCCCCACGGCCACACCCTCGGCAGACCGCGCCATCGAAGCCAAGATCACGGCGCTGATGGCCCGCATGACGCTCACCGAGAAGGTGGGCCAGCTGAATTTTCCGTCCTATGCCTTCCCGCGCGAGCCTCAGCTTGAAGCGGTTAAGCAAGGCCGCATCGGCGGCCTGCTCAACGTCGTCAATCCGGCGCACGTCAAGGATTTCGAGGCCGTCGTCCAAGCCTCCCGCCTCAAGATCCCGCTGCTGTTCGCGATCGACGCCATCTATGCCTTCCACATCTCGTTTCCGACGCCGATCGCCTGGGCCGCCACGTGGCGGCCGGAGCTGGCCGAGCGCGCCGCCGAGGCCATTGCGCTCGAAACGGCCCAGACGGGGGTCAATCTCACGTTTGCGCCGATGATCGACATTTCCCGCGATCCCCGCTGGGGGCGCGTGATCGAGGGGGCCGGCGAAGACCCGCTGCTTGGGGCTGCCTTTGCGGCGGCCCGCGTGCGGGGCTACCGAAAGGGCGGCCTCGCGACGTCGGCCAAGCACTTCGTGGGCTATGGCGCGCCGGAAGGCGGGCGCGACTACAATGGCGCGCAGATCTCGGCGCCCGAGCTGTTCGACCGCTACATCCCGCCGTTCCAGGCTGCGATCGAGGCCGGGTCGGAAACGGTGATGGCGTCGTTCAACACCGTCAACGGCGTGCCCGTGACCGCCAACCGGCGGCTGATCACCGATGTGCTCAAGACACGGCTCGGGTTCGACGGGCTCGTGATGTCGGACTTCGCCGCCATCATGGAGCTCAAAAACCATGGCGTCGCGGCCGACCTCGCGGACGCCGCCCGCCGCGCGCTGCATGCGGGCATCGATTTCGACATGGAAAGCAAGGCCTACGACCGCCACCTGGAAGCCGCGGTCGAAGCCGGCAAGGTGCCAATCAGCGAGGTCGACGCCGCGGTGCGCCGCATCCTGCGCGTGAAATACCGCATGGGATTGTTCGAGGATTCGCCCGGCGGCGTCCGCAAGATCCCCGCCAAGATGGACGAGGAAACGGTGCGCAAGCGCGCGCGAGAGGTGGCGCGGGAGAGCTTCGTGCTGCTCAAGAACAGCGGCGCCACGCTGCCGATCACCGAGGCGTCAGGCACGGTCGCGCTGATCGGATCGGCCGCGCTCTCCACGAACGACCATTCCTGGTACGGCCCGGCCGACCTCGAGAAGCCTCGCACCGAAACGCTGCTCAACGCGCTGCTGACCCGCATCGGCGACAGGCAGAGGCTGCTCTACTCGGAAGCGTTCGCGGATCCGTGCGGGCAGTCCTTCAAGGACAAGGAGCATGCCCTGAGCATCGCTCGCGGCGCCGATCTCATCGTGCTCATCGTGTCGGAGGATTGCACGGTGTCGGGGGAAGGCGCCTCGCGGGCGGATCTTACACTTTCCGGCGTCCAGCAGGAGATGCTGGATGCGCTCTCCAAGATCGGCAAACCCATCGCGCTCGTCGTGGAAACGGGACGCCCCCTCGCGCTTTCGGCCGCCAACGAGCTGGTCGCGTCGATGCTGATCGCGTGGAACCCCGGCACCGAGGGCCGGACGGCGCTGGCAGAAGTTCTGCTCGGCGAGGTGGCGCCATCGGGCAAGCTGCCGATGACGTTCCCGCGGTCGGTGGGGCAAATCCCGATCTCGTACAGCGATCTGCCGACCAGCCGGCCGGCGACGGGAGACCGCTACACGACCGGCTATGTGGACGAGAAGCCGACGCCGCTCTATCCGTTCGGACACGGGCTCAGCTACACGACGTTCGAGTACAGCGGGCTCAAAATCAGCGCGCCGGCGGTTCGCGCGAACGGAAAGATCGAGGTCCGGGTTGAAGTGAAAAACGCGGGCCTGCGGGCCGGCCAGGAAGTGGTCCAGCTCTATACGCGCCAGACCGTGGCCTCGCGCTCGCGGCCGATGCGCGAGCTCAAGGGCTTCGAGAAGATCGCGCTCCAGCCCGGCGAGCAACGTACGGTGCGCTTCATGCTCCCGGCGTCGGCGCTCGGATATCACGACGAGGACGGCAACAAGATCGTCGAGGCGGGGCCGATCCGCGTGTTCGTGGGGGGAAGCTCGGCGGCGGACTTGGAAACCGGATTCGACATCACCGACTAGAGCAGCAGTCGCGCGTACTCGATCTTGGGACACCGGTTCATGACCACGGCGAGCCCCGCAGCGCGCGCCTCTTCGGCGGCACCTGCGTGGATGACGCCGATCTGCATCCAGATCGTCTTGATGGACAGGCGGTCCTTTTCGGCGATGGCGGCGCGCACGACTTCCGGGACTGCGTCGGGGCGGCGGAAAATATCGACGACATCGATCGGGCCTGCGAGGGCTGCGAGATCGGGGTAGATGCGTTCTCCCAGAATTTCGCCATTCTCAAGGGTCGGGTTGACCGGGATGATGCGGAAGCCCTTGGCCTGCATGTAGGCCATGACGCCGAAGCTCGGGCGGTTCGGATTGTTCGACGCGCCGATCATCGCAAACGTGCGCTGCGTCCTCAGGATTTCCGCGATGTCGTCGTCGGTCGGAGTGATCATGCCGCGTCGAACGGCAGCGTTACGCGGCCGTGCTCGTCGATTGGAAAGCCCGGGTTGTAGGCCACTTCCCAAAGGTGGCCGTCGGGATCTGCGAAGTAGCCGGAATGACCGCCCCAGAAGGCGCGCTGCGCGGGCTTCACGATCTTGCCGCCGGCGGCTTCCGCCTCAGCCAGCGTGGCCGCGACCTCAGTTTCGGTGCGCACGTTGTGCGCGAGCGCGACGCCGGAAAAGCCGGGCGCGCTATCGGCCAAGCCTGCGTCGTCGGCCAGCGGGGCTCGCCCGTACAGCGCCAGCACGATGCCACCGCCATCGAAAAACGTGACGTTGGCATTCGAGGCGGATGAGGCGCGGAAGCCCAAGATTTCATAAAAGGCGCGCGCGCGGGCGATGTCCGAAACACCCAGCGTCACGAAGGATACGCGTGGCTCCATCTCACTCCCTGCTCCGAGTTCTCAGGTTTCGTTCCAGTTGGGCGGCCGCTTTTCCAGGAAGGCGCAGATGCCCTCGGCGGCGTCGCGGGCCATCATGTTTTCGACCATGACCGCGGCGGCATCATCGTAGGCGGCCGCGAGAGGCTGCTCGATCTGTCGATAGAAGGCGTGCTTCCCGATCGAGACCGTGGTGCGCGACTTGGCGGCGACGATGCGCGCCATGGCGAGCGCTTCGTCCAGCACGCGCTCGGGCGGAACCACCCGGTTGACCAGGCCATAACGGGCAGCATCCCCGGCTGACATCGCTTCGCCCAGCAGAAGCATTTCCATCGCCTGCTTGCGCGGCACGTTGCGCGACAGCGCTACCATCGGCGTCGAACAGAACAAGCCGATATTGACGCCCGGCGTGGCGAAGGTCGCGGACGATGCGGCGACGGCGAGATCGCAGGTGGCGACGAGCTGGCAGCCGGCCGCCGTCGCGATGCCCTGCACGGCCGCGATCACCGGCTTGGGGCTTGCGACGATGTCCTGCATCAGGCGCGCGCACGCCCGCATGGTGTCTTCGTAGAATGCGCGCCCGCCATCGGCGTCGGCGCGGTGCGCGGACAGCTCCTTCAGATCGTGTCCGGCGGAGAACGCGGGGCCGGCGGCGGCCAGCACAATGGCCGCCACGTCGCGGTCGGCCGAGGCACTCGATATCGCCTCGGCGAGGGCCGCCATCATGCGGCGCGACAAGCTGTTGCGTCGCTCGGGCGCGTCGAGTGTGACGAGGAGCACGCCCGGCTCCGGGCGATCGACGCGCAGGAGCGCGGCATCGCCCGGCGCACCGGTATCAACAGACGCCGCGGGCTGAGCCGCTGCCGTCATGGTGCCGGCGTTTCGCCGTCGGGTGCGCTCTCGCCGGCTTCTTCGGGAATCAGGGCTTCGATCTCGTCGGCGCGCTTCTTGACGACCTCGATGTTGGCCGGATGCTTCAGCGGCTGGGCGGCGGCGATTTCCTGCGTCAGATCGTCGACGGCGAGCTTCTTATCCTCGGCGGGGATCGAGCTGTCGGCCTTGATCTCCTCGAGTTCCTTTTTCATCTTCTCGACGGGGTCGGTGAACTTGCCGCTCGAGCGATCGAGACCATCGAGAATGAGCGTGATGTTGGCGCCGACGTCCTCGAACTCCTCGAAGCTGGTAAAGCCGTGCTTCTTGGCGATGTTCTCGAGTTCCTTGGTGAGCGCGTCGTCCGGCGTCTCGCCGCCCTCGACGAGCTTGCTGGCGAGCGGCGCGAAATCCTTCTGCGCAGCGATGAACGACGTCACCATCGTGTCGGTCAGCTCAATCTGCTTGAATTCCTGCGCCGCAAGGTTCGATGCTGCCGCGACCGCCATGCCCGCACCAAGGCCGACACATGCGGCGAGCGCCTTAAGGCGCGAAAAGAACGTGCTCATCAAGCGTCATCTCCCATTTCCGAGACCGTACCGGATTTCGTTGGCTTCCCAGCGCGAGTCTTACCAAAGCGCAGAAGTGGGACGGATGTAAGAACTTCCGGGTCCCCGCGCTTCTTGTTCATAACCCCCGCAGCGGCCCGATCCGTCGGTGCGCGCGTTCTGGGCTACACCTCCATGGCGGCATCAGCAAGAATGTTAGCGCGCGCCGAAAAGAGCCGCCGACGCATCGATGACTACGGTACGTCGTTACCGCACGTGTGGTTATATATTACCGTACTATCCAATTAGTTGATTTTGTTGACGTTTTTAGATTTATTGCACCATTGACGGTCTCGCGGCAATCACGTAGACACCTGCTTTCCGAACGGTGCGGAAACGCGCCATCCATCTTCCCCTTCCAGAAGGCAGGAGCACTTCCCGCCATGAAAACTTTCGTCGCCAAGCCTGGCGAGGTCGACAAGAAGTGGATCGTCATCGACGCCGAGGGTCTCGTCGTCGGCCGGTTAGCCACTCTCATTGCCGTGCGCCTCAAAGGTAAGCACAAGGCACTCTATACGCCGCACGTCGACTGCGGCGACAACGTCATCATCGTCAACGCCGAGAAGGTCGTGTTCACGGGCAAAAAGCGCGAGGACAAGGTCTATTATCGCCACACCGGCTATCCGGGCGGCATCAAGGCGACGACGCCGAAGCGCATCTTCGACGGCCGCTTTCCTGAGCGCGTCATCGAACTCGCAGTCGAGCGCATGCTCGCTCGCGGCCCGCTGCAGCGCAAGCTGATGCGCAATCTCAAGATCTACAAGGGTGCCGAGCATCCGCATGCGGCGCAGGCGCCGACGCAGCTCGACGTCGCGAAGCTCAATCGTAAGAATTCGAGGGCATGACCATGGTGCAGGAAACCAAGTCCCTGGACGACCTGGGCGCCCTCAAGGGCTCCTCGCCGGCAGACGCGCCGGTGCACGTGCAGAAACTCGACAAGCTCGGCCGCGCCTATGCCACCGGCAAGCGCAAGGACGCCGTCGCACGCGTCTGGATCAAGCCCGGCAAGGGCCTGATCGTGGTCAACAAAAAAGACTTCAAGGCGTATTTCGCACGCCCTGTGCTGCAGATGCTGCTTCAGCAGCCGCTCGCAGCAGCCAACCGCGCGAGCCAGTTTGACATTATGGTGACGGTCGCCGGTGGCGGTCTTTCCGGTCAGGCTGGCGCCGTTCGCCACGGCATCTCCAAGGCTCTGACCTACTTCGAGCCCGAACTGCGCGGCGTTCTCAAGAAGGGCGGCTTCCTGACGCGCGACAGCCGTACCGTCGAGCGCAAGAAGTACGGCCGCATGAAGGCTCGCCGCAGCTTCCAGTTCTCGAAGCGCTAGTCGGCCTTCTACCTACGGACATCGGCAACGGCCCGCCCTCGCGCGGGCCGTTGTTTTTTTGCGCGGAATGGTGTTCTTCTGCCGCCAAACGACCGGGGCAGATAGAGCCGCCGGGCCAATGGAGCTGGAAAGGTTCGTCTCGATGATCGAAGCCCTGCTGACCGAAATCGGCCATCTCGCTAGCACGACCTGGTGGGAGCAGAACTCGGTTGCTCTCCTCAACATTCTGATCATCGACCTCGTGCTCGCCGGCGACAATGCCATCGTCGTGGGACTGGCGGCATCCCGGGTCGACAAGTCGATCCGCAATCAGGTGATCTTCTGGGGCATCGCAGCCGCAGTCGTTCTGCGCATCTTGTTCGCCGCGTTGACGACCCAGCTTCTCGCGATCGGCGGGATCATGATCCTCGGCGGCGGGTTGCTGCTGCTTTGGGTTAGCTGGAAGATGTACCGGCAGGTCGTCGTTGGAGAGCATGAGCACGTCGAGGCCGTCGATGGTGGCGGCGGCGTGCCTCTGCCGCACCTCGGCTTCTGGCCGGCGGTCTGGACCATCACGCTCGCCGACGTGTCGATGTCGCTCGATAACGTTCTCGCGGTCGCCGGCGCCGCCAAGGGCTCGACGCTCGTACTCGTAATCGGCCTTGCAGTGGCCATCATTCTCATGGCGCTGGCCTCGCGGCTCATTGCATCCTTGCTGGTCAAATACCCCTGGATCACCTGGATCGGCTTGCTCATCATCGTCTATGTGGCGCTCGACATGATTTTTTCCGGCACGACGCAGCTTGCCTGCGAACACTCGAACATGTTGTGCGATTGGGTGCCGAAGCACGTTCATATCTCGGTCGACGGGTTGACGGTTCCGGCCGCGCCTGAACCGGCTCCCGTGGCTCCTTAGGGATAGGCCGGCGCAGCAATGACAGCACGCGTCTTCATCGACGGCGAGGCCGGAACCACCGGCCTCGAGATCCGGGACCGGCTCGCCGCCGATCCCGCGATCGACGTCGTGAGCGTGGACGCCGCCCTGCGCAAAGATCCCGCCGCGCGCCGCGATGCCATGTCGAACGTGGACGTTGTGGTGCTGTGCCTGCCCGATGCGGCCGCCGTGGAGGCCGTCGCGCTCGCGGCATCGCTCGGCGACCGGGCGCCGCGGATTGTCGACGCGTCGACCGCGCACCGTGTCGCGGACGGCTGGGTGTATGGGTTTGCCGAACTCGACGGCGCTCAGGCGCAGGCCATCAAGGCCGCCACGCATGTCGCGAACCCGGGCTGCTATCCGACGGGCGCCATCGCGCTCATTCGCCCGCTCGTCGACGCGGGACTTCTGCCGGCTGACACCGGTGTCACGGTCAACGCGGTGTCCGGCTATTCGGGCGGCGGAAAGCCGATGATCGAGTCCTACGAGGTCGCCAAGACCGCGCCGGCGTTCGAACTCTACGGCCTCGGTCTTGCGCACAAGCATGTGCCGGAACTGCATCGTTACAGCGGGCTCACGCGGCGGCCGATCTTCGTGCCGTCCGTCGGCAATTTCCGCCAGGGCATGCTTGTCAGCGTTCCATTGCACCTCGACCTGCTGCCGGGGAAACCCGAGCCGCGCGATGTGCAAGCGGCACTCGAGCGGCACTACCAGGGCTCCAGCCAGGTTCGGGTGGTGCCTGCCGCGGAAACCGCGAAGCTCGGCGGGCGGCTCGATGCGCTCGGCCTCAACGGGACCGACCAGCTCGAGCTGTACGTGTTTCCGCAGGAGGACCACGGGCAGGTGTTGCTGGTCGCGCGCCTGGACAACCTCGGCAAGGGCGCGGCCGGCGCGGCCGTGCAGAACATCCGGCTGATGCTCGGGCTTTAGGCCCCGGAACGCACGATCCCGCGAAAGATACGTCGCCCGCGAAAGACCGGTCGCCTGCGAAAGACCCGTCGGTGTTCCGTACAGTACTGCGTGGGATTGCTCGGCGACTTAGGGTCGACCAAATGCGCGCGGAGGTTTGGCGATGATCCTGTCTTTTAAAGTCTTCCTGGTCGTGGGTGCCTTCGCGATTGCAGCGTTCGCGTCCAAGACGCCCTCGTCGCTGCCGCAGCGTCCTGGATTGAAGCGCGCCGCATAAGACGCTTCTGTCCGTCTACGCTCGCGCCTGACGCGAGACGATATGCAGGTGGCGGGTTGCGATCACGAGCAGGATCGCGGCGCACGCCTGATGCGCGATCCCGAGCCCGATCGGCACGGCTTCCAGCAACGTCCAGATCCCCAGCGCTGCCTGTCCCAAGACGGCCGCGAGCATCAGTGCGGCGGACGCGCGGCGCTCGCCGTCCGTCGCCTTCCGGAACGAGCGCCACGCCTCGACCGCGACGGCCAGCACAACGGTGTAGGCGACCAGGCGATGGACGAACTGAGCCATCACCGGGTTCTCGAAGGGATTGTGGTACCAGGGCTCGAGGACGAAGAGATCGTCCGGAATCAGCTCCCCGTTCATCATCGGCCACGTGTTGTAGACGAGCCCGCCTTTCAGGCTCGCAACGAAGGCACCAATCACCACCTGCGTGAGAATGAGCGCCACGATCGCCGCCGGAAGGCGGGCGAGGCGCGCGGTGCCGGCCCGTTCATGCTGGCCGATTTCGCGTGCGAGCCAGATCACCAGGGCGAGGATCAGGAACGCGACCGTCAGATGCAGCGCCAGGCGGTACTGGCTCACGTCGACGCGATCGACGAGGCCGGACTGCACCATGTACCAGCCGATGGCGCCCTGAAGGCCGCCCAGGGCGAGGACGCCGGCAAGGCGCAGCGGATATCCCTGCCGCAGCGCGCCCATAAACCAGAAGGCAGCGAACGGCAGGGCAAAGGCGAGGCCGATGATGCGGCCGAGGAAGCGATGCCCCCACTCCCACCAGTAGATGGCCTTGAAGGCCTCGAGCGACATGCCCTTGTTGACGAGGTGGTATTCGGGAATTTCCTTGTACTTGGCGAACGCCTCCTGCCAGTGCGCGTCCGTCAGTGGGGGGATGGCGCCGAGAATAGGCTTCCATTCGGTGATCGAGAGGCCGGAATCCGTCAGGCGCGTGGCGCCGCCGACCGTGATCATCGCCAGAACCAGGAGCGCGATGATCCAGATCCAGCCCTGCACGGCCTTGTCCCACGCCGCGGCATGCGTGCCTGCGCTGCCCGAACTGTCCGTGCCGATGGCCGTCATGCGCCTTGTCCTCGGATACCGCGCGGCTTTCCCCATGGTGGCGCGCGTGTTTCTTTTCGCCGCCCCGGTGATAGGCCGTCGGAGCCCCCGGTTCAATGCGATGAAGCGGCGCTAGACGGAGGGGTGCTTCTCGGATTTAAGGTGGCGCTCGATCCCGTAACGCCAGGCGAGCCCATGACCCTCCGGACGCGCAAATTAGTCGGCGCCATTCTGCTGCTGGTGTTCCTGTCGGTCTATGCGCTGGCGGCCATGATGGTCGCGATTGTGCTGCAGGTCAGCGCCAGCAAGGTCGTCGAGCTCATCTACTATCCGGTCGCCGGACTTTTGTGGGTGTTGCCGGCGATGTGGCTCATCAAATGGATGCAGCGTCCGGACGCGTGACCGGGAGACCGCTTGGCGCTTCATGGCGGCCGACGCCAGACAGACGCCTGACCCGGCGGACGACTGCCTTCGCGGCGTCGAACAAGGCGAACGGGACGCCCGTCATCATCACCTCGACGTAGCGTGCCTCCTGATAATCCCCGTTGAGCGAAATGCGCGGCAGGCCGAACGGGTCGGAGCCCGTCCTCACCACGTCCTTGTGCGTCGTCACGGCCGTTTCGAGGCCGAGGGAGCGGGCGATGGCAAAGTCGCGCGGCCCAGCGCTCGTCGCATCGCCGTAGGGGAAGCTGAAGTGACGGCAGGGGCGGCTCAGCTCGCGCTCGATGCGGGCGACGCTGCCGGCGATCTCGGCGCGCGCTTCGTCCTCGGGCAGTTTGGCAATCGCGAAGTGGCGGCAGGTGTGTGCGCCGATGGTGACGAGCGGATCGGCTGCGAGGGCGCGGATCTCGTCCCAGTCCATGATCAGGTCGCGGCAGAGCGACGCCGTGTCGTATCCTGCGGCCGCTGCAATGGCGGCGATCTTCGCCCGCATCTCGGTTTCTGGGCGCGCTCGTAGAGACCAATAGATCTGCTGAAACGCGCGATCTTTGGCTGCCGGTGTGGCGGTTTCGAACACCTGCTCGTGGCCATCGACCTCGAAGCGGACCCGATCGGCCTTGGCGATGGCGGCTTCCAGCACGTACCACCAGAGGTCGCCCTTGCCGTCGGCATAATCGGCCGGAACATAGATGGCGAACGGAGCGTTGTGCCGCTTGAACACCGGGTAGGCATGCTCACGATTGTCGCGATAGCCGTCGTCGAGGGTGAAACACGCGAAGGGCCGTGCCGCACCGTCATCCTTCAGGCGGCGCGCTGCTTCGTCGAGCGAAACGATGTCGTAGCCGCAGCGCCTGACCGTCGAGAGTGCGGTGTCGAGAAACTGGGGCGTGATCTTGAGGATGCGGTTCGGCTCGAACGCGCGGGGCGGTGCGGGCGACACGCTGTGCATCGTGAATACGACGCCACGTCCACGCGCCACCGGCGCGAACGCGGCAGCCAATCCGGTCGCATGGAGCGCTTTCAAGGCGGCTTGCATCAGGATCGTGGCTTTACCGGTCATGGGTCGCTCGCGGGTGCATTTCACGCATCGTTCGGGGCTGCCCAGGCTCAACTTGCCCGGGCGAACTTCTGACGCGTGCGATTGGCCTCGGGCTGCTTCTCGAAGGCGAAGAGCGCAATGCCGTCGACCTCGTAGCCGAGGAACGTACCCGGCGCGCCGACGGCCTTCGCCTTCTGCGCCTTGTCTTCGACCAGCACGACGCCGCAATCGAAGCGGCCCTGCATGGCCTCGAACAGATCCTTCGCCGGCTCGACGTGGCTGACGACGACAATGTGGTCGTAGACGTCGTCCAGGGCGTCGAGCAGGAAGTTGACGCTGTCGCTATCGAGCGCGGTGGCGGACAGGTCGATCCGCTGCCCCGAGGGAATGAGGTGGACGTCGCTGTCGTGCAGCGAGAGCACGACATCCTCGAAGCGGGCCTTGCCGTCGAGCAGCTCGCTGAAGCCGGGCCAAGAGGCCTGTCCCAGCGGCTCGGCGACGCCAGAGCCGGCCGGGCTCCAATCGACCATGATGACGGTCAGGCCCTTTTCGGCCAGGCGCCGGCAGAAGGCCGCGCTTTCCGTGGCCAGAGAAAACACGTCGGACGCGCCGACGAAGAGCGTGCGGACGCCGGCCAGATTGCCTTTGCGCAGGCCTTCGACACTTCCGGCCAAGGCGTCGGCGGTCGAGATCGAGACCGGAGGAGCCGCATGCGAGGCGGCTGGCGCAGCGGCGTGAGCAACCTCAGGCATCGGCGGGGCCGGCATGGAAGGGGCGGGCAGCGGATCGGCGCGATAGGTCTGCGGCGTGCCACGGCGCGGCGCGGGCGGTGCCGGTGACGGCGGCGGCTCCGGCAGCACCGGGGCAAACTCACGCCTGTTCTGAGGTCCCTTGCGGCCCTGTCGGGCGACCGGGCTCTCGCTCAGCAGCGCTTTCGTCACGACCAGGGCCAAGCCGATCAGGAACGAGGCGATCGCCACGAGCAGCGCCGTTGCGCCGCGCTTCGGGAAGAAGGGCACGGTCGACGGACGCGCGCTCGACACGATCTGGGCCTCGACCGGGATCGTGCGGGTATCGTCGGCGCGGACGCGGTTGGCCTCATACTGGGCGCGCAGGCGGTCCAGCTCGCCGCGCTTCGATTTGGCGTCGGCCTCGAGGCTGCGGAGCTTCGCTTCCTCCGGACCGGCGCCGACGATTTGGCGCTTGATGTCGCTCACGCTTTTCTCGACGGCCTCTTCGCGGAGCGCCGCGACCTTCGCTTCCTTGCCGATGCCGTCGACGATCTTGGCGACCTCGCCTGCGATCTGGCCCTTCAGCCCGGTGAGGTCGGCGTGGAGCTGACGCATGCGCGGGTGGCCGGAGAGCAGCGTCGCGGACAGTTCCGAGATCTGCCGCTCCACGCGCACGCGGCTCTGCACCAAGTTTTGGATGAGCGGCGACTTCTGCACGTCGGCCAAGGTCTCGGCGCTGCCGAGGTCCTGCATCTCGCGGGCCTGCTTGGCGCGCGCTTCGGCTTCGCTGCGGGAGGCCTTGACCTTCGACAGCTCGGCGTTGAGCTCGGCGAGCTGCTGCTCGTTGAGGCCCGTCGCCTGCTGCCCACCCTTGAAGATGTTGGCTTCGCCGCGGAACTTCTCGACTTCCGACTCGGCGCGCGCGGCTTCCTGGGCGAGTTCCTCGATCTTGGGGGCGAGCGCCTTCTGGACGTCGTCGGTCTCGGTCAGGCTCTGTTGGGCAAGTTTGTTGCGATAGGTTTCAGCCACGCGATTGGCGATTGCGGCCGCGAGGTCCGGATCGATCGAGGTGAAGCGAATGCCAATGAAGCGGCTTTCCTTCGGCGAGTAAACCTCGAGACGATCGAGAAACGACCTCAGGGCGCGGTCCTGGTCGGTCTCATTCGCACGCGGTGCGCCGATGCCAGCCAGGCGCAGGATGCCGGATAGAGCGTCCGGTGAGCCGCGCGCGCTGTTGAACTCCGGCAAGTCGGCGAGCTTCATCTCGCGCACGATGGTCTCGGCGAGGTCCGTCGACATGAGCGCGCGGACGTGGGTGTTGACGGCTTCCTTGTCCATGCGGACGCTGACGCTGTCCGAGGACCCGTTGCGCGAGGGGTCGGAGAACGGATTGTTCGTGCTCTTGGATTCGATCGCGAGTTGCGTTTCCGAGACATAGAGCGGCGCCATCATCTTGAGCACGCCGAACGTCGCGCCGGCCAAGACAACGGAAATGACGACCAGCCGCCTGAAACTGCCGGTGACGGCCTGCCAGACGGATTTCAAGTCGATGTCGTCGGAACGCTGGATGGGTCTCGGGGGCATGTCTCTCGATCCGCAAACCTTCTCTCGGATTGATAGAGATAGGAGGTGGCGCGTTAGAATTTCCTTAAGTTTCCCGAAAAGGATCGCCCCCTCAGATTTTATTAACTCTCGTGGCCTATCACTCGGAGCGTAGGTTTCCGTAAACGGATAGTCATGCGCACCGGTATCAGAGCTTCGGTTCGTTTCGTTGTCCCCGCTGCAGCGTTGCTGCTGGCGGGCTGTGCGCACGATCCCGAATCCGTCGTCGCGGCCGCGCTCGCCAATATCGGCGGGCATGCCGGGCAGGTGCACGTCTACGAAAACGGCCCCGAGCAGACTGCCGAGACCGTCACCTGGGGTGCGCCGACCGTGCAGCCCGCCGGTTTCCAAGGCTCGCAAATGGTGTCCGATGCCGAAGGTCCCTACCTTCTCGACACGGGCGACCGGCTGCGCGTCTTCGTCTACGGGCAGCCCAATCTTTCGCGCGCCTATACCGTGGATCACGACGGGCGCATCACCGTACCCTTGATCGGCAACGTGGACGCCCGTGGCCGCACGACGCGCGATGTCGCGAGTGCCATCCGCTCACGGCTCGGAGCCGAGTTCGTGCGCGATCCGCAAGTGACGGTCGACGTGCTGCAGAACCGGCCGTTCTTCATCTACGGCGAGGTCAAGACGGGCGGACAGTATCCCTTCGTCTCCGGCATGACAGTCGAGACGGCCATCGCCATCGCCGGCGGCTATTCGGAGCGCGCCAGCTCGCGAAGCTTCCGCATCACGCGGCGGATCAACGGGTTCGTCGACCAGATCGATGCCCCGGGCGATTATCCGCTGCTTCCGGGGGACACCGTCTATGTCAACGAGCGGTTCTTCTGAGGCCAGCGACGTGACCGACCCGCGTCCGGCCGAGGCGCCCCTTCGCATCCTCCACATCATGCGCGCGCCCGTCGGCGGGCTGTTCCGGCATGTCTACGATCTGGCGCTCGAACAGGCCGAGCGAGGGCATTACGTCGGCATCATCGCGGATCGCACGGCGGCCGACAGCCTCACGCAAGCACGCCTCGCCACCCTCGCGCCCAAGCTCAAGCTCGGACTGTCGCTCATTCCGATGAGCCGTCAGCCGGGCCTCGGCGACATCGCCGCCATCCGCTCGATCGCGAAAATCGCACGCGCGCTCGACCTCGACGTCTTGCATGGCCATGGCGCCAAGGGCGGCGCCTATGCGCGCTTCGCGGGGAAAAGGCTCTCCATGGCCGGCGAACGGGCGAAGGTGTTCTACACGCCCCACGGCGGCACGCTTCACTACAAGCCGGGCACGGCCGCGGGCACGGTCTTCTTCGTGCTCGAGCGCATCATGGGCCGGATGACGGACGGTCTCATTTTCGAGTCCGATTACGCGCGCAAGGCGTACGGACGCCTGATCGGGGAAAGCGGCGCGCCGAGGCGCGTCATCCCGAACGGTCTCGGGCGAGCCGATTTCGAGCAAACGCCGCCCAACCCGGACGCCGCAAATTTCCTTTTCATCGGCGAGTTGCGCACGCTCAAGGGCGTGGACATCCTGCTCGAAGCCCTCGCGCGCCTGGTCGCCACCCATCCGGTGCGCGCCGTGATTGTCGGCGCGGGTCCCGATGCCGACGACTTCAAGCAGCAGGCACGGGCGCTCGGCCTCGGGGCTCACGTAACCTTTCCGGGCGCCATGCCCGCGCGGGCGGCGTTTCCGCTGGGGCACTGCCTGGTCGTTCCGTCGCGGGCGGAGAGCTTCCCCTACGTGGTGCTGGAAGCCGGTGCGGCCGGCAAGCCCGTGATCGCGACCGACGTCGGCGGGATTCCGGAAATCGTTGCCGGAACGAGCACGCGCCTCGTCGCGCCGGGCTCCGTCGAAGACCTTCTCCGGGCCATGACCGACGTGCTGGCGGACCCCGAGGCCGCGCTCGAGCGGGCCGAGGCACTACGCGACAATGTCGCCCGCAAGTTTACCGTCTCGGCCATGGCCGACGCAGTGCTCGCCTTTTACCGCGCTCCCGTCCCGGCCTGAGACGCCGGCACTCCCCTACCCCGCCATACCGGCGCAAATGCCCGTGTTTGAGCCCTTTTCCGGCCCGGAACCCCCGTGGCATGGAGCCTGCACCCAATGTCTCGAGACCGGACATTTTCCCGGCCATCGTCACATTGTGAGCCAACCATGGTTTCGCCTGCCCTGCCTTCCTCCGCGCCGACGCCGGCCGCCGCCTATCTGGATCGCACGCTGCTGTCCGCGACGCGCCTGGCCCATCTGTCACCCGTCGTGCTGGCCGGCCTCGTGCGGCTTGCCGACTTCGCAACGGCCGTCGTCACGGGCTTGGCGTTGGCCGTCCTCTATCTCGGCGAAGGCGAGGTCGTGACCGATCCGCTCTACATTGCGGTCATTCTGACGTCGTCCATCGGCGCCGTTCTCGTGCTCGATCTGCTCGGCCTCTACGGCTCGCGTCCGCTGGCGGCCTTCCACCGCAACCTGCCTCGCTTGATGCTGGGCTGGGCGTCGGCTTTCGCCGCGGCCGGCGTGCTGATCTTCTTTCTCAAGGCCGGCACGGAATTCTCGCGCGTCTGGCTCGCCCTGTGGTTCGTCGTCGGCGGCCTCGCCCTCACGGCCGAGCGCGCCGCCGTCAGCCTCGTCATGCGGCAGCTCACGAACAGCGGCAGGCTTTTGCGGCGGGCCGTCATCTACGGCGCGGGGGCGCTGACCGACGGATTGATCCGATCCATCGAAGCGGACCAGGGCGCGGGCATCCGCATCGTCGGCGTGTTCGACGACCGCACGGACGAACGCCTCCGTCGCGACGGCTCCTCGCGCAATCGCCTCGGCACGCTCGACGATCTGCTCGACGTGGCGCGCGCGATGCGGGTCGACCTCGTGATCGTGGCGCTTCCCGTTGCGGGCGAGCAGCGGCTCAACGACGTGACGGACCGGCTCTCGGTGCTGCCGGCCGACATCCGTCTGCCCGCCCAGGCAACGCAGATCCGGCTTTCGCCGCGCCTCTATTCGCACGTCGGGCCGGTCGCCATGATCGACCTCTACGACCGGCCGATCGCCGACTGGGACGTCGTGTTCAAGTGGCTGTTCGACAGAGGCATCGGCCTCCTTAGCTTGATCCTGCTGTCGCCCGTGCTGCTGCTGGTCGCACTCGCGGTGCGGCTGGAGACGCGCGGGCCCGTGCTTTTCCGGCAGAAGCGCTACGGCTTCAATAACGAGATGATCGAGGTCTTGAAGTTCCGTTCGATGCACGTCGACATGTGCGATGCGACGGCCGACCGTCTCGTGACCAAGCACGATCCGCGTGTGACCCGCGTCGGCCGCTTCATCCGCAAGACCAGCCTCGACGAGCTGCCGCAGCTTTTCAACGTGCTCAAGGGCGACCTTTCGCTCGTCGGGCCGCGGCCGCATGCCGTTTCCGCCAAAGCCGCGGACCGGCTCTATGACGAGGTCGTCGCCCGGTATTTCGCGCGGCACAAAGTGAAGCCGGGCATCACCGGATGGGCCCAAATTTCCGGCTGGCGCGGCGAAACCGATACGCGCGAGAAGATCGAAAAGCGTGTCGAGCACGATCTCTACTACATCGAGAACTGGTCGGTGTTCTTCGACCTCTACATTCTCGCCATGACGCCGATCGCGCTGCTCAAGTCCGAGAACGCCTATTAGCTCACAGGACGGGCGATCGCGTCCTTGAGCGCGGACGCCAGCCACGGCGGTTGCCCGGCCGTGGCGAGGCGCGCGACCTCGTCCTGCGTCCAGGCGAACGCGGCCTGGAACAGTTCGCCGTGGCGGTGCCAGTCTAGAAAACTCATCGCATCGGGGATCGGCGGCACGACCAAGATGTCGTCGGCCGTCATCTCGCGCTGGAAGTCGTGGCGATTGGCCATCAGGGCCCGCATCAGCACCGTCACCAAGCCGGGGGCGGCCGGCAGTCGATCCCGGCGCATCGGGTTGAGCACGAGACGCATCAACTCGCCGCGCGACGGCAGGGCGTCGTAGTCGACATCGAAGCGTCCGATCTCAGGCGGCTTGAAGCTCACCACGACGTTCGGGCCCTGTTTCAAATCTCGCATGATCCTGATGGGCGTGTTGTCGAGCAGGCAGCCGTCGACCAGCATCTCGCCGTCGGGCGTGTTGACGGGCGGCAGCAGCACGGGGATCGAGGACGAGGCACGGATGGCCCGCCAGAGCGGTCCCGTGCGATGGACCGACACGGCGAAGCGCGTGAGGTTTGTCGAGACGGCGAAAAACGGCAGCCATAGATCCTCGATTTCCGCCGGGCCATAGAGGCGCTTCAGCTCGGCATCGAAAACGGTGTGGTCGAGCAGACCGTAGCGCGGCAACGTATAGCGGCGCATCGCCCGGTTGGTGACGAACATTTCGCCCATGGACTTGTCGATCTCATCCGGGCTCGTGTCCATCATGAAGGCCGCCGCCAGCGCGGCGCCGGCTGAGGTGCCGCCCATGATGTCGAAGGCGATGCCCGCCTGCGTCAGCGCCTTGTAGACGCCGGTGTGGGCAGCCGCGAGCGCGCCCCCGCCTGCCGCCACGAAGCCCACCGCGCGTCCCTCGATAAAGCGCACGAGCCGTTCGATGTCCGCGGAGCTGTCGAGGGCGACATGATGGTGCATGGCCACCGCACGCGGGGCGAGCCACCGGGACGTGCCGTGCACTTTCGTTCGCTGCGGATGCAGCAGGACGAGGCGGGTCGCATCAGGCGTCACGAACCGCGAGGCAAAGCGCTCGCTGGCGTTCGGCGTGGCGTCGGCTGTGTGGTCTCCGGCGGCGATGATGAGATCGGCATGGCGGATTGCCTTTTCCGACCAGGGTGTCAGGGCATCGTCGGCAACGAGCAGCACGTGATCGTGTCCGGCTTCGAGCGCGTTGAGGCGGGAGATCGCCTCCGGGCCATCGAGCCCCTCGCCCATGTTCAGCATGTTGCGCGCGGCGACGCCGTGCAGCACGACGCAGCGGGCGCTGTGGCGAAGCGCGCGCGCGAGGGCGACGACGAATTCGCTTTTGAGCGGCGCGCCGCCGGCAGGAATGATGCAGATCGTGCGCGGGCGCGGCGGGGCGTGGATCGCCTGCGCAATCGACGTCGTCTTGGCGAGGCGTTTGGCCAACATGGAGGTCAATGTGCGCCAGATGCCGGGATGGGCGGCGACCAGGGCGTCGAATTCCACGCGTGAGAGGGCAAACAGGAGGCTGTCGCGCATGGCGATGACGGTCGCCGTACGGCGCCGCCCGGTGAGAAACGCGATCTCGCCCACGGGCTGGCCGGAGCCGATCTCGCTCACCGGGTCGGTTTGGTGGTCGAGCGTGACGGCGAGACGCCCTGACAGAACGACGAACAGCGCGTCGGCCTCGTCGCCCTGGCGCATCAGGACGTCGCCGCGGCGCAGGGTGCGCAAGGCAAGGCGCGCGGCCAGGGCTGTGCGCTCAGTCTCGGTCAGGCCCGAGAACAGGTCGATATCGGGGATCTCGTGCGCAAGCCCGTCAGCAGGGTCCATTGGCATCCGGCCGGATCGTTGCCGTCATGGCCCACTATACGTGGGCCGAGGCCAATCAGGGCCGGCTTAAATTGGCAAATCGTTGCTGCGCGGAAGCGCGGTTAATATTCGCCGCCCGCGCCAGCCCGGCCGCGAACAAGCCCAGCGCTGGCAGAAACACCGTCAGGAAGGACGAGACGAGGATGACCTTGGTTGCCATATCCAAGATATGGCAACGAGCGGCGAACGGATCACCCCTGGATGGTAAATTTATGCTGCGGCGTATTGATCGCCGCGATAGCCGTCGGCAGCGGCTGCCAGCGCTTCGTTCATGGCGCGCGCCATCTTGTGAGGATTGAAGCCCCACTTGGCGTTGAGACGCATGTTGGCGGCGACTTCGAGGGCCATAACGACGGCGCTCTGGCCGTGGCGGGCGATGACTTCGCTGACGTGGCGCGAATTGCAGGCCGCAAGGAAACTGCGGAACCGCAGCAGAACCGCAACCTTGCGGACGCGGGCGCGCGGGGAGATCTGCCAGAAGTCCTGCTCGACGCGGCGCAGGTCGCTGTCGGAGAGAACCACCGTCGGAAGCAGGAGACCGTTCCCGGCCGACAAAATCTTGAGAGCCAGCGCCAGCTCGCGCGCGCCGACCGGCGGGACGTCGCTGGTGTCCAGGGCTCCGGACGGCTGTTCAATCATTTCGTTCGTCATGTCTTCTATTCCCGCTTGGCAATTGCTTAGCTGCGGCCGAATACGGTCCAGGGCGAGCCGTGCAGAAGGATGATCTCCTTCGGACTACGTGATTCGACGAGGAAATCCACGTCGATACCCAAGAGGTGCCCATTTGGGTTGCGGATATCCGATTTCGCGAACCGGTATTTCCGACCATCGGTGGCGCTGATGACGCCAAACCCGATGTCCTCGTGAAACTTCGTAATCTGACCTTGCATCACACATCTCCATCTCGACGGGTCGAAGTCCGCTTCTGCGAACTGCATGACCTTGCGGGAGATGGCCGACGTGCGCTGTTCCTGCTGGAACATTCTCAATCTTTTCAAGATTGTGGACCGGCACGCCGGACATTGCCAACAAAAATGGGCCGTCTTTGAGGACGGCCCACACTATGTCGCAGATTGTAGCTTCTCGGGCACAACGGGGGCGCTATTCTGCGCCCTCGTTAACCCCAGAGCCGGCGTCGAATTCCGCCAGCGCAATGGGCTTTCGGCGGGCCGGCGGCCCGGACGGGGGGCTGGTCGCGTTAGTTCTTACGAAAAAAGGCGTCTACCCGCATGCCGGGTTTTAAACCCGTGGCCGTCCCCTGCAATTCGATTGTCACTTCCATCACTTCAACATCCGTCACACGCCGTGGGCCGCGCGGGCCGATGCGTGCCGACCCGAGCGTGGGCGCAATGTTTGTCACTTTGCCGTCGATCTTGGCCGTTTGGCTGACGCTGGTCACGTAAGCCGACTGGTTCATCGAGATCTTGCCGACGTCACCTTCGTCGACTTCGGCCTTGACGCGAACAATGCTCATGTCGCCCATCACGACCAGCGGCGTTTCCGGAGACGGCGCGACGATCTCGCCCTGCTTGGCGTTGACCTGAAGAATGGTGCCGATCGAGGGCGCGCGAATGCGCGTCTTGTCGAGCAGCGCTTCGGCCATTCTCACCTGGGCGCGGGCAGCGCTGACTTTTGACTCGGCGTTATTCGGCGCCGGCAGGTTCGCTTTCGACTGAGCCTTGACGTAGGCGATGCGCTCGCGCTCCAGGCGGTCGTTCGAATCCTTCAGGCGGCGGCGTGCGTCGCTGACGGCGGCTTCGCTGCCGTTGCCACTGCGCTTGGCCGCGATGGCGTAGTCGAGCTCGATGCGGGCGCCCGTAACGGCGCGCTCGGCCGAGTAGATCGCGTCCTCGGCCTTGCGCACATCTTCGCGCCCGCTCACGACAGACTTCTCGCTATCCTCGCGACTTGCTTCCGCTTCGGTCTCGGCCGAGGCGAGCTTGGCGCGGGCTTCCGCATCGTCGAGACGCAGCAGTAGCTCGCCTTCCTCGACCTTGTCGTCGACTTCGACGAGGACTTCCTCGACGCGGCCGAGATAGGTGGCGCCCAAACGTATCTCGCCGGACTTCGGCTCGACGACGCCGGGGGCGGCCACTTCGTAGTCCTTGGTTTCCAGCGCGACCGGCTCGGCGGTGCTGCTCTTGTACTTGTCGTACGCGAGGTATCCGCCGGCACCGGCAAGACCCAACATGAGAATGAGATTGAGTGGCTTCAACATGATGCGAGATCTCTCTTAAGCTAAGGCGTTTTTTCTCTTGGGCGGCGTGCCCCCGGGAGGGAGATGCGTCTTGCCGGGCGATCTGTCGTCGCCGACGATGCGGCCGTCCTCGATGGTGATGATGCGATCGGCGTAATGAAGCGTGCGGTGGTCGTGGGTCACGGCCATCACGGCGCGCGTCGGGTCTTGCGATACTTCCTTCAAAAGCTCCATCACGGCCTTGCCGTTTTCGCTGTCGAGGGCCGCCGTCGGCTCGTCTGCCAGCACGACCGAGGGGCGGCCGGCGAGCGAGCGAGCGATGGCGACGCGCTGCTTCTCGCCACCCGAAAGTTTCGACGGGTAGGTGTGCATGCGGTGGCTCAGGCCCACGGCCTTAAGCGCTTCAGCTGCCGTTTCCATCGGATCCAAGGAGCGGGCATCGCGAACGTCCAGCGCAACGAGCACGTTCTCGATGGCGGTGAGCGTCGGGAAAAGATTGTAGCTCTGAAACACGAAGCCGACGTGGAGACGGCGGATCTCGGCGAGGTCCTCAGAGGGGAGGCCGACGGCTTGGTGGCCGGCCAGATGCAGCTCGCCGCTGGTCGCCGTCAAGATGCAGCCGAGGATCGACAGCAGAGTGGTCTTGCCGCTGCCGGACGGTCCCATCAGAAGGGTGAGTTCGCCCGGACGGAGATCCATGCTGACACCCTTCAGGATGTGCAGCTCACCTGCGCCGGTGCCGATCGTCTTGACGATGTTGCGGGCTTCCAGAAGCGGCTGCGGGCCGCTTGGCCCTCTTGAACCCTTGGACATAGTCACGAAGTCTCCCGAAACCGAAGCGCAGAAATCAACCCTGCGTATTTGGCACTAACTCGACGCTCTGGCTGTTACTTCAGACACAGGACAAGCGCTTTTCGCACCAATCGAAAACTCAATCGCTCTTACAACGGATCGACCCCGTCCAACGCTACTCAGCCGAACTCTCCGACGCAAGAGCAACCCCTTGCGTGCGGCGGACGCGAGGTCCGCCGCGGGCCGGCCACGACATGCAGCCGGCCTTTAATCGGCGTCACCTGTTGAAGACGCCCGCCGGGTCGATCCTCGTGACTTTTCGGATCGCGGTGATGGCCGCGAAAATGCACATTCCGACCGTAAGCGCGAACAAGTAACCGGCGATCTCGGGCGTCATGAGGATGGTCAGTGTCGGCACGCGGACCTTCAGCCGTGCAATCGCCAGCATGGCGAGCAGCATACCCGCCGCGTAGCCCAGCACGGCACTGAGAAGCGCTTGCACCAGAATGACCTGGTGGATGTAGCTGGCGGACGCGCCGAGAGCGCGCAGGGTCGCGAATTCGTTCAAGTGGTCTTTGGTGCTGGCGTACAGTGTCTGAGCGACGATGACGACGCCGACGATGGCGCCGAGCACCATGCCGGTGATGAGGGCCAGACCGGCACCCGTGCTGAACATCCAGTACTTGATGCTGCGTGCTCGGAACTCCTCGTGGGTCAGAACCTCTGCTCCGTCTTTGAAGCGCTCGGTCAGAGTCTTCTTGACGCTCTCAACATCGGCGTCCTTGAAAAGCGTGACCAGGACGTAGCTCGCCTGCACTGGGCTCGCGTTGTTCAATTTGCGCGCCGTCGTGATCGGGGTGAAAATGTAGGGCAGCGTCGCGAACGAACGAATGCCCTTCGTTATCGCCGTGACCTTGACACGCTGGCCATTGATTTCCGCATATTCCCCTCGGCCCTCGATGCCCAGGTCCACGAGGTAAGACCGATCGGCGGCTACGGCCATCGGAGTTTCCAGATCCTCTTCGGTTCCTTCTTCGAGACCCCAGGTATGGGTTTCGCCCTTCTCCCAGTCGAGGCCGACGAGAACGAACGACTTCTTTCCGCCTCCCGGTTTGCGCCACGACGAGAAGCTGACCATCATATCCTCGGCCTTGAGGACGCCCGGCGTCGACAACGCTGCGTACTTCTCGTGGCCGATCAAAAGCGAGGGATCGTCAAAGCTCTTGGTGCCGTACGGCATGATCCACAAATCGGCCTTGGACTTGTCGAGAACGGTGGCAATCTTGCTTTCGGAACCCTTGTACAGGCCCACCTCGATCGCAACCAGCACGACAGAAAAGACAATGCCGACCAGCGTAACGATCAGGCTCATGCGATCGTGGAAGAGATTGCGATAGGCAATCTTAGGCGCCATCTTGATGACTTTGCCGGGACCGGCAGACGGCAGGGCCGCCTTTTTGCTGAACATGTCGCTCTCCAATACGGTCGCGCATGAGTTGTGCGCTGAACTTTTTGCTGCGTCCAGACTCGGCGCAGAACCTTAACGGGATTTATTGCACGCAGCATGACGTGTCAGGACCGCTTTTTTTGCGGCTCTGACACGATCCGTTGCGCGTCCGGCTGGCCGCCGGCCGGGGGTTAATTGCCGCAGCCGACGCTTACGGTCGTGCCGATCGCCGGGATGAACTTCTTGCAATCGTTCTCGTCGGGCGCCTTGTCGGTGTTGGCCGTGACCGTATCGGCGGGCGCTTCTGCCCGGGGGGCGGCCGGCTCTACGGGGCTGATGGCTTCCGGCTGCTCGGCGGAGTTGTCGGCGGGGATCGAACCCTGGATCAAAGCGGAGCTGCCGGTCGCGGCGGGCGCTATTTCTTCCGTCTTGGACGGAGCGGCTGTGACCGCCTCGGTCTTCGTCGCCTCGGCCTTGCCCGGCTGCTGCACCTTGGCGATGCGCGCGGGCTTCTCCGGTTTGCGCGCAGCGTGCAATTCTTGCTTGCGTGCAGCCTGCACGACCGGCGGCCGCTTCGTAGGCTTGTTGTGGTATCCGCCGCCGCCCCCGCCGCCATGGGCCGGCGTTGCGACGAACGTGCCGAGGGGACCGCCAAAACCGAGACGCACGCCTCCGCCGCCGGCTTCTGCCGCCGAGGCGAGAGATGCCGCTGCCAGGATGGCGGCGCCAATCGCTACGAGCTTCGTGTTCATGACGGGACTCCTCAAAATTCGTCTTCGCTCCGTCGCACGGAGCGCTTCTGACTGGAACCATGCGCGGGATCTCGCGCGGGCGCTGTTCCAGTCGTGACACGATCGATTATTTGCGCTCTGGCGCCGGCAGCATCTGCGCGCGGGACCGCTTATTTCGCGTCAACGCAAAGCAAAAGGCCGGCCCCTGGTGTCGGAGCCGGCCTGGTTATTTCGCTTATTGATTGCGTGCTTACTTGGTGTCGCAGGCAACCTCGACCGCAACACCGATCGCCGGGACGAACTTCTTGCAGGTCTCAACCTTGACATCCGTCGTCGTGGTTTCGGCGTAACCTTCCGTCTGATCGGCCGCGGCGATCGTCTTTCCATTGGCGTCGGTTTCGTCGGACGCTGCGCCGTTGGCGTTGTTCGCCTGATCGACATCAACCTGGGTAAGGGCGGCCGAGCTCGAAGGAGCGGCGACGTAGGTCGACTTCGTCTCCTCCTTCTTGGTCTCGGTCACAGCCGCCGTCTCATCGGCCTTCGTTTCGGTTGTCGAGGCCGCTGCCTTCGCGTTGGCCTGAGCCTGAGCCGCGCGGGCCTCAGCCTTAGCCTGGGCCTGGGCCCTGGCGCGAGCTTGGCCCTGAGCCTGAGCGCGGGCACGTGCCTGAGCCTGAGCGCGGGCACGAGCCTGGGCCTGAGCCTGGGCGCGGGCCTTGGCAGCCTGCTGCTGTTGGGCTTGTTTAGCCATAGCCCCAGCGGCGAGGAGGCCGATGCCGACACCTACCCCTAGGGCCAAGCCGCGTCCGCCAGCCTCTGCTGCGGGAACGATTGCCATGCTTGCAGCGACCGTCGCTGCTACCAGGCTGAAGCGGAATTTCTTGGCCATTTTCATCTCCATCGAATTGGCGGGAGCGGTGTGGCGGGCGTGACGCCGTGCTCTCATGGGGTCACAATGACGGACGATCGGAGCGAGAGCTGTTCCTGGTGTAACAAACCGCAGATTTGTTTTGAAAAAGGCCGATTTCTGCGTTTAGCGGCGCGGCTCGGTATGGAGCGCGCCA
Source organism: Hyphomicrobium sp. (assembly GCF_051860585.1). Taxonomy (GTDB): domain Bacteria; phylum Pseudomonadota; class Alphaproteobacteria; order Rhizobiales; family Hyphomicrobiaceae; genus Hyphomicrobium_C. The sequence goes on from NZ_JBHYDS010000005.1 coordinate 284,455, forward strand.
GCGGCCAGGATAAATGCCCAGCCGCCTGATCTGGAAATCATCCTATCACGAAACATTTTCCCCGCCCATGGCTTACCGAAGGAATTTGCCGGGACGATTGGATAACGGCCCGCGCCCCAAGATCGCGGGCGATGGCCGGAATTGGACGGGGGTCGCAGCCGGGAGCCTCAGCGCCTAGGCAACGGTTGCCGTGGCGGCCATGCGAAGGGCGGCGAGGTCCGGCTGGGCGCCAAGCGACTTCGCAATTGCAGCAACCGTGCGGGAGATGAAATCCGCAGTCCGGTCCAGCACGATGTGGCGCTGCCGATCGACGGTCACCATGTGGTAGCTGTCCTCCAGCACCACGAGGTCGACCGGGCCTGCCAGTTCGCGTTGCAGATAAGCCGCGTTGTCGAGGCCGGCGTAGTCGTCCTCACGGGCGTGCAGGATCAGAACCGGCTGGGTAATTGAGCCGACATCCTTCATGACGGCCTTCGACAGGCGACGGCGTTCCAGAACCGGGCCGCCCGGGGTCGAGGACTGGCCGATCCGGCCGCCGCTCGCGCTCATGGCGTTGGCAATGAAGTCGCGGATGCGCTTGTCCTTGATGCCGACATGGATCGGAACGGGGAAGCGGAAGAGGTTCGCGAAGCGCTTGCTGTCGATCAGGCGCAGGATCCGCAAATACCACGGAATCTGGCGACCGCTGAGCCATAGAGTCGGAGAGTAGAGCGCAACGGCGCTCACCTTCTCGGGGTGGCGGGCGGCCAGCATCAGGCTCAGGACCGCGCCGGTGGACAGCCCGCCGACAACGACCGTTTCGCAGGTTTCAGCCAGCTTATCGAGGCCCTGCCTGGCGCTTTCGTACCAGTCGTGCCAGCTGGTGGCCATGAGGTCCGCTTCCGTGCCGCCGTGGCCGGCGAGTTCCGGGCAGAGGACGGTGTAGCCGTTGCGCGTGAGGCCGTTGGCGACAAAGCGGATCTCACGGGGCGATCCACAAAGACCGTGGATGAGGAGCACGCCGACTTGACCGCTCTTGGACTTCAAACTCACATCGCTCAACTGCATGACTTGCCTCAGTAGTACCGGCTTCGATTGCCGGCACCCTAGGTAAGCAATTCCGGTGCCGCTGTTCCGGTCGGCACAGTCACATGGTCAATCGGGCGCAGACGGGCGGCGGCGAAAGTTTGCAGGGCCAAGGGAAAAAGCTATCGTCGGCAAGGGGTAATGCAAAAGCCGTTGACCATATCGAACGGCCGGATTAAACCTTCTTAGAATTATTCTAATCACTATAAGAGGCCGGCTGACATTCCGTCACCGTTCAATTACTGGGCAATTTGGTCCGTGGAGGGAGCCTATGAAGGGCAAACGTGAAGTTATCGAAATTCTCAACGAAGCCCTGAAGCTCGAACTCGGCGCGGTCAACCAGTACTGGGTTCACTACCGGATGCTCGAAAACTGGGGGTACACGAAGCTCGCCAAGAAGGAACGCGCCGAGTCGATCGAAGAGATGCAGCATGCCGACAAGCTGGTCCATCGCATCATCTTCCTCGAAGGCCTGCCCAACCTGCAGCACGTTGCTCCTCTCATGATCGGCGAGAACCTCAAGGAAGTTCTCGAATGCGACCTCAAGGGCGAAAAGATCGCGCATGAGACCTACATCCGCGGCCGCGACATCTGTCACGCGGCGAAGGATTACGTGTCGATGGAGCTGTTCGAGAAGCTCATCGAGGACGAAGAGGGCCATATCGATTTCATCGAGACGCAGCTCGACCTGATGGACAAGATCGGCGTCGCCAACTACGGGCAGCTCCAGGCCGAGGCGGCCAACGAGGTCGAGGGGCACTGAGCCCGCTCCGCCGAACTTCTCGGGCGGCCTAACGACCTTCCGCTCAACAGTGACGGTCCCGGAGACTATGTCGCGCCACTTCGGCCGCACATAGCCGCTCCGGGGCCGTTTTTATTAATTGGCGATTCACTTTGTTTCTCAACGATGGTTCCGGCGCACCCCTGCGCCGGAGGCGGACGTACATTGCGCGGAATTAAAGGAACTCGCCTTCAGAGCCCGCGTTGGATCATCAGGTGAAAATGATGACAGCAATGCAAGTTAGCGACGACAACCATGACACACGCAGTCCGACCATCCTGATCGTCGACGACAACGCGGTTCTGCGGCTGATGCTAGCCCACGAAATCAGCCAAGCCGGCTTCAAGGTTCGCGAAGCCGCGACCGCCGACGAAGCCGAAACCGTCCTGGAGACGGGCGCAACCGTCGATTTGATCGTGACGGATATCGAGATGCCCGGGCATCACGACGGGCTGGCGCTGGCCATGCACGTCCGGTCCCACTACCCGAACACCCCCGTGATCGTTGTGTCGGGCCAGGTGCCCCAGACACGGGCCGCGTCCGTCGCCGACGCCTTTTTCTCAAAGCCCTATGACGTCGGCTCGCTGATCGCGCGCGTCGCGGCGCTGCTGGGCCAGCACCCGCGCGCGGCAACCTAAGTTCACTCGCCGGCCTGGGAGAGCACTCTGCCGGCGACAGCATCCAGTTTCCTCACGAGCGAGGCATCGCGCGCTTCCGGCGCGGTGATCAACGCCACGTCCAGCGCCCGGTCCGATCCGATCGGGCACGCGGGATGCTGGCGCGGGAAGTTGCGCGCCAGGTGCGCGACGAGGCGCTGCGCCTTTTCGGTGTTGTCCTTCATGATGGCGATGATCGAAGCGACGTCCACCGCCGCGTGCTCGTCATGCCAGCAGTCGTAGTCGGTCACCATGGCGACGGTCGCGTAGCAGATCTCGGCTTCGCGCGCGAGTTTGGCCTCCGGCATGTTGGTCATGCCGATGACGTCCATGCCCCAGCTCCGGTACAAATTGCTCTCGGCACGCGTCGAAAACTGCGGGCCTTCCATCACCAGGTACGTGCCGCCGCGGGTATAGACCAGCCCTTCCGCCTGGGCGGCCTTCTCGACCGCGTCGACCAGCAGCGGGCTCACCGGATCGGCGACGGAAACATGCGCCACGAGGCCGGGGCCGAAGAAACTCTTTTCGCGCGCGAACGTGCGATCCACGAATTGGTCGACGAGCACAAAATGGCCCGGCGCCAGATCCTCGCGCAGCGATCCGCAGGCCGAGATCGAAACCAGATCCGTCACGCCCGACCGCTTCAGCGCGTCGATATTGGCGCGGTAGTTGATGGCGGACGGCGGCACGGGATGCCCGCGGCCGTGGCGCGGCAGAAAGCGGATCGGCAGGCCGTCGATTTCGGCGAACAGGATGTCGTCCGAGGGAGCACCCCACGGCGTCATCACCTTTTCCCAACGGGTGTTCTCAAGCCCCGGCAGGTTGTAGAAGCCGCTGCCGCCGATGATGCCGAGGATGGATTGGGTCATGAGGGCTCCAAAAGAAATGGGCAGTGAGACCAGGGTGTTTCCACCTCTTGCCTACTGCCCATGCCTTGAAAAGAGAAGCCCCGCCCTTGAAAAGAGAAATCCGGCGACGCGTTGGGCTCAGTGCGGAATGCTTGCCCAAATCCGGCGCTTGCCGACGTAGAGCAGGCCGGTCGTGACCAAGAGATAGAGCATGACAAGCCAGCCGGTGCTCTTGCGCGTGTTCAACGTCGGATCGGCCGTCCAGGAGAGGAACGCGGCGATATCGCGTGCGTTCTGATCGAAAGAGCCCCAGTCGCCCTGGTACTTGACGAAGTTGTCCGACGCGAGCGGCGGGCCCATTGCGATCTGATGGCCGGGGAAGGCCGCATTGTAATGCATGCCTTCGGCCATGGTCATGCCGGCCGGCTGCTCGCCGTAGCCAGTCAGGAGTGCGTAGATGTAGTCGGCGCCGCCCTCCTGATAGCTGGTCGCGATATCGCGCAGCATGGAGAACGGATGCGCCCACCAGGTGCCTGTGTATTCGACGTTGCGCGCCTTGGCGACGAGCGAGAGATCCGGCGGCAGGGCGCCGTTCTGCGCCGCGCGCGCTTCCTTTTCGTTCTTGAAGGGGCCGAGAATGGGATCGAACGGCTTCGGCTCGCGCTCGAACATCTGTCCGGCGTCATTGGGGCCATCGACGACCTTGTTCGGCCATTCGTGGGCGAGCGTCTTCACGCCCGCCTCCGGGAACGCCGGACCACCGGGCTCGGCGAGGTTGCGGAAGCGAACGCGCTTCAGGCCGTGACAGGCCGAGCAGACGTCCTTGTAGATCTGGAACCCGCGCTGCAGCTGGTCGCGATCGTACTGGCCGGTGAAGCCGCCGAAGCTCCACGTCTGGCGCTCGATGTGAACGCCTTCGCTGGCGTTGGCCGTGGTGGCGGCGCTGGCGACAAGAACCAGCGTGGCCAGGGACTTTTTCAGAGCTCGCATCATCGAAGTCCCCCGCTCAACGCGTCTCTGGAGCTGCCGTCGCGCCAGCCGGCGCGCCGGAGCCGCTCGGCAATACCGAGGCTGATATGGATTTGGGCAGCGCTGTCGGCGTCTCGATAATGCCGAGGATCGGCATGACGAGCAGGAAGTGCGCGAAATAGTAGACCGTGAAGATGCGCGACCAGATCACGTAGGCGCCTTCCGCGGGCTTGGCCCCGAGGTAGCCCAGGCCGACGCTGGCGATGACCAGGAGCCAGAAGGCCCACTTGTAGAGCGGGCGATACTTGGCCGAGCGGACGCGGCTGGTGTCGAGCCAGGGCACGAAGATCAGCACGGCGATGGCCGAGAACATGGCGATCACGCCGCCGAGCTTCGAGGGGATGGCGCGCAGGATGGCGTAGAACGGCAGGAAGTACCATTCAGGCACGATGTGCGGCGGCGTCACGAGGGGGTTCGCCTCGATGTAGTTGTCGGCGTGGCCGAGGTAGTCCGGCAGGAAGAAGACGAACCAGGCGAACAGGATGAGGAAGGCGAACATGCCGACCATGTCCTTGGCGACCGCATACGGAAACATCGGTACGGCGTCGGCCTTGGTCTTGATGTCGAGGCCGGTCGGGTTGTTCTGGCCAGCCACGTGGAGCGCCCAGATGTGCAGCACGACGATGCCGAACAGCACGAAGGGCAGCAGATAGTGAAGGGCGAAGAAGCGGTTGAGAGTGGCGCCCGAGACTGAGTACCCGCCCCACAGCCATTCGACGATGGCGGTGCCGACGCCCGGAATGATCTCGTTCAGCGACGAGAAGAGGTTCGTGATGACGGTGACGCCCCAGAAGCTCATCTGGCCCCAGGGGAGCGCGTAGCCCATGAACGCCGTGGCCATCATGACCAGGAAGATCAGGACGCCGAGAATCCACAGCACCTCGCGCGGCGCCTTGTAGGAGCCATAGTAGAGGCCGCGGAAGATATGGATGTAGACCGCGATGAAGAACATCGAGGCGCCGACGGCGTGCAGGTTGCGCAGCAGCCAGCCGTAGTTCACGTCGCGGCGGATGGCTTCGACCGAGTTAAAGGCTTCGGCCGCGCTCGGCTGATAGTGCATGGCGAGCACGACGCCGGTCACGATCTGGGCGACGAGGCAGAAGGTCAGGATGCCGCCGAACGTCCAGAGATAATTAAGGTTGCGCGGCGTCGGGAAGTCGACGAACTGGCCGTGCATGAGACGCGCGACCGGAAGACGCTCGTCCCACCACTTGGCGAACGACGACTTCGGCGCATAGGTCGAGTTGTGCTCCATCGGTCCCGCCCCTTAGCCGATCTTGATTTTTGTGTCGGAGACGAACTCGTACGGCGGCACCTCGAGGTTCCGCGGCGCGGGGCCCTTCCGAATGCGGCCCGACGTGTCGTAGTGCGAGCCGTGGCACGGGCAGAACCAGCCGCCGAAATCGCCCCTGGCGTCGCCCATCGACTGTCCCTTCGGGATGCAGCCGAGGTGGGTGCAGATGCCAACGAGAATCAGCCAGTTGGCCTTGCCATCCTTGACGCGGTTCTTGTCGAAGGCGGGCGTCGACTCCGGAAGAAGATCGTTGCGCGCCGAATTGTCGGGGAGGTCAGCGGGAGGTGTCGCCTCGGCCTGCTTGATCTCGTCCGCGGTCCGATTGCGGATGAAAATCGGCTTGCCGCGCCACATGGCCGTGATGGCCTGGCCTTCCTTGACGGGAGACAGGTCGAGTTCGACCGAGGCCAAAGCCTGGGCACCTGCGTCCGGGTTCATCTGATCGACGAACGGCCAGAGCGTGGCCGCGGCGCCAACGGCGATGAACGCGTTGCCCGCGATCACAATGAAATCTCGGCGATTTGGCTCTTCGGCTTCGCTTGCCACGTAACCCCTCCAGATTCGAGGATGTTCAACTCTCGCAACGCGACGGTGGGACAAGGACGGTGGGACAAGACAGCGGCGGATCGTTTCCGACTCTTTCTTGAAGCCCCGCAAGGAACCGGATTTATCGCGACGGACGAGACGATGCGCACGCTCTAAAGCAGACTCGAAGCACTAACTGAGCCTCGCTTCGTGCGCAAGTTTCGCGTCCTGTCACGGCGAACCCATCCCCTCGCCTTTGACGGATGCCACACCCGCGTCGTTACATTCGGAACTTGTTCTTGCACCGTTTGGGGGGCCGCTCAAGGCTGCTCCACCCGCACGCCACGGGTCAAAGTGGCGCACACTTCGTTTTGCCAGGAACTTCATGCGGCTCGCACTTTATCAACCCGATATTCCCCAGAACACCGGCACAATCCTGCGCCTCGCCGCGTGCCTCGGCGTGCCTGTCGATCTCATCGGGCCCGCCGGATTCGATTTCAGCGACCGCTCATTCCGGAGGGCTGGACTCGACTATTTGGATCACGTCGAACTGGTCCGTCACGAGAGCTTCGAGACCTTCGAACAGGCTCGCGCCCTTCGCACGCCGCCCGCCCGGCTCGTGCTGCTGACGACGCACGCCGAGACCGCGCATTTCGAGTTCGGATTTTCGGACGGCGACGTGCTGCTGCTCGGGCGCGAGAGCGCGGGCGTTCCCGCGGCAGTCCATGACGTTGCGGATGCGCGCGTGCGGATTCCCGTGCGGGCCGGACTGCGCTCGCTCAACATCGCCGTGGCCGCGGCCATGGTGCTCGGCGAGGCGCTGCGCCAGACGGGAGGGTTTCCGGGTAGGCAGTAGGCCAGTGAAGAGGGCAACAGGCAGCGGGCAGCGGGCAGCGGGCAGCGGTAGGCAGTAGCGTGGCGCGTGGCGAACGCCTCGCTTCCTTCTCCCTTCGGGAGAAGGTGCCGCGGAGCGGCGGATGAGGGGTCTCTCTGCGCTCGAACCGTGTCTCTCACCGCAAGTCCCTCACCTGCCCGTCTCGCCGAAGGGCTCGACGGGCATCCTCTCCCGTCCCGGGAGAGGGAAAGTGAAGCGCGTCGCTGAAGGCAGTAGGCAGTAGGCAGTAGGCAGTAGGCAGTAGGCAGTAGGCAGTAGATTGCCGATTCCCATATCTCCAAGGGAGTCGCGAGGTCAGCCCTTGTTCAGCAACAAAGTGAGGCCGACGAGCGTCTCGCTGAAGAACTGGATCTCCACCATCTGCCGCTTGTCCTTGACGATGATGTCCATGTTCGCCGACAGCGTGGTGCCTTCCGTGCCGCTCACAGTGACGCGATAGCCGCGCGGCGTCACCTCGCCGTCCAGCACGCCGGTGATGTTGTACATCACCTCGGTCCACTCACCTTTGAGCTTGCCGCCAGAGTGGCGCACCGTGCTTTGCACCTCGATCTTGCCGCTGCCGGAGGCGCAGCGGATCGTCTGCTTGAGCTGCTCGCCCTGCCCCTCGATGAAGTAGGTGGCGCGGCATTTCACGTCCTCGGTCTTGCCGTCCTTGAAGCGGAGACGGCCGGCGCCGCCCCACCAGCCGTCAAGATTGGCGAACGGGCCGACGGCTTGCGGGGCCGCATCGACGGCGGGCGCCGCCGTCACGGCGAGCGCGACGACGAGAGCCGCCGCGACCGCGATGCGAGACCGCTTGAGCCATGCCTTGGTGAGTGTGGCCGCTTTCCGTAAGCCGTTCATGAGTACCCCTGGCGTCCGCGCCGATTCTCGACGCCCACGTTGACAATTGAGCTAACGCTTGAAAACGGTGCTCGGGTCCGTGACAGCGATATTTCTCCGCGCATGTGTCGGCGGGGCCGCAGGTTTAGCGAGGCGGGCGAACCGGGCCGCCGTCAGTCGCCGTCAACGGGACGCACGAATGTTTCCGGTGTTCCATCCGCCGGATCGACGAAGATGACGTCCTTTGGGTCGCGCCGAGGCGCATCGACCGACAGGAAGACAAGCGGTTCTTCGATCATCTTCGGCAAGGCATGGACTGTGCCCTTCGTGAAGTAGAGCAACTGGCCCGGTCCGAACTCGGCTTCGGTGCTGACGTCGCATCGCACGTGGCGTGGTCGTGCGGCGGCGTCGGTTTGTAGACGCGGAAGACGCGGGCGCTGGCGTGGGCCGTGTCGGTCAGATAGCGGTCGAGCAGAAGCGTCCCGGCAGTCGGGGGAAACGAGGCTGCGATTTCGGCTATGTCGAAACGCGCCGCCGACTTCGACACGATCAGAGCCCTAGCTTCTTCTTCAGGATCTCGTTGACGGCGGCGGGGTTTGCCTTGCCGCCGGTGTTCTTCATGACCTGCCCGACGAACCAACCGAGCATCGACGGCTTGGCCTTCGCCTGCTCCACCTTGGCCGGATTGGCGGCGATGATTTCGTCGACGGCCTTCTCGATGGCGCCGGTGTCGGTCACCTGCTTCATGCCGCGCTTTTTGACGATGTCGACCGGGTCGCCGCCTTCGGTCCAGACGATCTCGAACAGATCCTTGGCGATCTTGCCAGATATTGTCCCATCCGAGATCATCGAGATAATTTGCGCATTCACGCTCGGCTTTATTGGGCTCAAATCGAGCGTCAAACCTTCCTTATTGAGGCGTCCGAAGTATTCATTAATTATCCAGTTCGCTGCAGGTTTCCGATCTCGAATGATCGCGGTGGCCTCTAGCCGATCGTCCTGTTCTGTGATGTTTGCTTCCGCCTTGATTCCAGTAGCAGCCGCCTCTCGCAGCTTGTCCTCCTCCTTGAGGGTTTCTTCAAAGTCGTCCGCCTTTTCTCGTTCCGCCACCAGCACGTCTGCGTCGTATGCGCTTAGACCGTAGTCGCGCATAAATCGTGCTTTCTTTTCGTCCGGCAACTCCGGAAGGTGCCGTTCAAGATCGTCGACGTAGGCCTGCTCGAACTCGAGCGGCAGCAGGTCGGGATCGGGGAAGTAGCGGTAGTCGTGCGCCTCTTCCTTCGAGCGCATCGAGCGCGTCTCGCCGCGGCCGGGGTCGAACAGGCGCGTTTCCTGGTCGATCTTGCCGCCGTCCTCGATGATGTCGATCTGGCGGCGCGCCTCGACCTCGATGGCCTGGCCGATGAAGCGAATGGAATTGACGTTCTTGATTTCGCAGCGCGTGCCGAGCGCGTCGCCGGGCTTGCGGACCGACACGTTGACGTCCGCACGAAGGTTGCCCTTCTCCATGTCGCCGTCGCAGGTGCCGAGATAGCGCAGGATCGTGCGCAGCTTGGTCACGTAAGCCTGCGCCTCCTTCGACGAGCGCAGGTCGGGCTTCGAGACGATCTCCATCAGGGCGACACCCGAACGGTTGAGATCGACGAACGAAAACTCGGGGCTCTGGTCGTGGATCGACTTGCCGGCGTCCTGCTCGAGATGCAGGCGCTCAATGCCGACGCGCTTGGCATCGCCGTCGCCGTCGACGTCGATCTCGATCTCGCCTTCACCGACGATCGGCTGCTTGTACTGGCTGATCTGATAGCCCTGCGGCAGGTCGGGATAGAAGTAGTTCTTACGATCGAAGACGCTTCTGAGGTTGATCGCGGCCTTGATGCCGAGACCGGTGCGGATCGCCTGCGCCACGCACTCCTTGTTGATGACCGGCAGCATGCCCGGCATGGCGGCGTCGACCAGCGAGACATGGCTGTTCGGCTCGGCGCCGAAGGCCGTCGAAGAGCCGGAGAACAGCTTCGAAGCGGACGCGACCTGGGCGTGGACCTCCAAGCCGATCACGACCTCCCAGTCGCCGGTGGCGCCGGCGATCAGGTTGTTCTTGCCGCTGTTCTTGGCCGTGCTTTGCATCCGTCGGACTTCCTATTGCGCGGTCTTGTTGCGCGAGAACCAATATCCCAGCGCGGCCCAGGCGAGGCCGAAGGCGAAACCGAGCAGCAACAGCGCTGCTTCGCCGCCGATGGCGTGGATCGCGAACAGGCCAAACTGGCCGCCGAGCCAATAGACGATGAACCCTACGAGCGCGGCTGCGAAGGCGGCGACCGGAAGCTTCTGCCACTGATCCGCATGGCGACCCATCAGAAACGCGACCGCGATCACCGCCGGGTTGGCGGCGGCCAGCAGCACCAGCGTGATCGGGTCGAAGGAATTGATCGGGATCATTCGCGGGGTCCGCCGCTGCTCGCTTCCTGCTTGCGCAGCTTCTCTTCCTCGTATTGCACGAACCAGCCGATCATGTTGCGCCATTGGGCGCCGACCATTTCAATCATCTCAGCGGGAAGACCGCGCTGGCGCGCCTGGGTCTTGACCTTGTCGATGACCTGCTGGATGCGCCACGGCACGCTCGCCTCGCTCGGGTCCTTCTTGAGCTGCCAGGCGCGCTCGACGTAGCCGAAGCGCTCCGCGATCAAGTCGACGAGTGCCGCGTCGATGCGGTCGATCTGGTCGCGGACCTGGGTCATGTCCGCGCAATCCCAGGGGCGTTTCGGGTCCATGTCACTTGCCTCCAGGCTTTTTCTTGGCGGACGCCGCGGCCGGGCTCGCTGCCCCAGACCACCAGCGATCGTCGATCGTGAAGCGGCCGGCAGCGTCTTCGATGGCTTGGGCGGCGCGGAACAGCGTCGCTTCGTCGAAGGGCTTGCCGATGAGCTGCAGGCCGAGCGGCGTGCCTTCCGACGAGAGGCCGGCCGGAACGGAGAGACCCGGCAATCCGGCCATGTTGACCGTAACCGTGAAAATGTCCTCAAGGTACATGGCGAGCGGATCGCCGGTCTTTTCGCCGAACGCGAAGGCGGGCGACGGCGTCGTCGGCGTCAGCACCACGTCGACATCGCTCCAGGCGTTATCGAAGTCGCGCTTGATCAAGGTGCGGACCTTCTGGGCCTTGAGATAGTAGGCGTCGTAGTAGCCCGCCGAGAGCACGTAGGTGCCGATCAGGATGCGGCGGCGCACTTCCTTGCCGAAGCCCGCGGCGCGGGTGTTCTCGTAGGTATCGATCACGTCGCGGCCCGGAACGCGCAGGCCGTAGCGCACGCCGTCATAGCGGGCGAGGTTGGACGAGGCTTCGGCTGGGGCGACGATGTAATAGGCCGGCAGCGCGTATTTCGTGTGCGGCAGACTGATGTCGTGGATCGTGGCGCCGGCCGCCTTCAGCCATTCGATGCCCTTCGTCCAGAGCGCGTCGATTTCCTTCGACATGCCCTCGACGCGGTATTCCTTCGGCACGCCAATACGGAGCCCCTTCACGCCCTTCGCGAGCGCGGCCTCGTAGTCGGGAACGGGCGCATCGACGGACGTGGTGTCCTTCGGGTCGTGGCTCGCCATGGAGCCCAGCATGATGGCGGCGTCGCGCACCGTCTTGGCGATCGGACCCGCCTGATCGAGCGAGGACGCGAACGCGGCGATGCCCCAGCGTGAGCAGCGCCCGTACGTGGGCTTGATGCCGACCGTGCCGGTGAGGGCTGCGGGCTGGCGGATCGAGCCGCCGGTGTCTGTTGCCGTGGCGGCGAGGCAGAGGCCGGCCGCGACCGCCGCCGACGAGCCGCCGGAGGAGCCGCCCGGCACGAGCTTGTCCTGCTTGCCATTGCGCCGCCAGGGCGAGACGACGGGTCCGAACGCGCTGGTCTCGTTCGACGAGCCCATGGCGAACTCGTCATTGTTGAGCTTGCCCAGCATGACGGCGCCGGCGTTCCAGAGATTGGCGCCGACGGTCGACTCATACGTGGGGGTGAAGCCGTCGAGGATCTTCGAGCAGGCGGTGGTGCGGATGCCTTCCGTGCAGAAGAGATCCTTGTTGCCGAGCGGAAGCCCTTCCAGGGGACGCGCGTCCCCCTTGGCGATCCGGGCGTCGGCGGCCTTGGCCTGCGCGAGCGCATGGTCGGGTGTGACGAGCACGTAGGCGTTGAGCGACGCGTTGGCGCCGTCAATCGCTGCGAGATGGGCCTGGGTCAGCTCGGTCGCGGAGAACGATTTGGACTTGAGCCCGTCGCGCGCTTCCGCCAGCGTCAGGCGCGTAAGATCAGTCACGATTTACTTTCCCTTATTGGCGTCGCAGCGCGCGTAAACCTCGGGCTGCTCGTCGTTCGTGCCGGAGACCTCGAAGCGGTCCTCTTCGCCTTCCTTGAAGAAGGCGAACAGCTCGGGCTTCATCGACATGCCTTCCGAGCAGATCATCATCGCGGCCCACGACTTGCCGGGCTTGTGCTCAAACACCTTCGTGAAGGCGCAGTCGTGTTCCCAGCCGTGGAAGCCTGTCTCGTCGAGCAGCTCAGGCGCCGTGCCGACGTTGCGCGGTTCGCCGGCCTCAATCTTGCGCAGCTTGGCGCACTGATCGGCGGTGGCGTACTGGCCTGTGAGGAAGGTCGCGCGCTCGCCATCGGCGAGGCTGACCGAGGCCGACACGGCGAGGACGAGTGCGACGAGTGCGGCACGCGCGGAGAGGTTGTGAAATTTCTGCATCAGGTGGACCGGGCTTTCTCGGCTTCTGCGCGCGCCTTGTTGATGTGATAGCTGCGCCGCGAATAAAAGAGACTCACAAGACCAAAGAAAATCGACAGCGGCGCATTGGCCTGCTCGGCAAATTCGCGCGCCTTCAGAAGATAGACAGGTGTCTCGCTCACGCTTTGCGGCGAGAGGGACCGGGCGCCCGTGGCCGCCTCCTCACGCGGCACGGCGAGAACCAGAAGGCCGGTTGCGATCAGCGCGACGGCCAGCAGTGCGAACAACTTGGACATGTCCGGGCCTCCCCTACTCCACCACCTTCGGGACGACGAAATAGTGATCGTCGACCATGGGTGCATTCTTCAAAACCGCGTCGGCGATTTCGCCGTCGTCAACCTTGTCGTCGCGCATCTTGAGGTTCTGGGCGACGACACGCGTCATCGGCTCGACGCCGGCCGTGTCGATCTCGTCGAGCTGCTCGACCCAGTTCAGGATGCCCGAAAGCTCGCCTTCGAGGCTTTTGGCCTCGTCGTCCGTGATCTTGATGCGCGCCAGCCGCGCAATGCGCCGCACGGTAGTTTCGTCAACGTGCATGAGGCCTCTTCAGAGCCGGAGATTGGCGGCTCCCGACGCGCCGCGTGTTTCTCATAGCGGGCTGGCCCCCGCCGTGCAACTCCGCGGCGGATTGGCACCTGTTCAGCGCGGCTGGCGGACCTGTCCGCCGCTCAGTGGCGCTTGCGGTACTGCGACAGGAAGGGGCCAAGGACGTCGGACGCGTCGTCGGTCCACGGCTTGAGTTCGGGGGCCGGCAGATTGCGCGCGCCCGGGAGGGCGCGGAACCGGTCGATGGCTTCCATGCTCGTGCCGAAGACGACGACCGTCGAGCCGGTCACGGAATAGCCGTCGTCCTCGGAGGGATCGACGATGGCCAGGGCGTGGAGGCCGGGGACGGTCGGCACGGTGGCGGCCAACACCTGCTCGAGATCCAGATAGCGGTTCGAGATGTGCAGCACGCCGGCCCCGAGCGGCTTCAGCTTCGAGGCGTACATGCTGAGAGCTTCCGACGTCAGGAGATGCATCGGCACGGCGTCGGAGGAAAACGCATCGACGATCAGGAGGTCGTAGCTTTCGGCGGGCTCCTTCGCGAACGTCAGGCGCGCGTCACCGAGCACGATGTCGGCCTTCGGCTGGCAATTCGACAGGAACGTGAAATTCTTCGACTTGGCGATCTCGACGACCACTGGGTCGATCTCGAAGAAGCGCCATGTCTCGCCGGAGCCCGCATAGCAGGAGAGCGATCCCGCGCCGAGGCCGATGACGCCGAACTTGGGCTCGACGCGCATGGCGGCCGCGATCGAGCTGGTGAGCCGCACCGCCGAGGCCATGGGACCATAGATGTGGTAATAGGTGACCGGCGTCGTGCTCGCGACGTTCCTGCCGTACCGGTCCCGAATGCGCTGCGCGCCATGCAGCGTCGTGCCGTGCTGGAGCACGTTGAACTGCCCGTCGTAGGATTGAATGACGCGGTAGACGCCGAAATAGCTCCGCTGCGCCGTGCCGCGGTGGACGCCCGACGGCAGCAACACGACAACGAGGTACAGCCCCAGCGCGACGACCAGCATGTGCGGCGGGAAGCGCCACAGCGCCAAGGCCGCGACGGCAAAGCCGGCGGCGATGCCCGCCGTCGATCCCCAGCCGCCAAATCCGATCTGGTAGTGCCGCGCAATGTCCGGCGCCCACGCGATCACGGCGGCGGCGAAAACCACGATGGCGGCCAGGAGCACGAGCGAGTTGCGGCTCGCGCCTTTGAGGTTCAAGGCGCCGGGACGGCAGGCGAAGCTCAGCGCCAGCAGCAGCGGGTACTCGAACACCTCGGAGAAGATCTGCGGGGCGATCAACGCCGCGAAGATGCCGCCCAGCACGCCGCCGACCGACATCCACATGTAGAATTCAGTGAGGTGGCGCGCGTCGGGGCGGCTCTCGTAGAGCGTGCGATGCGCGACGAGGGTCGCCGTGACGAACGCGCCGATGCCGAAGCCCGCCGCGTAGAACCACGTCTCCTTTTCGACCTGCGCGAGTTGCAGCAGGGCCATGACCGTTGCGACGGCATGCAGCGCCAGCAGCAGCCGCGGCGGAATGAGGGCGCGCTCGCGAAACACGACCACGAACGTCGCGAGGTAGAGGGCGAGCGGGATGACCCAGATCAGGGGCGCCGACGCGACGTCCGTCGCAACATGGGTGGTAAAGGCGGTCAGCAGCGCCGACGGCACGAACGCCAAGCCCACCCACGACGCGCGCGCGCGCCAATCGGGCTCTGGGCGCGCGGGCACGGCGGCGGCCAGGGCGTCATCCTGCGGACGCGCGGGGCCTGAGCGTCTGACGATCATGAAGCAAGCCGCGAGCGCGCCCATCAATCCGACGAAGCCAATCGTCCAGACCAGCGCCAGCGTCTTGAGCCCGAAGACGGGTTCGAACAAGAAGGGATACCCGAGCAGCGCCAGAAGGCTGCCGAGGTTGGATGCCGCGTAGAGAAAGTAGGGATCGGCGCTCGAGGGCAGTCCGGTGCGCGCGTACCAGGCCTGAATGAGCGGCGCATTCGCCGACACCGCGACGAACGGCAGGCCGATGGCGACCGTGAACAGAGCGAGTTGCCAAAGGTAGGCGTCACCCGGCGGGGGCGATGTCCAGCCGGCGGGAATGGCGATCGGCAACGCCAGCAGCGCGGAGGCGGACACCGCGAGGTGCACGAAGCCGGTCAGGTGAGCGGGAACATAGCGCACCAGCACGTGGGCGTAGGCGTATCCCACAAGAAGCGCACCCTGGAAGAACAGCAGCGCCACGGCCCAGACGGACGGCGCCCCGCCCAGCAATGGCAGCACCATCTTGGCGAACATCGGCTGGACCGAAAACAGCAACACCGCCGAGAGAAAGGTCGTGCCCGTGAAAACCGCGATGCCGGAAGAGCTGCGAACGTCGATGGGCCGTGCGCCGCTAGCGGCCTGCGGGTCTTGAGTCACATATCCTCCTTGGGCCGGGCATCTTGTGCGCCCGCTCCGCCGTGCGCGGGACCATAGACGGTAAGCCGGCGAGTGTCAGGGGTGCCGAGGCAGCCATTTTTCCCTCCGCATCACCACGGTTAACCCCGCTGTTTCGCTTCTCCGTCCGGGCGTCGTATAAGGCCGCATGACCATACCCAAGGCCTTCACTCCATGACCGCTGACCCTTCACCCGCTCAGCGAGGAACGACTTTCATCGACGCCGAGACCTTCTCGAGCCTCATCGGGCCCGGCCGGCTGATCGGCATCGATGCCGGGACGAAGACGATCGGGCTCGCGTTGAGCGACGTGACGCGAACGATCGGTTCCGCGCTCGAAACAATCCGCCGTACGAAGTTCTCGATCGATGCCGCACGGCTGCTCGACCTCGCCCGGGAGCATGCGATCGCCGGCTTCGTGCTCGGGTTTCCGGTCAACCTCGACGGGACCGAGGGCCCACGGGCGCAGGGTACACGTGCGTTCGCGCGCAACGTGAACGCCCTCAGCCCGTTGCCGATCCTGCTTTGGGACGAGCGTCTGACGACGTCGCAAGCGGAGCGCATGCTCATCGAGGCTGACGCGAGCCGAAAGCGGCGCGGTGAAGTGATCGACAAACTCGCCGCGACGCTCATCCTGCAAGGTGCACTCGACCGCATGCGGCGTTTTGCCAACTAAAACGTTCCGGCATCGTTGACGGGCAAGTTCGAGGCGCTTTGCAACCAGCCAGGGAACTCGTTCAGAGTGCACGCGCCGTCAGTCACGAAACATGCGTAAATACGTAAAATTAAAGATCATCCGCGGAACTCGACGCAGCGCGAAGCATTAGACGAATGCTCACGGGAATGGGTCGAGGACTATCGGGATTTACGGTCCGACGAAACAATGTCTGGTTGTTTTGCCTGGCGTGCGTGACCACACGCCACGCAGACAAAATTCGTGAACACTTGTCTTCATGCGCCGCGCCGGTCGAAGCCATATGGTGTCGTTCTCGCTTGAGACAATGGCGCGTACAGCGGCAGGCACAATATCTTTCGTAGCCTTCAAAAAAACTATTCGATCGCGCATAATCAGGGTCGTGAGTTTCGGAAAGCATCTGATCTACACGGCTCAATTGCTCGTTTTGAGGTTTTGTATGCCGGAGCCCCCGCTCCAGCAGGGTTCAATGCCTCTAACGCAGCAGCCATGGAATGGATAAAACAATGAAAAACGATGCTGGAGACGATCGTATGTCGTCAGCGCTGCACTTGCTTCACAGGGCAGGCCAATGCGCGGATGAGATGTTCGCGGTGAGCGTTGGCGAGCTCGGGCTGACGCCGCGTCAGTTCGCCGTCATGAATGCCATCTCGAACAGCGAAGAGCCGAGCCAGACCACGCTTGTCGACCGCACCGGAATCGACCGCTCGACGATGGCCGATATCGTTCGGCGCCTGACTTCGCGCGGCCTCGTGCAGCGCCGCCGGACGCGCCGCGACGCGCGCCGCTACGCCGTACGCCTCACGGACAAGGGCGAAAACGCCCTGCGGATGGCCGAGCCGGCCGCCCGCAACACCGACGAAAAGATCCTTTCGGCGCTCGCGCCCACGCAGCGCGACCTGTTCCTCAAGTCCCTGTCGCGGATTGTGCTCGCGGTCGATCCCGAGTCGCAGCGCAACGGCCGCTAAGCCAAGCGCCGGGCCGTCCGTCGTTCCTCTCTCGCTGGCCCTCATCGGGCCAGCGAGCGGCTTCCGCACAACTCTCCGTTGCCCGACGCCACGAGTGGCACTAGCTTCCGTTTGGCGGGGATCTCCGTTGGCGGGGATTGGGCAATCGGGGTGCATTCACATGGCTGGCGGCTTTTTTGTCATCGGCGGCGCGACGCTCGTGAGCGTCGTTCTGGCGGCTGTCGGCGCCGCAATTCCGGGCGATGCCCTGACCGCTTACGGTGGCGCTGCCGCTCTCGGCTATCTTCTCGGCTCCATCCCGTTCGGCCTCCTGCTCACGCGCCTTTCCGGGCTCGGCGACATCCGCTCGATCGGCTCGGGCAACATCGGCGCGACGAACGTTCTGCGCACCGGCCATAAGGGCCTCGCGGCGCTGACGTTGCTGCTCGATGCGCTGAAGGGCACCGCGGCGGTGCTGATCGGCTATCGCATCGGCGCCGCGTACGGGTATGCCGTCGACGGCGCGGTGATTGCCGGGTTCGCCGCGTTCATCGGACACATTTTCCCGGTCTGGCTCGGCTTCAAGGGCGGCAAGGGCGTCGCCACGTACATCGGCGTCATCGGCGGTCTGGCCTGGCCGGGCGCGCTGATCTTCTGCGGCGTGTGGCTCGCGGCCGCGTACGCGACGCGGTATTCGTCGGCCTCCGCCCTCGCGGCGAGCGTTGCCACACCGGTCGCCCTGCTTGCGCTCGGCCACATCATCGAGGCCATCCTGGCCCTCGCAATGTCGGCGCTGCTGCTTTGGAAGCACAGCGCGAACATCCAGCGGCTGCTCCGCGGCGAGGAGCCGAAAATCGGTGCCAAAGCGTGATCCATCCACACTCTTCACGGCGGCGCCGCTTCCCGTCTGCGCGCTGAACGACAGCGAACGGCTGGCGTGCCTCCGCCTGATCCGCTCGGCGCAGGTCGGTCCTGTCACCTTCCGCGAGTTGATCAATCATTTCGGTGGAGCTGCCGAGGCGCTCCGCGCTCTGCCCACGATGGCACGGCGCTCCGGCCGCCCGTTGCGGATTTGCCCGGAAGCGGACGCGGAGGCCGAGATGGCCGCCGCCCGGCGCGCGGGCGCGACGCTCCTGTTCACGATCGAGCCCGGTTATCCCGCAGCGTTGGCCGCCGTCGACGCGCCACCGCCCATGCTTTACATCAAAGGCCGCGCCGAGCTTCTCGCCCGTCCCGCGGTGGCGATCGTCGGATCGCGTCAGGCTTCGGCCGCGGGCCTCAAGATGGCGCGGATGTTCGGCAGCGCGCTGTCCGAAGCGGGGCTCGTCGTCGTCTCCGGGCTTGCGCGCGGCGTGGACGCAGCCGCGCATGAAGCCAGCCTGCGCGAGGGCACCATCGCCGTGATGGCGGGCGGCGCGGACATCGTCTATCCGCCCGAGCATGCGGCGTTGCATGCCCGCATCGGCGAGGCCGGTTGCCTCGTGACGGAACAGCCTCCGGGCTTCGTGCCGCGTGGAAAGGATTTCCCACGCCGCAATCGCCTGATCTCGGGATTGTCGCTCGGCGTCGTCGTCGTGGAGGCGGCGCGCCGATCGGGAACGCTCGTCACAGCGAGGTTTGCCGCCGAGCAAGGCCGGGAGGTATTCGCGCTCCCGGGGCATCCGCTCGATCCCCGCGCCGAGGGGACGAACCAGCTCCTCAAAGCCGGTGCGACGCTCGTTACGCAGCCCCAAGACGTTCTGGACGCGCTCGAAGCGCAATTGACGCCGCGCGCTTTGCGGGAACACGCGTTGCCGGAACACGCGGCGGCCGGTCCGGCGAGTTGGCCCAACAACGACCGCGCGGTGAGTCCGCCCGTCACGCTTGGACAGCACGACGGCGATCGCGTTCTGGCCGCTCTCGGACCGCATCCCGTCGATATCGACGAATTGGCCCGCGCGACCGCTCTCGGGGCGCGCGAAATGCGTGTTCTGCTGATGGAATTAGATCTTGCGGGTGAAATCACGCGGCACGGCTTTCAGCTCGTATCGCGGTCGCCCGATAAACTGTGAGTCAGCGGCCGTCTTTCGACCTGAAATCGGCTTCGTGATGTGCCAACGCAAGCAACACAGCCAGTACAGTCAAGTCGGTTTTGGCCGCGAGCCCTTTCATCTCAAGCAGCATCTCCGAAATATACTCGGCTGTCTCTTGTTGCGATGGCAAATTCGTGCTGGGAAACTTCAGCTTCGATATATTTTGCACGGCCTCACCTCATGGTTGCCCGACTGCATGAACCCTAATCACTCTCGTGAACGAACATCTGTCCTCAGACTACGTTTACTCTGCTTGGTTGCAAAGTGGTATTTTAGTATACCTTAAATTGTATCGCCTGATCGAGTGCGGGCGCCGCGCAAGCGGGCGTTCTCGACAGGCAAATGTCAGCGGTCACGCCTGGGACGTATGAGGGCGTCAGGCACTGAGGTTCGATGGCATCGGCGCGGCCCGCAAAAGTTGGGCCTCGAACGTCTCGCGGGATACCGGCCTGCCGAACAGGTAGCCTTGAAGCAGGTTGCATCCGGCGCGGCCAAGCCAAAGCGCCTGCGCTTCGGTC
Source organism: Hyphomicrobium sp. (assembly GCF_051860585.1). GTDB lineage: Bacteria > Pseudomonadota > Alphaproteobacteria > Rhizobiales > Hyphomicrobiaceae > Hyphomicrobium_C. The sequence goes on from NZ_JBHYDS010000005.1 coordinate 304,348, forward strand.
TCGACGCCTTCGGCCACCAGCTCGACTCCGAGAGCCCGCGCAATCTCGCCGATCGCGTTGACGATTGCGCGCGCACGCACGTCTGTCGCGACATCCGATATCAATGACCGGTCGAGCTTCAACGTGTGGATCGGCAGCCGCCGCAGATAGCCGATGCTCGAATACCCGCTCCCGAAATCATCGAGGGCGATACGGACACCACGCTGCGTCAGCTCCTCGAGCTGACTGCTGACGGCGTGAAGATCATAGATCAGCGCCTCTTCCGTGATCTCGAGTTGGAGCGCGCCATGAGGAAAGCCGGTCTGCTCGAGCGCCTGGTCGACGTCATCCAGCAGCGATCCACGCTTGAACTGGCCGGGTGAAACGTTGACCGACAGATACTGCAATCGCTGCTGTTCCACCCATGGACGCGCGGCGCGGCAGCTCGCGGTGAGCACGCTGACGAAGAGCTCGCGCATGAGACCGCATTCTTCAAGAACCCGGATGAACTTGGCTGGCGGTTCAATCGACCCGTCGGCCTTGCGCCACCGCGCCAAGACCTCCGCGGCGGCCGTATCGCCGGCATCAACGCTTTGAATAGGCTGAAACCAAGGCTCGATGTCGCCGTTGCGGAGAGCTAATTTGAGAGCGCTTTCAAGCGTCTGCCGCTCGTGTATCTCCACGTTCATGGTTGCGCTGAATGCGGTATAGACGGAGCGGCCAGCAGACTTGGAGCGATAGAGCGCAATGTCCGCGAAGCGCTGCAAATCGATTTGATTGCACGCGTCGTCCGGCACCAGCGCCGAACCGATCGAGCAGGCCACGGGCAAGATCCTGCCGCGAAAGCTGAGAGCCTTCTGGAATTCGGCCATGATGCGCTCGGCGACGCGTTCGACGTCGCACGGAGACTCTATGAAATTGCAGATGACGGCAAACTCATCTCCACCGAGCCGCGCAACGATATCGTGGCCGCGGATGGCTTTCTTGATCAAAGCGGCCGCATGCTGCAGGACGGCGTCGCCAGCGTCATGGCCGACGGTGTCGTTGATCTCCTTGAAGCGATCGAGATCGATGAATAGCAGCGCGAAGCGATGGTTGCCGACACTCCAGCCTTCGATCGCCTCGCTCAGAAGCCGGGCAAAACACATGCGATTGGCCAAGCCGGTCAGCTGATCGCGCTCGGCGAGCCTGACGGCGTTCTCTCGCGCAGCCACCAGCTCCTGCGTGCGCTCCTCGACGCGTTGTTCCAGACCCTCAGCCAAAGCGAGGAGTCGCTGGTTGGCGAAATAGAGTTCTCGCGATTTCTGCTCGAGAAGCTTCTCCGCCTCGTGGCGCGCGGCCCGCTCCCGGTCCACACGCCGCTCCAGCCGCCGGAGCTGCTCATCGTCGCCCTTCTCGCACTTGTCCGTCATTATTGGTGCCTGATCGAAAATCTTACGAAGCTCGCCGCGCCGTCGTCGATCCGCTGGGCGGTGACTGCAACCGGCTCGCGATAGTGCTCCGACGCGGCCTCGATCATTCCCTCGGCGAGCGCGGCCAGCGGCCGGCAGCTTCGATAGTCGAGGTCGAGCCGGTTGCCGGTTCGGGCGTGCGTTTCAAAGGCTGGAAGCTCAGCATCCGGGTAGAGCTTCTTCACCTCGACATGGATTTGATCGTTCACGCTTTCGAGAAAGTCGAACAGGCACTTTTGCGTCTCGAAGAACTGCGGATAGAGGTTCGCGAAGCGGCCGCACAAATGATGGCCGAACCCGTGCAGCAGGTCCGGCATGGGAACCGAGGTCCGCTGCGACAGCGCGCCGACGAGCGCGGCCATGTCCTGGAAGGGATAGGTGCCGACTGCGGTAAAAGCGCCGCCATGTGAAAAGCTGCAATCGTCAATGATGTCGTCGACCATGTCGCTACTTATGGTTGCCTCGACGTAGTCGAGAAACTCCGTAAACACGATACCCTTCATCGCCAATGTCCCCGTACCGACGACTAAACACTGGCAATTAAACGTTATTTTTTCATTTATACGCCGACGGCGGATTGTTTCCGGATTCTGCACGCGGAGATTGCCAGATCGGGGATAATTTCCCGCAATTCACGCGCTCGATCATAAGCGTTTCCTATCGGACCTATCCGGCAATATGAGTTGTGCTTATCGACCCACCGGGGTACTCGTCTGGAAACTCTCTAAAGAGGCGGATGGACATGACGAAGACAACGCTCACAACGACCAACGGCGCGCCGGTCGCCGACAACCAGAACTCGCTGTCTGCCGGACCGCGCGGACCCTTGCTGCTGCAGGATTTCCATCTTCTGGAGAAGCTCGCGCACCAGAACCGCGAGCGCATCCCCGAGCGCACCGTGCATGCCAAGGGCTGGGGCGCCTACGGCACCTTCAAGGTGACGCACGACATCACGCGGTATTCGACGGCGTCGATCTTCTCCAAGGTCGGCAAGGAGACGCCGCTGATCCTTCGCTTCTCGACCGTCGCGGGCGAGATGGGCGCGGCCGACGCCGAGCGCGACGTGCGCGGCTTCGCGATCAAGTTCTATACGGACGAAGGCAACTGGGATCTCGTCGGCAACAATACGCCCGTGTTCTTCGTGCGTGATCCGCTCAAGTTCCCCGATTTCATCCACACCCAGAAGCGCCATCCGAAGACCAACATGCGCTCGCCGACGGCGATGTGGGATTTCTGGTCGCTGTCGCCGGAGAGCCTGCATCAGGTGACGATCCTGATGTCGGATCGCGGCCTGCCGACGGACGTCCGCCATGTCGACGGCTTCGGCTCGCACACGTTCTCGTTCATCAACGCCGAGGGCGTGCGCCACTGGGTGAAGTTCCACTTCAAGACCCAGCAGGGCCACAAGCATTGGACGAACGCGGAAGCGGCCGAGGTTGTCGGGCGGACGCGCGAATCCACGCAGGAAGACCTGTTCGGCGCCCTCGAAGCTGGCAACTTTCCGCGCTGGACCATGTACGTCCAGGTGATGACCGAGGAGCAGGCGAAGCACACGAGCTACAATCCCTTCGATCTGACGAAGGTCTGGCCGCACGGCGAGTTCCCGCTGATCGAAGTCGGCGTGCTGGAGCTGAACCGCAACCCGGACAACTATTTCGCCGAGATCGAGCAGCTCGCGCTGGCGCCGAAGAACATCGTTCCCGGCATCGGCTTCTCGCCCGACAAGATGCTGCAGGCACGCATCTTCGCCTATGCCGACGCGCACCGCTACCGCCTGGGCACGCACTACGAGCACCTGCCGGTCAACGCGCCGAAGTGCCCCGTGCACCACTATCACAAGGACGGCGCAATGCGCTTTTTCCAGAACGATACCGGCAACGCCAACGCCTACTACGAGCCGAATTCGTTCGAAGGCCCGGCTGAGGACAAGCGCTTCGCGGAGCCCGCGCTGGCCCTCGACGGCGCAGCCGACCGCTACAATCATCGCGACGGCAACGACGACTACACGCAGCCGGGCAACCTCTTCCGCCTGATGACGGCCGTGCAGCAGGGTCGCCTGATGGACAACATCGCGGCCGCCATGCAGGGCGTACCGGTCGAAATCGTCAAGCGTCAGGTCGGCCACTTCTACAAGGCCGATCCGAAATACGGCCTCGGAGTCGCCGAGCGCATGGGCCTCTCCAAGGCCGATCTGCCGGCGGCACTCGCCGCCGAATAAGCGCAAGCCTTCGACACGCAATCGCCAGGGCCGTTCCGATCTTCGTCACGCGACGGAGACCGGGCGCCCTGGTTTTCTTTTTCGGCGTTGGCAGGTCCTCCAGCCTACGCGACGCAAGGGCGCGCGCCCGCACGTTCCCTTTCGTCCCCAAATCTGATATGCTGCAGGCATCATCAGGATCGGGCTCCATGCATTCCGTCGCTGTCAGAGTTGCTGACGGAGACGAAAGCGGCGGGAGTGATTGCTCGCCGCCAGGACGGCCGCCCCGAGGTGATCACGCACTAGCCTGGGGTGGGGCTGCTGACCGGGTTTTTTTATGCCTGCACCGTCGCGCGTGGCGCTTCGGATGCCCACCCTGCAGCCGCGCCGGATTCGAACTGACGATCTCTCAGGTGGTGCCTGAGTGCTCTACCGTTGAGCTACGGCCGCGCGTGCCGGTACTCCGGGTCTGTCCGGTCCGGTCGGACAGCCTACCATAGGCCCCAGCGCACTCGCCGCCGAATAAGCGCAAGCCTTCGACACGCAATCGCCAGGGCCGTTCGATCTTCGGCACGCGACGGAGACCGGGCGCCCTGGTTTTCTTTTTCGGCGTTGGCAGGCGTGCTCCAGCCTACGCGACGCAAGGGCGCGCGCCCGCGCATTCCCTTTCATCTCCAAATCTGATATGCTGCACGCGTCATCAGGATCGGGCTCCATGCATTCCGTCGCTGTGCCAATGCTGGATTTCAAGTCGGGCCGCCTCATCGCAGGCGCGTAGCCCTGGCTCGGCCTATCGACCCCCGAGGCCAGGGACACTCTCCACACCGCAATCGCTGAAACCTTTCGAGCGTCGTCCGCTCCGATCACATCGGACCGGACGCTGCAGGTTTTCGTTTTTCGCGTTTCCGTAAGACGAGCCGGTCTCCGCCTCGTCGGGATGTGCGCGAGCCATCGCCGGATCGAACATCCGGCCTGACGGAGTTTTGCCATGACATCGACCGTTCACTTGACGGCCAAGGATCATCTGTTCCTGGAATCCCTGCTGGCCGACGGGCGCAACACCGACGCCTACCTGCAGCTGCTGCGCCACAAGCTCGAAACGGCCACTGTCGTTCCCACCGAGCTGATCCACGCACGCACCGCGACGATCGACAGCCGCATTGCGTTCAGCGTCGGCGGCGGCAGCGCCGAGCAGCGCGTGCTCTCGCGTGATGAAAAGTCGGCGACGCATGGCCTGTCGCTGCCGGTCACGACGTTGCGTGGGCTCGCCCTCCTGGGCCTCAAGGAAGGCGACGTGTATCCCCTCAGAAAGGAGAACGGCATCATCGAACCGCTGCGGCTCGAGAAGGTCTGCTACCAGCCGGAAGCAGCACGGCGACGGGAGCACGCGGCTGCAACGGCAGCGGTGCTGCAGTTCCGATCGGTTGCGTCGGCCAAGGGAAATGGCGCGGCGCACGCAACGAACGACGATCCGGGACCGAGCGCGGCCTGAGCCGGCCGCACACCCGACGCACCGAGGCACCGACGCACCGAGGTCCGGCTACACGAACGTGCATGCCGGATCTCGGAGGCGCGGCGGCTCTTCCGCGGAGTCCTTCGAGAGAAAGCCGCCAGGCGCAAGAGCACGTTGACGAGGGGTCGAACTCCGCCCCGGACGCTCCCTGTACATGTCATCCGTACTGCGCGTGTGGCCCCCTCAGTAATCCCTGCATCAACATACATTACTTTTTTTGTCGACAATGTTTTGATCGTTGGTTTAGCTGTGGGCCAGGGATTAGACGTGGGGGACTTACAGTGCACGGCATAAAGTTGACGACATCTTCGCTGGCTCTGCTCTTTGCGGCCGGGTGGGTTCACCCGGTCATCGCGCAGGAGGCCGGAGCACCGGCTGAGCAAGCCGAGACGGAAACGATCGAGCTTCCCGGCTTGGTCGTCGAGGCGCCTGCCAAGCGCAACGTCAGGAAAGAGAAGCTGCGCAAGAGCGCGCCACAGCAAGCGAACCAGCCGGTTCTCGAGCAACAGGTGGTCGAGGGCGAGAAAATCACTCGCACCCTGCGCGACACGACGACCAGCGTCGGCATCGTGAGCGGGCAGGATATCGAAGAGCGGCAGATCCGCGATCTGGACGAAGCGGTCGGGCAGGCCGCAAACGTCGTCACGAGCGAGGATCCGAATTCCGGCTTCGCCATCCGCGGAATGAACTCGGAAGGCCAGACGGGCAATCAGCACATCTCCGCCGTGCCGCTGGTTGGCGTCGTTATCGACGGCGCGACGCAGAATTCGGACGCCGTGCGCCGCGGCGCACGCGCGCTGTGGGATATCGACCAGGTGGAAGTGCTGCGCGGCCCTCAGTCGACGCTGCAGGGGCGCAATTCACTCGGCGGCGCCGTCATCGTCAAGACCAACGATCCCACTTACAAGCTCGGTGGAGTCGTCGAGGGCACGATCGGCACCAACGATTTGTATGGCACCGGTTTTGTCCTCAACGCGCCGATCGTGGCCGGACAATCCGCGTTCCGACTCTCCGGCTACAAGACCGAGCGCGAGCGCGATATCAGCTACACAGAGCCGAAGAACGCGGAAATGGGCACGGACGCCTATGACACTTTGCGCGGCAAGCTGCTGATCGAACCGGACGCCCTGCCCGGTTTCAGCGCCCTCTTCACCATCTCGCACACGAACGACGAGCCCGGCAGCGCCTTCGTTTCAGGGCCGGACTTTTTCGCTCGCGAGCTTACGTACTCGGCAGCATTCACCGACTTCCGCGAGGGTACGGCGGACAATTATGTCTCCGACCTCTCATACGAGTTCATGCCAGGCCTGACGATCCGCAGCGTGACCGCCTATGCCGATACACTCGCTCTCATCAAGACTCCAATCGGCGCGGCGTTCGCACGCGATGGCGACCATACCGATGGCAGCGACTTCACTCAGGACGTGAGGCTCGAGATCGACAACCAGGGCAACGGCATCTCGGGCGTGCTGGGCGTGTTCTACGGCCGGTTCTCGCGCGACAACTTCTCGAACCAGACCGCGAACCTCGGCTACTTTTTCGGCGGCCCGGACAACTACGTTCCCTACGGCACCGGGACAGTCGCTGCCGAAACGAGCAGCCTCGCCGCCTATGCCGATCTCCGCTATCGCTTGGACCGCTGGTCCTTGATCGCGGGCGGCAGACTTCTGCGCGATACCGTCGAAACGACCGAGAACACCATCGTTCTGAACACCAACACGTTCACTTATGACGTCAACGACAACTACACAAAAGAGACCTTCAACGAGTTTCTTCCCAAGCTCGGTATCACCTACGATCTCACGGTGAACGAAACGGTCGGTCTGACCTATAACAAGGGCTATCGCACCGGCTTCCAGCAGATCGTGCGGCTGCCGATCGGCGATCGAGTGTCGAGCGTCGATCCGGAGTATCTGGATGCCTACGAGTTGTCCTATCGCTCCAACTGGCTGAACAAGACGCTCGAGTTCAATGCCAACGCGTTCTACTACGACTACACCGACCAGCAGGTCGTCGTGCTCGATAACGTCTATAACGTGTCGGAATTTTTCAACGCCGGCAGCTCTCACGCTTATGGCGCCGAGTTCGAAGCCCGTTGGAAACCGCTCCGCGAGCTGCAACTCTTCGCAAATCTCGGACTGATTCAATCAAACTACGACGAGCTCGACATCAATGGCGTCGACTTCGCCGGCAAAGAGTATCCGGAAGCTCCGGCTTACACGTTCGCAGTGGGCGCGATGTATCGCTCGGCTGCGGGTTGGTTCGCGGGTGCGAATGTCCGTCACACGGACGGTTATTTCAGCTTCGGCAACATCGCCAACATCTCGGAGCGGGCGATCGACGCATACACCGTCGTCGATGCGAGCGTGGGCTGGGAGTGGGAGCAATTCACGTTGACGCTTTTCGCCAAGAACCTGTTCGACGAAAAGTATCTCACGTCCGTCGATACGCGGAACAACCCGCCGCTTTCTCCGGCCTATGGCTTCATTGGAGATGAGCGCACCGTCGGCATGACACTGACGGGACGCTTCTGAAGCTTCGGCGCAATGTACGATCAGGTCCCGGCTTCCGAAACGGAAGCCGGGACTTTTTTATTCTGCTGCGTCCTTCGAGAGGAAGCCGCCGGACTGGCGGGCCCACAGGCTGGCGTAGAGGCCGCCACGGCGAAGCAGCTCCGCGTGGTTGCCCTGCTCGACGATGCGGCCTTCGTCCATGATGATCAGGCGATCCATGGCGGCGATGGTCGAGAGACGGTGCGCGATTGCGATCACCGTCTTGCCGGCCATCAGCGCCGACAGGCTCTCCTGGATGGCCGCCTCCACCTCACTGTCGAGCGCGCTCGTGGCTTCGTCGAGCACGAGGATCGGCGCGTTCTTGAGCAGGACCCGCGCGATGGCGACGCGCTGGCGTTGCCCGCCCGACAGTTTGACGCCGCGTTCGCCGACATGGGCCTGATAGCCGTGGCGTCCGTTCATGTCCTCGAGGCCCAGAATGAACTCATGGGCGTGGGCCCGCTTGGCCGCCGCGACGGCCTGCGCCTCGCCCGCTTCCGGGCGGCCGTAGAGGATGTTGTCCAGCACCGAGCGGTGCAGGAGCGAGGTGTCCTGCGTCACCAGACCGATGTTGGCGCGCAGGCTTTCCTGTGTGACCTGCGAAATGTCCTGGCCGTCAATCACGATGCGTCCGGCTTCCACGTCGTAGAAGCGCAAGAGCAGGTTCACGAGCGTCGATTTACCCGCGCCGGAGCGGCCGACGATGCCGACCTTCTCGCCCGGCTTGATGGTCAGCGAGACCTCCTCGAGAACGCTTTTGGTCTTGCCATAGTGGAAGCGGACGTTCTCGAAGCGGATCTCGCCCTTGGGCACCTCGAGGCTGGGCGCGTCAGGTCGATCGACGACCTCGTAGTCACGCGAGATGGTTTGCATGCCCTCGTGCACGACGCCGATGTTTTCGAAGATGCCGGCGACCGTGAACAGGATCCAGCCCGACATGGCGATGATGCGGATCGACAGCGTCATGGCGACGGTGATGGCGCCCATGGTGACGGCATCGTGGCTCCAGAGCCAGAGCGCGAGTGCGGCCACCGACACCAGCAGCGCGCCGTTCAACGTGTAGAGCACGAACTCCATGACCGTGAGGTTGCGCAGCGACGCCTGGTGGCGTTCGAGATGGGCCTGCATGGCCTCGCGGGCATAGGCTTCTTCGCGCTCCGCGTGGGCGAAGAGCTTGACTGTCAGAATGTTGGTGAAGCTGTCCACGACGCGGCCCGTGAGCCAGGACCGGGCCTCGGACGCTTCGGTCGACAGCTTTTGAATGCGGGGCACGAAGATGCGGAGCACCACGGCATAGAGGCCGATCCATGCCAGCAGCGGCACGACGAGGCGTGCGTCCGCCTCCCAGAAGATCACCAGCGCGCCGATGACGTGCACGGCCATGAACCAGATGGCGTCCACGCCCTGCACGACCGAATCCCGCAGCGAGGCGCCGGTCTGCATGATGCGCGTCGAGATGCGGCCCGCGAAGTCGTTCTGGAAGAAGCCGAGCGACTGCCGCAGGACGTAGGTGTGCGTCTGCCAGCGGATGCGCGTCGTCACCGATGGCGTGATCATCTGGTTTTTCACCAGATCGTGAATGGTCGAAACAATCGGCCGGGCAACGATCGCGACAAGCGACATCAGCGTCAAAACGGGGGCGTTTTCCGAAAAGAAGGCCTGCGGCGAACTGGCCGCGCGCATCAAATCGACGAGGTTGCCGACAAAGGCCATCAGCAAGACCTCGATCACCGAGCCGACGAAGCCGATGACGAGCAGCACGGCGAACGGACGCCAGACGGGCTTGATATAGTGCCAGTAGAACGCCGCTATGTCGGCGGGCGGACGTTCCTGCGGGGCCGGTGCAAAGGGGTCAATTCGGGTCTCAAACCAACGGAGCATCAGGTTCTTTCTCTGGTCACCGGCGCGACGAGAGCCCGCAACCGTCCGTGGCGCAAAACTCTTCTCGTTTGTCCTGGATCAAGGTATGCGCTACCCGGCCATGTTGCCTAAACGATGGCCAAGGATGATGTGGGACACACATGGACGATGTGGGACACAGGCGAGGAAAAGACAACCATGACGGACGCGGCGCACGACATCGAAGCGAAGAAGGCCACGGCTGAAGCCTGGTTTCAGACGCTTCGCGACGAGATCTGCGCCTCCTACGAGCAGCTTGAGGCCGATCTCCCCTCTACGGCGCCGCTCGGGAGCGAGCCGGCCGGCCGTTTCGTGCAGACGCCCTGGGAGCGCACCGATCACACGGGCGCGCCGGGCGGCGGCGGCAAGATGAGCGTCCTGAAGGGGCGCGTGTTCGAGAAGGTCGGCGTGCACACCTCGACCGTGTTCGGCGAGTTCGCGCCCGAGTTCCGCAAGCAGATTCCGGGCACGGACGAAGATCCGCGCTTCTGGGCGTCGGGCATCTCGCTGATCGCGCATCCGCAGAACCCCAACGTGCCGGCCGTGCATATGAACACGCGCCTGGTGGTGACGAGCAAGTGGTGGTTCGGCGGCGGCGCCGACCTGACGCCGGTGCTCGACCGGCGGCGCAAGGAAGAGGACGCAGACAGCCTCGCCTTCCACGCCACGATGTATGGCGCATGCGCGGCGCACGAGGGCATCGCCGATTATCCGAAGCTGCGCAAATGGTGCGACGAGTACTTCTATCTGCCGCATCGCAAGGAAGCGCGCGGCATCGGCGGCATCTTCTACGACTACATCACGCCGACGCCCGAGCAAGGCGGATGGGAGGAAGGGTTCGCGTTCTCGCAGGACGTGGGACGCGCGCTCCAGCGCGTATATCCGATGCTGGTGCGCGGCAACTATTCGATGCCGTTTACGGATGCCGACCGGGAAGAGCAACTGGTCCGGCGCGGGCGGTACGTCGAATACAACCTGCTCTACGACCGGGGCACCATGTTCGGCCTGAAAACCGGCGGAAACGTCGACAGCATCCTGTCGTCGCTGCCGCCTGTGGTGAAGTGGCCGTAATCGTGCCTCCTCTCACCGCTTTGACGGAGGAAGGAAAAGAAGTAGCAGCGCAACAACTGCCCCTCACCCGCCCCTCTCCCCAAGTGAAAACGGTGCGAACGGGGAGCCATAGCCGCGTGAACCCATGTAGGGAGCGGCACTGAACCGAGACACGATCTTTCGGAGCTCTAACTTGCGCGGCTACCGGTGATAACTGTAGCACCCTTGACCTGCGAACAGCTGAGCGTGTTAAATTCCTCTCGCTCAACGGAAGTTCATCGGCGCATTTTAAAAACTCCCGCCTCCAGATAATGCATGATGTTAAATCCGATGTCCCAAAACCTTCCAAAACGTCTAGCCAACACTAGGATCAGCGAAGCCGGAATAAATGCCGTTTCAACAATTGTGAACGACGAGCTTTTCTGGATGTTTCGCCGACTCAGCCTTGAATATGATTTTGGCATTGACGGCTACATCGACATAATCGACGCAAACGGCGGCGTTACCGGCCGGTCGATCGCGGTCCAAATTAAATCGGGACCATCTTTCTTTGCCAATGAGACCTCAACCGGCATTACTTTCTACGGTCAACGCAAGCACCTTAACTACTACTCCAATCTTCCGATGCCTCTAATCATAGTACTTTTCGACCCGCTGGAGAAACGATGTTATTGGAGCAAGTTCGACGTTCACGACACTGAACCCACGCAGTCGGGGTGGAAAATCACAATTCCGAAACGTAATATTTTCGGCTTAGATGCAAAAGATCGACTATTGGGCATAGCTGGGCCGACCTATGATACCGAAGATGCAATTGAGGAATACTGGGCGGTCAACGAGATGCTCGGAACGTCAGACTACGTTTTCTACGCCGTAGATAGGTCTGACGTTGCGTCCGGGAATACGGTACACTTAGAACAATTTTCAGACCGAATAATGCGAAACGAAAAGCTCCGCCGCGCTCTTCAGGGACGCGTTGATATCGCGATAGCAGGATACGACAACGACCCACGGGAGCTATTTGAAATAGCAGAGGTTGTGGCTTGGTACGTCAAGGCTGACGCTTTTTTCAATTGGTTCTATTTTTCATGCCTTGATTGGCAGGGCTCTGGCCTTATGGCGTATTGGTCCTGCGTATGCTCTGCTCACCGAGCCAAGCAGCAGGAATGCGATTCAGGCAAGGTCACGATTGAGCTTGACATAGAAAATATGCTAACTTTTCTACAATCAAACTTTTCGCGGTTCAACGAGTTGGCTGACAATACGGGCATTTCGAATGCTGAAAACGAAATAATATCGATTGCAATAATCGAATTTCTAGGAATACCAAACTCAACACGTTAGCATCATCGCTACCTTCCGACGCTCGCTTCGCGGAAGGTTTCATAAAACTCTATGGCGCCGGAGTTGACCAGGTTCTGATCCATGCGCTTGTCGAGCGCGACCAGAAGCTCCGCGCTCGTCTTGTCACGCACGATGGTGTTTCGGAAGTAGGCGGAGCGTTCGAAGAAATTGGTGGTCGCGGCGTTCTTGGCCGCCGGGCGCATCATTTCTAGTGCGGTGCCCGGACCCGCGAGGTTCATCAGCTCGATCTCGGCCCCGGTCAGGTTGGGCATACCGGCCTTCTCCGCCATTTCCTTCAGGCCATACAGCTTCACGACCTGGAGCCAGGGGCCGATATCGCCGTCCAGGTTGATGGCGTGGATCCCCATGCCGCGCTGTGTGCGCGCGAATGCGACGTGCTGGTCCCAGCGATGCGGAATGGATTTGGCGGCCTTCAACATCGCCGCGAGCTTGTCGTGTTTCACCGCGAGAGCGCGGCGCCGCTCGGGATCATAATTCCGGTCGGTGGCCATGGCCTGCAGCCGGGCGAGAAACTTCGGCCCATGCTTGACCAGTTCGTCGGTGGTGTTGGCGACAAGAAGCTGGGCGTAGCCGATGGCGGTCGAAATCGGCGTGCCCGTTTTCTTGATCGGGTGAATGCCGGACACCATGTCGGCGGTGCCGAGGCCGCTCGTCTCGAGCGCGTAGACGCGCACCACCTGATCGCCGGTCAGGCCAAGCTTCAAAGCCTCGCGCGCATAGCGCAGCTTGAACTCACGCTCGGGAATGCGCTCGGGCCGAAACCCGTATTCGGTTTCGGCATAACTAAGGAATTCAGCGATACCCGGTTTCGGCTTCGGTGGCTCGCGATCCTTTTTCTTGTCGTCCTCCTCCTGGAAGGCCTGCCAGCGCTTGGCCAGGGCTGCCGACAATTCCGGGCCGTCGTACTTCGGGGGAAACGACGTGACGTAATCCTTCGCCGCGACGGCCTCGCCCCGGCCGCGCTTGCCCTTCCGCTGCGCCTTTTTGTCGGAGACGCCCCGCCAATAGGCGTCGCTTTTGAAATCATGCGTTGCCTTGGCGGAGAGATACTCCTCGAAGGCGGCGCGGTCGGCTTCCGAGAGCGTGCGCGCGAAGTCCTGCGACGTCCGCGCAACTCCAGGCGACGGGAGGCTCCAGATCGCCGCGATCGCCAGCATGACAATCGTGCCCAGCCGTCTCCGAAACATCGATGCGGGGGCTGTTGGGGTATGCCGGAGATCCATTCTGCAAATCCTTCGAAGCAATAATATCGCGCTGCTCATTTTCCGTGGTCGCAATACAATAGGGCGATGATCTGGCGTGGCGCGCGTGTCGCGCTCGCTTGTACGGCGTTCCCGCTCTATGAAACGTTCATGAGTTTCACCTTGCCACCCGATTCCCTCGGTTTCACCCCCTCGTCGTTCCGAGACCGCGCCTTGGCCGTGCTCCCGCCCCCCAGATCGGCGGGGGGCTCCGAATTAATCGCGGGCGCGAGCGATTTCGACCTCAACCCGGATCTCGCCGCGCGCAACGTGAGCGCCGACGCGATGCGCGCCGCGCGTCCGGCCGCCGTGCTCATTCCTGTCATCGCGCGCCCCGTCGTCACGCTGCTCTTTACGCTCCGGACCGAGCACCTGAGCGCGCATGCCGGCCAGATCGCCTTTCCGGGCGGGAAGTGCGAGCCGCAGGACGCCGACGCGCTGGCGACCGCCCTCAGGGAAAGCCACGAGGAGATCGGCCTCGATCCCGCACTCGTCGAGCCGCTGGGGTCGCTCGACTGCTATCTGACGGGCACGGGCTTCTGCATCACGCCCGTGATCGGTCTCGTGCCGCCGGACGTGCCGCTCAGCCTCGATCGCAACGAAGTGGACGAAACGTTCGAGGTGCCGCTGCCGTTTCTCATGGACTTGGGCAACTATCAGCGTCATACGCGGATGATCGGCGGCATCGAACGGCATTTTTATGCGATCCCTTTCGCGGGGCGCTTCATCTGGGGCGCAACAGCCGGTATCCTGCGCCACATGCGCCAGAGGTTAACTGAATGATCCGCACGATCGTCGAAAATCTGCTGCTGTTCCTGCTACCGACGTTCATCTACATCGCGTGGACCCTATTCCAGCGCGCCAAGGCGGAGCGCGAAGCGCCGACGGAGACCGACGGCCAGCCCATCACAACGGTGCTCGACGACGCTCCTCTGTTGTGGCTGTTTGCGAGCGGGTTGATCCTCGTCATGCTGACGCTGGCCGTATTCGGTAGTTCCTCGGGCGGCAGTCCCGGTCAGCAATACCAACCGTCCGTGTTCCAGGACGGAAAGATCAAGCCGAGCCACATCGATTAGGGCGGTCGCATGGGCCTCGAAACATGAGCCGCAATATATGAGCCTCGATCCTGGCGATTTGCGCCCGCGAAGCCTTGCGGATGAAGCCTGGCTTGCCGGCAATGTCCGGCGCGTCCTGGGCATCCTCGCCGACGGCGGCTACGAGGGCCGGGTGGTGGGCGGCGCCGTTCGCAACGCGCTGCTCGGAACTCCGGTCAAGGACGTCGACATCGCCACAACCGCCCTCCCTGCCGACGTCATCCGCCTTGCCGAAGCGGCCGGGCTCGGCGCCGTGCCGACGGGTGTCGCGCATGGCACGGTGACTATCATCGCTGATCGCCAACCGATCGAGGTGACGACACTGCGACGCGACGTCGAGACCTTCGGGCGGCAGGCGCGGGTCTCATTCACGAAGGACTGGCGCGAGGACGCGGAGCGGCGCGACTTCACGATCAACGCGCTCTATTGCGATGCGAACGGTGCGGTTCACGACCCGCTCGGAGGCTATGGCGATCTGCTGGCGCGGCGGGTGCGTTTCATCGGCGAGGCCCGCGAACGGATCCGCGAGGATTACCTTCGCATCCTTCGCTTTTTCCGGTTCACGGCCGAATACGCATCGGGGGAGCCGGACAGCGACGGGTTGGCCGCGGCGATCGAGATGGCGCCGGGGATGGTTCAGCTTTCGGCCGAGCGCGTTCGGGCCGAGCTGCTGCGCTTGCTCAAAGCGCCACGCGCGGTCGAGATCGCGCGCGTCATGGCAGAGGCCGGATTTTTCGAGGCGCTGATTGGAACGGCGGGCGATGTGCAGGCTCTTGCGCGCCTCGCAGCCATCGAAGCCGCGCTCGGCCGCGAACCCGATGCCCTGCTGCGGCTCGCCGCGCTGGCCGGTGTCGGCGCGGGCGCGAGCCCCAGCGCGTTGGCTGAGAGGCTGCGGCTGTCGAATGCGGAAGCGGACCGGCTCCATCAGGTGGCGCTGCCGTCCCAGGCGCTCGTTCCCTCAGCCGATGAGAAAACAGCGCGGGCATTCATCTATCGCTTAGGCGCCGAGGCCTTCCGCGACGGCGTGCTGCTGGCGTGGTCGCGCAGCGATGCCGCACCGGATTGCGAACGATGGCGCGGGCGGTTCACCCTGCCAGAGCGGTGGACGGCACCGGCGCTTCCCGTGCGCGGCGCGGATCTTCTCTCGCGCGGCTTGGCGCAGGGCCCGGCCGTCGGGCTTATCCTGCGCGCCTTCGAAGACTGGTGGGTCTCGGAAGACTTTCCCAAGGACGAGTATCTGCTCGCCCGCACCCTGTCGAATATCGTCAAGGCGAGCCGGTAGGATTGGGCAGCAGGCAACGGGCAGCCGGCAGCGGTGAGTCAATGCGGCAGTAAGGCAGTCGGCAGTGAGGCAGTAGGCAGTGAGGCAGTAGGCGGGTCAGGCAGTAGCTTGGATTGTTGGCCTGCTGCCCGTTGCCTCGCTATTTCGCGCGTGGGCCCTGCAAGCGGTGCAACGCCGCTTCGACCCGTCGCCACGTCGCGGCCTGCTCGGCGGAGCCCTGCTCTTCGAAGCTGCGCGCTTTCTGAGCCGCCTCCGCTAGTGCCTTGGGGCCCTGGGCTTCCATGAGCTTGCGCGCATGTTCCTCGATCTCGATGGCGAGCATGGCATGACCTCCTTCGCTCGTTTTCGATGCTGGCATGGCCTTTCCGGCATGTGGGGCGTGACGAGGCAATGGCAAGAGCAAAAAAGGCCGGAGCGCGACTGCGCTCCGGCCTCTCATGACTGTATCGGCTGATTTGGCCGGACTTTTTCAAGACAGCGATTCACGCGTCAGGCTGATAGGGCCTGACGGAAACGCGGTCTTAGAAGTCCATGCCGCCCATGCCGCCCATTCCGCCGCCCATCGGCATGGCAGGTGCGCCATCCTTCTTGGGCTTGTCGGCGATCATGGCTTCCGTCGTGATCAGGAGGCCGGCGACAGAGGCCGCATCCTGAAGCGCGCAACGGACAACCTTGGTCGGGTCGATGACGCCTTCGGCAATCAGATCGCAATAAACGCCGGTCTGAGCATTAAAGCCGAAGTTGTACTTGTTGTTTTCCAGGATCTTGCCAGCGACGACCGAGCCATCTTCGCCCGCGTTCTGGAAGATCTGGCGAGCCGGCGACTGAAGTGCCTTGCGCACGATCGTGATGCCGACCTTCTGGTCTTCGTTGTCGCTCTTGAGGTTTTCGAGAGCCTTGATGGCGCGGAGCAGAGCCACGCCGCCACCGGGGACAACGCCTTCTTCGACGGCTGCGCGGGTTGCGTGCAGCGCGTCATCGACGCGATCCTTGCGTTCCTTGACTTCGACTTCGGTCGCGCCGCCGACCTTGATGACGGCAACGCCGCCAGCAAGCTTGGCCAGACGCTCCTGCAGCTTCTCGCGGTCGTAGTCCGAGGAAGTATCCTCGATCTGCGCCTTGATCTGCTTCACGCGTGCTTCGATGTCAGCCTTCTTGCCCGAACCGTCGACAATGGTGGTGTTTTCCTTGTCGATCGAAACGCGCTTGGCGCGGCCGAGCATATCGAGCGTGACGGTCTCGAGCTTGATGCCGAGGTCTTCCGAGATCACCGTGCCGCCGGTGAGGATTGCGAGATCCTCGAGCATGGCCTTGCGGCGATCGCCGAAGCCAGGCGCCTTGACGGCTGCAACCTTGAGGCCACCGCGCAGCTTGTTGACGACGAGCGTTGCGAGCGCCTCGCCTTCAACGTCTTCAGCGATGATCAGGAGCGGCTTGCCGGTCTGAACGACAGCTTCGAGAACCGGCAGCATGGCCTGGAGACCCGACAGCTTCTTCTCGTGGATCAGGATGTACGGGCTTTCGAGCTCCGCGATCATCTTGTCGGCGTTGGTGATGAAGTACGGCGAGAGGTAGCCGCGGTCGAACTGCATGCCTTCGACGACGTCGAGCTCAGTCTCGAGGCTCTTCGATTCCTCGACGGTGATGACACCCTCGTTGCCGACCTTCTTCATGGCTTCGGCGATCTTGGCGCCGATTTCGACATCGCCGTTGGCCGAGATGGTGCCAACCTGGGCGATCTCGTCGTTCGACGTGACCTTCTTCGACTTGGCCTTGAGCTCTTCGACGACTGCGGCGACGGCGAGATCAATGCCGCGCTTGAGGTCCATCGGGTTGGCGCCGGCGGCAACCGACTTGGCGCCTTCGCGGACGATCGCCTGGGCGAGAACGGTTGCGGTGGTGGTGCCGTCGCCGGCCAGATCGGCCGTCTTCGAGGCGACTTCACGCAGCATCTGCGCGCCCATGTTCTCGAACTTGTCTTCGAGCTCGATCTCCTTGGCGACCGTCACACCGTCCTTGGTGATGCGGGGGGCGCCGAAGCTCTTCTCGATGACGACGTTACGGCCCTTCGGGCCGAGGGTCACCTTGACGGCGTTGGCGAGAATGTCGACACCGCGCAACATCTTCTCGCGCGCTTCCTGCGAGAACTTTACGTCTTTAGCTGCCATGTGTGGCACTCCGTTCGGATATTCGGGGGAAAGCTATTCAGGGGGATGAAAGGCTTAGGCGGCCTTCTTGGCCGATGCCTTGCCGTCGAGCACGCCGAGAATGTCGCTCTCCTTCATGATGAGGAGATCCTCGCCGTCAATCTTGACCTCGGTGCCCGACCACTTGCCGAACAGAACGCGATCGCCAGGCTTCACGTCGAGGGCAATGACCTTGCCCTGCTCGTCGCGGGCACCTGGGCCAACGGCGACGACTTCGCCCTGCTGGGGCTTTTCCTTGGCGGTATCGGGAATGATGATGCCGCCAGCGGTCTTGGTGTCCTCCTCAAGGCGCTTGACCACAACGCGATCATGCAAGGGACGGAACTTCATGGGTAAACCCTCATGATTGAAAGTGTTGAAACTGTTCAGGTTCTGCAGCTCCGGGCGGGCATCTGGGCCGGGCCCGGAGGTTGCACAGACCGCCGCCGTTTTCCGGCGGAACGCGGCGTGTGCAGCCGCTATATGTAAAACCCTGTTAGCAGTGTCAAGGTCTGAGTGCTAACGAGGGTCAGCGACAGCCGCCGATCGGCCGGCGTGGTTACCTCAGCGGCGGCGCCCGGGCGGCATAATCCGGCCTATAGCTGGCAAGTTGTTACCGTCGCGTATACACCCCCGCATTGCAGAGCGGGAGACGGCCCAGGCGACGGAGCTCCAGGTCATAATCATCCACCTTGGCAGCACTATGAGCGGCCCATGCGGGGATATTGCCGCTTTGTTCTCGCAAGGGTTCCGCATTCAGGCTCACAAAAGCATTGCGCCACCCATCCGGTTTTGGACGAGCGGCGCACGGCGTTCTTTCGAGCTTTGCGCAATTAGACGGCGAAATCCGCCATCTTGGCGCCCTTGTTGAGTTTTGCGACAAGCCAATTCGGCTTTCTGCCGCGACCCGTCCAGGTCTCAGAGCGATTATCCGGATTCATGTATTTCACGGCAACGGACTTGCCGCGGCCGCGGGCGCCAAAAAGTTCGCCCACTGAGAAACCAGCATTTTCGGCCAACGATGCGATCTTGTGCTTCAAATCAGCGCGTTCGCGATCTTTTGCGGCGTTGAGCGCTTTCGTCGCCTTCGCAATATGATCCGTCAGCTCTTTCACCGACATCTTGTCGTAATTGATGGTGGCCATCGTTACTCCGTCCCAGCTTTCAAAGGTTCCGTGGTGGCGTTTATATTCGTCCAACGGACTTTTCACACCAAAAATCCTGCGAATAGATAAAAAACGTCGCGATACATTTAATATGTATGCCGACGATCCCGCGACGGCAGTCGCAATATCGAGGCGCGTGCTGGATCAATGGGTTGTGTGTCTGGCGCTTAAGCCCGCGCAAAGGCTATTCGCTGCGCAAAGCGTCGATCGGATTGAGGAGCGCAGCGCGCCGCGCCGGAAACAGTCCGAAGCAGATACCCGTCGCGGCCGCGGCCGCAAGTGCGCCACCGAGCACCGCCGGCGAAACCAAAATCGGCCAATCGGCGACAAATGCAATAACGGCGGATGCGGAAACGCCAATCGCGATGCCGATCAATCCGCCCAACAGACAAAGCGAAACGGCCTCGACGAGGAACTGCAGCATGATGTCTTTTCGCCGGCCGCCGACAGCCATGCGAAGGCCGATTTCGCGCGTCCGTTCCGTCACCGAGACGAGCATGATGTTCATGATGCCGATGCCGCCGACGATCAAAGAAATGACCGACGTGGCAGCGAGCAGGTAGCTCATTGTCGTCAGCACTTCGCTGCGCGCCTTCATCGTTTCGGCGAGATTGCGCACGGAAAAGCTGTCTTCCGTCCCGGCGCGGGTTTTGCGGCGCTGGCGCAGCAGGTTTTCGATGTCCTCCTGCACCGTCGCCATGTCCGATCCGCTATCGACTTTGACGTAGATCCGGCCGACGCGGTCATTCTGGATTTGGCTTTTTCCGGAGACGCGCAGGCGGGCGGTCGTGATCGGGATCAGGACGATGTCGTCCTGGTCGCGCCCCATGACGGATTGGCCCTTGGCGGTGAGCACGCCGACGACCTGAAACGGTACGTTCTTGATGCGGATGGCGGCGCCGACGGGATCTTCTCCCGGAAAGATTTCCTTGGCGACGGTCGCGCCCAGAACGGCGACCTTGGCGCCCGTCCGCACGTCGCCCGGCTCGATGTCGCGGCCGGACTTGATCGGCCAATCGCGCACGCTGGCGTATTCCGCGTGAACGCCGCTGACGCTCGATGTCCAGTTTGCACTGCCGCGGACGACGGGGGCGGAGTCCTCGATCTGGCCTGCCACCTCGGTCACGCCGCTTACCCTGTCGCGGATGCCGGTCACGTCGGATTCGGCGAGCGGCAAGTCCGTTCCGGCTCCGCCCGCCCGGCCCATGACGCGCATCGAGCCCGGAAAAACGACGAGCATGTTCGTACCCAGCGCCTTGATCTGGCGATCGACTTCACTCGACGCGCCGGTGCCGACGGCGACCAGGATGATGACCGAGGCCACGCCGATGACGATGCCGAGCGTGGTCAGAACGGAGCGCAGGAGATTGACCCGGAGCGCGCGCACGGCGATGAGGATGCTGTCCCAGAAGGTCACGACTGCGCCTCCGTCGCGCCGGCGATCGGCGTCTGGCGCACGTCGTCGACGATATGGCCATCGCGGAAGGTGATCCGGCGGCCGGCCCAGAGCGCGATTTCGGGCTCGTGGGTCACGACGACGACGGTGATCCCGGCCCGGTTGAGATCGGCGAACACCTGCATGATCTCGTCGGACGTGCGGCTGTCGAGGGCGCCGGTCGGCTCGTCCGCCAGCAGGAGCTTGGGATTGTTAACGAGCGCGCGCGCAATGGCGACGCGCTGCTGCTGGCCGCCGGACAGCTGGCGGGGCGTGTGATCCATGCGATTGCCGAGGCCGACCTGCTCCAGGCGCTTCTTCGCCATCTCGGCGCTGTCGGCGGGGCGCGGATGGGCGTAGAGCAAGGGCAACATCACCTGATTGAGCGCCGACGTGCGCGGCAGCAGATTGAACTGCTGGAAGACGAAGCCGATGGACCGGTTGCGCAGGTCGGCCAGTTCATCCACCGACAACGTGCCGATATCGCGCCCGTCGAGCACGAGTTGCCCGGACGTCGGCACATCCAGCGCCCCGATCAGGTTCATCATGGTCGATTTGCCGGAGCCGGAGGGGCCCATGATGGCGACGAAATCGCCGGTCGCGATGTCAAGCGAGACGTGATCGAGCGCGACGAGATCCTGTTCGCCGACGCGATAGACCTTGCTCAGGTCGCGCGCGACGATGAGCGGCGGTCCCAGCGCCGGTGGCGATGGCGGAGCGGGCTCGGACGTGCGCTCCATCGCGTTCATGATTTCACGTCGCGGGCGCGGACGATGACCGCCTCGCCCTCGGCCAGTTGCCCGCCCACGACCTCGGTGAACTGGTCGTCGGAAATGCCGGTTCTGATCGTGCGCCGCTCCGGCACGCCGGTTTTGCCGAGCACCCAGACGGTGGCAGGCCGCACGGCCTCGCGGCCGTCCTTCCAGCGCTGGAAGGCGGCCTTTTGCGTGTCCGTCAAAAGCGGCGCCAAGGCCTGCTCCAGGCGCGACATGGTGCGCTGGCGCATGGCGCTCCGATCGCCGCCGCCCGGACCGCCGCCGATGAAGCTCGGCTGGCTCGAGTCGCGCATCTCGCGTCCGAGTTTTGCCATCGTCTCGCGCGCGACGGCGGCCTGCTCGTCGGTCAGCCCCACCTCGGTTTTGAGCCGCTCGACCATCTGGCCGCCGCGGTCGCCTTGGCCCCCCTCGCCGCGCGGCCGGTCGGCTCCGGCTGCATCGGTTTTCGGTTTGAAGCGCAAGGTGTCGTTCGAAACGCGGAGCGCGCCGTCACGCGTGGCGGAGACGATATTGACGTTGGCGGTCATGCCGGGGAAGAGCTTGCGTCCCTCGTTGGCGGCTTCGATGATGACCGTGTAGGTGACGACGCTGTTGAGTTCGGTCGCCGCGAGACGGACCTGCGTCACGCGTCCTTCGAACTGGCGGTCGGGATAGGCATCCACCGTGAAGGTCGCCGTATTGCCGTCGGCGACCGCTCCGACATCCGCCTCGTTGACCTGCGCTTCAATGCGGATGCGGGAGAGATCCTGGGCGATCTTGAACAGCTCCGGCGCCTGCAGGCTTGCGGCCACCGTTTGTCCGGGGTCGACGGTGCGCGAGATCACGGTGCCGTCGATCGGCGAGCGGATTTCTGCGCGGTCGAGATCGATGGAGGCCTGGTCGAGTGACGCCTTGCGCTGCTCGATGGTCGCGCGGGCGCTCATCACCTGAGCGTCGGCCACGGAAATTTCAGCCTTGGCGACGTCGCGGTCGCGGAGCGCGGTTTCCAGCGTCAATTGAGGAGACAGCCGCTTGTCCGCCAGGTTCTGCTGGCGCTCGACATTGGTCTCGGCGGCTTCGAGAATGGCGATGGCCTTTTTCTTCGCTGCTTCCTGGTTGGCCAAGGCGGCCTCGGCGGCCATCAGGTCCGCTTTCGCCTGGGTGACCCGGGAAGCGAACGTCTTGGAATCGATGGTGGCCAGGATGTCGCCCGGCTTGACCTCGGTATTGAAGTCGACCTTGACCTCTTCCACCTGACCGGAGAGCTGGGACCCTACGCTGACGGTCACGAGGGCGCGCACGGGGCCTGAGGTCGACACGATCTTGCGGATCTGACCCTTGGACGCGGGCGACGTCTCGTAGACCACTTGCCCGGTCTGGGCGGGCGCTCCAATCAGCCAAAAGCCCACAAGGCCCGCAGCCGCGACCGGCACGGCGAGTGTAAAAAGTGAACTGATCCGTCGTTTCATCGCCTGCCGTTTGCCTCAAACTCTCCAGTATCCCTAGTGGAAGACGCGCGCCTGTGAAACTTCCGTCGCGCGCCGGCCGGCATTTCGGCGTCAAACCGGGGGCTGGCACAAATCCGCCACATCGATGAACGGCAGGTGAACGCGCCATTCAGAGGGGGTTCAGCGGCGCGGTCCTAGGGTGTCTTTACCCTGAGATCCTTATCTTCCCCGGCGTGATCCATGGGGGTGCATCGTTCAGGGTCGGTGCACCCCTGCTTCCTCCCCCTCATCCTCGCCCTCTTTTTTTCGGCAGCTTTCACAACGGCGTGCGGCTGGCCGACAAAGCTTGAACGGAACCGTCCGAGCCGGTAGGCATTGGGAACTATCTTCCGCCCAAACGGAGAATTCCCGTGACCTTCAAGCTCCCTGATCTCCCCTACGCCTACGACGCGCTGGCGCCGTACATGTCGGCCGAGACCCTGACCTACCATCACGACAAGCATCATCAGGCCTATGTCGACAACGGCAACAAGCTGATCGTCGGCTCCGGTCTCGAGGGCAAGCCGCTCGAGGAGATCTGTACGGCCGCCTATGCCGGCAAGAACCAGCCGCTCGTGAACAACCTTGGCCAGCACTACAACCACCTCCACTTCTGGCAGTGGATGAAGAAGGGCGGCGGCGGCACCAAGCTTCCCGGCTCGGTTGCAAAGCTCGTCGACGGCTATGGCGGGTTCGACAAGGTGCGCGCGGACTTCATCAACGCCGGCACGACGCAGTTCGGCTCGGGCTGGGCCTGGCTTGCCGTCCGCGACGGCAAGCTCGAAGTGAGCAAGACACCGAACGGCGAAAACCCGCTGATGCACGGCGCCCAGCCGATCCTCGGCGTCGATGTGTGGGAGCACAGCTACTACATCGACTACCGCAACGCGCGTCCGAAGTATCTCGAGGCCTGGTTCGACAATCTGGTCAACTGGGAGCACGTCGAGGAAATGGCGGGCTGACGCCCGGACCATCGCAGACTTTGATTAGCGCGGGATCCCCAGGGTCCCGCGCTTTTTCGTTTCGCGTGCAGCGGATTGTCGGAACGTTTCCCGCGGGGAATGCCCGATTCAACCGTGGCATTTTTTGACGCTTGCGTGGGTCCCGGCCTGCGCCGGGATGACGGAGGATTTGCGGCCCGCGGCTGCCTACAGTTGATCGTCATGCCGGCGTCATGGCAGCCATGCCTCGCTTGGACGGCCGGCACCCACACAAACGTCCAAGAGTGACCGGCTAGCGGTTCCGTGTCGCTATCGGCTTGGGGAAACTGCGTACATCCCGACGGTGGTCAGCGGCGAACCCAGCCCGCGATCGCGGACACGAGACTCGTGTTCGCCGGCACGTCCACGGTGATGGAGAAGCGGCGATCCGGCAAAGCGACGGGCGCGGGGACGCCATTGCGGTCGCGCATGAGCGCGGACACGCGCACCACCACGTCGTGCGCACCGGCCGCGCGCGGGGTCACGAGCCAAGCCCAGCGCCCGAACGTCTCGGGGTCGCGCGCCGCCATGGCGAGCTTGAGGTTCACGAACTGAGTGCGCTCGGACTGGCGCTCGATTTCAAAAGCATCCGCCTCGCCATAGAGGCTGAGTGACAGCGTTTCCAGAGACTGGCGGACCTCGGCGACATCCTGCGGCGCGCCGGATTGAAAGAGGCCGGCAATGAAGTCGCGGCCGAGCGTGAACTCGACCGTGGCCGGCTCTCCGAGCCACATCGTGCCGGGGATGCGCTGCACGAGCAGCCCGGCATCCACAGCGCGGCCCAAATCCTCCGCCGTTACGACAGCAGCCGATGGGCGCTCCTGGTGCGAGCCGGACGGCCGAGCGTCGCGTGCCGGTCCGTGCGCAGCGTTCCCGACCGTTTGGCGTTCGCCGTAGGCCGCCGCGTCGGCGTCCACTTCCGGGAGGGCGAGCAGAGGGCGCGCCCACACGGCGGCGCTCGACTCGACAACCGGTGGCGGCGCGGCCGTCTTGTCCTGGCCTTGCCTATCTTGACCCGGTTTGTCTTGGCTGGGCTTGTACTGAAACGTGTCGCCCTGAACGCGGGCTGCGGGATCGGCACTTTTCGGGCGAGGACGGCCGGCGACATAGGGAGACCCCCGCCCTGCGTTGGCCGCGGACTGCTCGGTGGCGGTGGATGCCGTGCGCCGAGCCGTGTCGCGCTCAGCCATCTCTCGCAGCGACGATGCGGCTGTGCTCATGCGGGCCACGACACGCGCGATGCCGTCGATGTCGCGCGGGGCGATCATGCTCAACTTGCGAAACATCAGCGGCAGGCGGGCCGTCGAAAGATCTTCGGCGCGTACCGGCACGAGCTGGTTGAGCGGCATGACCTCGCGGGCGATGTCGGACAATCCGGCGTTCTGCGCCGACGTTTCCGTCCAGACGACGATCACGGCCTCAAACTGGCGCAGGCGGGCCGACCGGTCGTCGCGCGGCTGATCCGGCTCTCCGTCAAACGAGACGAAGTGGCCGCGCCCCATCAGCGCGGATCCGAGATCGCGGGCAACGCTGCCGTCCTTTGGCACGTGGCAAATGAGGATGCGCGCCATCTGTTTCCAAAGCGTGGGCCGGATTTGGCCCGAGGCTCCCCGTTTAAGCTGCGACGCAAACGCGGACTTCGGATGCGCCTTAGCGGCTGCGTCCGGTGATCGACTTGATGATGATGTTCTTGATCGTGGTGGCGATCGTGCGTGAAATCGAACGCTGAAGATCCTTGCCGATCATTTCGCCCATGCCCTGGCTCGGCCTTCCCTTGGGCTTGCCGTCGGCTGTCGTGCCGCCGCCGCCGCCGCCGAAAATGATGTCGCCCCAACCACCACCGCCGCTGCCGGCGCCGGCTGCGTCCGTCGCCTTGTCGGCGCGCTTGGTCAGGATTTCGTGCGCGCTCTCGCGATCGATCGTCTCCTCGTACTTCCCGTAGACCGGGCTGTACTCAATGACGCTCAGGCGCTCGTCGGCGGTGACGGGGCCGACGCGGCCTTCGGGCGGGCGGATCAGCGTGCGCTGGACAATCGACGGCTCACCCTTGTTCTCGAGGGTCGAGACGAGCGCCTCGCCGACCTTCAGCTCCAAGATCACGCGCGCGGTGTCGAGGTCAGGGTTCTTGCGGAAGGTTTCCGCGGCGGACCTGACCGCTTTCTGTTCCTGGGGCGTAAAGGCGCGCAACGCGTGCTGGACGCGATTGCCGAGCTGGGCGGAGACCGAGTTCGGCACGTCCATCGGGTTCTGCGTGATGAAGTAGACGCCCACGCCTTTCGAGCGGATCAGGCGGGCGATCTGCTCGATGCGCTCCAGCAGCGCCTTCGGCGCCTCGCTGAACAGCAGATGTGCCTCGTCGAAGAAGAAGACGAGCTTGGGCTTCGGAAGGTCGCCGGCTTCAGGAAGCGTCTGCCAGAGCTTGGTCAGCATCCAGAGCAGGAACGTGGTGTAGAGGCGCGGCTTCTCCATCAGTTTGTCGGCGGAGAGAATGCTGATGACGCCGCGGCCGTCCGGCGCCAGGCGCATGAAGTCGTTGATGTCGAGCGACGGCTCACCGAAGAACTGGTCGGCGCCCTGCTCCTCCAGCACCAGCAGGCGGCGCTGGATGGCGCCCACGGACGTCGTCGCGACGTTGCCGTACTTGGCGATCAGCTCCTTGGAGCGCTCGGCCACGTTGGAAATGATGGTGCGTAGATCCTTGAGGTCGAGCACCGGGATCTTTTCGTCGGCGGCGACGCGGAAGGCGATGTTGAGGACGCCTTCCTGGACCTCGTTGAGTTCGAGCATGCGCGACAGGAGCAACGGGCCCATGTCGAGCACGGTGGCGCGGATGGGGTGGCCCTCCTTGCCGAACACGTCCCAAAAGATGGTCGGGTAGGCGCGCTGGTGCCAATCCGAGCCGAGGCCGACCTCAGCGGCACGTTTGACAAGGAAATCCTTCGGATCACCGACGGCCGCAACACCCGAGAGGTCACCCTTGATGTCGGCGGCGAAGACCGGCACGCCGGCGGCGGAAAAGCCCTCGGCCAAGCCCTGCAGCGTCACCGTCTTGCCGGTGCCGGTCGCGCCCGTGATCAGGCCGTGGCGGTTCGCAAAGCGGAGCTCCAGGTATTCGGGCTTCACGCTCTTGCCGATGAAAATCTTGCCGTCAGCCAACACCGACTCGCTCATTCCGCTCTCCGAAGTGACGCTCACAGCGTGTGCCTCAGCGCGATGGCGGCGGTTCCAGACGGCCGACTCGGACTGAATCCCACATGAAGGCCGTCTTTGCACGCCGCCCCTCGCATTGCAAATTCAGTTGCATGGCCCGCTTCGCCAAGCTGGGGAAATTCCCGGGCGCGTTCCCCTGGGCGGCGGGCGCGACAAGCGCGCCGAACCGTCGCGGACCCGTCACAAACCCCCTTTCCGCGTGCGCGCGCTTGTGGTTTTCCCTATAGAAATCCCTGATGTTCGGCCTGTCCCGCCTAGCCCGGACCCGTATGAACGAGGATCAAGAACGACATGACGGCCACTGACCCCGCTGCTGGCGCCTCGGCAATTCCTCTCGCGTCGGATTTCGAGGCGGCGACACGCGATCAATGGCTCGCCCTGGTCGACAAGGCGATCAAGGGCGCGGACTTCGAAAAGAAGCTCGTCACGCGGACGGCGGACGGCATTCGGATCGAGCCGATCTATATGCGTGCGACGGCTGATCAGGGCCAGCAGTCGGCGCTGCCGGGCCAAGCTCCCTTCACACGTGGGGCGAGTGCGACCGTCGCCGGACTTGGCTGGGAAATCCGCCAGGCCATCCGCGCGACCGACCCGGACCGGGCCAATACGGAAATTCTGACCGAGCTGAATGGCGGCAGCAATGGCGTGCTGCTTGAGATCGAAGCCCCGGGTCAGGCCGGCTGCCGGATCGAAAGCGCCGCCGACATGACCGCTGCGCTGCGCGGCATGCGGCTCGACCTCGCGCCGTTGGAGCTCAAGGCGGGTCTCGACGCAAACACGGCAGCCAGCCACCTCCTCGCCGCGCTCTCCGGGCTCGACATCCCGCCCAAGTCCGCTGTCATCTTTCTTGGGCTCGATCCGATCGGCTCCCTCGCCCGCTGGGGCAGCCTTCCCGCTCCCGTCGAGCAGACTTTCGCCGAGACCATGGCGCTGGCCCGCGAGGCCCACGCCGAAGCGCCCGCCATGCGGACCCTACGCGTCGACAGCAGCCTCTATCATGAGGCCGGCGCCACGGACGCGTTCGAGCTGGCTGCCCTCGGAGCAACGCTCATCGCCTACCTGCGGATGTTCGAGGCGGCAGGGATCACACCTGCGGACGCCCTTGCCCAGATTTCGTTCGCCGTTTCGACCGACACCGACCTGTTCGCCTCGGTTGCCAAGCTTCGCGCTGCGCGCCGCCTGATCTGGCGCATCGCCGACGCGTCCGGCGCAGGCGACGCGGCAGGCTCGCTCCACATTTCCGCGCGCGCTTCGCTGCGCGTCATGGCCCAGCGCGACCCATGGACCAACATGCTGCGCTCGACGCTCGCCTGCGCAGGCGCGGCGCTCGGCGGGGCGAATGCCATGACCGTGCTGCCGTTCACGGCGGCGCTCGGGGAAGCGGACGACTTCGCGCGCCGCTGCGCGCGCAACATCCAGATCGTGCTGCAGGAAGAGAGCTGGCTCGGCCGCGTGGTCGATCCGATGGGCGGCTCCTGGTTCATCGAGGCGCTGACGGACGAGACTGCGAAGGCCGCGTGGGGCCTAATGCAGGAGATCGAGGCCAAGGGCGGCATCATCGCCGCGCTCGACCAGGACTTCATCCAGGACCGCGTCGCAGCCGACGCCGCGACGCGCGCGAAAGCCATCGCGACCGGCAAGCAGGATCTCACGGGCGTCTCCGCGTTCCCGCAGCTTGGCGACGATGGCGTGTCGGTTTTGCCGGCCGCACCCGTTCCTCCCGTCCTCACCAAGCAGATGGTGCGTCCGCTCGTTCCGCACCGGCTTGCCGAGCCGTTCGAGAAACTGCGCGACGCATCAGACGCATTCGCATCAAAGGGCAACCCGGAGCCGGCCGTGTTCCTGGCCAGCATCGGCGCGGTGATCGATCACACCGGGCGCTCGACGTGGGTCAAGAACTACCTCGCCGCCGGTGGCATCGCCTCGCTGACGACCGAAGGCTATGCATCGGCCAATGAAGCGGCCAGCGCCTTCAAGGCGTCCGGCGCAACCATGGCGTGCATCTGCTCGTCCGACGCGCTTAACGCCGAGCACGCGGAAGCGACCGCGAAAGCTCTCAAGGCTGCGGGCGCGAAGTTCGTGCTGATGGCGGGCCGCCCAGGCGACAAGGAAGCTGCCCTCAGGGCGGCTGGCGTCGATCAGTTCCTGTTTGCGGGCGCGGATGCCGTGGCTACCCTCAAAGGGCTGCACGACAAACTCGGAGTTGTGGCGTGAGCGACCGCTGCGCAAGCATGACCGAAGCTCCCGGTGCTGGAACGCAATCGGGATTGCTTGGCGTCGTCTTCGCCGCCGTATTCGCCTCGTTCGTTGCCGGCACGATCGGCCTCGTCCTCGTGTTTGGACGGGGATTATCCGAAGATCCGGCTCGAGCGTTCATCCCTGCCGGGCTCGTCTATGCGGCACTTCCCGGGATACCCGCACTGCTCGTCATCCGCAGGCTTCTGCGCACGTCGTCTGCGGGATCCTTTCGCGATCTCGCAGGCTATCTCGCTTTTTCAGCACTCGCGGCGCTTCTCTGGATGCTGCCGTTTCTCGGTCTGTTCGTTCCGACGGACGGCACGAGCACCTGGGCCGCTGTCGGCGAAATGGCCGTTTACCACGGCCTATCCGGCGGCGTTGGCGGCTTGGTGTTCTGGCTTCTGACGCGCCCACTTCCGGCCCGGACCGGCCGCTTCACTTCGTAACTCCGGCCATTCTGGACTACACTCTTCGGACGTTGCCCTTTTTTGAGCCCAGCAAGAGAAGACTAAGGCATGACCACCATTCCGGACTTCACCCAGGTCAAGCTCGAAAACGCGCGGAAGGCGGACACAGCTTCGTCCCTGCCGGACGGCGAAACCTTCGCGACGCCGGAGGGCATCCCGGTCAAGCCCGTCTACACGGAGGCCGACACGGCGGGGCTGGACTTCCTCGACACGTGGCCCGGCATCGCGCCCTTTGTGCGCGGGCCATACCCGACGATGTACGTCACGCAGCCCTGGACGGTGCGCCAGTACGCCGGCTTCTCGACGGCTGAAGATTCAAACGCATTCTACCGCCGCAACATCGCGGCCGGACAGAAGGGCCTCTCGGTCGCCTTCGATCTCGCGACGCATCGCGGCTACGACTCGGATCATCCTCGCGTGCGTGGCGATGTCGGCATGGCGGGCGTCGCCATCGACAGCATCTACGACATGCGGACGCTGTTCGATTCCATTCCGCTGCAGGACATGACCGTCTCGATGACGATGAACGGGGCCGTGCTGCCGATCCTTTCGCTGTTCATCGTGGCGGGCGAGGAACAGGGCGTGCCGGCTTCGAAGCTCGCCGGTACGATCCAGAACGACATCCTCAAAGAATTCATGGTGCGGAACACCTACATCTATCCGCCCGATCCCTCGATGCGGATCGTGTCCGACATCTTCGCCTACACGTCGGCCCACATGCCGAAGTTCAACTCGATCTCGATTTCCGGCTACCACATGCAGGAAGCGGGCGCGACGGCGGACCTGGAGCTCGGCTACACCATCGCCGACGGCATCGAATATGCCCGCGCGGGCGTTGCCGGCGGCCTCGACATCGACAAGTTCGCGCCGCGCCTGTCGTTCTTCTGGGCGATCGGCATGAACTACTACATGGAGATCGCCAAGATGCGGGCCGCGCGCCTGCTGTGGGCGACGCTGATCAAGCGCGAGTTCGCGCCGAAGGACGTTCGCTCGCTCTCGTTGCGCACGCACAGCCAGACGTCCGGCTGGAGCTTGACGGCGCAGGACATCTTCAACAACGCGACGCGCACCTGCATCGAAGCCATGGCGGCGACGCAAGGCCATACGCAGTCGCTGCACACCAACGGCATCGACGAAGCCATCGCCTTGCCGACCGACTTCTCCGCCCGTATCGCGCGCAATACTCAGTTGGTGCTGCAGCAGGAGAGCGGCACGACGCGTCCGATCGATCCGTGGGGCGGCAGTCACTTCATCGAGCGGCTGACCTACGAGCTGGCGCTCAAGGCGATGAAGCACATCGACGAGGTCGAGAAGCTCGGCGGCATGGCGAAGGCGATCGCGGCGGGCATCCCGAAGATCCGCATCGAGGAAGCGGCCGCGCGCACGCAGGCCCGTATCGACAGCGGGCGGCAGACGATCGTCGGCATCAACAAGCTGCGCACGACCGAAGACCTCAAGATCAACCTTCTGAAGGTCGACAACCACTCCGTGCGCGAGCAGCAGCTCGCCAAGCTCAAGCGTCTGCGCGGCGAACGCAACGAGGCAGACGTTCAGGCCGCCCTCAACGCGCTGACCGAAGGCGCAAAGGGCAACGCGAACCTGCTCGACCTCGGCGTCAAGGCGGCGCGCGCGATGGCCACCGTCGGCGAAATTTCGGATGCATTGGAAAAAGTGTACACGCGCCACCGCGCGGAAGTGCGCACCATCTCCGGCGTCTACAGATCAGAGGCAGGCTCCATGAACGACGATGTCGGCACGGTCATCAAGATGGCGGCGGCGTTCGAGAAGGTCGATGGTCGGCGGCCGCGCATTCTGATCGCCAAGATGGGCCAGGATGGCCACGATCGCGGGCAGAAGGTGATCGCGTCCGCGTTCGCCGATCTCGGCTTCGACGTCGACATCGGGCCATTGTTCGCGACGCCAGACGAGGCGGCGCGCCAGGCGGTCGAGAACGACGTGCATGTGATCGGCGTCTCGACCATGACGGCCGGGCATCTGACGCTGGTGCCGGATCTCAAGGGCGCACTCGCCAAGGATGGCCGCGAGGACATCATGGTCGTCGTCGGCGGCGTGATCCCGCCGCACGATTACGAGGCGCTGTACGCCGCCGGTGCGGCCGCGATCTTCGGCCCGGGCACGAACATCCCGAAGGCGGCAGCGGACCTGATCAACAAGCTGAATGAGAAGTACGGGTACACCAAGGCGGCAGCGGAGTAGGTTGGCGGGTTGGTCAAAAAATGACGAGAAAGATTGGCTCCGATAGTTGGCCATGGCCTGTCTTCTGGGATGGCTTCTGGCGCGGTTTCGGCCGACTGATGGCGATTTTCGCGGCGGGATTTGTGATCCTTCCCGTCTTTGCGGACATTTTGTATGCCAGTTTTGAAAGCGCGACGCGGGGCATCGCCTTCGCTTTATTCGTCTCTTGCATTTAAGGGGCTAGCGAAGGAGATGGTGCCGTGCGGGCATGGCGCTATCAGAAGGGCTGATCCGACTTTACCTCATCCTCATCAATATCGCCCCGGCAGCCTTAAACCACCGTCATGCCGGCGAAGGCCGGCACCCACGCGAGGGTCAGCGGGTTCGTCGGTTGAGAGAACGAACTGACGCGGCACCGGCGGGCGTCGCAGGCAATTTCCAAGTTGAGTTTGCGGCGACTGGCGTGGGTCCCCTGAGTTCACAAACGAAGTGCAACACCTTGTCGGCGAGGTGTTGCGATGGGAAAGCCCTACGTCCA
>NZ_JBHYDS010000006.1:0-172653 GCF_051860585.1 Hyphomicrobium sp.
AAGTGCCTTGACTTCCAAACCCCAGCCGAGATCTTTCTTGCTCAACTGTTGCACTTCGAATGTGAATCCACATCCCGACCTTCGTCGGGATGACGTTGAAAGATGTTGAGCCGATAGAGACACAAAAAGCGTCATGGCGGAGCCATGCTTCGCGTCACGGCGAAGCCGTGCTCCGCACGGACGACGGCCGGGACCCACGCAATCCATCCAGACAATGCGTCAGGTTTGATGTTGGTGCGGCAGAAGAAGAGGGATCAACCGGCCTTGCCGGCGTCCGGGCAGACGAACGGTTTGGCGGCTTTCAGGATGGCTTCGATCACGCCCGGAAAGCGCGCGTTGATCTCGTCGAGGCGGACCTTGTTCACGACCTCGGTGCCGCGGCGCTCGGACTGGATCAGGCCGGCCTCCCGCAAAATCTGAAAATGATGCGACTGGGTCGATTTCGGCAGATGCGCGGGCGCGGCCGTCGAACAGTTCAGCGGACAGTCGCCGGCCACTAGGCGGCGCACGATCTCAAGGCGCATCGGATCGGCTAGAGCGTAGAGAACGCTTTCCAATTTCAGGTCGTCCGAGGCGGGGTGGAGGAGGGGTCTTTGCATGCCCACTATATGGCCGCCCCCTTTTTGAAATTCAATAGTTCGATAGTCTTGAACTACCGGACTGCGGTCCCTATCTCGGGATCAGCCGACGCTTTGATCTCGCCGGTGCCGCCTTCGGACCGGTCTCCCCGATCCAAGCGCACCACTGACGCCGGTCCCCTCCTTTCGCGGGAATTAGCGAATTGAAAAAGCTGGAGAAATTCTTATGTCTCGTCCCCTTGAAGGCAAAATTGCGCTGGTTACGGGCGCGAGCCGCGGCATCGGCCGCGCCATTGCGCAACGGCTTGCGGCAGACGGTGCGCTGGTCGCAGTCCACTACGGACGCAATCAGTCTGCCGCGACAGAAACCGTCGCCGCCATCACGGCCGCGGGCGGCTCCGCGTTCGCCATCGGATCCGACCTGGCCGCCAAGAATGGCGTGAAGGTGCTGTTTTCGGCGCTCGATGAAGAACTCAAGGCCCGCACCGGCGCGACGCAGTTCGACATCCTCGTGAACAACGCGGCGGTCGCACCGTTCGTCAATTTCGAAGGCACGACCGAAGAGGTGCTGGATGAAATCTACGCGGTGAACGTGAAGTCGGTGTTCTTCGCCACGCAGGAAGCCTCGAAGCGGCTTCGCGACGGCGGCCGCGTCATCAACCTTTCAAGCGTCGTCGTTCGTATGCCGGTCGTGGACGCGGTGGCGTACTCGATCCTGAAAGCGCCAATCGACAACCTCACACAGGTGTTGAGCACTGTGCTCGGCGCTCGCTCGATTACCGTCAATGCGGTTGCACCGGGCGTGATCGATACGGACATGGCGGCAGCCTTGGCGCGCGACCCGCAGACGGCCGAGTACGTCAAGACCAAGCAATCGTTGAAGCGGATCGGCCAGCCGGAGGATGTCGGCGACGTGGTCGGGTTCCTTGCCAGCCCCGAGGCGCGCTGGGTGACCGGTCAGGTCATCGAAGTTTCGGGCGGCACCGTGGTGACGTTCTAACGAACATTACGGCCCCGGCCTTCGTCCGGGTGACGGAGCAGATGCAGCCCGCTGGTTCCCCCTGTCCCCCCAGTGGCGGGCTGCTGACACGCCCCTCGGGCCATGATCCGCGCGCCGTACGCAGGCGCGCGTCTGGCTCGAGCGCTCCGTCACCCGCGCAAAGGCCGGGGTCGTGCTGTTTCGATCCACCGTCGATCCCGCGTGACGCTAGAGAGCGCGGTACATGACGAGGGCGTCGACGGCGCCGAGCCGCGGGTGTTCGAATGCGCCCGGCAGGCGTCCCGCAATTTCGAAGCCGAGGCTTTGCCAGAGGCGGACGGCGCGTTCGTTGGATTCGATCACCAGGTTGAACTGCATGGCGCGAAATCCACGCGTGCGCGCGCGATCGAGTGAATGCTCGCACATGCGGCGGGCGATGCCCTTGCCGGTCGCGTCTTCGGCGGTGACGTAGCCGCAGTTGGCCACGTGCGCGCCGCCGCCTTGCTGATTGGCGCGCAGGTAGTACGTGCCGGCGATGCCGCCGTTTTGTTCGGCGACGAAGGTTTCCCGATCCGGGCCGGTCCAGTAGGCGAGAGCGTCGGCGCGCGTCATGTCGCGCGGCAGCGCATAGGTTTCGCCGGCACGGATCACGGGCTCGATGATCCGCCAGATGGCGTCATCGTCCTCGCGTCGCGCAGGCCGGATCATCATGCTCATGCCTGGGTCATGCTGCGTTCAAGCGGCCGCGAAGTAGCCGGTGAGAAAGCGTTCGTAGATCGCCGTCAGCTTTTCGATGTCGGCGACGGAGGTATGCTCGTCGACGGCATGAATGGTCTTGTTGACGAGGCCGAACTCGATGACCGGGCAGATGTCCTTGATGAAGCGTGCGTCCGATGTGCCGCCGCCGGTGGTGAGGGCGGGCTTGCGGCCGGTTTCGGCTTCGACGGCCGCGACGAGCGTTTCCACAAGCACGCCTTGCGGGCTTGTGAGGAAGACGTCGCCGGTGCCGGACACATCGAGGTCATAGCGCGCATCGACGGTTGCGGCCGCGGCGGCGACCTGCTCGCGCAGCCACGTTTCGATGGTCGCGCGGTTCCAGGTGTCGTTGTAGCGGATGTTGACGGTCGCGCGGGCTTCGGCCGGGATGACGTTCGCGGTGCGGTTTGGGACGGAGATCACGGTCGTCTGCAAATTCGACGGCTGGAAGTGCGCCGTGCCGCGATCGATCTCGACGGTCGCGAGACGGTCGATGATGCGCGCCAGCTTCGGGATCGGATTCTCCGCTTTCTGCGGATAGGCGGAGTGGCCCTGGCGGCCGTGGACGACGATCTCGCCGTTGATGGAGCCGCGGCGGCCGATCTTCATTTCATCGCCGAGCGCTTCGGGGTTCGAGGGTTCAGCGACGAGGCAGGCGCTGACTTTTTCGCCGCGCGCGCGCATCCAGTCGAGCACCTTCATGGTGCCGTTGATCGAGGGCCCTTCCTCATCGCCCGTGATCAGGAACGAGATCGAGCCGCGCGAGATGCCGCCGCCGTTCGAGGCGAGATGGCGGAGCGCGGCCGAGACGGAGCAGGCGACGCCGCCTTTCATGTCGACGGCGCCGCGGCCGTAGAGAATGCCGTTGCGGATCACGCCTGCGAACGGCGGATCGGTCCAGGCGTCGAGATTGCCAGCCGGCACGACGTCGGTGTGGCCCGCAAAACAGAGGTGCGGTTCGCCTGTTCCGATCCGCGCATAGAGGTTCTCGACGTCCGGCGTGCCGGGCTCCGAGAACGTCATGCGGTGGCAGGTGAAGCCCGCAGACGAGAGCGCGGTTTCGAGCAGCGTCAGTGCGCCGCCTTCGTCCGGCGTGACGCTTTCGCAACGGACGAGTGCCTGCGTGAGGGCGACGGGATCTTTCGCGTCTAGCGTCATGAGTGGCCTTTCGGGGCGAGCGCGTCGTTCGCGGGGCGGCTCGGCATGCGCTGCTGAACCAGCTCGATCTTCTGCCAGATCTTCTGGCCGAGATGGGCGGTCAGCCGTTCGATGTCGCCTACGGCGTCGACGATGGCGGGATCGCGCAGCTTGTCGGCGTAGAGGGCGGCCACCTTGCTCGCGAGCGACAGCAGCTCCGAGCAATAGCCGAGATAGCGCAGAAGTTGATGCGACGACATGCTGCGGTCGGGCGACGAGGACATGCGCGGGGCGCCGTAGGCGCTCGGGTCCTTGGTGAGCTGGTGCATGTCGATGACGTGGATGATGGCGCGCAACTCGTAGAGCGATTTCATCGCGCGTTCACGGCGCCACCGGCTTTCGAGTGTCGAGAGATAAAGCGCCAGGCCGCCGAGGACGAGCAGCATGCTGGTCGCGGAATCGAGGCCTTGCATGATGTTGGTCAGTTCGCTCGATGTTTCGAGGCCGATGGCGAGCAGCGCGAGCCAGGCCAGCAGACCCAAGCCGGTTGCGAGCACGGCCGCGACGAAGCCGCGAATGAGAAGGTTGGGCCGCGCGATTGCGGCGACGCTTGCGGATGTGTGGCGCGCAATGTCGGCCAGCTCGTGGCTGACGCGCTCCAGTCCGGTATGCGGGAAACGCTCGCCGATGCGCTGGGCCAGGAGGTCCAGCGTGCCGATGATCTTCTCGGGATCGAGCGAGCGAAATTGGGAGTCGGCGGTTTTTGGAGGCATGAGCCAGATCCGATGGCGGCGAGGCGGGCTACCCTACAATCGTTCCGGTGGATCGACTGTAGGTTTTTGCTCGCTGCGCTTCTTATCAGACACTGTGGCGCTGCATGGCTACGCCATGGCCGGTCCACACTTTTCTGGAAGCGCTTGGTGCGTGATCCATTCGGTTTGAATGGAAATCACGCTCGAGTGCCCAAGAGCCGGTCGGGGCTCAGTCGCGCAGCAGCTCGTTGATGGAGGTCTTGGCGCGGGTTTTCTCGTCGACGCGCTTGACGATGACGGCGCAGTAGAGGTGCGGGCCCGGCTCGCCGTTCGGAAGGGGCTTGCCCTGCATCGAGCCGGACACGACGACGGAGTAGGGCGGCACGCGGCCGAAGTGCTTCTCGCCGGTGGCGCGGTCGATGATGGTGGTCGAAGAGCCGAGGTAGACTCCCATGGAGAGAACCGAGCCTTCGCCGACGATGACGCCTTCCGCTACCTCGGCGCGGGCGCCGATGAAGCAATTGTCCTCGATGATGACGGGGCCGGCCTGGAGCGGTTCGAGTACGCCGCCGATGCCGGCGCCGCCCGAGATGTGGCAATTCTTGCCGATCTGGGCGCAGGAGCCGACCGTGGCCCAGGTGTCGACCATGGTGCCGGTGTCGACGCGGGCGCCGAGATTGACGAACGACGGCAGCAGCACGACGCCGGGGGCGATGTAGGCGGAGTGGCGCACGATGGCGCCGGGAAGAACGCGGAAGCCGCCCTTCTTGAAATCATCCTCGGTCCAGCCTTCGAACTTGGGCGGCACCTTGTCCCAGTAGAACGAGCCGGCCGGGCCGCCGGGGATCAGCCCCATGTCGTTCAGACGGAAGGACAGCAGGACGGCCTTCTTCAGCCACTGGTTGACGGTCCACTCGCCGCCGACCTTTTCGGCAACGCGGGCCTCGCCCTTGTCCAACAGCTCGAGCGCGGTCACGACCGCGTCGCGGATGGGGCCGGTGGTGGCGGAATTGACGCCGTCGCGGCTTTCCCAGGCTGCTTCAATGGTGTTCTGAAGGTCGCTCATTCGTCGCCGCCCCAATCATCGTTCCGTCTCAGGCGGCGTTCATGGAGGCTGGGCCGGGGGTCTGTCAATGCTGCGGGGGCGGCCGAAAATTCCCCGAGGCGCGCTCCGCTCAGCAAACGTGGCGTTAACGCGGATGTGCTAATTTTACCGAACGGGACCTTCAATTCAGCGTGATGCGGCCGAGGGCTCCTAGCTTTGTTTCTGTACTGCGTAGGCGGGGAGGTTGGCATGCGTGGCGTGCAAGATCTCGGGTCTCGGGATCCGAATGGAATCGTAACGGCCGGTCCCTGGCTGGCGCGCGATGGGTACGTCGCGGATACCGCCATCGCCATCGACCGCCTGACGGCGAAGATCGAGCGGCTGGAACGGCGCGAGGAAGCGCTGCAGAAGCAGGTGGCGGAGCTGGTCGAGCTGTCCCATCAGTCCGGACGCTTTCAGGCTCTCGCGGAAAGCCTTAGAAATTCAAGAGATTACAAGATCGAGGAAACCACCCGGCTGGTCCGCGACCTGCGCGGCCGGATCGACGCGATCGAAGGCCCGAAGGGCGACTTCGCCAGCCGGACCCACAGGACGCTGGTGGACGTGAACCGCAAGCTGGCCGAGCTGTCGGCGTCGCGGGAGCACGCGAGCCACCTGTCCGAACTCCGCCGCCGGTTTGCGAGCGGCGTGCTGATCACGGCGGCAATCGGCGCGTTCGTCACCACGGTCGTGGCGCCGCTGCTTTAGACGTTTCAGATACCGGGGCGAAGCGCCAGGCCGCCTTCGCCACGGCGATGTCCACTTGAGTCAAATCCTGCGGAAAATCCCGCCCGGATTTTAAAGCCGCGTTGGCAGGGTGGCCTGAATGCTTTTGGAAAGCAGCAGGTATGCCGAAGACGCCACCGTCAGCCGCAGTCAAGAGGACGCGGAGCTTGAGCACCAGCCCACCTCAACGCGCGCTCGAGCGCATCCCCGCGGGGGCGCCGGCCGGTGTGGGCGCGCCACAGCAGGACGATCAGCTTCAAGAGGCGGCGGAGCGGTTTCAGACTTTGCGGGAGATCCGCGACGGGCTCGCGTCGAATTTCCTCAATATCGCCAACGAGCGGCCATCGGCTGTTCGGGACTTCCTGTCTCAGGACTAGAGCTCAGTTTCCTTCAATGTCTCCGAGATCAGGACCTCCGCAGCCTCCGAATCCCATTCTGCAGGGCCCGCCAGGGTATCCGAGACCGTGTGAGCGGCCCTTGATCCAACCGACGCATAAAATACGACCGTTCAGATATCGGGTCGTTTAATGTCCATATGTCAGCATGTCTCTACTCTAGGAGGACAAGACATATGATGATTATCAATGCGCTGCCGGTTTCGCCAACACAGTTGGGCGTCGAAGGGCGCTTTCAAAAGACGAGCGCTCAAGTGGTTAATGAGGTTCTGCCATCGGAACAGCGGCCGCGCATCGAGTTAACACCGTCGAGCGCCCAAAATCGCTTGCAGAACGTTTTCGCTCAATTGGCCGTTGAGAATTCGTTGCGCATTCTCGATACAGATTACGCGCAAGAGCAAAGTCAGCTTACCAAAAATCAGATTTTGCAACAGGCTGGAGTCGCTATGCTTTCGCAAGCCAATGCGCAGCCGCAAGCTGTGCTATCGCTACTCGGTCGCTGAGGCGGCGCCCGCTTATCTCATCAACCGGGTCAGCGGCTGGCCGCTGGCTCGCCAAGGGTTGTTCGGATCAGTTGCTTCGCGGCCTCCGAATCCCATTCGGCCGGGCCGGTCAGGCGGCCGATTTCGCGACCCTCCGGATCGATCAGGATCGTGACGGGCATGCCGACCGCCTTCAGGGCCGATCCGCTGCGCGTGGTGGTGTCCGTGTAAAGCTTGAGCGCCTTGACGTTGACGCTGTCGAGGAACTTCTGCGCCGCTTCGGGCCCGGTTCTATCGACGGCCAGGGCGACGACCTCGAATTTGTCCGAACCCAGCTCCGCCTGCAGCCGGTCAAGCGAGGGCATCTCGTGGCGGCAAGGGGCGCACCAGGTGGCCCACAGGTTCAACAGGATCGTCTTGCCGTGGAAGTCCTTGAGGGTCTTCGCGCCGCCGCCGGCATCGGCAAATGTCACTTCCGCGACAGTCTCGGGCGCCGCCTTGAACACGAACGCCGGCAGGCCCGGGGCGCGCTTGCGGGTCTCGGGGGCGGGAGCGGCGGCCTCAGGTGACGAAACGGCGGTATTGTCAGGCCGCCCAAGGGTGCCGTATACCGCCGCAAAGCCTGCGATTGCAGCGACGGCGGCCACGGCGACGATGGCCGCATTTCTTTTTTTGGGCGGGCCGGACGGGGTGCCGTCGTTCATATCGACTTCCGATGCTTTTTGGGTCTCGCGGAGGGGCTGTTCCGGTGACAGAGAAAAACGCCAACAAGATGTGGGGCGGCCGCTTCGCGCAATCGCCTGCCGAGATCATGCAGGAGATAAATGCCTCGATCTCCTTCGACAAGGTTCTGGCTCCGCAAGATATCCGTGGCTCAAAGGCGCATGCGGCGATGCTGGGCGAAACCGGCATCATCACGCGGGCGGACGCTCGCGAGATCCTGAGGGGTCTCGACCAGGTGGCCGCCGAGATCGAGAGCGGCAGCTTCGTCTTCGCTCGCGAACTCGAAGACGTGCACATGAACGTCGAGAGCCGCCTCAAGGAGATCATCGGGCCGGCGGCCGGGCGGCTGCACACGGCGCGCTCGCGCAACGATCAGGTGGCGACCGATTTCCGGCTGTTCGTGCGCGATGCGGCCGACAGCCTAATCCGCTCCATCGGCGAGCTGCAGGGCGCGCTGGTCGAAAAGGCCGAGGTGCACGCGGGCACGGTGATGCCCGGGTTCACGCATATGCAGTCGGCGCAACCGGTCACGTTCGGCCACCACCTGCTCGCCTATGTCGAAATGCTGGGGCGCGACCGGGGACGCTTCGTCGATGCGCGGCGGCGGCTCAACGAATGCCCGCTCGGCTCGGCGGCGCTGGCCGGCACCTCGTTTCCCATCGACCGGCAGAAAACGGCGGAGGAGCTTGGCTTCGACCGTCCGATGGCGAACTCGCTCGACGGCGTGGCGGATCGCGATTTCGCGCTCGAAATTCTTGCCGCGGCCTCGATCACGGCCATGCATCTGTCCCGGTTCGCCGAGGAAATCGTGATCTGGATGACGCCGCAGTTCGGCTTCGTGCGCCTGTCGGACCGGTTCACCACCGGATCCTCGATCATGCCGCAGAAGCGCAATCCGGATGCGGCGGAGCTGGTGCGGGCCAAGGTCGGGCGGGTCGCCGGGGCCTTCCAGGGCCTGCTGATGGTGATGAAGGGCCTGCCGCTCGCCTATTCGAAGGACATGCAGGAAGACAAGGAAGCCACCTTCGACGCGCTCGATTCCTTGCGTCTCGGGCTGGCGGCGATGACGGGGATCGTGCGCGACGTCGAGCCGGTGGCGGAGACGATGCGGGCGGCGGCCGGGCGTGGTTATTCGACGGCAACGGATCTGGCGGACTGGCTGGTGCGGGAGCTCAAGATGCCGTTCCGGGAGGCCCATCATGTGACGGGCTCGATCGTCAAGGCCGCCGAAGACCAGGGGCTCGACCTCGAAAATGTGCCGCTGGAAGCCATGCAGGCCATCGAGCCGCGCATTTCGAAGGGAATTTTCTCTGTGCTTTCAGTGGAGAACTCCGTAAAATCCCGCAAGAGCTATGGGGGAACTTCGCCACAGAACGTCGCTAAAATGGCGCGGAACTGGGCCAAGCGCTTGGAAAAAGAGGCCGCCGGGCGTTAAGGTGGCTGGGTCAGCTGGCTCTCAGGGGATTTCTTCGGGCCGGCTCCACGGGGTTTGATCGCAATGATGAGTTGGGTTCGCACTTTCCTGGCTGCTTCGACGCTGGCGTTCGCGCTGGCCGGATGCGGCGTGAAGGGTTCGCTCGATACTCCTCAGGCCGCGCCGGAAGCCACGGCAGAGGCGCAATCCGGCCAGGGCAAGCCCGAGGGCACCGCGCCCAAGCCGCACAAGAGCTCCATCCTCGACCCTCTCGTACGCTGACGCCGTCTCCTGCGCCAGCCGCCGAAGCGGTCTCGTGTGCTTGGCCGCTGAAGCGGTCTGTTGCGCCGACGCGCCGGCCTGTATAGCTCGGGTGTCGAATTTTTTCGGACACCTGCGCCCCCATGCACCACTTCCATTACAAAGACGGCGTGCTGCACGCCGAAGACGTTAGCCTCGCGCGCCTCGCGTCGGATATCGGGACGCCGTTCTACTGCTATTCGACGGCGACGCTGGAGCGGCACTACCGTGTGCTCGAACGCGCCTTCGCCGGCCAGAACGCGACGATCTGCTTTGCGGTCAAGGCGAATTCCAATCAGGCGGTGCTGACGACACTGGCGCGGCTCGGCGCGGGCATGGACGTCGTGTCCGAGGGTGAACTGCGCCGGGCGCGGGCGGCGGGAACACCGGCAGACAAAGTGATTTTCGCGGGCGTCGGCAAGACGCGCGAGGAGATGGCGTATGCGCTGGGCGAGGGCATCTGCAGCTTCAACGTCGAGAGCGAGCCGGAGCTGCATGCGCTGTCGGACGTCGCGGAGTCGCTGGGCCTGACGGCGCGGGTCGCGATCCGGGTCAATCCGGACGTCGACGCCAAGACGCACGCCAAGATCTCGACCGGCAAGTCCGAAAACAAGTTCGGCATCCCCTACCTGCGCGCGCCATCGCTCTATGATGAAGCGCGCAAGCTGCCCGGGCTGGACGTGGCCGGCATCCACATGCACATCGGCAGCCAGATCACCGATCTCGCGCCGTTCCGCGACGCGTTCCGGCTGATGCGCGACCTCACGCTCGAGCTCAGGCGCGAGGGGCATGCGATCCATCATCTCGATATCGGCGGCGGGCTCGGCGTTCCCTATCGCGGGTCGAACGAGGTGCCGCCGCACCCGGACGAGTATGCCGCGCTCGTGGCCTCCAGCCTCGGCGATCTCGACGCCAAGCTCTACCTGGAGCCCGGCCGCATGATTGTCGGCAACGCGGGCGTGCTGGTGACGCGCGTCGTCTACGTGAAGGAGGGCGCAGGCAAGCGCTTCACGATCGTGGACGGGGCGATGAACGATCTCCTGCGCCCGACGCTCTACGAAGCTTATCACGAGGTGTGGCCGGTTTCGGAAACGCGCGGGTCTGACGAGGCCGTGCTGCAGGATATCGTCGGGCCGGTGTGCGAGACGGGCGATTACCTCGCCGTCGAACGCAGCCTGCCGCCGTTCGAGCCGGACGAGCTGATGGCGGTGATGACGGCCGGGGCCTATGGCGCGGTGATGTCGTCGACCTACAATACGCGCCCGCTGGTGCCGGAAGTGCTCGTCCGCGGAAGCGCTTATGCCGTCGTGCGGCCGCGGCCGAGCTACGAAGAGTTGATCGGCCTCGACAGGCTGCCGCCGTGGCTTGAAACCCAAACATAAAGTCGTCCCTCTTCTGCGATCTAGGTGCCTCCTGCGGCCGTAAACGTTAGCTTATTGTAATGATGCGCCCTGGGCGCTCGTGGTAGGTTTTGGGCAATGGATAGGGACCCCACTTCGCGTCCGGCCGAACGGGCGTTCGAGCGCAAGATCTGGCGCGCGCGCGTGGCTGCCGCTTTCGAGCAAATCTGGCTGCGGCTGTGGCTGCTGTTGGCCGTGGCGGCCGCCTTCCTGTTCGTATCCTATGCGGGCATCTGGCCGCTGCTGCCGGCCTACGCGCACATGGCCCTGCTGGCGGCGTTCGGCGTGGCGGCCGTTGTGGCGCTCATCTCCCTCACGCGCGTGGCCTGGATTTCCCGCGACGAGGCAATCCGGCGCATCGAACGTGTATCGGGCGTGCCGCATCGGCCAGCGTCGTCCTACGAAGATACCGTCAGCGCGCCGTCGGCCGATCCGGCAACCCTTGCCATTTGGCAAGAACATCGCAACCGCATGGCGGCGATGCTCGCGCGCTTACGTCCCGGAAAGCCGCAGCCGAGAACGGACCGGTTCGATCCGTTCGCCATTCGCGCGGCGCTCGTGCTGGCGATGGTCGGATTGACGGGCCTGCTTGGCCACACCGCCGCCGATCGAGTCCGGTCGGCCTTTACGTTCGGATCCACCACGGCGCTCGCGCAAGCCCGCCTCGATGCGTGGCTGACGCCGCCGACGTACACCGCCAAGCCGCCCGTGATGCTGGCCGACGGCGCCGGACAAACCGGCGCCACGGACAAAGGCGCGTCCGAGACGCAGGCCGTTTATGAAGCGCCCTTCAAAAGCCTGCTGATCGTGCGCGTCGGCGGCATGGGCGATCAGCCGCTCGCGATCGAGGTTCTTCCGACGGCGGCCAAGGGCGAGAAACCGCCGGTCGAGCGCGTCGAGTCCAAGGCCGAAAAGGACACCGGCGATCTCAAGGAGGTCCGCCATGAGATGACGCGGTCGGCGACCGTGCGCGTGGTGTCTGGTTCTCGCGAGATGGCGCGGTGGGCCATCACCGTGACGCCCGACAAGCTGCCCCAGATTTCATTGTCGCGTCCGCCCGAGCTGACGCCGCGCGGTTCGCTCAAGCTCACCTACAAGGTCGAGGACGACTACGGCGTCGTGTCGGCCGGTGCCGATCTCAAGCGTCTCAAGGACGCGCCGCAAGACGCGAGCAAAGCGTGGGCGCGGGCGCCGGCTCCCGAAGGGCCGCGTGCGCCGCTGATGCGTCCGCCCAAACTCGAATTGCGCTTGCCGAAGGCGAATACGACGGAGGCGCACACGTATTTCGAGATGGCGTCGCATCCGTGGGCTGGCCGCAAAGTCATCATGACGCTCACCGCGAAGGACGCAGCGGGGCAGATCGGGAAAAGTGCCG
This sequence comes from Hyphomicrobium sp., assembly GCF_051860585.1. Classification (GTDB taxonomy): domain Bacteria; phylum Pseudomonadota; class Alphaproteobacteria; order Rhizobiales; family Hyphomicrobiaceae; genus Hyphomicrobium_C. Next base: position 12,102 of record NZ_JBHYDS010000006.1, read on the forward strand.
GCTTCGAGATGATCTTGCCGGAGCGCAAGTTCACCAAGCCTTTGGCGCGCGCCGTGGTCGAGCAGCGCAAGAAGCTGATGGATGACAGCCGGTATCGTACGCAAGTCGTGGCCGCGCTCGATGCGCTGACGCTCGAGCCGGAAGGCTTCATCGAGGACACCAAGGTCTATCTGGGCTTGCGCACCGCGCGCCATCGGCTGCGGATCGACCGGTCGCGCGCGGGCTTCAAGAGCGTCATCGACCAGCTCTGGCAGATCGCGCTCCGGATCGAGGACGGCAGCCTCTCGGATGCCGAGCGTGCGCTCAAGGATGCGCAGGACAAGCTCTCCAAGGCGCTCGAAAACGGTGCGTCCGAGGAGGAGATCAAGCAGCTGATGCAGGAGCTGCGTCAGGCGCTCAACGAATTCATGAAACAGCTGGCGCAGGAGAACGGCGACCAGCAGCAGCAGGATGGGCAGAACCAGGATCAGCAAACGCTCGGGCAGCAGGATCTCGAGCGCATGATGAAAAACCTCGAAGACATGGCGAAGAGCGGTTCGCGCGAACAGGCGCAGCAGATGCTCTCCGAAATGCAGGATCTCATGGAACGTCTTCAGTCGGGGCGGCAGGACGAAGCCCAGGCGCAGAAGAACCAAGAGATGATGAAGATGATGGATGAGCTGGGCGGCATGGTCGGCGACCAGCAGAAGCTCATGGACGAGACGTTTGGCGAGCAAGGCCAGGAGAAGCCCGAGTCCGGGCAGGGCGGCCAGAAACCGCCGCCGGGCATGAAGGGCATGGGCGGCGACGGCCAGCAGAAGGACACGGGCGGCGGGCCGGAAAGCCAGTCCGGCGAAGCCCAGCAGGGGCGCGGCCAGCGCGGCGGTCAGCAAGGCGGACAGCAGGCGCAGCAGGGTCAGGGCGGCCAGATGGGCCAAGGCGACAAGCGCGGCGGGCTGGCGGACCTCTCGCAGCGTCAGCGCCAGCTCAGGGATCGCCTGTCGCAATTGCAGAAGAACATGCGCGAGAAGGGCGGGCCGTCGAGCCAGCAGCTCAAGGACGCGGAAAGCGCCATGGAAAGCGCCGAGGATGCGCTGGATCGTGGCGACGCCGCGGAGGCGACGGAGCAGCAGTCGCGGGCGCTCGACCAGATGCGCCAGGGCGCGCAGGACATGGCGCAGGAGATGATGCGGAACATGCCGCAGCGGTATGGCCAGTCCGGCGATACGCCGCGCGATCCGCTTGGGCGGCCGCAACGCTCGCAGGGGCCCGACCTCGGAACGTCCGTCAAGGTGCCGGACCAGATCGACGTGCAGCGCGCGCGTGAAATTCTGGAAGAGCTGCGCCGCCGTCTCGGCGAGGCGCGGCGTGCACCCGTCGAGCTCGATTACCTGGAACGGCTGTTGCGGCGGTTCTGAGGGTTCGCTCAATTCGATCAGTTGCGCTTGCGACAGCTTGCGTGGGTCCCGGCCTTCCATGCGAAGCATGGCTCTGCCATGACGCCGGGATGACGTAGAAATTGGATGGAGCCATATACACTTTGGCGAATGAAGAAGCGGCCTTAAAGGCGTGCTTCTGAGTGCGCTCTGGTGTGTGCAGGAAAGACGATGATTTCGGAACAGCTAACGCTCAGTGAGCGGGACCTTGACCGCGCCGACGTCGACGGTTTGACGCGAAACGCAACGCCGATGGCGTTGATCCGGTGCGGCCTTGAAGACGCTGACTTGTCGGGCCTCGATCTTCATGGATGGCATTTCGAGACCTGCAATCTCAAAGGCACGAGTTTTGTCGGCGCGAAGCTTGAGGCCACACGGTGGACGGGCTGCCGAGGAGGTTTCGCCCGTTTCACTGGCGCAGATTTGCGGGAAGCCGCGTTCCGTTCGGTCGACTTGAACAATACCGATTTTCGAGGGGCCAGCCTTGGATCCGCGTCGTTCGTCGGCTGCAAGCTAACCGGAGCGAACCTCAGCGAAACCAAGTCTCTCGATCTCCATTTCGAGGAAACCCTGCTGGCGGGCGCGAAGCTGCACAAGTTCAGTTTTCGCAAAATGCATTTGAAGCAGCTCGATTTCCAACAGGCTGACCTGAGGCAATGCGACTTCAGAGATGCGGTCTTCGAGGACTGCAGCCTGCGCGATGCGAGCCTCGTCGACGCGCGATTTGAAGGCGCGGATCTGAGAGGTGCGGATTTGGGCGGCGTGCGCCTCATGGATGCGAAGCGTTTCAAAGGGGCCGTGATTTCGCGCGCTCAGGCGAGCGCTCTCTTGGCGGAACTTGGCCTCAAGGTGCAATAGGGTTGGAGTGATCGAGCGATGCGTCGACGAATTTGCAAATTCCTCGTCGAACGGATTGTGAAGCTTCACACGGCATGTCGGCATCACAGACGATGAAGCCGCCCTCGCCACGGCGCGGCGCCGATTACGGCGCAACCTTAATTTGCCGCCCCGACCATCGCCGGTATGCCCCCTCCGACGCGAACGATGCTGCGGCGATGATCCCGAGCGCTACCAGCGCGGCCGGCTGCTGCTGATAAATGTAGACACCCAAGATTACGAACATTGCGAGGCACGTGATGAGCGACATCCAAACGAGGGCGGCGTTCGCGCCGGTTGCGTCGAGCACGCGCAGGTGGCCGGCATTCACTGCCGCATAGACGAGCAGGAACGCGGCGCTGCCCATCATGGCGATACCCGAGAGATCGAAGCACAGGATTATCAGGACCACGAGCCCCGCGGTGAGAAGCAGCCCGCCGGTCGCGCTTTTCCACATTGTCCGCGTCAGCCCCAACGGCAGCTCGCCGTCTCGGGCAATCATGTAGCAAACGTTGGCCGATCCGAAGAGCGTCGCGTTGATGGCGGAGGCGGTCGAGAAGAGTGCCGCGACGGCGATAAGGCGAAACCCGGACTCGCCCAGAAAGGGCTTTGCCGCTTCGGCCAATGCGTAGTCAGAGGCGCGCGCGATCTCTGCGTTCGTCAAGTTGCCCGTTACCGTCACGGCGACCACGAGATAGATCACGATGACGAGCAGCACCGAAATGTAGAGGGCGCGGGGCAGCGTTGTTCTCGGATTGCGCATGGCCCCTGCCGCGTTTGTCACGAGTCCGAAGCCCTCGTAGCCGATGAACAGCACGCCTGCGCCGAACAACACCGATTGCATCGGCGGCCACTGCGCGGGCAAAAGGTTGTCTGCCTTTACGAAAAACAGTCCCGCAACGGCGAATAGAACCAGGATCGCGACTTTTACGGCGACGATGAACGTCTCGCCGCGCCCCATGGCTTTGGCCCCGAAGGCGTTGACGATCGTCAGCGCGACGACCGAGCCGACGGCAAGCGCGTCGCGGAGCATGGGAGAGGGATCATTGGTGATGAAGGTTGCGCCATAGCTCCCGAACGCGGTCGCGTAGAGCGCAAGCGAGATGATGTAGCCGGCCCACATGAACAGGTTGATCCCGCCCGCGAGCACACCGTCGCCGATGCTCTTGACGAGAAAGTGCACCGCGCCGCCTGCGGACGGAAAGGTGGCGCCGAGCCGCGCGTAGGAGTACGTGGACAGCAAGGCCACCACTCCGCCGATGGCGAACGAGAGCCACATGGCGTTTCCAGCTGCCTGGGCTACGACGCCGAGGATCGAGAAGATACCGGCGCCGACCATTCCGCCGATGCCGATCGACACCGCCGCTACGAGGCCAATCTCGCCCGAGCCGTCCTGTGTTTTGGTCTGGCCGATTGCTGGCTTGGGGACGGGTGTTGCCATCGTAAGGGCTCGCTCTCGTCCTAAGCCGCGCCCCGTTATCGCAATACTGTCGGTGGGTCGTTGATGACGACCGGCGCATCCGCAAACACGAAAAGATAAGCCAGCATCCCGAGAATGCAGGCGACGGCGCCGAAGATGATGAAATGTCTGGTGTGCATACGTACAGGTTATCTCAGCCTGCCCGCGCCGCAAGGGCCTTGCAGCGTTCTTCGCGATGGCCGCTTTTGAGTCCGGTGCTGACGTTCTGGACAGCGTCGGGGTTAGGCCCCCTGCCGCCCGGCTTCGGCGCCGCGGCGGTGGGGATTGCCGCAACAGTTCGGGTGCCTACATTACTGGCTATCTGACGTGCTCGCGACGGAGGCTGCCATGCAGAAAAGAACACTCGGAAAAAGCGGACTTGAAGTCTCGGCCATAGGTCTTGGCTGCATGGGAATGAGTTCTGCTTACGGCAGCGCCATGAGCACGACGGCTGGAGTCGATCTGATCCGGGCGGCCGTGGATCGCGGCGTGACCTTCTTCGACACCGCTGAAATCTACGGTCCGTTCGTCAACGAAGACCTGGTCGGCGAGGCGCTCGCGCCATTCCGGGACCGCGTTGTCATCGCGACAAAGTTCGGTTTCAAGATCGACCCGGCGACGGGCAAGCAGCTCGGCATGGACAGCAGACCTGAACACATCCGGGACGTTGCGGACGCTTCGCTGAAACGTCTGAAGGTCGACGTCATCGACCTCTTTTACCAGCACCGTGTTGATCCGGCCGTTCCGATCGAAGACGTCGCGGGCGCTGTGAAGGACCTCATCGCCGAGGGCAAGGTCAAACATTTCGGCATGTCGGAACCTGGCGTGCAAACGCTTCGGCGTGCGCACGCCGTGCAGCCGATTGCCGCCATTCAAAACGAATATTCGCTTTGGACCCGAGATTCCGAGACCAACGGAATCCTCGACGCCTGCGAAGAGCTTGGCATTGGCTTCGTGCCGTTCAGCCCGCTCGGAAGGGGATTTCTGACGGGGGCGATATCCAAGGACACGCAGCTCGAGAAGGGCGACATGCGCGCGTCCCTGCCGCGCTTTACTCCGGACGCTCTGGACGCCAACCAGAAGCTTGTCGATCTCCTGAAGTCCATTGCACAGCGCAAACGAGCGACGCCTGCCCAGATCGCGCTCGCGTGGCTTCTGTCGCGGAAGCCGTGGATCGTGCCTATTCCGGGCACGACCAAGCTGCACAGGCTGGAAGAAAATATCGAAGCGGTGAACGTCGCTCTCACGACATCCGATCTCGCAGAGATCCAGGAGGCCGCGGCGGCGATTCAGATCGAGGGAGAACGCTATCCCGCGCACCTCATGGCCGCGATCGGCCGTTGACCGCCGTGAGTCATTTTGCGCCCGTCGTGCCGCCTGACGATGGGGCCGCAGGCGGACACTCAGGCCCGCTCTCACCTTGACCGCCACAGCGTTTTTCTTGTGCCGCCCGCTCGGCTGCCGGATCTTCCACCAGAACGACGTAGAGAGAGAGCGCCGCCGCGGACGCTAAAAGGAAGAGGCTCAATCCGCCGAGAACCTTGCCGGCGACCTTCCACTGACCCGGTAAGTTGATGCCGAAGAGGGTTGCGATCCACAGGAGCGGCCAAATGAGGATGAGATCGACGCGGATGTTGCAGTTCGCGTCGCACAGGGTGCCGTTGGCGATGAAGACCTCATAGACAGCGTAGAGCAGCCACGCGATGGCCGCTACGATGGCTCCGGGGCGCGGTCGCTGCAACGCCGCGGTCGCGAAATACAAAGCCACAGCCGCGGCGACGAACACGAAAAAGTACATCGTCCCTCCCATCGATCTGGTCCAGATCGTCGTGACGGCGCGGCCGCAGCCGCAGACTTTACGGCGCGGCGGCGATGGGCGCGGAGCGAATGCCGAGGCCGAAGATGCCTTGATGGCTGACCAGCGTCGTCGATGCGTATCCGCCCGGCGGCTCTTCTCCGCTCAACCAGTTGCGAAGCTGCCGTGAGAGATCGAGCGGGAGCCAGCTTCCGTCCTGCTCCGAGAGCGGCATCAGGTAGGGCGCGAGCGTGAATTTGTACTCGAAGAAATAGGAGACGCGCTGCGTGCGCACTTCGAGGCCGATCAACGCCTGTCCGACGGGTCCGGCGAGCTGATACTCGTACGTGCGCTTGTCGCTGTTGGCCATCTGCACTTCGGCGTGGGGCAGCGAGACGCCCGCGCCGAGGCCGACGTAGGGCTGCAGCCGCAGGCCGAGGCTCGGCAGCCGGAAGAGGCCGTTGAGCGTCAGCATGTTGTGGCCGTGGCTCGCTTCGAGCCGACGGAAAATATCACGTAGCGTGGCGCGGGCGGGAGCGGGCGCGCCGTTCAGCGTGCCGGTGAACTCGATCTCCTCCTGAAGGCGCGAAATGGTTTTCGAGTGCGTGAAATCCAGCATCGCGCCCGTGCGGCCGGCGCCGAAGCGAACGATGCGCGCGCCGTAGTACACCGGATTGATGAAGGGCTTGCCGTCCCAGCCGACTTGCTTCGCCGTGAAGTCGTGGACGCCGCTCTTGGTCAGCGTGACGTCGCTCGGGTATGTGAAGGGCACGCCGCCGTAGCCGGCGAACATCCATTCGGCGCCGGCAGGGGCAGGAACGGGCATCGCGGAGCGCGCGCTGTTTTCGGTGGCGCTATCTTTCTGCGGCTCCGTGGTCTGCTCCATGGTGGCGGACCAGGTGACGGCAGAAAGCGCGACGGCGGCGAAGAGGGCCGAGGCGGCGTCGAACCGCGAGACCCGCGCCGGGGTCTGGCGCGACCGGGGCTGCTCCGCCGTCCACGAGGCGGTCGAGATGGATGGCATCGGTAGGTTCCCCGTCGGTCTTACACGTGCCACGGTCAGTAGCGGATCGCGGAGGATCGCTCAAGATGTCGCGCGGTCTGGCGGCTCACGATCTCGGTTTGGCGAGTGTTTCGAGCATCTTGTAGACGACGCGGATCTGGGCGGCGTCGCGCGTCAGGTAGTTGGCGCCCGTATAGCCCCACCAGTCCCAGCAGCCTTGAGGGTTGACCGCCGACACGGAGGCCTGGGGAAAGAGGATGACGAGGCGGTTCGCGTCCGCCCAATTGGCGTAGCCCGATTCCTTGATGAAGGCGTCGCCGGTGGAGGAGCGGTTCTGGCCGCAGCCGTGATAGGCGATGTGCACGCGGCAGGTTTCGCCTTTGACGCAGGCGGGTGGGGCGTAGACGACGCCGGTCGGCTCCATGCCGGTGTTGCCCTCGCCGTTGAGGAAGGGGCCCTGGTCGAATTCGGTGAACGTGCCTGCGGGCGTCGCGCTGCGCGGCGCGAGGTCGCCGTAGATCTGCTTCAACACCCCGCCGGCCTGATCGTAGTCGCAATCGACGACATAGGGATTTCCGGTGTTCTCGCAGGCGAGGCCGTCCGCTTCGGTGACGAAGGCGTGGCCAGCAGGCATGTCCGAGACGTAGGTGATGTTCTTTTCCGGAACGCCCATGCGCTTGTAGTAGTCGAAGGCGGCTGTGACGATGGCGGGCACGACGGTGCGGTCGTTGGTGCCGGAGAACAGATAGATGCGATCGTTCTTCAAATCGGCGATCGGGTCGATGCGGCCAGCATCGGCCAGCTTCTCCGTTTTGCGGACGAGCTGATCGACATCGGGCACGCCCCACAGCGCGAGCGCGTTCAGCATGCAGCCGTTGACGGCTTTCGACAGGTTGAGGATCGTGGCGCCGGGGCCGGGCATGATGTCGGCGAAGGCGCTTTCCGCACAACCATAGGGGCCGCCCGCGATGATGGCCGCGCCCGTGACGATCTTGGAATGGGCAATCTGAAACTGGCCCGCCATGTAGGCGCCGGACGAAATCCCCGAGACCGAGGTCTGCGAGATGTCGGCGGCGAGCTGGGGCAGCTTGGCGACACTGCTGTCGCCGGCGCGGCTCGGGGAGATCGTGACCAGCGCAAGCGCGCCAATGGCCAAGGCTCGTGCGGTCACTGCTCGCATCAAGGTGTCACCATCCGGCCGTTGAGAGGTTTGCAGCGTCGCGCGCCCTTGGGACCAGATCGCGAGATCGGCCGCCAAGTGAGGCGTTTTCCATCAGGACCTTAGCGCGGCGGATCGGTCATTGTCATGGCGGCAATTTCCCCCAATCGTCAGCGCAGGCGGATGGTGACGCGGTCGACCTGTCCCTTGGCGTCGATGACGGTCAGTTTGGCGAAGCCGCGGCCATCGGGGAGCCATTCGGTTTCGCGGCGGAGCGGGTCCGAAACAACGGGATCGCCGTCGATCAGCCAGGTCAGCGGCAGTGCGCCGCCCTCGGCCTTGATGATCAGCGGTTCGGCTTCGCGTTCCTCCATGTCGAGTTCGGAGCGGTCGGGCGGAAACGAGATCAGCACCGGCGGCTCGAGGTAGGGCCCGGTCGCGACGGTATCATCGCCCGGTTCGCGGAAACGCTTGAGCGGCTGCGGCAGTTCGGAGCCGGTGGCCTTGATGACGCCGGCGGGGGCCGTGCGGAACGGCGTGCGGCGCTCGGAGATGCGCGCGAAGGTGTCGAACAGGATCGGCGCGGCGCTGAGGCGGCCCATCAGGCCGGGCGTGGAGGCGGCATCGGGGCGGCCGACCCAGACGGCGACGACGTGGCGGCCGTCGTAGCCCACGGCCCACGCGTCGCGGTAGCCGTAGGAGGTGCCAGTCTTGTAGGCGATGGCGCCGCCTTTCGTGTTCGGCGGCGGGGGCGCGCCCTTCAGGATGTCGGTCACGTACCACGAGGATACAGGCGACAGGAGGCGGCGACGGGCGGAGGCCGTGGGTTTGGCGTTCGCATCTTCGCGCCGCCACGTCAGCGCGATCGGATCGCCGCCGCGCGCGAGCCCGGCGTAGAGGGTCGTCAGGTCCTTCAACGTCATGCCGAGGCCGCCGAGGGCGATGGCGAGTGAGGGCTGGGCGTTGTTCGGCAGCGCGGGTTCGACGCCGGCGCGGCGGATGCGGCCCATCAGTCGGCCGGGTCCGACGGCGGCGAGCACCTTGACGGCCGGGACGTTGAGTGAGTTGCCGAGCGCTTCGCGGATCGTAATCGTGCCGTGAAAATCTTCGTCGAAGTTCTGCGGGCGGTAGTTGCCGAAGCGTGTCGGGCGGTCCTCGATCAAGGTCTCGGGATGGGCCAAGCCGTTTTCGAACGCGAGGCCGTAGATGAAGGGCTTGAGCGTGGAGCCGGGCGAGCGGATGGCGGCCGTCATGTCGATGGCGCCTTGGCGCGTCGGATCGAGATAGCCGGCCGAGCCGACGTGCGCCAGCACTTCGCCCGTCGTGTGATCGACGACGAGAACGGCGGCGGACAGCTTAGGTCCCAGAAGCTTGGTCTGTTCGGTGGCGAGCGTTTCCACCGCAGCTTGCAAGTCGCGGTCAAGCGTCAGCCGGTGAATGGTCCGGCCGGGATGAGCGGCGACCTCGGATTCGGACAAGTGCGGGGCGAGCTTCAGGACTTCGAGGCGCTGTTTCGGGATGCGCTCGCCCTTGGCGCGCTCGGCCTCGGCTTTCGGAAGCACACCTTCTTCGACCGCGCGATCGAGCACGCGGTTGCGCGCGCGGCGGGCGGCTTCGCTGTTGCGGTCGGGGCGGCGCACCTCGGGCGATTGGGGCAGTGCGACGAGGAGGGCGGCTTCGCCCGCCGAAAGATGACGCGGCTCCTTGCCGAAATACGCAAGCGACGCGGCGCGTACGCCTTCGATGTTGCCGCCGAACGGGGCGAGGCGCAGGTAGAGGCGCAGGATTTCCGGTTTCGACAGGCGTTCTTCAAGTTGGAGCGCGCGCGCGATCTGGCGCAGCTTGCCGGGGCCGGTGCGCTCATGCTTGCCCTCCAAGAGCCGCGCGACCTGCATGGTGAGCGTCGAGCCACCGGACTTGATCGCACCGTGGCGCGCCAGCAGGTAGCCGGCGCGGAGGATCGCAAGGAAGTCGACGCCGCCGTGCTCGTAGAAGCGCTTGTCTTCGAACGCCATCAGCATGGCGAGGTAGCGGGGATCGACCTCGCTGACGTCGAGCGGCAGACGCCAGCGGCCATCCTTGGTGGTGAAGGCGCGCAGCAGACGGTTTTCACGATCCAGCACCGTGACGGACGTCGCCTCGGCGGCTTCGAGCGGCAACGGGCCGATGTTCTGCTTCGTCACTTCGAGGGCAACACCCGTGGCGGCGGCGAGGCCTGCCACCGCCACGAGCGAGAGGACGGCGAGCCGCAGAGGGCGTGGGGGAGTGGCCCATTTCCATCGCGGGGGACGATCGGGAGAAGCGGAAGAGGCCGTCTCCGCGGCGCGCCGTTTCTTGGGGAACGAGAGGTTCATGCCCGTTCCTAGTTCTTGACGACGAGGGTGCCCGCGCCCGAGCGCGCGTAGCGCTCCGGCCGGTACATGTCCTCGATGGTGGCAGCCGGATGGATGAACGTTCCGGGCGTCACGGCGCGGACGATGTAGGCGATGGTGGCGGTGGCCGCGACTGTCTTTAATTTGCTCGCCTCCGGCAAGACTTTCAGCTTGCTCGGCTCGGGAGCCGTGGCATCGGATGCGTTATCCGAGGCATCCGAGTTGGTGCTGGCATGGTCGCCGTCATCGTCGCTGTCGGACGGCGTGTTGCCCCAGAGATTGAAGGCGGCCACGAAGCGGTCGTCGCGGAACTCGGTGTGCTCGGGACGTAGTGTCGTGCGCAACCAGTCGAGGGCCTTGATGTCGCCCGAGTCCACCAGGCGCGGGTTTTCGATTTCGAGGCCAGCAGGTAGGCGGTCGACCAGCAGGACGCGGCCAGCGGCTTCATCGCTTTCGATGGTCAGCACCGCGACCAGGCGCTCGTTCTGCGCCAGCTCGCTCTTGCCGCCGTCGGCGCTGGCGAGATCGACCTCTTCGCCGTTCAGCTTGTAGTAGGAGCGCGTCACGGTGAAGCCCTTCGAAATGGCGGGCTCCGTGGTGAGCGACGCGCCGATCACGCTGACGACGACATCGGTCGGCGCGTCGCCGTCGTTGGTGACGGTGAGGCCCTTTTCGACTTCTTCAGCCGTGAGCGAGCGAACCAGCGTGCCATCGACGGGCGTGCCGTTGATCGCGACCTTGGCCAGCTTCGCCTGATCGCCGAGGGCGTGGGCCGCAAGCAGCATCCACGCCTGCTCCTGCGTCGAGGTGTAGTTGCGGGCGAGGTAGGCCTTGGCGATGACGTTGACGAGGCGTGGCGTTTCGGACTTCACGATGCCGCTCTCGGACGCCAGCGTGACGAGTGCTGCGCCGTCGCGAATATCGGAGCCGTAGTCCGAGCGAGCGACGCGCAGGGCGTCCTGGTCGGCGAAGGCGTCGAGCGCGCCCTTGAAGGCGGTCTCCGCGCGTTCCTTGTCACCGACCATGGCGAGGGCCGCGCCGAGCTGGGCCTTGCCGAGCGGGGTCGCGAAGCGGTCGAGGCGCGTGTCGGCGTAGTAGCGCAGTTCGCCGATCGGCGCGCGGCCGTTGCGCGCCAGCACGTAGAGCGCGTAGGCGCGATCCTCGCCGCCCTTGGTGAAGTCCTCGCCGTTCAAGGCGAAGTTCTGCAGGCGGTCGAGGGCCTGGTTGAAGGGAAGCTGGCGCACGTCGTAGCCGGCTTCACGCGCACGGGTGAGGAAGTCCGTGACGTAGCTCGTGAGCCAGAGGTCGGTGTTGCCCGGGCCCCAGCTGCCGAATGCGCCGGAGCTGTCCTGCATGTCGAAGACGCGGGCGATGGCGCCCTGCACGCGCTCCTTCAGAGCCTTGTCCGCGCCGATGCCGATGCTGGTGGCGACGGCGTTGGCGTAGAGCAAGGGAAGTGCGCGCGAGACGGTCTGCTCGGCACAGCCGTAGGGATAGCGGTCGAGCGCGGTGAGCAGGCCGGGCACGTCCATGGTCGCAGCCGGGCCTACGGAGAGATTGACCTTGGTGCGGCTCCTGATCAGGCCCGCGATCAGATCCTTCGACAGCGTGAGCTTGCCGCCGGCGGCCGAGAGAGAGGCGACCGTCGTGCGTTTGATGTCGCCGGAGGGCGGTTTGATGTCGAGCGTGAGGCGGCGCGAGACGGAGATGCCGCCCGGGCCGGTGACGCTGACGTCGTAGGTGCGCAGGCCGACTTCATCCGGTTTGAAGGTGACGATGTGCGACTTGCGTTCGCCCGCGGCGAGCGTGAGTTCCTTCTCCGCCACGACGAGGTCGGTCGCGGCGTGGTCGATCAGCTTGGCGGCGTAGGCGCCGGCCGGGCCGTCCACATTGTGCAGCGAGAGATCGACGCGGGCCTCGTCGCCGAGGGTGAGGAACCGCGGCGCGGAGGCCGTGAGCGCCACCTCGTCGCGCACGATGACGTCGTTGGTGCCGTGGCCGAGTTTCGTTTTCGACCAGGCGACGGCCATGACGCGGACGGTGCCGTTGAAGCTTGGAAGAGCGAACTCGGCGTTGGCGATGCCGTCGGGGCCGACGGTGACGATGCCGGAGTAGAACGACACCGTTTCCTCGACCGGCGGGCTGCCTTGCAGGCCCGCGCCGTCGGTGCCGTCGCCGCCGGAGCGGAGCTTGCCGCGTTCGGCGCGCATGCCGTCGATCAGGCGGCCGTAGAAGTCGCGCATTTCGAGGGCGAGCTTCTGCTGGGCGTAGAAGTGGGTTTCGGGTGCGGGCGCCTGGAAGCGCGTGAGGTTGAGGATGCCGAGGTCGACGGCCGCAACCGTGACGCGGGCGTCTTCGCCGGCGTCGAGGCCCTTGATCTTGACGGGGATGGTGAGCGTGGACGCGCCCTTGATCTTGGCTTCGGTCGGGATCTCGACCGTGAGCGTGCGCTTCGACTGGTCGATGCCGATCCAGCGGACGCCGATGGCGCGGCTCGGCATGCGCTTGGCCGTCTCGTCCATCGGGCGATAGAGAAGAGCCGTCGCGTAGGCGCCGGGGCCCCAGTCGCTGCCGACCGTGATCTCCACGTCGCTGCCGCCCTTGGCGATGTCAACTTCCTGGCTCGAGAGAAGCCCGCGGCCGAGCACGGTGACGAGGGCCTTGCCGCCTTGCTTGGAGGCGATGCGCAGCTTGGCTTTTTCGCCCGGCTGATAGGTGGGCTTGTCGAGGGCGACGTCGAGCATTTCGGGGCTCTCGGCCGTCTCGCCGCTGGTGTACCAGCCGGCGTTGAAGATCACGCTCGAGAGCGTGCCGGCGGTGCCCGAGGCGCTGACCTCGAGGCGGTAGCGGCCGTAGTCCACGTCGGCGGAAATGGAGGCGGGCGCGGCGGCAGTGGCGTCGAGCTTGCCGTCCGCGATCTTGCGCGTGATGGTCTGGCTCTCATAGGTCCACGAGCCGTCGCGGCGGTACCACTGCCACGAGGTGTCGAGGCGGACGAGCTGCCAGTCGAGGCTGGCCGCGGTGGGCTTGCCGTCGGCATCCAGCATCACGACGTCGAAGCGCGCCTTCTCGCCTTCGCCCAGCGACGATGTCTCGAACAGCGGCTTGATGCCGATTTTCGGATCGCCCAGGTTGACGGGGAGCACGATCGACCGCTCGATGCTGCGGCCGCCGGCTTCGCGCAGGCGCACGATGACGTTGGCTTCGAGGGGCTTGGCGGTCTTGGTGACGGCGGGCAGCGTGATGGCGAGGGCGGCCTTGCCGGTGTCATCGGTCAGCGGGAGCTTGTCGAGCGGCTGGCGCACGGGGCTCACGGATTCCTCAGCCTCGCCGAAGCGATAACCGGCGTAGCCTTCGAGATCCTTGGCGGATGGGCGGACGACGATGTCGCCTTCGAGCGCAAGGCCGGCGGCCGGGGGGCCGTAGAGATAGCGGCCCGATACGTCGACGGTCTTGGTCTCTTCGGGGGCGAGTGTGCCTGCGCCATCCTTGAGCGTGAGATCGAGGCGTTCGGGAACGTAGTCTTCGACGAGGAACGAGATCTGCGTGAGGGCGTCGGCCTTGGGATCGGCGTGCAGACGCGCGCGCCAGGTGCCGGTCATCGCGCCGCCGCCGAGGGTCAGGCGCAGCGTGCGTCCGCCGAGGCCTTCGTCGGCGAGCGGATAGCGGCCGTGCTCGACGCCATCGGGGCGGACGACGATCAGCGTCGTCGGCAGGCTAGCGGCCGCGCCGGTCCCATCACGAACGAGGGCGGTGACGTTCACCTCCTCGCCGGGGCGGTAGACGCCGCGTTCCGTATAGAGGAAGCCGTCCAGCGGGCCCGGCGCATCGCGGCCCTTGACGCCGCGGTCCGAGAGATCGAAGGCGTTGGTCGAGAGATCGAGGAAGGCATATTCTCCCGCGCCGTTCTCGGCGACGAGGATGGCGGGCGCATTGCCGCCTTCGCCCTTGGACTGGCCGGGCTCGAAGCGTACGTAGCCGTTCTTGTCGGACTTGCCGGTGGCCAGCACCTCGTTGTTGCGCGCGATCAGGCGGACGTTGGCGTCGGCGACGGCATCGGTGCTGGCGAGCGAGCGCACGAAGGCGTGCACGCCGTCGTCACCCGAGAATGCCGTGAGGCCGAGGTCCGAGACGATGAACCACTGGGTGGCCTGCTCGCGCCACGTTTCCTGCGGGACATCCGCGGGGCGCGCGATCATGGCGTAGGCGCCGGGCTGGAGCGTGCCGATGGCGTCGCTGACCGGGAAGGCGGCCGTGACTTCGGCGTTGAGCTTGGTCGCGACGTCCAACTCGCCCTTGTAGACGAGGCTGCCGGTGCGGCTCTTCAGGGTTTCGAGGTCGTAGCCCTGGAGCTGGCGGTCGAGGTCGCCGTTGCTGATGGCGTTGGCGAGACTTCGGTCGCCGATGCGGTAGACCTCGACTTCGACGCGCCCGGTGTTGATGGCGACGAGCGGGATGCCCTGCTGGCCGCGGCTGGGCAGGACATAACTCTTGCCCGTGAAATGGACCATCGGCTTGCGGTCGGGAACGTAGACGGCCAGAGTCACTTGCTTGGCGAGCGCTTCGTTGACGTCCGACGGCAGTCCGGCACGGATCTGGATCTCGTAGCGCTGGCCGTGCTCGACGCCGTCGATGCAGAGCTGGCTGCCTTCGACGGAGACGGATTGCGGATCGCGCCCGTTGACGGAGATGAATTTGGCGAAGTCGATCTGGCCGCGCGACAGGATTTCCGAGAACTGCACGCAGACGCGGGGCGTCGCGGCATCGCCATCGGTCGTGTAGTCGGAGAGACGGAAGCCGTGCTCGGCGCGGACCTTTTCATAGGCTTCGCGGACGCTCGCGGTTTCGGCGAGGGCGAGGCTGGTCTTCAGGGCGTCGATGGCCGGGCGCCAGTAGGAGCGGCGCTGCATGGCCTCGGCCAGCACGGCAAGCGTGCGGGCTTTCATGGCCGGATCGGTGCTCAGCGTGTAGGCGCGGTAGGCGGCGCCCGATGCGTTGACCGGGAGATCGTAATTTTCGGATTTGTCCGGCTCGGGCTTGATGGCGAGCAGCGCCTTGGCGAGACCGATCCAGTTGTCGGGGCTCTTGCGGTCGGCGACGACGGCGGCGGCGTAGGTGCGCGACGCGGCGCGCGCGTCCGGTCCCATCAGGCGTTCGGCGGCAAGCCTCAGGTCCGGGGAGGTTCGTCCGTCCGGTTTCCACGTATCGCGGATGTAGGTCTCGTAGCGATCGGCGTCCTTGGCGACGCCCTTGTGGGCGAAGACCGGCTCCTGGGCCACCGCGGCTGTCGTGATGGAGGCGGTAAGTAGTGCCAAGCCGAGAATGAGGGATGTGAGACTGCGCATCGCGATGACCCTGATGAGCTCTGGCCGGATGTGGTCCGACGCCAAAATTTCCAGGATGCACAATAGCATTGGGGCATCCAGCGGCGGGAGCCCATCACACCTGAATGATCAAACGTTGGCGGTAAGGAGATACTTGCTGGCAAATTCCGATCAATGCTGACGGTTGGTCCCGGCGGGCCGGGAGCGGAGCGCGAAAATACGAAACAGCCGGCCTCCTTGCGGGGGCCCGCTGCTGTCTTTGGGGGGCGTCGGAAGGGGGTGGTTGCGAAAGCTCCAAGCTCATCACCCCACCCCGCGCGGCATGCTTACCGCATGACGCGCGACCCTCCCCGTCAAGGGGAGGGTGAGGAAGGGAGTAGGCTGGGATTGTCCGAAACTCGAAATTTCTTGGTTGGTGCCGAGACGGCTTAGTGCCGGAACGGCTTTCTTGCTCAGTGCCGGAACGGCTCTTTTGTTCAGTGCCGGAACGGCAACGGGCTCGGCGCGGCGTCGGCGCCTGCGATCAGCGACGGGTCGAACAGGGGCGCGTGACGGGGAGCGAGCGTGCGGCGTTCGCCGGTCAGGCTGCCGGTCGGGCCGGCCGCGCGCCAGATCTGGGCAAAGGAGCGGACGGCGCGGCTGGCCGTGGCGCGGCAGGCGTCCGAGAAGAGTTCGTAGGTGTCGCGGCGCTGCGGGTCGCGGCGCATGCAGTCGCCGATCCAGACGGTGGATTCGTCGAGCACGAGCTGCTCATGCGCATCGAGGAGGCGGACGTCGGTGACGAATCGGCAGTCGCCTGATTGCGTGACGGCGGGCTGCGAACGGTTCGCGAGCACGGTCTGGACGGTGACGCCGGCGGCGGTCAGCTCGGGAGCGAGCGACTGGAGGGCGCGGGCGGCGGGGCTGTCGGCGGAGAGCGCGAGGAGGCGGTAGGTGATCGGGGCGGCTTCGGGCGAGGCGACGGCAGTGGCAAGATGGTCCGAGATAAACGCTTTCAGTCTCTCTTCTTTCTGCTCCTTAGAGACGACATTCAGACGAGCGTTTGGACTGAAGCGCATTTCGGTTGTCCTTTAGGGGGAGCGGATTTGCATCCGGAGTCCCATCGTGTAGTCGCGGCGTCATTTAGGCGACAAGACGGTTAAGCAAATGTTTCGCACAGCCCGATCCGGCAGCGCCGGTCATGGCCGTGGTTCAACCGTTTCGAAATGCCGGGCGAAGCCGGCTCGCCATGGTTGCTGCGTCGTCATTTGAGATTTCGCCTTCATTGTCGTCGGCAACTTGTTCCAAAAGCTTCAAGTCTTGGCTGGGCATGCGTGTGCCGAAATCGAACGGCGCGATCGCCGAAATGTCGATGACGGCCGCGCCGGGAGCCGGCGAATTTTTTTCATCGGGGGTGTCGATGGCGGTCAGTGCCTCGCTCAGACGTCCGATCAGGCCACCGTGGTCTTCGGGGCGGCCGAACGGCAGAGACACGGTCGCGGTCTCGCGTTTGAGGACGACATCGACGCGGTCGGCGTGGAGGACTGCAGGTTCAAGGATACAGGACTTGAGGATGCCTTCGACGGCTGAGTGAGAAGGCGATTCGGTCTCGATCTCGGCGACCGGCGCACCCGCCGACGAAGCAGGCCCGGCTGTCTCGCCCGCGCGACGATGCGGGGCGGTGTTGGAGTTGGCCGGTGCGGACGTGGCGTCCTCCGCATCGGGCGATGCGCCGAGTTCGGCTGCGGCGCTGCGCGCATAGGGACCGAAGCCACCCGCAGTCTGCGCGGAGGCCGGTGGCGCATAGCGAAAGTGCGGCGTTTGCCAGGTTTCGGCGGACGCCTCGGCTGCCGTCGCCGGCTTGCGCTCATCGGCGGACGTCCACTCGGGCTCGATGCGGGTCTTGCGCGGGTGGCTGGAGCTGCTGCCGAAGACGGGATCGGCTGCGCCGAAGCTCTGACTGTTGCGAACGCTAGGGTCCGTCCGGACGCTCGGTTCGGTGCGTGCGCTTTTTTCTGACCGGGTTCTCGTTTCGGTTTGAAGTCTGGGCTCCATCCGGATCATCGGCTCCGAGCGGCGCAGGATGTCGCGTTCGATGCGGCGGCGATTTGCGTCGGCCTCGGCGCGCCGGGCTGCGCCCATGACGGCGCCGAGAATGAATTCCGACCAGGCGCCGTCGCGGAACTTGTAGATCCGGAAGGCTTCGGAGCCGGCGAACTTCGAGCCCTGCTTGGCGAGCTTCTTGCGCACGGCGCCGTTGAAGGGCGTCCAGGTGCGCTTGAAGATGCGGTCTTTCTCGAAGCTGGTGAAGAGATTGGCGAGGAGCTGGGCTTCGGTGCGCAAGTCCTCGCGCTCGGCGGCGCTGACGTCCGGGGGGGCGTCGAGCGGCACGGCGACGTAGTAGCTGCCGTGCACGTCGAAGACGACGTGGCGGAACAACTCGAAGCTCTCGCGGATTTCGGGGTCGCGATGGATGTCGTTGAAGCGCGACAGGATTTCGATCACGGGGCCGCGCTCGGCCTCGCGCATCTTCGGCATCAGGCCGTGCAGGCGATGCCCCCGCCCGCCGATGGAGACCAGCAACAGGCAGATGTCGACGAAAATGGCGACTGCGAGGGGGACGTAATCCCGCTGCGAGAGCCCGCCGCCGTCCGTCGGGGGTGGCGGGGTCGATCCCCCGTTCTCGACGGAGCGGATGGCCTTCTTCTGCAGCTCGCGCAGTTCGTCCGCCGAGGGCGGCAGCTTGAACGAGAGCGCGCCGTAGAACGTGGTCGTGAGGCGGCGGAAGGCTTCGATGGTGGCTTCGGAGCCTTCGACGGCGGCGATCTTCGGGGTTTCGAGCACGGGCAGCTCGGCGATGGCGCGGGCGGCACCGCGCAACGCCTGGGCCAGCTCCGCATCCGGGCAGGAAAAGCCGCCGCTCTTCGGATCGCCGAACGTCGTCTTATCGGCGCGGTCGACGAGATCCTGGCGCAATTGCTGGAGCTGCGGGTCGGTGCGGAGTGCGTTGAAGCCGGACACCGTCATGTCGAGTTTGCGGCCGAGCTGCTTCATGAACTCGTTGCGGACGCCGGACTTGGGATCAATGATCGACGGGTCGTTGCTCGCGATCTTGGCGAGGTCGCCGTCGAGGGCGCCCATGGAGGTTTTTACGGCGCCGACCCGGCCGGCGACGAACTCGGATGCAAACCCGAAGCGCTGGGCGTCGTCGTCCCGCATCCGGCGGCGGGGGCCATCGCCGGGCTTGCTGTTCGGGCACGACGTGCCTTTGTCGCGTTCCGTCTCGGCCTTGCGGCGCGACAGGTCGGCAACCTGGACAAGGGTGGCGTTGAGCTGCTCGAGACGCGTCGAGCCGACGTTGAGCGATGTCTGCACGCCCGTCACAGCGAGTTCGGCCGAGCGCGAGCTTTCGGAGCGGCTTTCAAGCACTTTCCAATAGAAGCCGAACCCGAAGCCGACGGAGATCAGGCTCAGGAACAGATAGCCCGCGATGTAGGCGAGGCGCGTTCCGAAGCCGATGGACGATGAGAACATCTGGTCCAGCAGCCAGACGATCATCGTCATCAGCATGGCGACGGAAAAGCCGACGATCAGCTTATGGATGAGCGGCAGGTCACCCATGTTGGCCTGGATCAGCTCCAGCATGCCGACGTAGGTCGCGACCCAGGACAGCGTGCCGAGGCCGACGATCAGAATGAGTTTCTTGAGGTCGCGAGGGGAGCCGGAATCGGGCTCGTCACCCGAAGCGTCGGGAAGCAATCCAAGCTTGAAAGAGCGCGCAAAAAGTCCGCGCGAACGCCCCGCAGCCGGCGCGTACACCATGGGAGTCGACCTGTCCTAAGAGACCTTGCGCCGGACGGTTTTTTAGGTCCTTGCGCAAGTGCAATACGCGATAAAGCCGATCAGCCCCCGGCATTGTGATCCGGATCCTGAGTATTCGGAATTCTTGTCGCGAGTACGGCCGAGCGGTGTCGGGATTGGGCAGCAGGCAGTAGGCAGTAGGCAGTAGCAGGGGCGCCCCCTCACCCGGAAGCGATGTCCAGGCGGAGCATGGCTCCGCCATGACCGATCGCTTCCGGCCTCTCCCCAGGGGGAGAGGCGAAGGAAGTGTCGCGAGTGGTCGCATGGCTCCGCCATGATGCGAGCGGCAAAGTTGGGGTTCGGCAGTCCTTTACCTCTCCCCCTGGGGAGAGGTCGACGCGAGGGGCTGAGCCCGAGCGGCGGGTGAGGGGGGAAGCCTAGGCGCCGGAGCGCTCGCCGAAGACGTAGCCGGAGCCGCGAACGGTGCGGATCGGATCGCGTTCCTTGCCGCGGATCAACGCCTTGCGCAGGCGGCCGACGTGGACGTCCACCGTGCGTTCGTCGACGAAGGCGTCGCGGCCCCATACGCCGTCGAGAAGCTGGGTGCGCGAGAGCACGCGGCCGGGGCTTTCCATCAGGAATTCGAGGAGGCGGAACTCGGTCGGGCCGAGGTGGACCTCGCGAAGACCGCGCGTCACCTTGTGGGCCGGACGATCCAGCTCGATGTCGGCGAAGCGCAGCACATCGGCCATGCGGTCGGGCGAGGCCCGGCGCAGGATCGCCTTCACGCGCGCCATCAGCTCGGGAAGCGAGAACGGCTTCACGACATAGTCGTCGGCGCCGGTGGAGAGACCGCGAATGCGATCGCCTTCCTCGCCGCGCGCCGTCAGCATGACGATGGGGATGGATTTGGTCTCCATCCGCGCCCGCATGCGGCGGCAGATCTCGATGCCCGAGACGCCGGGCAACATCCAGTCGAGAACGAGAAGATCCGGCTTTTCCTCCGCCACGAGGATTTCCGCCTCCTCGCCGTTTTCGGCGTGGGAGACACGGAAGCCCTCGGCCTCGAGATTGTAACGAAGCATCTCGGCGAGAGGCGCTTCGTCCTCGATCAGTAAAATTTTGGCGGTCATTTATCTGCGGTTCCGTCTCTCTGGCTCAGCTCTTGGAAAAGAGCGTGGAGCTTGTGTCGTCGCCCTTCGGGCGATCGTCAGCGATGTTCACGCCACGAACCAGGAAGTGCACGGTTTCGGCGATGTTGGTCGTGTGGTCGCCGACACGCTCGATGTTCTTCGCACCGAAGAGAAGGTGCGTGGAGAGGCCGATGCTGCGCGGATCTTCCATCATATAGGTCAGAAGCTCGCGGAAGAGCGAATTGTACATCGAGTCGATCTGTTCGTCCGATCGCCATACGGCGAGCGCGCGGTCGGCATTGCGGGCTGCGTACGCGTCGAGCACTTCCTTGAGCTGGGCAAGTGCGAGGTCGCCCATGTGGCGCATGCCGGTCATGAGCGGCTTGGGGTGGGATTCATGGGCGATGGCGAGGGCGCGCTTGGCGATGTTCTTGGCAAGGTCGCCGATGCGTTCCAGGTCGCCGGTGATGCGCAGGGCGGCCATGACGTGGCGAAGGTCGTTGGCGAGCGGCTGGCGGCGGGCGATCATCGAGATCACCTGCTCCTCGATTTCGCGCTCCAGCTGGTCGATCTGCTTGTCGGACTTGACGACCTGCTCGGCGAGCTTCGGGTCGCGGCGCTCGATAGCGTCGAACGACTGGGCGAGGATGTGCTCGGCGAGGCCGCCCATCTGGGCGATCTTCCGGTCGAGAAGGGCGAGCTCGTCCTCATAGGACTTTACGATGTGCTCGTTCATTGGATCTCCTTTGGGCCGCAGGGCCGGTTCGGCAAGTGCCGTGGCGGCTGCCGTGGTCGTTTCGGGCGTGGACGCCCGCCACGGCAGAAAGCCGGACAGCAGCGTCTTACGGTCGGTTGTCATCTGGCAAACTTTCGCCTGGGACGGTGATCAGCCAAAGCGGCCGGTGATGTAATCCTGCGTGCGCTTGTCGGTCGGGTTCGTGAAGATTTCCTCGGTGACGCCTTCCTCGACGATGACGCCGAGGTGGAAGAACGCGGTACGCTGTGAAACGCGAGCGGCCTGCTGCATCGAGTGCGTGACGATGATGATGCAGAAGTTCTGCTTCAACTCGTCGATCAGCTCTTCGATCTTAGCGGTCGCGATCGGGTCGAGGGCCGAGCAGGGCTCGTCCATCAGAATGACCTCGGGATTGACGGCAACGGCGCGCGCAATGCACAGGCGCTGCTGCTGGCCGCCGGAAAGCCCGGTGCCGGGATCGTTCAGGCGGTCCTTCACTTCATTCCAGAGGGCGGCGCGCTGGAGGCTCTTCTGGACGATGTCGTCCATCTCGGCTTTCGTGCTTGCCAGGCCGTGAATACGCGGGCCGTAAGCGACGTTCTCGTAGATGGACTTCGGGAACGGGTTCGGCTTCTGGAACACCATGCCGACGCGCGCGCGCAGCTGCACCACGTCGAGGGCCGGATCGTAGATGTCCTCGTTTTCGATGGTGATCTTGCCGGTGACGCGGCAGATCGGGATGGTGTCGTTCATGCGGTTGATGCAGCGCAGGAACGTGGACTTGCCGCAACCGGACGGGCCGATGAACGCCATCACGCCGCGATCGGGAATGTTGACGCTAACGTCGAAAAGCGCGCGCTTCTCGCCGTAGTAGACGTTGACATCCTTGGCGACGACCTTCGGCTCTTGGAGCTGATGAGGCTGGGCGGTGGCCCGTTGCAGGGACGACGGTTCAACGTTGAGCATTTTTTAGAACTCCAGCTTTCGATGGTCTACCAGCGACGCTCGTAGCGGCGGCGCAGAATGACGGCGGTGACGTTCATGACGACGAGGAAGCCCAGCAGGATCAGCGTGGCGCCGGCGGTGCGCTCGACGAAGCCGCGCTCAGCCGCCGTGGCCCACATGTAAATCTGCACCGGAAGCGCCGTTGCGGCATCCATCGGCGTCGTCGGATATTCGACGACGAAGGCGACCATGCCGATCATGAGCAGGGGAGCCGTTTCGCCGAGTGCCTTGGCGAGGCCGATGATCGTGCCCGTCAGGATGCCGGGGACCGCCAGCGGCAGTACGTGGTGCGTGATGGACTGCATCTTCGATGCGCCGACGCCGAGGGCCGCTTCGCGAATGGAGGGCGGAACGGCGGCGACCGCGGCGCGGGTCGCGATGATGATCGTCGGCAGCGTCATGAGCGCGAGCACCAGGCCACCGACGAGGGAGGCGGAGCGCGGGATACCCATGAAGTTGATGAAGATCGCGAGGCCGAGCAGACCGAAGACGATAGAGGGGACCGCGGCGAGGTTGTTGATGTTGACCTCGATCGTGTCGGTGATGACGTTCTTCGGGGCGAACTCCTCAAGGTAGACCGCCGCGGCGACGCCGAGCGGGACCGCGATCAGCAGCACGATTGCCATCATATAGAGCGAGCCGACCAGGGCGACGCCGACGCCGGCCGTTTCCGGCTTGCTGGATGCGCCGTAGGTGAAGAGGCCGGTGTTGAACTTCTTCGACAGCACGCCGGTCGCGATGGCGTGATCGAGCCAGCCGAGCTGCTTGTCGGAGAGCTTGCGGCGACCCTCGGAGACCGAGCGGTCGAACTGGCCCTTGAGAAGGCTGTCGACATTGCCGTGCGCCAGGACGTCGATCTTGACGGTCTGGCCGACGAGCGACGGGTCGGCCATCACGACCTTGCGGATCTGCGTGTCGGCGTTCTGCGACAGCAGATCGGCGGCGGCGCGGGCGTCGGCCTTGTTGTTCGGATCGACGCCGAGCGCGTGCTGGATCGCGCGGTTGGCAAGCTTGGAATAGTCCGCCATGCGCAACTCGGACTGCGTCGGTGCCGACGAGCCGAACGCGGCCTGATCGAGCACAACGTCGAGCGTGAACGTCGACTGCTGGAACGCCGTGTAGCCGCGCAACAGGATGGTCGAGAACAGGGCGACAAGGAACGTCAGACCGAACAGGATCGCTGCAATGCCGTAAGCGCGAAAGCGGCGTTCGGCAGCGTAGCGCCGCTTGATGCGCGCCCGGATGATCTCGTTCTTGCGACTGGCCGAGAGTGTCGTGTCAGGTGTCATGGGAGCCGTTTCTACCGCCATTATTCGTATTGCTCCCTATACTTGCGCACGATGTAGAGCGCGTAAATGTTGAGCGCGAGCGTGAACATGAACAGGGTCAAGCCGAGCGCGAATGCGACGAGCGTCTGAGGCGAGTTGAATTCGAGGTCGCCGGTGAGCTGGCTCACGATCTTGACCGTGATGGTGGTCACGGGTTCGAACGGGTTCAGCGTCAGGTTCGGCGCGATGCCGGCGGCGAGCACGACGATCATGGTTTCGCCGATGGCGCGGGACGCGGCGAGCAGGACGGCGCCGACGATGCCCGGGAGGGCCGCTGGAAGAATGACCCGCTTGATCGTCTCGGATTGCGTGGCGCCAAGGCCGTAGGAGCCTTCGCGCAGCGATTGGGGGACGGAGTTGATGATGTCGTCCGACAGCGACGAGACGAACGGGATCAGCATCACGCCCATGATGAGGCCCGCCGTCAGCACGCTGGTGGCCGAGATCGAGAGGCCGACGTGCGCGCCGAGGTCGCGCAGCAGCGGGCCGAAGGTGATCAGGGCGAAGAAGCCGTAGACGATGGTGGGGATGCCGGCCAGGATCTCGAGCAGCGGCTTGGTCGTCAGGCGGACGGGGCTCGACGCATACTCCGACATGTAGACGGCGGCGAACAGGCCAACCGGAACCGCGACCAGGAGCGCGACGAACGAGATGTAGAGCGTGCCCCAGAGCAGCGGGAGGAGACCGAACTGACCGCCTGCCTCGCCGACCGAACCGGCGGCGGAGAAGCGTGGATCCCAGACCGTGCCGAACAGGAAATCCGAGATCGGGACGATGCCGAAGAAATGGATGCTTTCGAAGAGCATCGAGAGAACGATGCCGAGGGTCGTGAGAATGGCGACCATCGAGCAGGAGAACAATCCGGCCAGGGCCACCCGCTCGACCGCGTTGCGGGATCTCAGGGTGGGGCCGACCTGGAAGAGCGCGAAGGCGAGGCAGAGGATGGCGAGGCCGATCGCCGAGATCGAGAGCAGCAACTGGCTGGATCGCTTGGCCTGCAGCTGAAACAATGCGGCGTTGACCGCGTAGGGTTCAGGCGAGAGGGCCAGCGGCGTGCCCTTGCTGAACAGGAGCGCCTTGACGTCCGCATTCGGTGCGGCGGCCTTCTCGAGGTCCTCAGGCGAGAGCGTGGCGAGACCACGCTCGATCGAGTTGATGGACGAAGTCGTGAGCGAGCGGGCCTGGGTTATGCCGTCCTGGACGTTTTGCGGCAGCCGCGCGTCAACCATTGTCGAAATAACGACCGGTGAAATCGCGGACCAGAGAACGATCAGGAAAAGGGCGGGTAAAATCGTCCAGCACAGCACGTAGGCGCCATAGTAGCCGGGGCGCGAGTGAAGCTTGGCTGTTTTGCCGCCGACAGATGCTTTCGATCGCCAGCTGCCGAGTAGCCAGCCGGCGGCTCCCAGGGCGATAACGATGGCGGCAATCAGGAATGTCGACACCGGGCTGTTCCTATTCCGAGGTGGAAGACTGTCCGGACAGACGCAAAACGTCGCGTGCGCCGGGATCTTGATCAAAGGGCCGGAGAGAAATCAGGGGGAACGGGATTTTGAAATCCGCCCGTTCCCCCTTCAGTCAGCTTGCCTGCGGGCCGTCAGACGGCACGCAAGACTGCTTTACTTTGCTGCCGTCGCGAGGGTCTTGCCGGTCTTCACCAGTTCCTGGACTTCCTTGCGCTCTGCATCGGGAAGGGGAACGAGGCCGTACTCTGCAAGCGGACCATCAGCCGAGAGGATGCGGTCGCTGGTGAAGAACTCGACGTATTCCTTGAGGCCAGGGATGACGCCGAGGTGAGCCTTCTTGACGTAGAAGAAGAGCGGGCGCGAAACCGGGTACTTGCCCGAGGCAACGGTTTCAACCGAAGGCTCGACGCCGCTGATGGTCGCGACCTTCAGCTTGTCCTTGTTGTTCTCGTAGAACGAAAGGCCGAATACGCCCACGCCCTGCTTGTTGGACTGGATGCGTGCCAGCGTCTCGGTGTAGTCGCCGTCGATGTCGACCGCGGCGCCGTCCTTGCGGACCTTGTTGCACGCCTTGTCAGCCGCCTTCTTCTTGGCGTCGTCGTCCTTGCCTTCAGCCTTGGCGAGGTGGAGCTTGTCACCGCCCAGGGCCTTGCAGCCGACGTGGAGGACCTTTTCCTCGAACACTTCGCGCGTGCCGTGCTTTTCGCCCGGGATGAAAGCCGCGATCGGAGCGTCGGGGAGCGAGGGGTTCACCTCTTTCCAGGTCTTGTAAGGATTGGCGACGAGGGCGCCGTCCTTCGGAATTTCAGCGGCGAGAGCGAGGTAGATGTCCTTCGGCTCAAGCTTCCAGTCGCCGGCGCTCTCGTCGACTGCGAAGACGATGCCGTCATAGCCGAACTTCACTTCGACGATGTCGCTGACGCCGTTCTTGGCGCACTCTTCCTGCTCGCCCGACTTGATCTTGCGCGAGGAGTTGGCGATGTCGAGCTTGTCTTCGCCGACGCCGGCGCAGAACTGCTTGAGGCCGCCCGAAGAACCACCCGACTCGATGACGGGGGTCTTGTAGTCGCCGAAGGCCTTGCCGAACTGCTCAGCCACAATGTTGGCATAAGGCAGAACGGTGGATGAGCCTGCAACCTTGACCTGGTCGCGCGCCAGTGCCGCACAGGCGAACGCGCCCATTCCGACGGCCGCTGCCGTCGTGAAGGCGATGAACTTGTTGTTCACGCTAATCTCCATTGTCTCGTGGACTATGCAACGACGCGGCCCTCCGCCAGCGCGCTGCTTCCGGGACGCTTGCCCCGGCGCCACCGTTTTAGGCCGTTGAGACTATGGATTTATGACAGAGTATCAGGCTGATATAAATAGCAAAATGCAACTTAAGTCGTGATCTGATCGTTATTGTGCGGCAGGACGGATCGAGGCCGTGGCGGCACCCTCTGCGGGCGCGGAGGCGTGCGTTGGCCTTCGACTTTTCGCCATTGCCGCACTGCACATCCCCGCGTTGACAGCGGGCGTGCGCAGTTTCATGGATACAAAACGCTTAACTTTCACCGTGTTCGACCGCGAGGCCCGTCTCCATGGTTCAGCTCACGCTTCCCAAGTCCTCGAGGGTTCAGACCGGCAAGACTTGGAATTCCCCCGATATCAAAGGGAAATGGCGCGAGTTCCGCATCTATCGCTGGAATCCCGACGACGCGGACAATCCGCGCATGGACACCTACTGGATCGACGAAGAGCAGTGCGGGCCGATGGTGCTCGACGCGCTGATCAAGATCAAAAGCGAGATCGATCCGACGTTGACGTTCCGCCGCTCCTGCCGCGAAGGCATCTGCGGATCTTGCGCAATGAACATCGACGGCACCAACGATCTGGCCTGTCTCAAGGGGCTCGAGGAGGTCAAGGGGCCGATCAAGGTCTATCCGCTGCCGCACATGCAGGTGGTGAAGGATCTCGTGCCCGATCTCACGAATTTCTATGCCCAGCACCGCTCGATCGAGCCTTGGCTGCAGACGGATACGGCCGCGCCGCCGAAGGAATGGAAGCAATCGCGCGAAGATCGCGAGAAGCTCGACGGGCTCTACGAATGCATCCTTTGCGCCTGCTGCTCGGCGTCGTGCCCGAGCTACTGGTGGAATTCAGACCGCTATCTCGGCCCTGCCGCGCTGCTGCAGGCCTATCGCTGGGTGATCGACAGCCGCGATGAGGCGACGGGCGAGCGTCTCGACAATCTCGAAGATCCGTTCCGGCTCTATCGCTGCCACACGATCATGAATTGCGCCAAGGCCTGCCCCAAGGGCCTGAGCCCGGCGAAGGCGATTGCGGAACTGAAGAAGCTGATGGTGCAGCGGCGAGTCTGAGCGGACCGTCCGCCGGCGTCCTCCGCAGAGGGAATAGGATCACGCATGCTCGACCATATCGGTTTGCCGGTTTCCGATTTCGAACGCTCGAAAGTTTTCTACACTGCGGTGCTCGCTCCGCTCGGCATCAGCATGTTGCTCGAGAAGGATTTGTCGGATGAAGGCGGCCCGGCCGGTTATTGCGGTTTCGGTGTCGATAGGCCCACATTCTGGATTGGGACGGGAAAGCCATTCACCGGCCGATTGCATGTCGCATTTGCTGCTACAAGCCGAGCGCAGGTTTCTGAGTTTTACAAAGCGGCCTTGGCGGCCGGGGCCAAAGATAATGGTCCGCCGGGACTACGCCCGCATTATCACGCGAACTACTTCGGCGCCTTCGTCATTGATCCCGACGGGCATAATGTCGAAGCCGTCAGTCATCTGCCGGAATAAGCGCGCACAGGGCGCCAGAAAACAAATGGCCTGCCCGAAAACAACAAGACCGGTGGCGCGTCCCGCAGCCACCGGTCTTCAAGTTGGAACTTAATCCAAGAAAAGCCGCGACACCCGCGCCCTGTTGCCCAGACAGGTGCGGGGAGGCGGTCCGCTTATTAAGCGGCTTTCTTCTTCTTTGCAGCCGGCTTCGCAGCTTTGCGAGCAGCAGGCTTAGCGGCCTTGCGAGCAGCCGGCTTCGCGGTCTTGCGAGCGGCGGGCTTTGCAGCGGCCTTACGTACAGCCGGCTTCTTCGCCTTTGCGCGAGCCGGGGCCTTCTTAACAGCGGTCTTAGCCATGAGTTCTCTCCCTCTAATTCGTCCGAATCATTTCGAACAAAAAAATCATGAGCAAATTCGATGATTTTGTTGACATGAAAAGTGGATTCGGCATGCAGATTCATTGGAATTCGACCGAAAGTGTTGCGGGAAGTCTACAATTTCGTCGATATTTGAAAGTGCTACGCGGAAATTCTCAGATCGCCGTGAGCTTCGCTGCACGAAAAAGATCGCGAAGAACGATCGCGCGAGTCGCGAAATGGACTCGGATTCAAAATTTCTGCGGGCGGACAGCTACGCTGCGAGACCAACGCGCCGTTGCAGATCGAGCACCGCCATCATGAAGCCCATGCGGTCCTCGACCGCCTCCGCGAGCAGCGAAAAGTAGTTCGCCTCCTGCGGCACGATCTCGCCGACGACCTCGCCCAATTCGAACCGGAGGTCCGCCTCGTGCCGGCGCGCGATGGCCTGCATGCCAGCGTTCGACGCCAGGCAACTGACATAGAGAAGGTGCACACCGCGATTGCGCGCAGCACGGATCACGCGGCCCATCAGCTCGGTGCCGAGGCCGCGCTCCTGGAACGCGCTCTCGACCGAGAAGGCGGCTTCCGCTTCGCTGCCCCAGGTCGTACCCAGCTTCTTGAGCTCGGCCGCGGCGCGGACCAGGCCATCCTCGACATAGGCAAAGACCGTCGAGCCCGCGTCGGCCATGTGGCGCGCATAGTCCTCGATGAAACTGTCCGACACTCCGTGGGCAAAGCGCATGGCCCGGCTCGTCTTGTCGAGCCGAAGGAGGTGATCGCGAAAGAGCGCCTGCTCGTGCGGCCATAACTTTCGGAACGTGCCGGGCACGCTTGTGGTGTCGTTCATAGTGATTGTTCTCCCCGGGGTGCGGGACCGGGCGCTTCGTCCGTCCGTCCGTTTCCCCGTTTCGCAGGCCGCAGCGGGTTCCGCCGCGATGCCTCGTACATAATCCTAGTTGTGCGCTGCACAATGGCGCAGAAGTATGACATTTAAGACATTTCTTCGTTTTTCTAGGTCTGGAGGCCAGCAAATACGCTGCAGTGCAAGAAACGCAAAGCAGGGTTGTTCGCACCGCTGAGGCGAACGGCCGCGCAATTCAGTTTGTGGCGCCCGGCGCATCTGGCAGGGTCGCGACCCGGCGACAATGGAAGTCAGCGGGCGGGGTCGGCGATTTGAGCACTTCGGTATTGGAGCACTACGAACGGCGGCTCGCGCTCGGCGAAATCGAGCCCGATGCGGCGCAGCGCGACGCCGTGCTGCGGCTCGACACGCTCTCTGTCGCGCTCGAGGACTGGCGTCTGCAGCGGCAGGGCGGCCGGCTCGCCGCCTTCTTCAAGACCAAAGTGCCGCCGCCGCGCGGTCTCTACCTGCACGGCGGCGTCGGGCGCGGCAAAACCATGCTGATGGATCTCTTTCACGAGGCGACGCCGTTCACGCCCAAGCGCCGGCTGCATTTCCACGCCTTCATGAGCGAGGTGCACGAACGGATCCAGCGCGGGCGGGCGACCACGGACGGCGATCCCATTCCCTTCGTGGCGGCGGAAATCGCGGCCGAGGCGGGGCTGCTGTGCTTCGATGAGCTTACGATCACGGACATCGCGGACGCGATGATCCTCGCCCGGCTGTTCAAGGCGCTGTTCGCACGCGAGGTCGTGGTCGTGGCCACCTCGAATGCGCCGCCGGAGCGGCTCTACTGGAACGGACTCAACCGCCAGCTCTTTCTGCCGTTCGTCGCGCTGCTCACGCAGCACATGGACAGGGTCGAGCTCAAGGCGGCCAAGGATTTCCGTCTCGACAAGCTGGTGGGCCGGCGGCTCTACTTCGCACCGTGCGACGCGGCGGCCGCCGCCGGCATCGAGGACCACTGGCAGCGGCTGACGGGTCAGCATCCCGGCGCGCCCGCGTTCCTGGAGGTCAAAGGGCGGCAGGTGCGGGTGCCGATGGCCTCCATGGGGGTCGCGCGCTTCTCGTTCGCGGATCTGTGCGAGAAGCCGCTCGGGGCGCTCGACTATCTGCACATCGCGCACGCCTTCCATACCGTCGTGATCGAAGGCGTGCCGGTGCTGACGCCCGAGCGGCGCAACGAGGCGCGCCGGCTGATCCACCTGATCGACACGCTCTACGATTGCCGGACGTCGCTGATCATGTCGGCGGACGCCGAGCCGGACGATCTCTATCCCGAGGGGGACGGAGCGCCGCTTTTCGAGCGCACGGCGTCCCGCCTCATGGAGATGCGCAGCGAGGCCTATCTGGCCCGGGCGGCGGCACCGCGCGGTGACTAGGCACGGGCGGCCCGGCGCGTGTGCATTCTTCCGAATCCCGGCGATCGGCCGCCGTCGGGCTTGAGCGCTCTCCCTTTTCGTCCTACGAAAGCCGAATATTTTCTCATGCGCGGACGACTTACCAGCGTACCATTGCTACGGACTGCAGCACGCGAAGCACGGCAACCTAGGGCCCGGCACAAGGGCCACAGCCTCCAGGGAGAATGCAAGTATGGCGCGGACGAAGATCGCGTTGATCGGCGGCGGCATGATCGGCGGCACGCTGGCCCATCTGATCGGGCTTAAGGAACTCGGCGACGTCGTCATTTTCGATATCGCCGAAGGGTTGCCGCAAGGTAAGGCCCTGGACATCGCCCAGTCGGGCGCCGTGGAAGGCTTCGATTGCAATCTCAAGGGCACCAACGCCTACGCCGATATCGAAGGCGCGAGCGTCTGCATCGTCACCGCCGGCGTGCCGCGCAAGCCCGGCATGAGCCGTGACGACCTGATCGGCATCAATCTCAAGGTCATGGAGCAGGTCGGCGCGGGCATCCGCAAGTATGCGCCGAACGCGTTCGTGATCTGCATCACCAATCCGCTCGACGCCATGGTGTGGGCGCTGCAGAAATCGTCCGGGCTGCCCCGCAACATGGTGATCGGCATGGCCGGCGTGCTCGATACGGCGCGCTTCCGTCATTTCCTCTCGGAGGAGTTCCGGGTGTCGGTCGAGGACGTCTCGGCGTTCGTGCTCGGCGGCCATGGCGACGACATGGTTCCGCTGGTGCGCTACTCCACGGTCGGAGGCATCCCGCTGCCGGATCTCGTCAAGATGGGCTGGATCCGCCAGGAGCGTCTCGACCAGATCGTCGATCGCACGCGCAAGGGCGGCGGCGAGATCGTGGCGCTGCTCAAGAGCGGCTCGGCGTACTACGCACCGGCCTCTTCCGCGATCGCGATGGCGGAGAGTTTCCTCAAAGACAAGAAGCGCGTGCTGCCATGCGCCGCGTATCTCAACGGCGAGTACGGTGTTAAGGGACTCTACATCGGTGTGCCGACAATCATCGGCTCGGGCGGAACGGAGCGGGTCGTCGAAATCGACCTCAACTCCGCGGAACGCGCCATGCTCATGAAGTCGATCGAATCCGTGAAGGGTCTGGTCGATGCGTGCGTCAAGATCAACCCGCAGCTGGGCGCATAAACGCCTGACCAAGCGGGCCCGAAGGGGACACGAAAATCGCGCGGAGCGCGTCTCTGCTCCGCGTCACGCCCGGTTGCGTGCCGCACCCAGTTTCGCGCCAGTCGGGTGTCGTGCCGATGCTACTAATTTCCAGCTTCTCTCCATAATTTGACGTGCTCTTGTCTCACCGCCTTGCGCGCAAGACACCTGCAGCACCCCAAGAGGGATCCCGCCCGTCATGAATATCCACGAACACCAGGCTAAAGACCTTCTCCGGCAATACGGCGTCGCCACGTCGGGCGGCGGGGCTGCGTTCTCGCCCGAAGAGGCCGAGAAGATCGCCGGTGCGATCGCGACCGAGGTCAAGGTCGTCAAGGCGCAGATCCATGCCGGCGGACGCGGCAAGGGGCACTTCAAGGAGAAGGAAGCCGGCGAGAAGGGCGGCGTCCGGTTCGCGAAGTCGGCCGCCGAAGCGCGCACGCTCGCGGAGCAGATGCTCGGCAAGACGCTCGTCACCATCCAGACGGGCCCGGCGGGGCGCGCCGTGCAACGGCTCTATCTCTCGGAAGCGACCAGCATCGGGCGCGAACTCTATCTCTCGGCGCTCGTCGACCGGGCCAGCTCGCGCGTCGCGTTCATCGCGTCGACCGAAGGCGGCATGGATATCGAGAAGGTCGCGCACGACACGCCGGACAAGATCCTGAAGCTCACGATCGATCCGGCGTCCGGGCTGCAGCCGTTCCATTCGCGCAAGATCGCGTTCGCGCTGGGTCTCACCGGCGGGCAGATCAAGGAATGCGCGGCGATGATCGAGGGCCTCTATCGGCTGGTGCTCGAAAAGGACGTGAGCCTGATCGAGATCAATCCGCTGGTCGTGACCACGGACGGCCATCTGATCGCGCTCGACGCCAAGATGAGCTTCGACAGCAACGCGCTGTTCCGCCATCCCGACATCATGGCGCTGCGCGACGAGAACGAAGAAGATCCGATGGAGATCGAGGCGGCCCGCCATGAGCTGTCCTACATCAAGCTCGACGGGTCGATCGGCTGCATGGTCAACGGCGCGGGCCTGGCCATGGCGACGATGGACATCATCAAGCTCTACGGCGCGGAGCCGGCCAACTTCCTCGACGTCGGCGGCGGCGCCTCCAAGGAAAAGGTGCAGGCGGCGTTCAAGATCATCCTCTCCGATCCGTCGGTGAAGGGTATCCTGGTCAACATCTTCGGCGGCATCATGCGTTGCGACATCATCGCGGAAGGCATCGTCGCGGCCGCGCGCGAGATGGCCATCACGGTGCCGCTGGTCGTGCGCCTCGAAGGCACGAACGTCGACCTCGGCAAGGAGATCCTGGCCAAGAGCGGCCTCAAGATCGTGCCCGCGGACGATCTCGCAGACGCCGCAGCCAAGATCACATCCGCCATCAAGGTCGCAGCCTAAAGGCCGCCCGCTGCGCGGGGCTGCCGTTTTGACATACTCGGGGTTAGAGAGACGACATGGCCATTCTCGTCGACAAGTCGACTGTCACCATCTGCCAGGGCCTGACAGGCAGCCAGGGAACGTTCCACACCAAGCAGGCGCGGGCCTACGGCACGAAGGTGGCCGGCGGCGTCACGCCGGGCAAGGGCGGCACCAAGCCGGCCGATCCGGAGCTGGCGGACCTGCCGCTTTTCAATACCGTGCTCGAAGCCAAGGCGAAGACCGGGGCGACGGCCAGCGCGGTCTACGTGCCGCCGCCGTTCGCGGCTGACGCCATTCTGGAAGCGATCGACGCCGAGATCCCGCTGATCATCTGCATCACGGAAGGTATTCCGGTGCTCGACATGGTGCGTGTGAAGCGGGCGCTCGTCGGCTCCAAGTCGCGCCTGATCGGGCCGAACTGCCCCGGCGTGCTGACGCCCAAGGAATGCAAGATCGGCATCATGCCCGGCAACATCTTCCGCAAGGGCACGGTCGGCATCGTTTCGCGCTCCGGCACTCTTACTTATGAGGCGGTGAAGCAGACGACGGACGCGGGCCTAGGCCAGTCGACGGCGGTCGGCATCGGCGGCGATCCCGTGAAGGGCACGGAATTCATCGACATGCTGGAGCTGTTCCTCGCCGATCCCGAAACGCATTCGATCATCATGATCGGCGAAATCGGCGGGTCGGCCGAGGAAGAAGCGGCGGACTTTCTGATCGGCGAAGCCAAGAAGGGCCGCAAGAAGCCGATGGCCGGCTTCATCGCCGGCATGACGGCGCCTCCCGGACGGCGCATGGGTCACGCCGGCGCCATCATTTCCGGCGGTCAGGGCCGCGCCGAGGACAAGGTCGATGCGATGCGCCGCGCGGGCATCGCGATTGCCGACAGCCCCGCTTCGCTGGGGACGACTTTGACGAAAGTTCTAAAGGGCTGATCCCGTCTGACGATATACAGGTTGTCACTAGGCGCGCCGAGGCTCGTCCATTGAAGGAAACGATGGAGTTCTACGCTCCCGACTGGGAGTTCGTACTGATCTGGTCGGTCGTCGCGCTTTTGTCGGGCCTGCTCTTCGTCTGGATGGGCGGGCTGTTTGGACGGGCGGGCGCGATTGGCACTTCGGCGGTCGTTGCTGCCGGCGCGATGGTGCTTTGGCTATTGGCCGGCCCGGCGGGGAGCTTCTATCTCACTGTCTTCGCGCCGCCGGTGATCGTCGGTGCGCTCATTGGAGTGGTGGTGTGGTCCGTGTGCCTGGCGCGGTGAGAGTGGCCGAACTCCCCGCTTCGCTGGGGACGACTTTGACGAAAGTTCTAAAGGGCTAAGAACGGGCCTATACATAAGTGTGTCATGCGAGGCGCAGAGAATCGCCTAAATCCTGGGGAGAATTTACGGCCATAGCCCGCAAGGGCGGGGTTCACACAGGCGGGGTCATTCATGTCACGTCAGGCGCTCAACGACCGGTTCGGCAGAACGTCGTTTTTGAACGGCGTGAATGCGCCGTACATCGAAGAGCTACACAGCCAGTACGAAAAGAATCCCGGGTCCGTCAGTGACGAATGGCGGTTGTTTTTCGAGAGCATGCGGGATTCGCGTGACCGCACTTCTCATGATGGCGAGCATGAGCATCTGCACGAGCGCGCGGCGCGCGAGCCCTCCTGGGGGCTGCCGCTCGAACGGCTGCAGGGCGCGCCCACCGAACTCGTCTCAGCGCTGACCGGCGACTACGGCGAGGTCGAGCGCGGCCTACGGGACAAAATCCAGGCGAAGGCGTTCGGCGGCGGGCTCGACATCACGCCCGCGGCGTCGTTCCGCGCCATCCAGGACAGTGTGCGCGCGATCATGCTGATCCGCGCCTACCGCGTGATGGGGCATCTGGCGGCCAATCTCGATCCGCTCGGCCTTTCGGAACGGCGGGTGCACAAGGAGCTGCGGGCGGAGACCTACGGCTTCACGGAGGCCGATCTCGACCGGCCGATCTTCATGGACCGGTACCTGGGGCTCGACACGGCGTCGATCCGGCAGGTGCTGCGCATCCTGCGGCGCACGTACTGCCGCAAGATCGGCTACCAGTTCATGCACATCACGTCGCCGGCGCAGAAGTCGTGGATCCAGCACCGCATCGAAGGTGACGAGAAGGACATCCGCTTCACCGAGATGGGCAAGAAGGCGATCCTGCGCAAGCTCATCGAAGGCGAGATGTTCGAGCGCTTCGCCGACGTCAAATACACCGGCACCAAGCGCTTCGGCCTCGACGGCGGCGAGGCGGCGATCCCGGCACTGGAGCAGATCATCAAGCGCGGCGGTCAGCTGGGCGTCAAAGAGATCGTCATCGGCATGGCGCATCGCGGGCGACTCAACGTGCTGTCGAATGTGATGTCCAAACCCTTCCGCGCCATCTTCAACGAGTTCAAAGGCGGCTCCTGGAAACCGGACGACGTCGAGGGATCGGGCGACGTCAAATATCATCTCGGCGCGTCCTCCGATCGTCAGTTCGACGACAATACGGTGCATCTCTCGCTGACGGCCAACCCCTCGCATCTCGAGATCGTCGATCCGGTGGTGCTGGGCAAGGTGCGCGCGAAGCAGGATCAGCTCAAATGCGACGCCGGCGACCGCACGCCGGTGCTGCCGCTGCTGATCCATGGCGACGCGGCGTTCGCGGGCCAGGGCGTGGTGGCCGAATGCCTCGGGCTCTCCGGCCTCAAGGGGCATCGCACGGGCGGCTCGATCCATTTCATCATCAACAACCAGATCGGTTTCACGACCAATCCGCGCCATTCGCGCTCGTCGCCCTACTGCTCGGACGTGGCGCGCGTGATCGAAGCTCCGATCTTTCACGTCAACGGCGACGACCCGGAAGCGGTGGTGCACGTGGCGAAGATCGCCACCGAGTTCCGGCAGAAGTTCCAGAAGCCGGTCGTGATCGACATGTTCTGCTACCGCCGGTTCGGCCACAACGAAACGGACGAGCCCGCCTTCACGCAGCCGCTGATGTACGACCGGATCCGCAAGCATCCGAGCGTGGTCGAGATCTACTCGAAGGATCTGATCGAGGAAGGCGTCATTACGGGCGAAGAAGTGGACGGCATGAAGGCCGAGTTCCGCTCATTCCTCGAAACGGAGCTGGCGGCGGCTGAATCCTACATGCCGAACAAGGCCGATTGGCTCGACGGGCGGTGGAGCGGCGTCGGCCATGCCGATGACGACGAGCGGCGCGGCAACACCGGCGTTTCGATGGAGACGCTGCGTGAGGTCGGCAAACGGCTGACGGTCATCCCGGCGGATTTCAACGCGCACAAAACGATTGCGCGCCTGATCGAGCGGCGGCGCGAGATGATCTCCAAGGGCGAGGGCATCGATTGGTCGATGGCCGAGCATTTAGCGTTCGGCACGCTGGTTTCGGATGGCTTTCCGGTCCGCCTTTCGGGCCAGGACTGCGAGCGCGGCACGTTCTCGCAACGCCACTCGGTGCTGATCGACCAGGAAACGGAGCGGCGTTATACGCCGCTGCGGCACATTTCTCCGGCTCAAGCGAACTTCGAAGTCATCAACTCCATGCTGTCCGAAGAGGCGGTGCTCGGCTTCGAGTATGGCTATTCGCTGGCCGAGCCCAACGCGCTGGTCGCGTGGGAAGCGCAGTTCGGCGACTTCGCGAACGGCGCGCAGGTGGTGTTCGATCAGTTCATCTCGTCGGGTGAGCGCAAGTGGCTGCGCATGTCCGGGCTCGTGTGCCTGCTGCCGCATGGCTACGAGGGGCAGGGGCCCGAGCATTCGTCGGCGCGCCTCGAGCGCTTCCTGCAGCTCTGCGCCGAGGACAACTGGCAGGTCGCGAACTGCACGACGCCGTCCAACTACTTCCATATCCTGCGGCGGCAACTGCACCGCAGTTTCCGCAAGCCGCTGATCCTGATGACGCCGAAGTCGCTGTTGCGCCACAAGCGCGTCGTGTCGCGGCTGGACGAGATGGGCCCGGGAACGACCTTTCATCGCGTGCTGTGGGACGATCTGCGCAAGACGGACGCCGAGATCAAGCGCGTCGTGCTGTGCTCGGGCAAGGTCTATTACGACCTCGCCGACGCCCGCGACGCGGAGGAGCTGCACGACATCTATATCCTGCGCGTCGAGCAGCTTTATCCGTTCCCGGCGCGCGCGCTGTTGCACGAGCTTGGACGGTTCCCGAACGCGGATCTGGTGTGGTGCCAGGAAGAGCCCAAGAACATGGGCGCTTGGACGTTCATCGAGCCGAACATCAATTGGGTGGCCGACCGGGTGGCGCCTACGGGGCGGCGCGTGCGCTACGCGGGCCGCAACGCTTCGGCGTCGACGGCGACGGGCCTCATGAGCAAACATATCGCAGAGCAGAAAGCCCTGGTGGCCGATGCTCTCAAGGGCTGACCATTTCTCGACGTGCGGAAGGCCGGGCGCATCGGCGCCCGGCATTGAAAGGGCTGGACACACATGACTATCGAGATCCGCGTGCCGACTCTCGGAGAGTCGGTCGCCGAGGCCACAGTGGGCAAATGGCTCAAGCAGCCGGGCGATGCGGTCAAGGCCGACGAGCCGCTGGTGGAGCTTGAGACCGACAAGGTGACGGTCGAAGTGCCGGCGCCCGCCTCGGGACAGCTGTCGGAAATTCTCGTGCAGCAGGGCCAGACGGTCGCGATCGGTGCGGTGCTCGGAGCGCTGGCCGAGGGTGTCGGAGCAAAGCCCGCACCGGCAGCCGCCAAGCCGGAGCCCAAACCGGCGGCGCGCCAGGATGGGCGCCCGGCTGCGCCTGCGGCTCCGGCCCATGCGCCGTCGAAAACTCCGCCGAGCCCCGCGGCGCGCAAGCATCTCGATGACGCCGGTCTTTCCGCTGACGACGTCAATGGATCGGGCCGGCGCGGTCAGGTGCTCAAGGAGGACGTGGTCGCCTCAGTCGCCAG
This sequence comes from Hyphomicrobium sp., assembly GCF_051860585.1. Lineage (GTDB taxonomy): Bacteria > Pseudomonadota > Alphaproteobacteria > Rhizobiales > Hyphomicrobiaceae > Hyphomicrobium_C. Next base: position 49,906 of record NZ_JBHYDS010000006.1, read on the forward strand.
CGCGGTGAGTGGCCAGAAGGCTGCGGCCGAGGCGCGGGCCGAACAGGCGCCGCCTGCTCCCGCTCCGTCGCAGGTGCCGGCCAAGCAGCAGGCGCGCGAGTTCGTGAAGCCGGATGTGCGCCTTCCCGCGGCCGTGAGCGAAGAGGGACGCGAGGAACGGGTGCGCATGACGCGCCTGCGCCAAACCATCGCGCTGCGCCTCAAGGAGGCACAGAACACGGCGGCCATGCTGACGACGTTCAACGACGTCGACATGAGCGCCGTGATGGCGATGCGGGCGCAGTACAAGGAGCTGTTCGAGCGCCGCCACGGCGTGAAGCTCGGCTTCATGGGCTTCTTCGTCAAAGCCTGTATCCAAGCCTTGAAGGAAATCCCGGCGGTGAACGCCGAGATCGACGGCGAAGATATCGTCTTCAAGAATTACTATCACATCGGCGTTGCGGTCGGTACGGATCGCGGCCTTGTCGTGCCGGTGCTGCGCGAAGCCGACCAGATGTCGATTGCCGAGGTCGAAGCCAAGATCGCCGAGTTCGGCAAGCGGGCCCGCGACGGCAAGCTCGGCATCGCCGACATGCAGGGCGGCACGTTCACGATCTCCAACGGCGGCGTCTACGGGTCGATGCTGTCGACGCCAATCCTCAATGCGCCGCAGGCCGGCATCCTGGGCATGCACCGCATCGAGGAGCGGCCGATCGTCAAGGATGGGCAGATCGTGGCGCGTCCGATGATGTACCTCGCGCTCTCCTACGATCACCGTCTCGTCGACGGCAAGGAGGCGGTGACGTTCCTGGTGCGCGTGAAGGAATGCCTGGAAGATCCGCAGCGGTTCATTCTGGAGCTTTAGCTCCCTCGCCCCATCGCCCTGCGCTTGCGATGGGGAGAGGGGATTCCGAAAGGTTCTCACGATGGCTGATACCTTCGATCTTATTGTCATCGGCAGTGGACCCGGCGGCTATGTGTGCGCCATTCGCGCCGCGCAGCTCGGTCTCAAGACGGCCATCGTCGAGAAGCGCGCCACGCATGGGGGAACGTGCCTCAATGTCGGGTGCATTCCGTCGAAGGCGTTGCTGCATGCCTCGGAGCTTTACGAGGAAGCGGGGCACGGATTCGCCCGCATGGGCATCAAGGTTTCGCCCGAGCTCGATCTCGGCCGCATGCTCGCGTTCAAGGACGAGGCCATCAAGGGCAACGTCGACGGCGTCGCGTTCCTGCTCAAGAAAAACAAGATCACGGCCTTCCATGGCGCGGGCCGCATCCTTGCGGCGGGCCGCGTGGAGGTGACGGCCGAGGACGGATCGCGGCAGACGCTCGAGGCGCATTCGATCGTCATCGCCACGGGCTCGGATGTGGCGCGGCTGCCCGGCATCGAGTTCGACGAGACGCGGATCATCTCCTCGACCGGTGGGCTGTCGCTGGCCGAGGTGCCGGAACGGCTGCTGGTCGTCGGCGCGGGCGTGATCGGGCTCGAGTTGGGGTCGGTGTGGCGGCGGCTCGGCGCGCACGTGACCGTGGTGGAATATCTCGACCGCATTCTGCCCGGCATGGACAGCGAGATCGCCAAGTCGCTCGAAAAGATCTTCATCAGGCAAGGCCTGACCTTCCGGCTCGGCACGAAGGTGTCGGCCATCGGGCGCACGGGCAAAGGCCTTAGCGTAACGCTGGAGCCCGCCCAGGGTGGCGCGCAGGACAAGATCGAGACGGATGTCGTGCTGGTCGCCATCGGCCGCGTGCCCTTTACGGACGGGCTGGGTCTCGATGAGCTCGGCGTGGTGCGCGACAACCGCAAGCGCATCGCCGTCAACGGGCAGTTCGAGACCAATGTGACCGGCATCTATGCCATCGGCGACGTGATCGCGGGACCGATGCTGGCACATAAGGCGGAAGACGAAGGCATCGCGGTTGCTGAAATCCTGGCGGGCCAAGCGGGTCAGGTGAACCACGACGTCATTCCGAACGTGATCTACACGACGCCGGAAGTCGCGTCCGTCGGCAAGACGGAGGAAGAGCTGAAGGCGGCCGAGGTGGCCTACACGGTCGGAAAGTTCCCGTTCATTGCCAACGGCCGTGCCAAGGCCAACCGGACGACGGACGGCTTCGTCAAGGTGCTCGCGGACGCCGAGACCGACCGGATCCTCGGCGTGCACATCATCGGCGCCAACGCCAGCGAGCTGATCGCGGAAGCGGCGGTGATCATGGAGTTCAGCGGCTCGGCGGAAGATCTGGCGCGGACGTGCCACGCGCATCCGACGCTGTCCGAAGCCGTCAAGGAAGCGGCGATGGCCGTCGGCAAGCGCGCGATCCACATGTGAGGGGTGCTCGCTAGTGCTTGTTCGCTCGTCTTCAAATCGCATTTTTGATCATACGGCTTTGCACAGACGCGGCTTCTGCTTGTTGACCCTCCCCTTGACGGGGAGGGTCGCGCGAATGCGCGGGGAGGGGTGAAGCCAGCGAATAAGCGTGAGTTATGTACTTCCCCCCACCCCTAACCCCTCCCCGCAAAAGGGGGAGGGGGAAGCGCTGCGATTCCGTATGATCGGAGTTTTCCGTAGCTTTGGCTTTGAGCCGGTTCACGGCGAACCGCTTTACACTTCGCGTAATCCGCGCACGGGTAACGGATGTTACTCGATGGCTGTTACGGTGTAGCCCGCCTCGCGCAGCAGGGAGACCAGTCCGGTCCTGCCGGGCAGATGCAGCGCGCCGACGGCAACGAACGCGCCGCCCTTTTCAAGGTGAGGCAGCGATCGGTCGCGCATCCTGCGGTTCCGCTCGACGATGATCGTCTGCTCGAAGGAGGCGAAGTCCTGGGCCGATACGCCCGCCTTCTCCGCAAGCGCGATCTGCAGATCCCACAACGCCCCGACGCGGCGCGCGAGATAGACCTGCACCATCGTTTCCATGAGGTTTTCGGATTCGTCGACGAGGGAGAGATTGGCGCGCAGCATGCCGGCCTGCTCGTTATCCGGAATCGAGGCCAGGGCTTCGAGCTGCTCCTGAGTCGTTTCCAAACCGGCGAGCGGTATGCCGTTGGTCTTTGCGTGATTGGCAACCGCCATGTCGAGGACGAGGTCCCCATTACTCACGCGCTGGCGTTCGCATTCCGAGCCGGTCAGCATCAGGGATACGATCCACGGGCGGTAGGGCCGGAGTGACTCCGGGGTGCCGTTCAAGGAGCGCCGCAGCTTGTCGAATTCGGTCTTGCTCAGGAGCTTGTCGAGCGTCTGGCCGTTGTCGAAGAGGGCAGATTTCGCGGCAGCCCGGTAGGCATTGGCCGACGCCTCGGGGGACAGGTCCGAATTCTCGATGACGACGGCGCGTGCGGTCGCGAGGGCCTCTTGCGCGGCTTTGCTCATGGCGACGCGCGCATCCGAGAGATGGACCGTGCCGAAGAGATACGACGGCGCGTGGCCGGCACGCTCGATCTTCCAGAGCACGGCGTTGCCGTTCTCGATCTTTGCCGCATTGGTGACGATGCGGTCGTGAAGGCCGGGGTCGGTGGCGGCGAGCTTGTCGAGCATGTTGAAGCCGTTGCAGCGGGGTGCGCCGGCCGCTTCGGCGCGGGATTGCGGGATCGGGATCGCAAGCAGAGCCGCGATCAAAGCCAGGGGGATGTATCTTGCTCTTGCGCGCATCGGTCTCGCCTTGCTCGTCAGCAGAGTTGCCGGTTTTAACGCGGCCGACAAGACAAGCGGATCAGAAAGGTTCTTCCTGGTTCCCGAGCTTTACGGGAGAGAACGGCAACGGCGGGATTGCTGTCTGTCGCTTCAGGCGCGGGGGTGGGCCGTGTCGTAGACGGCGAGGATGCGCTCGCGATCGACCTCGGTATAGACCTGCGTGGTCGAGAGCGAGGCGTGGCCCAGCAGCTCCTGGATCTGGCGGAGGTCGGCGCCCGCCGAAAGCAGATGTGTCGCGAACGAGTGGCGCAGCGCGTGGGGCGTTGCGGTTTCCGGCAACGTCAGCACGTCACGCAAGCGCGCGATGGCGAGTTGGATGAGACGCGGGGACAGCGGCCCTCCCTTCGCGCCGACGAATAGAGCGTCGTCCGCTTCGCGCGGATAGGGGCAGAGCGCGAGGTAGCGTTCGACGGCGCGTTGCGTGACCGGCAGAACCGGCACGAGGCGCTCCTTGCCGCCCTTGCCAGTGATGCGCAGCACGTCGCGGCCGGGAAGCGGAGCGTCGCGGCGGGCGAGGCCGAGGGCTTCCGAGATGCGAAGCCCGGCGCCGTAGAGTAGCAGCATGACGGCGACGTCGCGGGCGCGGATCCAGTCGTCGCCGTCGCTTTCGCCTTCGACGAGGGCTTTGGCTTTGTCGACTGTCAGCGGCTTCGGTAGCGAATGGGGGATGCGCGGCATCGTCATTTGCGCCATGGCTCGATTGGCGACGCGGCCGGTGGCTTCGAGCCAACGATAGAAGGTGCGCAGGGCCGAGAGACTGCGCGAGAGCGAGCGGCTGGTGACGCCGCCGCGGCGGCGTGCGGCCAGGAAGCGGCGCACGGTTTTGACGTCGAGACGCGCGAGGTCGGAGAGGCAGGGCGGGTGGCCGAGGTCGCGCGCCAGAAAGCCCGCGAACTGGCGGAGATCACGCTCGTAGGCGGTGCGGGTTGCGGGCGAGTGATTGCGCTCGTGCGTCAGGTGATCGAGCCAGGCGGAAGCCGCGTCGAAGAAATCCGCGGAAAGCGGCAGCTCTCCGTCGGCATCGAGCAGGTCTTCGAGATTGGGCATGTCACGAGTCATTAGCTTGAGCACCGGGCCTTGAGCATCGGGGCCTAGAGGTAAAAGAAACGTATGTGATTTGGGTGTTTTCGCACACCTGCGAATGTGTGAGCGCTGGGTACGGACGCTGTATTGCGCGCGGCTACACCTCCTGGAGGCGCTGCAGAGAGTGCAGGGGAGCGACAGGAAGTGCCCTGTTTTCAGCAGTTTCTTGCAGGTCTCGCATTCATAGGAGGGGCAACGCGGCGGTCGCGATGTGACGGCAATGCCCATTTTTCAAGGCGAATCGCACTTTTTTGCGTGCCTCTCGATTGCGCGGATACGTGCGCCGATGCTATGCAACTTCGATGCTTGTCCCTCACTCATCACATCACAATCGGTCTGATTGGCAGGGTTGCGTGCTCCGTTGCGCGTGCAAGCGTGACCGAAACTCCTAAGTCTAGGGCAAAAAAGCGCAGGCTTTTTATATCCGTAGCCGCGGAAGCTAATTCTTATTGTATCTTTTCGCGGTCATTGATTCTTTTTTCTGAGGAAACATCCCATGGCTAAAACCGTCACCAAGGCTGCCCCTAAGCCGGCAGCGAAGACAGCGTCCAAGACCGCTGTGAAGACCGCTGCAAAGACTGCAACGAAGCCTGCCAACACCGTCACGCTGCGCCACATCGGCATTGCGCTTTCGGAGACGCACGACATTCCGAAGAAGCAGGCCAACGCCGTGCTCGAGGACGTGGTCGCGCTGATCACCAAGCATCTCAAGAAGGGCGACCGGATCCGCATCGGCGGCCTCGGCATCCTGCAGGTTCGCAAGCGTCCGGCTCGCATGGGCCGCAACCCGGCGACCGGCGAATCCATCAAGATCAAGGCCAGCAAGAAGGTGGCTTTCCGCGCCGCCAAGGATCTCAAAGAGCAGATCTAAGGGTGAAAAAGCCCGGTTTGCATGGAAAAGGCGAGTGGTCCGTCGAACGGCCGCTCGCCTTGTTCGTTTGGGCGCGTTCCTCTCTCCCCGCTCGCGGGGAGAGGGAGACGGTTAGATCGTCTGGCCGGTTTTCTTCCAGTCGGCGACGAACTGCGCGAGGCCCGAGTCCGTCAGCGGATGCTTGACGAGCGCCTTCAGGATCGACGGCGGTACGGTCGCGACGTCGGCGCCGATCAGGGCGGCTTCCTTGACGTGGTTCACCGTCCGGATGGAGGCGGCCAGAATGTCCGTCTCCAGATCCTGATAGTTGTCGTAGATGGCCCGGATCTCGCGAATGACATCCATGCCGTTCAGGCCGATATCATCCAGGCGGCCGATGAACGGCGAGACGAACGTGGCGCCGGCCTTCGCGGCCAGCAGGGCCTGATTGGCCGAAAAGCACAGTGTGACATTGACCATCGTGCCGTCGGACGTCAGCGCCTTGCAGGCCTTGAGGCCATCGAGGGTGAGCGGGACTTTGATGGTCACGTTTTTGGCGATCTTGCGCAGGATGTGCGCTTCTCTCATCATGCCGTCGTAGTCGGTCGCGGCGACTTCGGCCGAGACGGGGCCCGGCAGCACGGCGCAGATCTCGGCAATCGTTTCCTTGAAATCGCGGCCGGATTTTGCAATCAGCGATGGGTTCGTGGTCACGCCGTCCAGCAATCCGGTGGCGGCCAGCTCCTTGATCTCATTGACATCGGCTGTATCGACGAAGAACTTCATTCTCGGCCCTTTGTGCTGCCCCCGTGCGGGGCATCCTCATATGTGCGAGCTCAACTGCGTGGGCTCATCTGTGCGAACATCTCATCTATGCGAACATGGGGGTGCGGCCGTCAGACCGCCCCAACTCTGTCTTTCTTGTTTGTGCGTCGAACGGAAACCGGCATCGCTTTCCGGACGCAGCATCGCGGATGACATCGTTTGATAGCTTCTAATCCGGCAGCGGGACACTTGGATAGCCTTCTTGGCCTTAATGAAAAGGGTGAAAACGCGGCGCGGGCAACCGTACCGGTGCTGATGCCCGGTGCGCCACTCGATCAGACCTACGATTACTTCGTGCCCGAGGGTCTCGAAATCGAGCCGGGCTGTTTCGTGCTGGTGCCGTTCGGCGCGCAGACCCGGATCGGGGTCGTGTGGGACGTCGCCGCGGGTGAAGCGCGGGCGGTCGATCCCAAGAAGATGAAGGCGCTCGCCGAACGGCTGGACGTGCCGGCGCTGCCGCTGATCTCGCTCAGGTTCGCCGAATGGATCGCGGGCTACACCCTGACGCCGCTCGGCATGGTGGCGCGCATGATGATGAGCGCGCAGGCCGCCTTCGAACCGGTGAAACCAAGGTTCGGGGTCAGGATCGTGCCGGATGCCGGGGAGCCCGCCCGCATGACGCCAGCGCGCCAGCGCGCGCTCGATCTCGCGCGTGACGGCATGATCCGCGCGAAATCGGCGCTCGCGGCGGAAGCGAAGTGCAGCACGGGCGTCGTGGACGGGCTCGTCGCGTCGGGCAACCTCGTCGAGGTGGCGATCCCGGAACGGCGCTTTCCCGAGCCCGATCCCGATCACCGCGTCACGGACTTCACGCAGGCGCAGACGCAAGCGGTGCACGCGCTCGTGTCGTCGGTTCACGGCGGCGGGTATTCCGTGTCGCTGCTCGACGGCGTGACGGGGTCCGGCAAGACCGAGGTCTATTTCGAAGCGGTGGCCGAGACGCTGCGGCGCGGCAAGCAGGCGATGATCATGCTGCCGGAGATCGCGCTGACGGGTCAGTTCATGAGCCGGTTCGTCGCGCGCTTCGGGTGCCTGCCGGCGGAATGGCATTCGGCCCTGTCCGGGGCCGAGCGCGGGCGCGTCTGGCGGGCGGCGGCGACAGGGGAAGCACGCGTCGTGGTCGGCGCGCGTTCGGCGCTGTTCCTGCCGTACAGCGACCTCGGCCTCGTGATCGTCGACGAGGAGCACGACCCCGGCTTCAAGCAGGACGACCGCGTGCACTACCAGGGACGCGATCTCAGCGTCGTGCGCGGCAGCCTCGGCAAATTTCCGGTCATTCTTGCGTCGGCGACGCCGTCGATCGAAAGTCACGTCAACGCACGCACGGGACGCTATCGGCACATTTTGCTGCCGGGACGATTCACGGGCGCGGATCTGCCCGAGATCACGCCGATCGACATGCGTACGCACCCGCCTGAAAAGGGCCAGTGGCTGTCACCCGTGCTGGTCGATGCGCTGAAGGAAACGCTTGGCGATCGCCAGCAATCTCTGCTGTTTCTCAACCGGCGGGGCTATGCGCCGCTGACGCTGTGCCGGAGCTGCGGCCATCGCTTCGAGTGTCCGCAATGCACGGCGTGGCTTGTCGAGCACCGCTTCCGCCGCAAGCTCAACTGCCACCATTGCGGGTTCTCGCTGCCGATGCCGGAGACCTGCCCAAAGTGCGGCGAGGAGGGCTCGCTTGTGGCGTGCGGGCCGGGCGTGGAGCGCGTGGCGGAAGAGGTTCGCGAGCGATTTCCGGAGGCGCGCCTGGCGCTGCTGTCGTCGGATCTCATTCCGGGCCTCGAGGAGATGCGCCGCATCATCGGCTCCATCGAGAGCGGGGAGGTGGACATCATCATCGGGACGCAGATCGTCGCCAAGGGGCATAACTTTCCGCTGCTCGCGACGGTCGGCATCGTCGACGGCGATCTGGGGTTGTCGATGGGGGCGGATCCGCGCGCGGGCGAACGCACGTTCCAGCTCCTGCATCAGGTGACGGGACGCGCGGGGCGCGCGCTGACCAAGGGACGCGGGTTCATTCAGACACACATGCCCGAGCATCCCGTGATGGAATCGATCATTCTCGGCGACCGGGAAGCGTTTCTCGATCGCGAGATCGACATGCGCCGGCGCGGAATGCTGCCGCCGTTCGGCCGATTGGCGGCGCTCGTAATTTCGGCGCGCGACAGGGATCTGGCGGAAAAGTTCGCGCGCGAAGTGGCGCGGCGGGCACCGCGCGCAGACCAGATCGAAGTGCTGGGCCCCGCCGAGGCGCCGATCTCGGTCGTGCGCGGGCGGCATCGCTGGCGGTTGCTCGTGAAAGCGCCCCGAGACAGGAATATTCAGGCCTATCTCAGGGCGTGGGGTGAGGCGCTTCCCAAAATCGGAGGGGACTTGCGCCTCACCGTCGATATCGATCCCTACAACTTTCTGTAGGGCTGCCTCTCTTAGCGGCCGTGCGCCAGGATCGAGCCGACCGCGAGAACGCCGAGGCCGATCGCGAGGCCCTTAGCGACGTCCCGGCCGTGGTGGTGGCGCTTGTAGCCATAACCGTAGCCGTTGCCGTAACGCGGGCCGCCATGATTGTGGAAGTGGCGCGGGCCGTTGTTGTAGTGGGCGCCGTATCCTGGGCCGTAGCCCTTGTTCCAGCTACCGTGCGCGCTTGCAGCGGTCGTAAGCGGGGCCATGCTGGCCGCGATAAGGCCGGCCATGACGGCTGCGGAGGTGGCGAATTTCTTGATGGTCATCTTTATTCCCCTTCCAACTGATCCAGGTGCCGAGGTCTTCGGGCACTTTGGAGAGCACGTTATCGGGGGCGCGCTGAACTCGCCCTGAATGGCGCGTGCAGCTTACGTTCATATTCGTTACCTTCCGGGAACAAAAAAAAGCCGCGCTGGAGAGCGCGGCTTTTTTCGTGTCGTGTTGGAAGTGGTTCGCTCCGCTATCTCAGGTAGGGGCAAAGCCGGCGTGGCCTGCCGCCGCCGGGATTGTACGTTCCCGTGCGGGCGTCGAACGAGCGATAACGGGATGCGCAGCGCGCGACGGCGTCGCCACTGTCGACGTATCCGCCGCCATTGTCGTAATAGTCGTCGTCGTAATAACCGTCGTAGTAGCCGTAGTCGGAATAGTACGGGACGCCGTACCAGCGCGGCCGATGGCGATGATGGTGGCCGTGATTGCCATGACCGTGGCCATAACCAGGACCATGACCAGGACCAGGATAACCGCCGGGCCGACCCGGCCGACCGCCGCCGCCTAAGGCTGGACCGCCGCCACCCCCGCCGCCTTTCCAGCCACCTCCGCCACCTCCTCCTCCGCCGCCACCGCCGCCGCCACCGCCGCCGCCACCACCGCCGCCAGCAGAGAAGCCGCCCATGTTTTTTTGGACCTTCACGATGTCGGTCGGTGCGCCGATTGCGATGCCGGCTTTACCCACGCTCGCGCCCGCAGGCGCAGCCGATGCCGGCGTCATGCCGGCCATGGGAAGCGCGACGAGCGCTGCGAGGGCAAATATCCTCGATCCACTCATGCCTTTATGCTCCTTGTTCGTCATTTCGTCCTTGTTCGGTCTCCGCGCTTCCGTCGGCGCGGGCATGCCGGATATGTGGGGTGGCATCCGTAGAAATCCCACCGGGACGAGCAAGGTTCTCTATAATTTCAAGAGGGCCGCCGACGGAGCGATGAAAGGCCGCGCAAATGCCGCGTCTCGCCCGCGCCTCGCCGGTTGATGCGCCGTGACGCACATGATACAGAACCGCGGGTTTTCAGGTGGGGTTCGCGCATGGTTCCCGCGCGGCTTTTGTTCCCGTCTGCTTTCCCAGATTCATGAAAAGGGCTGTGGCTTCGGCCGCGGGGCTTCCTCCAACCCCTTGAGCACGCGAGATTTCTTGACGTGGCGACAGATCAACCAATCGTTTCCGGTGTTGCGGGCCGCTATGCAGCCGCATTGTTCGATCTCGCGGTCGAGCAGAGCAAAGTTCCCGAGGTCGAGCAGGATCTCGCCAAATTTCAGCAACTTTACGACGAAAGCGCCGATCTGAAGCGCTTGGTGCGCAGTCCGGTCATCGCGGGCGAAGATCAGGCGCGTGCGCTGTCCGCCGTGCTCGACAAGGCCGGGGCCGGCGCGCTCTCGAAAAACTTCTTCAGCCTGGTGGCTCGCAACCGGCGCCTGTTTGCCGCGCCCGACATGGCGCGCGCTTTCCAGCAGTTGGCTGCCAAGGCTCGCGGCGAAGTGACGGCCGTCGTGGCGAGCGCTCATCCGCTCACGGATGCGCAGTCCACGGCTCTCAAGGCCGCTCTCAAGGATGCCGTCGGCAAGGACGTGACGCTCGCAACCAAGGTCGATCCTTCGCTGATCGGCGGTCTGGTCGTGAAGCTCGGCAGCCGGATGGTCGATTCGTCCCTCAAGACGAAGCTCGCCAGTCTCAGTCTTTCGCTCAAGGGAGGCCATTGACGCCGGGTTCGCCCGACGCCTTTTCCTCCCCCGCGATTCACGTACGTCAATGAGCAGGCCTAAGGTCCGCTCGCTCGAAGAAACAACCAGAGAAAACGCCCCAGAAGACGAGGTCAAGTTATGGACATCCGGGCTGCAGAGATCACCTCGATCCTCAAGGATCAGATCAAGAATTTTGGTAAGGAAGCCGAGGTTTCCGAGATCGGACAAGTGCTGTCGGTGGGCGACGGCATTGCACGCGTCTACGGTCTCGACAACGTTCAGGCCGGCGAAATGGTCGAGTTCCCGGGTGGCATCCGCGGCATGGCGCTCAACCTCGAAGCCGACAACGTCGGCGTCGTGATCTTCGGCGACGACCGCACCATCAAGGAAGGCGACACGGTCAAGCGGACCGGCGCCATCGTTGAAGTTCCGGTCGGCAAAGGCCTTCTCGGCCGCGTCGTCGACGGTCTCGGCAACCCGATCGACGGCAAGGGCCCGATCAAGTCCGACACCAAGAAGCGCGTCGACGTCAAGGCGCCCGGCATTCTGCCCCGCAAGTCGGTGCACGAGCCGATGGCAACCGGCCTCAAGGCCGTTGACGCCCTGATCCCCGTCGGCCGCGGCCAGCGCGAGCTGATCATCGGCGACCGCCAGACCGGCAAGACCGCGATCATTCTCGACACGTTCCTCAACCAGAAGGCCGCCAACGCCGGCACGGACGAGAGCGCGAAACTCTATTGCGTCTACGTCGCCGTCGGCCAGAAGCGCTCGACGGTTGCCCAGTTCGTCAAGGTGCTCGAGGAGCGCGGCGCACTCGAATACTCGATCGTCGTGGCGGCCACCGCTTCCGATCCGGCTCCGATGCAGTACCTGGCGCCGTTCACCGGCTGCACCATGGGCGAGTACTTCCGCGACAACGGCATGCACGCCGTGATCGCCTATGACGACCTCTCCAAGCAGGCCGTCTCGTATCGCCAGATGTCGCTCCTGCTTCGCCGCCCGCCGGGCCGCGAAGCCTACCCCGGCGACGTCTTCTATCTCCATTCTCGCCTTCTGGAACGCGCAGCCAAGCTCGGCGACGCTGCCGGCAAGGGCTCGCTCACGGCACTGCCCGTCATCGAGACCCAGGCCAACGACGTGTCGGCCTACATTCCGACGAACGTGATTTCGATCACCGACGGCCAGATCTTCCTCGAAACCGACCTTTTCTATCAGGGCATCCGTCCGGCCGTGAACGTCGGCCTCTCGGTGTCGCGCGTCGGCTCTTCGGCGCAGACGAAGGCGATGAAGCAGGTTGCCGGCAAGATCAAGGGCGAGCTCGCGCAGTACCGCGAAATGGCGGCGTTCGCGCAGTTCGGCTCCGATCTCGACGCGGCCACGCAGAAGCTGCTCGCTCGCGGCGCACGCCTGACCGAGCTTCTCAAGCAGCCGCAGTTCTCTCCCCTCAAGATGGAAGAGCAGGTTGCGGTGATCTTCTCGGGCACGCGCGGCTATCTCGATGCGCTGCCGGTGTCCGCCGTCGGCAAGTTCGAAGCCAGCCTCCTCACGGGGCTGCGCGACGAGAAGTCGATCCTCGGCGCGATTGCCGCCGACAAGGCGATGAGCGACGAAACCGAGAAGAAGCTCATCGGCTTCCTCGACACGTTCGCGAAGAACTTCGTCGCCTAATGGCTCATTCCGGCTGGCGGCGCGCGAGCGCTGCGGCCGGGATTTTAGAGTGAACGACCGGATCAAGCAGGGAAGCTAAGGCGCCATGCCGAGCTTAAAAGATCTCCGAAACCGCATCGCCTCCGTCAAGGCGACGCGCAAGATCACGAAGGCCATGCAGATGGTGGCGGCGGCGAAGCTGCGCCGCGCGCAGGAGGCCGCGACCGCCGCTCGGCCTTACGCCCAGCGGATGGATACCGTGCTTGCCGCTCTCAACCAGCGGGCCATCCGCGAAGGCGCCTCGCCGCTGCTCGTCGGCACCGGGCGCGACCAGGTTCATCTGCTGATCGTCATGACGGCCGAGCGTGGTCTCTGCGGTGGCTTTAACTCGAATATCGCCAAGCTCGCACGCGCCGACGCGCAGAAGCTTGTCGCGGCCGGCAAGCAGGTGAAGATCCTGACCGTGGGCCGCAAGGGCGCCGACAACCTGCGCCGCGACCTCGGCCGCAACATCATCGAGCGCATCGAGCTCAAGGGCATCCGCCATCTCGGATTCGTCAACGCCGAAGACATCGCGACCAAGGTGCTCGCGCTGTTCGAAGCGGGCGAGTTCGACGTCGCGACGCTCTACTTCTCGGAGTTCAAGAGCGTCATCGCGCAGAAGCCGACGGCGCTGCAACTCATCCCGGCCAAGCTGCCTGAGGCGAGCGCCGCGGACGACGCCAAGGCTGCCGGCGCGCAGGCGGTCGTCGAATATGAACCGGATGAGGATGCGATCCTCGGCTACCTGCTCTCGCGCAACATCTCGACGCAGATCTTTCGTGGTTTGCTCGAGAACGCGGCCTCGGAACAGGGCGCGCGCATGAGCGCCATGGACAGCGCCACGCGCAACGCCGGCGAGATGATCAACAAGCTGACGGTCAAGTACAACCGCCAGCGTCAGGCGAACATCACCAAGGAACTCATCGAAATCATCTCGGGCGCGGAAGCGCTCTAAGGGTTTCGGCGAGCTCCGCCAGCTCAGCGTCGAGGAGTAGACATGGCCTACAAAACGACAGCAACGACGAAGGGCGGCCGCGACGGCCGCGCGATCCTCGAGGATGGCAAGCTCGCGCTTGCCATGGCGCTGCCGAAGGATCTCGGCGGATCGGGCGAGGGCCACAACCCGGAGCAGCTTTTTGCGCTCGGGTATTCGTCCTGCTTCGGTCAGGCCATCCTGGTGCTTGCGAAAAAGCACGGGCTCGACGGCCAGGCCGCGAAAGTGACGGCCGAGGTCACGCTGAACACCACCGACGGCTTCTCGCTTGCCGTCGATCTCAAGGTTGCGCTTCCCGGCGCCGACAAGGCCGCACTTCAGGCCCTCGTCGAGGAAGCTCATACGATTTGTCCCTATTCAAAGGCGACGCGCGGAAACGTTCCCGTCACGCTGTCGATCGCCTGAACATTCGACTGGAGAGGAAAATGGCTAGCAAGGTTGGTAAGGTTCGCCAGGTTATGGGCGCCGTCGTCGACGTACAGTTCGACGGCGATCTGCCGGAGATTCTGAACGCGCTCGAGACCCAGAACCAGGGCAACCGCCTCGTTCTCGAAGTCGCGCAGCATCTCGGCGAGAACACGGTGCGCACCATCGCCATGGACAGCTCGGAAGGTCTCGTGCGCGGCCAGAAAGTCGTCGACACGGGTGCACCGATCGAGGTGCCGGTCGGCGAGGAAACGCTGGGCCGCATCATCAACGTCATCGGCGAGCCGGTGGACGAAGCCGGTCCGATCCCGACCAAGGCGCGCCGTGCGATCCATCAGACTGCTCCTACGTTTGCCGAGCAGGCAACGGACGCGCAGATCCTGGTCACGGGCATCAAGGTCGTCGACCTGCTGGCGCCTTACGCCAAGGGCGGCAAGATCGGCCTGTTCGGCGGCGCCGGCGTCGGCAAGACCGTTCTGATCATGGAGCTCATCAACAACATCGCCAAGGCGCACGGCGGCTACTCCGTGTTCGCGGGCGTCGGCGAGCGTACGCGTGAAGGCAACGATCTCTATCACGAGATGATCGAGTCCAACGTCAACGTGGACCCGAAGAAGAACAACGGCTCGACCAAGGGCTCCAAGTGCGCCCTGGTGTACGGCCAGATGAACGAACCGCCGGGCGCACGCATGCGCGTCGCGCTGTCGGGCCTCACGGTCGCCGAGGACTTCCGCGACAAGGGCCAGGACGTGCTGTTCTTCGTCGACAACATCTTCCGCTTCACGCAGGCCGGCTCGGAAGTGTCGGCACTGCTGGGGCGCATCCCGTCGGCAGTCGGCTATCAGCCGACGCTCGCAACCGACATGGGTGCTCTCCAGGAGCGCATCACCACGACGCAGAAGGGTTCGATCACCTCGGTTCAGGCTATTTACGTTCCGGCCGACGACTTGACCGACCCCGCGCCTGCCGCTTCGTTCGCGCATTTGGACGCCACCACGGTTCTCTCGCGTTCGATCGCTGAAAAGGGCATCTACCCGGCCGTCGATCCGCTCGACTCGACCTCGCGCATGCTGGATCCGCGCATCGTCGGCGAAGAGCACTACGCGGTCGCCCGCCAGGTGCAGTCGATCCTGCAGCGCTACAAGGCGCTCCAGGACATCATCGCCATTCTCGGCATGGACGAGCTGTCGGAAGAGGACAAGATCGCGGTCGCGCGCGCCCGCAAGATCGAGCGCTTCATGTCGCAGCCGTTCACGGTCGCCGAAGTCTTCACCGGCTCGCCCGGCAAACTCGTGTCGCTCGCCGACACGATCAAGGGCTTCAAGGGCCTCTGCGACGGCGATTACGACCACCTGCCGGAACCGGCATTCTACATGGTGGGTTCGATCGACGAAGCCATCGCCAAGGCAGAGAAGTTGGCTGAAGCCGCGTAACACGATTAGAAACACGGATAGGCTCCTTCGTCAGACGAAGAGCGGGAGATGACATGGCAGGGACATTCGGCTCGTGCTGCGAAGAACTTAAGGACGCGATGAGCGGCGAGGAATTCGAACCGCTGATCACGCTCGGAGACGACGGCGTTCTTTACATGTCGGTCGGCCTCGTCGAACTCGACGAGGAAGAGCCCGGCATGGTCGACCATCCGGTGTTCTTCTGCCCGTTCTGCGGCAAGGGCCTGCAGACGCCGGAAGAAGTCAAAGAAAAGACCGGCGACGACGATGAGGAAGAGGCCGACGCGTAAGGCGCAAGCCGGCGCGGTTGGTTCCCACGCTCGGGTGGCCTTAAGATCAGGACAGGAAGTCTATGGCTCAGACGTTTACATTCGAGCTTGTCAGCCCCGAAAAGGTTCTCCTTGCCGGTGAGGCGGAGCAGGTTCAGCTTCCCGGCGCGGAAGGCGACATGACCATTCTTCCTGGGCATTCGCCGCTGATCTCGACGCTGCGTCCGGGCGTGATCGACGTGATGCTCGGCGGGGCGCGTTCGCGCATCTACGTGCGTCAGGCGTTCGCGCAGGTCGAGCCGGACCGGTTGACGGTACTGGCCGAGAAGGCGCAGGACGTGGCGGAGCTGACAGGCGCCGTCATCGCGGAAGAAGTTGCGGCTGCCGAAGCGGAACTGGCGCAGGCCAAGACCGACGAGCAGCGTCTGGTGGCGAACCAGGCGATCGCAGCGCTCTCCAGTCTTCGCGGCTAAGCCGCTCGCGTCACAGGATCCACGAATTGAAAAGCGCCCGGGAAACCGGCGCTTTTTTGTTTTGGGGTTGCGGTGCCGGGATTGAAGGGCGTCGCGGTCTTCGAGGCTTGCGTGGGCCCCGACCTCCGTCGGGGTGACGTTGAGGTGAGGAGGCCCGGCCAGCACAATACGGACGTCATGCCGGCGTCATGGCGAAGCCGTGCTTCGCATGGACGGCCGACGCCCAAGCAAGTTTGCCGAGTGTGGGCCGATCACGTTGGTTCGGTTGTTATCGGCATGTCGAAGGGGGGTCGAAGGAGAACCGGCTAGCGCGCGCTATTTCTGCTCGGCCATGTCCAGCTTGCGGCCCATGCGGCGCAGGAGCTGGCCGACGTTGGCGATCAGATTGTGCTCGATCGCGAAGTAGATGCGCTCGCCCTTGAACTTCTTCTTGATCGGGTCCCAGGGGAACAGCAGCGCAACATCGAACTCGATCGGATGGTTGGTCGAAGGCAGCTCAAGGAGGCCCGCACCATCGTGCACGCCGTTGAAGTGGGCTTCTTCCACCACGCCCTGCGGGCCGATGAAGACGTTGGTGACGGCGAAGCAGTTCTCGGGGAAGCCGGTCAGGAAGGACTCGTAGAACTTGGTCGCGCCCTCGTGCCCATGCCACGTCTTGCCGTTGTTCAGCATCGTGTAGACGCAGTCTTCGGTGAGGGTGGCGAGGAGGCCCGGGATGTCACCCGCATGCTCGGCTGCGATGTGATCGAGCCAGAGTTCCTTGATGCGGTCGTATTCAGCCTGATCGAAGGGGTGTCCGGATTGATAGTTCGCGCCATCGGTGAACGGCGGAAGCGTTCTCGTGAACTTGCGCTCGGACATGGGACTCAACTCGATCAAATGGGCAAGGAATGACAGGCGTCTCGCTTCAAGACGCCCGCGGACGGACTATACCGCCCTTAATTTCAGGTTTGAGCAAGATATGCAAATCTCTCAACGACGGATTGGTAAACCGGCCGCTTGAAGTCCACGATGAGATCCGCCAACTCGGATATGTCGCGCCAGGCCCAGCGGTCGAACTCCGCTTTGCCGGATCGGGGCTGGATATCGATCTCGCTGTCGTCGCCCCAGAACCGCATCGCAAACCAGCGCTGCCGCTGGCCGCGATACTTGCCTTTGAGAGCGACACCCAGCAGCGGCTCCGGCAGGTCGTACGTCAGCCATTGATGAATTTCGTCGACCACGTCGGCGCTCGTGATGCCGGTTTCTTCGCGCAGCTCGCGGATCGCAGCTTCGACGGGTGGTTCGTCCTTGGCGATGCCGCCCTGGGGCATCTGCCAGATGTAGGCCGATGAATCGCCTGCCCATTTCGGCAAACGGCGGCCGGTCCAAACGCGCCCTTCCTTGTTCAGCAGCATGATGCCGACGCAGGTGCGGTAGGGAAGTTCGATC
Source organism: Hyphomicrobium sp. (assembly GCF_051860585.1). GTDB lineage: Bacteria > Pseudomonadota > Alphaproteobacteria > Rhizobiales > Hyphomicrobiaceae > Hyphomicrobium_C. Next base: position 67,482 of record NZ_JBHYDS010000006.1, read on the forward strand.
GGGACGGTTTCAGTGTTGTCGATTTGGGCGTGCTTCATGACGTGTTGGGACCTGGGAAAATGATTGCCCGGACGAGGAATGGCGTCCGCGGCTCTGCGCCGGCGGGCGAATCATCTCTCATCTAGCTGAGGAAGTTAGCGGATTTTTGACCGCCCGTCTGTGCCGTGAGGAATACCCCTAAAGGGGGGCTTTTGTGCGTCAGCTGTCCACGAGAAGCGGGCGGAACTGACGCAGCACCTCCAAGTACAGGTCGCGTTTGAACGGGACGATGGCGGCGGGCAGCTCTTCGATCGTGCACCAGCGCCAGGCGACGAATTCGGTGTGCGGATCGCCGGGCGCGCCGAGATCGATTTCGCTTTCGTCACCGGAAAAGCGAACGGCGAACCACTTTTGGCGCTGCCCGCGGAAGCGCCCGCCCCAGACCTTCGGGATCAGGTCGACCGGAAGGTCGTAGGTCAGCCAATTTTCCGATTCAGCAAGGAATTCCACGCTTGTGACGGAGGTTTCCTCGCGCAGCTCGCGGAGCGCGGCGAGGCGCGGATCCTCGTGCTCGTCGATGCCGCCTTGGGGCATCTGCCACCACGTCGCTTCGGCGTCGCCCGGGGCGTCGGCGCGGCGGCCGACCCAGATCTTGGAGGCCGGGCTCAGAACCATGATCCCCACGCAGGGGCGGTAGGGCAGGGATTCGACATCCGGCAAGGACTTGGGATCCCGCACGGCTTGAGGGTCGACGGTCGGCTTGGTCATGGGTCAGTTCCCGAAACGGCGATTGGGGGCCGTTAGCGCCCATCGGAGGTAATTCTTGAGGAGCGCGGTGCCTAGTTGGGGACCGTGCTCTTGTTGGCATCGGCCGCGCCCTCGGTGCCTGCGGCCGGCGGTGTGGCTGGCTTCTTGGCCACCGTCTCGCCGGTCGCCGTGCCGCGCAGGAAGCTCAGCGCATACTGGAGCTGCGTGTCCTTTTCGGGCTCCTTCGGCACGTAGGCCGACGAGCCGGACTCTTCCTTCACGGGCTCCTTGGACTCGCCGTCCTTAGCTGCGTCCTTAGCAGCGGCGTCCTTCGCCTCTTCGGCCTTCTTGGCGGCCGCTTCGGCTTCCTCGCCTCTCAGATGGCCGCGGAGGCTCGCTTCGCCGCGGGGCTTCTCCGGCGTCTTGCTCTTCAGCTCCTCCGGAAGCTCCTGCTCGATCACGATGTCGGGGTCGATGCCCTTGGCCTGGATCGAACGGTTCGACGGCGTGTAGTAGCGGGCCGTGGTGAGGCGGATGGCGCCGTTGGCACCGAGCGGGATGATCGTCTGCACGGAGCCCTTGCCGAACGAGCGCGTGCCGATGATCGTTGCGCGCTTGTGATCCTTGAGGGCGCCGGCGACGATTTCCGAAGCGGAGGCCGAGCCGCCGTTGATCAGCACGACGATGGGCTTGCCTTCGGCGGTATCGCCGGGGCGGGCCTGGGCGCGCTGGGTCTCTTCGTTGTTACGGCCCTTGGTGATCACGATGGCGCCGCGTTCGAGGAAATCATCCGACACGGCGATGGCCTGATCGAGGAGACCGCCGGGGTTGTTGCGCAGATCGATGACGATGCCGCGCAGCTTGGGACCGATCTCCTTCTTGAGGGCGTCCATCGCCTTCACGAGATTGGTGTGGGTCTGCTCGTTGAAGGTCGTCACTTTGATGTAGGCGATGTCGTCGCCTTCCTTGCGGGCCTTGATCGCGTTGATGCGGATGAAGTCGCGCACGATCTTGACGTCGAACGGCTCGTCCTTGCCCTTGCGGACAATGGTGAGGGTGATCGGCGTGTTGACCGGCCCGCGCATCTTCTCGACCGCCTGCTCGAGCGTCAGGCCGGAAATCTGTTCGCTGTCGAGATGGGTGATGAGGTCATTCGCCTGGACGCCGGCTTTCGAAGCTGGCGTCTCGTCGATGGGCGAGACAACCTTGACGACGCCGTTCTCCATCGTGACCTCGATGCCGAGGCCGCCGAATTCGCCGCGTGTCTGCACCTGCATGTCGCGGTAGTTCTTCGGGCTCATGTAGGACGAGTGGGGATCCAGCGCGGCGAGCATGCCGTTGATCGCGGATTCGACCAGCATCGTGTCGTCGGGCTTCTCGACGTAGTCGGACCGCACGCGCTCGAAGACGTCTCCAAACAGATCGAGCTGACGGTAAAGCTCGGAGTTGGGCGAATTCGCCGAATAGGTTTGCGTGACGTTGAGCACGGTCGTTGCGCCCGCGAGACCCGTCATCGTCAAAAACGTCCAGAATACGAGGTCGGTCTTGCGCATTAGTCCTGCACCTTCTGATGAGAGGCGGCCCACCATGGATTGGAGTCTATGGGTTGCCCGTCCTTGCGGAATTCAATGTAGAGAACTGGCGCGCTGGAGTGAGGCGCGGATTGGCTGATTTCCGTTTTTTCGGTTGCCAATTGTGCTGTGCGGGGCGCACCACTCATCGTCCCGATCGGCTCGGCAGCCAAGACAAATTGACCTGGCCCGACGTCCATTCGGGACAGTCCGGCCACGAGCACATGATACCCGCCGCCGGCGTTAATGATCAAGAGTTGCCCGTAGCTGCGGAATTCGCCCGCATAGACCACCCAACCGTCACAGGGTGAGGTCACCCGCGCACTGTAACGAGTTTCGATCACCAAGCCTTTCGACGTTCCACCATATTGGGTTTTTTCGCCGAAACCCAAGACCCGGCGGCCGCGGGCGGGCAAGGAAAGTTTGCCTCTGGCTTCGTGGAAGGCGATGGCCGGGCGGATGCGGTCCGGATTTCCGGGCATCAGGCTGGTTGCGGTCGGCGCCAGCTCGACGATGGACGACGATGGCGGTTCAGGCGCGGCAGCCGGCGTTCCGGGCGACAGGAGGGCCACTTCCTCGGCCTTTTCCGGCGGCGTCGCGGCGGCGGGCGGAATAGAAACGGCAGCATCGCGGGCGACGGCGTTGATGGCGGGGCTGCTCGGGACGGGTTCGGCCGGCGCGGGCTGGGCGGCAACGGTCGGCGGCAGCACGGCGACCACCTGATCGCGGCCTTCGCGCTCGACCTGCGGCATGGATGGCGCCGTATCGACCTGCTGGCTCAGCTTGGAAATCAGCTCGCTCAAGTCGCTGACGTTCTTGGAAATCTCAGCGGCCGCCTCGCGGACCTGGCGCAGCTCCGTCTGCCGTTCCGCCAGTGTCTGCTTCTTGGTTTCGAGCAAACTCGCCAGCTGGGCTTGCACGGCGTTGAATTTCTCGCGCTCGGCGCGCAGCGTTTCACCGTCGCGGCGAATACGGGTCATGATGGACACGAGGTCTGTGAGCTTCGTCGAGAGGGCCTTCGCCTCGTCCCGGAGGCCCGGAAACGCGACGCCGATCAACATGGCGCTGCGCACCATGCGAAGCGCGTCCTCGCGGCGTGTGATGATGACGGGGGGCGGATTGCGGCCCATGCGCTGAAGCGCGGCCAGCAGGCCCGAGATCTTGCCGTGCTCCTTGGCGAGGGACTCGCGGAGGGTCTTTTCCTGCCGTTCGAAACCGGCCAGCCGTTCCTCGACGGCCGTCATCTTTTCTTCGCTGGCCTGAACGCGGGCCGCCGTTTCGACCAGGCGCGCGTTGATTTCGCGGCGATCGTCGGTGAGGGTTGCGAGGTCTTTCTGAAGTTCGCGGTCGCGCAGTTCCTTGGCTTCGAGCTCGTGCTGCTGGCGGTCGAGCTTTTTCGAGGCCTCTTCGGCGGATTGCGGCGTCGTGGCGGTCGGGGCGGTGTTTTGGGCACGCACGGCCGGAATCGACACGCTCAGCGCAAGAGTGGTCAGCGCCGCAGCCGTCGCGAACGGCCGCTGGGGGCGCTTGGGTCCGGTCGAGGCCCGCATGCTCCGGGCCCGCTTGTTCGCCTCTGTTCGGCTCACGCCTTCGTCCACCTCATATGTCGTCAGAGCCCGCGATTGACGCGCTAAAACCGATCCGCACGTGACCAGCCCGTCTGCATTTGCCAGGCGCAGGACTTCGGTGAAACCGGCCGCCGGATTCGCAACCCGAAGCGTCCGCTACACTGCCTGTATCCGCAAGGCCGACGCAATCCCGTCCGTACGCCACCACGCCCGTATAAGTGGTTAGAATTAGGGCATGCAAATTACCAATGCGATAGGTGGCCCGCCTCATCCCGCGAAAGTCCCCGCCTTTTGCCGCGGCGCGTGGTATTTGAATGCCCCGCCTCCTAAATGCTAGGTCATTGCAGCTCAACTCTTCGAGGCGAAGGTTCCGATGCAGTCCGCCCTGTCCTTGTTTTCGCTCGCCACCATGCTGGCCGTTGCCCTCGTGCTGTTTGCGGGGCTCTGGGTGATGTTGCGGGGGAAAAACCCGAACCTCAGCCAGACCTTGATGCGCTGGCGCGTGGGGCTTCAGTTCGTGGCCGTGGTGCTGCTGGTCGTCTACGCGTACGTCGCGCACATGTAGCCGGACCTCCGGCGCCCGCCGCTTACCGCCAGCCCTCCTGCCGAAAGCGGTTTGCATAGGCCAGGAAGCTCTTTAGGGTGTGCGCCGAACAAGCTTTACGGCGCGCTCCGCACATTCTTCCGGGCGTGCGCTCCACACGTTGTTGGGGGCGTGCTCCGCACGCAGGGGACTACGGGACGACGCATGGTCAGGCTCAATAAAATCTACACAAAAACCGGCGATGCGGGCACGACGGGGCTCGGCACGGGCCAACGCGTGCGCAAGGACGATCTGCGGATTACCGCGTACGGCACGGTCGACGAGACGAATGCGACGCTTGGCGTCGTACGCCAGCACCTTTCCGGCCATCCGGGCCTCGACGCCAAAATTCTGCGCATCCAGAACGACCTGTTCGACCTCGGCGCGGATTTGTGCGTGCCGGATCGCGGCGAAAAGCTTGAGTTCGAGGCGCTGCGGATCACCGAGGGTCAGGTGACGCGCCTCGAGGCTGAGATCGACGAGATGAATTCAGAGCTTAAGCCTCTGAAATCGTTTATTCTTCCTGGTGGGTCGCCGGCCTCCGTGGCGTTCCACGTGGCGCGCACCGTCAGCCGTCGAGCCGAGCGCGACATGGTCTCGCTGGCGGCGGCCGAGAACGAGCCGGTCAGCGCCGCGGCGCTCAAGTACATCAATCGGTTGTCGGATTATCTCTTTGTGGCCGGACGGTACGTCAACGACCGCGGCAAGAGCGACGTGCTCTGGGTGCCGGGCCAGAATCGCTAGCCAGAATTACTAGGACGAACAAGGTTTTGACGGGGGTCACGATGTTTGTTCCGCTGCATGACGAAAACACGCTGAAGTCGATCCGCTTCCAGTTCGTCACCCTGGCGATCATCGTGATCAACATCGCGATTTATCTGCTCGAGGCGACCCGGCTCGAGGACGTCGCCATCGCCAGTTTCGCGATCATTCCCAGTGAGTTGTTCGACACCAGCCTGTTTCCCATTGCGACCGAGGCGGCGGGCCCCGCATTTCCGGAGCGGCTGACACTGCTGTCGTACATGTTCTTTCACGGCGACATTCTTCATCTGGCCGGTAACATGCTGTTTCTGTGGGTTTTCGGCGACAACGTCGAAGATGCGCTGGGGCACGTGAAGTTCCTGTTCTTCTATCTCGCCTGCGGGGTTGCGGGCGGATTGCTGCACGCCTGGATCGAGCCCACGTCGGGGGTGCCGCTAATCGGGGCGAGCGGAGCCGTGGCCGGCGTCATCGCCGCCTACCTCATGCTGCACCCGCGCGTTCGGGTCTGGGTGCTGGCGCTCAAGGCCATCCCGTTGCGCATTTCGGCGGCCTTCGCGCTCGGGATCTGGATCCTGATCCAGGTCGTCATGGTGTTCCTGCCGCAGGTGGGGCCAACCGCGTGGTGGGCGCATATCGGGGGGCTGTTGGCCGGCGCGGTGCTCGTTGTCTTCCTGCGGCGCCCTGGGGTCCCGCTTTTCGATCGCGGCCTTGGGTACGGGACCTGACGGCCACTGTACCTGACGGCATGGAACCGGAGGCCGGATCGTCCACTACGGCCGCGACTGTCGCGGGTTAGCCCGACGTTGGCCGCATTGACTTGGGGGGTAACGGCTCGTAATTTCGGCGTTCGCAACTGCGAAGAGCTCGAATTGTCACACGGTTGGCATTTTGCCCCGGTGACGGACAATGGGGGCGAGCGACGCGGTTCAACCGCACATCAACCCTCGCGGAATAATTCGGAAAAAACCAGGACACCAATGACAACAAAAAGGCAGTGCGCCGGGGAGCGTCGCGCATCATGAAGATACTCGTCGCGGTTAAGCGCGTCGTCGACTACGCGGTCAAAATCCGCGTCAAGGCGGATGGCTCGGGGATCGAGCTCGCCAACGTCAAAATGTCCATGAACCCGTTCGACGAAATCGCCGTCGAAGAAGCGGTTCGCATCAAGGAAAAAGACGCGTCGACGGAAGTGGTCGCGGTGTCGATCGGAACGGCGAAGTCGCAGGAGACCCTGCGGACGGCGCTCGCCATCGGCGCGGATCGCGCCATCCTGGTCGAGACCGACGATGCGGTCGAACCCTTGGCGGTCGCCAAGCTGCTGCGCGCCATCGTCGACGCGGAAAAGCCGGACCTCGTTGTGCTCGGCAAACAGGCAATCGACGACGACAGCAATCAAACGGGCCAGATGCTGGCCGCGCTGCTCGGATGGCCGCAAGGTACGTTCGCCTCGAAGGTCGTGCCCGAAGCGGGCGCCATCGCCGTGACGCGCGAAGTGGACGGCGGTCTCGAAACGCTCAAGCTGACGTTGCCGGCCATCGTGACCACCGACCTGCGTCTCAACGAACCGCGCTATCCTTCGCTGCCGAACATCATGAAGGCGAAGAAGAAGCCGCTCGACGTGAAGAAGCCCGCTGACCTCGGCGTCGATATCGCGCCGCGCTTGAAGGTCCTCAAGACGACCGAGCCGCCCGTGCGGAAGGCCGGCGTCATGGTCGCGGACGTGGCGGAGCTGGTGCGCCGTCTCAGGACAGAGGCGGGGGTGATCTAATGGCTGTTCTTCTACTTGCCGAACACACGAACGCGACGCTCAGCGGCGCAACGGCGAAAGCGCTGACCGCTGCGAGGGCGATCGGCGGCGACGTGCATGTGCTCGTTGCGGGCCATGCGTGCGCGCCCGCCGCGGAAGCGGCCGCCAAGCTCGACGGCGTCGCCAAGGTTCTGGTCGCGGATGCGCCACATCTGGCCAACGGTCTCGCCGAGGAAGTGGCGGCGACCGTCGTCGCGCTCGCCGGCGCGTACGATGCGATCCTGGCGCCGGCCACGGCCTCCGGTAAAAACGTTCTGCCGCGCGTCGCGGCGCTGCTCGACGTGATGCAGATCTCCGACGTCATCAAGGTTCTGTCGCCGGATACGTTCGAGCGGCCGATCTATGCCGGCAACGCGCTCCAGACGGTTCAGTCGGGAGAAGCGAAGAAGGTGATCACGGTGCGCACCTCGGCGTTCGCGGCGCAGGGCGAAGGCGGATCCGCCGCTATCGAAAGCGTGCCCGCGGCAGCAGCCGTCGGGCGCTCGTCGTTCGTCGGCGCGGAGCTCACCAAGTCCGACCGTCCCGAGCTGACGGCCGCCAAGATCGTCATCTCCGGCGGACGTGGCATGGGTAACGGCGAAAACTTCACGAAATACATCGAGCCCGTGGCCGTGCGCCTCGGCGCGGCGATGGGCGCCTCGCGCGCGGCGGTCGATGCCGGGTTCGTTCCGAACGATCTCCAGGTCGGCCAGACGGGCAAGGTCGTGGCGCCTGATCTTTATCTGGCGGTCGGCATCTCGGGCGCCATCCAGCACTTGGCGGGCATGAAGGATTCGAAGGTCATCGTCGCCATCAACAAGGATGCCGAGGCACCGATCTTCCAGGTGGCGGACTACGGTCTTGTCGCCGATCTCTTTCAAGCCTTGCCTGAACTCGACGCGGAACTCGGCAAAGCCGGCCTTTAGGCAAGCTGGGCAGCGGATCAAAAAGGACATTCACCATGGATGTTGCAGTCAAGGCCGATGCCAAGGGTAAACCGGCCCCGCGGCCCGTTCCCGTCATCAAGCAGGTCGGCGTGATCGGCGCGGGTCAGATGGGCAGCGGTATCGCTCATGTGATCGCGCTCGGGAAATACGACGTGCTGTTGACCGACATCCGCAAGGAAGCCTACGACAAGGCGATCTCGGTCATCGAAAAGAACCTGAGCCGGCAGGTCGCGAAGGGTGTCGTCAAGGAAGACGACATGAAGCAGGCGCTGGGGCGCATCAAGTTCGCGCCGAATCTTGATGCGCTCAGCGACAGCGACATGGTGATCGAGGCGGCGACGGAAGACGAATCCGTCAAGCGCAAGATCTTCCAGGAGCTGTGCCCGAAGCTGAAGCCGTCGGCGCTCGTTGCGACCAACACCTCGTCGCTCTCGATCACGCGCCTCGCGTCGACGACGGACCGGCCCGAGCATTTCATCGGCATGCACTTCATGAATCCGGTGCCGCTGATGGAGCTCGTGGAACTGATCCGCGGCATCGCCACCGAGGATGAGGTGTTCGGCGTCGCACGCGTGTTCGTCGAGAGCCTCGGCAAGACCACGGCGGTGTCGGAAGACTTTCCCGCCTTCATCGTCAACCGCATCCTGCTGCCGATGATCAACGAAGCCGTCTACACGCTGTATGAGGGCGTCGGCACGGTGGAGGGCATCGACAAGGCCATGCGTCTCGGCGCGCATCATCCGATGGGGCCGCTGGAACTCGCGGACTTCATCGGTCTCGATACGTGCCTCGCGGTGATGCAGGTGCTCTACGAGGGTCTTTCGGATTCGAAGTACCGCCCGTGCCCGCTGCTCGTGAAGTACGTCGAAGCGGGATGGCTCGGGCGCAAGACCAACCGCGGGTTCTACGACTATCGCGGCGAGAAGCCGGTTCCGACGCGCTGAGCGCGAGCAGGGCGGATGACGGGGAACGCCAGAGCGGCCGTGGTGACCGGCGCCGGAAGCGGGATTGGGCGCGCGGTCGCGGTCGCGTTGTTCGATGCCGGTTTCGATGTCGTGCTGGCGGGGCGCCGGCCAACGGCGCTGGATGAGACGGCGGCGCTATGCGCGCGTCATTCCGGCCGGCGGGCCATCGCCGTGCCGACCGACGTGGCCGACGAAGCTGCGGTGGCTCATCTCTTTCACACGGCTCAGGACGCATTCGGGCGCGTAGACGTGCTGTTCAACAACGCCGGGCTTTCTGCGCCCGCCGTGCCCATCGACCAGATCACGCTGGGCCAGTGGCGGGCCGTCGTGGACGTCAATCTCACCGGTGCGTTTCTCTGCGCGCAGGCGGCGTTCCGGATCATGAAGGCGCAAACGCCCATGGGCGGACGTATCATCAACAACGGATCCATTTCGGCCATCGCGCCGCGGCCGCTGTCGGCGCCGTACACGGCCACCAAGCATGCCATCACCGGCCTGACGAAGTCGCTGTCTCTCGACGGGCGCGCGCACGACATCGCGTGCTCGCAAATCGATATCGGGAATGCGGAAACCGACATGACGGAGCCGATGGCGCGGGGCGCGTTCCAGGCCGACGGGAGCGTGCGCCCGGAGCCGCGCATGGAGGTGTCCCACGTAGCCGAAGCTGTCGTCTACATGGCCAATCTTCCGCTTTCGGCCAACGTCCAGTTCATGACGCTGATGGCCACCAAGATGCCCTTTATTGGCCGCGGGTGAGACTCTCGGGCCACATATGCGTCTTGCGTGGGTTGCTTGGCTCACCTAAATCTCTGCGTGACGTTTCGCGTTCAGCATTCCAGGGTCGGGCTTAGATGCTGTCCAATGTCGCCACTTCTTTGGTGAGGCTGTCGCTCGCCGCCGTCATGGTGGCGGCTGGCGGCTGCGCGTCCGTGCAGGACATGGCGGGTGTTCCGCGCACCGGTCACCAGAAAGACGGAAGCTATCTCGTCAGTGCGGACGAAGAAAAGCTCGCGTGCCGGCAGATCCGGGACCGTCTCGAAGTGTTGAGCCGCCAGCTCAAGATGCTGCCGCAGAAAGCGGCCATCGAGGAGAAGAGCCGCCCCATGACGGTGACCGCTGCGTTCGGTCGCATGTTCGGCCAGCCCGGCGACGGCCTCAGCGCCACGAGCGAATACCAGAAGGCATCGGCCGAAACGGATGCGCTCAATGCGCTGCTCGTCAGGAGGCAGTGCATCTAAGCGGGTGATTGCATCGCGCCCCGTGCAAAGAAAAGGCGGCCCGTTTCCGGACCGCCTGTGCTCATTCATTTTTGGCGCGCGACTTATTCGCGTTCGCGCTTGATGATTTTGCCGCCGCGGATGTCGACGTCATAGACACCGCCGTCGGCGTGGCGCGCGTTGTCGACTTCGAACTTGCGGTCGTCGCGATCGAACTCGATCTTCTGCCAGGACGTGTAGCCGTTGGCGCGCAGCACGCTGCCGACGCTGGCCCGCTCCGCAGCCGTTGCAGGCCGATCGTCGGCCAGGGCGGGAGCGGCGAGGGTAGCGGCGAGAGCCAGTGAACCGGCGAGGGCGGCAATCTTCTGCATGGTTTCAATCTCCATCTGAAAAGTGGGATGGCTGCCCGATCGGCCAGCCTTGCGTTCAACATGGCCACCTTGCATCCGGGGCGCTGACGGTGCCCTGATGGAGATCGTCAGGGGATTGTCAGGCGCGCGGGGACCGGCTTGTTGGCTGGGTCATGGCGCGCGGGGCAGGCGCACGGTCGCGCAAAGGCCCGGTGCGGCGTCGGTGAGTGTCAGAGTGCCGCGCCAGGATTCGAGAATGTCGGTGACGATGGCGAGGCCGAGGCCCGCGCCCGAGCCGCGCTCGTCGAGCCGGCCGCCGCGGCGGAGGGCTTCGCTCAATCGATCGGCGGGAATGCCGGGACCGTCGTCGGCAATCGTGAGGACGGCAAAACCCTCCTCATCGCTCCCCGTGACCGAGATGGCGTGTTTGGCGTGGCGGGCCGCGTTCTCGATCAGGTTGCCGACCGCTTCCGAGAGATCGTCGCGATCGATGGCCGCCGTGAGGCCCGCGGGCAGTTCCACGATCCAGTCGAGGCGCTGGCCCTCTGGTGTCTTCTGGACGACGCGGACGATCTGCTCGATGGCGGTGGCGATGTCCGTCACGGCTTCGCGATGGGGCCGCGCGAGCCGGACGCGCGCGAGCTCCCGCTCAACCGTGCGCTGCATCGTGCGGATGACGGTCGACAAGCCGAGCGCGGCAGCGGTCTGCCCATCCTTGGCGAGGCGATCGACTTCCGTCTGGAGGACCTGGAGGGGCGTGCGAAGGCCGTGCGCGAGGTCGCCGGCGCGGGTCTTGGCGCGTGCGATCTCGATATCGCGGGCCGCGATCAAGGCATCGATTTCCTGGGCGAGCGGGCGGACCTCGTCCGGGAAGCCCGACGATCCCAATTGGCTTTCCTTGCCGGCGCGAACGGCCGAGAGGCGCGTGCGCACGGCGTCGAGGGGACGCAATCCGATGGTGACCCAGGCCCATGTCGCGGCCAGCAACAGAGCGCCGATGATGGCGAGCAGGGGCGCGAGGTCGAGTGCGAACTCACGCGTCGCCTTCGAGATTTCAGCCGCGTCGACGGCCGTCGCGATGCGCGCCGTGCCGCCGCCCATGCGGGCGGGTAGCTCGACGCGGCGTTGCAGGAGGTAGAGTTGCGTCTTGCCGGGTCCGGCGATGCGATGGTGATGGATCGCATCATCGACAGCGGTTTCGGCCGGAAGCGCCAGTTCCGCGTCCCACAGCGAGCGTGAGCGGAGCACGGTGCCGTTCTGCTCGTGGACGATCTGCCAATAGAGACCCGAGAGGGGGACCTCGAAGCGCGGGTCGGCAGGCGGCGCGGTGAGCCGAAGCTGTCCCGACGGGCCGCGCTCGATGTGGGCGGTGATCTGGTTGAGGTGCACGCTGAGTTCGGCGTCGATGCGCCGCCCGGCGTGCCGTTCGAACAGGATCGTCAGGCCGTAGGCCGCCAAGGCGAGAGCAACGAGCGTGGATGCCGCGCCGGCCAGCAGCAGACGTAACCGAAGCGAACCGAACGTCATTCCGAACCGTCCGATACGGCGTAGCCGAAACCGCGGCGGGTTTGGATGACGTCTGCGCCAAGCTTTTTGCGCAACCGTGTCACGACGGCTTCGAGCGCGTTGGCGTCGCGGGCGTCGTCGTCGCCATAGAGATGCTCGATCAGCTCGCCGGGCGGGACGACGCGGCCCTTGTGATGCACGAGATAGGCGACGAGGCGGTATTCCAGTGGAGAGACGGCCATGTTGGCGCCGTCGATCATGACCTTCATCTGGCGCGTGTCGATGGAGACCGGTCCGGCCTCGATGACCGGCGAGCCGTGTCCGGCGGAGCGGCGGATGAGTGCGCGGACGCGGGCCATCAGCTCTTCGACCTGAAAGGGTTTCGCGAGGTAGTCGTCGGCGCCGGCATCGATGCCTTCGACGCGTTCCGGCCAAGCGCCGCGCGCGGTGAGGATCAACACGGGCATCTGCCGGCCGGCTGTGCGCCAGCGTTTCAGGACTGTGAGGCCGTCGAGCTTCGGCAAGCCGAGGTCGAGGATGACGAGATCGAAGTCTTCGGTGTCGCCCAGGAACCAGGCGTCTTCACCATCGGCGGAGACGCGGCTCTGGTAGCCCGATGCGTCAAGAGCAGAGGAGATGCCCGTGGCAATGGCGGGTTCGTCTTCGACGACGAGGATGCGCATCAGTCGTCATCCTCGATGCTCAAAATTTTGCCGGTCGCTGCGTCGACGTCGACTTCGAGCAGCTTACCGCGCGCATCGATGACGTCGAACTCGTAGACGAAGCTGCCGTCGTCCTCGACCTCCAGTTCGACGCCAAGGATCTTGCCGGGCAGGTTCGGCTTCACGATCTCGGTGATCTCGGAGAGCGAGCGGATGCGCCCTTCGAGGAGCGCCTTACGCGCCACCTCCTGGTCGCGCGCATCGTCGCCGGCGCGGGCGGCTGGTGCCGGCGCGGCGAGAAGGCATGCTGAGACGAGGGCGAGTGTTTTCCAGTTCATCATGGCTCTCGTGGTGCGCTTTTTTGGCTGACAACGCGCTGACGGCCGCAGTCAGCGGAGGGTCAGCGCCACTCTCGCATAACGGGGCGTCGGCGGGTGCTTCCCCCCTCCCGCATTCAACTTATAAATGGAGATACCATCATGAAGAAGCTTTTGGCCGCATCCGTTCTCGCGCTCTCCGTTGCGGCTTCCGCCGCCGCCGTTCCGGCGCTCGCCGGCGATGACGATTACGCGGGTGTGCTCAATGTGCCGCGCGACCAGTGGATGACGACCTCGGCCGCTGTCCAGAAGATCGAGGCCCAGGGGTACAAGGTGCACGAGATCGAGGTTGACGACGGCGCGTTCGAGTTCGAGGCGACCAATTCGTCGGGTCAGCGCATCGAGGGGCACGCGCATCCCGCAACGGGCGAAGTGCTGAGCACCCGCCCCGACAACGACTAAAGGCCACTCCGGCGGCGCATTGCCGCCGGATTGCATCTTGGACGGTCAAGAGCCGCGGCGGTTGAGTCAAGTGCCGCGGCGCTGGCGGGTTGCCGCGGCTTTTCTTGCGGACGCGGATCTCGCGGCGGCCGGGCGTGCCGCCGCGGCGCGGCCGCCGGTCTTTCCACCTTTGCGCGCCGCCGGATGGCCGGTCTCCTTGCCGCGCCCCGATCCGCCCGGCTTCTTGCCGCCGCCGTCGTCCTTGTTGACCGTGGCCCACGCGCGGCGCTCCGCTTCCTTGGTCTTCACGCCCTTTTTCTTGTAGCCGCCGGCGATGTGGTCCGCCTTGCGTTCCTGCTTGGCGGTGTACTTTCCCTTGTCTCCTTGCGGCATGTCATCCTCCATTGAACACGATGCCTGATCAACAGCTCCTATGCAGTTGAGTTCCCACAGAGCTACGGCCGCATGAGCGGGGTGCGTCTCTTCGACTGTACCAAAGTCGAGAGCGCGAGTTAGACCTTGCTCTCAGTTCGTCACCCGGCAATGCTACGTGGTGCGCGTATCGCATGGCGGCGCGCCGCTCAGCATCGATCAAGGGACGGACGCATGACCGAAGCCTTTCGCGTGCTCATTGCTGACCCCATTCACGAGGACGGCCGCAAGCTTCTCGAGGCCTGCGGAGATCTGTCGGTCGATGTCGCGACAGGACTGGATGAAGCCGGTCTCGTTGCCCGCATTCCCAAATACGACGCGCTCATCGTGCGCTCCAAGACGCGCGTTACGGCGCCGGTGATCGCGGCCGGTGCGGCGCTCAAGGTGGTCGGGCGCGCCGGGATCGGCGTGGACAACATCGACGTTCCGGCCGCGACCGAACGCGGTATCGTGGTGTTCAACACGCCGGATGCAAACGCGACGACGACGGCCGAGCTGACCGTCGCGCATCTGCTGTCGTTGAGCCGTCATTTGCCACAAGCGGACCGCTCCGTGCGGAGCGGCGCATGGACGCCAACGAAGTTCGTCGGCGCGGAACTTGCCGGGAAAACAGTCGGGATCATCGGATTCGGCACGATCGGCCGCCTCGTCGCGCTCCGCTGCGCGGGCCTCAAGATGCGCGTGCTCGCCTATGACCCCTTTGTACAGCCGGACATCATGGCGCAATCAGCGGCCGAGCCGCAGGATCTCGATGGGCTGTTGGCCGCGTCCGACTATGTGACGCTGCATTGTCCGATGATCGACAAAACGCGCAACCTGATCGACGCAAGCCGCATTGCGCAAATGAAGCCCGGCGCGCGGCTGATCAATTGCGCGCGCGGCGGGCTGGTGGACGAAGCCGCGCTCGTCGATGCGCTGACACGCGGGCATCTGGCCGGGGCTGCGCTCGACGTGTTTGTGCAGGAGCCGCCGAAGGAGTCGCCGTTCTTCGCGCTCGACAACGTCGTGCTGACGCCGCATCTCGGCGCTTCGACCGAGGAAGCCCAGCAGGCGGTGAGCGTGCGGATCGCCGAGGACATCGCCCGGTTTCTGAAAACGGGGGCGGCGGAAACGGCCGTCAACCTGCCGCGGATTTCGAGCGAACAGTTCGGCCGGACGCGTCCCTACCAGGAGCTTGCGCACGCGCTTGGCCGGCTGGTCGGCGCGTTGAGCGACGGGCCGATCAGCGAGCTCGTGGTGCGCCTGTTCGGCGCGGTGGCCGAATTGGATGCGCGGCCGATCACAGCCGAAGCGCTCGTCGGCGTGCTGGACAAGCGCCTCGCGGGGCCGGTCAACAGAGTCAACGCGGCGCATCTCGCACGCGCTCAGGGGATCGAGTTTCGCGAGTCGCACTCGGAGCATTCGCGCGATTACGTGTCCCTGATCGAGGTGAGCGCCGTGTCGAACGGCGTGACGGCGACGGTAGCGGGCACGTTGCTTGGCGGGCGCTCGCCGCGTCTCGTGCGCATCGATACGTTCGACGTTGAAACCGTGCCGCGCGGTCATTTTCTCTTTACGCGGCATTCCGACCGGCCCGGCGTCGTCGGCGCGCTCGGGAGTATCCTGGCGAGCGAGGATCTCAACATTTCGCGCATGCATGTCGGTGTCGACGGCAACGGTGGGGGAGAGGCGGCGATCGCGCTGATCAGCATCTCGTCGCCGATCTCGGACAAGGGCCTCGCCGCGGTGCGGGCGCTACCCGCCGTCGACACGGTCGTGACGTTCGAACTTTGAGGGGCGAACTCTGACGGGCGACCTGTGACCAAACCGACGCTTCAAACCCGCATCAACGGTTCCACAAGATGACAACGAAGCCTGCTCTCAAGCCGTCCAACCCGCGCTTCTCGTCGGGCCCATGCACCAAACGGCCCGGTTGGTCAACGCAAGCGCTCGACGGCGCGTTTCTCGGCCGGTCGCACCGGTCGAAGGAGGGGCGTGCGCGGCTCAAACTCGCCATCTCGAAGACGCGCGCGCTGCTGGCGCTGCCCGACGACTTCCGCGTCGGCATCATGGCGGGCTCGGACACGGGCGCGTTCGAAGCGGCGATGTGGTCGCTGCTCGGCGCGCGGGGCGTCGACGTGCTGGCCTGGGAAAGTTTCGGCAAGGGCTGGGTGACGGACATCGTCAAGCAGTTGCGACTGCCGGACGTGCGCGTGCTCGAAGCCGACTACGGCGTGCTGCCGGATCTATCGGCCGTCGATTTCTCGCGTGACGTCGTGTTGACGTGGAACGGGACGACTTCCGGCGTGCGCGTGCCAGATGGAGAATGGATCCCAAGCCACCGCGAAGGTCTGACGCTGATCGATGCAACGAGCGCGATCTTTGCGCAGCCGATCGACTGGGCGAAGGCGGATGTCGTCACGTACTCGTGGCAGAAGGTGCTCGGCGGGGAAGGCGCGCACGGGATGCTGATTCTGAGCCCGCGCGCGGTGGCGCGCCTGGAAAGCCATGTTCCGGCGTGGCCCATGCCGAAGCTGTTCCGCCTGACGAAGACAGCCAAGATCGACGCCGCCATTTTCGAAGGCGACACGATCAACACGCCATCGATGCTGTGCGTCGAGGATTATCTCGACGCGCTCGCCTGGGCCGAGGGCGTGGGCGGGCTGGCGGGACTGATGGCGCGCGCGGACCGCAATGCGCGCGTGCTGTTCGATTGGATTGACCGCACGGCGTGGGTCGAAAATCTCGCCCGGGACGAGGCGACGCGCTCGAACACGTCGGTCTGCCTTCGCATCGTCGATCCGGCGGTTCTCGCGTTGCCGGATGCGGCGCAGGCCGCGTTCGCCAAGCGCATCGCGCAGACGCTCGAGACGCAAGGTGTGGCGCTCGACATCGGATCCTATCGCGACGCGCCGGCGGGCCTGCGCATCTGGACGGGCGCGACGGTCGAGAGCGCGGATCTCGAGGCGCTGACGCCCTGGCTCGACTGGGCGTTTGCAGACGCCAAGGCCGCGTTGGGCGCGTAGACGCGTTCACGTCTTCCTTTTCGGATCGCCGTGCGCAAAGCGGGCTGGGCTCGTGCATCCTCTGACGGACGCAGGACAATCCGCGGTCCGCTAGCTGTTTTACCCTGATAACCCGATGAAATTGCGAGACAATCTGTAATGCGGCATAAAGGTTGTGCCGGAGCGCGACGGCACATCTTTTAACCTCTCCCCCCAAAAAAAACCCTGAGGAAATTCCCAATGATGAAGTCGGCAAGCACTGCTCTCGTTGCAACGATGATCGTCGCCATGGCGGTTCCCGCCCAGGCTGGCGGCCGCGGTGGTCACGGTGGCGGCCACGGCGGTTCGGGCATCAACCTTGGCGCCATCGTCGGCGCGGGCGCAAAAGTCAACGTCCTCAACATCGTCAAGGTCAAGCTCGGCCTTGGGCTCGGCCTGGGCATCGGCGGGCGCTGATCCTTCGCTCATCCTTTCGGGGCGGCGTGACCTCCTTGCGCCGCCCTGGCTGCTACCTTGTGACGGCGTAAGACAGCCCGACCAATGCGGTGAGCGCGTCCGTCTCCAGGAAGCCGAACGAGCTTTCGTAGGCGAGATAAGACACCCGCGCGTTCAGCGAAATATTTTCCCCCACCGGCATGTCTCCACTGATGGCGAATTCCGTCTTGTCGTCGGCTCGGCCGATGGCGAGCAGGCCAAGACCGTCATAGGTGCGCCATGAGCGCGAGGCCGCGAACGTCAGCACGCCCTGCGGGAGCGTCAGCGTCAGTCCGCCCAGCATGACCCGCTCGTAGGCGGAACTTGCAATCAGGAAGTCGGTTTCCTCGAATCCATAGCGCGCAGCGCCGAAGGCCTTCCATTCGTCGGATAGTTTTGCTTCGCCCTCGATCTGGTAGCCGTGTTTCCAGGCATCATCGAACAGCGGTTCGCGGTACATGCGCAGAAACGGCGTGTAGACGGCGCGGAAGCTCGCGCGCTCACCGGCGTAGGCGAGGCCGATCAGCGGAAACACGCTGACGCTGTCGCGCTCGACGCCAAAATCATCGGTGCGTTCGAGGTAGGTTTTGACGTCGACGCCGGCGCCGGTCTCGAGCGTGAGGTGATCCGTGAGGGTGGTGCGCAAGCCTGCAAGCACGCGCGACGAGATGCGGTCGCGGTCGTCCTGACTCTGGAACGGGCCGGCGGGGCCGGGCAGATCGCGGTAATCCAAGAGTGCGGTCTCGGCCCGGACGTAAGGCTTCGTGCCGGACAGCGTCAGGACATGCTCGACCACGAGACTGGTTTCGGTGAGACGTTCCTCGACATCGCTGCTGTTTGCAGCGGTCAGCGCAACGGAGGTTTGCGCGTTGCCCCAGTCGTGCGTCAGCGCGGCGGCCGCGGTGCCGGTCAGTTCGTCGGCCTCGCTGAAGCTGGTGTAGGTTCGATTGGTGAGGTTGACGGCCAGGTCCACGCGTCCGAGTGCCGTCTTGACGATCTGGGCGTAGCCGAGCGAGGTGTCGAGAAAGGCGCTCGGCTTTTCGAGCAGCGTCGGTCCTGCATTGGTCGTCGCGCCCACGCTTGTGCCGTAGACGAGCGCGACGGTGGCACCATCCTCGCTGATGCGGCCTTTGAGGGAGGGTGGTTTCGATTGCGGAAGGTTGCTGCCGCCGAGGCGATCGGCGGCGGCCTGCGGCGCATGTCCGCATAGACCCGCGAGGGCGACGACTGCCCAAGGCGCGCTCGGCCAAGTTCTCACACGCGGCTGCGCCACGGATTACTCCTCTATCTTTCGGAGGACCACATTAATTTACTAAATAAAATCAATAACTAAGCATGCGGTTGTCGCCGCTAAAAGTAAGTAAACACGGACGGCGTCACATGCCGTGCGGCTCGTTTTTTCGTGCGCTCGCGTGCGTTTCCTGCGCGCTTAAACCTTTGCGCTTTGCCGGTCCGCTCGGTATCACGGGGCCCGCGCCAGTGACCGCTGGCTCCCAACGTCAAAGCCTGAAAGCCGAGCCTCTCTATGGCCCTCAGTCCCACACCACGACCGGGTGTTCTCGACATCGACGCCTACGTTCCCGGCGCCAGCCAGGTTCCGGGCGGTCAGAAGCCGATCAAGCTCTCCTCGAACGAAACGCCGCTCGGTCCAAGCCCGCAGGCGGTGGCCGCATTCTCGGCTGCCGGTGCAAAGGGTCTCGAACGCTATCCGGACGGTGAAGCGGCCGTGTTGCGCGCGGCGATCGGGCGGCGGTTCGGTCTCGCGCCGGAGCGGATCGTCTGCGGCGCGGGATCCGACGAACTCATCAGCCTGATCGCGCATGCCTATCTCGGCCCGGGCGACGAGGGTTTGTACACCGAGCACGGATTTCTGCTCTATCGCATCGTCGTGCTGGCTGCGGGGGCGACGCCCGTCGTGGCGTCCGAGACCAATCTCAAAGCGGATGTCGATGCCATCCTCGCCAAGGTGACGTCACGCACGAAAGTCGTGTTTCTCGCCAATCCGAACAATCCGACCGGCACCTATCTCGGCATCGACGAAGTGCGCCGGTTGCGGTCCGCGCTGCCGGGCAACGTGCTGCTCGTGCTCGATGCGGCCTACGCCGAATATGTGCGCCGCAACGATTATGAAGCCGGGCTCGAACTCGTGGCCACCACCGACAACACGGTGATGACGCGCACGTTCTCGAAGATCTTCGGGCTTGCCGGGCTGCGCATCGGCTGGGCCTATTGCCCGCCTGCCGTGGCGGATGCGCTCAACCGCATCCGTGGTCCGTTCAATCTTTCGGCGCCCGCCATCGCGGCCGGCGCCGCGGCCATGGCGGACTGGGCGCACATCGAAGCCGCCGTGCGCCACAACGACGAGTGGCTGCCCTGGCTGACGGCCGAGATCGAAAAGCTCGGGCTGAGCGTTACGCCGAGCGTCGCGAACTTCGTTCTCATCCATTTCCCGGACACACCGGGGAAGGACGCCGCCGCGTGCGATGCCTTCCTCAAGGGCCGGGCGATCATTCTCCGCCGCGTCGCGGGCTATGGCCTGCCGGGCGCGTTGCGGCTCACCGTCGGTTCGGAGGCCGAGAACCGCAAGGTGATCGAAGCGCTCGCCGCGTTCACGGGGGCGCGCTCATGAGCGGCAAGATGTTCGAACGGATCGCGCTGATCGGCATCGGCCTGATCGGCTCCTCCATCAGCCACGCCAGCCGGCGCGCAGGTCTCGCCGGGTCCATCGTCGGCTCGGCGCGCACGCCCGCGACCGTCGAAACGGCCATGCGCCTCGGCCTTATCGAGCAAGGGTTCGTTTCGCCGGCGGAAGCCGTCGAAGGGGCGGATCTCGTCATCCTCTGCACGCCCGTTGGTTTGTGCGGACCGATCGCCAAGGAAATCTCGCGCAGCCTGAAGCCGGGGGCGATCCTCACCGATGTCGGATCGGTCAAGGCCTCCATCGTGCGCGATGTCGCGCCGCACGTGCCGAAGGGCGTGCATTTCGTGGCCGGTCATCCGATCGCGGGCACCGAGCAATCGGGCCCCGAAGCCGGGTTCGCCGAGCTGTTCGATGGCCGTTGGTGCATCCTGACGCCCGAGGCCGACACGGACGGCAAGGCCGTCGAGAAGTTGCAGAGCTTCTGGGAGGCGCTGGGCTCCAAGGTCGAGGTGATGACGCCGGAGCACCATGATCTGGTGCTCGCGATCACCAGCCATGTGCCGCATTTGATCGCCTACAACATCGTCAACACCGCGGCGCATCTCGAAAAGGTGACGGACAGCGAGGTCATCAAGTTCTCGGCCGGCGGGTTCCGCGATTTCACGCGCATCGCCGCCTCCGATCCGACGATGTGGCGCGACGTGTTCCTGAACAACAAGGATGCGGTGCTCGACATGCTCGGCCGCTTCTCCGAAGATTTGTCGACGCTTCAGCGCGCCATCCGGTTCGGTGACGGCGACACGTTGCACGAGATGTTCACCGATGCGCGCGCCATTCGCCGTGAAGTCATCCAGGCCGGCCAGGATACCGCGACCGCCGATTTCGGACGCGGCGCGGTGCGCAAGGTGACGGAGCGGACCGAGACCAAGGCGAAGACCGAGACCTGAGCGAAAGGGAGCGGCGGGATGACGCTCAAGCCTGCCGAAACGTGGGTCTTCGGTTACGGGTCGCTGATGTGGAATCCCGGCTTCGCGTATGCCGAGGCGCGACCCGCGACGCTGCGCGGCTTTCATCGCGCGTTCTGCATCTACTCCGTTCATTATCGCGGTACGGCGCGCCAGCCCGGGCTGGTGCTCGGGCTCGACCGCGGCGGCGTCTGCCATGGCATCGCCTTTCGGATCGCGCCCGATACGCATGCCGAGACGCTGGCTTACCTCCGGCGACGCGAGCTGATCTACGGGGTCTACCGGGAAGCATTCATTCCGGTCGATCTTGCCCAGGACCCTTCCGGCGCGCCGCTGCAGAGCGTGTTCGCGCTCGCCTACATCGCGGAACGGGCGCATCCGGCCTATGCCGGCGTCCTGACGCTCGCCCGCGAGGCCACGCTCATTCGCCGGTCGGCCGGGCGGAGCGGCACCAATCTCGATTATCTCCTGAGCACGCACCGGCATCTGCGCAGCCTTGGCATCCAGGACGCGCGACTGGATCGTCTCGTGGCGCTGACCGGCGCGCTGGCCGGACGCGCCGTCTTGCGGGATGGGGCGCCCCGCAGCACGGTGGGCCTCACGCGCGCCTGGGCTTCGCGGCCGACGCATCTGCCGCGCACCGTGCAGGACAATCGCTTCGGGTTTCGCGCCAAGTGCGTGCGAGCCGGGAGGCGCACCGAACAGACGCCTGAGGAGCAGGAGTGACGTCATGAACGCCGTGATTGCGATTTTCGTCGGCGCGGGCCTCGGCGGCGTGCTGCGTCATGGGCTGAACGCCTGGATCACGGCTGCGCTCGGGGCGGCGTTTCCGTACGGGATCCTTGCCATCAACGTCATCGGGTCCACGGTCATGGGGCTTGTCGCGGCGTGGTTCGCGTCGTCTGGAGATGGGGATCCGTCGCTGCGGCTGTTCTTGGCGACGGGCGTGCTCGGCGGCTTCACGACGTTTTCGGCGTTCTCACTCGATACGGTCGCGCTGATCGAGCGCGGCGAAGCCGGGACTGCCGCGATTTACGTGGTGGCGAGCGTCGGACTCTCGATTCTCGGGCTGTGTGCCGGTTTGTGGGCGATGCGAGCATGGCTCGCGTAGAGCAGCGCTCGGCGCAAAAAATCGCGCCGGCTGGGAGCGGCGCGATGTGTTGGCTTTAACGGGGAGACGTCTCGTGACGTGTGGCCGATTTTTCTAGTGACGCGTCGCCACTCTCTTAATGACGCGTGGCCGCGATGCGATCGTCCGATACTCCGTCGATCTTGCCGGCGCGCAGATCGAGCTCGATCATGCGGCGCTGCTGGGCGGACGGCGCGAGAAGATGAACGTGGACCTCGTTGGCGCCGAGGCGCGCGGCGCGCTGGCGGATCTCGGCGAGATTGAGCGAACCGGAGGCATGCGTGGCGTGGCCGATGGCGAGGACCGTGCGGCGGCCGGATTTTTCGCGATGGACGAGCAGGAAGTTCGCGGCCGGGATTTCGGGGCAGTCGATCAGATCGTAGACCGTGTGGACGTAGCGCTGGCCGGACGCGCCGCTCCAGAAGTGGAAGCGATCGGTCAGCTCGGACGTTGTGTCCAGGATGGCCAGCTCGGGGTTCAGGGCCGAGCGGCGGGCTCTATAGTCTGCGAGTTGAATGACACGCGCTCCCATGACCGAAAATCCTTTGCCGTTTACGCGGCGCTCGACGCTACAAACCAACCACTGAACTGTTCCCAGAGTGCTGAGCATTTTCAGCCGAAATGTGGCTCCATCTCAGTCATTTCTGGGCATTTGCGACTGTCTGCACCCTAACAATGGCCGTCGCTCTGCTGCTGTTCCCTGCGGAACGTGTCCCGTAAGTCATGGGGTTAACCACATGCGTCCTTGCAACACCCTCCGTGTGCCGTCCGTAGGCCCGGGGCGGATTTCGGGCATCTGCCATGGAACGGTCACGATCTCCTGTCCGTCCTCCGGCTCGTTCCCTCATCTCCTTCCCGCGAGGCTCTCCGGCTAGTCGCAGCGCGAGAAGCCGCAGGCGCGGCAGGTCCAGCAGCCGCTTTCCTTGATGAAGGCCTGGGCCGCACAACGGGGGCAGCTGCGGCCGCCGTGCACGCCAAGGCCGCCGCCGGCCGTGGATGCGCCGGGGCTCCCTCTCTCTCCAACGGAGGCGAGTGAGGTCGTTGCGGGAACATCCTGCGCGTCGTCCGGCGTCATGAAGCCGATGCGGCGCATGTGCGTTTCGATCACCTCGCCGATGGCGGCCAGCAGGCTCGGCACGTAGCGCCCGCCAATCCAGCGGCCACCCTGCGGATCGAAGACTGCCTTGAGTTCATGGGCAACGAACGAGACGTCGCCGCCGCGGCGGAAGACGGCGCTGATCATGCGCGTCAGCGCGACGGTCCACGCATAGTGCTCGAGGTTGCGCGTGTTGATGAAGATCTCGAACGGGCGGCGGCGGCCACCCGAGTCTATGTCATTCAGCGTGACGTAGATGGCGTGGTCGCTCTCGGGCCACTTGATCTTGTAGGTGTAGCCGGCGAGCACGGGATCGCGCTCCAGCGGCTGCGTCATGTAGACGATGTCGCCGTGCCGGGCGGCGGCGGGCATCGCGGGCACGGCGAGTGGAAGTGTGCTTGCGGGCAGAGCGGTGGCCGCCGCACGCTCTGCCTCTTCCGCCTCCACCTGCTCAACAACGGGCGACGAGATGGGCGCGAGGATCGCGCCCGTGATGTCGTTCGGCCGGTAGGCGGTGCAGCCCTTGAGGCCGAGGTCGAAGGCTTCGAGATAGATCGTCTCGAAGGCCTCGAACGAAATATCGGGCGGGCAATTGATCGTCTTCGAGATCGAACTGTCGACGTGGCGCTGGAGCGCCGCCTGCATGACGAGATGCTCATGCGGAGTCAGGTCCGCGGCGGAGACGAACGCGCGTCCGAGAGCGGCGTCGGCGCCGTGCGCGCGGCGGAAACGCGCGTGGGCGAGATCCTCGACCTCCTCGATGCGGTGCGCTCCGTCCTTGCCGAGAACGCGGCGCGTATAGCGGAAGTCGAACACGGGCTCGACGCCGGACGACACATTGCCGGCGAAAAGCGAGATCGTGCCGGTGGGTGCGATCGACGTGAGACAGCCGTTGCGGATGCCGTTGCGCGCAATCGCCTCACGCACGTCCTCGGGCAGGCGCGCGACGTTGGGCGACGCCAGGAAGCGCTTTTTGTCGTACAGCGGAAAGGCGCCCTTCTCGGCGGCAAGCTCCGCGCTGGCGAGGTAGGCCGAACGCTCGATGACGGCCATCCAGGATTGGGCCAGCGCCTCGGCCTCCGGGGTGCCGTAGCGCACGCCGTGGGCGATCAGCGCATCGGCCAGCCCGGTCACGCCGAGGCCGATGCGGCGCTTGGACTTTGCTTCCTCGCGCTGCGCCGGCAGCGGATAGCCCGAGACGTCGATGACGTTGTCGAGGAAGCGGATGGCCGTTTGCACGCGCTGTTCGAGCGCGGCGGTCGCGATGGCCGCGTTGGCTTCGAACGGCTGCGTCACGAGTTCAGCGAGATTGATCGAGCCCAGGAGGCACGCGCCGTAGGGCGGCAAGGGCTGCTCGCCGCAGTTGTGCACAATCAAGCCACCGGCATCGAAGGCGTTCCGGCCCGGCACGCTCACGTCGTAGACGTCGGCTTCCCCGTCGGGTTCAACCGAATGAACCTCGGCGCAGAATCGTTCCCGATTGAGCGAGCGGGAATAGCTGGCCAGTATGATCGCGAGCTTTCGACTTTTTTCCTCGTCCGAGAAGCCAACGCGAGCCGCGAATTGAGCGAGGTTGTCGCCGGCTATGACCAGCTCATGGTGGGCCTTGGCCGGGTAAAGGCCGATGCCGCCTTTGCCGTCGGGCATCTTCCTTGCGCCTGCCGTGCGGCGATTGCGATAGAGCTTCGCGCAGATTCCCAATCTCGCGAGCATGCGCTGGACGGCTTCGAGGCGCGGCAGGTCCGACTGAGCGAGGCGGACGCTCGCCCCTTTGAGCTGCGTCCCCTGAACGGATCCGTCGGTATCGAAGAAACCTCGAAGCAGTCCGCGATGGAACGCCGACGATGTCTGCTCCGCCCTGGGGGCGATGTGTTTGTCTCCCGGCATCATACCGAACGTGCCGGCAAGATCTCGCAACGCGGCGAGCTTGAGCCGCCACTCCGAGCGCCCGGCCACCTCGAACCAGCCGACAAAATCCGCCCGATGCCGCAAGGTGCGTGCCGCGCGCTCCGCAGCCGCCATCACGCCATCGACACCGTGCGGTCCGGAGTCCCCGTTTCCGACTTTGAGCGGTTTCCACACTGACAGGACGGCGCCGTCCTGTTTCAGAGTGCCGTCGCCGATCAAAAGCCCGAGCAAGTAGCCTTGCTCGAATGTCTCCGGTCCGCCCCATTCGGCGTTCGGCCGATGATTGGACAAGACCACGCTTTCGCCGGGCCGCAGGCTGCGGGCTTCCCGCCATGTCGTGGTGCGGTCGTCCCTGGTTAGCGAGCCGACCGCGAGGACCTTGTGATCTCCGGTCAGCCGGACGGTGAATCCGTCCTTGGTTTGCAGCTTGACCACAGGCTTTCGACCGGTTTTGAAGAACCCGGTTTCGGAGTGCCAATCCTCGCCGTCCACCCGTGCCGTGAATGGCGTTCCGATCAAGTCGGAGACCTGGCGCGGGCCGAGGCCGGTATGCACCCAGGTGTCTGCCGTCACGCACGGGTTCGTGGCGCGGATCTCCTCGCAGTAGGAAAGATTGTTCCGGGCGTTGACGCGATCGATGAAGATCACGCCGGGCTCGGCATAGTCGTAGGCGGCGCGCATCAGGCGGCGCCAGAGATCGCGGGCGCGCACCGTGCGGACCACGGTGCCGCCGAAGACGAGGTCCCACGGCCGGTCGGCGCGCACGGCGGCGATGAACGCATCGGTGACGAGCACCGAGAGATTGAAGTTGCGCAGCCGGGCCGGGTCCGACTTGGCGTCGATAAACGCTTCGATATCGGGATGATCGCAGGCGAGCGTGCCCATCATCGCGCCGCGCCGCTGGCCGGCCGACATGATGGTGCGGCACATCGAATCCCAGACGTCCATGAAGCTGACGGGACCGGACGCGTCGGCTCCGATGCTCTTGACGCGTGCGCCGCGGGGGCGGAGCGTCGAGAAGTCGTGGCCGATGCCGCCGCCCTGCTGCATCGTCAGGGCGGCTTCCTTGACGTTTTCGAAGATGGCGCCGAGGTCGTCGTCGATCCGGCCCATGACGAAGCAGTTGAAGAGCGTGACGGCGCGGCCGGTGCCGGCGCCCGCGAGGATGCGGCCGGCAGGCAGGAAGCCGAAGTCGGACAGGCTGTCGTAGAACGTCTCGCTCCAGCGCGCGCGCGCGCGCTTGCCCTTCTCGACCGACGCGGCCGCCTTCGCGACGCGCCGGAAGGTATCCGCCAGCGTCTCGTCGCCGCCGGATTCGCCCTCGAAGCGGTATTTCAGCCGCCAGATCTCTTCCGAGATCGGGGCCAGGAAGTCCGGAGTGTCCGTCATTCGCGCCTCACCCTCTGTGCGCCAAATATAGGGGCGAGGTGGGGCGTCGTCAAACAAATGTTCTTTTTATGTTCTCATTTGTTCTGGATTACGGTTAGCGGAATGGGGTGGTGCCTCAGTTTGAAATTTTACCGATGGCGTCATGAAGTTTGACAGAGACATCCGTGCCTTTGATCAGGTCATCGATGGCCGCGCAGACGCCCGCCCTCGCTTCACGTTCCAAAGCGGAGTCAGTCATATCCAGGATCAGTGGGTCGTCCGCGTCAATGAGGATCGAGAGCCCTTCACGGGTATGGGTGGCTATTGGAATTCCAGTCACGCGGCAAAGCGCAAGTGCTGGAGGCAGGGGCAACCGAGTGAGACGGTTGCAGATGACCCGAGCGTCGATCAATCCCCAAAGGGCGCAACAATCGTAATGATCGACTGGACAAGGCAAAGCCCGTGAAGCTAGAGCGGACTCGGTGTTGCGGAAACTAACAGACCTGCCGCCTTTTAGTTCCGCCGTATGATGATTAACGGTGGTCCACTACCCGAAATGAAGTCGTGTCGTAGCCCCGATGAGCAGATCAATCTGCCCGCGCGTTCGTGCCATTAATGAGCTTTTCGACGGCCGCGACCAGCATTTCGGCAGTCGCCGGCTTCGTCAAATACGGCACGTGGGTGCAAGGGCCTTCGATGTGATTGTAACCGCTGTAGATCAAGAACGGTACACCGCGCTCCGTGAGGCGCGCGCACAGGTCCGAGCAGTCGCCGTCGGGCAGCGCATGATCGAGGATGGCTCCGGCCAAACCATTATGCTCCACGAGCAGCATGGCGTGCTTGACGGTGTTGGTAGAAGTTATTGCGGCTCCGGTGCACTTAAGCGCATCAGTCATGTCCAAGACAATCAACGGCTCGTCCTCCACGATGAGGATGAACCGCCCTGCGAGGGTCGGGTGCGGCATCAGATTTCCAGTCACGCGGCAAAGCGCAAGCTGCCAGAGGCAGGGCGACTTCTAGGTCGCGGATGTCCCGAGCGTCGATCAATCCTCAAACGCGCAACAAAAAGAGATGGTCGACTGGGAAAGGCAAAGCCCGTGAAGCTAAAGCGGGCTCGGTGTTGCGGCCGTGTCGGACCCTAGCACGTTTATTGCCCTGGCGGCGCGTCAGGGTTGGGCGCCGCCGTGCGTTCAAGGATTCTCAAACTGTGACGCGCGCCCTTCGGCGACGAGACGCTGGGCCGCCTCCTCCAGGCGGGCTTCGAGGATCTTGCGGAAGTCCTTGCGCGGCAGGCCGGGCGGGATCGGGTCGAGGAATTCGACGACGATGGTGCCGGGGTAGCGCAGCAGCGTGCGGCGCGGCCAGAAGAGGCCGGAGTTGAGCGCCAGCGGTACGCACGGAAGCTCCAGCGCCTCGTAGAGCGCGACGTAGCCGGGTTTGTAGTCCGGCGGCGCGCCGGGGGCCTGGCGCGTACCTTCCGGGAAGATCACGATCTCGCGGCCTTGCGCGGCGCGCGCTTGGGCGTCCGCCGTCATTTGCTTCAGGGCTTTCGCCGCCTTGTCGCGCTTGACGAGGATGTGCTCGAACTTGACGCAGAACCAGCCGTAGAACGGAATCCATTTCAGCTCGTCCTTGAGGACGATGGCGGGATCGCGGAACAGCGGCACGAGGCCGAACGTGTCCCAGGCGCTTTGATGCTTGGAGACGACGAGGTAGGCGCCGCCGGGAAGCTTTTCGCGGCCGCGCACCTCGAGCTTCGTGCCGGCGATCACGCGCAACAGCCAGACGCAGATGATGCCGTGCAGCTTGAGGCCGGCCATCGCCCAACTCCGTGGTGCGATCAAAAGCCAGGAGCCGAAGACGAGCATCAACGCCGTCGTGACGTAGAAGGCCAGGGCGAACAGCAGAGAGCGGAGAAGAAGCATCTGAGGGTGATCGGTCGCTAAGAGTTGGCCAGGCGTGCGCTGATGGCTGGAAGCGGGCGTATGCCGGGATTGCGTATTCGTCGATGGGTGAGGCCGCTGTCAGGATCCGAGTGGCGTGGCCTCATTTTCTGCTCCGCGTAGCCCCATGACTTGCTCGGTCGGCGTAGGCCTCACGACTTTCACGGCATGACTTCGTCATGACTTGCTCGGCGTAGCCGATGATGCCGTGACGGAGTCGGCTTGCCAAGGGGCCATGCCGCGCGTCACGGCGAGGCGGATCGCGGCGGGCAGGAACTTCACGTATTCCTGGGCGAGCAGGCGCGTCGTGGTGGGGTCGAGCCACCAGACCTTGTGGCGCAGGTCGTCGGGTGCGACGGGATGCGGCAGGAGTTCGATATTCGGCATGGCGCGCGCTAACTCGGCCAAGCTGCGCGGCATGTGATAGCTCGCCGTCACCACGATGAGCCGCTCATAGCCGAAGGCTTCCGCCCAGCGGCGCGTCTCGTCCGCGTTGCCGACGGTGTTCAGTGCCGCGTAGCCGAGGTCGACGCAGCAGCTGAAGGTCTGTTCGTCGAGGCCGGAAATCTTGATGAGCGACGAGCGGCCGATCTTGGTGTTCACGCCCGAGATCAGGAGACGCTCGCCGCGACCGTCCTTGAGCAGGCGGGCGGCCTCTTCGATGCGGGTCTGGCCGCCGGTGAGGACAACGATGCCGTCGGCGCGCTGGTCACGCGTTTCCGGCTGTCGCATGACGGCGTTGGCGAACAGCACGAAGCCGAACCCGACGACGAACAGCGACAGTCCAAGGATGCCGACGATGGCGCGTCTCGACCGCATTCCGCTTTCAAGGTTTCCGCATGCGCCGGACCGCACGCGCGTGTTTCTCTGAGGTCAGCAGACTAGCTGATTTGGCCGGCCTTGTGACAGATGCCGGTTTGGCCAACCGAGGCGTTGATTAACCGATAAAAAACGCCGCAAATCCACCGGTTTGTCAGGGGGGAAATTAGTGCCGGCTGTTCAGGATCCGGAAGACGCCGAATCGGGACGTGAGCATGCAGATGGCCGCCACGACGACCACCACGATCCCCATCAGGACG
Organism: Hyphomicrobium sp.; assembly: GCF_051860585.1. Taxonomy (GTDB): domain Bacteria; phylum Pseudomonadota; class Alphaproteobacteria; order Rhizobiales; family Hyphomicrobiaceae; genus Hyphomicrobium_C. The sequence continues at coordinate 96,902 of NZ_JBHYDS010000006.1, forward strand.
TAGCCCGCGAGATCGAGGGAGCCGGAGCCCACGAGGCGGTGCAATTCCGTCAGGGTCATGCTGCCGCCGCCCAGGACCTGCACGAGGGTCGGCATCAGGATAAAGACGGAGAGCGCGAGGGACGCGCCGACCAGTCCGGCACGGACGCCGAGGCGCAGGAAGTGCTTTTCGAACTCGCGCGCGATGAAGCGGTCGTTGGCGCCGACGAAGTGGAGGACCTCCACGATTTCGCGGTTCGAGGCCATCGAGCTTTTGGTGGCCGAAACGATGATCGCCGTCGTGGCCATGGCGACGAGCGCCAGGATGGCGAGCCCGCCGAGCGAAAAGCTGTTGGTGATGGTGGCTATCTGCTGCTGCCAGCGCCGGTGGTCGTCGAGGGTGGCGCCGTCGAACTGCGCCGCGAGGCCCGTGCGCATCATGTCGACGTCGGGGGAGCCGGCGCGATCCAGCTCGATGGCGATGAGACGCGGCAGCGGCAAGGCCGAGAGGTCATCCATGGAACCGAGCCACGGCTCGAGCAGGGCGGCGGATTCAGCCGTCGAGAGCACCTTGACGGAGCTGACGCCGCTTTGCTGATTGAGATACGCGGCGACCTGCTGGACAACCTTTTCGGTATCGGTGCCGTCCTTGGGAATGACCTGGACGGTGATCTCGCTGGCGATGTCCTTGAGCCACGAATTCGCCGACTGGCGGATCATGTAGACCGCGCCGACGGTGAGGCAGGCCAGGAAGCACATGATGGTGATGACGAGGGTCAGCGACCGGCCCGTGACCGATCCGGCCGGCACGATCGGCGCCGCCATCGACTGCTCTTTCCGCGCCTCACGCGGGGGCGCGAAGATGTCCGGGCGGGACTGACGCTCGTACTCCGATCTCAGAGCGGCCTCGGAGTTGGGATCGTAGGTGCCCTGCGTATGACCGCCCTGCGTCACGGCGACGTCTTCGTACTGATCATACTCGTAGCCGCGTTGCGGCTGGTCGAGGCCGCGCAGCATCGGTCGGTCGGGTTTATCATACGATGCGGACATGACCGTCGTACAGCTCCAGGCGAGAGGCTTTGAATTGCCGCATCAGTTGATGGTCATGGGTGGCGATCAGAACAGATGTGCCGAGCCGGTTCAATTCGATGAAGAGACGCAGCAGGCGCCGCGCCATCTGAGGGTCGACGTTGCCCGTCGGTTCGTCGGCGAGCAGCAGCTCGGGCTTGGCGATGACGGCGCGCGCGATGGCGGCACGCTGCTTCTCACCGCCCGACAGCACCGAGGGATAGGCGTGCATGCGATCTCCGAGGCCGACCCACTGTAAAAGGTCCGTCACATCCTCCTTGTAATCGTCGAGGCGTTTGCCGACGACGCGCAGGGGAAGGGCCACGTTCTCCCAGGTGGTCAAGTGCTCCAGCAGCCGGAAGTCCTGGAAGACGATGCCGATGCGGCGCCTGAGCGGCGCGCGTTTGCTGGTCGTGATGCGGCTCACATCCTGCCCAAACAGCTCGATCTGACCGCGTGTGGGATGGAGCGACATGAATAGCAGCCGCAGCAGCGAAGATTTGCCCGCACCGGACGGGCCGGTGAGAAAGTGAAACGAGCCCGGGCGAAGGTGAAAATTGACCTCCGACAGGATCTCCGGACCGCTATCGTATTTGAGACCGACATTGTTCAACCGTATCACGGTCTCTGGCTCCGGATCATCTCATGAGGGTCTGGCATCAGTGCGCCTATATGCGTGAAGCTTGGGGCCGTATCAATTGGTTACGAATATGGCGGCGGCATGTACAAGAGTGACCGTTGTTCACGACATCTCATCGGGCCCACTTGCGCTGCCCGTCCCTTGACCCAATAGTCCGGAACAGGGCCTGCGGCGGCTTGCCGGACATCGGGTTCGAGCAAGCATCGCCCCGCAAACTCATGATTTCAACGGTGATTCGTAGCCCGATGTGGCTGCAATCGGGTGCGCCGGAGGGCGCCAAGAAGGGGTGCGCCGGAGGGCGCCGAGAAGGAGAAGGCATGACGGATATGACATCCGGCGCGCAGACCGACGTGGAAGTGATCTACTCGGCAGACATGATCGCGACCCGTCTCGAGGGACTGGCGCAGGAAATTATCGCGCGCAAGCTCGAGCGGCCCCTGGTCGTCGCCGTTCTCAAGGGCAGCTTCGTGTTCGCGGCCGACCTGATCCGGGCCCTGCACCGGTCGGGCTTCGAACCGGAGGTCGATTTCCTGACGCTGTCGAGCTACCGCAAAAGCCGGACGTCGTCGGGCAAGGTGGAGATCCTGCGCGACCTCGATCTCGGCGTGGAGGGGCGCAACGTGCTGCTCGTCGACGACGTGCTCGATTCCGGCCGTACGCTGGTGTTCGCCAAAGACCTGATCTCAGCGCGTGGCGCGAAAGAGATCCTGACCTGCGTGCTGATCGACAAGAAGGTGCCGCGCGCCGTCAACGTGCAGGCCGACTTCAGCGCTTTCGAAGGCGGGGACGAGTACGTGGTCGGCTACGGCATGGACGTGGCGCACCGGTTTCGCGAGCTGCCGTTCGTGGGACGGATGACGCAAAAAGAGACCTAGGTTTTTCGCAGGGTCGTTCGGGGGAGCGCACGATGGCACGGATCCTATTGGCCGACGACGACGAGGCGACCCGGGATCTCGTCAAGCGTGCGTTGGAGACGGACGGCCATACGGTGTCGATCACCCAGGACGGCGCGGAGGCGCTCGACACGTTGACCTCGGCGGCGGCAACGTTCGATGTCCTCGTCTCGGACGTGCACATGCCGGGGCTCGACGGTGTGGCGCTCGCCAAGCGGGCGATTGCGGCGGCTCCGGACCTCAAATTGTTGCTGATGTCCGGCTTTGCCGAGGAACTGGACCGGGCGCAGGCGCTCAAATCCGCGAACCTCGGTGTCATCATCAAGCCGTTCACGCTCGATCAAATCCGGGCTGCCGTGCGCGCCTTGCTCGCTTGAGCGCGCCTACAACGCGTTCTTGCGCTGCTGGATCATCATGTAGGTGTCCATCGTGTGCTCCGAGAGCTGGAACCACAGGAACTGCTCGGCACGAACGGCCGTCATCGAATCGTAGATTTTCTTGAAGCCGGCATTCTTGGCCGAAAGCTCCGCGTAGATATCGTTCGAGGCCTTGAAGCAGGCGTCTAAAACGGTCTCGGAGAAGGGCTTCAGGATCGCGCCCGCCTTGACGAGGCGGCGCAGGGCGGCGGGGTTCTGCATGTCGTAGCGCGCCATCATGATGGTGTTGGCGGTCTGGGCGGCGCTGCGCAGAATGGCCTGATACGTCTTCGGCAGGCTTTCCCATTTCTCCAGGTTGAAGAAGAAGTGCAGCATGGCCTGCCCCTCCCACCAGCCGGGGTAGTAGTAGAACGGGGCGACGCGATAGAAGCCGAGCTTCTCATCGTCGTAGGGGCCGACCCACTCGGCCGCGTCGATGGTGCCCTTTTCGAGGGCCTGATAGATCTCGCCGCCGGCGATCTGCTGGGGCACCGCGCCGAGCCGGGACATGATCGCGCCGCCGAAGCCGCCGATGCGGATCTTGAGGCCCTTCCAGTCGTCGGCAGTGTTGATTTCTTTCCGGTACCAGCCGCCCATCTGCGCACCCGTATTGCCACTCGGCAGGCCGTAGATGTTGTAGCGCCGGTAGAACTCGTTCATGAGATCGATGCCGCCGCCTTGGTACATCCAGGCGTTCTGCATGCGGCAGTTGAGGGCGAACGGAACGCAGGTGGCGAGGGCGAAGGTGGGGTCCTTGCCCCAGTAGTAGTAGGACGCGGTATGGGCCATTTCGACGGTGCCGTCCGAGACGGCGTCCATGGCTTGCAGGCCGCCCACGATCTCGCCGGCGGCGAAGACCTGGATGGTGAACCGGCCGTCCGTCATTTCGCCGACGACTTTGGCGAACACTTCGGCTGCGCCCTGGATCGTATCCAGCGATTTCGGGAAACTCGACGTGAGGCGCCAGTTCAAATTCGGCATGCTCTCGTGGACGGCCGGGGCCTTGGGCGCATCGCATGCGGCGAGGCCGGCCGCTGCGCCGCCCGCGCCCGCAACCTTCAGGAATTTGCGGCGATTCACTTTCGTCATCTTGGTCCCCGTGCCCATTTCCGGCGGGACTATAGACAAGTCGCGCCGCGAAATCAGCCCGCGTACCGGTTCGTCAATCGAGAACCTGTTGCGCTCCGTTGTCCTTGAAGTAGGCTGAGTATCTCGATGCGCGATCTCGAAGGGTGCTCCCCCATGCGTCAACGCCGAACCGTAGGCCCGGCCGTTCTTGCCGTGGCGTTTTTTGTCCTGCTGGCGCCTCAGGCGGGCGCTGCCGACTGGTGGATGCTTCAGCAGACGGAAAAAGGCCGGGAGTGCTCGCTGCCGATCGAGGCCGACGGCATGACGCTCACGCCGGACGTGCTCATGAAGCAATATCCGGAATGCAAACTGATGGCCGAAACGCCGTTTCTCGACCTCGAGACCGTCATGGTCAACTGCGAGGGCGACATCGGCCGCGTGTTCATCTTCAGCAAGAGCAAAGCGGCGTGCGAGCGGCTGGCTCAGGAGTGACGTCTACGGCACGTCCCACGGCCGGCGAGATCGCCGGTGTGCTGCTCGCCGGAGGGCGGAGCGTGCGCATGGGCGGCGGCGACAAGGCGCTGCGGGCGCTGGGCGGGCGTCCCCTCATCGCGCACGCCATCGAGCGGTTGCGGCCGCAGGTCGGCCCTCTCGTGCTGAGCGCGAACGGAGACCCGGCGCGTTTTGCGGCGCTGGGGCTTCCCGTCGTGGCCGACGAGACGGAGGCCTATCAGGGGCCGCTCTCGGGCGTGCTCGCGGCGCTGCATTTCTTTGCCAAAGCCGATCCGGGTATCCGCATGATCGCGAGCGTTTCGACGGATGCCCCCTTCATTCCTCGCGATCTCGTTTTGCGGCTGCGCGAGGCACTCGATGCCGAGCCGAAGGCGCGCGTTGCGGTGGCCTGTTCGCGCGGGCAGCGCCATCACGTCATCGGGCTCTGGCGGATCGACGCCGCGGACGAGATTGCCGGAGCCCTGGCGCGCGGCGAACGCAAGGCCGAGACGATGGTCGACCGCCTCGGCGCCGTTTCGGTGACATTTCCGGATGCGGCCGTTGGCCGGCGGGACATCGATCCGTTCTTCAACATCAATACGCCGGACGATCTAGGTTTTGCGGAGGCCGTGCTGGCCGAGGCGGAGCAGATGCTCGCGGCGGAGGGTTCTGGTTCGCAACGAAGTTCCTTCCCCCTCGTGGGGGAGGTTAGGAGGGGGGGAACCCTCAGCATTTCCGTTGGGGTTCCCCCCACCCCTAACCCCTCCCCACAAGGGGGAGGGGAATCCCGCGAGCTACAAATCAGGGGCGCAACCAGGGAGCGACAACGACCCTTCGTGGTGGGTGTCGCCGGATGGAAGAATTCCGGCAAGACGACGCTCGTCGCGCGGCTGGTCGCGTATCTGGTCGAACGCGGCTTCCGCGTTTCGACCGTCAAGCACACGCATCACGATATTTCTCCCGATGAAGCGGGCACCGACAGCGACCGTCATCGGGCCGCGGGCGCGCATGAGGTGGCATTGGTCTCGCCACGGCGCTGGGTGTTGAACGGGACGATCCGCGACGAGGAAGAGCCGCCGCTTGCCGCCATCGTCGCCGCGCTTGCGCCAGCCGACATCGTTATTGTCGAGGGCTACAAGCAGGCCGCGATTCCGAAGATCGAAGTGCGCCGCGCGGGGCAGGGCGAGGGCGCGCCCCTCGCAGATCGCGATCCGCTCGTGTTCGCCGTTGCATCGGATAGCTCGACCAGCGTCGGCGTGGAGGCGTTCTCGCTCGACGACGTCGCAGGTATCGCCGCGGCGTTGCTCGCGAAGGGCGGGTTTTCCGAGGTTGCGCGATGACCGGCCGAGCTGTCGCGTGGGGCATGGCGTTTTTCTTTTGCAGCGGAAACGCCATGGCCGGCGATCCTCCCTTGAAGCCGGGGCGCGATCCGGGGGGAGTCGCGGTGGCCGTGCTGGCGGACGGGTTCGACTACCGGCTGCGGGATGTGGCCGATGTCTTGGCCCGCGACGGGGAAGGTGTGGCGATCGCCTGGGACAGCGTCGATCAGGATGCGCTTCCGTTTCGCGCGGATGGAAAGGGGGCGGACGCCGTGCGTGCGGCCGCGGCGCTCGGCGGCGTGCGCGTGATAGCCACGCGCGTGGATCTCCGCCAGCCGGTGACAGTGATCCAGGGCATCGCGTTCGCAGCAAGCACGCCCGCGCGGATCGTCACCGCGGATGTGGGGGATGACGAGCAGGCCGCTCTCGGTGTGCTGGTGGCCGCGGCGAAGAATTTCACGGATCACGTTTTCGTCGTCTCGTTGGCGCGAACTGAACTGCCGCCGGGAGCGAAAGGCGTCGACAATTTTGTTCTCGTGCCGCGAGGAGCGTCTGGCTCCCCGGCTGCCGAGGCCGTCGCGAGAGTTCTCGGCTGCGGGCGCGGCGAGCTAGGCGGGGGAGACGGCGCGCAACGCGGACGTGAATTTCGCAAACGCCTGGGTCAGTGGGAGAGTTTGGCCCGGCAGCCCGGCGCGGATGCCGCATCCTGCGATCACAAGCGCGGTCCCGATGCCGGTCAACAGAAGTAGCCACGGGCCGATGTTCTCGTGGGCCGGCCGGGACGCATGCGCCTGTTGCCGGCGCGGTGTGTCGTCGATGCGGACGAGGCGCGCGCGGCGGAGCTGAGATGGATCGGATGCCCGCCAAGCGGCTTCGGAGGAGATGGCCGAGGGGCCGGGTGGTCCCGCGGGCAGGCTCGCCGCGACGGAGATCGCGAGCGCGCAGCCCAGAAACATGATCGACGTCCGCATGAGCGTCCCTCTCCGCGGGGAGAGGAACGCTCCCCGGACGTTATTGGAACAGCACGAGCGCCTTAACGGCGGTCTGCCAGACGCCCCACGCAAGCGGCACGCCAACCAGCGACCAGAAGAGAACGGCCTTGGCATCCAGGCCGCCCTTGCCAATTCCGAACGATCCGGTCGTGGCGCTGGCGGTCGCGGAGGTCAATTTGGCTTGCTCGGCGGCAACCTCGGCCTCGCTCATGTGCCATTTCGGATCGACGGGACGGATCAGAAGGTTGGCGATGAAGCCAATCACGAGCATGCCGGCCAGAATGTAGAAAATCTGGCCGTAGAGCTGATCCGGCGCGATGCCCTCGGCATAGCGGGTGTCGTGGAGGTAGTTCACGACCACCGGGCCGACGATGCCCGCCGTGGACCAGGCCGTGAGAAGCCGGCCATGGATCGCGCCCACGAACTGCGTGCCGAAGATGTCGGCGAGGTAGGCGGGAACCGTCGAGAAACCGCCGCCGTACATCGATGCGATGAGGCAGAAGCAGGCGACGAAGAGCGCTAAGATCTTCCAATCCGCCGAGAACGCGGCCAGCACGTAGAGGGCCGCGCCCAGCGTGAAGAAGATGAAATACGTGAGTTTCCGGCCAAGCTTGTCGGAAGCAGACGCCCAGGCGATGCGGCCGAAGATGTTGAAGAGAGAAATGAGGCCGACGAAGCCGGCGCCCACGGCTGCGGCCGCCGCGGCGAGTGCTACATCTTTCTTCATGTCGAGATAGCCGACGCCGGCCTGGCCCGCGAGCGCGCCGCCGAACGTTTCCTGAAGCATGGGCGAGGCTGCGCCGATGATGCCGATGCCTGCCGAGACGTTCATGCAGAGCGCAAGCCAGATCAGCCAGAATGCGGAGGTCTTGTGCGCATCTTTGAGATGAACGTGGTTGGAGGTGATCATCGACTTCGCGCTTGGCGGCGGAGTCCAGCCTTCGGGCTTCCAGCCCGGAGGCGGGATGCGGTAGCCGAATGAGCCGATGGTCATGAACACGACGTAGATGGCGGCCATGGCGACGAATGTCTGCCAGACGCCGGGCTCAGTTGCGGTCTTGAACACCTTGTCCATGAGAAAGGTCGCGAGCGGCGAGCCGATCATGGCGCCGCCGCCGAAGCCCATGATGGCCATGCCGGTGGCCATGCCGCGCCGGTCGGGAAACCACTTGATCAAGGTCGAGACCGGCGAGATGTAGCCGAGGCCAAGACCGATGCCGCCGATGACACCCGAGCCGAGCCACATCAACCAGAGCTGATGGGAGTAGACGCCGAACGCGGAGATCAGGAGGCCGCCGCACCAGCAGAGCGTGGAGACGAGGCCTGCTTTGCGGGGTCCCGCGCGCTCGAGCCAGCCGCCCCAGATCGCTGCAGAAACGCCGAGCAGCACGAAGAAGAATGTGTACATCCAGCCGAGGTCGAACTGGCTCCAGTTGCAATCGGTGGCGGTGAGCGCTGTCAGCGTGCCGGCCGCCTTCTCGCCGAAGGTCACAGCGCCGGCAGAACACTCCGCGAGCGGCTTGCCGTCCGTTCCGAGCAGCGCGCCCTGCAGCGGCTTCCAGAAAACGGAAAAGCCGTAGGCCATGCCGATGCAGAGATGGATGCAGAGGGCCGCCGGGGGAACGAGCCAGCGATTGAAGCCGGCTTTGGCGACAATCGTCTCGCGATCGAGCAGGCCGGGTGCGCGCAGCCCCGCCGCCACGTTGGTATTTGCCATTGCGTTTCTGTCCCCCGAAGTCGATGTTCGCCCAGATTGCCGGGCAATTTTGGCCTAGCAGTACCGTGCTGTAGGAGTACGAACAAGCCCCCGGCGGGGTTGAAGTCGCCGCCAACGCCGCTACTCTATAGGGGGCAGACTGCGCCGGGGCCGGTACAGCCGCGTGAATCCGGGATCGGATGGCGCGGCCGCGGGTCATAAGGATCATTCATGACGTTTTCGCCGCCACCTCAGACGTCAGACAAATCGGCGTCGCCCTCGGAGCTGATCGACCCGTTCGGCCGGCACGTCAGCTATTTGCGCGTTTCCGTGACGGATCGCTGCGATTTTCGCTGCGTCTACTGCATGAGCGAGCACATGTCCTTCCTGCCGAAGAAGGACCTGCTGACGCTCGAGGAGTTGGACCGGCTGTGCTCGGCTTTCATTTCGAAGGGTGTGCGGAAGCTTCGCATCACGGGCGGCGAGCCGCTCGTGCGCAAGAACATCCTGTCGCTCTTCAAGTCCCTGTCGCGCCACCTCGAAACCGGACGCCTGGAAGAGGTGACGCTGACGACCAACGGCAGCCAACTCGCCAAGTTCGCGGGTGACCTGCGGGCGGCGGGGGTGCGGCGCATCAACGTCTCGGTCGATACGCTCGATCCGGTGAAGTTCAAGGCCATCACGCGCTGGGGCGATCTCGGCAACGTGCTCGACGGCATCAAGGCCGCGCAGCGCGAAGGGCTCGCGATCAAGATCAACGCGGTCGCGCTCAAGGACGTCAACGAGCACGAGATCGACGACCTGATCCGGTTCGCGCACGGCGAAGGGCACGACCTGACGCTGATCGAGACAATGCCGCTCGGCGATATCGAGGGCGACCGGACCGACCAGTATCTGCCGCTGTCCGTCGTCCGGGCGCGCCTGCTCGACAAATGGACGCTCGAAGACATTCCGTTCCGCACCGGTGGGCCGGCCCGCTACGTGACGGTGCGCGAGACCGGTGGCCGGCTGGGCTTCATCACGCCGCTGACCCATAACTTCTGCGAGAGCTGCAACCGCGTGCGCGTCACCTGCACGGGTACACTGTTCATGTGCCTTGGGCAGGAGGACGCTGCCGACCTGCGTGCGCCGCTGCGTGCCAGCCCCGACAACGGCCTCTTGTTCGAAGCCATTGACGAGGCCATCCTGCGCAAGCCGAAGGGGCATGATTTCGTGATCGACCGGCGCGCTCAAAAGCCCGCCGTTGGACGACATATGAGCATGACGGGGGGCTAGCTCCGCGTCGGCATCAGGGGGGCGAAGGGCATGTCGAGAGCACTGCTGCGTCATGCCCGCCTCTCGCGACGCCAACTCATCACATTCGCGCTCGCGTCCGCAATCCTGAACGGCATCATCACCGCCAGCGTCGGCGCATGGCTGGCGCAAACCTACTCCGCCTATCAGGCGCGCCGGCACGCCATCGAGACCATCGCCAATCTCGTCTACGAGCGCCGCACGCGGGCGGGGATGGTCGCGTCCGCCATCCGCCGCAATGCCGACGTCGAGGAAGTGCGCCATCGCAAGCAGGCGTATGACGAGGCGTACGTCGAGTGGAACAAGAACGTGATGCTCAATCTGTTCGCCATTCGCGAGGCGGCGGGCGATCTCAAGTTCTCGGCGTTGGAGCCGCTGTTCGAGGATCACCTGATCGCGGCGATGGCGGATGTCGATCGCTGCGTGACGAAGGCCTACGACGCTCGGGTGGCCGACGGCGACGCCAAGGCCGTCCTCGAGAGCTGCCGCATGGCGGATCTGCATCAGTTCGTGCTCGATTGCGGGGCGACATTCACGAACGAGCTCTACAAGCTCACGCGGCTGACGTTCATCCCGTTCACGGGGGAGTTCGATCGGACCAAGGCGTTGGCGGAAACGCATATTCGCGACGCCTGCCTGGCGGTGCCAAAACCGGTCGCTCCGGCGCCCGCTCCCGCGTCCACGCCCACGTCGCCCGAGGTGTCGGCGGCGCCACCGGCGATGCAGCCGGTTCCAACCGACGCGTCGGCCGCGCCTGCCGCGACGCCGCCGGCTCCTGCGCGGCCCTAAGTGATCGAGGACCTTGGCTCGCTAGGGGCGTGCCTGCATGGCTTCGAGGGCACTCGGCACTCCGAGGACACCGGGGGCGACGGCTAGATAGCGCCCCGTGACGCCGATGATGGCGCCGGCGACCACCAGCGTCATGGCCCAGCCGAACGTATTCATCATGCGGGCACGACGGCGTCCGCGACGGGCCGCGCGCATCCACGGCGGCGGAGATACGACGCCCTGCGCCGGAGGCTCGCCCCGCGCGGGTTTCCGGTTGAGCTCCTTGAACATCTCGAGGGTTGGGCTCGTGACGGCCGAGCTGAACACCGGGGGCACTAACGGCGAGTCCGTTGCAGGTTTCGGCGCATCCGGCGCGTCGTATCCGGACGCCTCCGACGGGTCGTATCCGGACGCCTCCGGCGCGTCGTATCCCGACGCCTCCGGCGCTGGGGCGCGGCGCGTCCTGGCGGCGGGCCAATGGGTGGTCGCAGTCGCGGCTCCACGGGCGGCCGCCGGCGCGGCTCCATGGGTGGCCGCCGGCGCGGCCGTGCGCGGCGCTTCAGGCGGGCGCTCGCCGAGCCCTGCTTCGAAAAGCGCGGCTTTGAGGGACTTGTTGCCCGCTCCTGCCATGGACCAATCTCCGCCTGTGCGGCGCGTATGCAGACTCCCGCTCGTTGCCACAACCTCGTTGCCACAACGGCGTCAATCGGGACGCGTTCCGCCTGCGCGCGATTATGCTAAAAAGCTTCGCATCGAGCAATGTTGGTGCACTGCGAAATTTTCGATTCGCTTGCCTCGCCGCGCCGGCAACTCACTTCGGGGGATGATCACGATGCTTTTGTTGACGCTCGGCCTGTTGCTTTTCTTCGCCATTCACCTCGTTCCGACGTCGCCCAGCCTGCGCGACGGATTGGTCGAGCGGTTCGGCGCCGGGGCCTACAGAATCGCGTTCTCGGTGGTTTCGCTGATCGGGTTCGCGCTCATCGTGATGGGCTACCACAAGCTGCAGCTAATGCCGGGCAAGAACCCGGTGCTGTTCGATCCGCCATCGTGGACGCGCCACATCGCGTTCCTTCTGATGATCCCAGCGATGATCTTTATCGTCGCCGCGTTCGTGCCGTCGCGCATCCGCACGGCGGTCAAGCATCCGATGCTGGCGGCCATCAAGTTGTGGGCGTTGGCGCATCTGCTGGTGAATGGCGATCTCGGGTCGCTGCTGCTGTTCGGAGGATTCCTCGCCTTCGCCGTCTACGACCGGATTTCCGTGAAACGGCGGCCGGGCGTGACGATCCCGCCGGCACCGGCAAGCCCGCTCAATGACGTGCTGGTCGTCGTGGCCGGGCTCGCGCTCTACGCCTTCCTGATGTTCGGCGGCCATGGCGCGCTGATCGGCGTGCCGCTGACGAGCGTCAGCTTCGCGCCGTGACGGCTGCCCCCACATCGGGGCGGTTGATCGGGGGGCGGTTGATCGGGATCGCGCGCCGGCCGGCGGTGCGCGCACCGATGGAGGAGATCGGGACGGGTACCATCTCCCTTTCGGGTGGGCTCGACGGCGATCACAAGGGGCCGAAGTTTCCGAAGCGCCGGATCACGGTGATGGCGATCGAGGACTGGCGCGCGGCTCTGGGAGACCTCAATGCCGACGACGGCGGGCCGGTCGATCTGCCGTGGACGACGCGGCGGGCGAACCTGCTCGTCGAGGGCGTGCGTCTGCCACGGGCGCGCGGCGGCGTCCTGCGGGTCGGACCGGTGACGCTCGAGGTGACGTACCCGACGCAGCCGTGCCGGCGGATGGACGAGGCGTTCGGCGGCCTGCTGAAGGCGCTGCATCCGGAGTGGCGCGGCGGCGTGACGTGCGCTGTGCTCGAAGGCGGGGAGGTGACGCTCGGCGATGCAGTCGACGTGCTCGTGTCGCCGCCGGAGATCGTCCCGCGCTTGCCGTGACGTTGCGCTAGAGCAAAATCCGATCATACGGAATCGCAAGCACTTCCCCCTCCCCGTCATGGCGAAGCCATGCTCCGCATGGACGCGGGGAGGGCTAGGGGCGGGGGGAGTTACAATACTCACGTTTGTTCTCTGGCTTCACCCCACCCCGCGCATTCGCGCGACCCTCCCCGTCAAGGGGAGGGCATAAACACTGGCGGGTCCGTCTGATCGGAAATGGCGCTAGCGCAGCGGGACGATGAAGTCGGTGTATTCGCCGGTCTCGTTGCCGATGCCGGTGTCGGAAATGATCAGCGACGAGCCCGGCTTCATCACGTCCGCAATCTGCTCGCGCACGTCTTCGGGAATCGTGACGCGATCGAGGGCGGCGGCTGCGGTTTGATGCGAAGTGGATACCGGCGCGGGCTGCTCCTTGATTTTCGCGGTCTTGTCCTTCTTCGATTTCTTGACGTCCCGCGCCTTGTCGTAGGCGATGGACGCGACGCTCCACTGCATGCCCGTCCGCTCCGCATTGTAGGCCAACGCCGTGAAGACGTGCGTGCCGATCGGCTCGTCGGGGTTGTCGAAGGCGACCTCGACGTCGAACATGTCCTCGTAGCCCTGGCGGACGTAGAGACGCTTCTTGGAGCGGCTGACGAGCACCGAGACAGGAAGGTTGCGCTTCTGCTCCATGCGCTTGGCGGCCAGTTCCTTCGACAATCCCCGTTGCAGGCGGTTGTTGGCCTCCGCGAGTTCGTTCATGGCGGCGGTGCGCTTGGCGTCGGCTTCGGCGGCGGCGGCCTGCGCGGCCTTGAGTACGGCGTCCGCCGACGCCCACGCGATGCGGGCCGCTTCGGCGAGTGCCGGGTATTCCTTCAACTCATCCTTGAGTTCGGCGATGCGCGCCTCGCGCGCGGCCGGGTCCATCGTTTTTTTCGCGATCGATTTCTTGGCGGTCTTGTTTGCCGTCTTCTTGGACTTGCGCTCCTCGCGATCGACGGGCGGCGCGTCCGGCTTTTCGAGATCGGCGATTTCGCGATCGGCGCGGGCCTTGGCCTGCTCCAATTCGGTCATCTCAGCCTGGGCCTTGTCGGCGTCGGCCCGTGCGGCGGCGAGCATCGGACGTGCCGCGGCGGCCGCCTTCTGGGTTTGAGCGAGGTTGTAGGTTTTCTCCGCCCGGTCATATCCGGCCTGACGGATCTCGCCGTTCAGCGCTTCCATCTCCAGGCGGCGGCGTTCCCGGTAGGCCGATCTCGGGCTCGCGGCCTCGGGGGTTTCGGATGCGACAGCGGCGGAGACGCCGAGCACCTGCGAAACGGGCGAACCGCCGGTGGCGCCCGATGCATCGGCGACCTTCACGTTAGCCGTCGCGGTGGCGACTGGCTCCGGCGGGAAGGCGGCAAACAGGCGATCGTGGGCAATCGGAACGGGCGTCACCGGATCGCGGCTGACGATCACGCGCGTGCCCATGCTCGTCAGACCGAACAGCTTGCCGGAGAAGCCATGCGGGAGACGGATGCAGCCGTGCGAGGCGGGATAACCGGGGAGCGCGCCAGCGTGCAGGGCCACGCCTGACCATGTGATGCGCTGCATGTTCGGCATCGAGGCGCCGGCATAGAGGTTGGAATAGTGCTGGCGCTTTTTCTGAACGATCGAATAGACGCCGGCCGGCGTGCCGTATCCGACGCGGCCGGACGAGACCGGCGATTCCGCGATGGGGCCGTTCGCGTCATAGACGACGAGGCGCTGGCGCGAGAGGGACACGTTGATCACGAGCGGACCCGAGGCCGCACGCCCGGCGGCTGTCTCGGCGCCCTTCTTCTTGCCGGATGGCTTGACCTCGTCGTCTTCGCTGGCGGCCGGATCCACGCGGCGCTTCGCTTTGCGCGGCGGCTTGGCCGGTGGCGCCGCGTCGTCCCAGGTGCCGAACAGGCCTTGGGCCGCCGCGTGCGGCGGGGCCAAGCCCGGACCGGCGACGAGCACGGCTGCCAGCGCAGCCAGGGTGAGGGCGCGTGCCGCTGCGGGAACGTAGCCGTTTGCGCTCTGAGGTTTTGCGATGAGGGGCACGGTACAACCATCCCTGTCAGTTGATTTCGGCAAAAATCGAAGTGAAACAAGGATTAATGAGGCGTTCTTGAAAGTTATTTATAAGGCCTCAAGGTTACCAGATCATTTTCCCACTGCGCAATTCGGGAGATTACCGGTGTGAATTCGGGATGCTCAGTGTGGCTGCAATGTCAACGAAGTGGCCGTTGACGTTGCACGAACGCACGACTGGCGCCGCCGGGCGGCGGGGGGTAGGGTCCGCGTCCCAGAGTTCTCTTGGAGACGTCAGCAGGACCATGTCCCTCCATCCGCTGAGCCGCCGCTTGATGGCTCCCGACATCACCGCCATGAAGCGGGTGAAGCCGATCATCTCGCTCACGTCCTACCACGCCCACACGGCGGCGATTGCCGACAAGTATTGCGATTTCCTGCTCGTCGGCGACAGCCTGGGCATGGTCATGCACGGCTACGAGACGACCGTGCCGGTGACGCTCGACATGATGATCGTGCACGGGCGCGCCGTGGTGCGGGGCGCGAAGAAGGCGCTGATCGTGGTCGACATGCCGTTCGGCTCCTATGAGGAGAGCCCTTCGGTCGCCTTCCGGAACGCGGCGCGGGTGATGAAGGAAACGGACTGCGGCGCCGTCAAGCTCGAGGGCGGCCAGCGCATGGCGGAGACGACGCGCTATCTGGTCGATCGCGGCATCCCGGTGATGGCGCACGTCGGCCTCACGCCCCAATCCATCAATGTTTTCGGTGGGTTCAAGACGCAGGGCCGGACTCGTGATCAATGGGCGGCGATCGAGAACGACGCCCGCGCGGTGGCCGAGGCCGGTGCGTTCGCCGTCGTACTCGAGGCGATGGCTGAGCCGCTCGCGGTCCGGATCACGGACGCGATCCCGATCCCGACCATCGGCATCGGCGCGTCATCGGCCTGCGACGGGCAGATCCTGGTCATGGAAGACATGCTCGGGCTGTCGCCGCGGGTGCCGAAATTCGTCAAGAAATTCGGGGCGGTAGCGATTGCCATCGAAGAGGCCATCCAGGCCTACGCGGAGGATGTCCGCGGCCGCCGCTTCCCGGGCGAAGAGCATGTTTACACCATGAAGGACGGCGCAGAGGCGGATCCCCCTCAGGGGTCCGCGCAGTCACGAAAAAGCCGGAAAAGCTGAGCATTTTGCGGCGGCGGTTGAGAACCGGCGGGAACCGGTCTCACATCATTTGCTCTCAGCGGGGTTAGCGCGCTATCTAGCGCATCTCAGCGGGCCGGTGGCCCGGTCGGGTTGCGAGAGCCCCCAGCCGTCGTTACGGCTGGTCTTTCACGGCTTGGGCAAGCGTCAATCACAATGGGTGTTACGGGGCTTTTATGGTCGACAATAACGACGCGCTGTTCCGCGAAGTCAAAGAGGAGCTCCGCCGCGAACAGTTCGCAAAGTTCTGGGAACGCTACGGATATTATATCGCCGGCACGGCCGTCGCGATCATCGCGATCATTGCGGGCGCAAAGCTTTGGGAAAGCCAGCGCGTCGTGCAGGCCAACCAGGCGGGCGCCGAGTACGAGCAGGCTGTCGATCTCGCCAAGTCAGGCAAGATCGAGGACGCCGGGAAGGCGTTCGACGGCCTCGCGGCCAGCGGACCCAAAGGCTATGCCACGCTCTCGGCCCTGGCGCACGCCGGCTCGCTCCTGAAAACAGACAAGCGCCCCGAAGCCCTCGCGGCTTTCGATAAGGTCGTGGCCGATACCTCGACCGACCCGCTGCTCGCCGATTTCGCGCGTATCCAAGCCGCATCGCTGCGTCTCGGCGAGGCCGACTTTACCGAGATGGAGAATCGGCTCAAGCCTTTGACGGGTGAAGACAGCTCGTGGCGCTACATCGCAAGCGAACTGCTCGGCACCGCGGCGTTGAAGGCCGGCAAGCTCGACGAGGCGCGCACCATTCTCGCGCCGCTGCTCGCCGAACCCGGGCTGACGCAGTCCGCGAGGGAACGCATCGATCGCCTGATGGGCAGGATCGCCACTTCGGAGCTTTCCAAGGCCGCTCCGGCACCGGCTGCGCAGACCGCGCCCGCCGCGTCACCCGCCGAACCGAAGGCGGCCGAGCCAACTTCGGCGCCTGCTGCGACCCCGGCCAAGCCTGAGACGCCGGCTGCAGAGAAGAAGACGGAGAAACCCGCATCGACTCCGTAGAGTCGTTCCGGCTCAAGTGGATCGCGGAACGCCTCTAGTTCTTTGTTTATCGTGCTTCTTATCGGACACTGTCGCTGGCGTGGCTTCGCCATGACCGGCACCCACTTTTCCGGAAGCACTCTAAGGGTCGGTCCTGGAGGGTTGAACATGACGCCGCGTCGCCCGAGCTGGGCTGCACTCCTCGGGGGGCTCGCCGTCCTGGCGACCGGCGCGCTCGCCGGTGGCTGCTCGGACAGCCTGCCCAGCCTGCCGAAGATGGGCGATCTCAACCCGTTCAAAGAGACGGTGCCGCCGCTGCCCGGCAAACGCATCGCGGTGCTTCCGACGCAGGACAAGGCGTTCGGCGAACTCGCCGAAGCCAATGCGCCGATCGTGCTTCCGCCACCGCATCTCAACGACAGCTGGCCGCAGCCGGGCGGTGAGGCCAGCAACGCGCCGGGCCATCTCGCGCTTGCCGGCAATACGCTGCGCCAGACCTGGAGCGTCAGCGCCGGCAAGGGCACCAGCAAGGTCGGCCGCGTCTCGGCTCCACCGATCGTCTACGACGGGCGCGTGTACGCGCTCGATTCCGACGGCAAGGTTTCCGCGTTCGCAGTATCCGGCGGTGCGGCGGTCTGGAGCGCGACGCTGGCGCCCACCACCGACAAAAAGGGCCCCGGCTTTTCCGCCATCACCCAGAACATCCTCAACCTGACGGCCGAAGACGGCGGCGGCTACGGCGGCGGCATCGCCGCGGACGGCGGGCGTCTCTATGGGGTCAGCGGCTTTGGCGCGGTGATCGCGCTCGATCCGGCGACCGGAAAGCGGCTCTGGGAAAAGAACATCGGCGTGCCGATCCGCGCGGCGCCGACCTCCGCAGCCGACCGGCTGTTCGTTCTGACCATCGAGGGCAAGCTCTATTGCCTGTCCACGACCGACGGGACGGAGCTGTGGGTCGTGCGCGGGTTGCCGCAGCAGGCCAGCCTCGGCCTCAACGCCAGCCCCGCAGTGGAAGGGGATGTCGTCGTCGTTCCCTATCCGTCGGGCGATCTCGTCGCGCTGCGTATCTCGGACGGCAGCGGCCTCTGGTCGGAAAGCCTGTCGCGCTCGCGCACCACCTCTCAGCTCGCTTCGATGAGCGATGCGGCCCGGCCGGCGCTCAACAACGGCACGGTCTTCGCCATCGGCCACGGCGGGCGCATGGTTGCCACGGTCGCGTCCAGCGGCGAACGGCTCTGGTCCATCAGCCTGCCGGGAACACAAGCCCCTTACGTGGTTGGAGATACGGTGTTCGTCGTCGACACCACGGGCCAGCTCATGGCGCTCAACCGGCGCGACGGCAAAGTGCAGTGGACGGTGAAGCTGCCCAATTCGAACACATGGTCGGGGCCGGTGCTGGCCAACGGCACCCTGTGGCTGGCCTCCAAGGATGGCCAATTGGCAGGTGTGGATGCTGCAACCGGGCGCGTGACAGGCCAGATGGGTGTTGGCG
Source organism: Hyphomicrobium sp. (assembly GCF_051860585.1). Lineage (GTDB taxonomy): Bacteria > Pseudomonadota > Alphaproteobacteria > Rhizobiales > Hyphomicrobiaceae > Hyphomicrobium_C. The sequence continues at coordinate 115,153 of NZ_JBHYDS010000006.1, forward strand.
GGCCGGTTTTCATCACGCCGATCGTGGCTCAGGGCAAGCTGTTCGTGCTGACGGACGACGCCAAACTCGTCGCCTTCAACTGAGCCAGCGCTGATCTCGACGTTTCCCGTACCTCATTGTTACTGCCGCGCTTCTCGTGGCCAGGAAGGTAAGGACATCTGCCGAAGCACCTAGCTTCGCGGATGCGTTTGCCTTTATACTCATCTTCAGTCCACCTCGCTCATGGGGCAGAAGATGGCGAAGCCTGCCGTGCCGAAGCGTTGGAGATTCCTCGCCCTCGCGGCGCTTCTCGGCTTCCTGCACCTGCCCGCAGACCGTTCGGCCGCCAGCGAAGCGTTCGACACGTCGGCCATCGAGGCAAGCGTTGTCCGGGTGATGGCGCCCCAGATCAACAATCCCGACCAGATGAGCATCGGCACGGGCTGGATCGTGTCCGGCCGCCGCATCGTCGTGACCAACAATCACGTGGTCGAGGGCGGGGCGAGCTTTCACCTCGCCATGCTGGTGGACGGCAAACCCAAGGTGATCGACGCCAAGCTGCTCAGGCGGTCTCCGGACAAGGATCTGGCGGTTCTCGAAGCGGTGAGCGATCTGCCCGGTGAAGCGCTGCCGCTGGCAGGCTACGAGACGAAAGCGACCACGCGCGTGATCGCCATCGGATTTCCCGGCACGGCCGACGTGGCGCTGTTTGCCGACAAGAGCACCGGCGAAATGAAGTCCGTCCGCTTCGGTCCGCAGGACGAAGACTTCTATCGGCCGACGTGGACGGAAGGCGTTGCGTCGCGCAACCTCAGCTACTTCCGCAGCATCGACGGGCCGGCGCTGCAGCACTCCGCCGCCATCAACCAGGGCAATAGCGGCGGGCCGCTGATCGACAGCTGCGGGCGCGTGCTCGGCGTCAATACGATCCGCGCGGTTGAGAACGATCCGCAGGGCGTGTTTTATGCCATTCACCCCAGGGAGATCACGCGCTTCCTGGAAGTCGCAAGCTTTTCACCGCAGGTGATCTCGAGCACTTGCAACATCACGAGCACCGCGTCCAATGCGCTGATGTTTCCGATGTTCTTCGCCAGTCTCGCGCTTGCCGCGGCGTCGCTGTTCATCGCTTACCGCAAGCAGGTCCCGGCCGTCGTGCGCCCGGTGACGGCCGTCGCCAACCGCGTCAGCCAGGTGGTGGCGGACGCGGGCTTCGGCGACCGTGTGGCGCGCGACCGCGCCAAGCGCGAGCGGCTCGCGCCACCGCCGGCGCGGCGTAACAAGGCCCTCACGCTCGTTCCCAAGGCGGCGGGTCCGGAATTCGTGATCGACCGCGACAAGCTCGCGAGTGGGCAACCCCTGATCGTCGGGCGTTCGCGCAGTTCCGACGTGGTGCTCACGCACGAGAGCGTCAGCCGGCGCCATGCGCGCCTGTGGCTCGACAAGGCCGGGGCGCTCTGGATCGAGGATCTCGGGTCGAGCGCCGGAACGTTCATCGGCACCGATCGCGTCACCAAGGCCGTCGTGCCGGCGGGCCAACCGGTCCGGTTCGGCGCGGTGGGATACACGTTCCATCTGGGGCGAGACTTATGACACTTGCTTTCCGTTTTGCCAGCCGCGCGCATCGCGCAGGCTGACATCCTCACGTCAGGGCCCTGAATGGAACACGAATTCTCGCTTCCCATCGGCACGCTTCTCGCGGACGAATATCGCATCGACGGCATCCTCGGCGCGGGCGGCTTCGGCATCACCTATCGCGCGCGCGACGTGAAGCTCGATATCGACGTCGCCATCAAGGAATACTTTCCGCGCGATTTCGCGAGCCGGTCGAACACGGTCACCGTGCAGCCGCGCGGGCGGAGCGAGGTCGAGCAATTCAAGTGGGGGCTGTCGCAATTCATCGACGAGGCGCGCCGCCTCGCGCGTCTGCAGCACCCGAACATCGTGCGCTGCATGCGGTACTTCGAGGGTAACGAGACCGGCTACTTCGTCATGACGTTCGAAGAAGGCCAAACGCTCGAGAACCGGTTTCCGAAACCTCCCCAGCAGCGCGAACTCGACCAGGTGCTCGAGCCGCTGCTCAATGCGCTCGAAGCGCTGCACGCGGCGGGCATCTATCATCGCGACATTTCGCCGGACAACATCCTGATCCGCGACGACGGCAGTCCCGTGCTGATCGACTTCGGCGCCAGCCGCCAGGCGCTCGCGCGACGCACGCAAACCGTGGCCGCGATCGTCAAGCCCGGCTATTCGCCGATCGAGCAATACGATCGCGAAACGAGCCAGCAGGGCGCGTGGTCGGACATCTATTCGCTCGGCGCCACCATCTACAGCGTCATCTCGGGTGGGCCGCCGCCGGACGCGCTGTCGCGCGTGCGCAGGGACACCTATGTGCCGGCCAGCGAGACGGCGCGCGGCGCGTACCGGAGCGACTTTCTCGCCGCGGTGGACTGGGCGCTGCAAACGGATTCCGAGAACCGGCCCGTCACCATTCGCGAGTGGCGGCGCAAGCTGATGGGAGCGCCGAGCGGCCGCGGCTCCGTGCCGACTGCGGCCACGCGCTACCAGCCGGGCGCGGACGTGAAGACGAAGGTCACGCGCTTTTTCGGCGGCGGCGGTGGCGACGGGAAGCCCCCCGGCGATGCGGACAAGACGCCGCTGCGATGGCCCGACTACGTGCTGCGCGGCGCGGCGCTCGTGATGCTTGCCGTGTTCTTGATCCGCACGTTCAGCAGCGAGCCCAAGACGACGGTGTCGCCGGTCCCCACGCCACAAGGCGAAGCCGCCGCCGTGGACACGACGGAGGAGCGGCGCCTGCCGATCTTCGCGAGCCAGGATGCGAATGCGGTGTGGGGCCGCGTGGAGCTGGTGCTGCGCCGTCTCGGCCATATGACCGGCACGGGCACGGCGACGATTTCCGACATCCGCGAGGGCCTGAAGGCGTATCAGGGCGCCATCGGCGAGCACAAAACCGGCATTCTGAACCAGGCCACCGTGAACCGGATCCTCGAGGAGCCGGTCGAGCTCGACAACTACACCGTGCCGGGCGCGGTTGCCGACGGGCGCTGGCTCTACGAGCAAAACACGGAGCTGTGCTCGATCTCGACGGGCGCAACCCAGATCGAGGGCCGTACGCTCGTGACGACGCGGCCGACGCTGGCGTTCTCGCGCAAGCGTAAAACCGACAACGTCGACGAAATCGACATCTACATGGCGAAATCGAACCTGTTCGATACGTCGCTTCCGATCAGCATGTCGGCGGGCGGCACGCATCAACTGCTGCAGGTGGACGGCGAGAACATCTCGATGATCCAGGACGCTGACGGGTCGTGGTCGCGGGAGGTCACGCGGACGCTTCGTTATCACCAAGGCGAGGTGCAGATGACGGGCGCCTCGGTGTTCGGCGGCACGCTGAAGCTCACGTTCTCGACCGATGGGTTCGAACGCGCATTCCGGGCCTTGGCGGCCGAATGCGGGCCGGGCGCCACGTACTGGATCGACGACTGGGGCGGCGTGGCGAAAGACTCGCAGTCGATGATCTTTCACTCGATCAAGCATGGCAACGAAGACAAGGCGAAGGAAGCGGCGATGCGTGAGTGCACGTCGCGTTCGGAGCAGGGCGGGTGCGAGCACTACGTCACGTTCAAGGATCAATGCTGGTCGATCGCGAGCGGTTTGCGCGGCAAGGACGACTGGGGTACGGGCTGGGCTTCCGACACGACGCTCGAGTCCGCCAAGACGCTGTCACTCGAAGCGTGCGCCAACGACGGCGGCAAGAATTGCGAAATCGTGATGCACGTTTGCGCCGACGGATCCAACGAGTGGCACGCTTCGGCGCAATAGCGGCGCTGGCCTGACGCTTGGTGGATGTGCGGTGGCCGGGCTGTCCTGCCTTGCGCGGTGCCCAAGCCGGTTTACATGCGGCCGCATCTGTGAAGATGGTCGGACGCGCCGGGGACTGATTTAACCATGCGGGCGGGTTCCTGGAGGGCCCCGCGGCGGGCCAGACCGGCCGGTTACGATCCTCGCCTCAATCCTGGCCTGAGTGGGCGGCGGCTGTGCCGCTTTGCTTTTCGCGACGTTTCAGGCCATAAGCGCGCCTCAAGCGAGCGTGACATGACCCCAAAAATCGCCATCGTCGGCCGGCCCAACGTCGGGAAGTCGACCCTTTTCAATAGGCTCACCGGTACCCGCGACGCCCTCGTCTCGGATTTGCCGGGGCTTACGCGTGACCGCAAGCACGGCGAGGCGGAGCTTGGCGGCCACGTCGTCAGCCTGATCGACACGGCAGGTCTTGAGGTCGCGCAGCGCGGCTCGATCGCCGACCGGATGCGGGCGCAATCGGAAGCGGCTATCGAGCAGGCCGATCTCGTTCTTTTCGTCATCGATGCCAAGGCGGGCGTGACGGCGACGGACCAAACGTTTGCGACCACGGTGCGCGCTTCGGGGCGCCCGGTGGTGCTGATCGCAAACAAGTGCGAGGGCCGCACCTCCGACAGCGGGTTCTACGACGCGTTCAAGCTCGGACTTGGTGAGCCGGTGGCGATTTCCGCCGAGCACGGCCTGGGGCTGTCGGACCTCGAGCGTGACGCGATGGCGGCGCTCGGTCTCACGCCGAAGAGCCGGCCGAAACGCCGCGACGGCGATGCACCCGAGGACGAGCCTGTCCAGCCACGCAAGCCGCTGCGTGTGGCGATCGTCGGGCGGCCGAATGCGGGCAAGTCCACGCTCGTCAACGCGCTGCTCGGCGAGGATCGCATGATCACGGGGCCGGAGCCGGGGCTGACGCGCGATACGGTCGCGAGCGACATCCAATGGAACGGGCAGACCATCAAGCTGTTCGACACGGCGGGGCTCAGGCGGCGCGCGAAGATCACGGACCTCGCGGAAAAGCTTTCCGCCGGGGATTCGATCAAGGCGATCCGTTTCGCTGAGGTGGTCGTGTTGCTGATCGATGCGGATCGCGGGCTCGAGCATCAGGATCTCAGCATCGGCGAACATGTGACGGAGGAAGGTCGCGCGCTCGTCATCGCCATCAACAAGTGGGACCTCATCGAGGACAAGCAGAAGTTCCTCAAGGCGATGTTCGATAAGATCGGCGCGGGACTGGCCCAGGTTCCCGGCGTCGCCGTCGTGCCGATCTCGGCGGCGAGTGAAAAGGGCCTCGACAAGCTGCTCAAGGCGATCGTGACGGCGTCGGACATCTGGAACAAGCGCGTGGCGACGCCGAAGCTCAACCGCTGGCTCCAGGAGGCGCTGGCGCGCCATGCGCCGCCCGCACCCTCCGGCCGCCGCCTCAAGATCCGCTACATGACGCAGCCCTCGACGCGGCCGCCAACGTTCGTGGCTTTCTGCACGCGTCCCGATGCGTTGCCGCAAACGTATCAGCGTTATCTCGTGAACAGCCTGCGCGAGGCGTTCGATCTGCCCGGCGTGCCGATCCGGCTCAATCTGCGCAGCGGCGACAATCCGTTTGCGCCGAAGCGGCGGGGCCGATAGCGCCTGCCGGGATCTCTCGGCTTAGTTTCCTGTATTGACCGCATTTTCTTGCCGCCTCTGCCTCGGCGCCGACGCGGCCGAAGCGGCGTAACCGACATGTCGCGCCCATTTTGACGTTGGCCCTGGCGCTTACAATGTCTCTGGCGCGGGCCTGTTGCGCGGGGTAATTTCCGGCGGGGATCCGGCCGGTTGAAATCAAGAAACAGGAAATACGATGTCCGAAGTTGTCAGTTCAGTCCCGACGGCGGCCGTGCGGCGCGCCGTTCGCACGGCGATGATCGCAGCGGTTGCGATCTCGTTCGTCTCGGTCGAGGCGAATGCCTACAGCAAAAAAGTCGAGAACGCGTGCCGCGGCGATTACGACACGCATTGCCCTGCCTACAAGGTCGGATCGTCTGCGCTGCGGGACTGCATCACGCTGGCCGGCAAGCGTGGCAATCTCAGCAAACAGTGCTTCGATGCGCTCGTGGACGCCGGCATGGTGCCGAGGAAGTATCTGAAGAAGAAGTGAGTGACTGCTGGGCCCGCCGGGGGACGTCAATCCCTCGCGGGCTGCCCCGATCCGATGCGCGTCGCCCACAACTCGCAGCGGAACTACTCGAAGCGAGAATCGCAGCGGGCGGGAGCATGGCAGCGAACCCGAAGATGCTGCCTCACTCACCGCCCGCACGGGCGTCACCAAAGATGGCGCCGCACCGGACCTCGGTAGATAGGTGACACGCCCTTAAACATCAAGGGCTCAATTTTTCTAATGCGGATGCCGATGACGGACGAGAAGGCCGAGGTTCTGTTCTATCACCTCGAGCGCACCTCGCTCGAAAGCGTGTTGCCGTCGCTCGTCGCGCGTACGCTCGAGCGCGGATGGCGCGCCGTCGTGCAGGCGGGAAGTCAGGAACGGCTCGAAGCGATCGATCTCTTCTTGTGGACATACGACGACGCTAGTTTTCTGCCGCACGGAACGCTGCGCGACGGCGATCCGGCGCGCCAGCCGGTCTATCTCACGCTGGGCGACGAAACACCCAACGGCGCGGGCGTGCGCTTTCTCGTCGATGGCGCGGAAATCGCGGAATATCAGGGGTTTTCGCGTATCGTCTGCATTTTCGACGGTCGCGACACCGAGGCCACGGGACGGGCGCGCAGCCAATGGCAAGCGGCGCGCGCCGCCGGATGCACGGTGACTTACTGGCGGCAATCGGCGGACACCGGACGGTGGGAGAAGCAGGGCTGAGGCCGGCGAACTAGAGTCGTTCCGCTTTACGTGGAATCTCGGAACGACTCTGTCTTTGTTTTGTCGTGCTTCTAATCGGAAAACCGGTTCCCACTTTTCCGGAAGCACTCTAAGCGCCAGTCAGCTTCTTGCTCTCCTTCACGAAGGCCGCGCACGCATCGGCGCACGCTTTGCACACCTCGTGATGGCTCTCGTGCTTGCGGCAGACCTTCTCGCAGTCGGCGCAGATGTCACCACAGACCTTGGCGAGCTCCTTCAGCCGCGGCGCATCAATGGACGCGAGGCGCGTGACCGCGGTGCACACCGGCATCATGGCGAGCACGCTCTCCAGGCATTCGGCGAGCATGGTGTCGCCCTTGGCCAGCGTCTCCAGGCAATGGGGGACGCACGCTTCGCCGCGGCGCACGCAGTCGGCCGCCGCGTCGATCAGGGCTTGGTGCTGCGAGGCCGCCTTGCTGTTGGCATCTGTTTCGGTGCGGTGCTCATGGCCGGCGTGCGGGTCCTGAGCGAGACTCTTTGGTGCGGCGCCAAAGAGGGCGGCCGCGCCTGCGAGTGCCGCGCCGCCGAGAGCCAGAGCGGAGCGGCGGCTCAGGCCGTCTTGCGCGCCCATCGTGTGACGATCGATCTCGGACATGAAAACCCCAATTTAATTGACGTGTCGCCGACGTTAGCCGCTGGCGCCGGGCAAAGTTTAGGCGCCCGCGGGACCGCCGATCGGAGCACGGCGATCCTGCAGGAATCCCGTCAGGTCGAGCGTCATGTGGTGAATGTGGTCGGGCAGCTCGGTCCAGGACTTCATCTGCTGCTGGACGGGATGATCGAGATAGCTCGAATGGACGAGCACCGTCGTCATGCCGAGATCGTGCGGCACGGCAAGGTTCATCGGCATGTCCTCGAACATCGCCGCGCGAGCGGCCGCAACGCCATGGCGGCGGATCATGCGCTGGAAGGCTTCGGCCTCCGGCTTCGGCACGTACTCGCACGCCGCGATATCGCAGATGTCCTCGAACAGATCGAGCACGCCGAGTTTTTCGGCGACGCGCTCCGCATGGCGGTGCGATCCATTGGTGAAAATCAGCCGGCGGCCGGGAAGGACTTCGATTTCAGCGCGCAAGGCGGGCGATGCGCCGACCGGGGAGAGGTCGATGTCGTGCACGTAGGCCAGGAACTCGGCCGGGTCGAGCTTGTGGATCTTCATAAGGCCGGCAAGCGTCGTGCCGAACTGGCGATAGTAGGTCTTCTGCAGGTGGCGGGCGTAGACGTACGGAACGCCGAGGTAACGGGCGATGAATTCACCCATGCGCCGATCGACTTCGGCGAACAGATTGCATTCGGCCGGATAGAGGGTGTTGTCGAGATCGAAGATCCAGACGTCGGTGCTGTCGAAGCCTCGCGGCGTGAGCCCGGCGCGCGGCGCGAGCAGAGCCGGTTTTGCGGCTGCGGCAGATGCGCCCGGCGTGCTGGAGCGGCTCGCCGTCATCCGGCAATCTTCGGCTTGGGCTTGCGCCGGCCAACGAGCGTGCCGGCGCCGTGATCGGTCAGTAGCTCGAGCAGCACGCTGTGCGGCACACGTCCGTTGATGATGACCACGGCCTCGACGCCCGCTTCGACCACTTCGATGCAGCCTTCGATCTTGGGGATCATGCCGCCCGTGATGGTGCCATTGCGGATCAGCTCCTGGGCCTCGTCCACGGCGAGTTCGGGGATCAATTTGCCGTTCTTGTCGAGCACGCCTTCGACGTCGGTCAGCAGCAGCAGGCGCTTGGCCTTCATGCGCGCGGCGAGGGCCGAGGCGAACGTATCGGCGTTGATGTTCAGCGTTTCGCCTTCCGGCGAGATACCGATGGGCGCGATGACGGGGATCAGATCGGACTTCGAGATGACGTCGACGATGTGCGGGTTGACGTGCAGCGGATCGCCGACAAAGCCGATGTCGACGTCCATGACCTCGTTCGTCTTGGGGTCGGCCATCCTGGTGATCTTGCGCGCGATCATCAGGTTGGCATCCTTGCCGCAGATGCCGACGGCCTTGCCGCCCTGACGGTTGATGGCGAGGACGATGTCCTTGTTGATGCGGCCGGCGAGGACCATCTCGACGACTTCGACGGTTGCCTTGTCCGTTACGCGCAGGCCGTTGACGAACTCGGACGTGATGTCGAGCTTCTTCAGCATGGTCGCGATCTGTGGGCCGCCGCCGTGCACGACGATCGGATTCACGCCAGACTGCTTCAGGTAGACGATGTCCTGGGCGAAGGCGTCCGACAGCGCCTGGTCGCCCATGGCGTGGCCGCCGAACTTCACGACGACGGTCTCCTCGTCGTAGCGCAGCATGTTGGGAAGCGCTTCCGCGAGAATGCGGGCCTGGACGTGTGCCGAAACTTCCTTCGTATCGAAATTACCCTGGGCCGCGCCGGGCATGTCCTTCACGTTCGCCATCGTTCGTTCGGCTCCTGCTGCGCAGCATTCTCCACGGAATTCGGGTCCGGTCCGCGTCCGGCAGGCACATATACCCCTTGGACGGCGCGTCTCAACGGATTTCCTACACATTCACGCGCCAAGATTACGCGTTGAGTTCTCCGGGTTTGGGGTCCAACCTTGCCCGGATTGGGATCATAACGTCATATCCCACATGGGAGATTCGGCGGAGATCCGCTCCGCTAGGCCTGGCTGCGCCGATTTGCCGGCGGCAGGAGGGACTGGCGGGCAGGGGCGGCGTTCAAAGGGAAGCCTGAATGACGACCATGATCGTCGATGATCTCGGTAGAATTCCTATGTCGCCTTACCTGACGGCGACGCTGACGCGGGCCGCGGACTATGCAACCGCGCAAAGCCACCGCGAGGTCGGGCTCGAACATCTGCTCCTGGCGCTGACCGAGGATCCCGAAGCGACGGTCGTCATGAAGGCGAGCAACGTCGATCTGGCTCAGCTCGCGGCCGAAGTTTCGGAGTATCTGGGCCGCTCCGACGACCGCCTGCAGCCGAACAGCACTCAGACCACCGCCATATCGACCGACTTGAGGCGCATTCTCGAAGCGGCCGCGGCGGCTGCGCGGCAGGGACGGCGCCGCGAGATCAACGGCGCGATCGTGCTTGCGGCCATCGTGGGAGACGGGACCAGCGCGGCCGCGAACTTCCTGCGCGTGCAGGGACTGACCTTCGAGGAGGTGATCAGGGCGTTGCAACGGGCCGCGCCGGTCGCGCCTCCGCCGCCGTCGCCTGCTCCCGTGCCGGCTCCGTCACCCGCGCCAACCGGCGCCGCGCCGCCGGTCTCTGCACCGCCTGTCGCCGCGCCTGCGCCCCGGCCAGAACCCCAACCCCAGCCAGCGCCGGTTGCCGCGCCTCCACCGCCCGCACCGGTCCCGGCACCCGCGCCGCATTATCCAGCCCCGCCGCAGACCGATTTCACGCAGCCTGCGAGCACGGAGGAAATCCTCGCCTCCGCGCGCGAACGGCTGCAGACCCGCACTGAGCCGCGCGAGGGGCCAGCCGCTCCCGCGCCCGTCTCTCCCGCTTCTCTCCCGCGGGCCAACTATCCCGATCTGGGCGGCCCGTCCCATCCGGTCTCCCGCCAGCCCGCGCCTCCTGGTCTAGAGGACGACCGCTACGCCAATTTTGGCGAGGCGGCGCCCGGCACGCCTATGGACGAACCGTTCGACAACGTCCCCGCGCCGTGGCCCGCGGAGACGGAAGACCCGCCATCCAATCCGTCTCCCCATTCGTCCTCCGACGGGTACGCGCATTACGAGGGCGGCTACGCGCCTGCGCCGGTGCCTGTTCCTGGGCCGCCGCAATCCGCGCCGGCAACCGCGCGCCGGCCGGGCGGGGCGGATGTGCCGCGTACGGGTCCGCCCACTGCTCCCGAGCGACGACGCGCAAGCTCGTCCGGGCCGTTCGTCGGTTCGTGGCCGCTCATCGAAGCCGGGCAGCTGATCGAGAATATCCCGCGCCGCATGCGCGCCGCGCTGCCGGTCGTGGTTGAGGCGCGGATTGCGCGCGCCGACGTCAAGGCGCTGGCTGAGGGTCTCTCAGGTGGCGGGGCGGTGTTCCGGCACGAGGTCGTCGTTACGAAGGCGATGTCGGTGCGGCTGCGGGCGCCAGACGGCGGCTTCACGATCGAAAACCGGTCTCCCGAAACCCAGTGGATCGAGAATGTGCTCGGGCTGGGGAGCGACGATTTCGCGAGCTGGCGCTGGACGGTGACGCCGCGGGTGCGCGGAAAGCGCCAGCTTCAACTCATCGTCTCCGCGCGCACGGTCGGGGCGGATGGGGTGACGGCTGAAACGGCTTTGCCCGATCAGGTGATCGAGGTGCGGGTCGCGACCAACTACGGGCGCACGGCCAAACGCTGGGCCGGATGGATCGCGGCCGCCGTCGCCGGCGGACTGCTGGCCAAGTTCGGCGAGATGGGCTTCGTGATCGTGAAGCTCCTCGCCGCCAAGCATCTTGGCCTCTGATCGGCATTGGCATGCCGAGGCCGCCGCTCACCGTCCGCAGCTTCGCTCCCATTGCCGCGCCGGACGCACGCTTGCTGATCCTGGGTAGCATGCCGGGTGTTGCGTCGCTCGACGCCGGCCAATACTACGCCCACCCGCAGAATGCATTCTGGCGCATTATGGGAGAGCTGGTCCAAGCCGGGCCGGACAAGAGCTACGACGAGCGGACACGCATTTTGCGCAAGCGCGGCATTGCCGTTTGGGATGTCTTGAAATCCTGCGTGCGTCCGGGGAGCCTGGATGCCGACATCCGCGATGAGGTTCCGAACGACTTCGCGGCCTTCTTCGCGGCTCACCCGCGCATCGCCCGCATCGGTCTCAACGGCGGCAAGGCGGCGGCGAGCTTCAGGGCGCACGCGGCGCGACATTGTCCGCCGGGTGTGCCGGTTGCCAGGCTGCCGTCGACGAGCCCTGCGCACGCAGCCCGAAGCTTTGCTGAAAAGTGCGAGATGTGGCGCGCGGGGTTGGGGCTCGATGCCAGCCTGTGACTGAGGCGGCGCCTGTCACGCGAGGATGACGTGCGCCGCCTGTCGTTTGCCAAAAGTGGGCAGATGTCCTGCCTAGAAGGGCACTTTGTCGAGCTTCTGGAACTTGGCTGAAATATCGCCGGAGAGGTCGATGTTGTCGGGGTCCACTTCCCACGCCGGCGCGCCTTCCGAGAGATCGAATTTGGCGAGGTCGGCCCAAACGACGTTCGGGCTCGTCGTCAGCTCGAAGAAGTATCGCTTGCCGGTGAGGTTGAGGGCCGTGCGGTATTCGGTGTTGTAAATTCCGAAGCCCTTGTACGGCGCGCCGAAGGGGACGGACACGTTGCGCATGATGGCGAGGATCTCGGCGATGGCTTGGCGCTCGCTTTTCGGCTCGCGCAACATCGCCGAGTAGTAGGCCGCGCGCTGGAAGCGATCGACCGGGTTGACGTTGCCGGGGAGGGGCATGTCGCTTCTCGGGTTGGAGAAGTCGACCTTCTGCAAAAGAGCGAGCTGCTGATCGAAGGACGGATCGTTGGTCATGATCCGGTATTCGCTGCCGTGATGCACGACCGGCTTGCCGCCGATGTATTCGATGATTGCGGAGTCGCCGCTCTCGTCTTCGAGGGCGAGATGCACATTCGCTTTGTGCCCGCGCGCTTCGGCCATGACGATCTGGACTTTGTCGAGGAGCGCAAGCGCCTCCGCGACGGTCGCGGCATTGTCGAGCACATACTGCGCCCAGAGGGCGGCTTGAATGCCGGGCTTGGTTGGGTCGCGCTGGCCGAAGTCGGTGGCGTTCAGATAAAGGAGGTGCGCGCCCAATCCGCGTTCGTTGAGACCATCGACCGCGCCGACGCCGTAGATCGTGGTGACGATGCTGCCGTACTTCGACGTCCACTGGGCGGCATTCTCCTTGACGATCACGTCAGCGCCGACTTTGCCGCCGTCGCGCGCGATGCCGCGCGGGAACACGGCGAGTGTGGGCTGGGTGCTCTCCGGCCAGTCCATCGTGCGCCCGCTGACTTTGGCGAGGGAGTTGGTGTTCCAGAACACCCGTGTGCAGGCGAAGGCGTCGGTTGCGGCCAGCAGGGCCATGCTGGTTCCCAGCACCGCGGCGGATATCGCCGAGGCGTGCAGTTTGCGGATCATCGGAGCTCCTGACGAGTGGGACTTGAAGAGGTCCGAAGCTTCGTCTCCTGCGCGTTCCGGAGCAAACGCGCGCGGTCGGGCTGCTTAATAAGCTGCTCTATTGTCTGATATAATTCGATGAGCCTCGGGCGACGCCGGGATGGCGGGATGACGCCGGCCGCCGTCGGCGAACTGCCCTGTCAGTCCCGAAGGAGCGCGGCAATCGTGGCGCGAAGCTCAGCCATGCCGTCGCCCTTTTCGGACGACGTCGTGAGCACGATCGGGAAGGCGGCCGGATGCGACGAGAGATCGCCCTCGGTCTTCGTGCGCACGGCGTCGAGCGCGGGCACGCCGATCTTGTCGGCCTTCGTCAGCACGACCTGATACGGCACCGCGGTCGTATCGAGCATTTTCATGATCTCGCGATCCGGCGTCTTGATGCCGTGACGGCTGTCGATCAGCAGGAACACGCGGCGCAGCGTTGGGCGGCCGCTCAGATAGGCGCGGATCAACTTCGTCCAGGTTTCGACCTTGTCCTTCGGCGCCTTGGCGAATCCGTAGCCCGGCATGTCGACGAGGTAGAGCGGATCGTCGTGGGGGCGAAAGAAGTTCAGCTCCTGCGTGCGGCCGGGCGTGTTGGATGTCCGCGCGAGGCCGCCGTGGCGCACCATCGCGTTGATGAGGCTGGACTTGCCGACGTTGGAGCGGCCGGCAAAGGCAACTTCCGTCCAGCCGTCATCCGGCAGTCCGTCGAGCGCCACCACACCCTTCACGAACTGCCAGGGCCGCAGCACCAAGCGTTCGCCGGCCTCGATGTCGTCAGGCGTGAAGAGTGCGTCGGCGGCGGTCATCCCTTTGGTTCTGACTTCGGGAAGAACAATCGCGTCACAGGAGCGAATGTGCGCTTGAGATTGTCGAAGAGATGAACCGGCACGCCCTGCTTGCTCGAAATGTACCACTGCTGTGCAATCGACAGCACGTTGTTCCAGGCCCAGTAGATGACGAGGCCGGCCGGGAAGGCTCCGAGGAGGAACGTGAACAGCAGGGGCATCCAGCTGAAGATCTGCTGCTGAACCGGGTCCGGCTGCGGCGGATTGAGCTGCATCTGGACCCACATCGTGATGCCCATGATGATCGGCCAAACACCGATGTGCAGATATTCCGGCACCATGAAGGGCAGCAAGCCGAACAGGTTGAAGATCGACGTGGGATCGGCTGACGAGAGGTCGCGGATCCAGCCGAAGAACGGCGCGTGACGCATGTCGATCGAGACGAACAGCACCTTGTAGAGCGCGAAGAAGACCGGGATCTGAACCAAAATGGGCAGACAGCCCGCGAGCGGGTTGATCTTTTCCTTCTGGTAGAGGGCCATCAGCTCCTGCTGCTGCTTGGCCTTGTCGTCCTTGTAGCGTTCGCGCAGCTGCTCCATCTGCGGCTGCAGCTTCTTCATCTTCGCCATGCTCTCGTAGCTCTTGTTGGCGAGCGGGAAGAACAGGCCTTTGACGATCACGGTCACGGCCAGGATGGCGAGACCGAAGTTGCCGAGGATGCCGTAGAGCCAGTCGAGCACGTAATAGAGCGGCTTGGTGATGAAGTAGAACATGCCCCAGTCGACCAGCAGCTCGAACTTCTCGATGCCGTGCTCGACCTCGTAGGCTTCGATCACCTTGACCTGCTTGGCGCCGGCGAACAGCCTGCCTTCGGTCTTGTAGGTCGCGCCGGCGGCAACGGGGACGACGCCAAGCTGGTAGTCGGTCCAGAACACTTCCTGGGAGCCACCGACCGACGGCTGGCCGCGGAAGCTGCCGGCGTAGGTGGCCTTCTGGTCGGGGATCAGGGCCGCGGCCCAGTATTTGTCAGTGATGCCGAGCCAGCCGCCGGTCTTGCCGTCGAAGCTCTTGCCGCCGCCGTCTTCGAGGACGGCCTTGTAGGTGATTTCCTTGAGTCCTGCGTCGCCGGGGACGCCGATCAGGCCTTCATGAATGACGGCGTAGCCCGAGGTGTGGGGCGTGCCGAAGCGGTAGAGGCGCGCGTACGGCGTGAGGACGACGTCGCCCGACGTGGTGTTCTGCACTTCGTCGGAGACGGTCAGCATGTACTGCTTGTCGATGGCGACGACGCGGCGGAACTTGAGGCCCTGGCCGTTGTCCCAGGTCAGCGTGACCGGCGTTTCGGGCGTCAGCTTCGCGCCGGCGGCGGTTTGCCAGACGGTCTCGCTATCCGGCAGCGGCACCTGCGAGCGCGCGGCGCCCTGCCAGCCGTATTCGGCAAAGTAGGCGTGGGGTGCGCCGAGCGGCGAGAACAGCACGACCTTTGGGCTCTTGGGGTCGACGGTCTCGGTGTAGTTGATCAGCCTGAGGTCGTCGATCAGGCCGCCCTTGAGCGAGATCGAGCCGCTCAGAGAGGGCGTCTCGATCGGAATGCGGGCCGCTTTCGACAGCGCCTCTTCGCGGGTGGCCGTCGGCAGGGCGGTCATCGATTGCGCGGGAGAGGTCGTGCTCGGCACGGCCGTGCCGGGTGTGACCGGGGTGGCGGGCGTCTCGGCGCTGCGCGTTGCCTCTTGCTTGGCCGCCTGCTCGCGCCGGGCGTGCTCCTGCTGCTGCTTGATCTGGGGTCCGGCGTAGAACACCTGCCAGCCCAACATCACCGCCATGGAGAGGGCGACGGCAATAAGCAGGTTTTTATTGTCGTCCGGACGCTGGCTCATGAAGACCTCGGATGGCGCGGTGCGGCCGCACGTGTCCCATGGACGGCGGCCCCGCAAATTTCAGCTCGGCTCTCTTACATCCCGCACGGCGGTGCTGGAACGGGTGATTTGAGCGCGGTCCGATGCGCCCCGTCAGGGCGATCGCTCTCTTTTCGTGACCGCCGCAGGGTGATGCACGCGTTGCAATGCGCGTTCAAGGTCTTTCTTGAGGTCAGCAAAGGCCCGATCGAGGGCGGCTAGGCGGGCGACGAGGACGTAGTCGTGGTCGGCGCGGGCGAGGTCCGGGGCAACGAGGCCCACGACGGCCTTCAGCCGGCGGCGTATGCGGTTGCGGACGACGGCGCCGCCGAGTTTTTTGGTGACGGTGAAGCCGAAACGGGGTGCGTTTGCCGCGCCGGGGGGCGGTTGGGTCGCGCCGTTCGCGGTTGGGCCGCCGGTGTCCGGACCGCGCGGGCGGGTTTCCACGACGAATGAGGGCGTCGCAAACCGCGCGCCCCCTCTAAGTCTCAGAAATTCCGAACGTTTCTTGAGCGTTGCAACCGCCACGGCGCCGCCTCCCGATCAACGGGTTCCTGCTGCGCCGAGCGTCGTCAGGCGACTAGGCCGACAGGCGCTTGCGGCCCTTCGAGCGACGGCGCGCGATGACCTTGACGCCACCTGCGGTTGCCATGCGGGCGCGGAATCCGTGCCGGCGCTTGCGCACGAGCTTGCTCGGTTGATAGGTCCGTTTCACGGGAGTACTCCAGTCAAAGCTAAAAGCGAACAGCAACGAGGACGGCGAAATGCGCCATCCAGGGCCGCTCGTGATGAGATGAGCGGCTTATAAGTTGCACGCCGCGGCAAGTCAATTGCGTTGGACCGCAAGATGTTGCCCGCCGTTTTCAGCCCTGTGACCCTGCAACTTTGCGAGACCGGCTTTTAAGGGCGGGACGCGGACGGGTCCAGCCGCCCTAAGCCCTTGCCATGGCGTCGCAGACCGGGGAAAGCTCGGTTAACACGAGCCGGAGCGCATGTTCATGAGCCAATCCCCCCGCTTCACCCCGCAGGCGCAGCGTTCCCTTGAGAACGGAGACCCGGCGCCGTCCCAGACCAAGGGCGACGTGCATGTCGCTGGGGAGCCGCTCGAGACCGATATCTGTGTCATCGGAGCCGGCGCGGGCGGTCTTGCCGTCGCGACGATGGCGGCCGCGTTCGGACGCCGGGTGGTGCTGGTGGAAAAGCAGAAAATGGGCGGCAGCGGGCTGCACGCGAGCTGCGTGCCCGGCAAGGCGCTGATCGCCTCCGCACGGCGGGCGCATGCGATGCGGACGGCGGCGCCGTTCGGAATTTCGCCGGTCGAGCCTCAGATCGACCCCCGCGCGGTGCAGGCGCACGTGCGCGGCGTCGTGTCCACGCTGGCGCCGAACGCCTCCCTCGAGCGGCTGACCGGGCTTGGCGTGCGCGTGATCCTGGGCGCGGGACGTTTTCTCGACAAGCGCACGGTGCTGGCCGGGGATTATCGCATTAGCGCGCGGCGCTTCGTGATCGCCACCGGGTCTTCGCCGACGGTGCCGCCGATCGACGGCCTCGAAGGGTGTCCCTATTACACGGAAGACACGATCGCGGATGTCGACCGCAAGGTGACGCATCTCGTCGTCATCGGCGGCGGGCCGGCCGGTCTCGAGCTGGCGCAGGCGCATCTCCGGCTCGGCGCGCGGGTCACGGTCATCGAGGCCGCGCGCGCGCTCGGCCGCGACGATCCCGAGGCTGCGTCCGTGGTGGTTGCGGCGCTGCGGGCCGAAGGCGTCGACATCCGCGAGGGCACGAAGGTCGAGCGCGTCGAGAAGATGGCGGGCTTCGTGCGCGCGCACGTCTCGACCATCCATGGCTTCGAAACGGTGGACGGGTCTCACCTCGTCATCGCGTTGGGCCGGACGCCCAATCTTTCCGATCTCAATCTTGCCGCTGCCGGCATCAAGCACACGCGGGACGGGATCGCGGTCAACCGGGGCTTCAGAACGTCGAACCGGCGCATCTACGCCATTGGCGACGTGAACGGCAGTGCGCCGTCGAACCATGCCGCGAGCTATCAGGCGGAGATCGTGCTCAAGCGGGCGTTGTTCTGGCTGCCGGCAAAAGCGAACACGGCGATCGTTCCCTCCGTTACGATGACAGATCCGGAATTGGCTCACGTGGGCATGAGCGAGGAGGAGGCGCGGGCGGCGCGGCACCGGGTGCATGTTCTGCGCTGGCCGTTCTCGGAGGTCGACCGGGCGCAGATCGACCGCACGGTCGTCGGCCACGCCAAGATCGTCACGAGCAACACAGGGCGGGTTCTGGGGGCGACGATCGTCGGGCCTGCCGCGAGCGAGCTGATCCAGGTGTGGTCGCTTGCGGTTGCGGAAAAGCTTCACGTCAAGGCGATGGCCGCGCACGTGGCGCCCTATCCGACGCTCGGCGAAGTTTCGAAGCGCGCCGCCGTGCGCCATTTCTCCCAGCTTCCCGGGAGCCCCAAGGCGCGCAAGCTCATCGATCTGCTCGCCCGGTTTGGTTAGCGCCGTGCGCTCGGTATGGTGTGCGCGGTACGCGGCGGCGCATACAAGGCATGGCTCGCCTGCGTCCGATCGGGCGATGGGTGACATCACGGCCCCGAAGTGTCAGAATCGGCCGGGCCTTTCCGGGTCGTGTCCCTTTCCGTGTCGTGTCAAAGCCGGGGCGGAGCGCGAGCCCACGTCTTGGCGCGATCCTGTAACGACAGCGCAGCGTGACAGGCCGCCACTTTCTAGCGAGCAGACCCTTCGACATGGACGAGCGAGTCAACGAGCCGACGGAGAAGAAAGGCACGGCCATCTGGCCGTGGCTCCGGGCTCGTGCGGCTGCGGCGCGGCACGGGTGGCTCGGCATCGGGCTCTCGGCCAAGCTGCTGGTTCTCACGGCTCTGTTCGTCACGCTCGCTGAAATTCTCATCTTTCTGCCGGCCATCGCCAACTACCGGGTCAGCTGGCTCAACGACCGGCTAACGGCGGCGAACGTGGCGGCGCTCGCGGCCGAGGCGGTGCCGGGGCGCACCGTGCCGCCGGCCTTGCGCAACGAGCTTGTGCGGACGGCGCTCGTGCGCGCTGTCGCCATCCGGCGCGGCGGCGCGCGGCGCCTGGTGCTGCCGCCGGTCTCGGAGCTTTCGATCGACGAGCATTTCGATTTGCGCGAACCGACCGATCTGACGCTTACGCAGGAGCTTTCGATCCGCCTGTCGCAGATCGGCGATGCCGTCTCGGTGTTCTTCGCGCCCGACGACCGGGTGATCCGGATCGTCGGACTGCTCGGGCCGCGGTACGACGACGTCATCGAGGTGGTGCTGCCCGAGGAGACGCTGAAGCGGGCGATGGTCCGCTACGGCATGAACATCGTCTACCTCTCGATCATGATCTCGTTGATCACGGCGGCGCTGGTTTATTTCGCGATCAGCGCGCTGCTCGTGCGGCCGATGATGCGCATCTCGCGCAACATGCTGAGCTTCGGAGAGAACCCCGAGGATTCGAGCCGCATCATCACGCCGTCCGGCCGGGCCGATGAGATCGGCATCGCGGAGCGTGAGCTTGCGCACATGCA
The DNA here is from genome assembly GCF_051860585.1 of Hyphomicrobium sp. Taxonomy (GTDB): domain Bacteria; phylum Pseudomonadota; class Alphaproteobacteria; order Rhizobiales; family Hyphomicrobiaceae; genus Hyphomicrobium_C. The sequence goes on from NZ_JBHYDS010000006.1 coordinate 134,242, forward strand.
GCGTCAGCTGACGCAGGCGCTGTTTCAGAAGACCCGACTGGCGCAGCTCGGGCTCGCCGTCAGCAAGATCAGCCACGATCTGCGCAACATGCTGGCGAACGCGCAGCTCATCTCGGATCGCCTGACGACGATTCCCGATCCGACGGTGCAGCAGTTTGCGCCCAAGCTGATCGCGTCGCTCGATCGCGCCATCAATTTCTGCAACACGTCGTTGCGGTTCGGGCGCGCGGAGGAAGCGGAGCCGCGCCGCGATCTGATGCGCCTCAAGCCCCTTCTCGACGAGGTGGCGGAAGGTCTCGGCCTCAGCCGCGACGGAAAAATCGCGTGGATCGTCGACGTGGACGACCAGCTTCTGATCGATGCCGACCATGAGCACCTGTTCCGCGTCTTGAGCAATCTCACGCGGAATGCGGTGCAGGCCATCGAAAGCAAGAGCGATCACGACAAGTCGGACGAAATACGGGTGAAGGCCTGGCGCGACGGACGCCGGGTGTTCATCGAAATCTCCGACACGGGTCCGGGTGTGCCGGAGCGCGCGCGCGAAACTTTGTTCCGTCCGTTCCAGGGCACGACGCGCAAGGACGGCTCGGGTCTCGGGCTCGCCATCGCGTCGGAGCTGGTCGGCGTGCACGGCGGCAAGCTCGAACTGGTCGACACCGGTCTCGGCGCGGCCTTCCGGTTCGATATCCCCGACCGGGCGGTGCGTTGAGCTTTGGGTTCGACTGGCTGGCCGCTTTACCAATCCGCGCCCGCGTTTTGCCCGAAAGCAGGCGCGTTGTTCAGCTTTCTGTCAGGTGAGACCGCTATGGCCGCCGTCAACGTCGTAAACAACGGGTGCGATGAGAATTCTACTGATCGAGGATGAGCCGCTGCTGGGCGAGGCCGTGGCCGCGCATCTGCATAAGCTCCATGCCGTCGACTGGATGCAGTCGCTCGATGCCGCCTCGGAAGCCATGCGCACCGTGGACTACGATCTGGTGCTCCTCGATCTCAACTTGCCCGACGGGCATGGCCTCGATCTCCTGACCTCGGTCCGGAAGTCTGGACAGGCTGTCCCCATCATCATCATTACGGCCCGCGACCAGGTGCGGGATCGTATCCAGGGCCTCAACGCGGGCGCGGACGATTATGTGCTGAAGCCGTTCGACCTCGACGAGTTGTCGGCGCGGATCCATTCGGTCCAGCGCCGGGCGATTGCGACCGCTGGCCCGCAGCAGACCATCGGGGATATCGTGATCGATCAGGCGGCGCGCCGGATTTCGAAAGGTGGCGTTGAAGTCTCGCTGACAGCGCGCGAATGGGCGGTGCTGGAGTGCTTCACGAATCGGCTGGGCGCTACCATCTCGAAGGCCAAGCTTGAGGAAGTCTTGGCCGCGTTCGGAGCGGAGATCGAGAGCAACGCGGTGGAGGTTTACGTCAGCCGTCTCCGCAAGAAGCTCGGCAGCGAAGCCATTCGCACCTTGCGCGGGCTCGGCTACCGGATGGACCGCTAACCCATGACGCGGTGGACCATCAGGCAACGTCTCGTCAAAACGCTCATCGGTCTCGTTGCCGTGCTTTGGATTTCCGGCGTGACGATTGCCGGCCTCACGGTCCGGCACGAACTCGACGAAGTTTTTGACAGCGCGTTGCGCGAGACGACCGGACAGATCATTCCCGTCGCGTTGCACCAATACAAGCTGATGGGTTCGGGCGCCATCGATGCAAAGGTCGGGCACGGCCGGACGACCTCGTTCCAGGCCAGCCGCGGTCACGTGCATTACTATCTGCAGGACGCCGACGGGGCCGTGCTGGTCGCGTCGGATGACGCACCGGGAACGCCTCCGCCTGGCTCGCTGAGCGACGGCTTTCGCAACAGCAACGGGTTTCGCTACTACTCGAAGTTCCTGCGCCAGGACAATGTGCGCATCGTGGTCGCGCAAGAGCTGAAAGAACGCCACGAAGCGGTGGTCGGGCTGTGGCTTGGGCTCGCGTCTCCGTTGCTCGCGCTGCTGCCGCTCGCGCTGTTCGCCATTCTACGCACGGTGAACCGGGCGACCGAGCCACTGGCCCAGGTGTCGCGCGAGCTCGCGGCGCGCGGCGGCGACCATCTCGAACCGCTCGATGGCGCGGGCCTGCCGGGAGAGCTCACGTCGGTCATCGATGCCGCCAACACGCTGATGGAGCGGCTCAAGGCGGCCATCGCGTCGGAGCGGGCGTTCGCGGCCAATGCCGCCCACGAGCTGCGCAATCCGATCGCGTCCGCGCGGGCGCAAATTCAATTGCTGGCGGCCAATCTCAAGGGCACATCCGACAGCGCGCGGGCGGAGAATGTCGCCTCCCAACTCGGCCAGTTGGGACGGCGCGTCGAGAAGCTGCTGCAGATGGCGCGCACGCAGGCGGGACTTGGCCACGGGCGGGAGCGGAGCGATTTGTCCGCCATCACCGGGATGATCGTCGACGAGTATGCGTGGCGTCCCGATGTCGGCGAGCGTCTGTTGCTGGATACGCCCATGGAGTCGCCGTGCTGGGTGGCCATGGATCAGGATGCGCTCGCGATCGTACTGCGGAACGTCATCGAGAATGCCGTGCATCATGGCGACCGCGACGCGCCGATCGCCGTGAGGGTGGGGTCCGACCATAGCGTGCGCGTCACCAACGGCTGCCCGGCTATCCCGCCCGACGTGCTCGCGGGACTCAAGAAGCGGTTTCGGCGCGGAGGCGCGCCCGGCAGTCCCGGCGACGGCCTCGGCCTCGCGATCGTGGATGCTCTGATGCGGCAGGCGGGCGCAGAATTCGAGATGACATCGCCGGCCGAGGGGCAGGCCGATGGTTTCGAGATCGGTCTCAAGTTTCCGGGCGCGGTCTAGCTCCTGACGCAGACTGCGATGACGCAGACTGCGATCTCGACGCTGAATGCGCTCGTTAGCTCGAGGATGCCGTGGATATGAGCGGTGTCGCGTGTTGCACCACCCAAAGGATGTTGGTCGAGCCGTCCACGACATCGCGGGCGATGGCAAAACCGCAGGCCATCAGCGCGAGGCCGGCAAAAATCAGAAACGTTTCGAAGCTGCGCTTGCCGCTGCGCTGATAGATCAGCGTCACGCCGCCAGCTGCAATCATCGAGACGGCCAGCGTTACCAAAGGAAGCGTCATGGGGCCCTCAACGGTCTTTTGTGCGCTCACCATGACCGCTCAACATGAAAGTAACCTGACAGCGAATTGATAGCCGCGCCAAAAGGGTGGGGAGGATCGACGAGGAGCACGGCGGTTATCGGCGCCGTGCCGTTCAACCATCGGAGTTTTTGCCGGGATGGACGTGGGCGGACGGCAGGCATGCGCGCGGCGTCAAGGCTCGCTTCGCGGAGTGGTGCGGCGAACGCTCAGCAGTGTTTGCGCATCACAGGCTTGACGGGGCGGCCGACGAGGTACCTGTCGACACCGACGTCCAACGCCTGGCGATAGATTTCGAGAGCGCCATGCGCGGCCTCGATCGTGCGATCGACATCGGCGTCGGTGTGCGTATAGCTGACGATGAACGACGGCGCGAGCAGGCCGCGTTTCAATGCTTCCTGGATGAAGAGCGTGCGGAACGGCTGGGACGGCTGTTTTTGCCGATCGCGCGTTCCGTAGACCATGCACCAGGGCTTGCCGAGCAGCGAGAAGTGGCCGTCGAGCCCGAGTTCCGCGATCGATTTCGTCACGCCGGCTGCCAGCCGCTCGCCCTGGCGGCGCAGCGTGTCGACGACCGGCTGTTCGCGGTAGATCCGCATCACTTCGAGGGCGGCTGCGAGGCCGTGACTTTCCGCGCCGTGGGTCGTCGAGACGAGGAAGACGCGTTCCCGGTCATGATCGATGCCGCCGAGGCGCATGATCTCCCGTTTGCCGACAAGCGCCGATATCGAGAACCCGTTGCCGAGCGCTTTGCCGAAGGTCGAGAGATCGGGATCGATATCGTAGTAGGCCTGAGCGCCGCCGTTGTGCCACCGGAAGCCCGTGATCATTTCGTCGAGAATGAAAACGGCGCCATTCGCTTTGCAGAGCTTTTGCGTCTCGTGGAGAAAGCCGTCCACGGGGTCTGTTTCCTTCGCGGCCTCAAGGATGACGCAGGCGATTTCGCCGGGGTATTGGGCGAACAGGTCGCGGACGCTTTGGATATCGTTGTACTGGAATTTGACGGTGAGGTCGCTGACCGCGCGCGGGATGCCGGCTGCGATGGCGGTCGTGCCCATGAACCAGTCATCGGTCGAGAAAAACGGCTGGCTGCCGCAGATGGCGACGCGGTCGCGGCCGGTATAGGCGCGCGACAAGCGGATCGCGGCGCTGGTGGCGTCGGAGCCGTTCTTTCCGAATTTGACCATGTCGCCGCGCTTGATCATGCCCAGCAAGGCTTCCGCGCATTCGAGTTCGATCACAGCGGGGCGGGTAAAGTTCGAGCCCAATGCCATCTGCCGCTGGGCCGCCTCGACGACCGGCGGGTAGGCGTGGCCAAGCGATACGGATCTGAGGCCCATGCCGTATTCGATGAACTCGTTGCCGTCGGCATCCCAAACGCGGCAGCCTTTTCCCCGGACGATGTAGGGGGGCATGAACTCCGGATACTGGTCGTCACCCTTGGCGTAGGTGTGAGAGCCGCCGGGAATGATCTCGTGAAACCGCTTCTGCAGCCGAAGCGAGGCATCGAACGCGGGATCGCAATCAACTGCAGGGTGCGCAATCGAAGCGTCCAAACGCGGTCTAGAAAGAGGGCTGGTCATGTTTAGCCCGAATGTTATTCCCGCCGAAAACATTATTGGCGTTTCCAATCTTAGGTTTTTGAAAACTCAAACATCAACCCTTTCCAACCCCTCAGTATTTTTGAGGCAAGCGATGTTAAATGGAATTCAATTAAGCATTCTGTGCCTGTTTTCTGGCCTTGCGCGCGATCGCGGCCGAGCGGCGATGCGCGATCGCAATTCCCATCTGACGTAGCGCAGAGGGAGTACCCACAAAGGTGATCGCACCCTCTAAGAAAACCCAATACCGCCCGTACCGCATCGCGGCATCATTCGCGTGATGGGGTCGCGATCTCGCTGGCGACGCTTGCGGCAATCGCTCGGGGCTTATGGTCCTAGCCCCCCTCCGACGTCTTGGGTGCAACGGCTTGGGGAGATTGAAGGGCGTGGCGCAAATGAACGCGAAGGTGCTTGCTGCCATCATCGCCCCACCTCACCTTTCGGTCAGCGGGGGCGCCGGGGCAGGCGAAAGGCTGAGTCGATCCCTGGCGGGCCACGTCGACATCACCGTCGCGAGCATGTTGAACGGAACGGGTGAGGTGCAGCCCGTCGACGACGGAGAGGGGTTCCGCCGTGTGCACGTGGAAACCCAGTTGCCGCCGTTTCTCTCCAGCTCCGCAATTCCGAACCGTTACAAATCGCTTTTTTACCGGTCCAACATTCCGGAAATCATTGCGGACGGCGACTATGACCTGGTCCACATCCACAATCCGATGCCGGCGCTCGAAATGGAGCGTGTCGCGAATGTCTGCCGGCAGCGCGGCATTCCCTATGTCGTCTCGGCGCACGGTTTCAACGAAGTCGAGAACGGGGTTCGGGTCTACGGGTTCAATTCCATCCAGAGCATGGTCTGGGACCAGTACATGGTCAAACCGGTCCGTCGCGTCGTGGAGGGGGCCGATGCGATCTTCGCGCTGACGCCGGCCGATTTTCCGTTCGTTCGCGCCTGCGGCTTTCGCGGTCCGGAGCTGATCGTCGTGCCGGCAGGCGTTCCTATGCCCGAGCCCGGCGATGCCGGGACGGATTTTGCCGCCCTCACCCGGTGCGGCATTCCCCCGGAGCGGACGCCGGGCCAAATCACCTGCATGTTTCTGGCCAACCACACGCCGAACAAGGGGCTTCCCGTCTTGTTCGAGGCGTTCGCCAAGCTCGACATTCCGTATCTGCTGATCGTCGGAGGAGAGCGCCGGCCCGGCGTGGATTATGACGGCGCGATGAGCCGGTGCGGGCCGAACCAGCGGATCATCGTCACCGGCTTTCTCGACGATGACCAGGTCGACGCCTGCTTCCGCCGCGCCGACCTGTTCGTCTTCCCGACGCTCGCCGAAACGTTCGGCATTGTCGTTCTGCAGGCCATGTCGCAAGGGCTTCCGGTCGTCGCCAGCCGGGTCGGCGGCATTCCGTTTTTTCTGAAGGAAAGCTGCGGCCAGTTGGTCGATCCGGGTGATGCCGAACAGCTGGCGAGAACGGTCGAGGACCTCGCCGGCAATCCAGAGCGCTGCCAAGCCATGGGCGAATGCGGGCGCGCCGAAGCCGCCAAATACACTTGGGACAGCGCCGCCGTGACCGCCGCCGAGAGCTACGAGCGCGTTCTCAAGAAGGCGAAAAGCACCTCGCACACCGCTCCGCCGCCGCGCAAAACGCCCGGCGACCGGGGCGACCTCAGGGCGCGCGCCAGCGATGTGGGGTCGAAGATCCGGTCGTCTCAGCATGTCCAGAACGCGTTCCATACGCTCGTGGACCAGGGCATCGTGAGCCTTGGAAATTTCGTTCTGCAGATCGTGCTGGCCCGGTATCTGATCCCGGCCGACTACGGCTACTTCGCGCTTTTGATGACGCTGTTCTTCCTCGTCCAGCATGTCCATCTGTCGCTGGTGCTCTATCCACTGACGTTGCGGGTCGCGGGCCGGGAGACCAAGGATCCGTCGCGGCTGATTTCGACCAGCATCGCGGTGGTGGTGGCCTCAAGCACCCTTTATGCGCTTGCGATCGGCGGCGGCCTCGCCGTGCTCGGCCGCGGTGATCTGCTGTGGGCGTCCGCCGCGTTCCTCATCGTGTGGCAAACACAGGATGCCATGCGCCAATCGCTCATGGCCAGTTTGCGGCACCGGGACGCGGTCTGGGGCGATGCGGTCTGCTACCTCGGCCAGGCCGCGGCCATCGCGCTGCTGGTTCACTACAACCACCTCACGCTGCCGAACGCGTTCCTCGCCATGGCGGCGGCGTGCTTCGCGGCGATGTTGGTGCATGGCCTCGTGCTGCGCCTGTCGCGGCCCTCGCTGCGGCTCGCGCGCGAGAACGTCTCCTACTTCTGGCACATGGGACGCTGGGCCTTTCTGAACGGATCGGTCATCCAGGTCCGCACCCACATGTTCACCTGGGCGCTCGTCGGATTTGGCGGAACGGCCGCGGCCGGTGCCTATCAGGCGGCCATGAACATCGCGAATTTCACCAATCCCGTCATTTTCGGCATGAGCAACATCATCGCGCCCATCGCGGCCAGGACGCTTAAGGAGAGCGGCCTGAGCGCAAGCTGGCAGGCGGCACGCACGTACTTCCTGATTGGCGCGCCGCTCATCTTCGGCTACTGCGCCATCGTGTTTGCGGTGCCCTATGTCTTCCTGCACCTCTGCTACAGCGCGGACTCGCCGTACCTGCATCTGGATACGGTGGTGCGGCTGGTCGTTCTCGCCGCGGCCGTGAACTTCCTGGCTGAGATGACGAGCACGTTCCTGCTCGGCATCTCGCGCGGCAACAGCGCGCTCCTCATGAACTCGATGGCGATTGCGGCGGCCTTCCTGATGCTGCCGCTGGTCGGAGCGTGGGGCGTGACAGGCGCCGCGGTCGCGCTCACGGTGGCCAACAGCGTCAGGCTGATCGGGTCATTCTTTGCCTTGAGAACCGCGACGACGGAACAGGCCGGCCCCCCCATGCACCTCAGGGCGCCGGCCGAGTGAGCGCTCGCGTCACGCGGGAGACGCGAGACGCGGCGGGGTTTTTACCCTGAAGGCCACGCATTCGAAGCCCAGCTCGAAGATCTGCTCCGTCTCGAGGCCGGTGCGCTCCGTGTATTCCTTGAACGCGCGGCGTTCGCCGTGCAGGTCCGACCGGCCCATGTCGTTGAAGTCGTCGAACACGAGAATGGAGCCCGGGACGAGCCGGGGGCCGAGGAAGTTGAGAACCGGCACGCACGATTCATAGACCACGACGTCGATCACGGCGATGGAGACTGGATCGAACGTCACGCGCGACGAGAGTTCGGAGAAGAACGGGTCCGAGTAGAACCCTTTGTGGAGCTGGATCCGGCTCCAGTCGGCGCCGAAGCGGGTGAGGTTGTCGCGCACGCGGTTGTAGCCGGCGGTCAGGTCGCCGCGGCCGAAAAACCGTGCATCGACCCGCGTCTCGGGCAGCCCCTGGAACGAGTCGAAGCCGTGAAACTGGAAGTCCTTGGGTGTGCGGCCGCGCGAAATCTGCTCCGCGAACCACAGGCTGTAGCCGCGAAACACGCCGAACTCGTAATAGGCGCGGCCTTCAAAATCGGTCTGCTCCTCGAGCGCGCGCACGACCGCGACGAGCAGGTCGGGTGAAAGGCTGTGAAAGCCGGTTTCGACGTTTGCCTGGATCCACCGCTTGATCGGACGGGCGACGCCCATCCGTTTGGCGATGCCGGTCAAGTTGGCGATTGCGGTCATGGCGGCGGCCCTCGTTGGGTTCTGGGAGTTTTCCCCGCTCGGCACAGAATGGCGACGAGACGCCCGGTGGCGCCAACTATGCTTGTTGCGCAACGGGGGGCCGGTCAATTGCTCACAAGCATGCGCGGTCTACCCCTTTCGGGACATATTAACCGTCATTGCTCCTAACGCGCAGTGGCGGGGAAACGCGGAGTTTGTCACCAATTCGTAAGCACGCGGATTGTCCAATTAGAGCGTGTGCGCGTTCGCCAGGTTGTCCATGTTCAGCGATGCCCGATCGATTGCCAGCGGCTCGGTTCTCGAGGCCGACATTTGCGTCATCGGCGCTGGTGCTGCCGGAATTACGCTCTGCCGCGAGTTCATCGGCCGGCGCGAGAAGATCATTCTCCTCGAAGGCGGCGGCACGGAGTTCAGCGTGTCGCTCAAGGCGCTGCCGTCGATCTTTCGCCGGCACGTGCTGGAGGAGCAGGCGCTCGCGGGCGGCAACAATACGGGCGAAGCTTACTATCCACTCCGGTTCACGCGCGTCCGGTCGTTCGGCGGATCGTCCCTGGCGTGGCAAGGCCATGGCCTCCAGGCGCGCCCGCTCGACGCCGTCGATTTCGAGGCGCGCGACACGCTGCCGTTGCACGGCTGGCCGTTCTCGCGGGGCGATCTCGACCCCTACTATCGGCGCGCGCAGACGATCTGCAATCTCGGGCCGTACGCGTATGGCGCCGAGGCCTGGGAAAACGGCGGGCACGGACACCGGCTGCCCCTCGATCGTAGCGTCGTCGCGTCCGAGGTCGTTCAGTTCGGCCGGAAGAGCAGCTTCGACCGGTATCAGAACGAGCTCTCCAGCTCGAACAACGTCGATGTGATCGTGCACGCCACGGCTGTCGAACTCTCCGGCAAAACCGGAGGCGTCGAGCATGTCGCGTGCGCGACGCTCGAGGGCAATCATTTCAACGTGCGCGCCGGTACGGTCATCCTTGCGGCCGGCGGGATCGAGAACGCGCGTCTCCTGCTGGTCTCGAAGGCTGCGAACCCGCGCGGGCTCGGCAACGAGCACGACCTCGTCGGCCGTTATTTCATGGAGCATCTCGACGTCGAGGCGGGCTTCCTGCTGCCTTCAGAGACGTTCGATCGCAAGCTTCCGGCGTTCTATCTCCGCCAGAATGGGGGCGACTCCTACGATTTCCAGGCCATGCTGCGGCTCTCGGACGAGGTCATTGTCCGGGAAGGGCTGCTCAACTCGGTCATGCGGATCAGGCCGACCTATCCGTCCGCCATGCGCCCGGCCCTGCGGTCCGCCCGTGTCATTCGCCGGGCCGTGCACTTCGGGGTCCCGGTTCCTGGCCTCTTGGGGCATGCCGCGCGCATCGCGGCGGGAGCCCGGGACGTGGTCAGCCATCAGCTCGATAAACGGCGCGGGAGGCGAGCGGACATCCTGCGCATCGACGTCATGGCCGAGCAGGCGCCGAACCCGGAGTCGCGCGTGAGGCTCGGACGCAAACGAGACCGCCTCGGTCTGCCCGTCACAGAACTCGACTGGCGCTGGACCGAACAGGACCTCTACTCGCTCCGCCGCACGCTCGAGATCTTCGCGGAGGCGTTCCGCCAATCCGGCCTGGGCACGCTTGAGACGATGCTCAATCCCGGTGCACCGGCACCAGCCGTTTTCGGCAACTGGCACCATCTCGGCACCACGCGCATGCATCGCGACCCGGCCAAGGGCGTGGTCGACGAGCATTGCCAGGTTCACGGGGTGCCCAATCTCTTCCTCGCGGGCAGCTCCGTCTTTCCGACCGGCGGCTATGCGAACCCGACCCTCACGATCGTGGCGCTCGCGTTGCGGCTCGCGGACCGGCTGAAATCCGGCTCCTACGCGCCGAGTGCCGCACCGTAATGGCCGTCGCGGGGAGATTTGAAAGGCGCGCGTGAGCTGTCGCCGGCGCCGAAGTGGCGGGCCTGCTCGGCGCGCAGCTGATCGCAGAGGCGCCCTTCGGGCAGCGCGACATCGGCATAGCCGATCGCGGTGTCCTTCGGCAGATCGCGCAGGACGCGGCATCCTTCCGCCACGCCCATCGGGAGCAGGTCTTCCGAGGTGAACGCCTTCGCGTTTTCGATCACGCCGTAGGTCGTGTAGCCGCCGATTTCGTCGATGATCTGGCCGGCCTTGAGATCGCGTTTGGCCACGGCCGCCACCTCGCACAGGGGCGCGCCAAGGGGCGCAACGGTGGCGTCGTTATAGAGCACGGCATGCGCGATGGTCGATGCGATCTGGATGTGCGGCAGGTGATACGGCACGTAGAACGCGTAGAACGGACCATCGCCCAGCTTGAAATAGGCCAGCTCCTTCTGCTTCTTCGGATTGTCCTCGTGAACGAGCACGAAAGCGCCCGTGTACGGCGCGGCCCCGAGCGCATAGTCCACGAGGCCGCCCGAGAGAAGCTGATCGGCCGGGAGCTTGCCGACCATCTCCGAGACGTGGGCGCATTTGGGGCCGTACATGCCTCGTTGCCCGACGCCAAATCCGCTCGCATTCGCCAGCACCGCGCATTCCATGGCCAGTTTCGTGCCGTCGGCAAACGAGGTTACCTTGGGGGCGCTCTGGCCGTATTTCTCGGCAAACTCGCGCTGGGTCTCCGGCGTCCGATAGTGGTCGATCATGCCCTTCATATTGCCGGCGGCGACGGGGCGCAGTCCGATCGACTTCAGATAGCGGATCAGGGTCATGGCGACACCAGGCTCGTCGCCGTCGGTATTCGTCATGACGACGCCGGCCTTGCGGGCGTACTCGGCGAGGATCGGACCGACGGTGCTATCGACCTCGGCGTTCACCAGGATGATGTGCTTGCCGTGCCGGATGGCGTCGAGGGCGACAGACGCACCGTGCTCCACGGCGCCGGTGACCTCGATGATCACGTCGATGTTGCCCGCAGCGCAGAGCAGCGCGGGATCGTCCACCACGCAGTAGGCGCCGCGCTCGATGCAGCGCTCGACTTGCCCGACATCATCCGCCCGGCTGACCTCCTCCACGCCCGCGTTGCTGTAGGCGAGCACGGCCCTGTCGATCGAACGATTTGCGATCGCGGCCAAGCGGATGCCGGGGACGGGCGTCAGCAGCTGGACGGAAATCATCCGCCCGGTCGTGCCCGCGCCCACCATGGCCACCTGAATTGGCCGACCATCGCGGTGGAGACCCGCCAGGGCCGCGTCGATATTCACCATCGTTTTGCTCCGGGCTAGGTTACGGCAAACGCTCGGTCATCTACCCGATCCCCGAGATTGGGCCAGGCTTGGTCGCCCGCCGAAATGATGCTGACGGGTAACGGCCAAGTGATGCGGAGCTTGGGGTCGAGGTAATGGATGCCGCGCGCGGCGGAGGACGCGAAAGGCGCGGACGTGAGATAGGAAATCTCGGAGTCGTCCACGAGTGTCTGGTAGCCGTGGGCGCAGCCCTCTGGCACGCACAGCGACAGGCCGTTCTCGGGCGTCAGTTCCACGCCGAACCAGCGTCCGTAGGTCGTCGAGTCCGGGCGGAGGTCCGCCACGACGTCGAACACCCGGCCGCGCGTGCAGCGCACGACCTTGCATTCCTCGTGGGGATAGGCCTGGAAGTGGAGACCGCGAAGCGTGCCCTTCTTCGAGCTGTAGCCGACGTTGATTTGCAGCATGTGCGTCGGCAGGCCCTGGCGGGCGAATTCGTCACTGCACCAGATGCGAGCAAAATGCCCCCGATCGTCCCGGATCGCGACCGGCTCGATCAAGAAGGCATCGGCGACGCTGGTTTCAATGAAGTTCATGAGAACCGTGCTTCCTTGTCCCGACGCTCCGTCGTGTCCGGCTGCTGGGCCGGCTGCCGGCGCTAGGTGTGGGGATGCGTGTCATTGTGGTGCTCGCCGAAGTGATCGCTGCCGTTGCGCGCGCGGTAGATGGAGCAGGCACGCTCCGGCGAGCGGTAGCCGTTGATCAGCCAGGGCATCTTGCCGTTTTCGACCAGGTCTTCGAGCGCCTGTCGGTCCTTCAAAGTGTCCATGCCGCGCCAGAAGCCGTCGTGCTTGATGGCCATGATTTTGTCTTCGGCGATGAGGCGGCGGAACGGCTCCTCGACGAGTTCCTCGCCCTCACGCATGTAGTCGAAGATTTCGGGCCGCAGGATGAAGAAGCCGCCGTTGATCCAAAGGTTGCGATCCTTAACGCTGCGGATGGAGCGAACCTCGCCGTTGTTGCCGATGTCGGCAAAGTGAACGCTGACGTGGGGGCGTACGGCTAGGAAGCAGGCGAGCTTGTTGCTGCGCCGGAACTGCTCGATCATCGACGACAGGTCGACATCCGAAAGGCCATCGCTGTAGTTGGCGAGGAACATCTCCTCGTCTTCGACCATGTGCCGCACGGCCCACAGCCGCTCGCCGATGCACCGCCAGACGCCCGTATCGATCAGCGCGACGCGCCAATCGTCGTTGGCGTCGTCCAGCATATCCACCTGCTTGCCGGAATCGGAGATCACGCAATCGCCGAAGGTCTGCGGGCGATAGTTGAGGAAGAAATCCTTAATGACGTTGGCCTTGTAGCCGAGGCACAGGACGAAATCGCGGTGGCCGTACTGCATGTAATATTTCATCAAGTGCAGAAGGACCGGTCCGTTGCCGATGGGGATCATCGGTTTCGGCACGCTTTCGAAGTTCTCCCGGATCCTCGTGCCGAGCCCACCGCAGAACAGCACAACCTTCATGGAAACGCCTCCGAATTTAGCCGTGCTGCACGCTGGCGACGGATATGCGTGGCGGGCGTGCGAACGCTAGAGCCTGCCTGACAATCCGGCAGTGTTCGCCCCGAGAGCAAGGCACCGTAGGTGGTACCCACTTATGGCCGGAGCGCATTTTGCGGGGCATTTGCCCTTCGTCTTGGACATTGACCCCGATGTAGCCGCCGCCCAGTGTTTGGCGATGCCGACTGTTGGCGATGTCGTTCGATCAGAGATGGGGGCGCGTATGGCGGGTCTGTTTCAACCTGCACTCTCGGCCGGAATGGCGCGGCTCAGGCCGGCGCCGACCGATCGAGCGGGCCTGCCGCAATCCGCGGACGAGGTCGTTCATGACGATCTTCTAAACCTCTGCGATAGCCTATCGGATGAGCTGGATCAGATGGCCGGCAAGCCGCTGCTGATCACCGGCGGCGCCGGCTTTTTGGGCTACTACCTCGTGCTGACCATCGCCGCCTTCAACGCCCATGCGGACAAGGGCAGACGGGTCCGCCTTACGGTGTTCGACAATTTCTCGCGGGGCATGCCCGGATGGCTGGCGGACCTGCGCGGGCAGGAGGCCATCGATATCGTGGCGCACGACCTGCGCCATCCGCTGCCGGATCTCAAGGAAGAGTTCGCGTACGTCGTCCACGGCGCGTCCATTGCGTCTCCGACCTACTATCGCAAAGATCCGATCGCGACGATGGACTCCAACGTCAACGGCCTGCGGACGCTGCTGGACTATGCGCTGGCGCAAAAAGAGAAGGGCCAGCCGCTCGATGGCTTCCTGTTCTTCTCTTCGAGCGAGATCTACGGAGATCCCGAGCCGGCGTTCATTCCGACCGACGAGACTTATGCGGGCCGCGTGTCCTGCACGGGTCCGCGCGCGTGTTACGACGAAGGCAAGCGCTATGGCGAGACGCTTTGCGTCAACTTCGCCAGGCAGCATGGCATTGCCGTCAAACAGGCGCGTCCGTTCAACAACTACGGCCCCGGTCTCAAGATCACCGACGGGCGTCTCATTCCAGATTTCGCGCGCGATATCCTCGCCGGGCGGGACATCGTCATGCTGTCCGACGGCGCGCCGACGCGGACGTTCTGCTATTCGGCCGATGCCGTCTCCGGCTACTTCAAGGTGCTGGTCCGCGGCCGCCCGGGCGAGGGCTACAACATCGGTTGCGACAAGCCCGAGATCAGCGTCGCCGACCTGGCCCAGGAAATGATCGCGATCGCGAAGGACCTGTTCGGCTATTCCGGGCAGGTCGTTCGCCAGAAGAGCCACGACGGCGATTACCTGATCGACAACCCGAACCGGCGCTGCCCCATCATCGACAAGGCGCGTACGGAACTCGATTACGCGCCGAGAGTGCCTCTGCGTGAAGGCTTGCGACGCTCCCTGTTGTGGTACAGCGCCAACGCCGAAGCGGAGGCGAAATGAACGTTTCGATCGTCGGCTCGGGATATGTGGGGTTGGTGACCGCGGCCTGTCTGGCCGAGCACGGCCACAGGGTCGTCTGCGTCGACCAGGACGCAAGTAAGGTCGCGGCCATCACTGCCGGCCGCTGCCCGATCTACGAAAAGGATCTGCCGGAGCTTGTCGCAAAGCATAGCGGCGGCGCGCTCACGGCCACATCTTCGCTGGAAGAGGCGATCCGAGAGAGCGAGATCACGCTGATCGCCGTGCCGACGCCGTTCGACGGCCGGGACATCGACCTCAGCTACGTGGCGACGGCCGCGCGCCAGATCGGCCAGGTTCTGCGCACCAAAGATGCCTATCACGTGGTGGTCGTAAAGAGCACCGTCGTTCCCGGCACGACGGATAAGGTCGTCGGACCGGAGGTCGCCGGAGCCTCGGGCAAGGCGGCGGGGACCGGCTTCGGGCTCGGCATGAACCCCGAATTCCTGTCCGAAGGGGCGGCCGTCGAGGACTTCATGCGTCCGGACCGGATCGTGCTCGGCGGCATCGACGAGCGCACGCACGACGCGCTTGCCGGGCTCTATCGGTCGTTTGCGGGAATTCCCGTGCTGCGCACCACGAATTCCACCGCGGAGATGATCAAGTACGGGTCCAATGCGCTGCAGGCGACGATGATCTCGCTGGCCAACGAGCTTGCCAACATCTGCGAGCGGCTGGACGGCGTCGATGCCATCGAGGTGATGCGCGGCGTGCATGCCATGAAGGAACTCAACGTCGAAACCGAGACGGGTCGGCAGGCCGCCGCCATCACGAAATTCCTGCTGCCGGGCTGCGGGTTCGGCGGGAGCTGCTTCCCGAAGGACCTCAAGGCGATCACGGCCTTTGGCGAGCATCTCGGAGTCAAGGTTCCCATTCTGCGCTCGGTGATCGAGGTCAATGCCGGGCGCGCGGTGCGGCTGGTCGAAACCGCGGAGAATGAGCTCGGCAATCTCGACGGACGCCGGATTGCGGTGCTTGGGCTCGCGTTCAAGCCCGGCACCGACGACATGCGCGAGGCGCCCAGCATTGAGATCGTGCGCGAACTGCAGCGCCGTGGCGCGGACGTGATCGCCTTCGATCCGGTCGCATCCGACGAAGCCCGCAAGGTCTTCAATGGCTCGCCGCCCACGTTCGCCGGGTCTGTCGGTCAGGCCGTCGAGCAGGCCGAAGCCATCCTGGTGGTCACGCCTTGGCCGGAATTTTCTGATCTTCCCCAAATGCTGTCTGGGCGCCGCCCTGCCCCTGTTGTCGTCGACGGCAGGCGGTTTCTCAAGCCTTCGTCTGTGGCCCGCTATCGGGGCATCGGTCTTACCGTGTAGGCGCGATCCATGAAGGCCTTGATCGACTTTTCGGGCGTCAGACGCCTTCTCTGTCTCGGCGCGCACAGCGATGACATCGAGATCGGCGCCGGCGGCACGGTCATGCATCTGGTCGATGCCAATCCTGCGCTCGAAGTCCGGTGGGTTGTTTTCGGCGCCGAGGATCCGGCGCGATCCAAGGAAGCCCGGCGTTCGGCGGGCATTTTTCTTGCCGGCGTCTCGCGGAGCGAAGTGACGATCTGCGGGTTCCGCGATGGCTTCCTCCCGTTCCAGGGGGAGCAGGTCAAGGAGAAGTTCGAGGAGATCAAGGAAAGCTTCGAGCCGGATCTCATCCTCACCCACCACGACGACGACAGGCATCAGGACCATCGGCTCGTCTCCCAACTGACCTGGAACACGTGGAGAAATCATCCGATTCTCGAGTACGAAATCTTCAAGTACGACGGGGATATCGGCCGGCCGAACGTGTTCGTGCCACTGACCGAGGATTGCTGCCGGCAGAAAATCTCACAGCTGTTCGAGGGCTTCCCATCGCAGGCCAAGCGGCAATGGTTCACGGACGACGTGTTCTGGGCGCTGCTCAGGCTGCGCGGCGTCGAGTGCAATTCTCCGTCCCGCTTCGCGGAAGCCTTCTATGCCCGCAAGCTGATGGCCTGACGGCCGGTTGGCAGCCGCAAACTCGCTAGGGAAGCGGGCGCTAGGCGAGCGGGGGCTTGGTCCGCGGCTCGAATCCGAACCTGCGCCACACCAGCTCCTGCGTACCGAGGACCACGAATGCAGGGATGGTGACCGCATACCGCTTCCACAGGCGGCGCGGCTCGCACATGAGGCGGTAGACCCACTCGAGCCCACTCTTTTGCATCCAGAGCGGTGCGCGGGGAATGTCGCCTGCGTTGATGTCGAACGCAGCTCCCACGCCGACCATCGTCACGCCGCCGAGCTTGCCGTTGTGCTCGTTCATCCAAAGGTCCTGCTTGGGCGTACTCAGGCTGACCCACACGAAATCCGGCTTCGCGGCCCGGATTTGCGCAATGTGGTCTGCGTTTTCCGCGGTGGTGAGCGGGCGGAACGGAGGAGACAAGGTGCCGACGATCTCGATGCCAGGATAAAGCTCGTTCAGGCGTTTCGACAGCGTTTCGAGGACGGCCGGCGATGCGCCGTAGAAGAAGTGGCGCCACTTGCGCTCGACGCCGTAGCGGCACGCGGCGGGCAAAAGGTCGATGCCGCAGACCCGCGAGATCGGCGATTTGCCGGCCAGGCGCGCCATCCAGACGAACGGCATTCCGTCCGGCAGCACCAGGTCGGCGTTCTCCTGGGCGATGGCCACATTACGCTCGCGCCGGGCTTTCATGGCGCCGTGCACATCGCGCAGAAGAACAATGCGGTCACGCCCGGAGCCAACCCAACTGTCGAAGATTGAGAGTACGCGCTCCATCGTCACGAGGGAGACCGGGGCGCCGACGATGCGAATGGCGGGAGCGGCGGGCTTCGGCGCAATGCTCACCACTTTCTCTCCGGCGATGAGATTGGGACGCCATGTCTTTGCGAAGTCGTTCATGGCCCGTCTGGCCTTTCTGATGTTGGGTTACTCGAATGCCCGGGGGTCGCCTTTGAGCGCGCCTTCGAAAAAGGCGAGCGTGCGCCTGAGGCGCGCTTCAAGGGCGGCCGGCGGCTCCCTCGACAGACGTGCGCTGGGGGAGGAGTCCACGCGCCGCAACTGGGGATGGAGCCGCTCGACTTCGAACTTCGGATGGGCGGTTAAGCCCTCGAACAGGCGCTTCGCACGGAGCTGGGAGCCGGTCATTGCGGTGCCGCGTACGACGGGATGGCGTCTGCCCATGTCATTCCCTCGACAGTCCCGGGACCGACAGTCCCGGACGCGAAGTCTTCGCCACAGGATGTCTTCATCACGGGAAGTCATTCATCGCTGGAAGTCTGGGCCAGGTTCGCGCCTGCGGGTCATGCGCATTCGGGGCAAGGCGGCTGACGGAACCGGATGTGCTCCGGCCCAATGGTGTGCGTAGGTGGTAATCCTTCTTGGCCAGAACCCATCCTGATTGTCCCCGCGGATTTCGCTAGGCGCGCCTATGATCCAAGGTCTCGAGGTTGTTAGAACTGCCTTGATATCCGCGCCATAGCCGTGCGCTCGAACAAGGGTGGTTGTCATGAGTAAGAGCTTCGTTTTCGTGACTCGGCCGCAAGCCCCGCGGCCCACTGCACCAGGCCTCCGGCCCACCGCGATGCGCGGTATCGTTCAGCGGCCGTTGCAGTCTGTCTCGAACAGGCGTGCCGCGACGGGCATGGCCATCCTCGCGCTGGTTGCCAGCGTGGGGCTCGTCAATCTCGGCCTGTCGGCCGGCGTCCGCGCCAGCAACGAAGCCGGGACGTCCTACAAGCTCGCGCCCGGCGACCGGCTGACGGTCACCGTGTTCGGTCAAGCCGAGCTGTCGGGTGACTTCGTCATCGACGGCGACGGCGAGATCCTGCTTCCGGTCGTGGGGCCGGTGGCGGTTGGCGAACTCAACGCCGCTCAGGCGCAGCAGGCCATCTTCGAGCGTCTGTCGGATGGCGTGCTCGCCAAGCCGACGGTCAGCCTAAGGGTCAGCGAATACCGGCCCATCATGGTGGTCGGCGACGTCAAGACGCCCGGCAGCTACGCGTTCCGGTTCGGCTTGTCGGTCAAGGCGGCGATGGCGATCGCAGGTGGCGAGGGGCAGCCGGGCAATCAGCGGGTGACCCGGATGTCCGATTTCCTGCAAACGGACGAGCGGGTTCGTCTTTTGGACAACCGGCGCAGCATCCTCGCCGTCCGCAAGGCGCGCCTCGAGGCGCAACGGGCGGAGTCGCCGGACTTTCAGCTGCCGAAGCTCGTCGGGATCGGGCTGAAGGAAGACAAGTTCGAAACCATCTACGCGTCCGAGGGCTACGCGTTCAGCGAGTTGACGCAGGCGCATGAAAAACAGATGGCGGTGCTCAATGCACAGCGGCCTCGGCTCGAGGAACAGCTGAAGGCGGTCAATGAGCAGCTCACGAGCGAACGCCAACGGCTTCGGCTGGGACGCGAGCAGTCGGCCGAGCTCGCCGATTATCTCAAGCGCGGCTCGCTGCGCCGGACGGTCTACAACGATCAGTTGCGCGAGGAGGCCCGTCTCGAGGCCGACGTTTCGCGATCGGTCGCTGAGGTCGCACGGATCCAACGGGAAATCGGCGAGATCGACATTCGTTCGCTCGACATCGAGAACGCCTACAAGCGGCAGGTGACGGCCGAGCTGACGGATACCGTCCAGCAACTGCGCGAAACCGAGGTCAGTCTCGATACAGCCCGTGAGATGCTGGACTTGAGGGTGGCTGACCGGACCGACCTTTATCCCAAGAAGGCGCGGGACTACAGCGTCACGATCATCCGCACGGACGGCCGCGCGACGCGGACGTTCCGCGCTTCGGACGACACCCTGCTGAAGCCGGGTGATGTGGTCGAAGTCAAGAACACGCCTGACGAGACCATGGCCGAAATGCGGGGCAACTGACATGGAGGTCCCGACGCGGCAGGAGGCCGCCGAGGCCACGACAGGCCGCACCGACGACAAGCGTTCCGCTCCAGCCGTCTCGATGGTTGAGCATTACGAAGAGGTTCTCTACGCCACCCTGCGCAATCTGTGGCGGCGAAAGTTCCTGGTGTTGTCGGCAGCGGTGCTGGCCGGTCTCGCCGGGATTTTCGCGCTCATGGTTCTGCCGAAGACCTACACGGGCGAGGCCTATATCCAAGTGGCGTTCTCGTCGACCGATGCGAACCCTGGCGGCGGCGTGACGATCGATGCGAGTTCCGTGGTGGAAACGCGCTCGCGCGTGATCAAGTCCCAGCAGCTCGCACGGCGGGTGGTCGATCTCGTCGGGCTCCAGCGCTTGGATCCGGAAATCGGCGATGGCGCGATTTCCAGTTGGCTGCAGGCCCTCGTGGTCGGCCGCGCCGGAATGACCGACGCTTATGTGAGGGATCGGGCGGCCAGCAAGCTTCTGCGCATGCTCACGGTCCGGACGGAGCCGCGGGCCTATCTCATCACGATCGGCGTTTCAGCCAGTGATCCGGAGCTGGCCGCCGAAATCGCCAACGCGTTCGTTGTCGAATGTCTCAGAGAAGCGCAGCTGCAACGGCTGTCCGAGCAGCTCGCGCGGGCGCGGGGAGCGCTGGCCCAACAGGCGGGAACGTTCGGCAAGAAGCATCCGAACTTCATCTCGGCGACGGCGGCCGTGTCCGACCTCGAGGAGCGCCTCGCGCTGCAAAAGAAGGCCGCCGCAGACGAGATCATCGGGCTCGAGAGTGTGACGCTGGCCGAGGCCAACGCCGTTCCGTCGGCGCCCAATCCGACGATCCTGATCGGCGGAATGGTGTTCCTCGGCCTCGTGCTCGGGTCGCTCGCCGCCATTATGTTCGACGGTCAGATGCTGCGCTTCGGTTGGGACAAGATGCGGCTGGCTTCGCTGATTTCGCTGCCCCGGTCCACGTCCCCTTAGGACCCAGGCTTCCTCGCACCTTTCGAGCCCGGCGCGCATGGTTGGCAGTAACGAGTTCCGGGACGGTCCACGCTCTCTCATGGGCGATGCGTTTATGCTCGCGCTGGGCGTGCTGCTGGCGGGCTACGTCGTGTTCGGCCGCGTGTTCGCGGGGATCGGCGTCGCGCCGCTGTTCGTGGGCGAGCTGACGCTGATGTTGGGGCTCTTCGCCTTCCTGTTCTCGTCATCGGTGCTGGCGAGCCTTGCCTCCGTCCCGACATTCCTGCTCTCGCTGCTGGTCTGCTGGACCATCTTTTGTACCGCGCCCTATGTCGGGGAGTATGGGTTCGACGCGCTGCGCGATAGCGTGATCATCATGTATTCGCTGTTCGCGTTTGCCGTCGCCGGGCTTCTGCTCGCCAAGCCAGGGCGGCTGTGGGACGTGCCGGTGTTTTTGCGCATGCTCACGTCGGTCTTCGTGCCGCTCGCGCCAGCGCTGCTGCTGATAAGCGATCGCGGAGCGTTCGGCGACCAGGGCGAGGCGGCGCTGATCCATATCAAGCCTGGCACGACAGCCGTTCATCTCGCGGCGGCGGCTCTGCTCGCATTGCTGGGTTTCCGTCGCGCCGGTGTCTTTTGGACGCTTCTGCTGCTGGTCGCGATGGCGATCGCCGCCTCCGTGAACCGCGGCGGCATGCTGGCCATGATGGTCATGCTCACGATCGGCCTCGTGGGCAGCGGACGGCTGCGCGAATTTCGCAAGATCCTGCTGGCGGCCGTCGTCCTGATCGCGGTCGCCTACGCGCTGGACCTCTCCATCCCGACCTACCGGGAACGCGATGTGGGCGTGAGGCAGCTCGCGGACAATTTCATCAGCATCTTCGTGTCGGGCGACCAATCGCTGGAAGGCACCAAGTCGTGGCGCATGACGTGGTGGAAATCCATCATCGACTACACGTTCAATGGGCCCTACTTCTGGACTGGAAAGGGCTTCGGCGTGAATCTCGCCATCTCGGATGGCTTCCTCGTCGGCGTGAAGGAATGGCCGAACTCGCCGCTGCTTCGCAGTCCGCACAACGGTCATCTGAACATCCTCGCGCGCACTGGCGTGC
Source organism: Hyphomicrobium sp. (assembly GCF_051860585.1). Lineage (GTDB taxonomy): Bacteria > Pseudomonadota > Alphaproteobacteria > Rhizobiales > Hyphomicrobiaceae > Hyphomicrobium_C. The sequence goes on from NZ_JBHYDS010000006.1 coordinate 155,795, forward strand.
CGGGCCTCAGCCTCTGGCTTTTGACGCTGGGCACGTGGGCCTTCGCCCTGGTAGCCGGCATGATCCGCGCCCGGCGGCGGGGCGACGAGACCTGGGCGCGGCTGTTCCTACTCATCCTTTGCTATGGGACGGGGCTTCTCATCGACGCGAGCTTCGACGTGACCCTCGAAGGTCCCATGGCCGGCATCTGGTTCTGGAGCATTTTCGGCACCGGTGCGGCGGCGACGATGATCTACCGGGCCAAGATCTCAGTGCTGGCGCCGCGTGGCCTCCCGAACGGTTCGGAGCCGGTCGCCGGGCCCGCGTGATGCGTCCTACCTCTCATCGTGCCGCGCTCGTGGTGCTATGCGGTCTCATCGGCATCCTGCTTCCGGCCGCCGGTGAACCGCCGAAGCCTGCTTGCCCGGCCGGGGCCATCGCCGTCGCGCCCGGCCAATCGCTCCCCGACATCATCGGCGGGGCAGCCGAGGGCTCGGCGTTTTGCCTGAAAACCGGAACGCACCGCGGCGGCAGGCTGGCGCCCAAAGACAATCAGAAATTCTATGGCGAGCCGGGCGCGGTGTTGAGCGGGGCCATCGTGCTGGGCAGCGCGCGGCAGGACGGCACGCTGTGGGCCGTCGGCAGTGCGGTCCGCGCGCAGGGGAGGCACGGCACGTGCCTGACGGCCTTTCCCGACTGCGACAAGCCGAAGATCCTGTTCCTGGGCGGCCGGCCTCTGCGGCAGGTCGGCAGCCGCGATGCGGTGACCGCGGGCACCTTCTATCTCGATGTTTCGAGCGGCACGTTCCTGTTCGCGGACCAACCGGCAGGTCCGCTCGAAGCCGCGGTTCAGCCGGTGGCGTTCGTGAGTCCGGCGCGCGACGTCGTAATCGCAAATCTCGTCGTTGAGAAGTTCGCGACCCAGGCCCAAACGGCGGCCGTCGAGGGGCGATATGGAACGAATTGGACGATCGACAACGTCGAGGCCCGTCTCAACAGCGGGGTCGGGATTTCCATCGGCTCCGGGGGCCGCATTTCGAACAGCCGGGTCCACCACAACGGGCAGCTCGGCATCGGCGCGAGCGGCAAAGACATCGTCATCGAAGGCAACGACATCAGTCAGAACAATACGCACGGCTTCGATCCCGCATGGGAAGCCGGAGGGGTCAAGGTCACCAACAGCGATCATGCGAGGTTGATCAACAATCACGTTCACGACAACGCAGGCCCGGGGCTCTGGAGCGACATCAACTGCCGCGCCAGCCTCTACGAAGGCAACACGGTGGAGGGCAATGCGGGGGCGGGGATTTTCCATGAGATCTCCTTCGCCGCCGTCATTCGCAACAACATCGTGCGGCATAACGGGCGGGCTCCCTATGCCTGGGTTTGGAACGCGGATATCCAGATTGCCGCCTCCGAGGACGTGGAGGTCACCGGCAACGACATCACCGTCAATGCCGGCGGCTCCGCCATCGTTCTGATCGACCAGGGCCGCGAGGCCGTTGCGCCGTGGACCAAACCCTACGAGACCCGCAACAATCACGTGCACGACAATCGAATCTCGTTCGAGGGCGGCGGCACCGCGGGCGGCGCTTCCGACGTGGCGGCCGGGGCGCCGAATTTCGGCATCATCGCACGCGGCAACAACCGCTTCACGCAGAACGCTTATCGCGCGCCGGCCGGAGCCAAGCTTTCATTCGTCTGGGGCGAGCGGGCGACGGATTGGACGGGGTTCCGGGGGCTTGGCCAAGAGAGCAATGGGACGCTGGTTTTGGATGCAGCGGGACGCTGACCTTGGACGCGGGGGACGCTGTTTTGGATGCAGCGGTACGCTGTTTTGGACCCAGCGGGACGCTGGCCCCTTGGATCGCGCGCCGCTGCACGCCGTCGGGTCCCAATGGGGGTAGCCCTTCGTGACCGCAGCCTTCCATCGGCTCACGTTCTCACCCCTTTGCGCTGAACGCGCGGGGTGTGTTCCGTGCACCATTTCTGAAGCCCCTGTTTTGAAGCCCGTGTTTCTGAAGCCGATGGGGGGGCGTCCAACACAATCGAAGGACTTGGAGCCGCTCGGCAATGCGTAAGGACCCTCGCCTGGCGATTGGAATCCCCGTTTACAACGGGGAGGCGTTCCTTGACGAACTGCTCAACGATTTGCGCGGCCAAACCTTTTCAGACTTCGAGATCGTCATTTCGGACAATGCGTCGACCGACAGAACGGAGGCGATCTGCCGGGCGCACGCCGCCGCCGACGAGCGCGTCAAATACTTCCGCGCCGACATCAACCGAGGTGCGAACCCCAATTTCGACCGGGCCTTCCGGCTCTCGCGCGCGCCGTATTTCATGTGGGCGGCCCACGACGACCTGCATGACAGCACGTTCGCGGAAAAGTGCGTGGCGCTGCTCGATGCCAACCCGGACGTCGTGCTCGCCCATAGCGGCGTGCGGTACATCAACGCCGCGGGACAGACCATCGAAGCCGCGGACGACAAAAGCGCGTCCGGGGCGGAGCTGAAGCGCGACAGCATTGCGTCAGGCGAGGCGGACCATCCCGTCGTCCGCTTCGCCGACGTGCTCTTTTCCAACTCGTACTGCCATGAACTCTACGGCGTTTTTCGCAGATCGGCGCTCGAACAAACGAAGCTGATCGACCGCAAGTACTACGCTTCCGATAAGGCGCTGCTGCTCGAGATGACGCTGCTCGGCCGGTATTTGCATGTCCGCGAGCCGTTGTTCATCAAGCGCTACCACCAAGGCATGTCCGGCGCCCTATCGATGGCAGAAGCCAAGAAGTGGGCGCACTCCGGTGACGGCGTCTACTCCTGGCGGCTTCGCAAGCTCGCCGACTATCTCTCGACGCCGCGCGGCAAGCCCATCGGCACCCTCAGCAAAGCGGCGTGCCTCGCGCTCGTGTTCGCCAGCGCAGCCCGGATCCTATCGATCGTGACATTGAAACGGATCGGCCTTTTTCCGGCGGTCGACGAAGTCAAGGCCGCGGCGCTCGGCGCGACCCCTCACGCGAGCCGGTCCGAAGACGCGGACGAAACGGGCCTGAAAGCTCAAAGGATTTCGACATGAGAGCCGGCATACTCAAGGAAGCGGATATCGCGGCGCTGGACGAGGGGACGCGGAATTTCCACCCTTCAGATCGCAATCGTTTCCGGCTCAAGCGGTTCTCGCGCTTCATGCGCCTGGTCGACCAGGTGCTCGCCGAAAAGGGACGCTGCCGAATTCTCGATATCGGCGGCACGGTTTCCTACTGGCAAGCCATGGGATGGGATGCGCGGGACCCCCGTATCACTGTCACGCTCGTCAATCTCGAGGCGGAGCCTGCGTGCGCCGGGTTCGAATGCCTCGCGGGCGACGCGCGGGCGCTGCCCTTTGCCGATAAATCCTACGATCTCGTGCATTCCAATTCGGTGATCGAGCATGTCGGGCGCTGGCGCGATATGGTCGCCATGGCCGCCGAGGTGCGCCGGCTTGCGGATCACTACTTCGTCCAGACTCCCTACTACTGGTTTCCGATCGAGCCGCATTTCCGCTTTCCGTTCTTTCATATGCTGCCCGAGCCATGGCGCCTGACGCTCGTCAGGATGCGCAGTTGGGGCTTCCATCCGCGCGCTCACACCATCGACGAAGCGATGGACATCCTCGAGAACGCGTGGCTGCTCGATCTCAGGCGATACAAGAGCCTGTTCCCCGACGCCGACATCGAATTCGAGCGTGTGCTGCTGCTTCCAAAATCCATGATCGCCACCCGATAGAAATCGCGTGTCGCGGCGAGACGTTGCTCGCGCTTCGCGGCTTGACGATTTCGCGCGAAGCGCTCTGTTCCCGCTTCCGTTTGTCACATCAAAAAACGAAGGGGGTACCGCGGCTTGTCCGCTCTCCCTAAGCCTACTCCTCCCAAAGCGCCCTGCGGGCGTTGCGCACCTCTGCGTAAGGTCAGGTCAGCGTCAATCGGGAGATCATCATGACATTCGTCGATTGGGACAATGCGGAGTCCATTCCGCATGCCAGCGGCGCGTTCAGCCCACCCGAACGCATCCTCGCCGGCTCTCCGCTCAGTCTTCCGCTCGCCGCGTGCGATGTGGCGGTTGCCTTGGTGGCAGCGATCGCGCTTGTGGTGTCAGGAATTTCCGTGATGTCCGCCGCGCTCGCCGCGCTGCTGCTCGTTGCCATTCACTGGCGCTTCGGCCTGTACCTCACGGACGACCCGGCGCCATCGCGAGAAGCCAAGGGGCGCGTGCTGGCCACGGCCGCGTTTGCGGCCGCGATCCTGTGCACGGAGACGGCATTCGCACTTCTGCATCACGCGCCGAAGTCCGTAGCCACGTTCGTTGCGGCGGGTGTCATCGTGGTCTGCGTCTTCCTGGTCGGCTTCTATGCCGAGCTGGCCATTCGCTGGGCGATAGGCAACAGAGCGTCCGACGAGCAAATCCCTCGTGACCAATCGGATGTGGGGCATGACGCGAGCGGGTCGCTCAGCCGGCGCGTGAAACGCGCGGTCGACCTAACAGCCGCTCTGCTGCTCGCGATCGTTGTTGCGCCGATCGTCGGGATCGCCGCGGTGCTGATCAAGATTTCCGATCCGGGGCCGGCCTTCTTTTGCCAGACGCGCATCGGCCACGGCGGGCGCCTGTTTCGCATGTACAAGCTCCGCACCATGTACTGCGATGCGGAGCAGCGGCTGGATAAGCTTTTTGAAACGAGCCCGGAGGCCAGGCGCGAATGGGACACCCATTGCAAGCTTTCGCGTGATCCGCGCGTGCTGGGTGGGATCGGAAGTTTTTTGAGGCGCTCGAGCCTGGATGAGTTTCCGCAGCTGTTGAACGTCATCAAGGGCGATATGAGCCTGGTTGGTCCCCGGCCGTTTCCCGCCTACCACGTCGAGCGGTTCGATCCGGCCTTTCAATCGTTGCGTGCGAGCGTGGTGCCAGGGCTAACCGGCCTCTGGCAGGTCAGCTCGAGGAGTAACGGCAACCTTCATACCCAAGAAATTCAGGACACGTATTATATTAAGAACTGGTCGCCTTGGCTTGATCTGTTCATTCTTCTTAAGACTTTGCCCGCGGCCCTGCTGGCCCATGGGGCGCACTAAGTCTTTCGCCGTATTGTCACAATTAATGGTAGTTTCCGGCGGAGAGGTACCACCGAATATCCGGCGGTCCTTCATCTGTTTACTTACGTTAGTTAAAGGTATAATTAGAACCGTATCGCAGTGGTACCGTTAGCTGCGTCGATACTTTCCGTAAGAATTGATAATCGGTACCAAGATCAATCCTCTCGAAGTTTACGATCAAGCCTCTCGAAGCAGAGGCAAGTCACAAACATACTTAGGGAGACGGGGGGCGATAGCGCGCGAGCTTCGGAGTTGAGGCAGTGAAGAGTGTTATCCCCGTAGTCGTGACACACCCGTGTACGTTATTTCGCGATGGGTTGCGTCACATCCTAGCCGGCACGCGATTTCGCACGATGCACTTGGCCGAAGAGTTCGATGAAACGGTCTTGCGCCATTTGTCGTCGAATGGACAGTGTCTCTGGCTGATGGGCCTCGCCGAGGGCCATTCGCCGAATTTTGAAAATATCATCAAAGTCGTGACCGGCTCGACCGGCTCCAAGGTCGTGGTGCTGTCTCAGCTCCGCGACGGCAGTTGCGTGTTGCCCGCCCTGAACGCCGGCGCATCCGGTTTTCTCGACGACAACATCAACGGCGAACGCCTGGTAAAGACCCTCGAGGTCATCGTACTTGGCGAGACCGTCGTCCCCGCCGAATTCTTCAAGTTGGCGCGGACAGCCGTCGATATGTCGATCCCGAGATCGCGGGGCACCATCCAGGCGCTCTCGCCGCGGCTCAGTTCCGACAGCAACGGCCATTCCAACGGCAACGGCCATAGCAACGGCAACGGAAATGGCAATGGTCACGGCCATGGGCCCACGCTGCTGTCCGCGCCTACGATCGCAAGCATCCCGCCCGGGGTTGTCGATGACTTAGGCCAGCATCACGTCGGCGCGCAGGTCGTGGAGAAGCTTTCGAACGCATGCGTTGGGATCGCGGACGCCAGAAGCCTTTCCAAGCGGGAGGAGGCGATCCTCCGGCTGTTGATGGAAGGCGGATCGAACAAGATGATTGCCCGCCGCCTCGTCATTACCGAGGCGACGGTCAAGGTTCACATCAAGGCAATCTTGAGAAAGCTGCGTCTCCACAACCGGACGCAGGCAGCGATGTGGGCCTACAACCACCTTCAACACCCGTCGGCTGAAGGGAACGGATCGACCGATCCCGTGGAGAAACAGCCGCTGACACATCTGAGCCGGGAGCGCCACTGACTGGCTGCCGTTTCCGGCTCAATTGACGTCACGTCGTTCAGTCGTTGGGATCAAGGGCCGCTAGAGTCCTGTTCGCGGCGCGGCGCGGGGCGGCGAGGGTTATCCGTCGTGGGCGGTATGACCCGTTGTTCCGCGTCGAGAGGTCGGTTGTTTCGGATGCGCGCTTAGACGCGCTTAGAGAGGCAGCGGGACTGGCGTCGAATTGCGGATCGCCAGCGATCCCGCCTTGGCGTGCCTTGGGTGTGCGGCCTAGGGTTTGCGACGGCCGCCACTCAGCCGTTTGCGGCGATCTCGAGCCGTTTATACATCTCCCATGTGCGCGTCCCATGCGGGCGCTAGAAATGCGCGCGTCACAAGGATGCGCGTATGCGCGCCGCCCATGCGCGCTTCATTCCTGTGCGCATCGGGCGCACGCGCGTTACCCATGTACGCGCCGGAACGCTTCCGATGGCAACTCGCCAAACATCGATTTGTAGTCGCGGGCGAAGCGTCCGAAATGCCAAAATCCCCAAAGCGCGGCCGCATCCGCTACAGAGGTCGCGTGCCTAATGGCGCGTCGTGCTCCATTCAGTCGAACGGCACGCAGATAGGCGGACGGGCCGATGCCCAGAGTTTCGAGGAAGCAATATTGCAATGCCCGGCGGCTCACGCCGACGCTTCGGCACAGCTCCTCCACTGTTATGGCGCCGCCGTCGTGTCCTTGGGCTGCCAGCTCGCGCGCCTGGCGGACGATGCGCGACCGGCGCGGCTCAGGCACCGGATCGCCGGCGTCGGCTCGCTCGAATGCCAGCGCGCCGGCGAGCGCGCTCGCAATATCGCGCGTCATGGCCGATAGGCGGTTGGGGGCGATGGCGATTGCGGGAGATTGCGTGAGCTCGTCGCAGACGTGGGCGAAGAGCTGCCGCAGCCGATCCGCGCCCTGTGGCGTCACCGATCGCAGGTGCGGCTTGCCGAGGGCGTGCACCATGATCTCCTGCTCGTCGGCCGTCAGCGCGCCGTAAAAATCCTCCTCGTCGAAGACGAAGCCGGCGATGTCGAGACCGCACGGCGAGAAGAACTCGAAGGCATCGTCGCCGGAGAAGACGTGGAGCTGCGACCCGTCGCAGCGGCGACCGCAGAAGGTGGCATTGCCGCGTAGCGCCAGCGGAACGCCGACGGCAACCGTGCCCGCACTCAAGATGCCAGTCTGGTAGAGCGCGTTGCTGGTCACCTCGCGGAAGAGATGCACCCGATCGAGCGTCGCTTCCAAGAACGTACCTTGGAAGGATCCGGCTGAGATCTGGTCATACGATTGATTCCAGCCGCGCAAGAGGGCGGCCTGCTCATCGATATCGCGCGTCCGCGCGATGCGCACGGGCTGCTGGCCAGCGGGCGGCGGCTGGTTCGGTTGAGGCGCGTTCTCGGCTCGGTTCGACAAGATCGTGACGCCGCTGTGTTGAAACACGAGACCGCCGGGTGCAACGACCGCCAGGTCCCCTTGAACTAAAGTCGACGGCAGGCACGACCTGCCAAAAATGGATAGACGACATAGTAGCGCAGTTCTAGCGTCGATCGCTACTGCGCTTGATGGCGGCCGATGCCAGGTCGTGGCACCACACAAAGAAAATATAATTCAAGGGGATTCCCATGGAGACGTCTGGCCATTCCGGAATTGAATACGACAAGGTCGACAAGGATTACTTCGAGAAGCGGCAGTTGAAGCGGGGTGCGGCCGGACCATTGCTGCTCATCGGATTGGGCATCGCCTACGTCATTTCCGGCGACTATGCCGGCTGGAACTTCGGCCTCGCCCAGGGCGGCTGGGGTGGATTGATGATCGCATCGGTCTTGATGGCGATCATGTACACCTGCATGTGCTTCGCCCTTGCCGAACTTGCGACCATCGCTCCGACCGCGGGCGGCGGCTATGGATTCGCCCGTCGCGCGTTCGGTCCCTGGGGCGGCTTCCTAACCGGCACCGCGATCCTCATCGAGTACGCCATCGCTCCTGCGGCGATCGCCGTGTTCATCGGCGGCTACATCAAGTCGCTGTTCGAGATCGATGTCTCGCAGTGGCTCGTGTCGGCCGTCTTTTTCGGCATCTTCCTAGGCATTCACATCTACGGCGCAGGCGAAGCATTGCGACTGATCTTCGGCATCACGGCGTTGGCGGTGATCGCGCTCGTCGTCTGGATCTTCGCCATGGCGCCCTTTTTCGACAGCGCGAAGTGGTTGGACATCGCCGTCAATCCGGACGCTGCCGGAGCTTCGCCGTTTCTGCCATTTGGCTATCTCGGGATCTGGGCGGCCATACCCTTCGCCATGTGGTTCTTCCTCGCCATCGAGGGCGTGCCGCTCGCGGCAGAGGAAACGAGCGACCCGAAGCGCGACCTGCCGCGGGGGCTGATCGGCGGCATGTTCGTTCTGCTGGCGTTTTGTGCGCTGATCATGATCCTTGGACCCGGCGGTGTCGGCTCCGAGGCGCTCAAGGCCAACACCAATCCGCTGGTGGCGGCACTCGAGCATCCAGCGACTTACGGCGGACCGACGTGGATTTCGAAGTTTGTGAACTTCGTTGGCCTCGCCGGCCTTATCGCGAGCTTCTTTTCAATCATCTATGCTTATTCGCGTCTGGTGTTCGCCATGTCGCGGGCGGGCTACCTGCCGCGCGGCCTGTCGCTGACCAACGCGCGCCAGTCCCCATGGGTGGCGCTGATCGTTCCCGGTATCGCCGGCTTTCTGCTGTCATTGAGCGGCCAGGGCGATCAGTTGATCCTGATGGCCGTGTTCGGCGCGACGATTTCATACATCCTCATGATGGCCTCCCACATCAAGTTGCGCCTTGCTGAGCCGGATTTGCCGCGTCCGTATTCCACGCCGGGCGGCGTGCTGACATCGGGCGTCGCACTCGTGCTGGCCTGCATCGCCTTGGCGGCGGTGTTCGTGGGAGACACGAAGATGGCCATCGGCGGTCACGCGATCAGCGTAGCCTTCCTGTCGGCCATCGCCTATGCGATCCTCGTCGCCTACTTCGCTATCTATAGCCGCCACCACCTTGTTGCGGCCGCTCCAGGCGAGGACGCTCCATTCTGAGTTATAGTCCTAGGTCAGCATCTATCGGCGAGCGAACATCATGAGCTATGTGCAAACTGTCGGCGGACACCGCTTCGTCTTCGAGACCCTCAAAGTGCTGATGGCGAAAGCCACTCCGGCGCGCTCGGGGGACTATCTCGCGGGAGTGGCGGCGGGTGACGACGAGGAGCGGGTGGCGGCTCAAATGGCGCTCGCCGACGTGCCGCTGCCGGTGTTCCTCGCCGAGCACGTCGTGCCGTACGAAACCGATGAGGTCACCCGCCTCATTATCGACGATCACGATGCGAAGGCGTTCAGCGTGGTTTCGCATCTGACGGTCGGCGGTTTCAGGGACTGGCTGCTTTCGGACGCGGCAACGGAAACGTCGCTTGCCGCGCTCGCACCCGGACTGACACCGGAAATCGTGGCGGCCGTGTCCAAGATCTGCCGGGTGCAGGATCTGGTTCTGATCGCGCAGAAATGCCGGGTCGTTACGAAGTTCCGCAACACCATCGGGCTCAAGGGGCGGCTGTCGACGCGCCTTCAGCCCAACCATCCGACCGACGATCCGACCGGCATCGCCGCCAGCATCGTCGACGGGCTGATGTACGGCAACGGCGACGCGGTGATCGGGATCAATCCCGCGACCGACAGCATTGCCGCTGTCACGACGCTGATCGAGATGCTGCACGAGATCATCCAGCGCTACAACATCCCGACCCAGTCGTGCGTGCTGACGCATGTGACGACGAGCATCGACGCCATCAATCGCGGCGCGCCGCTCGACCTCGTGTTCCAATCCATTGCCGGCACACAAGCGGCCAACAGCAGCTTCGGCATCAATCTCGCGATGCTGCAGGAGGGTTATGACGCGGCCCAAAGCCTGCAACGCGGCACGGTCGGAACCAACGCCATGTATTTCGAGACGGGGCAGGGCAGCGCTCTTTCGGCCAACGCGCATCATGGCGTCGACCAGCAGACGCTCGAAGCGCGCGCTTACGCGGTGGCGCGCAAGTATCGCCCGCTGCTCGTCAACACGGTCGTCGGCTTCATTGGCCCCGAGTATCTCTACGACGGCAAACAGATCATTCGCGCCGGGCTCGAGGATCATTTCTGCGGCAAGCTGCTCGGCGTGCCGATGGGGTGCGACATCTGCTATACGAACCATGCGGAAGCCGACCAGAACGACATGGATACGCTGCTGACGCTGCTCGGTGTGGCAGGCATCACGTTCATCATGGGCATTCCCGGCTCGGACGACATCATGCTCAACTATCAAACGACGTCGTTTCACGACGCGCTCTATGCGCGAAAGGTTCTCGGCCTCAAGCCGTCGCCGGAATTCGAGGCCTGGCTGCTTCGTGCGGGCATCTTCGAGGAGGGCGCCGAACTCAAGCTCGCCGACACGCTGCCGAAGCCCTTCCAGCGTGCGCTCGCGCATCTCCACTAAAGCTCCTGCATCATCGAGGCGCCCATGTCAGACGAGCCGAAGCCCATCGTCGTCTCCAATCCCTGGAGCAAGTTGCGCCAGTATACGCCGGCGCGCATCGCGCTCGGCCGGTCGGGGACAAGCCTGCCGACCAAGCCGCATCTCGAGTTCCAGCTGGCGCATGCGCGGGCTCGCAATGCCGTGCATCACGAGATCAATATCGGTGCGCTCGAAGCGGCGCTTCAGGCGCGAGGCAACGCCACGCTGGTGGTGCACAGTGCGGCCGGCAATCGCCCCGTCTATCTGCAACGGCCCGACAAGGGCCGGCGGCTGGATGAGGCTTCGCGAGACGCGCTCGTTGCCGCGCCGAAGCCAACCGTGCCCTACGACGTCGTGTTCGTCATCGGTGACGGCCTGTCGTCGTTCGCCATCGAGGAGAACGCGGCCGCGTTCCTCGACGTGATGACGCCGGCGCTCGCGGCTTCCAGCTGGAACATCGCGCCGCTCGTGCTCGTCAAGGAAGCGCGCGTGGCCGTCGGCGACGAGGTGGGCGAACTTCTCGGCGCGGCGATGGTGGTGGTGTTGATCGGCGAGCGGCCGGGCCTCAGCTCGCCGGATAGCATGGGGATCTACATGACCCTGAACCCACGGGTCGGACTGACGGATGAATCGCGCAATTGCATCTCGAACGTCCGGCGAGAGGGTCTCTCTTACGAAGGCGCGGCGCACAAGTTGCTCTATCTGATGACGGAAGCGCGCAAGCGCGGACATTCGGGCGTGCAGCTCAAGGACGAGGCCGAGGCGCTGCCCAGCACGCTGACCACGTCGGGCGAAAACTTCCTGCTCGGTGCAGACTGAAGGGACTGAGGCTGGGGAAGCCCGGATCCTCGTTTCGAGAGCGCTGGGGCGTCGCGCCGAGGCGTCGCTGCAACATTTGATGCCCTTGCCGTGGCTAACGACGTCGGCGCCAAAACTTCAGCCCGGGATTTTCCCTCTGAGCGGTCAATGGAAGAGCTGCGCCCGCGGCCGGACGTTATTCCAACCGCCGGCCTTCAGATGACATTGAACGCGCCTGTGAAAAATTCGTGATTCGGGCGGCGAGACAGTTCTGATCGCTTTCGGGTCCGGTATTGGTGCGCAGCCATCATTCCAAATTGGACGCTTCGATGCCGTGTGTCGCGCTTTTTCAAAAGCGACGGTTCAACCCGTTGCGGCCCGCACTATTTCGGCGCTTGCGCTCGCGTAATCGTTCCGCGCATGGGGCGAAGATTGCTCGAAAAGACGAGCGCGCCGAACGATAAAATCATCATCCATAGGTCGAATGACAAAGAATATTAACTATTATTCGTCAAATTTATCTCAACTGAATCAACCTGTTCTTGGTCTGACTAAATCCATTTTAGTAGCATGTGAAAGTCGTTGCGCGCCGGTGTTGATCGGGAAACAGGTCGATTATGGCGGGGCTTTTCCGGAAAGGATTGGGGGACAATTCCTTTCCGGGTTCAAGCAGCGGCATTTGCAATGAGATGAAGATTCGCGGCGGCGCTGGCCGACGTTTGTGAAGGGGGGATGATCATGAAATCCGTTTTAACGGTCGACGATTCGCCGAGCATTCGGCAGATGGTCAAGCTTGTGTTGAGCCAGGCCGGCTTTGAGGTGCATGAGGCGGCCGACGGCATCGAAGGCCTCGAGAAGGCCAAGGCCAAGCCCGTACAGATGATTGTCACCGATCTCAACATGCCGCGCATGGACGGCATCACGCTGGTGCGTGAGTTGAGGAAGCTGCCGACCTACAAGGGCGTGCCGATCATCCTGCTCACGACCGAGTCCGACGAGAACTTCAAGAAGCAGGCCAAGGACGCCGGCGCCACCGGCTGGATCACGAAGCCGTTCAAGCAGGAGCAACTCATCGCAGTTGCTCAGAAGGTTCTGGGCAAATAGCGCCATGAGCCAGATCGATCTCAACGAAACCTTCCGCAACGAAGTGTCCGAGCTGCTCGACCGGCTCGAGCAGTCTCTGCTGGATCTCGACAAGAGCCCGGCGGATCAGGATCTCGTCGACAGCGCCTTTCGGGCCCTGCACACGATCAAGGGTTCCGGCGCCATGTTCGGCTTCGAGCATGTGGCGGGCTTCACGCACGAGTTCGAGACGCTGTTCGATCGCATCCGCAAGGGCGAGGCACGCATCAGCGGCGACGTGATTTCGATCTCTCTGGCCGCGAAGGACCATATCCGTTCGCTCGTTGATCGGCCGGACACGGCCAACGAGGCCGAGGGCAACGCGATCCTCGCGCGCCTGCATGCCGTCACCAGCGGCGGAGCGGCTGCGCCGGCCGTCGTCCTGCCCACGGGCGGGGCCAGCGCGGGCGCAGGCCGGAAGCCCGACCTCGCCACCTGGATCATCCGGATACGCTTCAAGCGCAACGTGCTTCTCAACGGCGCCAATCCGCTTCTGCTGCTCGAGGAGCTGCGCGGGCTGGGTGAATGCCATGTCGATGCCGATGTGACCGAGGTGCCGGCGCTCGAAAGCCTCGACCCCGAGCAATGCTACGTGTCGTGGACGGTGCGCCTGACGACGTCGGCAACGCGCTCCGATATTGAATATGTCTTCGTCTTCGTGGTCGACGAGATGGATCTCGACATCGAGCGTGTCGACGGGGACGACGCCGAAGTGTTGCTTGCGTCCGGTTCGGCCTCGCCTGCCGGGACGAACACGGATCCGGCGCGGTCGACGGCCAAGGAAGTCTCGGCCGATCGCGCGGTCGTGCGACCCTCCAAGCCCGATACGACGATCCGGGTGCAGGCCGAACGCCTCGACGAGCTGATGGACCGCGTCGGAGAGCTCGTGATCATGCAGGCCCGCCTGGCGCAGATCGCCGAGCGAACCAGCGACACGTCGATCCGCTTGGTTTCCGAAGAGATCGCGCGCCTGACGCATGGCCTCAGGGATACCACCATGGGAATCCGTCTCGTTCCCATCGGCTCGCTGTTCACTCGCTTCCGCCGCCTGGTGCACGATCTGTCGCGCGATGTCGGCAAGCCGCTCGAGTTCGTCACCTCAGGCGAGGAAACCGAGCTGGACAAGACCGTGGTCGAGCGTCTCGCCGATCCGCTGGTTCACATCATTCGCAACGCCATCGATCATGGCCTCGAAGACCCGGACGGCCGCAATAAGGCCGGTAAGGAGGCCGTCGGCCGCATCATGCTCAGCGCGCGCCACGCGGGCGCCGAGGTGCTACTGACGCTCACCGACGATGGCCGCGGCCTCGACCGGGATCGCATTCGCAACAAGGCGATCGAGCGCGGTCTGATCGAGCCCGAAACCGAAATCTCCGACGCTGCTCTCTTCCAATACATCTTCCATCCCGGCTTCTCGACCGCCAAGGAGGTATCGGAGCTCTCCGGCCGCGGCGTCGGCATGGACGTCGTCAAGCGGTCGATGGACGAGATGCGCGGCAAGATCGATCTGGCGTCCACGCCTGGTCAGGGCACGCAGGTCACACTGCGCCTGCCGCTTACGCTGGCCATCATCGAAGGCCTGCTCGTGCGCGTCGGGCGTGGGCGCTACATCATTCCGCTGTCCGCGGTCGAGGAATGTGTCGAGCTCTCCGACAGCGCCGACAAGCGCTCGAAGGGGCGAAACTTCCTCAATATCCGTGGCGATCTGGTGCCGTTCATGCGCTTGCGGGAGCTGTTCGACTCCCAATCGCCGCCTGACCTGCATCAGAAGGTCGTCATCGTTTCTGCCGGTGAGACCAAGGTCGGCCTCGTCATCGACCAAATCATCGGCAGCCACCAGACGGTCATCAAATCGCTCTCCAAGCTGCACGCCGATGTCGGCACCTTCTCCGGGGCCACCATTCTCGGAGACGGGACGACGGCGCTCATCCTCGACATCGCCCACGTCGTCGAACTCGGCCAGTCGCGCGAGCGCGGCTTCGCTGCCAACCGGAGGGCCGTCGCATGACCACCGCTTCATCCATCGCAGGCACGGAACTCGGTACGGAGTCCATGCAGGTCCTGATGGTGGCCCTGCAGTCGGAATTGTTCGCCGTCGATGTCGGGCTGGTCCGGGAAATTCTCGATCCGGTCCCCGTTACGGAGGTCCCCGGCGAACGGGGCTTCCTCAGCGGCATCATCAACGTGCGGGGCAAGGTGGTGCCCGTCGCGGACCTGCGCAAGCGGTTCGACATGGAGATCGCCGACACGAGCATCGATACGCGCTTCATCGTCACCGAAATCGATTTCGATGGTGTGCCGACGCTGATCGCCATTGTCGCGGACAAGGTTCTGGAGGTCACCGAGATTCCAGCGGCCTCCATGGAGGAGGCCCCGAAGATCGGCATGCATTGGCGTCCGGAGTTCATTCGCTTCATCGGCAAGTGGAAGGACGATTTCGTCGTCGTTCCCAACATGGAACGTATCTTCAACTGATCAGTCAGGCACGAGCGAAACTGCTTCTCCAGAATCGGGACATAGACCCATGCGCTTCACCATCAAGACCAAGTTGATTTTAGCCTTCGGGCTTATCATCGCGTTCATGTCCGGCATGGCGATGTACGCGATTTCCAGCCTTTCCGAGTCGAAAATCAACCTGGATGAGGTGGTCGACGACTACGCCAATCGTCTCAAGGTTGTTCAACACCTCAACATCCTTTCCCTTCAGATCATTCGTTCGCAAAAGAACATCATTCTTGCGACGTCTCCGGAGGAGATCAATCGTTACCGCCAATCGTCCGATGAAGATCGCAAGTCGTTCGAGACGCTGCGGGCGGAAATGGAGACATCGGCAGCTGCCGATCGGAAGCCCTACTGGGCGAATCTGAAAACCGCCATGGACGTTTTTGACCGGGATGACGATCAGGTCATCGCTCTGGCCCGTGAGGGCAAGGTGGCCGAGGCGTCGGCCCTCTCTTCGGGTGCGACGCGAGTCCACGCACAAGAGCTCGTGGCGATGCTCGATGAAGGGGTTGTGGCAAACGTCGAGCGGATGCAAGCTGCCAAGAAGGGTGCCGACGACGAATACAATACTGCCCGTACGCTGCTGCTCACGATCGTCGGCCTGGCGTTGATGACCGCCATCGGCTTTGCAATCTGGATCGCCCTGACGATTGGCCGCGGCTTGAGCCGTGCCAACGCCGCTGTCAGCAGAGTCGCTGACGGCGATCTCACGGACACCGTAAAGATCACGAGCAACGACGAGATCGGCGACATGTTGGCCCAGGTCAACGTCATGATCGAGCGGCTGCGCACGATCGTGGGCGAAGCGCTCAGCGCGTCCGACAACGTGTCTTCGGGCAGCCAGGAACTGGCGGCGACCTCGGAACAGTTGGCGCAGGGTTCCGCCGAGCAGGCTTCGTCCTGCGAGGAAGCTTCCTCGTCGTCCGAGGAAATGGCCTCCAACATCAAGCAGAACGCGGCCAATGCCGGCGAGACGGAACGTATCGCCCGCCAGTCGGCCAAGGACGCCGAGCTGTCGGGTGCGGCCGTCGGCCGTGCGGTCAACGCGATGCAGACGATCGCCGAGAAGATCACCATCGTGCAGGAAATCGCTCGCCAGACGGACTTGCTCGCGCTCAACGCGGCGGTCGAGGCGGCGCGTGCCGGCGAACACGGCAAGGGCTTCGCGGTCGTGGCATCGGAAGTTCGCAAGCTCGCCGAGCGCAGCCAGGCTGCGGCGGCCGAGATCGGCACCCTCTCGAGCGACAGCGTGAAGGTGGCCAAGGAAGCCGGCGGCATGCTGGAGAAGCTGGTCCCCGATATCAAGCGCACGGCGGAGCTGGTCGAGGAGATCTCGGCGGCCTGCCGCGAGCAGGACGTGGGATCGGCCCAGATCAACCAGGCGATCCAGCAGCTCGACAAGGTGACGCAGCAGAACGCGTCGGCCTCGGAAGAGATGTCGGCGACGGCCGAGGAATTGGCCAACCAGGCTGACCGCCTGCAGGAGACCATTGCCTTCTTCCGCGTGGAAAGCAGCGCGGCGGGCCGGTCCTCCGGGCGCAAGGCCAAGGCGGCCGCAAAGCCCGAAGTCCACAAGCAGATCGCCAAGGCGCAGGGGTTCCAGCGTCCCAAG
>NZ_JBHYDS010000006.1:172662-175132 GCF_051860585.1 Hyphomicrobium sp.
GGGCGCAAGGCCAAGGCGGCCGCAAAGCCCGAAGTCCACAAGCAGATCGCCAAGGCGCAGGGGTTCCAGCGTCCCAAGGCGAAGACGCCGACAGCGTTCGTGCCAGTAAAGCCCAACGCCGCCCAGGCCAACGGCTTCACGCTCGACATGGACGACGACCAGGCCATCGACGCCGACTTCAAGCGCCAGAGCAACGGCTGAGCAGAGTTGAAGGGAGAAACGTCGTGCAACCGATGACACAGTTCGTAACTTTGGGCATCGACAGAGAGACCTTCGCGCTCCCCGTCGAGGCGGTCCGCGAGATCCTCGACATGTGCGAGATCTCGAAGCTCCCGAATGCGCCCCCGCAGCTGCTCGGCATGATCGACGTGCGCGGGGCCGCCGTCCCAGTGATCGACTTGCGCACGAAGTTCGGTCTGCCGCGCATCGATTCGACGCCGAACACGCGCATTCTGGTGCTCGAGTTCGTGGCCCAGGGCCGCAAGACCTCGATCGGCCTCGTGGCCGATCGCGTCTTCGAGGTTACGGGTCTCGACGGCGATCGGCTCGATCCGGCACCGGAGACCGGATGCCGCTGGCAATCCGATCATATCGCCGGCATCGGGCGGCGCGGCGACAGGTTCGTTGTCGTCCTCGATCTCGCACGGCTGCTCGCCGACGACACGCCAACGCTGATCACGACCGCTCTCGAGGCGGCCTAACCGGAAGTCATCACCACAGACGCTCATTCATTCTCGCGGGGGAAACGACAATGCGCCTTACCATCAAACTCAAACTCGCTATCGCCTTCGGCGCCCTTACGCTCATGACGGGCGTGATGGCTGCACTTGCCATTTCAAACCTGAGTTCGCTCAACTCGCAGATAACGTCGATGGTCACCGGACCGGTGAGCTATCTCAGCAATTCGAGCGATCTGTCCGATGCGGTCCTGATGAGCATCCGGTCTGAAAAGAACATGATTTTGAACACGGACCCATCGCAGATCGGTGGTTATTCCGTCGAAATCGACGAGCAGCGCCAAGTCATCAACTCGCTTCAGACGAAGCTCGAGGGGGCTGAGGACCGGGATATCCGCGATAAAATGGCTGAATTCAAAGCCGTGGTGCAAAAATGGGTCCCGATCCAGGATCAAACCCGCAAGCTCGCAACCGAGAACACCGACGAGGCGAACAAGCGTGCCGCTAGCCTCTCAATGAACGAGGGCCGAGACGCCGCGAAAGCCGTCGTTGCTGTGTTGGGTGCGCTGAACAAGGAGGTTGCGATATCGGTCTCCGAGACGGACGCCGCAACGGACGCGCAGTACGAGACGTCCAGAATGCTGCTGATCAGCATAACGGTCGCGTTGCTGCTGTTCTCGGTCGGCATCGCCACATGGATCGCCCTCAACATCAGTCGCGGTCTCGCCCGCGCCGTCGGACTGGCGAACGCGGTGGCCATCGGCGATCTCGGCCAGACAATTCAAGCGTCGAGCAATGATGAGATCAAGGATCTGGTCGACGCATTGAATACGATGACTGCGAACCTGAACGCAACGGCCCAGGTTGCCGACGCGATTTCGAACGGCGACCTCACGGTCAAGGCCACGCGCCAATCCGACAAGGATACGCTCGGCATCGCGCTCCAGAACATGCTGGAGAAACTGACCTCGATCGTGAGTGAAGCTCTGAACGCGTCCGACAACGTGTCTTCGGGCAGCCAGGAACTGGCGGCGACCTCGGAACAGTTGGCGCAGGGTTCCGCCGAGCAGGCCTCGTCCTGCGAGGAAGCCTCCTCGTCGTCCGAGGAAATGGCGTCCAACATCAAGCAGAACGCGGCCAATGCCGGCGAGACGGAACGTATCGCCCGCCAGTCGGCCAAGGACGCCGAGCTGTCGGGTGCGGCCGTCGGCCGTGCGGTCAACGCGATGCAGACGATCGCCGAGAAGATCACCATCGTGCAGGAAATCGCTCGCCAGACGGACTTGCTCGCGCTCAACGCGGCGGTCGAGGCGGCGCGGGCGGGCGAGCACGGCAAGGGCTTCGCGGTCGTGGCGTCGGAAGTTCGCAAGCTCGCCGAGCGCAGCCAGGCTGCGGCGGCCGAGATCGGCACCCTCTCGAGCGACAGCGTGAAGGTGGCCAAGGAAGCCGGCGGCATGCTGGAGAAGCTGGTCCCCGACATCAAGCGCACGGCGGAGCTGGTCGAGGAGATCTCGGCGGCCTGCCGCGAGCAGGACGTGGGATCGGCCCAGATCAACCAGGCGATCCAGCAGCTCGACAAGGTGACGCAGCAGAACGCGTCGGCCTCGGAAGAGATGTCGGCGACGGCCGAGGAATTGGCCAACCAGGCTGACCGCCTGCAGGAGACCATTGCCTTCTTCCGCGTGGAAAGCAGCGCGGCGGGCCGGTCCTCCGGGCGCAAGGCCAAGGCGGCCGCAAAGCCCGAAGTCCACAAGCAGATCGCCAAGGCGCAGGGGTTCCAGCGTCCCAAGACC
>NZ_JBHYDS010000006.1:175139-311377 GCF_051860585.1 Hyphomicrobium sp.
GGCGCAAGGCCAAGGCGGCCGCAAAGCCCGAAGTCCACAAGCAGATCGCCAAGGCGCAGGGGTTCCAGCGTCCCAAGACCAAGGCCGTCTCCGCAACGGCCAAGACCAGCCCCGCCAATGGTTTCGCTCTCGACATGAACGACGACGAGGCGATCGACGCCGACTTCAAGCGCCAGAGCGTGGGGTAGGCCGAGCGTCTTCCCTGCTCGAGGCCGGCCGTCTCCACGGCGGCCGGTGCTTGAGCGGGCAGCTAACTGCAAGAACCGAACGCCATTGTGTCCTCCGTGATGAAGAAAAACATGCACGCATCAACCCAAGCAGCGATATCCGGTGCGCTCAGCGACCAGCACTTCGTCTATCTGGCGAAGCTGATCGAGGAGAAGGTCGGCATCCGCCTGCCGCCGAACAAGCGGACCATGGTCGAGGGGCGTCTGCGCAAGCGGCTGAAGGCGCTCGGGCTCTCCAATGTCGAGACCTATGGCGACTACCTGTTCGAGGACGGTGCACTCGACCAGGAATTGCCGCACCTCATCGACTGCATGACCACCAACAAGACGGACTTTTTCCGCGAGCCCAATCATTTTAACGTCCTCGTGGAACGGATCCTGCCGGAGCTCTTCCAAGGGTCGATCCCGGGACAGGGCCGGGACGTCAAGGTCTGGAGTGCTGCTGCCTCGATCGGCGCGGAAGCCTTCACCATCGCCATGGTGCTGGATCAGGCTCTGCGCGGGTATCCGCGGGCCACGTATTCGATCCTCGGCACCGACATCTCCACCGACGTCCTGCGCCAGGCGACCCGCGCGATCTATCCGTTGGAGATGATCGCGCCGGTCCCGCAAGAGCTGCAGAGGCGCTACTTCATGCGTGCCCGCGACGCGCGCCGCGCGGAAGTCCGCGTGGTGCCGGAGCTGCGCCGCAACGTCACCTTCAAGCATCTCAATCTCATGGATCCGACCTATCCGGTCGACCGGGATATCGATGTGATCTTCTGCCGGAACATCCTGATCTACTTCTCAAAGGCTATTCAGGACGTGGTCGTGTCCAGGCTCATCTCTCATTTACGACCCGGAGGCTATCTTGTGCTGGGTCATTCCGAGTCGATGGCCGGTGGCGGCCAGCCCGAGATTGCCCAAGTCGTGCCGACCGTCTTCCGCAAGAGAGCATCCTCAAAAGAGCAACCGCAATGCCAGCCGCCCCAAAAGCGCCGATACGCGTCCTGATCGTCGACGATTCCGCGGCCGTACGGCAGGTGCTGACAAGCATCCTCGACGCCGAGCCCGACATCGAGGTGATGGCGACGGCCGGTGATCCGTTCTCGGCTGCCGAGAAGATCCGCCGCGAGATTCCCACCGTCATGATTCTCGACATCGAGATGCCGCGGATGGACGGTCTGACGTTCCTGCGCAAGATCATGGCGCAGCGTCCCATTCCGGTCGTCGTCTGTTCCGCTCAGTCCCGCTCGGACGTGGTTTTCGAGGCGCTCGAGGCCGGTGCGCTCGACGTCATCGGCAAGCCGCGCGTCGACACCACCCAGTTCCTGATGGAATCGCGAACGCGTGTTTGCGATGCGGTTCGCGCCGCCGCCCGCGCCAAGATGGACAAGGCCCGGCCCATGCGCTCCAGCCCGGTCGCGGCGAAGCTGACAGCCGACGTCATCCTGCCGCCGCCGCGTCCGACTGCCAAGACGCAGGGCACCGCAGACCGCATCGTGTGCATTGGCGCTTCGACCGGCGGGACGGAAGCGTTGCGGGACCTTCTCGTGGCGTTGCCGGAGGACAGTCCGGGGATCGTCATCGTGCAGCACATGCCTGAGCATTTCACGACGGCGTTCGCGCGCCGCCTCGATGGCCTGTGCCGCATCAACGTGCGCGAGGCGGTGGAAGGCGACGAGGTGCTGGCCGGCCGCGCGCTGATCGCGCCCGGTAACCATCACATGCTCCTGAACCGCATCGGTACCGGCTTCCGCGTCAGCATCAAGGACGGCCCGCTGGTGTCGCGCCACCGCCCGTCGGTGGACGTGCTCTTCCGCTCCGCGGCGCAATATGCCGGATCGAACGCCATGGGCATCCTGCTCACCGGCATGGGCGACGACGGCGCCAAGGGGTTGCTCGAGATGAAGACCGCCGGTGCCTTCACCATCGCCCAGAACGAAGCCACATGCGTCGTGTTCGGGATGCCGCGGATCGCCATCGAACTTGGCGCCGCCAACAAGGTGCTTCCGCTCGATCTGATCGCGTCCGAGATCCGAAGGACCCACCATGCCCATGCGTGATATCGGCAGCGACGATACGGCGCTCGAAGACCTGAGAAGCGCCGAGTCGCTTCTCGATGGAGTCTTCGCCGGCCGCACTCGGACGTTCGTCGCCGCCGGCGACGAGCTGGTCGAGGCGATCGGGGCGTTCCGCGGGCTGTCGTCGGTGTTCGACGCGCTGCCGACGGTGCTTGACAACGACGAGCTGCAGAGTGGCGCCACGACCCTCGAGGCGGTGGCGCACGACTGCACGGCGATTCATGATCTGATTCCCGGGCAGCTCGATGCCGTGGACAAACTGTTCGCGGCTAACGCGAACATCGGCAAGCGCCTGGACCAGTTGCGCGACAATATCAAGATCGTTGCCTGCATCGCCATCAACGCCCGCATCGAAGCCTCGGCGTTGAAGTCCAACAGCCAGGAGATGCTGACGTTCACGTATGACGTCGCCAAGCTCGCCGCGACGGCCGAGGCCATGATCGATCAGTACAGCCAGGAACAGCGTAAGGCGCATCAGGTCCTGCAATCGGCACACGATGTGGTGTCGGAGCTGTCCCGCCATCACCGCGCGCAGCTCGGTGCCATCGCCAACGAGGTGCAGAGCAACCTGCGTTCCGTCGAAGCGCGCCGGACGGTCGTGCTGAAAGAGGCCTCTTTCATCGGAGACCGCTCGCGCCAGATCACGGTTTCGATCGGCAAGATCATCACCGCGTTGCAGATTGCCGACATCACCAGCCAGCGTTTTGCCCACGTGCACGAGGCCGTCAGCTTGCTGATCGAAGGTCTTGGTGCGGGCGACGGAACGGATGGCAAAGACTGGTGGGCGGGGTTCGGGCCGGAAGAACGCCGCAGCATTGCCGCGAACGTCGCCTTGCTGCAGATCTCCCAGATCGACCACGCGCTTGCGGATCTCGGAGCCGAGACGCAATCGATCGAGACCGAGATCTCCAAGCTCGCCCGCGATGCCGCCGCAATGGCCGATCAGGGCGCCGCGCTCTACGGTGGGAGCGGCGATGTAGCCCGATCGTTTCTCGGTGAACTCGCGGACCGGATCAACGTCGCCGGGCGGTTGCTTTCCGGATGTAATTTGGCGTTCAGCCGCGTCAGTGAGCTGAACGAGAATGTGGGCGTAAGTTTCGCCTCGCTCCATGCCAAGGCTGCAAGCCTGCAAGGTATCGTCGGGATCGTAAACGGCGTTCGCCTGATCGGTCTCAACGCACATTTGAAATCGGACGGTCTCGGACACGAGGGCCGCACGCTCAGCGCCATTTCGCGCGAGCTGCGGACATCGGCCGATTCCATCACGGGGCATGCGCGCTATCTGATCAGCGAGATGGATTTCACGCTCGCGCAGTTCGACGAGCTGAAGACGCACAATGGCGCCGTCAGCACGGAGCGGCTGCGGGGATTGGTCGACGGCATGGCCGGCGCTCTCGATGCTTTCCAGCACGGCGGCGCGCGGCTTGCGGAAGCCCTGACCTCGCTGTCGCGCGAGGGGCAAACGGTGCGCAGGAACCTCGAGACGGCCATTTCCTGCATCGGTCAGCGAGACGATCTCGAGGCCCGTCTCAAAAACGCGCGCGACATCCTCGCCAAGGTTGGTGCTTCGGCCGGTAGCTCCGGGCAAACTCCCCGAGCCGACGCAGCAATCGCGACGTACTTCGCCGACCGCTACACGATGGCGGCGGAACGCAACGTGCATTCCGCGCAACAGACTGGAGATTGCCGCGCGTCGGGCAGCGCGGTCGCGCAGTCGGCGGACGAAGATCTCGAGAGCATTCTCTTCTGAGCGTCAGCATGACGGGATGGAAATACCGTTCAGTATTCTGCCGCATCAGATCGAATGAAAGTTGGGTTCACAGGCACGACATTTTTAATACCTGCGCTGCATAGTCGCGGGTGATTGGCTTTCAGTGGGTAGCAGCCGGTCCCACGATCGGTGTGGCTCCATGAAGAGGAGATTTTGCGGTGGGTCCTGCGATTCAAGCCCCGTTCGTACTCAATTGCGAGGGGTCGCTGACCCTGGCAAACGCTGCGCAAACCCGTCGGCGTCTGCTCGACGCGCTGGATAGCAATGAAAGCGTTCTCGTCGACATCAGCGATGCTGAGGACCTGGACATCACCTTCGTCCAGCTGCTGATCTCCGCGCGGAAATCCGCTGAATCGCAACACAAAGATCTCCGTCTCGGTGCGCCGGACCACAGCGAAGGCTCCAAAATCATCGCACGCATCGGCGTGGCGGCGGCCGATCTTCCGCCGCACGGCGACGTGCCCGTTGCAAACCCTGCGCCGGCAGTCCGCATCGATCACGCCGACCAGATCGACGACATCGACCAGGTCACGGTCGCAACCTTGGTCAACGAAATCGGACCGGCCGCCGTCAGCCAGTCTCTCGGCGTTTTCTTTGTGCAGATGATTGCGCGTTTGGACGTCTTGCGCGGCCTGTCAGAAGCAACGGATCTCGCCGAGATCCGGCGCGAAACTCATCTCTTGAAGGGCACCGCCGGGACTTTCGGTCTGCGTGGGCTGGTGGCCAATGTCGCGGAATTCGATCGCACGGCCGGCTCGCTGGGTGCTGACGGTTATCGGGTCGCGGTCGAGCGCATGGCGGAAACCCTCCGGCGGGCGCAGGTGGCTCTGCAGCCGACGCTGGCGACAGTGTCCTAATCGAGATCGGCATACGCGGGAGGCGGTCATGCGAGTTCTTGTTGTCGACGACAGTGCAACGACGCTCGTCCTGATGTCGCAGATCGTCGCTTCCATCGATGCCACGGCGTTGACCTTTGACGATCCCATCAAAGCGCTGAGCGAGGCCCCGCGCTTCGATATCGATCTGGCCGTCGTCGATTTCGAGATGCCGGCGTCGATTGACGGCGTCGAGCTGATCAAGCGGCTTCGCGCCATCCCCTGCTTCAGCGACCTGCCCGTGGTGATGGTGACCGCCTGCGACCGGCCGGCCATTCGCTATGCGGCCCTCGACGCTGGCGCGACGGATTTTTTGCGCAAGCCGATCGATCCCATCGAGGTCAAGTCGCGGCTCCGTAACCTTCTCAAGCTGAGGGACGCGCAGAACAAACTCCGCAACAAGGTGTCCTGGCTTGCTGACGAGGTCTCGCAGGCGACGCGTGCGTTGTTGGAGCGCGAGGAGGAGATCATCTACCGCCTTTCGCTGGCCGCGGAATATCGCGATACGGAGACCGGCTCCCACATTGCTCGCATGGCCCGCTATTGTCTGCTGATTGCCGAAGGTCTCGGACTGGACGCGGAGGATTGCCGCACGCTCTATCTGGCGGCGCCGATGCACGATATTGGAAAAATTGCCGTCGCCGATTCGATCCTACTCAAGCCCGGCAAACTCACTGCCGAGGAGCGCGCGGTCATGGAGTATCATACGCTCCACGGCTCCAAGATCCTCTCCGGCAGTAAATCGCCTCTCATTCGCGTCGCCGCGGAGATTGCCGTATCGCATCACGAGTGGTGGGACGGAACCGGCTATCCGAATCGCCTGAAAGGCACGGACATTCCGCTCTTCGGCCGGATCGCGGCGATTGCCGATGTGTTTGACGCCTTGACGAGCGAGCGGCCGTATAAGGCGGCCTGGTCGCCCGAGAAGGCGCGCGCGTCCATCATCGAAGCGTCGGGAACGCACTTCGATCCCGATTGCGTGGCGGCGTTTCTAGCATGCTGGGCCGATATTCTCGGTGTCGTCGGAACCGACGACCGCGACATTTGCAAAAAGTGGATGGCGACGGATCCTGCCGTTTCGAATTCTCCATCGGATCAGCCCGAAGCGGTCGCCGTCGCGCACCTGTCCTGAAGGGCCGGACAAGCTCAGAGCGATATGATGTCCAGGCTGCGGAGTCCTTATCGTCCGTGACGAACCGGATTCGAACGAGCCGCAGTCCTATTCCCGCATCTCGCTCTAAGCGGACCGGAACCGACTATCGCCAGCGGCCACAAATCGCATGATCGCCTCGCGGAGCTCCTCAACGCTATCGACGTGAACATCCGTGCTCAAGGCGCGAACCTGTACGTGGCTGTAGCCGTAGGAGACCAGGATCGCCGGTATTCCTGCTGCGATCGCTGCGCTGCTGTCGTTACCCGTATCGCCCACCATGAGTGCTCTTTCGCGGCTTCCGCCGGCGAGAGAAATCGCCTCGAGCAGTGTCAGAGGATCCGGCTTTTTGGGCCGGTCGTCCCGGTGCCCTACGACGGCATCAAAAAGGGCGCGAAGATCCAGTTGTTCGAGGATCTCGGTAGCAATGCCCTCAACCTTATTCGTGCAAACCGCGGTGTGCACCTCCACGTCCCGGAGATCCTCGATCATCGTCCTCATACCGGGATAGACCTGCGAGTGCCGCACGGGCGTCTGCCGGTAGGCGGCAATGAATTGGCGATAAACGACCGCCGCCTTCTCGGCCGGAAGGCTGAGCCGCTTGGCGACAAGAGCGCGCCAAAAGAAGCCGCTCAACCCCTCGCCCATCATGGCCGCTGCTTCTTCGGTTCGGGTCGGGCGGCACCCGTATGGCGCAAGCGCGCAGTCGAGGGCCGCCGCGATGTCGTCAACCGTGTCGACGAGGGTGCCGTCGAGATCGAATACAATTGTCGGCGCGGGAGGTCGCCTGCTCATGAGCGCGTACTCCGTCGATTGCCGCTCGCGTGAACGTCCGGTTTCCGAATGCCGGGCCCGGACCTTTCGAAAGAGTCGACGATCCAAACGGCAATCTTGTTCCCTCGGAACACGGGAACTCCGCGACTTTCCAAATCAACGCGTGGGTGCGCCGGGGGCGGGGCGCACGTGGCCAACCGGCACACGGTGATACGAGGGGCACAACTCAATCAATGGAAGCCAACGGCGGACTCACGCTCTCCAGCGGCTTGCGTTCGGCCGCAATTCCCCAAATGAACGCGATGACGGCCGCAACGATCATCAGCAACGCGCCGAGCAGATAGCCGGCAAAAACGCTTGTCCGCGAGCCTGTCTCGATCAGGAGGCCGAACAGCCAAGGGCCAATGGTGCCACCAACTCCCGCGCCGATCGCATAGAAGAAGGCAATGGCCAGCGCCCGGATCTCCAATGGGAACGTCTCGCTGACAGTGAGATACGCCGCGCTCGCCGCGGTTGATGCGAAAAAAAACACCACCATCCAGGCCGCCGTCAGCTGCCCTGCCGAGAGAAGCTCGCGGGCGAACAAGGCTCCGGTCAACGCCAGCAGCAGGCCGGACATCGCATAGCTGAAGGCGAGCATTTGCCTACGGCCGATCGTGTCGAAAAGGCGTCCCAGAACGATAGGACCCAGGAAATTGCCGGCGGCGAACGGCAGGATGTACCAGCCCACGTGCTCGGCCGGGATAGCGTAGAAGTCGGTGAGAATGAGCGCGTAGGTGAAGAAGATGGCGTTATAGAAGAATGCCTGCGCGCCCATCAGGCTCAAGCCGACCAGTGTCCGCTGCCGCTGGGCGCGGAAGAGCGTCGAGGCGACTTGAGACAGCGGCGTATGAGTTCGCGGACGAATGCGGATGGAGGGAAATGGGCCCGCAGGTAGGGTGTGACCACGATTTTTGAATCCGATCTCGATGGCCGACACGATGGCTTCCGCCTCGCCGGCACGGCCGTGCGTCACGAGCCAACGCGGGCTCTCCGGGATCCAAAGTCGCAAAATGAAAATGAACAGTGCAAGCCCCGCGCCGATCAGGAACGCCAGGCGCCAGCCGACATCGGGATCGAAGGTGGCGGGATCGAGCAGCACGATGGACCCTGCCGCACCGATCGCCGCGCCGACCCAGAAGCTGCCGTTGATGGCGAGGTCGGTCCAGCCGCGCACCCGCGCCGGCACGAGTTCCTGGATTGTCGAGTTGATGGCGACATACTCACCGCCGATACCGGCGCCGGTTAGGAACCGGAAAGCCATGAAACTCCAGGCATCCCAGGACAGGGCGGTGGCCGCCGTGGCGAGCGAATAGACCGCAAGCGTGATGAAAAACAATTTCTTGCGGCCAAGCCTATCGGTCAGCCAGCCAAAGAACACGGCGCCCAACACTGCCCCTGCAATATACGCGCTGCCCGCGAGGCCGACGTCGGTATTGCTGAACTGTAGCGTCGGACTCTGCTTCAATGCACCGGAGACAGCGCCGGCGAGGGTCACCTCAAGGCCATCGAGGATCCATGTGATGCCGAGCGCGACAACCACGAGGGTGTGAAATCGCCCCCACGGCAAGCGGTCGAGGCGCGCCGGAATGTCGGTTTGCACGACTGCATTATCTTGCGTTGCCTGTTGTTCCATGCAGCTTTGGGCCCCATCGACGACCCTCGATAAACGCCGTGGGCCGCCCGGCGTTGCCTGCAGTGTCTCCGATCGCAGCTCAGCTGGATTGAGCATCAGTCGCGAGCGAGCGCGTGACGAGGAGCCGGTTTACGAGTGAGGATGCGAGCGAGCTCAGCGTGGAGCGACGACCGAGAGGCGGCGGGCTACGTGCCCGGTGGGACCACAGCGCACAATATGCGTTCAGCATGTGAGAGAGATGGGATCTAACCCATTGAAACGATTGGCGCGCCGGAGCGGATGAAGATGAGAACTACAATTTGGTCGTGGCGTTAGGATAGCTCCAGCTTCAGTTGCGTCGGGAGTGACCGATTTCATATGCATGTGCGCAAGCGCTGCAGGGTGGTCGGTGGTCCGGCACTTCGGCCGAGCCACGTGTCCTGCGCCCTGTCCAATGCTGAGTACGACTCCGCGTTGACAGTCTTAGATCGGCGCGCGGAAGGCCGACAGGCCCTGAGCGGATCCGGTTCGTCACGGACGATAAGGACTCCAACCGCCACGAGACCTCACCGTCAACCCGGTATCGAGCGTGGCTGATTCCACTTATGATGAAGAAGACGGAGCCGCCGAGACGCTAAGCGCTTCGGCTTCCGACGCCCGTGCGTTCGACCTCTCGGCTCGTTCGCCACTTCTGCAGCCGATGATGAGCGCCGCAACTGGGCAGGTGGCACTTCGGCATGTTGCTGCCCCTCAGGTTCGCGCCAGCTCTCGGCCGCTAGGAGGCGGAACGTGGAATTCGGCAGGCACTTGGCGACAACGCAGGTAAGAGCCCCGGCCATAGGTTCCACGGCGGTGAAGCGCTTGCTCGTGGCGCGATCGCTGCGCAATTTCGGCGATGGTTTTGTAGCGTTGATCTTGCCGGTCTACCTGACGGCGCTCGGCTTTTCACCGTTCGAGGTCGGTCTGGTTGCCTCGGCGGCGATGCTCGGCTCCGCTTTGCTGGCATTTTTTATCGGCTTCCTGGAAGCCCGATACTGCAATCGCCAGCTCTTTCTCGCGATGGCCGGCCTTACGATCGCGACAGGCGTCGCGTTCTCAGTTTTCGATGACTATTCCGTGCTCCTCATCGTGGCCTTTGCCGGTACGGTGAACCCGTCGACCGGCAGCGCCAGCCCGTTCATGCCGCTTGAGCGTACCGTGCTCGCGCGTGAGGTCTCGAGTGCCGAGCGCACCAGGACATTCGCCAGCTACAGCTTCATAGGTGCGCTGGCAGGCGCCATGGGAGCACTCGCCGCCGCCACACCGGATCTGCTCGGGCAACTCGGACTTGGGCAGATCGCCGCGCTCAAAGCCATGTTTGTCGTATACGCGCTCCTCGGCCTCGCAGGCGCCCTCGTCTACGCGGGTATTCCCGCCCGCCACCCTAGTTTTTCACAAGATCGGTTTTCCCAAGAACGGCCGGCGGCAGTGCTCGGGCCCTCGCGTCAGTTCTTCTACAAGCTTGCTGCCCTGTCCTATCTCGACGCCTTTGCCGGCGGCTTCGTGGTTCAGTCGCTTTTGGCGCTTTGGTTGTTTGTGCGCTTCGACATATCACTCACGGCCGCAGCGCTGTTCTTCGCCTGGTCGGGGGTTCTGTCGGCTTTTTCGTTCCCGGTGGCCGCCTCGCTGTCGCGCCGCATCGGCCTCATCAACACGATGGTGTGCACGCACATCACATCGAGCATCTTCCTGATATTGGCCGCGATCGCACCGACACTCACGATCGCGCTCATCCTGTTGCTGTTGCGTGCTGCCTTCTCGCAGATGGACGTGCCGATCCGACCATCATATGTGATGCCGATCGTGACCGAACCCGAGCGAACGGCGGCGACAAGCTTCACGTCCCTGCCGCGGAGCCTTGCGGCGTCCACCAGCCCAGCTCTTGCCGGAGCGCTTCTGGCCGCTTCGTTCCGCGGATGGCCGCTCGTCATTTGCGGCGTTTTGAAAATCATTTGCGACTTGCTGCTTCTCTCGCAGCTCCGCCGCGTGAAGCCAACCGAGGAAGGCTAGGAAATTCGCGGCTTTCCAGGACGGAGCCACACGATGCCGCTTCCCTGCAAGGCATGATGTAATCACCGTTTCGATTGGCCGGAAATGGCCGAAGACCACGGGTGCGTTCGCATTCGAGGGTAACCACGCCACGACGCACGATTGATACAAACAGCCTTACGGTGTAGTATCGCCGGACTACAAGCGCCGCGACCTATTGATCTGCGGCGGCTACATGCTCTGTGTCACCACCCCGACGATTGAACCTGCTCGGACGAGCGGGAGAAGGGGACTGGCCATGACGAGTTTGAAGTTACACATCGATGACGCCGTGAGCCCCGCTCACCCGAACGTCCGCAGGATTGATCCGGCGGATCTGAGAGATGCTTTGGTCAAGGGCCTCGACGACTTCATGGCCATGCCGACCTTCGCGTTGTTCCTCGTCGCCGTTTATCCGATCATCGGTCTCATTTTATTCTGGCTGACGTTCGGACTTAATATGATGCAGCTGGTTTTCCCGCTCATCGCCGGCTTCGCCTTGATAGGTCCTCTGGCTGCGATCGGCCTGTATGAACTCAGCCGACGCCGGGAGCAGGGTCTCGCCATCTCCCTGGGGGCCTTGAAAGATATCCATTTCCCGTGCATTCGCGCCATTTCAGCGCTCGGTGTTGTACTCATGGCGATCTTTTTCGCTTGGCTGGGTGCAGCGATGGCAGTCTACCGTCTGACCTTCGGGGACTGGGTGCCGCCGTCCATTGCGGAGTTTGTGCACCAGGTTTTCACGACACCCGCCGGCTGGACACTGATAATCGTTGGTTGCAGCGTCGGATTGCTCCTTGGCATCGTAGCCTTCACGATCAGTGTCGTGTCCGTACCGATGCTTTTGGATCGCGATGTCGGCGTCGTAACGGCCGTTGAAACTTCAATCAGAGTGGTGCTGGCGAACCCGCAAACCATGGCGTTGTGGGGACTCATTGTTGCGGGCGCCTTGATGATCGGCTCTTTGCCGTTTCTCATCGGTCTCTCCGTTGTTTTCCCGGTGCTTGGACATTCGACGTGGCATTTGTATCGCGCGGCTGTTGAGGCTTGATGTGCTGCAAGATCTGGAGATGGCAACAACGGCCTTT
Organism: Hyphomicrobium sp.; assembly: GCF_051860585.1. GTDB lineage: Bacteria > Pseudomonadota > Alphaproteobacteria > Rhizobiales > Hyphomicrobiaceae > Hyphomicrobium_C. Next base: position 186,809 of record NZ_JBHYDS010000006.1, read on the forward strand.
TAGCCCACGTCACGGGACCTCAGAGGCAGGGATGAAAAACGATGGCTCTAGCGCTAGTCTTGATTCTGGTCGTCGTCGGCTCGGTGCTGTTCCATGTCTTGAGCCCGTGGTGGTGGACGCCGATCGCTTCGAACTGGCGCTATATCGATGACACGATCCTGATCACGTTTTGGATCACCGGGATCGTCTTTGTCGCCGTCGTACTATTCGTAGCCTACTGCCTCATTCGCTTCCGGTATCAGCCGGGACGGCAAGCAGTCTACGAACCCGAAAACAAAAGACTGGAATGGGGGCTCACCATAGCGACTGCGGTCGGCGTGGCAGCCATGCTTGCGCCCGGTCTGATCGTTTGGAATCATTTCATTACAGTTCCAGCAGATGCGACCGAGGTCGAAGCGCTCGGCCAGCAATGGCAATGGAGCTACCGCCTGCCCGGCAAGGATGGGAAGCTCGGTCTGTCCGGTACGCAAAACGTCAGCACCAATAATCCGCTGGGGCTCAGTTCGCACGACCCCAACGCCAAAGATGATCTCGTCATCGAAGCGGCCGACCTCCACCTCCAAGTGGACAAGCCGGTGAAACTGCTGATGCGGTCCGTCGACGTCATCCACGATTTCTACGTGCCCGAGTTCAGAGCCAAGATGGATATCGTGCCGGGAATGGTCACCTACGTTTGGTTCACGCCCACCAGGACCGGAACATTCGAAACCTTCTGCGCCGAGTACTGTGGCACCGGGCACTACACCATGCGCAGCAAAGTCGTCGTCGACAACGAGGCCGACTACCAGACCTGGCTCGGCGAGCAGAAGACATTCGAGAGCATGATGGCGCAAGCGGCACACATAAACACCGCTGCCTCAGACCAAGAGCCTGGGGATCAAGGCGCTGAGTCTATGGGAGTGAAACGGTGAGATTTCCGATGACCTAAGTCTCACCACAAGACGCGAGGAGGCATTTGATGGCCGACGTCGCACGTGACGCATACGAAGGTATCCGTCCCGCCGAAGTGCCGGATGTTGAGCTCTACCATCCCAAAAGCTGGTGGACGACGTACGTCTTTTCTCAGGACGCCAAGGTCATCGCAATTCAATACAGCGTCACGGCCCTGGGAATAGGACTCGTCGCGCTGGTGCTGTCTTGGCTGATGCGCATCCAGCTCGCCTACCCCGGCGCGCTCGCATTCATCGACGCGCACTTCTACTATCAGATGATCACCATGCACGGCATGATCATGGTGATCTATCTCCTCACTGCGCTCTTTCTCGGAGGCTTCGGAAATTACCTCATCCCCCTGATGCTGGGGGCGAGGGACATGGTGTTCCCCTACGTCAACATGCTGAGCTACTGGATCTACCTGCTCGCGGTGCTCGTGCTAGTGGCAAGCTTCTTCGCGCCGGGTGGACCGACGGGCGCCGGCTGGACGCTCTATCCGCCACAGTCAATCCTCGCCGGCACGCCGGGAGGAGACGACTGGGGCATCATCCTGATGCTCTCTTCGCTGATACTGTTCATCATCGGCTTCACCATGGGTGGCCTCAACTATGTCGTCACGGTGCTGCAAGGGCGCGCCCGCGGCATGACGCTGATGCGCATGCCCCTGACTGTGTGGGGCATCTTCACGGCGACTGTGATGGCGCTCCTCGCCTTCCCCGCTCTGTTCGTGGGCGCGGTCATGATGCTGTTCGACAGGCTCCTCGGCACCAGTTTCTTCATGCCGACCATTTCCCAGATGGGCGAGCAGATGAAGACGAGCGGCGGCACGCCGATCCTGTTCCAGCACCTCTTTTGGTTCTTCGGGCACCCCGAGGTGTACATCGTGGCCTTGCCCGCTTTCGGCATCGTCTCCGACTTGATCGCCACGCACTCGCGGCGCAACATTTTCGGTTATCGCATGATGGTGTGGGCCATCGTCGCCATCGGCGCCCTGAGCTTCATCGTCTGGGCGCATCACATGTACGTCAGCGGCATGGACCCCTACTTCGGCTTCTTCTTCGCCACCAGCACGCTCATCATCGCCATTCCGACGGCCATTAAGGTCTACAACTGGGTGCTGACCTTATGGCGCGGAAATATCCACCTCACGTTACCGCTCTTGTTCGCGGTCGCCTTCATCGTCACGTTCGTTAACGGAGGCATTACGGGTCTTTTCCTTGGCAACGTGGTCGTGGACGTGCCTCTCTCGGACACCATGTTCGTCGTCGCGCACTTCCACATGGTGATGGGCGTCGCGCCGATCCTCGTCGTGTTCGGTGCGATCTACCATTGGTATCCAAAAATCACCGGGCGCATGCTGAACAACACGCTCGGGCACATTCACTTCTGGGTTACGTTCATCGGCGCCTACGCCATTTTCTTCCCCATGCATTACGTGGGGCTCATGGGTGTGCCTCGCCGCTACTACGAACTGGGCGATTCAAATCTGAGTTCGTCCGTGGTGCTCAACCAATACATCACGATCGCGGCTCTGATCGTGGGCGCCGCGCAGATGGTGTTCCTGTTCAACCTCATCTGGAGCGTTTTCAAAGGCAAGCCGGCGGGCGGCAATCCGTGGAGAGCCACGACGCTCGAATGGCAGACGCCGGAAACCCCGCCGGCGCATGGCAACTGGGGCAAGGAGCTGCCGGTCGTCTATCGCTGGGCCTATGACTACAGCGTGCCAGGTGCGCCGGAAGATTTCATTCCACAGAACCAGCCCCCGGCTCCCCAAGCCGCCTAGAGGAGTGGCGAATGACCATCACACTCCTCTTTATGGCCATCGTGAGCGTCATCGCTGCACGGTGGCTGTGGCACCAGGGATTGGCGACAAAGCCCTGGCTCGAGGAAGGCGCGCCACGCGACATGCCTGGTATGAGCACCACGTCACTGCCCGCTTCGAAGGTCGGGCTCGGTGTTTTTCTCGCCGTCGTCGGCGCGCTGTTCGCGCTGCTGATGAGCGCCTATTCCATGCGCATGCCCGTGGGCGACTGGCTGCCTATGCCTATCCCGAATGTGCTGTGGTTCAACACAGCTATGCTGGTGTTGAGCAGCGTCGCACTCCATTCAGCCCAGCGCGCCGCGCGCCAGGGTCGGATCGACGGAGTACGGAGCGGCGTCCTGACAGGCGGCGTCACGGCGCTTCTGTTCCTAGTCGGGCAGCTTTTGGCCTGGCGGCAGCTGACGGCCGAGGGTTATTTCCTGGCGACGAACCCGGCCAGCTCCTTCTTCTATTTGATGACCGCGCTGCATGGGCTGCATGTGGCCGGCGGGCTCGTCGCCTTGGGCCGGACGGGCGCCAGCGTCTGGAACGACGATCGGGTGGTGCTCGAGGAAGCGTCCTTGAGCGTCCAGTTGTGCGCCGCGTACTGGCACTTCCTGCTCCTGATCTGGTTCTTCCTTCTTCTTTTGTTGACTGGCTGGGCAAGCGACTTCATCGCGATTTGTCGCCAAGTGGTCGCCTCGTAAGGTTCGAAAGCAATGGCTGAAGCAACGCTGAATTCCACAAGTACCGGCGAAACGCCGTTAGCCGGCTGGCAAGGCGCCACCGCAGATTGGTCCTCGGACCAACGGGCATTCAAGACCGTCTCGTGGGGGAAGGCCATGATGTGGATCTTCCTCCTCAGCGACACCTTCGTCTTCAGCTGTTTTCTCATCGCCTACATGACGGCACGCATGACGACGGTCGTGCCATGGCCCAATCCGAGCGAGGTCTTCGCCTTGAATATCGGCGGAGAGAACGTGCCCCTCATTCTCATCGCCATCATGACCTTCGTCCTGATCAGCAGCAGCGGGACGATGGCCATGGCCGTCAACTACGGCTATCGCCACGACCGCAAGAAGACAGCCATTCTGATGCTGGTGACGGCCGCTTTCGGCGCGACGTTCGTGGGCATGCAGGCGTTCGAATGGACGAAGCTGATCATGGAGGGTGTACGGCCGTGGGAGAACCCCTGGGGCGCGGCGCAGTTCGGATCATCCTTCTTCATGATCACGGGCTTCCATGGCACGCACGTCACGCTCGGCGTGATTTTCCTGATCATTGTCGCACGCAAGGTCTGGCGCGGCGATTATGACACCGGTGCGCGGGGATTTTTCACGAGCCGCAAGGGCAACTACGAGAGCGTCGAGATCATGGGCCTTTATTGGCACTTCGTTGATCTCGTGTGGGTGTTCATCTTCGCCCTGTTCTATTTGTGGTGAGAGGCATCATGGAAGCAACGACACACACGATGGCGACGGCCAAAGTGGCAACGCGCGAGCACGGGCAGCAACATCCAATCAAGCTCTATCTCGTGGTCTGGGGATGGCTGTTCGTTCTCAGCGCATGTTCCTATGCCGTCGATTATTTTCACGTGCAGGGATACCTCAGATGGTTCCTGATCCTTCTGTTCATGATGCTGAAGGCAGGCCTGATCGTAGCCGTTTTCATGCACATGGCCTGGGAACGGTTGGCGCTGATCTATGCCATCTTGATCCCGCCCGTGGCGGTTCTGGTGTTTGTCGCCATTATGGCCTTCGAGGCCGACCATACGCATCTTACGCGAGTGCTTTTCTTTGAACCGCACACCGCAGCCGTCGCGGCTCCACCTGCGCATTGAGGCGCCCCAAGGAACTCTCCAAAGAGCTCTGGGGCCGCCCGGCTATGCCGTCGCGCCCGTCAGTGCGCTACGACCCGGCGATAGAGATGCCAGGTCGAATGTCCGAGCACCGGGAATACGACGGCAAGACCGAAGAAGAAGGGTAGCGATCCGATCAGGAGCGAGGCCGCAACAATCAAACCCCACACGGCCATTGTCAGTGGGTTCTCGAGCACGGCCCGCACGGACGTTCGAACAGCGGTCGCGGCGCTGACGTTGCGGTCGACCAGCATGGGGAACGACACCACGCTGATCACGAGGACGAGGAGAGCGAAAAGGAAGCCGACGGCGTTGCCGACAATGATCAGCTGCCTGCCGGCGGGGGTGGTCAGGATCTGATTGACGAACTCCCCAACGGAAGCCGGCACCGCGGACCCAAAGATCTGCTCGTAGAGGAGCTGGGCCACGGAAAGCCAGGCAAAGAAAATCGCCAAGAGCGCCAGACCCAACAGCGCGATGGATCCGAGCGAGGGAAGGTGAAAGACATCAAAAACGTGTGACGGCGATGCATCGAGGCCGAGCTCGCGGCGCCGGCTCAGCTCATAAAGGCCTAGGGCCGCCAATGGGCCAATCAACGTGAACCCCGCGAGGAGCGGATAGACCAGCGGCAGCACTTCGTAGCCAAACGAGAGCCTGAACAGAATGAGCCCGATGATCGGGTAGATGACGGCCAGGAAGATCGGGTGGCTTGGGACGGCACTGTAGTCTTCCCAGCCTTTCTTCAGCGCGTCCCTCAGGTCCGCCAGTCCGATCGTGTTGATCACTGGCTCACCCGGCCGCCAGATGGCGGAGGCGGGCCATTTCAGCTCCACCCCCGGGTGGTTCTCCATTGGCGCGGCAGGGGCCCCTACCGCTATATGATCGAGGGCTTCGGCAGCAGCACGCTGCCGGTCCTCCGGAAGAGCATCAATCCTGGCTATGGCGAGTTCGAGAACCTTCAACATGGCATCGCTCCCGTTTCCGGTTACGAGCTGGCGCAAGGCCTAATGTCGCTTGGTAAGCGCACATCTTGCGCCGAGCGGGTCTGGCAACCCCGGCACGTGGCCGAAGGGCCGCCCAAAAACGACTTGGCGCACTATACCGAATTCGGCCTGCGGACGCAGCACACGTCTTTGAGGTGGTGCACTAAAGGCGGAGGCGCAATACCGAAATCCAGCAATTGTCTTGTATCGGCTCGGACCGACGGACTTTGCCTCAGAGCCCCCCGGTCAGCAGCAGCACGGCGCCGACAGCAACAAGCGCGAGTCCCGGCCAAACGGCCTTGAGTCCAAAGCCTTCCGCGGGGTTTATGGGTTCAAGCGTATTCGCGGGCTTGCCAGGTGGAAGCTGTTTTCCACCGCTTAACCGGTGTCGCCGCAGAGGTTGGTAGGCCATGAACACCAGACCTACGAGAACCAGCAGCGCACCAAGCAGTATGAGTGTCATGCTTTCCTCCTCTTGTTGCCCCCTCCCATCCTTCTTGCTTCTTGCCGATCGGGACACCCCCCAAGGCGCACGCCAATTCAGGCGCGCCGATCGGTGGCATATCGCCTGGGCCCATGCGCCGATCAGGGCCGCTCTCAGCTTACACCTTCTCGGCTGCGCTCGTCCGATGCCATCGCGGCGAAGAGCCCCGCTGGTCCGCGGGTCAGAAACCTTTTTCGCACCCAACCATTGCCCAATGCCGCAAAAAGCGAATATTTATTCTTTTGAAACCGTCAGCGTCACGAAGGCTGGTTTCAGATGGCAACTATTCGGCATGTGCTTCTGCAGAAGGGCCGCAAGGTCCACGAAATCCATCCCAATGCCCCCGTGATCGAGGCGTTGAGGCTCATGGCAGAGCACAATGTTGGCGCCCTGGTCGTAACTGACGACATTCATCTTGCCGGCATTGTTACCGAGCGCGATTATGCCCGCAAAATCGCGTTGAAGGGACGAACATCGCTTGAAACCCCAGTCCGCGAGATAATGTCGTCGAGGGTCATCTGTGCCCGGTTGGACCAGACCGTTGAGGAGTGCATGGCGATCATGACCGCCAGGGCCGTCCGTCATCTCCCGGTACTCGAGCACAAGATGATCGTCGGAATTGTTTCGATTGGCGATCTGGTCAGGAGCCTGATCGAGGATAAGCAATTCATCATCGAGCAACTTGAACACTACATTCACGGCGATCGCTGACGCAGCGTCGAGCGGCTGTCTTCATCCGCCCGGGCGTGCCCAATTTGACGAAGCCCCGCCCGGAGTTCTCGGTATGTCGGCAATGGCGCGCCGGAGCGGACGAAGGCACCGATGTCTGAACGAAAGATTTCCGATATTGAAGAAACGGAAGATGCGATGTTGCAACGGGCCCAACTTCGCCGGGTCTGTGCCCATCTGGTGGGCACAAGGGGCTCCAGATGATCTGGTCGAGACTGTCGAGATCGCGATCGAAAACATTGAGCGCTTTATCGATCCTGTCATCGAGACCGCCATGGCCGAACCTTCTCAACGGAGCTCATAGGTTTTGGTAGGCGGCTTGGCCTCCATGGCGTCTCGATGATCTCCGACAAAATGGTCCGTCACAACTTTAAGTAGATTTCCGACGGCGTCACAGAGGTCATTCCCGACGCATAAATCGCCATCCGTAAATAAACGGATGTACTTATCGCGTTCATCTAGCGCGTAAAAAGCCATCGGTAAGTACCCGGAGGGTTGACGTTGATTTTTTCCCTGTGTAGCGGGAAGAACATCCGAGAATATCCTGAGCGGACGATGCGTCGGCGCAACACCTGAGGAGTATTCAGCCCGTCTCGATGCATCGGGAAATGCGGCCATTGTGTGTTTATCGCTGCTTGAGGTCCCCTGGATGGATAAATCCAGCTGGGACCACGGTCTCCTGGCTGTTGGGGGAGGAAGCAGTGGTAATGACGCAGTTTAGATTTCCGTCACAACGTACGGTCGTAGCGCTGGGCTTGCTGGGGATCGGCTCAAGCTCGACATTCGCTCAAAAGCCGGCGGAGCCCGCGGGCGGTGCGCTTCCGGAAGTGCAGGTCATTCAGAAAAAACCCCCGGTCGCTGCTCAGAAAGCTGCACCTGCGGCCAAAAAGGCCGCGCCTGTCGCTTCGCCGGCGCCTCAGCCGGCACCCGAGGTGGTCGAGCAGGCCCCCATCGAGAGCAATTCGCCTTATGGCGCCGCGAACAGCGCTGGAGCGCGCGCACGAGCTGAGAATTCGGCGACGACGCCGGTCAATCCGACCCAGATGCTTCCGACGAACTTGGAAGGATTTTCAGCCGCGGCGACCAACGTCACACCTCAGGTGATCCAGCAGCAACAGCCGAGCGACCTCAACGAGGCGCTGACGCGCGTGCCGGGCGTGATCGTCATCAACGACGACGGAAACGCTCATCACGGCGGCATCGCCGTCCGCGGTTCGCCGCCGCGCCGGTCTCGCAAAATGTTGATCATGGAGGATGGTCATGCGGTCAACATGGCCTTGTGGCTCGATCCGTCCGTGCACTATTGGGCGCCCATCGATCGCGTCGAAAGCATCGAGGTGCTTCGCGGGACGGTGATTACGCAGGGTCCGAACAACAATTTCGGCGCCATCAACGCACGCAATCTGTCGCCCTTCGGACCTTCCGAGACGGTGATCAGCTCGTCCATCGGGTTCACCAAGAGCAGAGGAGGCACGTTCCGACCAATCGAGGAGGTCGAGATTGACAACGGTGACGTCGAGATCGAATTCGGCGACGCCGTCTCGCGCAAATCCTCGACGGACGTTTCGGGACGCTGGCACACGCACACGCGGCAGACCTTCGACAACGTCGGCGTCGTAGCGTCCTACACAGGCGCGGACGTGCAGGGCAATTGGGACACCGAACGTTTGCGCTTCAACGACTTCTACGGAGCGATCGGCTGGAAAGGAAGCAGCTCGGATCTCGTTGTTTCAATGGTCCACGCCAAGCAGCGTGACGATTACGACGAGCAGAACTTCCTAGGCGGCTTCGAAGTCGAAGGCGCTGGCAGCGAAGACGAGGCCGCGGCTGTCGCTGCCGGTATAGCGGAGCGGCAGTTCTACCAGTTGGGGCACTGCAAGACGTGCTTTGCGCCGGCTGCGGGGCTCAACACCTATACGGGCGAGATCTGGCGCGGACAGATCGTACACAACGCCTATCTTGACGACGATACGACGATCACCAGCCGGTTTTACGCTCAGCAACATCGCCGTGATCGCTATCAGCTCTTTTCGGCGCAGTCGGACCCGAGCGGCATACCTGGGGATGGGCCCGAGATCGAAGATGGTCCCGACGGTCCGGGCGGCCTGGACAACATCGAGCTTGGAATTGACAGCATGTTCGGCCGACTGCGCACGTTCCGCCACGTCGGCGGTGAGGTGCGCGGCGAGTGGGCCAATCGTCACTTCCTCGGGTTCAAACAGGATATCCAGGCAGGCATCCGGTACGAATACCAGGACATGACCAACAAGAACGTCATCGGCCGCGAAAATGAGATCATGAAGGACGGAAACAAGGGCGTGCTGACGTTCTTCGACCGTTCGCTGGACGCAAATACGGTGTCGGCGTTCCTGCAGACCAATATTTACGTCGCGCGGGACTTCAATGTCGTGCCGGGCGTGCGCTTTGAGTATTTCGATGTCGGCCGCCGCAATGGCGTCGTCGCGGCCGAGGAGGGCGAAGCGGAAATCGAAGGCGATGATCTCGAGATAGAAGGCATCGACTTTTCACCCAATCCCGCAACCGAGAGCTTCTCGAGCTCCAATGCGTTGCCAGGCGTCTCGTTCGCTTACACCGGGTTTAAGCGGACGACGATCTTCGGCGGCTATCACCGCGGGTTGACGACGACCGTCCTCCGAAACGAGGATTTCCCGGCGCCCGACGAGATCGGTGACAATTTCAACCTCGGCCTGCGCAGCACGGCGTTCCGCGGATTGGAATTCGAGGTCGTCGGCTTCCACCAGCGCTTCAAGGATTTCCAGTACGGCGAATCCTTCTCGGCGCTTGCCACCGACCGCGAGTTCGGACGGGCCCAGGAAGCGGAGATCAACGGTGTCGAGCTGTTCGGTCGCCTCAACTCTCAGCCATTCACGGGTGGCGCGTACAATTTGTTTGCAGAGGGCAACTATACCTATGCTCGCGGCATCCTGACGAAGGCGCTCATCTTCGACGAGAACGGCGACATCGAAGCCGACAACAGCGGAAACCGAATTCCGGAGGCGCCGGTTCACGTCGCGGCGCTTACGCTCGGCGTCGAAAAGCACACCGGGTGGCGCTGGGACGCGAGCGTGACGTGGACCTATCGCGGCTCGTTCTTCACCGACGCGGGCAACACTCCGTTTGGCCGCGGCTTCGAGATCGAGGACGAGGGCGGCGGCGAATTCGAGGTCGAGGAAGCCGGCGAGACGGGTGGCGTGCCGGACGTCTGGCTGCTGTCGGCCCGCTTCAACCTCGATATCGGCGATACGGGCGCGAGCGTATTCGTCGCGGGCGATAACCTTCTCGACGAACTCTACATCTCCGACCGTGAGGACGGCATGAAACCCGGTCTGGGCCGCACGATCTGGACCGGTTTCAAATACAAATTCTAATTCACGGTTTGCAGGTTTTAAGGCGATACGGCTGTGACGCGGCGCCCCGGGCTTCGAGGCGCCGCGTTTTTTTCTGAAACTCACACACACGCAATTTCACGTTCGCGTTATCGGGAAACTTGGCAACCGGCATTGGGAGATCATCCCATAGTGCAAGTCGATTGTACTGTTATCTTGCGCGGGCTTGCAGATGGCTTGGGCGTCGAGATAGCCGGTCTCCTCCTTAGGGTTTTCCCGACGCCCAGCCATCTTTTTTTAAAAAGAACCCGCGTTTTCGGGTCAGCACGCAGATTGCAAGTAAAGAACGCGCAAGGCGAGTGAGCTTTGTGTGGAGGGAGAACTCGTCTCAGGGGGCACTGCCCTTGAGGCTAGACGGAGCGGTTCGGCAACGTGATTCAAATGTTTTGGGCCGATGCCGCTTGCACATGGGAAAGGAAACGCAATGAGAAGAAGCTTAATGCTAGCGGCTGGCAGCGTACTTGCTGTGCTGCTCGGCATGAGCGGGCCGGTGCTCGCGAATGCTGAAATTGAAAAGAATACCAAGAACGAGAATCTCTGGCCTGCTCCGGGCCGCGACAACAAGCTGACGCGCCATTCGACGTTGAAAGACATCAACACGTCGAACGTTGCGAAGCTGCAGTTTGCCTGGTCGCAGTCGACTGGCGCTCTGCGTGGCCACGAAGGTCAGCCCGTCGTGGTCGAGCACAACGGCAAGCCGATGATGTACTTCTCATCGGGCTGCCCGAACATGGCCCAGTGCAACATCCTGCAGGCGCTCGATCTCAGCGATCCGGACAATCCGGTTCAGGTCTGGAACTACGTCAAGAAGACGGATCGCGATGAATCGGCCGTTCCCCGCGCGTGCTGCGATACCGTCCATCGCGGCGTGAACTATGCGGCCGGCAAGGTGATCTATCACACGCTCGACGGCTTCGTGATCGCGCTGGACGCGACCACCGGCGCAGAGAAGTGGGTCGTGAAGCATGCCTATCCCGAGCACGGTGAGACCATCACCGGTCCGACGCTCATCGCCGAGAACCTCGTCATTGCCGGCTTCGGCGGCGACGAATTCGCTGCCCGCGGCCGCCTGACGGCCTACGACATCGAAACCGGCAAGGAAGTCTGGAAGTGCCATGCGACCGGCTCGGACAAGGATGTCTGCCTGACGCCAGACACCAACAAGGCCAACCCGCACTTCGGCACCGCAGGCACCGACATCGGCATCACCTCGTATCCGGATACCAATGGCGGCGAGTGGAAAATCGGTGGCGGTTCTTACTGGGCATGGGGCAGCTACGACCCCGAGCTGAAGCTCATCTTCTGGTCGACCGGCAACCCCGGGCACTGGAGCCCGAGCTATCGCTGCAGCGCCAAGACGCACGATGAGTGCAACGATGGCAAGCACGACAACAAGTGGTCGATGACCATCTTCGCTCGCAAGGTCGACACGGGCGAGACCGTCTGGGCTTACCAGATGACACCCTTCGATCAGTGGGACTATGACGGTGTGAACGAGAACATCCTCACCGACATGGACATCGACGGCAAGAAGGTGAAGGCCCTCACGCACTTTGATCGTAACGGCTTCGCCTACGTCCTGAACCGCGAGAACGGCACGCTCCTGCGCGCCAACAAGTTCGTGACCGTTGATTGGGCCGAGAAGGTCGACCTCAAGACCGGTCGTCCGATCAAGGTTCGCGAGCACTCGCCGTTCGAAGTCGGCCGCAACACGCCGGCTTGCCCCTCCGCAATGGGTGGCAAGGACCAGCAGCCCTGCTCCGTCGATCCGAAGGAGCCTAACAAGTTCTACTGCCCGACGAACAATTGGTGCATGGAGGACGAGCCTCAGGAACGCACGCACACCCAGCAGGGCACGGTCTACGTGTTTGCCAACGTGTACATGTATCCTGAGAAGCCTGGCATCTCCGGCAAGATCAAGAAGTTCGACGTCCTGACGGGTAAGGCCGACTGGGAAATCCCGGATCCGTATCCGAACTGGTCGGGCACGATGGTCACGGATGGCGGCCTGATGTTCTACGGCTCGAAGAGCGGCCACTTCCGCGCTGTCGACCGCAACTCCGGCAAGGTGCTTTGGCAGAAGAAGCTGGGCTCCGGCATCATCGGCAACCCGATCACCTACAAGATCAAGGGCAAGCAGTATGTCTCGATCTTCGCAGGTCTCGGCGGCTGGATCGGCATCCCGGTCACGGCAGGTCTCGACATGAACGACAAGTTCGGCGCGATCGGTGCAACGGCGATGGCCAAGGCCACCGGCCTCGATAAGATCCCGCAGGGCGGCGAACTCTACACGTTCGCAATCAGCGAGTGATCGGATCGTAAGAAGAATGGACGCCCGGCTCCGCAAGGCGCCGGGCGTCTCGCTGTCTGCGGTCACAGGAGAACAGCGCGCGAAACCGTGATCGCCTGTGAGCACCCTGAGCGCAATCCAAGCTTGCCGCCGCTCCGGACAGCAAATAAGAAACATTATAACATTATAGGTGAAGCGTGAGAATGCTGCCCCGCGCCCTGCTTTTCGCAATTCTGTCGACGGCCCTGTCAGGTGCATCCGTCGCGGCCGAGAGCGCAGACAATTTGCGCTCCTACACCAAGAACAAGTCGTTCGATGAGCTGACGGCCGCGGAGCATACGAAGGCGCGCCAGGACGCTCGCACTCGCAAGCTTTCCAGCCCGCTTCGCGTGTGCGCGGATCCAGGGAACATGCCCCTCTCCTCCAGCAAGGAGGAGGGCTACCAGAACAAGATCGCAAAGATCCTTGCGGAGGACCTCGGTACGAGCGCGAGCTTCTTCTGGCGTCCTTACCACGAGCGCGGCCTCACCCGCGAAACGTTCCAGAACAACGAGTGCGATATCCTGATGGATATGCCGGTCGCACTGCAGGAACTGCTCACGACGGATCCCCTCTACAGCACGACCTATGTCTTCGCGTACCGTGAAGACAAGAAAATCGAGATCAAGAATCTCGAAGACCCGATCCTCAATACGTTGCGCGTCGGCGTGTTCCAGCATTCCGGTCTGCGCGAGGCTCTCGAGCGCCGCGGCCATAAGAACCTCGACCTGCACATCATCGCCTATGACACCGATCTTCAGCCGCTTCACCAGCCCTGGCAGCAAGTGCAGAGGGTGATCGATGGCGACCTGGACATCGCCGGCGTCTGGGGGCCGTTCGCCGGCTGGCTAAAAACACAGAAGAAGGCGCCGCTCATCATTCAACCCGTGAACCTGTGGGAGAACGAGGTACCGATGGAGTTCGAACTCGCCATCGGCATGCAGCGCAACCAGGTCATGCTGAAGTACATGCTCGACTGGGCACTCGACCGGAAGCGCAATGAAATAGGCGCCGTCCTGCGCGACTACGGCGTGCCGCTGGTCAAGTGCTCGAAGTGCGCGGTCGACGGCGATCTTCCTGCGCATGGCTCCTATTACGACCGCATTCGCAAGGTCTCGCAGGACCGTTTCCTGAAGGAGGCGGACCGCATTCTGCCGACAGACAAGGCGGCTGCGGACCAGATCGTCACCGAGGCTCGGCTCGAGGCGTGGCTTGCGGACGGCGCCGACGTCAATCAGGAGCTGGGCAACGCGATCGTCGCGAACGACCCGGACCGTGTCCGCTTCCTGATCAAGAAGGGCGCCGATGTCAACGCGCGCGACTCGGGAGGCTTCTCTCCGCTCGATACCGCCGCCCGCAATCGCGCACCAAGCCTGATCGCGCTCTTGATCGATGCAGGAGCCGATCCGAACGGCGTTGATGGTGATGGCTTCTTCCCGCTGCTGCATGCCATCAACCGCAACCACGTGCCGACGGTCGAGGTATTGGCAAAAAGGGGCGCAAACCTGGAGCTTCTCAACAAGCAGGGAATCCGGCCGTTGGCCTGGGCGATCGGCGATGGGAAGTTTTTTGCGGCCAAGGCGCTGATTGACAGTGGCGCCGACGTCAATGCGCAGTCCGGCTACGAGAACGTGACGCCGCTGATGGTGGTTGCCACGCAACTTGCCGCCAAGACACGCTCCGGCAATCTCTCTCAGGGGCCGCAGCCGCTCGAGCTTGCGCGGGCGCTGGTCGAGAAAGGCGCCGACGTCAATGCGGTGTCGAAGGATGGCGTGACGGCGTTGATGATCGCGGCCGGTCACAACAACGCGCCGGTCATTGGGCTGCTCGTAGGCTTGGGTGCGGATCCGAACGCAAAATCGGCGCATGGCCAGACGGCGCTCGAAATTGCGGCCAGCGCCGGGTTCGACTCTGCCGTCGCAGCGCTGAAGTTCATGGCCAAGCCAACGGGAGCTGGATCGAAGTCGCACGCCGTTCCCGCTGGGCCGAACTGAGCAAGATCGCGATGAGATCCATCAAAGGACCAGCAATGCAGACGAAGACAATCGCCACTGCCGCAATGTTGCTTTTCGCTGCGCCGCTGCCCGCAAGCGCTCTGACGATCTTCGTCACGAACGAAAAGGACAATACCGTCACAGTGCTGGACGAGAGCTTGAAGATCGTGAAGACGATCCCAACCGGCTTGCGCCCCCGCGGCATCCGCATCACGCCCGACCACAAAGAAGTCTTGGTCTGTATCGGCGATGACAATCGACTTGATGTGATCGATACCGAGACGCTGGAGATCTCACGCACCCTGAACTCCGGCCCGGATCCCGAGTTGCTGGATATCGATCCCGAAGGCAAGAAAATCTACATTGCCAACGAGGATGAGGGTTACGTGACCATCATGGAGCGCTCCACCGGACGCGTGCTGGCCGAGGTGATGATCGGCGTCGAGCCCGAGGGCATGGCGGTTTCGCCCGACAACAAGATCACCGTCGCCACGTCCGAGCAGACAAGCATGGCGCACATCATCGACACGACCACGTTCGAGGTGCTGGAGAACATTCTTGTCGATACGCGCCCGCGCGAAGCGGAGTTCACGAAAGACGGCAAGCATGTGTGGGTGTCAGCGGAAATCGGCGGCACGGTATCTGTCATCGATGCAACCACGCACAAAGTCGTGAAAAAGTTCGGCTTCCAGATTCCGGGCGTCAATCCGGAGCTGATCCAGCCTGTCGGCATCGAAATGTCAAAGGACGGCAAGCTCGCGTTCGTCGCGTTGAGTCATGCCAATCGCGTGGCCGTGGTCGATACGGAAAGCTACGAAATCAAGACCTATATCCTGGTCGGGCAGCGGCCGTGGCACATGGCCGTGCACCCGGACGGCAAGCAACTTTTTGTGGCCAATGGCCTGACCAATGACATGACCGTCGTCGACGTAGCGACCTTGAAGCCATTGCGCTCAGTGCCGGTGGGACGCTTGCCGTGGGGCATCGCAGTCAAGCCTTAGAAGGGCGCTGGGAAAGAGTGCGTCGCAGTGTGCGACTGAGCTCAAGGAGCATTCCCGATGAAAGTTTTAGTCGTTGATGATCACGTGGTGGTGCGGGAGGGCATTCGCCGCTTGCTGGCGACGATAACTGGGGCCGAAATTCACGACGCTGCAACCGCTCAGGATGCGATCGACCTTTCGCGGTCAATCAATCCAGATGTCGTCGTTCTCGATATCGACCTCAATGGAGCGAGTGGGCTGGAGCTTCTGAAGCTGTTCAAGTCGGAAAACGCCGCTTTTCGCATCGTCATGTTCACCATGCACTCGGAGGCCAGCTATGCAATGCGGGCGATCAAGGCTGGAGCATTGGGGTATGTGAGCAAGAGTTCCGGCGCGAGCGAGCTTCTGACGGCGGTCCGGAAAGTTGCCTCCGGATCGCGCTATATCGACCGATCCCTGGCGACCGAACTCGTCTTCAGTCCGTCGTTTGTAGATCCGATGCAAAAGATGTCCAATCGGGAAGCGGAGATCCTGCGTCTATTGGGTGAGGGCAAGAGCCTGATGGAAATCGCAGGCACTTTCGGGGTGGCATATAAAACGATTGCCAATTCGTGCAGCCGGATGAAGGAGAAACTTGGCGTGGAGCGCACCGCCGATCTCATCCGGCTTTCCGTCGAGCGTCGCCTGAAATAAGCGCTTACGTTATCGCTGCGATGCGCGGCGGACGCCCGTAAGACAAAGAAGGGGCGCGCTGCCTGCGCGGCGCGCCCCTATCCGCTGAGAGAAGCGGCTAGAATTTTATCTTCACGCCACCATAGGCAGCGAACGGTATCGCCGGGGTGATCGTTCGAGCGTTGCCTTCGGCAAAGGGGTCGGGCGGCAACGACGGATCCGCAGCCGCCGCGCCATTGGCTGCCTCGACGTTGATGTACGTCCCGTAGATGCCGTACCGCTGATCGGTGAGGTTTTCGATCAGGCCGTAGACCTGGATGTTGTCCGTGACATTATACGACGAGTGCAGATTGATCCTGTAGTAACCGGCAAGTGGCGTGTTGTCGTTGCCTTCGTCACCGTAAAAGATCTGGTTGCTTGCAGAGATCAAGTCCGCGCCGAACACCCACTTCGGCGTAATCCAATAGTCGAAACCAGCCTTGAAGCGGTGACGGGGAACTCCCGGCAAGCGGTCGCCCGGGCTCACGAAAACGCACGTCGGCTCTTCCTCGCCCGGATCGACCGGATCGGTAACAGGACATTCTTCAGAAGCGGGATTGTTCTCCGAGGGAATGATGCCAGCGGATTCGAACGTCGCGTCGATAAAGGCGTAGCTCGCATACGTGAAGAACCGCTGCGCGCGATAGGAGACGGCGGCCTCGAAACCTTGGCGCCGTGTGTCGCCGAAGTTTGCAAAGTAGCCGCGGCCTTGCTGCGAGTCGGCGATTTGGATGATGTCGTCGGAGTTGTCGCTCCTGAACACACCCAGGCTCCACTCAAATTTTTCGAGACCCGACTGGAAGTACTGCTCGCCTCGGAGACCGGCTTCCCACGTCTTAGAAACCACTTGCTCGAGCGGCGGATCGGAGGCGAGGGCGCTTTCGATGATGCACGGGTTTTCAGGATCCGAGCACGCGATCTCGGAGGCCGTGGGTGCGCGGTTGGCTTCCGAATACCCACCATACGCCGAGAGGCCCTTGTTGAACTTGTAAGTCAGGCCGGCCGACGGGTTGAAGCGATTGTACTCATTGATGCCGTTCAGCGTGTCGAGGAAAGGCGCTCCTTCGTTCTCAATCTGGATGCGGGCATGGTTAAAGCGCCCGCCGAGAGTGAGGGACAACTGATTGGTTAGATCCAGGGTGTCGACGGCATAGACGCCGAAGTAGTCGTTGGTCGTCGACAGCATGCGCGGCTCGATGGTGGGCGTTCCGCCGAGAAGCGGCCCTGTGGGCGCAACGACAAAACGCGGCAGGAACGTGCCGAGCTGACTCGACGCGGTGTAGTCCACTTCGCCGCGGTCATAGCTCGACCCGATCACGAACGTGTTGCCGAGGCCGAATAGGCGCGACGTTTCCGTCGCCTGCAAGGCAACTCCATACCCCTTGGCATTCTGCGACGTGCGATCGATGGAACCCAGCGGTCCCAATGCCTCGAAAGCATCGACGTCGATTGGAACGCCCGGATTGTCGGCCGCGAAGATCTGCTCGCCGTCCTCAGTGCAGAGGCCGACGCCTCCGGCACACTCATCGAACTCGGCGATGTTTCCATCGTCATGCTTCTGGTTGAACCGGCGCAAATAGGTGACGCCGGAGAACGTCAGCGTGTTGGTTGCTTTCACCGTGCCGTTCAAACTGTACATCTGCATGTCGTTGAAAGTTGTCTGAGGCGACGTGAATGTCCGTTTGTCCCCGAACGCCAGCAGTTCCGGCGGGACTGCGGCCGTGACCCCGACATAGTTGTCGGCGCCGGTGAAGTTGAAGTGAAACTCAGCGTTGTCCGTCTTGACGCCGAGATCGGCATACCCGCGCCGCACTTCAGCATCGGAGAAGTCGCGGAAGCCGTCGTCGTTGATGCCTTCGAATGCGCCGTATAGCGCGAATGCGCCGCTCTTCGCGCCGGCTTCGGTCGCCACTTGCCTACGACCGAAGGAGCCGAACCGCGTGTCGACCTCACCGCCCTGATACGCGAAGCCGTCCTTCATCGTGACGGCAAGCGAGCCGCCGATGGCGTTCAGGCCGAAGATGGGATTGGACCCCATGATGGCCAAATCGCTGATCGCGTTCTCGGGGATGAAATCCCAGTTGACCGTATCGCCGAAGGCTTCGTTGATGCGAACGCCGTTCTGGTAGACGGCGAGACCTTGCGGCAGGCCGTTGACGGGCGAGGCTTCGAATCCGCGGTATTGGATGCCGGTCTGAAACGAATTGCCTTGCAGGTCGTCGACGGTCACGCCGGGCACGCGACTGTTCAGGAAGTCTTGCGGAATGACGGAATGCTCTCGGTTGATGTCTGCCGACGACAGGCTGGTGACCCCGCGCGGGATCTTTTCGATCGGCACCTCGCTCCCGGGAAGCGGCGAGATGCTGACTGTGCCCGGCGCCTCGGGAAGTGCGTAAGTCGGCTCCTGCGATGCAACAGGCTCGGCAACGTCCACCGGCGGAGGCTTGGGTGTGGGGGATTTTTTAGGTTTTGGAGCGGCGGCGGCCTTGTTGGTGTTCTTCTTCTGTATGACCTCGACCTCAGGCAATTGGCCCTTGGTGGCCGGCTCCGCGGCTTGGGTCAGTTGGTAGATCGGCTCCACCGAAATCCGCGTCCCCGATGCCCGCAACTGAGCTGACGCATCCGTCGAACCAATTGCCGCAATTGTCCCGATTGCCAATGCAGATGCCCGCAACATTCGTTCCATTCTTGCCTCCCCACACGCGCGTCATCCATCGGCAACAGCACCGACGTAATATTACTGAGGCAGGGTTGCGGAGGAGGTTCGCGGCAACAAGAGGATCTCTTCCCGGGGCCAGCATTTCGTTTCAGAGTGGCAATTAAGCTACTGAAATCACGGAAATAACGTCAGATTGTTCCTGGCGTTATTGCAACATGTTCCCGACCTTGAAGGACTTTCGGGCGATCGCTTCCGCCCCTGAGCTGGGTTCATTCATCGCCCGCACAAAAGCGGATGAGACCCGTCGCGCGACGACGCTGTTACGCTTTCCGTCGCCCATCTTCATCGTGTGGTTCCCGATAGGTGGGGCGGATCGTCTCTTTGCCTGTAGCGAGTCTGGCTCACGATCGCGTTATCGGGAAACATCGCCTCGATCTTGGGGAGGATATCCCATGTTGCCGGGCAACATTGTAACTTAGCTTCGGCGCGTTCCGTTGCACTCCGCCATATCGACAGGATGCCGGCTCCGGCGTGTGTCGGATGTCGCTTAAATCGCAAAGGCTCAGTTTGAACTGCAAAATCTCAGTTATTTCGGGTGAGTTCTTTTTGTTCTGGTGATTGTGGGACTGGAGATACGCGCAGTCGGATAGCTGGGTTGGCGCGATGTTCCGCCGCCGCCAGCTCATTTTTCATTCGCAAGCTGAACAAGGAGTGTCCCGTGCAATCGACTATTCTTCGCCAGACGTGTCTCGCATTTTTGCTCGTCACGGCAGCCGTCGCCGCCGACGCGGCCGAACATACGATTCCAGAACGCAAAGCCGGACTGTGGGAACTCATCACAACAATGGATGAGGGCCTCGGACCCAAGACACAAACGCTGACCATGTGCATCGACGCCGACATGGAGCACATGACGGTTGTTGCAAGCAATGATGAGCATAGGCAGCAGTGCTCGAAGTACGACATCGTTCGGGAGGGCGACAACACCATCGTCAATATGTCGTGTCAGTTCGCGTCGCGTCAGGTTGTCAGCAAGACCGAAATGACCGGAGATTTTTCGAAATCTCTTTCCGTCAAGATCGAGAGCAGCACATCCGGCGATCACAATGGCCAGTCGGTGACGGTGAAACGCACAATCACGCAGACCGGGAATTATCTAGGCGAGAATTGCGGAGACTTGGCCGCCGGCGAAGCCAAGGGAACTGACGGATCGCGGATCGTGGTGCAATAGGCGACGCTGGGGGCGAAAACTCCCGGAGCGGCCCCGTTTAGCGCGACACCCTCAGGCATGGGGCCTCGCATCGGCTCAATGACTGCTTATCGGCAAAGTGCCGGAGAGTGTTCAGTGTCAAAAACGGGCAGCCGAGCGTCTTGCGCAAAGCTTCGATGAGTTCATCCTCGGTGGACACGGAATAGTACTTCCCGCCCGTTTCGTCAGCGAGACACCGCGCCTTGAAATATTCGGATTCGCCCTCGCGATAGCCGATGACGTGGACAGTCAGATTGTGTCCGGCTTTCTTCAACAACGCGCCGGTTTTGCACGGGTCGCCTCCGCACGTCTCTTCGCCGTCCGTCAAGAGCACGATCACAGCGTCCCGGTTGGTGTAGTCGAGAACGTCTGCGGCTTGGCGCACGGATTCGGTGAGGGGCGTGCGACCTCGCGGATTGATACTGCTAACAATTCCAAGCATCTGTTCGGCCGCATTTGCTGTCGGCCGCATATGGAGCCGGATGCTTTTGCAGTCATCGTACGCACCTTCTCCGTAGACGATGAGGCCCAGCCGGCGCACGGGCGCGACTTCGGGCAGGACGCGCGCCAGGGACTGCTTGACCCTGGCGATGCGTGGGACTTTGAGAGCGTAGTCGGTAGTGCCCATCGATCCCGACGCGTCGAAAACCAGCATGGCGTCGGATTGGCAAGTGTCTGCCTTCTTCTCCTCGGAGTATGCCGCAGGTGGCGAGACGAGCATGAAGCATAGAGCCAGCGCGGACCAAAGCGCTTGCCGAGAGCCGTGACCGATCATTCTTCCTCCAACGGGCGTACGCCGCCGGCAACGACATTGACGAATGGCAAGTGACGACTGCGCGGGTGGGATGAGCATCCGCTGGACGCACTGACAAGTTCTCCGGAAGGCAAAACTTATTTATGTTATCATGTTTCAAATTCTGCTGCAGCGCCACCTCGCGATAACGGAGTTCGCCAATGTTCCCGGCCGGAGTTTCGCGCGCATTACGCGCCATGCAGTTTTTTACGGCGTTGCTCGTTGTGGGTTTGATCGCCGTTGCTCCGTCGCTTGCCTCCGAGCCCGAGTTTGGCGGTCAATGCGCCATGGGGCTTGCCGAAGGAAAGCGGATCAAGACGGATTGCTCGGTCAATTGGACTGCGCCGGACGGTAAGAAATTTTGCTTCGGGAACGAGGATTCAAGAACGACCTTCCTCAAGGACCCGGACACGAATATCCGCAAAGCCACCGAACAGTTCGCCATGGACGACGGCGGGGCATCCGCGAACGAGATGGGCAAGTTTTCGGCGGGCGACGTCCAGGCGTTCATCGAGAAGGAGATCGCCTCTGCCGCTGAGAAAAACGGCGGACTGTTCCCAGTCAAAGACACGATGCTCGATCAAACGTTGGCGCTCAAGCTTGTCGGCGTGGATTTTGTCCGCACCCTTCATGGATACGGGTTCTTCCCCAACGTCGTCTTTGCCGATAGCGCGGAGGCCGACAAGAAATATCAGGTCGATTTCTGGGTGAAGCCGAAGGCTGGCAAATTGAGCATCGTCGATGTCCGGATCTACAAAGCCCCGCGCAAGGAGGGCGACAAATGGGTGCAGATGACTCGCCAGCCAAAACCGTGGTGGTGGATCCCAGCCTCAGAGCATCCTGGTGAAAGCGAGGTGAAGCGCGGCTGGGAAATCATGAGCGCCCTTCACGAGCATATCGCTGTCGAGCGCACCAAGGGAGGCGGCCTGTACAAGCTCAAGGACGATAAGACGGGGGAAGAACTGTCTCTCGACTTTGTGGGGATCCATCAACCCGTACGCAAACTCAAGCAGGACGGTCGCTTCTTTGCGTGTACGGATTTTCGCAAGGCGGGCACCAAAGATCAGTTTTATGACATCGATTTCTGGCTGGATGAAAAATCCGGCAAAGTTACTGTAGGCGAAGTGCGCGTGCATAAGGTGCCAACGCTCGAGGACGGCAACTTCGTGCAGATTCCACGATACTCTTTCGATCCCAAGACGTTCGATGTGGTGCCCTAAGCGGCGATGCTAGAAATTTTGTCGCTGCAAGTCGTAGCTGATTAGACAGGGCGTTCGCGGGAGATCGTCGTTGTCCTTGATGCGCCAGGCAGGCGCCGGCAGTCGGCTCTCAACTTGGGCCGCCCCTTGGCTCGGGTTGGGCCTTCCCCTGAAAGCCAGACACTACCTCATCGCCCTCCGGCAGGCCTCGGGCGTCCAAATCGTTCGATATCCGCTTCTGTGACCTGCGATTGCTGGCATTTTTGTCGGGTTGCACATTGCTGGAGGTTCGATGCAACTGACGGGCCGATGGTGAATTGCATATCAGATATTGTTCAACAACAAGGCGAGTGGACCAGTTGCAGAAGTGATGAATCCATATAACCTTGGCCATAAGAAAATTCTTGGGAGGTTCCGTCCGGCGAACTCTGAGCGATAGAACTGCGGTTGGCGGTGAACCCATGAAGCTGCATAATTGCCTCGTTCGCGGCCGGGCCGAGCCGGTCAACTCGACGCGACCTAACCTGCGAGCATATCGTCGCTGCGTTGCGGCCCTTTGCATCTTGGTTTACGCCTTCCCAGCCACAGCAGATCATCCTCTCAGAGAAGCACATTCGCTCGAAGGGCTCCTCCAGTCGGGAGATCTTATCGTTCTCGCCGACGTCAAGCACGGCGTGCGCGATCGCATTTCTTTCTTCTCATCGGAATTTTTGTTCGAGGCCATGACCCGATCAGGCGTGCGCCACGTCGCGATAGAAATCCCGCGGGTACTCGGCCGCCAAGCCTCGCGGATCGAAACCGTAGAGGACGTCGAAGCGTTCGCTCAGGATGTTATCCGTTCAGGGCTCTGGCATTTCGTCGACCCGGATCATCCTGAGGAGCAATCCACTACGACGCAGCACCGGGTGGCGATCGCCATTGGCCGGCAGGTTCTCCTGTCTCGGCAGCTCGGCATCAACGTCATTTTCTACGACTTCAACAATCCGCTGGGTGGCTTCACGACTTTCAATGACCCCGTCTACCGATGCCTCGCCGAGCTCGATGACGTGGCATGGCTCAGATATGGCCTCGATGGCAAGGTGACGAAGGCACAGCGAGACTCAGCCATCATGCGCGAGCGGTTTAGCCACGATGACGAACTGGCGGCCTACATTGAGCGCGAAGTTACAGCCAGCGGGGGTGGCAAGCTGGTTGTCATCCCAGGTTACGCCCATGCAGTCATGCCCGGCGGCATTGCCGATCGTATCGGAAAACGGCTCCGTACCTCGCCAACAGTCGTTGCAGTCTTCAAGGACGATACCGAGGACAAGGCGTTTCACACGTTTCTGTGGCAGCAGTCTCGCCTGCTAGCGATCGATCTTTCACGCCCTCCTCAGTTCTACTACACGATCGCGGGCGACTCGCTGCGCGAGGAGGAGACGCCAGGGCGGTATGTCGCTCTTGATGGGTCTCGCGAACGCGACATTCCAGCAATTTGCTCGCAGCTCGCTCATTTCGACTAAGCAGCGCCGTCGTCATGCATCGGATTGCCTGCGGCGCCGGTTAGCCAGTGAACGGTTCTCGCGTGTCAACGCACCCAAAGCCCGCGTCAGAAAAAGCGATGCAAATAGACAGCGATTGGTCGGCTTGATAGGCTTTTCAAGCAGATGCCGACGCCGGGAGGCCATGCATCCGGAGAGGACATCAATGCGCACCTCAAGTCGATTGCCACGCCTTAGCATTGCGGTCATTACCTCATGGACGTTGCTCGTCGGTGTATCCGCAGTGCTCGCTCAGTCGCCATCTCTCCAAACATTTTCCGCCCCCACTGACGTTTCAGATGACATGCTGACAATTGTTGTCGGCACCCGCTTCGTTGCGTCATCTGCAGCCGATAAATCTGCGAGAGCACAGTTCAACGACGAGCGCATTCCCCTCTCGGCGTTCAACGAGACAGATCACTGCGTCGACCAACGCGCTCTTGAGCTGGCCCAAGAATATTTTAATACGCTCGGCCCGGTGCTCGGCAAAGCTGGACACTACTATTTCGTCGCCGATGACGAGATTAGCAAATCGGTCGCGGCCTGTGAGAAGCTGCATGGACGTCCGCCGCAAGCCTGGGTCAGCGATAAAACAAAGGTGATCGCGTTCGGAAGAGTCGTGGCGACGGAAGATGCGCCTGCCCTTGAAAAATCCCTAAGGTGATTGACAGAGGCGAGGCGCCTCAGCGGATCTCGCCCACGACGCGCAGAGCGCGCGCAACTCGTCTTGACCGCCCCTAATTGCGTGGGCGACAAACTGCGCGAGTAACGCATGAACTCCGACGCACCGTTGCAGGCGTATTTGGTGATCCTGAATCAAAGGCCCCGCCGAGAGCGGGGCTGAAGAAACACTGCAGACGCAGACCACTATTTTGCTTTATCGGCAGAGCTCCCGCCTTCTCCTGACGAAGCGCCAGTGGCGCCGCTGGAACCGTCAGAATTAGTGCTCTTGCCGGCAGAACTTGGGTCTGACCCTGTATTCTTGCTCTGGTTGATAGCCGTGCCTTCCGATGAGGGATTAGCTCCGGCCGATCCGTCCGAGTTCGTGCTCTTTCCAGCGTCACCCGTAGTTGGTTCACCAGGCTGCATCTTGGTTTCTTCAGCCACGACCGTGGCCGTAAACAGGAGCAACGCAGCGGTGGCTGCTAGAATAGCCTTCATAGCTTCCTCCATTTTTTAATTGTCTCAGCCAAACGAACGCGACGATCGGCAGTTCCAGGGAAAACCACCCGATCGAGCGCGCGTCAAAGCCAACCGGGGGGAGGTCGTCGGACCGACGTCAGAATCCCTGTTGGCTCCGCTGGCCGTTGAGACAGCAAGTGTCGTTACGGCCTTCCGGCCATGCGATTGGTATGTTATTGCATAACGTGCTTATTGTTCCCGGATCTTGTGGGAAATAATCCCCATTCGCAGCTTCGGAAAGCCATGAAGATTTTGGTAGTCGACGATCACGCCGTGATCCGCAACGGCATTCGCCAGCTCTTCGCCCGCGAGCCTGACGTCTACATATTCGAAGCATCCGATGCCAAGTCTGCCATCCCAATCGCGCGGGATATGAAGCCCGACTTGGTCATCCTCGATATGAAGCTCAATGGTGTAAGCGGTATCGAGGTCCTTCGAAGAATCAAGGCCCATGACCGAGCTGCCAAAGTCTTGATCTTCACCGCTTACGCAGACCCGGCCATGGCGAGTCGCGCCATTCGGACTGGAGCTTTTGGCTACGTAACCAAGAGTTCGCCGCTTGAGGTGCTGCGCGATGCGATCTCTCAAGTAATGAAGGGTGAGCGGTATGTGGATGCTTCGATGAGCGAGAAGGTCTCTTTGTTCTGCGCCACATCCGAGGATGCTCTGAACAAGCTGACCAATCGCGAGCAGGAAATTCTTCGTTTGCTGGGCGAAGGCAAAAGTTTGCAGCAGGTCGCAACGGAGATGGGCTCCGCTTATAAAACGATCGCGAACGCCAGCTCGCGCATCAAGGAAAAACTCGATTTGTGTAGAACGTCGGATTTGATCCGCTTCTATATGGAAAACTATCGGGAGTGACGAGCGGCTCGACGGGCCCGCGCGTTTGCGCGGGTGCCACGCCGACCGGTAGCAATTCTAGAATGTGGTTTCGTTTCCAGCTGTCGGCGTCTCGCCGAGGCAGGGTGCACATCTGCGGCGATCAGCGCATCACCGGACAGAGCATCGCCGTCATCGAGAGATACATCAGGGACTACAACCGCGAGAAGGCCGCGGTGAAGGCGATGGCTTCGATCAAGGACGACCACGACGAGAACGAAGCTCAAACGAAAACTGGCTAACCTGAAACTCGGGTTAGCCAAGCGCGGCGTCTAATGCATTGATGTAGTTGTGTGGAGTTGTGAGAATGGCGCGCCCGGAAGGATTCGAACCTCCGACCCCCAGATTCGTAGTCTGGTGCTCTATCCAGCTGAGCTACGGGCGCATCTTGCCAAAGATCGTGGAAACAAGCCCCTCGACGGCGCGTCGGCCGTCTGTGACATGGCAAGGCGGCAACTTCTAATCGGTGTATTGCGCGAGCGCAAGGGTCTTGCTCGCGGCCCGTTGCCTCAAGGGGATCATGCCGCCAACTCCCTGAGGTTTCAGGGAGGTTGAGGCCCGCGCAGGCCAGCAGGTGGGCGTTCGGATGCTCCCGCTCAAACGCGAGAGGGCTCTCCGCTGGGTGCCGGTTGGGCGGGCGCTCGCGTCGTTGCCGGCTCGTACTCAGGGGGCGCTCCCGCACGAGGGGCGCTCAGATGTTGTGGTCGGCGCGGACCTCAGACGTTGTGGTAGGCGCGGTACCAAGCCACGAACGCATTGACGCCGTCGCGGACGGTCGTGGCCGGCTTATATCCCACGGCGTTCTCGAGCGCCTCGACGTTCGCGTACGTGGACGGCACATCGCCTGGCTGCAACGGCAGCAGTTCGCGAATAGCCTTTTTGCCGACGGCGTCCTCGATGGCGCAGATGTAGGTGTCGAGCGCGACGGGCTTGCTGTTGCCGATGTTGAAAATGCGGTAGGGCGCGTTGCTCGTTGCGGGGTCCGGCTTGTCGCTGTTCCAGGCCGGATCAGGTGCCGCGATCTGGTCGCTGGCGCGCACGACGCCTTCGACGATGTCGGACACGTAGGTGAAATCGCGTGTGTGGTTGCCGTTGTTGAAGACCTTGATCGGCTCGCCGGCGAGAATGCCCTTGGTGAAGAGGGATAGTGCCATGTCCGGGCGGCCCCAGGGTCCGTAGACCGTGAAGAAGCGCAGGCCCGTGGTCGGCAATTTGAAGAGGTGGCTGTAGCTGTGCGCCATCAGCTCGTTGGCGCGCTTGGTCGCGGCGTAGAATTGCAGCGGGTGGTTCGCGCCCTCATGCTCGGAGAAGGGCATGGCCGTGTCGGCGCCGTAGACGGACGAGGTGCTGGCGTACGTGAGGTGCTGCGTCTCGTGGTGGCGGCAGGCTTCGAGCAGGTTCGTGAAGGCGACGATGTTGCTTTCGACGTAGGCATGCGGGTTGACGAGGCTGTAACGCACGCCGGCCTGGGCCGCGAGGTTGACGACGCGATCGGGCTTATGGGTTTTGAAGCAGGCGTCGACCACGGCGCGGTCGGCCAGGTTGGCGCGCACGAAGTGGTAGCTGTCCTTGCCGCCGTTGGCGCGCGCGGTCTCTTCGAGAACGGCGAGGCGCGCTTCCTTGATGCCGGTGTCGTAGTAGTCGTTGACGACATCGAAACCGATCACCTCGTCGCCACGTTCGAGCAGACGCTTGGCCAGGTGGAAGCCGATGAAGCCCGCATTGCCGGTCACAAGAACCTTCATGTCGAATTCTCAAGCCTCTCGCCGCTGCCGTGACCGTCACTAATCATGCGGTCCTGGCGATCACAAGGCCCATAGATCCTCGCCGCCGCCAAGCTTTCTGCCGCGAAGCGCGGCGGCAGCATGCAGGTGCCGAAGCCGGGATTGCTCCCTAAAGCGGTGTTCGCACTTTGTCGCCTTGGCCGCGTCCGGCGGCTGCGGCGAAGGTGATTTTTTGATCCTCGAGGCATTGGGACAGCACGGCCGCGAGGAGCACGCATGCGGCCCGTCCTGAGCCCGTCGTCCGGCTCGGATGAGGGGACAAGCCCGCCTTCATCGCGGCCCGTTGGTGACTCTCCCATCACGTTGTCAGCGGCGCGTCAGATTTGCCTTGATATTGCGCATATATCCCGACTAATCGGGAAAAAGTCCTTGGGGAGGACGTATGCGTGGGTTGAGGGAGGCTGGCGCCAAGGGCGCTGTTTGGATTTTAGTCGCCGCTGGGGCCTCTGGCCTCGCGAGCGCGGCATCGACCGCGACCTGGGCCGGCCCGGCAATCGGCCAGTTCGAGGTCAAATCGCTCGACGCCGATCCAGGCGAAATCGAATTCCAGAGCCAAAATGCCTATTCCCTCGGCGTGCCCCGCCGCAGGACCGTGCTTGAAAACGGAGAGCTCGAGGGCGACGACAATACCCAGGCGCGATCCCGCAACGCGCTCGAACTGGAATTTGTCCTCACGCGTAATTTCAAAACGCGTATCGGTATCGAGTACGAGGCTGAGCGGCGTGAAGAGTTCACCACGCTCCGTGAGGCCGACGGTTTCCAGGACCTCAAGCTCGACGAGTACTCGGGCGAGGTGATCTGGATCGCGATCCCGCGCGAGGGCGACGGCTTCGGGCTCGGCTTCGTTGCCGAGTATGAAGTGCCCGCCGAACGCGGTGGGGCGCAAACCCTCATCACAGGCCCCATTTTCGAATGGGCGAGCGGACCCTGGCAGCTCACTCTCAATCCGGTGCTCGTGCAGTTTTTTGGCGGTGAACGGAACGATGCCGGGCAAAAGGACGAAAAGATCGATTTTTCCTACGCCAACCACCTCAAATATCATTGGTCGGAGAGCATCGATCTCGCGCTGGAGACGTACGGCACCATCGAGCGTGTCGGCGGGCGGGGCGGGCGGAGCGAAGAGGCCGCAGTGTTCGGTGATTTCGACCAGCATCGCATCGGGCCGGTGGTCTACTGGAATTTCGATCCGGGGCTCGGCGGAACCGCCGCCAACAATGACCACAAGCACGACGACAGGGAGGCGCCGGTGAGCCTGGGGCTCGGGGCCCTGTTCGGCTTGAACAGCAACACGCCATCGACCACGCTCAAGCTCAGCCTGGAAGTCGTCTTCTAGCGTCGAAGGAAATAGAAAACCCGCGCAGGCCGAAGCCCGCGCGGGTCATATTTTTTAGACCGTCTTTTCAGAACGTCAGCCGAAATGCGAAAACGGCGCGCGTGCCGTCTACTGCATGTGCGGCTGTCGCCGCTTACTGCATGTACGGGCTGTCGCCGCCACGCGGTGCGCTGGGCGACGAGAAGAAGAACCCGTTGTCAAACGGTCCGCCGACCGTCTGCTCGGTGATGGTCGGATCATTGAAGCGACGCGTGTCGACGCCCTGCAGGTACTTGTACGAGTACCCGCCGCGCCGAGGTGACGGGCGAACGACGCCGCGGAGCGGCTTCGTTTTGGCGCCTGGGCTCTGGGCGAAGGCCGGAGCGGAAACCGTGGGCAGCGCAAGCACAGCCGCAACGGCGACGATTTTCAAGAGACCGAGAGTTTTCATGGCTCTACGTTAACCCACGTTGTGCGCACTGTCGATGCTGGGAGGCGATTTCGGCCGATGGTGTGGCTTTCGCAACTCCCCCGCCGCCTATCCCGTCGTACCATCGGGGATACCCCATTGCTCTTCCGTTAACACTCAGACGTAACACTTAGAGGGCCGCGTACGTTCCCCGGCGGTCGTCCGGGGCCCGCCGAACGGCAGAGCTAGCTGTGGCGACCCTTGACCCGCGGCGCACAGCTCCGATATTGAGGGCTTGTTTCCGCTCGTGGTGATTTGGCCGGCCGGCTTGCAGCCACGTTAAATAAGTCGCTAAATGGGCCGTCGCGCACCCGGATCATTTTCGGTTGGGCCGGTCCAGTTCAGGCCGGTGTCGAGCGCCCGCGCCTGTCGCGGGTCTGGGAGCGCACAAGGCATGGGCACTTTTTCCGCGCCTAAGGACGAAAGCCGCGCGGGCGGGCCGCCGAAGGCGGAACAACGCCTGTCCGAGGTTCACAATCCCTCGAGCCAACTGGTGGTGTTTCCCGACGACCAGCCGTTGCGGCTCGAATCCGGCCAGCTGCTGGCGCCGCTCTCCATCGCCTATCAAACCTACGGCCAGCTCAACGCCGACAAGTCGAATGCCATTCTGATCTGCCATGCGCTGACCGGAGATCAATACGTGGCCGACGTCCATCCGGTGACGGGCAAACCCGGCTGGTGGCAAGCGCTGGTGGGTCCCGGCAAGCCCGTCGATACGGAACGCTTCTTCGTCATCTGCCCGAATATCCTCGGCGGCTGTATGGGCTCGACCGGCCCCGCGTCGCTCAATCCGAAAACGGGCAAGCCCTACGGCCTCGATTTTCCGATCATCACTATCGGCGACATGGTGGACGCACAGGTGCGCCTCATCGATCATCTCGGGATCGGCGTGCTGTTTTCCGTGATCGGCGGCTCGATGGGCGGCATGCAGGTGCTCGAATGGGCGACGCGCCAGAAGAGCCGCGTGGCGACCGCCATTGCGATCGCGACGGCGCCCTGGCATTCGGCGCAGAACATCGCCTTCCACGAGGTCGGCCGGCAGGCGGTGATGGCCGATCCGGAGTGGCGGGGCGGCGCCTATTCCGAGTTCGGCGTGGTGCCGAAGAACGGCCTCGCGGTCGCGCGCATGGCCGCGCACATCACCTATCTGTCCGAGAAGGCGCTGCAAGGGAAGTTCGGCCGCAACCTGCAGGATCGCGCAACGCGGTCGTTCTCGTTCGACGCGGATTTCAAGATCGAAAGTTATCTGCGCCACCAGGGCTCGACGTTCGTCGACCGCTTCGACGCCAACAGCTATCTCTACATCACGCGCGCCATGGATTACTTCGACCTGGAAGGTGCGCATGGCGGCAAGCTTGCCAACGCGTTCACGGGCACGCAGACGCAGTTCTGCGTCGTGTCGATCACCAGCGACTGGCTTTATCCGACGCGCGACAGCAAGGCGATCGTGAAGGCGCTGAATGCCGTGGCGGCCAACGTCTCGTTCGTCGAGATCGAGAGCGACAAGGGCCACGACGCCTTCCTGCTGCACGAGCCCGAGTTCCACGACACGGTGCGCGGCTTTCTCTCGGCAGCGATGGCCAAACGCGGACTTTCGCAAGAAGGTCGCGCGCAAGAGGGGCGAGCCTGATGCAAAAAGCCGTTCCGTTCTCAGGCTTGGTTCGCGCCGACCATGCGCTCATCGCCGAAATGGTAACGCCGCGGGCCCGCGTGCTCGATGTCGGCTGCGCCGACGGCGCGCTGCTGCATTTGCTGGCGGCAACGAAGGACGTCGATGCGCGTGGCGTCGAGCTGTCGCGCGAGAAGGTGAACCAGTGCGTGACGCGCGGGCTCTCGGTCATTCAGGGTGACGCCGATCGCGATCTGGCCGATTATCCGGACCAGGCCTTCGACTTCGCCATTCTTTCGCTGACGATCCAGGCGACGCGGCATCCTAAGACGGTGCTCGAGAACCTGCTCAGGATCGGGCGTCACGCGATCGTGTCGTTTCCGAACTTCGGCCACTGGCGGATCCGCGCCCAGCTTTTGCTCTCCGGCCGCATGCCGATGACGCCGAACCTGCCCGAGCCCTGGTACACGACCGCAGACGCGCACCTCTGCACGATCAAGGATTTCGTCGATCTGGTGGCGCTGGTCGATGCGGAAGTCGAGGACGCGGTGGCGTTCAACGCCAAGGGGCAGCGGCTGCCGATCAAGCGGTCGCTGTCGCTGCAGAACCTGCTCGGCGAGAAGGCCGTGTTCAAGCTGCGGCGCAAGAGCTAGACGGCCTTCGCCCGCCGCCCGATGTCTGTCAGCGGATCGTGACCATCTCGCGCAGCGCCTTGGAGCGGACCGCCTTGCCTGAGATCGGCGCCGTCGTTTCCTTGCGCGCTTCCACGATCAAGACGCCGCCGAAGCGCGGCGACATCTTCGCGCCAATCCGCTCCCACGCGGCGGCGGAGCGCACGAGCATGGCGCGGTCCAGCGGCGGCAGGTGCAGCGCCGTCTCCCACGACATCGGCGTGAACAGCGACTGCTGCAACAGGAGGTCGAGCTGCGAACGGCTGTACGGGCGGCCTTGGCCGAACGGCGTCGTGTCGACATGGGCCCATAGTCCGCGCCGGTTGGGGACGACGACGAGCACGCGGCCTTCGGGCTTCACGACGCGCCACAGCTCGCGCAGCAGCGGCTTCACCTGCTCGGCAACTTCCAGGCAGTGGACGACGAGCAGGCGGTCGATGGAATTGTCGCGCAGCGGCAGAGAGCCTTCCTCGACGAGCGTCGACAGGATCGCGGCGGACGGCGGCCAGATCAATGCGCCCTGGCTTGCGGGCATCAGCGCGCAAATCTGCTTGGCCTCATTGCGATAGGCGCCGAGGAACGGCGTCCCGAAGCCAAGCGCGGCCACGGTGTCTCCCGTCGCCGCACCCCAGTGGGCACGGATGCGCCGCGCCAGCAATCGCCGTGCGATTTGCCCGAGGGGCGTCGCATAGAATTCTTTGAGGGCGGCGACATCCAGATGCATGCAGGTGAACGGGTCCGATTAGATTGTCATTTCATGTTATCGGCATTGGAAATGAGCAAGCGGCATTGAAATGACGCGGAAGCGACTATAGCCTTCCGCCACGCCGTCGGCATTAACGCAGGCGCGTTTCAGCGCGAAGACATGACCCAACCCGAAATTCACCAATTCCCGTGCCTCAAGGACAATTATGGCGTTCTCGTCCACGATCGGGAAGGGGGCGTCACACTTGCGATCGATGCGCCGGACGGCGCGGCCGTGCTGGCGGCACTCGACGAGCGCGGCTGGACGCTCACCCATATCCTCGTCACGCATCATCACGCCGATCATATCGCGGGCATCCCGGCGGTGCGGTCGAAGACCTCGTGCAAGGTGATCGGTCCGAAAGGCGAGGCGGGACGGATTCCGGGTCTCGACCAAGCGGTGGGCGAGCCGGACGTGCTCTCGCTCGGCAGCCTCAGGATTGCGGTGCTGGACACGCCGGGGCACACCCTCGGACACGTCAGCTATTGGATCGAGCAGGCCGGCGTCGCGTTCGTCGGCGATACGCTGTTTGCAATGGGATGCGGCCGGGTGCTCGAAGGCACGCCGCAGATGATGTGGGGCTCGCTCGAGAAAATCGCGCGGCTGCCGCCGGAGACGCTCCTCTACTGCGGGCACGAGTACACGGTGTCGAACGCCAAGTTCGGGCTCTCGATCGAGCCGGGCAATGCGCGTCTGGCCGAGCGGCTTGCGGATGCCGAAGCGGCGCGCGCGGAGGGCCGCGCAACGCTGCCGACACGCGTCGATCTCGAACGCGAGACGAACGTGTTCCTGCGCGTCGATCAGGCTTCGATCCGCGCGCTGACCGGCTTGGCGAGGGCGGAAAACTGGAAGGTCTTCGCCGATCTTCGCGAGCGCAAAAACCGCGCGTGACGCCGGGCGTAACGCGGCTTTATTCACAGCGCCGTTTCGAGAGAGCATCCCATGACCGCAGACGAGATCATCGCCGTGCTCGACCTCGCGCCGCATCCTGAAGGCGGCTTCTTCAAGGAGACGTTCCGCGACGCCGACGGGCCCGCGGGACGCGGGCACTCGACCGCGATCTATTTTCTGCTCAAGGCCGGAGAGGTTTCGCGCTGGCACCGCGTCGATGCCGTCGAGATCTGGCACTGGCATGCGGGCGCGCCGCTGATGCTCGCGACCGCGCCGCCGGACGGGCCAAGCTCGGCCATGCGCCTCGGCCCTCATGTGCTTGAGGGCGAGCGGCCGCAAGGAGTGGTGCTGAAGGGCCACTGGCAGCAGGCGTGGTCGCTCGGCGACTGGACGCTGGTCGGGTGCACCGTGTCGCCTGGGTTTCGTTTCGAGGGCTTCGAGATGGCGCCGGCGGATTTTGCGCCTCCCGGTGCGTTTCCCGCGGCCTGACGGGCAATTGCCGGGGCGGAAAAGTTTTCCACCGTTCATTACATCAGGATAGTCGTCCTAAGTCGCTGATTTATCTGTGCGACCTGTGATTCCTGCGGAGCGCGTCCGCGCTACGCTTGCCGCTGAAACCCGACTCGTAAACAGTGCAAACCAATCGAAAAAGTGTGCGCGCAGCGGGGGTTGCAGAATATGAGGGTGGAGTCCACCGGGGCTGTTCTCAGTACGGTATTTGTCGACTACGACAACATCTACCTGTCGCTGAAACGGAAGAATGAAGAAGCAGCCAAGCGGTTCGCCAAGGACGCGGCGCTGTGGCTGCGCGAGATCGAAAGCGGGCGACTGATCACGCCGACGGCGGGGAGCGACTTCGCCCAGCCGAGGCGCATCGTCATGAGCCGGTGCTACGGCAATCCCGTTCCGCGCCGCAATGCGAGCGACAACTCGACGGACATGAATTCGTTTCCGTTCGTGCGCCATCACTTCCTGCGCGCCGGCTTCGAGGTCATCGACTGCCCGCCGCTGACGGCCCAGCTCAAGAACTCCGCCGATATCCGCATGGTGATGGATGTCCGCGATATGCTGACCCACGAGACGCGGTTCCAAGAATTCATCCTGCTGTCGGGTGACGCGGACTTCACGCCCGTGCTGCATCGCTTGCGCGCGCACGACCGCCGCACGGCAGTGTTCGCAAACGATCACACGGCGCAGCCTTACACCGCCATCAGTGACGGCGAGATCCGCGAGGCGGACCTCATCACGCTGTTGCTCGATGGCCGGCTCGACGCCGAGCCGCGCGCGGGCGGTGAACTGCGCGCGCCGACCTCGGCCGATCTCGAGGTCATGCGCAAGTCGATCGTCGCTGAAGTGGTTGGTGCAGTGCGTCAGGCTCAGCAGCCGGTGCCGCTCGAAGCGCTGGCGGATCGCGCCGTTCGGGTGCTGGGCCATGAGAAGACCGTTGGCTCCGGATGGGGCGGGGCTGGAAGCTTCCGCGACCTCCTCACCAAGGGCCTGCCGCAGGACGTCAAGCTGTCGGCTGAGCCGCCTTACTTCGCTTATGAGCCGACGCGCCAGATCGGCCGCGAGCTCGACGTGCGTTCGCAGGCGCAGATCACGCGCGAGCCGCGTGTCGAACAGCGTGCGGACGTCCGTTCCGAGGTTCCGGTTGCGCCGCCGCAGCCGCTCGCGTCCGAGCCCCGCTATAAGGAGCCTGCGCCCGTTCGTCAGCCGGACGCGCGGTCCGACTTCGCCCGCGAGCCGCGGATGGAGCCCGCCTACACGCCGCAGCGCCCCGTCGATCAACGCATTGGTGAGCGCGATCCGCGCCTCGGCGAGCGCGGCTTGAACGAACGCGTCGAGCCGGCCCGTTTCGAGGAGCCGCGTTACGCGCCGTCGCGTGACACGCGCAGCGACCTCGGTGATCCTCGCATGACGGCCGATCGCCGTGCGCCGGAGATGGCTCCCCGGGCCGAGCGTCCGATGCCATCGCGCCAGGAGCCACAGGCCCCCGCCTATGGACAGTCCGGTTACTTCGCGCCGCCGCCTGAACGGCCGCAGCTCGGTGGACCGGCGCGTCCGCAGGCTCCCGAGCCCGTGCCGCAGCAGAGCGTCGTGCCACAGCAGCAGCTCGGCGCGCAGGGATACGCAGCCCGCCCGGCCGCTCCGCAGCCTTCCCGCGCTGCGGATCAGGCGTCGCAGATCCAGCAGTCGATCGCGCGGATCCACGAGGCTTGCCAGGCGCCGCCCCTGTCGCCGCCGGAATATCGCGTGCTGTTCGAGGTGATGGCGGAGGAGATCGCCACCAACAACCTTTCGGGTCAGCAGACGCTGGTCAACATCGGCCAGCGCGCCCGCGAGATGGGTCTCGATGTGCGTCGCGATGATGTGCGCTTCGTGCTCGAGGTCGTGAGCGAACCGGATCCGTGGTTCGAGCAGGGCGCCTCGGCCAATCTGTTTGCGGGCCGCTTCCGCAACTTCGTGGTCGCGCGCTGCCGTTCGCAGGGGCTCAACCTGTCGGCGGAAGAGATCGATCTGATCGACGCGTGGTTCGGCGGCGCTCCGCCGTCGCAGCGGGCCGCGCAGGCCGCTCCTGCGCCTCAGGGCGCGCGGCCACAGCAGCAACAGCCGCAAGCTCCGAGCTACGCGCCGGCCCCGCCGCAGGGTGGAGACCGGTGGCAGGCTCCGGCCAGCGGCCAGCACGGCGCCGCGCCGAACCTCGGGTCGTCGTTCGGCAACGATCCGGACGAGGAATTCCCACGCATCGTGCGCTCGCGCCTGCGGGGCTAGCTGCTCCGCATGCCTACGGTTTGCCTGAATTGAAGGCCACACAGGGATATGGACCAAGTTGTCGACATCCTTGCAAAGCCTGAGATTTGGGTGGCGGCCGTCGTTTCCTATCTTCTCGGAGTTGTCGCAGATGCTGTCCGCGACCGCGTAGGTGAAGTCAACGTTCGCAAGGTTCTGTTTCCAACTATAGTTGCGAACTCGGCTTTGCCGCCGCTGCTTGTCGCTTGCGGTTACGCCGGCGCTACGGGCGATTTTTTTTTCGACGTGTCGGCGGCTTTGTCGATCAGTCTGATGTTCGTGGCTTCGACAGCGATGTCGTCCACTATCCATCGTGGTTTCGCGCTGTTCGCGCCGAACGTGGCGATAATAGCGATCGCCATTGCTGCCGGTCGGACCAAGTTGACCCCGGAGCAGATTCAAGACGGACTGTTGGCGATGTACCCCCTGGTATACTCGCTATTTGGTCTGGTGGTTTTAGTAACCGGCGTTCGACCTACACTTCGGACATTGGACGCATTCGAAGCAAAGCAAGGTTAGAACCGCGTTGGCGCGGCGTTTTTGACCGAGAGATTTGGAGGCTGCCTAGCGCAGCCGTTGTCGAATTTCGACGAAAACAGAAAAAAGCCGCGGAGGGCAACCTCCGCGGCTTGTCGATTTGAAAACGCTTGTGGCGATCAGAGCGCGATGTAGTGGCCGCCGTTGACGTCGAGGCAGGCGCCGGTGATGAAGCCGGCGTCGTCGGCGGCGAGGAAGGTCACCGCGCGAGCAATCTCCTCAGAGGTGCCGAGACGACCGACGGGGATCAGCGGCAGGATCTTGGTTTCGAGAACTTCCTTCGGCACGGCCGCCACCATCTCGGTGTTGACGTAGCCGGGGGCGATGGTGTTGACCGTGATGCCCTTGGCGGCGCCTTCGAAGGCGAGCGCCTTGGTGAAGCCGTGTACGCCGGCCTTGGCAGCCGAGTAGTTGGTCTGGCCCATCTGGCCCTTGCGGCCGTTGATCGACGAGATGTTGATGATGCGGCCGAAGCTGCGCGCGCGCATGGAGTCGATGACGGCGCGGCTCATGTTGAAGACCGAGTCGAGATCGACGTTGACGACTTCGCGCCACTGGTCAAGCGTCATCTTGTGCAGCATCGCATCGCGCGTGATGCCGGCGTTGTTGACCAGGACGTCGACTGGCCCGAGGGCCTTGGTGATTTCGGCCACGCCCTTGGCGCACGCATCGAAGTCGCCGACGTTCCACTTGTAGACCGGGATGCCGGTCTCAACCTGAAACTGCTGGGCGGCGGCATCGTTGCCAGCGTAGTTCGCGGCGACGCGGTAGCCCTTGTTCTTGAGTGCGATCGAGATGGCGTGGCCAATGCCACGCGTTCCCCCGGTTACGACAGCGACGCGCGTCATGAGTGCAAACTCCCTAGAGCAGGTTTCTGATTTATTTTTGGGTCAGTAACCCCGCGCAGCGGGCGCGGGAAGTCAGCAAAATGAAGCAGGGTTATCGGGCAGGGCTGCTTCGCCAACGGGGTAGCAAAAAGCCCCTCCCTACGGGTAGGGAGGGGCTTAGTGAGATCAGTCGCGTTCGACGCACATCGCAACGCCCATGCCGCCGCCGATGCACAGCGTGGCAAGGCCCTTCTTCGCGTCGCGGCGCTGCATTTCGTACAGCAGCGTCGTCAGAATGCGGGCGCCCGATGCACCGATCGGGTGGCCGATGGCGATCGCGCCGCCGTTGACGTTGACCTTGTCGGCGTCGAGGCCGAGGCCCTTGTTGACGCAGAGCGCCTGAGCCGCGAACGCTTCATTGGCTTCGATCAGATCGAGATCCTGCACGGTCCAGCCGGCCTTCTCGAGGGCCTTCTTCGACGCCGGGATCGGACCCGTGCCCATGATCGAGGGATCGACGCCGACGGTCGCCCACGACTTGATGCGCGCGAGAGGCTTGATGCCGCGCTTCTTGGCTTCGGCTTCCGTCATGAGCACGACGACGGCGGCGCCGTCGTTGATGCCGGAGGCGTTCGCAGCCGTGACCGAGCCTTCCTTGGGATCGAAGGCGGGGCGAAGCTTGGCGAGGCCGTCCGCCGTCACGCCGTCCTTGATGTATTCGTCGGTGTCGACGATGACATCGCCCTTCTTGCCCTTGATGGTGACGGGCGCGATCTCGTCCTTGAACTTACCGGCCTTGCGGGCGGCTTCGGCCTTGTTCTGCGATGCAGCGGCGAAGGCGTCCTGATCGGCGCGCGGAATCTGCCACTGCTTGGCGACGTTCTCGGCGGTCGTGCCCATGTGGTAGTTGTTGAAGGCGTCCCACAGGCCGTCCTTGACCATGGTGTCGATGAACTTGACGTCGCCCATCTTGGTGCCGTCGCGCATGTGCGCGGCGTGCATGGAGCGGCTCATGCTCTCCTGGCCGCCGGCAACGACGATGGCGGCATCGCCGTTCTTGATCTGCTGCATGCCGAGGGCCACGGCGCGAAGGCCGGAGCCGCAAATCTGGTTGATGCTCCAGGCCGGCGCATCGACGGGAATGCCGGCTGCAATCGACGCCTGGCGCGCGGGGCCCTGGCCCTGACCGGCCGTCAGCACCTGGCCGAGAATGACCTCGGACACCTCACCAGGCTGGACGTTTGCGCGCTGGAGCGCGGCCGTGATGGCAACCCTGCCGAGTTCGTGCGCCGGCAGGCTACCGAGTGCGCCATTGAAAGACCCCACCGGCGTTCTTGCGGCGCTGGCGATGACGATGGTCGTGTTCTCCGCACTCATAGGTGCTTCCTCCTGGGGGGATTCGGTCGTTTCTTGACGTTGATCGGTGGGCAGCGTTCGACATGCATCATGGTTTGACGGCAGCCCAATTATGACGATAGCAGCAGCGCGTCGTGGCGTGCAATTAGGTCTTTCCGCCAGATGTTGCTTGGCTGTTATGCAGTTAGGTCTGGTAGCACGTCTCCCGGCTGTGCTACGATGACGCACTGCAAACAGGTGTGAGTTTGATGGCCCAAGCGATGCTGAACAAATCCGACGCAGGCTCCGAAAAGAAAGAAGCCGTCGTCATCAAGAAGTACGCGAACCGACGTCTCTACAATACCGAGACGAGCACGTACGTGACCCTCGACGACCTCGCGCAGATGGTTCGCAAGGACAAGGACTTCGTCGTTTACGACGCCAAGTCCGGCGACGACCTCACCCACGCCGTACTGACCCAGATCATCGTCGAGCAGGAGAGCCGGGAGGGCGGGCAGACGCTGTTGCCGATCCCGTTCCTGCGCCAGCTCATCCGCTTTTATGACGACAACATTGGCACGATGGTGCCGAGCTATCTCCAGTTCAGCCTCGAGAATCTCGTCAAGGAGCAGGAGAAGTTCCGGACGATGTTCGCAAGTGCGTTCTCCAATCCGGCAGCCGCTTTCGAGGCCTATCAAGACCAGGCCCGCAAGAACATGGCGATGTTCGAACAAGCCATGAGCATGTGGACGTCGTTCGGTGGCGTGGCGAAGTTTCAGGCCCAGGCCGACCGGGATGAGGCGACGGCGCGCGATGC
Source organism: Hyphomicrobium sp. (assembly GCF_051860585.1). Lineage (GTDB taxonomy): Bacteria > Pseudomonadota > Alphaproteobacteria > Rhizobiales > Hyphomicrobiaceae > Hyphomicrobium_C. Next base: position 226,286 of record NZ_JBHYDS010000006.1, read on the forward strand.
GGCGCAAGGGATCACCACGCCGGAGGCTCCCAAGGGCGCGGAGATCGACGAGCTCAAGGCGCAGCTCGATGCCATGCAGCAGCGCATCGAACGGCTGGCGCGCGACCGCGACTAACGCTTTTCCCCGGTTTCACATTTCTGAGGGCCCGGTTTCGGGGCGCGTCTCATGGTGCGGCGCCGTGCTTCAGGGCGCGACGCGGAGCGCTTCGCTGGCCGCGAGCTCCTCGACGGGCATCGGCTGGCCGTACAAAAATCCCTGCAGGTAGGTCACGCCCGCGTCGCGCAGGAAGCTCGCCGCTTCGGCGCTGCCAACCCATTCCGCTACCGTCTTCAGGCCCATGTTGTGGGCCATGTCGATCATCGTCTTGGCGATGATCCGGCTTTGCGGGTCGCCCGGCAGATCGGTGATGAACGCGCCGTCGATTTTCAGCACGTCGACGTGCAGCGACTTCAAATGGCGAAACGATGTGTAGCCGGCGCCGAAATCGTCGATCGCGACGCGGCAACCGAGCGCGCGCACGTCGTCGACGAAGGCGGCAACCTTCGCCATGTCCTTGATGATCGCGGTCTCGGTGATCTCGATCGTGAGGCGCGGGGTGAGATCGGGCGCACCGGCCGCCAGCGTCCGCAGCAGGGCCACCCAATCGCCGTCGTGGGCCGTCAGGCTCGAAACGTTGAGGGACAGCACGAGGCCGGGATGGCGCTTCAGAAGCGCCAATCCCAGCTCCAGGGCGCGGCAATCGATGTGCTGCACAAGATGCGCGCGCTCGGCGCTTTCGATCAAATCCGTGGCCGAGTGAAGTGCGCCGTCAGTGCCGCGCAGGCGGAGCAGCCCCTCGTAGGAGGCGATCGCTCCGCTCTGCGCGTCGATGATCGGTTGAACGACGAGGACCAGTTTGTCGTTCTCGAGCGCGGCAAGCACCGCGTTCGCGTTCGTTTCATCGGTGTCGGGGCGCTGTTCGGTCATTGCGGCAGCGCCTTGCGGTGGGATTGCAGTTAATTGTCACCCGAGCCGAAGCCGATATCGCGCTTGGCGACGCGAATGCCGATCGTGAAGCCGGCGATGACGTCCACCAGCAGCGCGACCAGCACGAGGAAGAACACCGACGTGGCCGCCTGGGGCACGACGATGAACTCGATCAGGGCGGCAATGAACACCAGCATCGAGAGGCCGTGATCGACCAGCGAGGAGGTCGACGTGTAGGTGGCTTTGAGGATCTCGGCGAACAGCACGAACAGCGTGGTGGTGAGGATCAGGTCACCCCAGGTGAAGGACCATTTGGCGCCGCTGATCATCGGGATGCCGAAGATCTCAGTCCCCAGGAGGGCGCGCGCTGCGGCTGCGCCGTCGCCGCCTTCGGTTCCCGCCGATCCGGAGAATAGAACGAGGACGTTGTAGAGGATGAAGATGAAGAAGGTTAGCGGAATGGCTCTCAGCGACATAGCTCTCTCCTGGTGGGCCGATGCGAGCCCTTTTACCCTATCCCCGGAGAGAATGCGACGGACCGTGCGAGGCTGGGCCGTCCGTATGCACCAGAGTGCGCCGCGCGGGGCCTAGAAAGCACAACCGCGACGCAAGCGGGTGCCTGCATCGCGGTTCCGTGAACAGTCTTCGCCGGCGAACGTGGCTTACGCCTCGGCCTTCGGTGCGAGAATCTGGCGGCCGTTGTACTTGCCGGTCTTGAGGTCGATGTGGTGGGGACGGCGACGCTCGCCGCTCTCCTTGTCCTCGACATAAGTCGGGGCGGTCAGGGCGTCATGCGACTGACGCTGGCCCTTCTTCATGGGAGAGGTCTTTTTCCTAGGAACTGCCATTGGTTAACTCCAATATTTCGGGCGCCGCGCAAGGGGCGCCTTGTGTCGTCGAAAGGGCGTTTCGGGCGATGCCAACAGCAAAATGCGACGCCAACCGGTCGATCGGGCGCCGCAGGCTCCAAACCCAAAGTTGGCGGCGTTATAGCGGCAATCCGGGGCTCACGCTAGAGCGTTTTTGATCCGATGAAATCGGATCGAACGCTCTAGATTTCTGTTTTGTCGCATTTTCTTGCGACGAACCGGCATCCACTTCGTCGGAAAATGCTAGGGGGCAAATCCGGGCGTCCGGCTGAGGTCCGCATTAGGGTTCATTGCGGGCCCATCCGGACGGTCGCGCCCCAGTCTTCGATGGTTTCGCGGCGCGGCGCCTTGCGCTGCGGGGTCGTCTTGCGGGCCGGTTGATTGCGGGGCGTCGCGGTGGCATTGCCAGGAGCGGCGGGGGGTGCAGCAGCCTCCAAGGCGCGGGACTGGGGTCCGACGACGCAGGCGGCGATGGCGCCATACGCTTTGACGCGCGCCTGGACCACGCGCGCCTTGCTGGAGGTCAGCGTGTTCGGCGATCCGGCATCCCGGCGGACCGGATTGGGCAGCACCGCGGCCAGCAGGGCGGCCTCGCGCTCGTTGAGGCGATAGGCGGGCTTGTTGAAATGATGCCGGGCCGCCGCTTCCGCACCGAAGACGCCGGGGCCCCATTCGGCAATATTGAGATACATTTCAAGAATGCGCCGCTTCGGCCAGACGATTTCCATCACGAGGGTCAACGGAATCTCGATCACCTTGCGGATGTAGCTCTTGGCGTTCCACAGGAAGAGGTTCTTGGTCACCTGCATCGAGATGGTGCTGGCGCCACGCGCGACGCCGCCCGAGGCGCGTTCGATGGCGTCCTTGATCGCGTGCGTGTCGATGCCGCTGTGCTCGCAGAAACGGCCGTCTTCCGAGACGATGACGGCGCGGACCAGGGCCGGGGAAATCTGCTCCAGCGGCACCCACGTCCGGTCGACGGAATTGCCGGTCAACAGCTTCGTCAGCATCAACATCGAGCCGGGCGGGTTGACGAAGCGGAAGAGCACGATGAGCACGAGTACGAGCGCCAGGTAGCCGCCGGCTGCATAGGCCGCGTAGCGGCCGGTGATCCAGAGGCGATCCTGCCACGATGCCGTCTTCCACGTCGGACGGAGATGCGTCTCGGGGTCCGGCTCGTAGCGGGGCGCGATCACCGGCGCTACGGGGCGCGGAATGCGCAAAGACGGATCGAGGCGCCGGCCGAGGGTGATCAGGTGCGGGTCGCGCTCGATCTCGGGCGGGCGGAACAGGTCCTCGGCGGCGGCCGTGAAACTTGCGTCGCTTTGCGCTTGCTCCCGGTCGCTGTCGTCCGGCGCGTGTGGCGTGTCCGGACTATGTGGCGGCTGGTCCAGCTCCGCGGTGGGTGCCGGGCGCGCCTCAAGCCGCCAATCCGAAGGTGCCGGGGCTGAGCGCTCCGGCAGAAGCTCGATCGAGGCCCGAGGGTAGGCGGGCACGCTCGCAGGTGGAGAAGCCTCTGGGGCGGGTGGCGCGAGAACGGGCGCTTCAGCGGCAGGCTCGATTGGGAGCGGGGGCGGCGGTTCGGCGCGGGCGGACGGAACGGGGTCCTCGTGAGCGGGCGGCGACGGCTCGAAGAGAGCGTCGGCGATCGCGGCCCGCCATGAACCACGGTCGTCGGCGGCGACTGCGGGAGGGGCCGTCTCGGCCTCCGGGACGGGTGAGGGCTCGACGGCATCGGGCGGTGCCCTCGCCGCTGCGTCCTCTGCGGGCGCGGGAACTTCAGGCTCGGCGAGGTCAGACTCAGTGAGGTCAGGCTGGGAGACTTTCGCCTCGAATTGCGGAGCGTGTTCAAGCTCCGGCCAAGCGGTATCGGGCATCCGCTGAGCCGATATCTGATCCTGCGGGCCGGTATCCGGTATCGCCTCGGATGGATCGATGGCATCGGCCTCAGGCGCTGGGGGCTCGATAGGCGGAGCGGGGTCCAGCTCAAGAGCCGCGGCTTCCTCCGGCCAGGGCGCTATCCAGGGCTCGTGGAAGAAGGGTTCGTCGACTGTGGGATCCTCGACGATGGCGGGTTCGACGCGGGGACCATCGCGCGCGGGGGCGATGCCCGTTCGGGCGTCGGCGCGCATCGCCGGGTTGTGGGGCGGTCCGGGCGGCTTTTCGAGCGCTTCCGATGTTGGGGTGTCGGGCGGAGAATCACGCGAGACCGGCCCGCCCTCCGAGGGAGGAACATCCGCCACTGGGATCGGGTCGCCGTATGCGCCCAGGTCGTCACGGGTGTCCTTATCGGCCACGAATGCTATATCCCGCGCCACTCGCCAGTTTCTTCGGACAGTCTAGGTACTTCGTCTATGACCTTCGCGCAAAGGCTCGATCTGATTGCAGGGCTAACGGCCGGCCGGCTGCGCGCGCTTGCCGGATCGACAACTCAGCACTCCGGTGGTGCCGGTGCGGCTCCGCAGCGGCTCCTTGACGCCGTTCAGCACGCGACGCTCGGCGGCGGGAAAAGGTTCCGGCCATTTCTTGTGCTTGAAAGTGCGGCTCTTTTCGGGCTCTCCCACGCCCAGGCTTTGGATACCGCGGCCGCGCTCGAATGCATCCACTGCTATTCGCTCGCCCACGACGATTTGCCGGCCATGGATAACGACCGGGTCCGCCGCGGACAACCGTCGGTCTGGGTCGCCTTCGACGAATGGACCGCCATTCTGGCCGGGGATGCGCTGTTGACGCTCGCGTTCGAGATCCTGGCGGCGCCGGAGACCCATCCCGACCCGGGCACCCGGCTGGCTTTGATCACCGGGCTCGCCAAGGCCGCCGGAGCCGCCGGCATGGTGGGCGGGCAGGCGCTCGACCTCGGGGCGGAACGGCTCAGTGCGGGCGTCCCGCAGACGGTTGACGCGATTCTCCACATGCAGAGCCTCAAGACCGGGGCGCTGATCCGCTTTGCCGCGGAAGCAGGCGGCATCCTCGGCGGAGCTAGCCCCGAGCAGCGGGCCGCGCTGAGCGCGTACGGGCATCACATCGGCGTCGCCTTCCAGATCGCCGACGATCTGCTCGACGCCGAGGGCGACGCTGAGACTGTCGGCAAGGCCGTGAGCAAGGACGCCGAGGCTGGCAAGGCCACGCTGGTGTCGTTGCTGGGGATCGCGCAGGCCCGCGCCGAGCTCATGCGGACCGAGCAAGCCGCGGTCGATGCGCTGGCGCCGTTCGGCGCGCGAGCAGCGACGCTCATCGAGGCGGCACGCTTTGTCGCCCGGCGCGACCGGTGACAATTGCAGCGCACATTGCCGCCAAATAATCCCCGTCGCAGTGCGAGTTGCTATTGTGTCAGTCCACAGATTCGCACGTTAACTTGTTGACACAATTTGTTAATAAGATTCCCGCAAGCTTCGCATGCGAAATCTTTGTGAGAAGCCCATGAGTGCAACCCTTTAAGGTTGCGCTACGTTATAGGTTTGCGCGCAGGTGTTTTGGCAGATGTCAAGCCTAGACCTTGCGCGAACGCGTCTAACACGCTATCTGTATGCAACGGTAGACCGCACTAGGACCTTATAAATATTTGATATGATTGAGGTTGTTATGGAAAAGGGAATGGAAAAGCTCCAGGCCCTCCTTTCTGCTGAGGGGAGGGAATTGGTCAACATCAAGTTCTTCCCAGGTAGCGGGAGGGGCGCGACTCCTGATTCGCTCGCGGGTGCGGCTTGCGAATTGCTTGTTGTCGTCGACTTTGACAACCTAGTGGATAACCCTCCGTTTAGTGGTCTTAGAAGGACTTCACTTTAGAAGCGAACATTTCTACGCTTGCTCTGGTGGATGAAGGCCCGGTAACTGTCCGGGCCTTTTTCATGAGGGTACTGAATGTCGTTATTCAAAAAGCTCATTTCCGAGTTCGCTGATCGAAGCGAAGTCCCCGTCGAGATTGACGAAATAAGGGACGCTATCGTTAAGCTCGGAATGCAAGATGAAATAGTATTCATTGGCAACGATGTTGATCCCGGACAGATTTGGGGCGCAATCTACCAGTACACGAAAGCAATAGCAGTGTACTCTCCGCCTGAATTCCACACCATAATCGGCTATAACACGAGGCTGCCAATTCCTTGGCAACGAGTTGTCTGCTGCAAGGAGCTGGTACATCTTTTTGATCGCAAGGAAGAGAGGACAAATACTCCTGAGCATGTAAAAGAGCTTGCTGAAAAAATCCTTGGACCGATGTCGAGCGACGAATTTGGTCTCGGTGCTGCTTTTTTCTAACGCGGCGCGGGCCTCAGCCCTCGCGGCAATCCAAGCAGGACGGCAAACGGAGATCACCGTAGCGGAGTTGGCTGCACTACCATTACCGCTCGTTAAGCTAATGCTTTCGGACGAATGGCCGACGATCTGCGAAGAATTTCTAAAAGATTGTTAAATCAGCGTTGGCGGAATTCGTTCGTCGAGCGCGCCTTGACGATCGTGTTCGCCGGGACGGAGCTCGTGAGCGTCGTTCCCGAGGCGATGATGCAGCGGTCGCCGATCGACAGGTACGGCTCGATGCCGACGTGCATGCCGAAGCGGATGAAACTGCCGATCGTGACGCGTCCACAGGCGGTGCAGCGCGGACCGAAGGCGTTGTGGTCGCCGACCGTGCTGTGATGCTCGATCACGTTATGGCTGGCAAAGAAGTTGTTGTTGCCGATCTCCGCTCCGGCCGCGATGAAGCCGTTCGACATGATGGTGTTGCCGACGCCCATCTTGACGTCGGACCGGATCGAGACCGAAGGATCGATCACGTTCGTCATGCGCACGCCCTCAGCGATGAGGCCGTTGAACAGCTCGGCCCGGTCGTCGATGTCGTCGGTGAACAGGATGATGGCGCCGTCGAAGCGACCCTCGTTCCAGAGCGTCGGAATGGCGGTGCGGTCGCCGAGCACCGGCACGCCGTGAACGATCTGTCCGTGCGTTTTTGGGTTGGTGTCGATGATGCCGGCCGGGCGCTGATGCGATGTGCGCAAAATCGCCTCGACGGCGATGGCGCCGGCGCCGCTCGCGCCGCCGATTAGGAGAACCCGTTCGAAATGCTGGCCGACGCCAAGATAGGCGCGCGGCGCGACCGGCACGGCCGGGGCGACCGGCGCTGCCAGGGCTGAGACCGCCGGCGCCGCTGCGGACGCTTCGTTCGGCTCGCCGGATTGCGCTGCCAATACGTCGGCTTCGGTGAGAGTCGTGCCGGGCTTCTGCTTTGCCAGCGCGTCGATGTCGATGCCAAGCCTGCGGGCGACGATGGCGGCTTTCTTGGTCCAGCGCTTGTCGGCCTCTCCCTTGGCCGGAGTGCCGTCGGCGGCGAGCAGGGCTGAGTGATCAGCCGCGAGATCAGCTTTGATCACCGCGATGGGCGCGCCGACCTGCTGGCTCGCTCCGGGCGCCGCAAGCGGGACGAGGTAGCCGTCGGCGTCGGCCTCGACTTCGACCGTGCTCTTGGTGGTCTCGATCTCGCAGACGAACTGGCCTTTTTTGACCGCCGCGCCTTCGTCCACCATCCAGCGTACGAGGATGGCGCTGTCTTCGTTGGCGTTGACGCCCGGCATACGCATCACATGGATCATGCTCGTGCTCCCGACGATCGAGCCTTTTCCCCTCCCCCTCGTGGGGAGGGGTTAGGGGTGGGGGGAATCCCGACGGAAATGCTGCGGGTTGCCCCCCACCAAGCCACCCCCACGAGGGGGGAGGGATGGTAGAGCGAGGGGCGGGAGAGAACGGCAAGCTTCGCCGTCGGGTGGATCATTATTCGAGTTCCTCGTAGACGGCCGCCTCGATGTCGTCGGCGCCGATCAGGGTTGCGGCTTCGCCGTCCTTGGACGTCGGGATGATCGCCGGCTTGGACGCCAAGCGTCGCACGGGACGATCGAGCTTGCCGAACAGCGTCTCATGCAAGCGCGCCGCAACCTCGGCGCCCCAATCGAAACCGGCCGTGCCTTCTTCGACGACGATCGCGCGGCGGGCGCGAGCTGCTTCGCGGGCGATAGGCGCGATATCGAGCGGCGAGATGACGGCCGGCAGCACGACGGAGATGTTGATCTCCTCATCCGCAAGCCGTTCCGCCACTTCGAGCATCAGCGGCGCGACGCCGCCATAACCGATCAGCACGGCATCCGGTTCGCCGCTCTCGAAATTGCGCACGATGCGCGTGGCATATGGCTCGGCGGCGGGCTCGACGGTCAGGCTGTCGCTGCCCGTGAACAACGGCATCGGGTAGAGCGCCTTGTATTCGATGAAGAGCACGGGCTGGGTTTCGCTGGCGATGGCGTGGCCGAGGAGATCGCCGGGGCCGTGCACGTGCGACGGCGAGATGATCTTCAGTCCCGCGATGCCGCAGAAGTGCTTCTCGATACTCTGGCTATGCGTCGGGCCATAACCACGACGGCCGCCCATGGGTGTGCGGATCACCATCGGGACGGACACGTCCTGGCCGTACATGGCGCCGAACTTCACGGCATGATTCAAAATCTGATCGAATGTCAGCGTCAGGAAGTCGCCGAACATGATCTCGACGACGGGCTTCAAGCCGCGCAACGCCATGCCGCTCGCGAGGCCGGTGATCGCACCCTCCGAAATCGGCGTCGTGTGGACGCGGTCCGGGAAACGCGTCGAGAGGCCGGCCGAGACCTTGAACGCGCCGCCGTAAGGATCGAGGACGTCTTCGCCCGCGAAGTGGACGCGGGTATCGGCCTCCATCGCCGCGTGCAGGCCGCGATTGAGGCTTTGCAGATAGGTCGAGGCCGGGGCCGGTGCGGTGTGTGCTGTCATGCTAGTGGCCCGATTCCGAAGTTCGCTTGAGTTTGCGGCTAGGTCCCGGAGCGAACTTCGGAATCATAAGGGACACTAGAAGCATCGACTTGCTCGTGTGATTCAGATCGAGAAATTCGCTCGATACCTGGTCGCTCGATGTGGCGAATTTCTCGATCATCACACTAGTGCTTCGATGATGTCACGGACCTCATTGGCGACCGATTGGTCGACGGCGTCGCAGAACTCGCCGGGGAGTTTTTCGCGGGCGCGGACCATCGGCTCGCGCGTCCAGGCGTCGGCGATCTCCTGCTTGTCGCGGATGTCGTCACCCTTCGAGTGCGGCGCGAGGCGATAGGTCGTGCAGTAGAGCATGCCGGGGCCGTCACCGGTGCGGATGCGTTCGATCATGGCTTCGGCGGCCTCGTGGACCGCTTCCGCGTCGTTGCCGTCGACCTCGGCCACCGGGATGCCGAAGGGCTTCGGGCGGTCAGCCAGCCGGCCGGCCTGCTCAAGGGCTTTCGGCGTGCTCTGGGCGTAGCCGTTGTCTTCGACCACGAGCAGGTACGGCAGCTTCCAGAGGGCGGCGATGTTGAAGCTTTCGTAGAATGCGCCTTCGGCGAGCGCGCCGTCGCCTGCAAACTGGACGACGACGGCGCCGGACTGCGCGGTCTTCTCGGCCATGGCCATGCCGACCGAGACGGGCGCCATGCCGCCGAGGATGCCGTTGGAATAGAAGTTGCGCTTATGAAGGTGCTGGCTGCCGCCGACGCCGCGGCAGACGCCATGGGGCAGGCCCATGACTTCCGCGATGAGGCCCTTCGCGTCGCCGCAGTAGGCGAGGTAATGGCCGTGGCCGCGATGGTTGGAGCAGATCACGTCGCGGTCGAGATCGAGGGCGGCGATGACGCCCGCGGCGATGGCCTCCTGGCCGATGCCGGTGTGCACGGTGCCGCGCAGCTTGCCCTTGCCGAAGAGATCCAGGAGGTTGGTCTCGACCGTTCGGATCAAGGCCATCGTCTCGTACATGGCTCTCAAAGAGCCGCGATTTTCGAGGGTTTTCAGCATCCGCGCGCGCTTTTTTCAGCGTGCTTCAAACCGGACTTATGTGTCTGCATGGCTGCGCCATGACCGCTCCACACTTTCCGGAAGCACTGTGGGTCGATGCAACTCAGACGCAAACGGTTGCTCGTGCTCCGGGAGCACGTGACGCGGCACAGATCTAGCGGTAAGCGGCCAAGCTTTCGGGGAGCTTACGGCCTTGGCTTGGTCCCGGTCGGATCGGCTTAAGCCGGATCAAGCCAGGCGCGCTTCGCCGGTCTTGAGGCCGACGTGGGCGACCTCGGATGGCGACAGGCGACGGACGGCCGTCATCGGCGCATCTTCCGCCGCGCCGGCTTTCTTGCGCGCCGCCTCGATGGCCTTTTCGCTAACCGCGACGGCCACATTGTAGAACTGGAAGGTCGGAGCGTCCGCAAGAGCGGGGCCGCGCCATTGATCGCCTTCGACGGCTTTTCCCGGGATCGAAAGTTGGACGACCCATCCGGCAGCTGATGATTTTTCTGTCATGGCCGGACTATGGGGCCAGCCGGGTTCGCGCGCAATCAGGATCGGTGGAACTCTGCCGCGACACAGCGGTGGTGGCACGCGTGAGGCGGGGCAAAGATGGCGAACGGGGGCGCTAGACCGCGGTTTCGGTCGTCTCGCGGCGGGCGCCGACGCCGAAGCGGCGCTCGATGTAGTCTTCCACCAACGTCTTGAAGTCGGCGGCGATATTGGGGCCGCGCAACGTCATCGCCTTCTTGCCGTCGATGAAGACGGGAGCGGCGGGACTTTCGCCGGTGCCGGGCAGCGAGATGCCGATGTCGGCGTGCTTCGATTCTCCTGGGCCGTTCACGATGCAGCCCATGACGGCGAAGGTCAGCGCCTCGACGCCGGGGTAGCGGACTTTCCAGTCCGGCATGCGGTCGCGGATCATGTCCTCGACGTCGCGGGCGAGCTCCTGGAATACCGTCGAGGTGGTGCGGCCGCAGCCGGGACACGCGGCGACGACGGGCACGAAAGTCCGCAGTCCCATGGTCTGCAGGATCTCCTGGCCGACCTTCACCTCCAACGTGCGGTCGCCGCCGGGCTCGGGGGTCAGCGAGATGCGAATGGTGTCGCCGATGCCTTCCTGCAGCACGATGCCGAGCGCGGCCGTGGAGGCGACGATGCCCTTCGAGCCCATGCCGGCTTCGGTCAGCCCGAGGTGCAGCGCATAGCGGCAGCGGGCCGCCAGCATGCGGTAGACCGCGATCAGATCCTGGACGGCCGAGACCTTGGCCGAGAGGATGATCTTGTCCGCGCCCATGCCGAGCGTTTCGGCCAGCTCGGCCGACAGCAGCGCGGACTGCACGATGGCCTCGTGCATCACGTGCCGCGCATCCTTGGGTGTGGCGGACGCCGCGTTCTCGTCCATCAGGCGCGTCAGCAGCTCCTGATCGAGCGAGCCCCAGTTGACGCCGATGCGCACCGGTTTGTCGTGCTTGAGCGCGATGGCGATGATGTCGGCGAACTGGCGGTCCTTCTTGTCCTTGAAGCCGACGTTGCCGGGATTGATGCGGTATTTGTCGAGCGCTTCGGCGCAGGCCGGGTTTTCGGCGAGCAGCTTGTGGCCGATGTAGTGGAAGTCGCCGACGAGAGGCACGCGCACGCCGCGCTTCAAGAGCCCATCGCGGATGTGGGGCACGGCCTTGGCGGCCTCGTCGCGGTCGACGGTGATGCGGACCAGCTCGCTGCCGGTGCGGGCGAGGGCGGCCACTTGCGCGATAGTGCCTTGGATGTCGGCGGTGTCGGTGTTGGTCATCGATTGCACGACGACCGGGCTTGAGCCGCCGACGACGACGCCTGCGACGTCGACCGGTACGGACCAGCGGCGTGGCGCGATTTGGGAGTGCGAGGCGTCGGTCATGAATTCATGGGTCCAGGGCGTGGCCGAAGTGCCTTACAAGCTCTCATTTAATCCAGGTCGCCGCCGTCTGCCAGCGGCCCGAAGTCACGTCCGCCGCGCGAGGGCTGCGGAGGCGACGGACAGGCCAGCAATGATGGCCATGAAGACGACGATCGCAGGGCCGCCAGGGACGTCGAAATTGACCGAAAGGCCAAGGCCGAGCAGCACGCTGACAGCGGCGATCAGGGCGGCGAGGATCGCCATGCGCTCGGGTGTAGACGACAGCGGACGGGCGGCGACGGCCGGGACGATCAGGAAGGCGATCACGAGCAGTGCGCCGACGATCTTGATGGCGATGGCTATGGTCAGCGACAACAGCACGATGAAGATCGCTTTCACGGCGTCGCGGTTGACGCCTTCCGCGGAGGCCAGCTCCTCGTGCACGGCGAGGCGCAGCATCGGCTGCCACAGCCAAGCCAGGACGGCGAGCACCAGCGCTCCGCCGCCGAACACCCAGTAGAGATCGGTCGTGGTGACGGCAAAGATGTCGCCGAACAGGTAGCCCATGAGATCGACGCCGGGGCCGCTCAGGCTCAGGGTGGCGATGACACCGAGCGCGAGCGTGCCGTGGTGCATCAGGCCGAGGATGGCATCCAGCGGCACGATCTTCTGGCGCGAGAGCAGAATGAGAAGGCCCGCCATCGCGAGCGTGACGGCAATGACGGGTGCGGTGATGTCGATGCCGAGGGCCAGGCCGAGCGCGATGCCGAGCAGGCTCGCCGTCGAGATCGTCTCGCCGAAATAGGCCATCCGGTTCCAGATCACGAGCGAGCCGAGGGGGGCAGCGACGACGGCAAGCGCCAGCGACGCGGCGAGTGCGCGGAGGAGAAACGGCTCGAGTTCGATCACGGTCTGCCTCCGGCAGGGCCCTTTCGCTCGGCGGAGCCGGTGTCTTCGGCAGAGCTCCTGCCCTCGGTCAGGGAGGGCGCGGGATCGCCGGCCAGATCGTGGCGATGATCGTGGTGGTGCTGGTAGACGGCGAAGTTGCGCGCCTGGTCGGGGCCGAAGAGGCGCATGTATTCGGGATGCTGCGCCACGGTCTCGGGTACGCCCGAGCAGCAGACGTGACGGTTGAGGCAGATGACGCGGTCACTCTGCGCCATGACGACGTGCAGGTCGTGCGAGATCAAGATCACGCCGAGGCCGCGCGTGTCGCGCAGGCGGCCGATCAGCCCGTACAGTTCCGCCTCGCCGACGTAGTCGACGCCGCGAACCGGCTCGTCGAGGACCAGGAGATCCGGATCGTTCAGGAGCGCGCGGGCGAGCACGACGCGCTGCAGTTCGCCGCCCGACAGCTCGACCAGTTGCTGGCCGGCGACGCGTTCGGCGCCCACTTCTGCCAGTACGCCGGCCACGCGCGGTTTGCGTGACGTATCGCCCAGGGTCAGAAAGCGCGCGACCGTCATCGGCAGCGTGCGGTCGACGTCGAAGCGTTGCGGGACGTAGCCGATGCGAAGGCCTTTCCTGCGCAGGATCGCGCCGCCGTCCGGGGGCTCGAGGCCGAGCAGGGTGCGTACGAGGGTGGTCTTGCCGGCGCCGTTGGGGCCGATCAGGGTCAGGATCTCGCGCGGGTGAATGTCGAGGTCGATGTCGGTCAGGATGGTGCGTCCGCCGCGAACGACCTTGAGGCCGCGGGCGCTGATCAGGGCGCTGGGATCGGGCGGCAGGCTGGCCGATGGGCCGTGGCCGCCGCAGCAGGCGCCGGCATGGACGTGATGATGATGGGCATGACCCGACGATGCGCCGGCGCCGCCCGCAAGGGATGCGCCGCCAGCCCTCGCGGAGTCTCCAAGGCGCTGCTCAGTCATTCGGGGCGTAGCCTATTCCTTTTCGACCGCCGCGGCGCAGCGGGGACAGAGGCCCTGGACTTCCACGAACTTAACACGAGCCTGGAATTTCGCGCCAACAGCGGCTTCGCCGATCAGGTCGAAGATGTGCTGCCCGTCCACCTCGCCCACGGCGCCGCATTTCTCGCACGAGAGAAACAGCGGACGGCGTCCGGTGCGATGATCCATGCGGCGGCAGGCGAAGAACGCGTTCTTGCTTTCGAGGCGGTGGATGACGCCCGCTTCGAGCAATGCGTCGATGGCGCGATAGATCGAAATGGGCGCGACGCGCGTGCCCTTGTCGGCGAGGCGCGCGAGGATTTCATAGGCGCCAATCGATGCGTAGGTGGCCGCGATTTCCCCGTAGACCATCTGGCGCAGCTTGGTGAAGCGCAGGTTCTTGGCCGCGAATTCCTCGCTCGCGCGCTCGACCGCTTTCGCCAAGCGCTTGCCGTTCGTCTTGTCCGGCGGGGGAAATGCAATGCGTGCAACTTCAGACATCGGTGCCCGTGAAGTTTCTGATGGCCTTCCGTTACAAGATACCATGACGGACCCGGCTGCCCAGGAAAATCGCACCGGATGCGATCGCGGGCGCTGAATACATCGTGATGTGCCGTGTAACTCCGAGTGGGGGATCGGGCCGCGTCTGTATAGCGCCAGTACATTTGGCGGACCGGCCCGATCGAAACCGCGTTTTATTGCAGTCCGTCCGATATTTGGCGGTGCGTGTGAAGGGGCTTTGCGCGCTCTCGCGCCAGCGCTGGCGGGGCTTCGCGACGGATTCCCGATGTCCGCGACGTCTCGTGTTAACGACATTAAATCGCAGTCATGTGCTTCAAGCGCCGCAATCCCGCCGCGATGAAGCTGGGGAATAGTCGGACCTGTACATACGGGGCCTTGCCGTCGGGGCGACCGGATGCGGTTCGCCACGGGGCCAGAGATGCGCCGCGCCCCTCGATGGATGACAGCCGGCGCGAGCGAGGATTTCGACACATGGGCTGGGACGTCAAGGCCACTGCCGACGGGGTTGTTCAGTCGCTGCCGTCACTTCCGAGCCTGCCGCAGGACGTTTCCCTGCCCCAGGCCGCCAACTGGGTCATGATGGGCCTCGTGGTGCTCGCGGTGGCGAGCGTGCTGGTGCGGCTGCTGCCCAAGGTGTGGGCGGCGATCGAGCACAGCCTGTTCACCAACTGGCGGCTGGCGCTGATCGGCAGCTCCGCGCTCATCCTCTCGCTCGCGGGTGCGTGGACGACGTGGGACGGCATGCGGAACTTCACGGGCGAATCCGTGCTGTCGGCGATGTTCACGTTCGGCATCCATGGCGTGATGCTGATCGTTGCGTGGCTGATCGGCGAAAGCTTCGCCACCGGCATGAACCAGGTGCAGGGCCGGCATGGCCGCCGCGTCAGCCCGCCGATGGTGGCGCTGACGGTGCTGGGCGGGGCGCTGCTGGTGATCGCGGCGGCGGTTGCGATCCTGCACGCCGGGTTCTCGAGCGATCAATTGCTCTATGGGTCAGCCGGCGCCGGCGCGTTTCTGCTGGCGGTCGCGGCGATCATGCTCTTTTCCAAGAGCGACGTGATCCAGCCCTATGCGCAGGGGCTGCGCATCGTCGCCAAGAATTCGATGCTGTGGGTGATGTTCCTCGCCTGCATGGCGACGAGCGTGTTTTTCTCGTTCGACAGCCGGTTCAACGTCATCTTCCCGAAGGACCAGCGCGCGCGCGCGGCGGAGATCCGCACCAAGAACCAGGTCGCGGGCGTCGTCGCCGATATCGGCGAGACCATTTCCACGCGGCGCATGAGCGAAGCCGAAAAGCTTTTCCAGAGCGAAGGCTGGGCCGCCTACGAAGGCCAGCTCGCCAATCTCTCGCGCGCGTCGGAAGGCGCGGAGGCAGAGATCGAAGCGCATTTCACGCGCCAGATGGAGTCGCATCGCTCGTCCATCGCCCAGCAGCAGGAACGCGTGGCCACGGCCACCAGCGGCCAGGCCGGGCTCGCGAGCAAGAAGACGGTTCTGACCGACGAGCTGTCGCGCCTCAAGGCCGAGCGGCCGGGGTTGGCTGCTGACTATTCCGGCAAGAAGAGCGAACTCGACGCGCGCGCCAAGGAGATCGACGCCAAGCGCGTCGAGGCGATGGCCGAGGACAAGGGCGTCGAAGGTTCGCTCAAGGCGGGCAAAGGGCCGATCTACCGCGAACGCGTGGGCGAGATGAGCCGGCTGCGCGACTACTACAAAATCGGCGAAGAGCGCGTGCGTGACGCGCAGAAGCGGTTGGATGCGGTCGACACGCGCGTGACGCAGATCGAGCGCGAGCTGGCTGGCGTCGACGGCGAACTTGCCAAGCTCAAAGGCGAGGCGGTGACGGCCGAGCAGCGCATCGTGGCGGCGGAATCGTCCCAGCTCGGCCAGGAGGGCCAGAAGGTCGATCCGGCCCGCGTGCGCGCCGCGTTCGAACAGGCCAGGGCCGGGTTTCGCCAGCAGCCGGACGCCGAGCATCTGAGCACCCTGCATCAGTATTGCACCCAGCTTTACGATGCGATGATCTCGACCGCGGCGACCAAGGATCGCGTCCGCAACATCGATTGCGATCCCAAGCAGGCGGTGGAAGCCGCTGCCGCGATCTTCACGCTCAATGCCGGACTGCAGGCCTTCGCGGCCAACTGCGCGGGCGGCGACAAGGTGCCGACGACAGGCGGCGTCGATCCGTTGCTGACGTTCGGCCGCAAGTGCCTGCGCGACTCCGGCCTGCCGAGCAACGACGCCAACGTGATGGGCGAGCGGCTGTCGGCGATCGATCTCAATCGTGACGACAAGGCACATAACTTCGTCGTGTCGCTCAACGCCTTCCAGGACGGCAACCGGCTGGCGTATCTCGCGCTTGCCATCGCCATCGGCATCGACAGCCTGATCTTCATGACCGGTCTGTTCGGCGCCAATGCCGTGCGGTCGCCGCTCTCGGACGTGCCAAGCCTGAAAGCTCGCAATTCGCAAGAGCTGAACGCGATGATCGAGACGGCGCTGCTGCCGGACACGTTCCGCAAGGCGCGTCTCGTCGGGCAATCGATGCATCCGATCGAGAACGTGGACGGCTATTCGAACGAGGTGCGGCTGCGCGAGCTCGATCCGGAGACGGCGGTGCAGGTGCGCGAGGTGCTCAACGCGGGGGCGATCATCGGTGCGGTGCGGCGCGGCGACGACCCCGGGCATTTCCTCGTGCGGTCCGAACTGCTGGAGTTCCTCAACAGCGTCATCAAGCGCGAGCTGGAAGCCAATCCGGAGAAGGCCGCGCGCGGCCTGACGATGGATCAGCTCGAGGATCAGGTCGTGGTGGCCCTGCTGCCGCATGTCGGAGACTCGTGCGCGGCGGTGATGAACGAGCTGGTGCCGGTGGATGACGTCAAGGCGACCGGGTTCACGTCGATGCTGTCGCTGGACGAGGCGCCCGAAGAGTCTCGCCCCGCGATTCTGAACGTGCTGAATACCGGCGCGACGTTCTCCGTCGTGCAGCGCGACACCAAGAGCGACGACTCCTATTTCGTGCATAAGGATCTTTACAAAACGCTGGCCCGCATCCGTGCGCGCGAAGTGGGACGAGGACAGGCCGTGAATTTCGATCGGCACCCGCAGCTCGTCGCGGGCCAGGATGCCCGGGCCGGCGGCTCACTTACTCCGGATAGAGCGCCTCAGCGCGCCATTGCCGACCAGACCCAACGGGGAGGCGAGGCAAAGGCCTCCACCAACCCGGACGACGAGCGGGCGGCGGCAGTCGAAGCACTTTTGACGCCGCTCGGCATCCGCCCCGAAGACTTCCTCGACATCGAGCAGGACGGATATCAGGCGGCGCTGGCGGCCGTGAAGGTGTTCCAATCGCTGCGCGGCGTCCATCGCGCGTTCGACCGCGCCCTGGTGGAGCGAGAAGAGACGGCGCGCGGCGTGTTCGAGCATGCCCTCGCCCATGAAGAGGATGCTTTGCAGGCGAATGCGGGCTGGAAGTTGCAGACCCTGAGAGCCGCGATCGACGAGATCGACCAGAGCTGGCCGATTGTGATGCTGTTGCCGCGCGGGCCATACGAGGAGGCGATCCAGTCCGTCGTCGATACGCTCGAGCCGGACAGCGCTTCGGGTACGCTTCGCCGCGAGGACCAGGCTTTGTTCACGATGGCTCAGGCGCTCGCCAACGAACTCGCGAAAAATCCGCGCCGCAGCGCGAGCGATTGGATGCAGCTCGAGGTGCTGTTCCACAAACTGCCGCGCGCACCGTCCCAGCAGGTTGCCAGCGGCGATGCCAAGCGCACGCTGAACTGACGGCCAAAAAAATCGTCTAAGGAAAAGCCCGCGTGGCGCGTTTGCCTCACGCGGGCTTTCTTATTTTTGCCATCGGCGCTGCGCCGTTCCGACACAGCATCCGCACCATTCCGCCAGTCCTCGCAATTATTCTGAGTACTCATTTATTTGATCGAGGAGATTTCCAATGTCGCTCAAGCGGACGCTTTCTTCTCTCGTTGCCCTCGCCGCTCTCGCCGGCGCCGTATCCCCAAGCCGTGCACACGCCGCCGAGATCCAGTTCGGCGCCGAACTCAGCCAGTCGACCATCGACCGCAAGAGCCGCGACCGCGTTTACCTGCGGCTGTCGCTCAAATCGCTTGCCGCGGCCGAGCGACGGAAGCGGCCGCCGATCAACGTCGCGCTCGTGATCGACCGGTCCGGCTCGATGAGCGGCGACCGGCTCGCGGCGGCGAAGAAGGGCGCACACGTGGCGCTCGAACGGCTTTCCAGCGAAGATATCGCGGCGCTCGTCTCCTACAATCACGAGGTCGATGTCGCCCGCAAGGCCGACAAGGTCGGATCGAAGCGCGATGCGATCGAACGCGCGATCGACGAACTCAGCGCCAGCGGCACGACGGCGCTCTATGCCGGCGTCAAGGAGGGTGGCGAGCAGGTCAAGGCGTTCCGTTCCGACATGCAGGTCAACCGCGTCGTACTGCTGTCGGACGGCCTCGCCAACGTCGGTCCGAGTACGCCGGGGGATCTCGCCGATCTCGGGCGCGAGCTTGCCGCGAAGGGCATCAGCGTTTCGACCATCGGCCTCGGGCTCGACTACAACGAGGACCTGATGCAGCGCCTTGCGGCGGCCAGCGACGGCAACCACGTGTTCGTCGAGCGTCCGAGCGACCTTGCCGAGGTGTTCGATCGCGAGTTCGGAGACGCGCTTTCCATCGCGGCGCGGGACATCATCATCACCATCGAGTGCAAGGCCGGGTTCACGCCGAAGCGCGTGCTGGGACGTGACGGCGAGATCGCAGGCAATCGCATCACGCTGAAGCTCAACCAGCTGCAGGCGGAGAACGAGCGCTATGTCGTGATCGAACTCGATCCTCCGTCCAGCGGCCTCGACGGGGCCGAAGCGGATATCGCGAGCATCGAGCTCGACTACATGAACATGGAGAGCGGTTCGCGCGGTTCGAAGCAGGCGAGCGTGAAGGCGCGCTTCACGGACGATGCGAAGGACGCGGAGGGCAGCGTCAACAAGAGCGTCATGAGCCAGGTGACCGAGCAGGTGGCGACGGAAAACACCGAGCGCGCGGTCGAATTGCGCGATCAGGGCGATGTCGCGGGAGCGCGGAAGGTGCTCGAGGACAACGCGAGCTATCTCTCGACGCAGAAGGGCTCGCTTGGCGCGGGTCTCGCTGCGGCACCCAAAGCATCGATCTCCGCGCTCGACAAGCTGGAAGCGAAGAGCCGCGAGGCGGCGGAAAATCTCGACGGCGAGAAATGGGACCGCACCCGCAAAGCCATGCGCCAGGATCAGCACAAGTCGAAGGTGCAGCAGGCGTATTAATCGGATCGTTGCCACAAAAATTAAGGGCGGCCCGCGTGAGCGGTCGCCCTTGATCAGTTCTGCTGCCCGGTTCAAGGCCGCTATCGATTGCTCATGTTGAAGCTTGCGTAGGCCCGGGCCTTCGCCGGGGTGACGTTGTATGGTGCGGGAGCGGTCACGCAAACCGTCATGCCGGCGTCATGCCGGCGTCATGGCGGAGCCATGCTTCGCATGGCACCCACGCCAGTCAGCCGAACAGGAGCCGCAAGTGTACTGGGGCCTATGCTTCAGCAGGTGGTGCCCGCTTGGGGTCACTTCGGAGCGAGAACCATCACCATCTGGCGGCCCTCGAAGCGCGGCTCCGATTCGACCTTGGCGATCGGCTCGGTGTCGGTCTTGACGCGCACGAGCACGGCCATGCCGAGCTGCTGATGCGCCATCTCACGGCCGCGGAACCGCAGCGTGACCTTGACCTTGTCGCCTTCCTCGAAGAACCGTCGGATCGCGCGCATCTTCACGTCGTAGTCGTGATCGTCGATGCCGGGTCGCATCTTGATCTCTTTGATCTCGACGATCTTCTGATGCTTGCGGGCTTCGGCAGCCTTTTTCTGTTCTTGATATTTGAACTTGCCGAAATCGAGAATTTTGCAAACCGGCGGTTCGGCGTCAGGCGACACCTCCACCAGATCGAGCCCAGCAGCTTCCGCGCGGGCCATTGCATCAATCTTGGTTACAACACCGACGTTCGTGCCGGTTTCATCAATGAGCCGCACTTCACGTGCCCGGATCGCATCGTTGATCTTCGGACCGGTCGGCTCGCGCTCGACGGCGCCTCGCATAGGTTTGCGGATGTTCAGTCTCCTTAAATCGTTTCGTCAGTCGGCCATAGCTAAGTCAGCTTCTGGCGGAATACAACGGCTTCATACTGCGGAAAGCGCAGTTTGCCGGGAATTGTCGGCCTGCCGTTACGCGCCAGAATCGGGAAGATGCGGCTGCAAGTCAAGCGCGCAAACCCTGGCCCGACTGGCAGAAGCAACAAATCGGCCAAGCAAATCAGCGGTAGCGGGCCTTCAGCTCCGTGCCGAGCAGACCATCGTACACGCCGAGCGTCTCGAGGCGCATGTTATCGAGCCCGAAGTGGCCGAGGGCGCGCGCGCGGGCGCGGGTTCTCAGGGCTGCGCGCGCGTCTGTGCCGAGCCCGAGGGCTTGCGACATTGCTTCCGCCAGGGCGCGGGCGTCGCCCGGCGGGACCAGCCAGCCCGTGGCGTCGGCCGGATCAACCTTGGGCGGAGCGGCAACCGTTTCCGGCGGCGCGCCGATGTCGGTCGCGATGACGGGGCAGCCCATCGCCTGGGCTTCGGTGGCGACACGGCCGAAGGCTTCCGGCTCGATGGACGCGACGATGGCGAGATCGGAGAGAGCGAGGGCGGCGGGCACATCTTCGACATGGCCGGGAAGGATGATGGACTGGTCCAAGCCGGCGGCGTGGATTTCATCCGCGAGCCGCTGGCGGTAGGCGTCGCGCCCCTGGGCATCGCCGGCGAGCACGATCAGCACGTTGCCAAGGCGGCCTTCCGCCTTGAGGAGGCGGGCGGCCTCGATGACGGTGCTCTGTCCCTTCCACGACGTGAGCCGCGCGGGCTGCAGGACGATCGACGCGCCGGGTGCCGCGCGCCACTGGGCCAGCAACGCCGCCTTGCGCTTGTCGGAAATGATTGCGGGGTCGAACTTCTCGCCGTCGACGCCGCGGTAGATGACGCGGATGCGCTCGGAGGGTGTGCCGTAGCGGCTTTCGATCAGGCGCTTGGTATATTGCGAATTGGCGATGACGACGTCGCCCTTCGCCATGACGGCGTTATAGGCGCGCTTGAGGCGCGTGCGCTCGTTATAGGCGCCGTGATACGTGGTGACGAACGGCACGCGCGCGCGGCGGGCGGCGATCATGGCGCTCCAGGCGGGCGCGCGACTGCGGGCGTGGACGAGGTCGACGCCCTCGTCGGCGATCATGCGGCGGATCAGGTGGGCGTTCCACAGCAGGCGGACCGGGTTCTTGGTCGCCGCGGCGAACGGGATGAATTCGCCGCCCGCCGCCGCGATGCGCGGGGCGAGACGTCCGCCTTCGGAGAGCACCAGGGCGCGGCCTCCGGCGCGGACGATGGCATCGGCGATTTCGACGGCCGAAAGCTCGGCGCCGCCCGTATCGAGCTCGGGAATGATCTGAAGTATGGTGGGGCGCTTATCGGCCAAATCCGGGCTCCGGTTTCAAGGCGCATGGGTCTCAAAGTACATGTTCGACAGCAAGGCTTCATAGGATGACGGCGAGCGAACCGCAAATCATCACAGTCGGCACAGGTGACCGCGCGCGACGGATTGCCACCATTGCCGCGCCCGCCGCGCGGCCGGGAGCGCCGGGCCTGCTGTGGCTGATCGGGCTCAAGTCGGACATGGGCTCGACCAAGGCCGAGGCGCTCGCTGAGTGGACCGCCGCGCGCGGGCTCGGCTTTACGCGTTTCGACTATTCGGGACATGGCCAGTCCGGCGGGGCCTTCGAGGAAGCCACGATCTCCGACTGGCTCGAGGAGAGCTGCGCGGTGTTCCGACAACTGACGCACGGGCCGCAGGTGCTCGTCGGGTCGAGCACGGGCGCTCATCTGGCGTTGCTGCTGCTGCGGCGCTTGATGGTGGCGCATCCCGAGGACGCGCGCCGCGTGCTCGGTCTCGTGCTGGTCGCGCCGGCGTGGGACCTGACCGAGCTGATGTGGGATCAACTGCCGGAGGATGCGCGCGCGCGCATCCTGACCGAAGGCCAGTGGATGCGTCCCTCGGCCTACGATCCCGTCGGATATCCGATCACCAAGCGCTTCATCGAGGATGGGAAGGACCATCTCTTCAAGGGCGCGAATTTCGATCCCGGGCGGCCGGTGCTGCTGCTGCAAGGCGCGGAAGATCGCGACGTGCCGATCGCGCATGCTCGTGCGTTGAAAACCGTGCTGGCGGGCGACCGCGTGCGGATCACCGAAGTCGCGGACGGCGAGCATCGGCTGTCGCGGCCGCAGGATCTCGACAAGCTTTATGCGCTCATCGACGAGGTGCTGGTCTTTGTGTGATCGTGCTTCTTATCGGACACCGTTGCTGGCATGTCTTCGCCATGACCGGTTCCTACTTTTCCGGAAGCACTCTAAGGCTTCACGCGCGTCTTGAGGTTGGCGAGGATGAAGAGGTTCAGCCCTTCGAGCTTGCGCACGGCATACCAGTTCATGACGGCCATGGCCGCATAGGCCGTCGACGTGGCGATCGCGGCGCCCGTCACGCCCCAGAGCGGAATGAGAATGAGGTTGAGCACCACCGCGAGAACGGCGGCCGCGCCGAGCGAGAGCGCCGTCGCGCGCTGGTGGCCCATCATATTGAGGATGGTGTCGGACGGGCCCATGGCGGCCTTCGTCATGATGCCGGCGGCGAGAATGAACATCAGGGGATAGGCGTCGGTGAAGGTCGCGCCGAACTGGGCGAGCACGAAATAGCCGATGACGAGGATGCCGGCGGTCATGACCGCTGCCGGGATGAAGGTCCAGCGCACGGCCATGCCGACGAGCGATTTGATCTCGGCGGTGTTGTGGAGGGCATGCGCGGCGGCGATGCGCCCGGCATAGGCGGTGGCGACGGCGTAGAGCACGAAGAGCGCGAGCCCGGTCGTTTTCGCCGCGGCGAAGTAGTGGCCGATTTCTTCCGACGGGCGGAAGAAGTTCAGGACCAGGACGTCGGCGTTGAGGATGATGATTTCGCAAATGCCGCCCGCCAGGAGGGGCAGCGAGATCGTGAACCACTTGGCGTAATTCAATGCGGCGCTGGCCTGCGGGATTTCGCGGGCGACGCGCTTCTCGATCAGCACGGTCTGCATGACCGCTGCCAGCAGGGTCGCGATGAGGGCGATGGTCATCGCGGTGACGGCATTTGCCGCCATGCCGATGCCGAATACGATGCCCACGAACAGCAGCATGGCGAGCGGGCGGAAAACGTAAGCCGGGACGATAGCGTCCAGCGTCCAGCCCTGGCCACGCCCGAACCCGTCCTGCACGTCCGTCAAGGCGTAAGCCGGCAGACAGATCAGGCCGAGCATCAGCGGCATGGCGAGCGCGGCGCTGTCTTCGACGTAGAACGACGTGATGATGGCGACGCCGACGGCGGCCATCAGCACCGACGTGATCAACGCAACCTGGCGTCCGGCCTTCAGGAGACCGCGAAAGGCGGCGTAGTCCTGGTTGGCGGCATATTGCGGCGCGAGGCGCATCATGGCGATGTTGAAGCCGAGATGCGCGAGGCCGCCGAGCACCACGACGCAGGTCCATGCCGTGACGTAGAGGCCGTATTCGGACGCGCCCATCCAGCGCGCGAACGCAATCTGGGTGAGGAACAGCAGCACGGCGCTGATCGCGCGCACGCCGAACACGCCGATCGCGTTCCAGCTGTCGGCATGCGTGGTGCGGCTCGCTTGCAGCGCGTCGCGTGCGGCTTTCAGCATCGATCTGGGCTCGGTCTGGGTGTCAATCATCATAGCGAGCCTCCGCGGCGAACTGCGACGGGATCGCGTCCACGAGGCCCCAGATCAGGCCCATCAAAATGAAGAAATGCCGCCAGTGATCCGTATCGATGATCGCGCCTTCGATGACGAGCCCGAGGAAGGCGGCGGTCGTGACGATGAGCGGGCCCTGGAGGGCGGTCCGTTTGCGCAGCGCGAACAGGCCGGCGGCGAGCGTGCCGAAAACGGAGATCGCGTAGAGCAGGCCGCCGAGCCAGCCCGCGTTCATGAACTGGCTGAGGTAGACGTTGTGCGCTTCCTCCGGATGGTAGGTGTCGCGGAAGGTGTACGTGCCGATGCCGAGGGGGTGATCCAGGATCAGGCCCACGGCCTTTTTCTGTCCGCCGAAGCGGCCATCGGGGCCTTGGTCGTAGGATTGATCCAGGCTCGCACGTTCCTCGAACAGGCCGCCGACGGCTTCGAGCCGCAGGGCGGCGCCGATCGCCAGCACGAGCGTGATGACGCCGATCACGGCGACGACCGTCATGCGCTGGACGTCGGAGGCGCGCCGGGTTGTGACAAGGCCGAGCCAGGCGACGATGACGAGCGAGAACGCCGTGCTCGCCCAGGCGCCGCGCGAGAACGACAGCAGCAGCGCCAAGCACAGCGGCAGGCAAACGACGGCCGCGATCATGGCGTGGCGGATCGGATGGCGCAGCGTAATCCAGGCGGTGTAGACGATGGCCGGCGCCAGCGCCGCGCCAAGCACGTTCGGATCCTTGAAGGTGCCGCGGGCGCGGCCGAAATTCGTGAACAGGTCGTAGGCCGACGGGATGAGCTGGAAATAGCCGGCGAAGGCGGCCGCCGTGGCGATGATGCAGCCGGCGACATAGCAATTCATGACGAGGCGGAAGCGCGGCTCAGGGTCCGCCGAGACATAGCCCGCGAGAACTAATGCGCCGAGCGCGAGAAACAGCGTCACGACCTGGTGCGTGATGGCCGTGTCGATGTTGGTCGAGACGGAGCAGGCCGCGAGGCCGAGCGCGACAAAGGCGAGCCAGGCCGCGAAATTCAGCAGGGTCACGGTGCCGAAGCGCGTGACGCCGAGCAGCGGCAGTCCGACGATCACGGCCGCCATCAGAATGTCGGCGACCGCGGGCTCGGAGAATACGATCGAGCTGGTGGCCATCGCGCCCGCCACCGCGAACGCGGCGAGCTTGTTCGCAGACACCATCCATCCGTTGCCGCTCGCCGGTTCGGGGAGCGCGCGTGCGGCGTGTCGGGATGTGAGCGAGATGACGGCCACGGGTCAGTACGCGTTCTTGCCGGTGAGAAGTGCGAACGGCGTCGCCGCGATGATGTAGAGATCGAACAGCAACGACCAGTTGTCGATGTAGTGGAGATCGGCTTCGACGCGGCGCTGGATCTTCTCGTGCGTGTCGGTCTCGCCGCGCCAGCCGTTGATCTGCGCCCAGCCGGTGACGCCGGGCTTCATGCGATGACGCGCGAAGTATTCGCCGACGACGGTCTGGTAGAGATCGGAGCTGGCCTTGGCTTCGGTCGCATGCGGGCGCGGGCCCACAAGCGCCATCTCGCCCTTGATGACGTTGATGAGCTGGGGCAGCTCGTCGAGGCTCGTCTTGCGGATGAAGCGTCCGACCGGGGTGACGCGCGGATCGTCCTTGGTGACGAGCTTGGACGCCGACGCATCGGCCATGTCGGTGTACATGGAGCGGAACTTGAGCACTTCGATCAACTCGTTGTTGAAGCCGAAGCGGCGCTGCTTGAAGAGGATCGGGCCCTTGCTGTCGAGGCGGATGGCGAGAGCGACCAGCGCCATCACGGGCGCGGCGAGGATGAACAACACCGTGCCGAGAACGCGATCCTCGATGTTCTTGATGACGCGATCCCAATCGGTGAGCGGGCGGTCCATCAGCGCCAGCATCGGCACGCGGCCGATGTAGGAATAGGCGCCCGAGCTCAGGCGCAGCTTGGAGCTGAGCGCGGAAATGCGGATGTCCACCGGCAGCGTGAGCAACACTTTCAGGATCTGCATCAGGCGCTGCTCGGCCGCCATCGGCACGGTGACGACCATCAGGTCGACGCTCGACGTGCGGCAGAAGGCGGGAAGCTGGTCGAAGTTGCCGAGTTTCGGATAACCGTTGATGCTGTCGGCGGAGCGCTCGTCGAGACGGTCGTCGAAGACGCCGAGGATCGACAGCTCCTTGAGGTTGTCGGCTTCGAGGGCGGCAATCAGTTGCTCGCAATCGGGACCGCCGCCGACGATGACGGTGCGGCGGACGAGACGTCCGGCGTCGGTCAACTCGTCGAGCACGCGGGCGAGCGCGAACCGCGCCGCCGACATGATTGCGAAGGATCCCGCCAGCCAGAGCAAGCCGACGGAAGGCGAGAACGGTTCGGTGCCGATCATGTAGCCGGCGCCTGCGGCGACGCAGAAGACCGGCAAAAGGCTGCGCGCGATCTTGCCGGCCTGCTCGCCGGGCCGGCGCAGGGCGCGGATCGAATAGGACCAGTTGCGGCGCAATTCGAGCGTGGCCGCCAGCGCGATGAGCACGGCCCACACGGCCAAGCCCACGCTGGACTGTTCCGGGCTGCCGATCGCGAACGATGAGAGGAAACCGGTGACGACGACGATGGCGACGTCGGTCATGCTGGTCGCGAAGAGAACTTTCGGGCGCGAGACGTTGCGGTGCTTGTCGCTGAAGGCCTGGTCGATCCGCTGGCGCACGCCGTCGAGGACGCGAGCTGGAGCCGAGACACGCCCGTCAAAGGGCGCGCCCGCGTTGTCCCGGGGATCATGAGATAGAATGGCCATGTCTTAAACGCTCGCAACTCTGGATACTGACGCATCCTTGAGCACAGTTCGTCTCAAACCCGTAAAATTCGCGGGATCGGCGGCATATAAGTCGCTGCGGGCGGGTCAACTCGGCGGAGATGGTTAGCAAAGCGTTATCGCGCGGGCGGGCCCGCGCACGCTTTTCCGGTTCAGGTGGAAGTCCTGCAGCGCCGCCTCACCCGGAAGCGAAACCATGCTTCGAATGGGCGGGGAGAGAGGCGAAGAGGGTTGCCGTCTGCGGTTTCGTCGACCTCGTTCCCTCTCCCATCATGGCGGAGCCATGCTCCGCATGGACGCGGAGAGGGTTAGGGTGAGAGGGTCCGGAAAGATCCGAGCGTCCATGAAGCGACTCTCGGCGTCAGGTGCGCTCAGCGGTTCGTAAAGGTCAGCGCAGCCGACGGCTGGGCGGTGAGGCCGCTGGCCAATGCGGCTTCGAGCGCGGCGGTTCCAGCTTCAGTGGCCAGATGCTCCGGCACGACCCAGGCTCGCCACGTCCGCGACGCGTAGGTCTTTCCGCATGTCAGCGCGCCGGCTGCGACGCGGCAGGTCGGGTCCGCGGCGAGCGCCAGAGGCTCGCGGCGGTCGTGGCGCATGATGCGGAGGTCGATGGGCTGCACGGCGGCGGTCAGGGCTTTGACGTCCAGGTCGCGGAAGGCGCAGGCGAGGTGCTGATTGCAGGCGGCGGCGCGCTTGCCGAGCGTGTTGCCCGGACCGAGGGCGCGACCGCGCGGCACGGCGCTTGCGTTGCGATCGGTTCCGGCGCTGATCCAGCAGGTCGGGCCGGCGCAGATGACGGGGTCTGCGGTCTTCTGACCGAAACGGCGAATGCCGTTGGTGCCGGGCTCCATGACGAGCAGGACGGTCACCCGCGACACGGGGCGCGCGCCGCTGGCGATTGACGGCGCTGCGGGCGCGGTGACGTGGGGGAGTGGCGGGGCAACGCCGAGGCCCATGCGGTCGCGGTCGTCCGACGGTGGGGGCTGCGCCGCCATACGCTCGTGTTCCTGACGCCGCTGCTCCATGGCCTGGAGGCGCTCGGTCAGGCGGCGATGCTCGGCTTCCCGCTCGGCGGCCATCGCCGCCTGCTTTTCGTCGGCGGCGCGCTTTTCTTCCGCGAGGCGTTGTTCTTGCGCCAGCCGCTTTTCCTCTGCGACGCGGCGTTCCTCGGCCTTTTTCTCTTCGGCCAACTTTTCCTGCGCCACGCGCTGCTCCTCGGCAAGGCGACGCTCCTCATCTGCTTTTTTCTGCTCAGCGAGCCGCTGCTCTTGGGCCCGGCGCTCATCTTCGGCCACCTTCTCTTCAGCTAAGCGTTGCTCCTCAGCGACGCGCTTCTCTTCCGCGAGGCGTCGCTGCTGCTCTTCTTCGGCTATGCGGCGGCGGTCTTCGTCGGCCTTCTTCTGCTCTGCCAGCCGCCGCTCCTGTTCGATACGCCGTTGCTGGTCGGCTGCGCGACGCTCCGCGTCGACGGCCGCGCGACGCTCCGCGTCGACCGCCACGCGCCGTTCTTCTGCGACGCGATTTTCCTCGGCGATGCGTTTTTCTTCCGCGAGACGCTGCTCCTCGGCCGCCTTCTGCTGTTCGGCGGCAAGGCGCTCGGCCTCCGCGGCACGGTCGGCGATGAATTTTTCGCGTGCGATGCGCTGGTCTTCGGCAAGGCGTTGCGCTTTCTCGGCATGCTCACGCTCCACCTGTTCGGCCGCAAGGCGGCGGTCCTCTTCCGCCTTGGCGTCGCGGGCTTCGGCTTCGGCGCGCGCCTTGTCGGCAGCGGCCTTGCGCTCGTTCGCTTCGTCCCGAGCGCGCTTCAGCATCTCCGCTTCTTCGGTCTGGCGCTGCTCCGCAGCTTCCGTTTTTTGCTGCTCCGCGTCTTGGGCTTTGCGATGCTCCGCAGCTTCTATTTCGCGAAGCTCCGCATCGACCTTGCGACGCTGCGCGTCACCGGCTTTGCGCTGCTCCGCAGCTTCTATTTCGCGAAGCTCCGCATCGACACGCCGCTTGGCTTCTTCGGTTTTGCGATGCTCCGCATCTTCTTGTTTGCGATGCTCCGCATCGGCGGCCTTGCGCTTCTGCTCCTCCTGCTCGGCGCCGCTAGCGAACTTCTCCGCCAGCGCGTGGCCCGCGTCCTGGCCGGTGGCCACCGCCGCCGAGACCGCCAGACATGCGCTCGCGATCGCCGCGAGGAACGGGGCGCTTCTGAGCGAGGTCATGGGTGTCTCCGCATGGGCGCGAATGGAGGTCTAGAGAAATGAGGTCCGCATGGCGGTTAAAGCCGCCAGGACGAAGACATCATCGCTACGGATTCCGGCAACATAGTGGATGAAGCGCGGCAGCTTCGCGCCGTTCAGGGCGTGCGGCCGGCAAGAATGGCGGCCAAGCCTTCGCGGTAGGACGGGTAGGCGAGGTGGACGCCGAGGTCGTCGCGGAGGCGCGCGTTCCTGACCCGCCTGTTTTCTGAATAGAAGCTGAACCCCATCGGAGAGAGCGCGGCGGTCTCGAACGGGGTTTCCGGCGGCGGGTCCTTTCCGATCAGGCTCGCGGCATAGGCGACCACATCCTGGGGCGGCGCGGGCTCGTTGTCGGCGACATTGTAGACGGCGTGCGCGCCCTTGTTCGCGGCGGCCGTTTCCAGCACGGCGGCGATATCCTCGACGTGGATCCGGTTGAAGACCTGGCCGGGCTTGACGATGCGGCGGGCCGTGCCGGCGAAGAGGTCGTCGATGGCGCTGCGGCCCGGTCCGTAAATGCCGGCGAGCCTGAAGATTCGTACGGCCCGATCGTGCGTGGCGCCGAAGTCGCGCCACGCAGTCTCGGCCGCGAGGCGGCGCACCGTGCGCTCCGAGCCGGGCCTGGGTGGCGTGTCCTCATCCACCCACGCTCCGCCGAAATCGCCGTACACGCCGACCGTCGACAGGTAGCCGATCCAGCGCACGTCGTGCGCCTTGGCGATTTCGCGGCTGTGGTGGCGCAACACCGGATCGCCGTCCGCATCGGGACCGGCGGAGACGAGGACGTGCGTGACGCCCGACAGTGCAGCGGCGAGTGCGGGCGTGGGCTCTGTGCCATCGAAAAACACGCCGTGGTAGCCAAGGGACTTGATGCGCTCGACGCCTTCGGCCGTGCGGGCCGTGCCGGCGATGCGCCATCCGACCGGGGTCAGCCGCCGCGCAAGCGCTTCGGCGCTGTAGCCGAGACCGAAGCAGAAAAGGCTGTTCATCCTAGTGTCCTGATTCCGAAGTTCGCCGATGCTGCAAGCGAACGCGGGAGCGAACTTAGGAATCTAGAAGGACACTAGAAATCATAGATTTGCTAGTGTGATTCAGATCGAGAAATTCGCTCAGAACCTGGCTGCTTGATGGGGCGAATTTCTCGATCATCACACTAGTTCGCTTTCCCATTCGCGGCGTACGTCGGCGTCGGGCTCCGCATTGCGGCGGGCGGCCTCGGCGGCGCGCCGTTCGCCGTCCGTCGCCAGCCGCCTGAACGCCCACACCGCCATGGCGCGTACGACGGGGGACGGATCGTCCAGCAGCGGGGTCACGGCCGGCAAAAGGGCTGCATCCTTCGCATTGCCGGCGGCGATCAGGCAGTTGCGAATAACGCGGTCGCGGCCGGTGCGTTTCACGGGCGTGCCGCGAAAGCGCATGCGAAAGGCGGCGTCGTCGAGCGCCAACAGATCGGCCAGGGGCGGATTGTCGAGTTCGGCCCGGATTTCAAGGCGCGTTTCGTGGCTCGCTTGGGCAAACTTGTTCCACGGACAGACGGCGAGGCAGTCGTCGCAGCCAAAGATGCGGTTGCCGATCGGCGCGCGGAACTCGTCGGGAATGTGCCCTTTGTGCTCGATCGTCAGGTAGGCGATGCAGCGGCGCGCATCGAGCTGGTACGGCGCCGGGAAGGCCTTTGTGGGACAGACGTCGAGGCAGCGCGAGCAGTTGCCGCAGTGGTCCTGCTCGGGCGCGTCGGGCGCAAGCTCGGCCGCGGTCAGGATCGCGCCGAGGAACAGCCACGAGCCGTGCTGGCGCGAGACGAGATTGGTGTGCTTGCCCTGCCAGCCGATCCCGGCGGCGGCGGCAAGCGGCTTTTCCATCAGCGGCGCGGTGTCGACGAAGACCTTGACCGGCAGGCCCGTGTCGCGTTCGAGGCGGCCGGCGATGTCCTTCAGCTTGCCCTTCATGACATCGTGATAGTCGCTGCGTTTGGCGTAGGTCGAGACGACGCCGTTGGCCGTGTCGGACAGCGCCTCCATCGGATCGGTCGCGGGTGCGTAGCTCATGCCGAGCATCACGACGGAGCGCACCTCGGGCCAAAGGTGGCGCGGGTCGCGGCGGCGGTCCGCATGGGTTTCGAGCCAGCCCATGGTGCCGTGACGCCCGTCGGCGAGGAACGCCAGCAGGCGGTCCCCGGCGCCGCCGATGGCCTCCGGCCGCGCGATGCGCACCGTGTCGAAACCGAGTTCTCGGGCATGCGCTTCCAATGCCGATTTCGCGGCCGCGGAGGACGAGGCGTCCAAGTTTCCGGCGTTGTGCGACATGCGGCAGGCCAGGCTCAAAAATCGAGGTCGGCGTAGACGGCGGCCGGGGCGATGCCCGCCATGCGATCGGCGAGGAGCGGCCGGAACGACGGGCGCGACTTCATGCGGGCGTACCAGGATTTCGCGGAGGGGTAATCGTCCCACGCGATCTCGCCCAGGTAGTCGATGGCCGAGATATGCCCAGCGGCGGCGAAGTCGGCGAAGCTCATCTCGGTGCCGGACAGCCAGGGCCGCTCATGAGCGAGATGGTTCACATAGCCCATGTGATAGCGGATGTTGGCGCGGATCGCGCGCAGGGCATCCGGATCGGGCGCGTGCGAGCGATCCGGCAGCAGATGGCCGTAGATGCGCTCGAACAGCAGTTCGCGGGTGACCTCGCGGTCGAGCTTGCCGTGGAACCAGTCGACCAGGCGCCGCTGTTCGGCGCGCTCCTCGATGGTGCCCGGAAACAGGGGCGGGATGCGGCCGCCCTTTTCATGGTTCTGCAGCAGCTCCGCGAAGTATTCCGAAATCACGTACGCGCCGCGCAGCACCAAACCGCTGTCGAGGGTCAGGACGGGCAACTCGCCGGCCGGATTGAGGGCAAGGAACGACTGCCGCCATTCCCATGGGCGTTCTTCCGCCAGCGTCGCCTCGATGCCGATCTCGGCCAGCGCCAAGCGGACGGAGCGCGACCTGGGACAGAGCTTGAATTGCGTCAGTGTCGGCGTCGCATGCACGGGGCTTGGATCCGTTTGGATGAGTGTGGCGGAAATGCGTCTGGCACGTGCTGCCCGTCATAGGGGCGCTGCTTGCGGAACGTATCCTCGTTTTGGCAATCGTGCTACCGAGTGCCGCGCTGCGCGGCAGCGTTTCGTCACGGCCACTTGGATCGCCCGCCTTTTGCGCCAGTCGGTGCGTATTTCCATCGCCATCCGGAGAGATCCTCAATGCCGATCTGGCAAGCCATTCTGCTCGGGTTCATCGAGGGGCTGACGGAATTCCTCCCCGTGTCGTCCACCGGACATATCCTGCTCGCCGGTCATTTCATGGGGTTCGACTCGCCCGGCAAGACGTTCGAGGTCTTGATCCAGCTCGGAGCCATCCTGGCCATCGTCTACGTGTACTTCTGGCGGCTGATCGAAATGGTGCGGTCGCTGCCGCGCGACCCCAGCATGCGCCGGTTCGCCGTCGCGCTGTTGATCGCGTTCCTGCCGGCTGCGGTGTTCGGGGCGCTGCTGCACAACTACATCAAAGACGTGCTGTTCGAGACGCCGGTGCTGATCTGCGCCATGCTCATCCTGGGCGGGTTCGTGCTGCTGGCCGTCGACCGGGTCAAGGTCCCGGTGCGGTTTACGGACGTGACCGACATCTCGACGCCGCGCGCGTTCGGGATCGGGCTCTTTCAATGTCTGGCCCTTGTGCCGGGCGTGTCTCGCTCGGGATCGACCATCGTTGGCGGTCTGCTGCTCGGGGCCGACAAGCGGACGGCAGCCGAATTCTCGTTCTTTCTGGCGATGCCGACCATGGCCGGCGCTTTCGCACTCGATCTCTACAAGAACTGGGAGAAGCTGCATGTGGCCGATGCGCTGCCGATCGGCGTCGGTTTCATCGTCGCGTTCGCGACGGCGGTGATCGTGGTGCGCTCGGCGCTCGAATTCATCGGCCGGCACGGATTTGCACCGTTCGCGTGGTGGCGGATCGCGATCGGGGCGCTGGGGCTGGCGGCGCTTGCCGTGTTCGGCTGAACGCCGCGAGACGACCAGAGCCGTTCCGCTTCAAGTGGAATCGCGGAACGACTCTCGATCTCTGTTTTATCGTGCTTCTTTTCGGGCACTATTGCCGGCATGGCTGCGCCCATGACCGGTTCCCACTTTCCGGAAGCACTTTAGGCCGCGTGCGAGGTGACGGGCAGGGTCAGCGCGCGCTTCAAGGCGGCGAGATCCGGCGCAGACCGCAGGCGCTCGAGGGCGGTGGGCTCGCGCACGAGGCGCGAAATGCGGGCGAGTGCCTTCAGGTGGTCTCCGCCCGCATGATCGGGGGCGAGCAGGAGGAAGATCAGGTCGACCGGCTCGCCGTCCGGGCTTTCGAAGTCGATCGGCTTCGCCATCCGCGCGAACAGGCAGACGATGCCCGGGATGCCTTCGATCTTGATGTGGGGGACCGCGATGCCGCGACCAAGGCCAGTCGAGCCAAGCCGTTCGCGCTGCAGGAGCGTGTCGTAGATCGTGCGGGCATCGAGGCGCGTGACCTCGGCTGCCTGCGCCGCGAGGTCGAGCAGCGCCTGCTTCTTGCTGGTTGCTTCGAAAGCGGGAAAAATCCCACGAGGTGCCAGGAGATCGCCTAAATCCATGTGTCCGGTCCCATCGGGTCTACGATCGACATTGCCGCCGATCTTTTTCAGCATTTTCAAAGGGCCCATCAACGCGGCCATCGGATGGCCGTTGAACTCCCAGGGTTTTCGCCTCCGTCTCAACGACGACGGCTCAAACCGGTTTCAATCACGTTCAAATTCAATCGAGCGGCGCTACCTACCCCCCAATTTGGGCGATTCGGCAGCCATGACGCGATTGCTCGTTCCGGGCCAATTGCGCCGCCCACTGTGTGTTTTCTAGCTGCAACCTCGAAGTAGGGTTAGCGGATCCAGAGCACTTCGCGCCGCCGGACAATCTGCCCAACGACGGGACGCAAAATAGCACAAGCAACTCAGCGCTTTCTTTAATTATTACAATTCTTTGGTTCGGCCCCCGTGGCTCCGAGCCGCGTCAAGAAACGCTAGTGCGGCGGGGGGGTGGTGTCAATCCCGGAGCGGACCGCGGTCCCCGGGGAAAGGCGGGCCCGCGGACGGTTTCGACGGCCGTTTTCGGCGACCGTCTTCAGCGACCTGTCCGCTCGAGCTGGCGCTTTTCGCGGCGGCGCTGGACGGACGAGGGAATGCGCATCGCCTCGCGATATTTGGCGACCGTGCGCCGGGCAATGTCGATGCCTTCCTTGTTCAGCTTCTCGACGAGCTTGTCGTCCGACAGGATCGCGCGGGCGTTTTCGCCATCGATCAGTTGTTTGATGCGATGGCGGACGGATTCCGACGAATACGCTTCGCCGTCCCCTGCCGATTGGATCGCGGATGTGAAGAAGTACTTGAGCTCGAAGATGCCGCGCGGGCTCGCCATGTACTTGTTCGAGGTGACCCGCGAGACGGTCGATTCATGCATCGAGATGGCGTCGGCGACGGTGCGCAGGTTGAGCGGCCGCAGGTGCTGGACGCCGTAAGTGAAAAAGCCGTCCTGCTGGCGGACGATCTCTTCCGCCACCCTGAGGATGGTGCGGGCGCGCTGATCGAGGCTTTTGACGAGCCAGTTGGCCGTCTGCAGGCACTCGAGCAGGTAGTCCTTGTCCTTCGCCGTGCGCGTCGTGTTGTTGACCTCGGCGTAATAGGTGCGGTTGACGAGCACGCGGGGCAGGGTGTCGCTGTTCAGCTCGATGAGCCACGTGCCGTCGGCGGCCTGCCGCACAAGGACATCCGGGACGACGGGCTGGAGCTGGACCGATCCGAATTTAAGGCCAGGCTTTGGATTGAGGCGCTTGATCTCATCGATCATGTCGGTGATTTCCGACATTTCGGCGCCGACGGCCTTGCGAAGCGCGGGCATGTTGTGCGCCGCCAGCAGGTGCAGGTTGTCGAGCAGGGCGGCGATCTGCGGATCGTAGCGGTTCTGCTCCTTGAGCTGGAGCGCCAGGCACTCGCCCAGCGAGCGCGCAAAAACGCCGGCCGGGTCGAAGGTCTGGAGCGTCGCCAGGACCTTTTCAATCAGCTCGAGCGGCGCTCCGAGCTTGGCCGCGAGTTGCTCGAGGTCGGCGTGCAGGTAACCGGCCTCGTCGACCATATCGATCAGGTGCTGGCCGATGAGGCGCTCGGCCTGGCCGTGGACCGAGAGCGGCAGCTGCTCGCTCAGGTGATCGCGCAGCGACGGCTCGCTCGAGACGAAGGCTTCCGGGTTGATTTCCTCGCCGTTGAAGGAGTTCATCCGCTGGCGCACGTTGGCCCAGCCGGACTCTGCGTCCATGCTGCCGGGAGCAGCGGCGCTGTCGCTGTAGGATCCGTCGTCGCCGTCCAGGCCGCCGTCCGCTTCGGCGACGGGCTTGGCAAGATCGAGCCATTCCTCATCGCCGGCGGGTTCGCTGCGCTCGACGGGGACGTCATGCTCTTTCGGCGAGACGTCGGGCGTTTCGTCCATTTCGAGCAGCGGATTGCGCTCGAGCTCGGTCTCGACGAACTGGCCAAGCTCCAGATTGGAGAGCTGAAGCAAGCGGATGGCCTGCTGCAACTGGGGTGTCATCACCAGTTGCTGGCCTTGCCGCAGCTCAAGCTTTGCCGTTAGCGCCATACCAAACTTTCAGTTTCCGACGCGTCCAGTTCCGATGCGGCGCATCGACGGCTGCCGCGATCGGTTCGGCCCGGTTAGCGCCAAGTGCAAGGTCTCGCGCCCATCATGGCTCACGCTCCCCTCCGCGTGGCGGCATATTTTTTGCCGGCACGACGGCGAGCATGCCCCATGGAAATGAAAACCACGTTGACTTTGGCCCTGCGGCGCGAACTGGGTCGCCGCAGTGTGCATGCACCGTGTCAGGTGAAGGGTGGCAGTCCGATCGGTCCTCATGACTTTACGCTCCAGCGCGGGCGCAACGTTCCAGAGTGGACCAAGGCCAAGGCTTTGCTCAGCGCGCGTTAACGAACATGTCTCCCAGGTAGACCCGGCGTACATCTTCATTGGCAATGATTTCCGCCGGCTTACCCTGAGTGAGAACCTGTCCGTCATAGATGATGTAGGCGCGGTCGATCAGGCTCAGCGTCTCGCGCACATTGTGATCCGTGATCAGGACCCCAATCCCGCGGTCCGTCAAGTGGCGGACCAGCTGCTGAATGTCGCCCACGGCAATCGGATCGATGCCGGCGAACGGCTCGTCGAGAAGAATGAACGACGGCCGGGAGGCCAGTGCGCGAGCGATCTCGCAGCGCCTCCGCTCGCCGCCGGACAACGCCATGGACGGCGATTTTCTCAACCGCGCGATGTGGAATTCCTCGAGCAGGCTGTCGAGCTGTTCCTTGCGCGCCTTGCGGTTCGGCTCGACCAGCTCGAGCACGGCCATGATGTTCTGCTCGACCGTCAGGCCGCGGAAAATCGAGGCTTCCTGAGGGAGATAGCCGATGCCGAGACGGGCGCGGCGGTACATCGGCAGCGCGGTCACGTCCTGGCCGTCGATCGAGATCTGTCCGGCGTCGGCGGGAACAAGGCCGGTGATCATGTAGAACACGGTCGTCTTGCCGGCGCCGTTCGGACCCAGCAGGCCGACGGATTCGCCGCGGCCGACCGCAAGGCTGACGCCGCGCACGACCATCCGCTTCTTGTAGCTCTTCTGGACGTTCTCCGCGACGAGCCAGCCCTGATGGGAGGCGAGGCGGCGCTCTTCGTTCGATTCGGCGTAGCCTTGGGCTGCTCCGTCATATCCCGTGGGATCGGAGGCTTGCGCGTTGCGGGCTGACCGGAGGGGCCACAGTTTCATTCGGGCGGACTGCCGTGCTGAAGGTGAAGGGTGCGGACAACGGTGGGTGGATGGGTCCTACGAGACGGCGTTTGGCGGCGCGAGTCAAATGCGGGGGACTTCGGGAGCATGGATCGCCTGGCTTAGTCCGGCGAACTGGCCGGCGACTCTGTTGCGGACCATCCGTCGACGGCCTTGTCCTGAGGGGCGGGCTTGGCCTTGTCCTTGTCCTTGCCGGACCCGCCCTTTTCTTCTTGCTCCTTCATGTCCTGCGGAAAGAAAACGGCGCTGGCGCGGCCCTTCCCCTCGGCGGCCGGCTCGGCCGGCTGCTTGGTCACCCAGCCGCCACCCGACGGCGCGGCGACCGTGTTTTGCGGGGCGGTATCGATCTTGCTCTCGCCGGTCGTCATGTCGATCAGTAGGCGTGTGCCGCGAACCATGTTCTTGCCGCGCGACAGCACGACGTTGCCGCCCATCGTGATCTTGTTGTTCTTCGCATCGTAGTCGGCCCAGTCGCCGGTCGCGGACTGCCCGTCCTTCGAGGTGACACGAACGTCCTTGCGGGCTTCGAGGCGGGTTAGCTCCGAAGCAGGCTTTTTGCCCTCGGCCGGCTCCGTGCCCATGCTGGCTGCGTCCACCAGCCCGGCCTCGCCCTTGTAATGCGCCGTCAGCTCCGCGCAGCGGATCTTGAAGCCGTCCTGGGTCGCGTCGACGTCGCCCCGGAAGACGGCACGCTTGCGCTGATCGTCGACTTCGAGCGCATCCGCGTTGAGATCGATGGGCGCGGTCGGATTGGTCTTGAACGACATGGGCCCGGAGGAGTCTTGATCGTCCGCAGCAGCCTTGGCGGGTTGCTTCGCCTCGGCGTCGCGAACGAGGCGCGCCGTGATGCGCCCCGGTCCGAACGATCCTTCCGGCGGCGTCGTGAGGTGCGCCGTGCCGCCCTTGCGATCGATGGCGAGGCGGCCGCCTTGCAATTCGTTGCCGGCCTGCCTGACCGCCACGTTGCCCGAGAGCACGATCGCGCCGGTGGCCTCGTTCAGTTCGACCTGCTCGCTCGTCGCGCGGCGATCCGTGCCGGAGGTCATGACGACTTCGCCCGAGAGGATAGCGGTCTGCGACGGCGCGTCGAAATCGGCCATGTCGCTGGTGACGATGTCGCCGTTGGCGCGCTTCATGACCACGGGCTTCTTGGCGACGATGCGCTTGACCTTTCCGGCCGGAGAGGCGCCCGGCGCGGCGGCCGGCGTTTGCGCCTTGCCGGTCGGACCCATCAGGCCTTCGCCTTCGTAGGTGACTTCCAGTTCGGGGCTCGTCAGGTTCGCGTCGCCCTGGCGGGCGCGCACGTTGCCGACGAAGACGGCTTTCTTGCTGCCGTCGTTGAGATCGAGCCGTTCGGATTCGATGATGATCGGTCCGTTCGACGGCGTGAACATCGCGGTTGCCGCGGCGTCCTCGGTTGCGACGGCGGGCGTGTCCTTCTTCTCGTCCGGTGGCGGGGTGAGCTCGGCTATGACGGCGCCGGCGAAGGTTGCTTCGCGCGCCTTCTGGCGCAGCGTCATACGTTGCGACTTCACGGAGCCGTTCGGAAATTCGACGAGAACCGGCTTGGACGACGTGAGGAGATCTTTCTTCGTTTGGATCGTCGCTTCCGTGAGGCGGGCCTTCAGGCCTGTCTGAGAGTCGACGTTGATCTGATCGAAAAGTTGAAGAACGCCGCTGTCGTTCTGGAATTGACCGCGCTTGGCGGTGATGTCGGTGCGGGTCTTGTCAGCCTGATAGACCTCGCCGACGATGCCGTTCATCTGGATGACGTTCGGCTTGAGAATGTCCTGCTGCGCGGTCTTGGCGGTGAAGACGTAACTGCCGCCATCCTCGTTGAACCCTTCATAGCGGGGGTTCTTCATGACGAGGTCGGTCGGCAGAACCTTGCGGATGGAGAGCTCGGGCAGGGAGTCGGGCCCCACGATGCCGGTCGTTTCCGCGATGGAGAGGGCGTAGACCCCGATCAGCCCAAGCGCGGAGACGGGAAGCACGACGCGCAGTGTGCGCACGATCCGGCTGCGCTGCCTCGCCTTGCGGAATTCGCGTACGCGGTCGACGCTGGCAAGGGCCAAGCCGTCGCCTGTGCGGCGACCGATCGACGGGGCGATCTGGTGATCAGCAGCTACGACCATACGTGGTCCGAGATCTCCGGCATCATCGCCTAGTTCTGGGCCTAGTCCTGGGGCCTAGTCCTGGTCAGATACATTCCGGCCCAGGCCTTAACTTCATCCGGGCCTTGCTTCATCCGGGGCAGTCATTCTGTCCGGGCGGTCCGGTTCGGGCGCTGCGGGAGCAGGGTGCGCATGGCATCCAAACCCCGCGTCGCGCTTCGAGGTCCGCCTACGCACCTTGCACGTGGGAAAGCCAGCGGACAATCACTTCGAATTGGGGTGAGATTGGGACTTGGGCGGGGCGAAGTCCCCAGAAATTGTTGAAGTTTTTTCGGCTGCAGCGGCCGCCGCGGGGGCAATAACCGGTTCAGTGCGCGAAAATGTCGTCTTCGCCGTAGCCGGCGAGATCCAGCTTCGCGCGGGTGGGAAGGAATTCGAAGGCGGCCTTGGCATAGGCGCCACGGCCTTCCCGCTCCAACATTGCGTCGAGCTTGGCCTTCAGCGCGTGCAGGTGGAGCACATCCGCGGCCGCGTAGGCGAGCTGCTGCTGGCTGAGGGTCGTGGCGGCCCAATCCGAGCTCTGCTGCTGCTTCGAAAGCTCGATGCCGAGGAGTTCGGCCGTGAGGTCCTTCAACCCGTGGCGATCCGTGTAGGTGCGCACCAGCTTCGAGACGATTTTGGTGCAGTAGACCGGGTTGACCGAGACGCCGAGGTATTTTTCCAGCACGGCGAGATCGAAGCGGGCGAAGTGGAAAATCTTGACGACGGAGGCGTCGGTAAGCAGCGCCTTGAGGCGCGGGGCGTCGTAGGTCGACGGGTCGGGCTGGACCAAATGGGCGCTGCCGTCGCCGGCCGAAAGCTGGACGAGGCACAGGCGATCGCGGTTGGGATTGAGGCCCAGCGTCTCGGTGTCGATGGCGACGCTGCCCTTGAAGGTGACGCCGGGGCCAAGGTCGCCCTTGTGAAGCGTGATCGATGGGCTTGACATGATGGGACACCCTCGCGCGATGCGCACGGTCTGCGCAAATGATACAAGCTATTGAAAATGCTATTTTATTAGCACATCACGTTCGCGGGTGTAACGGGTCCGCCGAGGGAATGCAAGAGCGCGCGGACGTTCGTCCGCTGAAAATTGCCGGCGAGCGCATTTATCCTCGCAGTCATTTATCCTCGCAGTCATTTTATCCCCGCAGTTTGGCGCGCGGCGATAGTGGCGGGAGCTTCCGCAACGAGCCCGCGCCCCATGGATGAAACCACGCTTCTCAAGCTTCCCTACATTCTTGCGGCGCAGTCGCAAAAGCATGTGACTCACAACGAGGCGCTGCGTGCACTCGATGCGGTGGTGCAGCTCTCCGTGCTCGACAAGGATCTCGCCACGCCCCCGGGTTCGCCGGCGGCCGGTGCCTGCTATATCGTCGGCGCGGCGCCGACGGGAGTATGGTCCGGGCAGGCAACGCACATCGCGGCTTATCAGGACAGCGCGTGGGCCATCTATGTTCCGCTCGAAGGCTGGCTGGCGTGGGTTGCGGACGAGAACGTGCTTTACGCGTTCGATGGCACCAGCTGGATCCCCGCGCCGGGCGCGGGCGGGAGCGTGAACCCGGTGGCGATGGTCGGCGTGAACGCCACCGCGGACACTACGAATAGATTGTCCGTTGCGAGCCCGGCGTCGCTGTTCAATCACGACGGGGCAGGCCACCAGCTCAAAATCAATAAAGCCTCCGCGGGGCAGACCGGAAGCGTGCTTTTTCAGACGGGGTTCTCGGGCCGGGCGGAGTTCGGACTGGCGGGCGACGACGATTTCCAGGTGAAAGTGAGCGCCGACGGCAGCACGTGGAAACAGGCGATCGTCACGGACCGGTCAACCGGTGTCGTGCAGTTCCCGTTCACGCCCAGGCGCGAGGTGCTCACCGCGAACCGCAACTACTATGTCCGGACCGACGGCAACGATGCGAATACGGGGCTCGCGAACACGAGCGGCGG
Source organism: Hyphomicrobium sp. (assembly GCF_051860585.1). Taxonomy (GTDB): domain Bacteria; phylum Pseudomonadota; class Alphaproteobacteria; order Rhizobiales; family Hyphomicrobiaceae; genus Hyphomicrobium_C. The sequence continues at coordinate 267,080 of NZ_JBHYDS010000006.1, forward strand.
CGCGTTCCTGACGATCCAGAAAGCGCTCGACATCATCGGGGCGCTCGACATCTCGATTTATAGCGTCACGCTCAATGTCGGCGCAGGCGCATTTAATTTAACGGGGTCCAACACACTCAAATCCCCCGTTGGCTCTGGGGCGGTCACGATATCAGGCGCAGGCGCAGCGTCCACCACGGTTACCGCAACAAGTGGATCGTGTTTCTACGGGCCCAATCTGGGCGGCGTGGTCTTCAACATCAGCAATATGAAGCTGGAAACCGTTACGAGCGGCGAATGCCTGTGGGCTTTTGGAACAGGTGAAATTCGGCATTCGAATATCGAGTTCGGCGCGTGTGCAGGAAACCATGTGCGCGCATCGCAAGGTGGTCAGGTCACGGCGCTGACCAACTACGCAATTAGCGGGGGAGCGCTTCGGCACCTCTTTTCCGAAACTTTCAGCAACGTCACGACAACATCTCGAACGGCTACCCTGACGGGAACCCCTGCGTTCTCCTCATCATTCGCAGCAGCATCGTTCAACGCGCTGATGCGCGCGAACGCCATGACCTTCGTTGGGTCAGCGACAGGTGCAAGATATTCCGTGAACACTGGCGCATTGCTGTACGTCAACGGCGGGGGTGCCAACTACTTCCCAGGCAGTGTCGCCGGATCCGCCACGGCGCCCGGGAACTACATTTGATGCAAAATATTGCGTTGTCGGCGGCGACACACTGTTCGCTTACGTCATGACGAGGCGTTCGCTTACGTCATAACGAGGCGGGCCTCGGTCAAGGCAGGCAACGTGACCAACGGAAGCCGATACGCCTGAGCGCGCGGGTGGCGCGCCCGGGCACGAGGCGCGAAATATCATCAGCGTTGGGAGGCGTTCCGGCTCAAGGGCCGGCGCCTCCCAACGTTATTCGGACGTTTCATGCGCCTTGCCGCATCGGCTCAGGCTCGAGCATGACTTCGCCTATCAGGCGTACTGGACCTCGTTCGTCCAGGAGCCGGGCTTTTCATTGTGCAACTGCCAGAAATGCTCCGCGACAGCGGTCGCGTGGTCCGACGCTGGAGATACCCACGCGCTGACCGTGACCGTCGCGACGTGGATGCCCTTCGTCTTGAAGTCTTCGAACAAGCCTAGGGCCAGCGCGCGGATGCCGGCCTTGCCGATGCTCAGCGAGATGTAGTCGGGCGAGGGGGCGAGGGCGAAGCCGCCGCCGGTCAAAAGAATGCTGCCCGCGCCTTGTGTGGCCATCGCCTTCTCGGCCGCCTTGGCGGCAGCCATTGCGCCGCCGATGTTCGTCGCCAGGTCGGACACGAACGTGTCGGACGGTTGATCGCCGATCTTGGACTCGCGCTTCGATGCGGCGTTGTAGTGGACGACATCGACAGAGCCGTGCCGCGCCTTCACGTCGGCCACCAGCGCTTCGACAGCGGCCGTATCGGATGTGTCGATCGTCGTCGCCTCGGCCGTGAAGCCCTTGGCGGTGAGTTGCGACGCGAGATCGCGAACTTTATCTGCGCTGCGGGCGGCCAGCACGACGGCGTAGCCTTCCTTGGCGAACCGTTCTGCCGTGGCAAAGCCCATTCCAGGGCCGGTGCCGATCGAGATGAAGGTCTTCATGGCAAGTCTCTCCTGCGTTTGACTGGCCCTGATGTAGCCTTTAAGAATGGATCGATAATCGCCGCTCGGAGCATTTGACTCGTGCAAACGATGCAGGAATTGGCGCGCGCCGATTTCGACGGGATCGAAGCGTTCGTTGCCGTCGCCGAACTCGGCGGCTTTGCCGCCGCCGCCAAAAAGATCGAGCGGGATGCCTCCGTCGTTTCGCGGCGCGTCAGCCAGCTGGAGGCGCGGCTCGGCGTTCGCCTGCTCGTTCGCACGACGCGGCGCGTGGCCCTGACGGAAGCGGGAGAAGCCTACCTCAAGCGCCTCCAGGCCGTTCTCGAAGAGCTCTCGGCGGCGAACCTCGAGGTCAGAGACATGGCCGCGGCGCCGCAAGGGCTGCTGCGGGTTTCGGCGCCGTCGACGTTCGGGCGTCTGTGGCTTGCTCCGCTGATCGCGGGGTTTCTCGAGCAGCACGCGTTGATCCGCGTCGACCTGCGTTTCTCGGACAGGATGGTCGATCTCTTGGCGGAGGGGTTCGACCTCGCGGTCAGGGTCGGCGTATTGCCGAGCAGTTCACTGCAGTCGCGAAAGATCGGCGGCCATCGCATGCTGCTGGCGGCCGCGCCGGCGTATCTCAAGCGGAGGGGCACCCCCAAAACGCCCGATGATCTCGCCCATCACGACTGTATCGGATTCACGGGCAACGCGTCTTGGCCGGACTGGCGCTTGCAGTTCGGTGCGAGACGCAAAACCGTCCGGCCGCCTTGCCGCTATGTCACCGACAATTCGGAGGCCGCGCTCGCGGCTGGGATCGGCGGGGCGGGCGTGATCCTCGCGCCCGACTGGCTGGCCGGGCCTGCCCTTCACGACGGCAGTTTGCGCGAGATCTTGCGGGGGTGGACGGTCAAAGGGGACGGCGGCATCTACACCGTGCTTCCGACCGGACGCCTGATCCCGAAAAAGAGCCGGGCGTTCATCGACTATCTTGCGGCAAAGCTGAAGGTGACCGGGGATTGGAAGCGGACGCCGTGAGAGGGAGCCAGGGCGGCTTCGCTTGCATCGCTCGCGACGTCGGCCTCAGATATCTTTCCGATGCCGATCAGTTGCTGTCGCCAGCCAGGGCAATGCCTGAGTGAGTCCGCGCAGCCCTGCGTTTTGAGATGCGGCCGGCGCGTTTTTTAAACCAGATGATCATGCCGGTCGCCGACAGCAGCGCTACGACGACGCCCATGACCGACAGGAAGACGCGACCCGGAAGGCCGGCGATGCGCCCGGAATGGAGCGGAAACTGGAGCTGCATGAAGATGTCGGCCGCGGTGCCTTCCCACGGTATGCGTCCGCCTTCAGGCGCACCGGTGGCGCCGTCGAAGAACAGCATTTTGACGCCCATGCCTCCTGAGCCGTGATCGTCGCCGGGCTCGAAGAAGCTGATCGAATAGATCCCGTGCTCGAGGCCGTAGAACGCGGCGCCCGCCGGTTCCGTCCAGCCACGGCGGCGCGCTTCTTCGCTGGCGATGTCGATGGCCTGCGGGAACGTCAGCTTCGGCTCGATCGGCTTGTTACTAGGGACCGGCGTACGGTCGTCGAATGCATCCGGTGTCAACGACGATAAACGGCTGAGGATGGGCCGCACGACCTCGTTGTTGAGATTCATCGAAATCGACGTGAATGCCAAAATCAAAAGCGCCGCCCAAAGCCACAGACCAAATGCCCGGTGCAGATCGAGATTGCGGCGATAGGACCCGGCCCCGCGCTTGATCGTCCAGGCTGGCTTCCAGCGTTGCCACCAGCTCCGCCGGGCTCCATTCGTGACGGGGCTCTGTTGTTCCTCGATCTCGGAGCTGACCTGTCCCGCCCGTCGAGGCAGGGTGAGGTAGAAGCCGACGAAACAATCGAACAGCCACACGATGCCGACGATGCCCATGAACCACATCCCCCAGCGATCGATGCCCCAGAAGTCCGGGATGTGCATCGAGTAATGCAGCTTGTAGAGGAACGGCAGGATGTTCTCGCGATCGAGCGAGACGGCGCCCCAGAAGCGCTTGCCTGCGACGTCTCCGCTGACGGGATCGATGAAGACCTGATTGTACTCGACGTTATAGAGCTCGCCGGTCTTTGGATCGACGCGCGGCTCGACGAACAAGCTGGCGTTGTGCCCGTCCTCGAACGACAGCGGGAAGTAGCTGACACGTATCCGCGGATCGGCAGCCTCCGCGCGGCTGACGAGTTCATGGGGGGACAGCGTCTTGCCCGTCGCCTTGGCGTCGAAGAGATGCGCGTTCAGCCATTCATCGAGTTCGTGATCCCACGAGATCACGGCGCCGGTCGCCCCTGCGATGAACAGGAACACGGCAATGAAGAGACCGGCCCAGCGGTGGACGACAGTGAAAGTAGCTCGCATCGAAACCCTGAACCGTGTGCGCGGTTGCGTAAACTTGACTCGAAAAGACTACAATATGGTGCCGAACGCAACGTTGAATGCACTCGGAGACGCAATGCCGCTCGGAGTGCATTCGTGATCAAGCATTACTCGCCGCAACGGGCTGGGGCCTTCAGAACTTGTAGGTCAGCCCCGTGGTGATCGTCCGCGCGGAACCGTACCAGCAATCGCCGCGGCCGAGACACGTCGAAAAGTATTCCTTGTCCTCGAGATTCTTGCCGTTGATCGACCAGCGCCAGTTATCCTGCTCGTAGGCGATCATGGCGTCGAACAGCGTGACGTCCGGTGTCTCGATTGTATTCGAGCTGTCCCAGGAGGCGCCGATGTAGCGCACGCCGGCTCCAACTGACCATCCCTTGAGAGAAGGCTGGTCGAACGCCCACACGCCCCACATGGATGCCAGGTGCTTGGGAACCGACTCGAGCTGATTGCCGTCGATGTCAGTGCCGTCGTCGTATTGCGCGTCCGTGTAGGAGTAGCCACCAACGACCTTGAGATTCTCTGTGACTTGGCCCGTCAGCTCGATCTCGAAGCCCCTGATGGATACCGCGCCAGTCTGCACACTGAAGCCCCCGTCGAGGGGATCCGACACCAGCCGATTGCTCTCGGCGATTTCGTATATGGCGCTGTTGATCATCCACTGAGCGCCCGTCGGTTGATACTTGAAGCCAACCTCGTACATACGACCTGCTTGAGGATCGAACTGAGTCTCACCCCTGGCCGGCGAGGTCGTCCCAACAACCGGGACGAAAGATTCGCCATAGCTTACGTAAGGGGTGAAGCCCGACGCGAACTCGTACATGAGGCCGGCGCGGTAGGTGACCGCGTCGTCCTTCTGGGTGCTACCGCCTGTCTCATTCTCGACCCAGTCCTTGCGCGCACCAAGGACCGCGATCCAGTTCCCGAGACGCATCTGATCCTGAAGGTACAGGCCGCTCTGGGTGACTTTCTGATCCGCGAAGGAGCAGATATCAAGACTGGGTAAAGACGTGGTTGTGCCGTCATAGGAATTGCCGGCGCAATCCGTCCCGGCCCACCGTCCCTGCCCATAGACCGGATTGTAGACGTTGAAGCCTTCGACATCTAACGCGGTAGCTGATCCTTGGCGGGCCTGGAAATTCGAATAATCGACACCACCCAGAACCTTGTGGGTTAAGACACCGGTCGAGAACTTGGCTTCGAGATTGGTGTCCTGGTTGAAAGTCTGCGTATCGGTGATCACTTTCCACCTCTCGCGATACAGCTTTTCCTGGTCCACGTCCGCGTAGCCAAGCCACCACGCAGCGTAGGTGCTGTCGTAGTTGTTGTGAATGTCCGCAAAGCGCGACACGTGGCTTAGCTTGAACACCGAGTTGAACTTGTGCTCGGCAATCAGCGTGCCCGAGGCGACATCCGTGTCGTAGTGATCGGTCGGCTCTCCAATGAAGCGGTCGCGCGGGATGGTGCGGCCATTCACGTTTGGAAACAGCGTGCCGACGATCGGGAAGAACTGCGAGGTGGAGCCGGTCTGGTCCTTCTGAAAATTGCCGAGAACCGTAATGCTCGTGTTGCTGTCGGGACGGAAGGTGATCGCCGGCTGAATGGCGTAGCGATCATCGTCGACGTAGTCGACCTGCGTCTCGGAATCGCGCGCAACGCCGGTCAGGCGGTAAGACCATTTGCCGTCCGATGTCACGAGCCCCGTGGTATCGAACTTGACTTGCTTGAAGTCGAATGAGCCGTACTCCACACTGACTTCGCCGCTTTGCACGTCCTGCGGACGCTTGGAAACGGAATTGATGATGCCGCCGATAGGCGCCTGGCCGTAAAGCACCGACGCGGGGCCGCGCAGCACCTCGATGCGCTCCATAAAGTACGGATCGATGCGATAATTATAGGTGTAGTAGTTGAACGTGCGACGCAAACCGTCGACATATTCAGCTGCTTCGGCACCCCGAATGAACGTGGTGTCCGTACGACTGTCGACGCCGTAACCGTCGGCGACGACGCCCGGCACGTAACGCAACGCATCCTGCAGCGACTGAGCCCCCTGGTCACGGATCTGCTCGGCGCCGACTACGCTGACCGACTGCGGAACCTCGCGCAGCGGCGTGTCGGTTTTGATGCCCGTGGTCGTTTCTTTCGCGGCATATCCGTTGACAGGGCCGGTGCCAGGAGAAGCCCCACGCGGGGGCTCCGTCGCGGCGGCAGGAGCGGGGGCGGACGCTTGCGGCGCGGGCGAAGATTTTTTCACCGCCGGCTTCTTGGCGGCTTTCTGCTGCTTGGCAGTGACTTCGAGCGGAGGAAGCTCGGTGGCCTCCGCGGGCTTAGCCTGCTCCTGCGCCTGAACGCTGCTGACGACTATTGAAGCGCTTGCGATCACAACCGTGCGCAAAAAATCTGCCCGAAACGCCATAAACCGATCCCCTGTCCCAACTTCAGAGCCAAATCTCTACTTTAAAAGTATAGAAATGATAGGGGGCTCGGCAAATGATTGAGGTGCGTTGCGACAGGGTCACATTGGGTGGGGCCGCGACCGGCGGCTGGTGCGAGAGCCTGCTATTCCGCCCGAAGATCGGCACCGAGAGATCGTGCTCCAAGTGCGATGGCGAGCAGATCTGCGCGCACCTCGACGACGGGAGCCTTGCGCCGCTGTGGATCTGCGGAGAGGCGGCGGGTGCACCGACGCACGCCGATGATGTCACGGGGATCATTCAAAACGCGCCGCGTTTGACGCTGAAGCGCACGGTTTTGGTGCGAAATACAGACAGACCGCGCTACGCGCCCAGCGTTTGCGCCTAAGTTTGGTGCACCTAGAAGGACAATCCTTGAACCAACTCCTCGATATTCTTGAGGAATGGAACATCGAACTGGAGGCGCACTTGCCGGGGCTCGATGCCGATATGTAACATTGTTACATTTTTAACGTCAAGGATCGAGCGAGAATAACAATCCGATCATCGCGCCTGTTGGCTCGCGCCAGTGCCACTGTTCCGCGATAGCAATGATGCCCGCTTTTCGGTTTCGCTTACCGCTTCCGCCCAGATTGGCAGCGCACGTTTGGCACACACTCCGGCATGTAGGCCGACGAGTGCCCAAAACATATAGAACCCAGAGCCCGCCACATCCTCTCCGTGCCAGTGTCACCGGAGCAGATTACTCGACTTCGTATCGCCGTGAACTGATTATGCTAAAACCTCGCTTATTGGCCGATTTTTAGTGGGGGTCTCTATGTTGCGAACAGTTGCTTATGCGCTTGGTCTTTTTAGCCTCTTTTGTGGGTCTTCACATGCTCAGGAACGCCCGCTTGATCCGGCCCCCTATGTTAGCGATCTCAATGTAATAGCCGAGCACGTTAACAAGCAGAGCTTGTTGAATGGAGATGTGGCGATCATCGCAGGCGCTGCTTGCGCTTCCATGCGGACGGCCACACGGGATGGGGTGGCTGCCAAGATGTCCGCCTTTCTTGAGGACTACCCGGATCCGGAAGCCCTCCAGAAGGTTTCCCAAGACAAGTTCATCTCCTACGAAATCACAGCCTTCAAGCAGTTCGGCGCTAGCCGCGAGACGGCGATCTACGTCGAGGATACGATTAAAGCATCGCCCACGATACCGAGCCAAACGCCGAGCAAAGCCGAGAGCCTCGCCAATTCTATTTTTCAAATGGAATTGCGGTCATGCGAGCTGCGGGAAAAGATATCAAACGAACTTTCTGCTCCTGCGCCGCCCAAGCAGGCGTCGACCGCCAAACTTTTAGGGAAGGGCGTGGTGGGATTGGGCGCGATGGTGGTGGATGTCGCTCTGGCGGCGAAAGCGCCCTACCTATTTGTGGGGGTGCTGTCTGCAGCATCAGCCAGTTGGGGCTGGAACAGAATTGAGGAAGTCTATTTTGAACTAAAGGCAGATGAAAAATAGTAATTGCTATATTATGTCGCAGGATTTAATGATGGGAAAGTATTTCCAACCACAAGAAGGAGAATAAGGAGCAATAAAAAATGCTGAAAGATCGTTTTTTTTGGGAAAGCTACGGCAAATATAGTTTGGCGGTTGCGACAGGCTTGGCGCTGGCAACTATTGGTTTGGATGTTCCGCCTGAGGTGAGCGTGCGGTTTGGCGCGGGGGCGATTGCTACGTTTCCAGCAGCCTACGCCTTTGCATCGCGAAGAAGGCCGGATCAACCCGTTGGTGGGTTGGGAGCGGGGCCTGCTTAACGGAGCATAGCGTCCAGCTCGTACTGCGCTTTCAATCGTCGCTGGGAAGCCATGCGGGAGTTTTTTGCAAGCTCGTGCGCGAATTTTACGCTTGCTTTGATCACCGCAAGCCGATGTGACAAGCCCTCGGTAGGCCGTCCACGCTCGTATTCACAATCAGACTCTTGGCGAATGACTTCTTCGGCGCTGGAGAGCAGGTCGGCTACGACTTCGCGATAGATATGTGCGGCCTCGCAAGCGTAAAGCGCAGCAGCGCACGGACAAGAAATAGCGGCGCTATTTTTGACTTCGATGCTCCGTTTACGGTACAATAGTCATAAAACAACGGATGTAGTGGGAAGTGGCGTACGACAAAGGCGAACTGACTAACCAGTGGGAGATCGAGGCCGCGCGCACGCGCGAGGAAGATCGCCGCGATAATGAGCGTGAGCTGGCCGGGATCGACATTGGCCGCGAGGCCCGCTTCCACGGCACCGAATTCGTTGAAGAACGCCGTCAGGGCCGCTCCGGCGCATCCAGCGCCCAGAGATCGGCGCAGCGTGAATTCACTTCCCGCCTTCAGATGCTGCTGGCCACCAATCCGGGCTATGCCGCACTTTACAACGACACCATGGGTGCCTTGGGCGATGCCGAAGATGCGACTGACCGCGCTATCGTCAAAGCCGAAGCGGCGCATAAAGCGGCACAGGAGAAGCTGGAGCAGACCCGGAGCCGTGCCGCCAAGCTGCCGACTGATGACAGCCCGGTCTTCAAGGACAAGCACGGGATAGTTCGGAACGAGCGCGGCGAGGCTGTGAACGATGATATCGCCGACCGGATCGAATGGCGGGGCGATGAACCTGCTTACGAGCAGTTTTTAGAAGACAGTGAGTCTGTCAAAGACAGACTCACTCGCCTTGAAGCGCTTCAAGGCTTTCGCGTCGATACGCTGGGCCGGTTCCGCGACCTGATGGATGATAAGGACAATCCAATCACAGAAACCGAACTCCGTGAAGGACAGCGCGAGATCGCGGAAAAACTCGTGGAACACCGCGTGCATGAAACAATTGGCCGGTCGGCCGCCATCGTGGATCAGCCTCGCCCAAGCGCCGGTGTCGCTATTCCCGACATTCCCTGACTATCGCTTTGCATAATCGAACGACCCGCATGACTTCTGGAGAACCGCGATGATGACCCCGGTGGGGTGATACTCCGGGAAATTCTGCATTGCTTCGATGACCGGCTGATACCCGGACGCAATATGCGTTGCTGCCCATTTGTCGATGCAGCGGGCCTGCTCGGGCACATTCTTAGACGCAATCACGCCAGCCATCATGACAGCCGTTCCGATGTAGCTGCTCTGCGATTCCGCCGGGTACGTCAGAAACTTGCTGCTCTTGAAGCCATCATCGGCGACGGCTGCGCCGCCGCATACGATGGTACTCAGGGTTGCCAGTGCTAGGGCTTTTCTGCGAAACATAAACGATCGTTATTGTACACGGAGGAAAACAGCACGAGAATGAGACGACAACACTTTGGAAGCAGCGGTTTCCCGCCAATATGCGGCGCTAGCACTAGCACTCACAGCGCCTCGTCAGAAAGGATCGATTCTGTCGAGGTTGCGTCATGACGAACTTCTTTTTCCCAAGCATTGAAGTCACGGGGCGGCGCATAGGATACGCGCGGGTTTCCACCGCCGACCAGAAGCTGCGCATGCAGCTTGATGCGCTCAAAGCCGCGCAGTGCGATCACATCTTCAAGGATCATGGCATCAGTGGCGGCAAGGCCAGCAGACCGGGCCTCGATCAGGCGCTCAAGACGCTCAAGCGCGGCGATGCGCTGGTGGTGTTTAAGCTCGACCGGCTGGGCCGCTCGGTTCAACACCTCTCCGACCTGCTGGTGCGGCTGGGGAATGATGGCATTCACTTCTGCTCAATGGCCGAAGGCATCAACACCACAACACCCGGCGGCAAGCTGATCTATCACCTCTTCGCCGCCTTCGCCGAATTCCAGCGCGACGTGATCAGCGAGAACACCGCGCTAGGCCTAGCAGCCGCGAGACAACGCGGCACAGTCCTAGGACGACCGCCATTGCTCACCATAGATCGAATCCTAGCAGGCCACCGGGCCGTCATGCAGCAGGGCCTGCCGATCACCGAAGTCGCCAAGCGCTACAAGGTCTCTCCCGTCACCGTAACACGCGGGTTCAAACGCGCGGGGGTGGAGTGGCTGCACTGAGCGAGCTGCGTTCTCAGTCCCGGTATGTCCAGTCAGTGACCTTCGAGATTTCGCCAAATATGCCCTCGACCCCACGACATACAGGATCGACGGCTTCCAAATAGGCCTTCGCCCAAGCGATCCAGTCCGCTAGGGAGCGATCACCGATCATGACAGAGGGATCGCTTGCCGTTCTTTCGAGCGCTGCCAAAAGGTTTCGTACCTTAGTCGCGGTCTCATGACGCTCCGCTTGTTCCACGAGGGAGCGCCACTGATTGCGATCCTTTTTCCGCCTCGCTTGCTCGATCTGACGAAGCCGCTCAGCCTCTTCGCGCCTCCGCTTCTCCTCCTCCCGATCTTCCCGCAATTTGACAAGCGCAGGGCCAGCGAGGAGAAGCGTCGCAACAATATCCGGGACCATTGCCTCAAACCGCTTCGTCGTGGTTTCAAGCCATTCTCGCCTGAGACGACTCTCGTGGCCGAAATAGTCTTCAAAACTGAAGATCAAATTTCCGGTCGGCTCCAGAACCTGCGTCCAGTTCTGGCCGCTCGACCAGCGCATTTCTTCGGCTGTCTTAGGCCGCCGCACCTGCTTGTTTTTCTCACGCAAGCGGCAGTGGATTTTTTCCGTCTTGTACTCGAAGTAAAACGTGCTGAGGTCTTCTGATCTCACCATCAGGCCGTTCTTCTCAACGGCGCGAAATATCGCATCGAGAATCCGATGCTGGCGATGCTCGCCGTCAGTCCAGTCCGGCATTGCAGGGCGATAGGGATTGCGGTCAATGCGATCACGCCTTTTGCGCTCCTTATGCTCCGCTAGCCACCCAGAGATGATCGCATGCGGACGCTTCAGTTCATCGGGAACGACAATCCCTTCGGCCTTTGAATGCGCGGCGGCGTTGGCCTCTTGAACTTCTGGTGCGAGTTTTGGCGGCGTTGGCGTGGGCGTGATAGTCACCTCACCGGGCGTATCGCTATCGGGCTTGAGCAACCGAAAGCGCACGACTTCCTGTCCGGCTTCCTTACGCGCCCAATAGCCACGCGGCGGATACGGAATCTTGAGCCGGTCGCAAATCTTGGCCAACCCGTTGCCCGATATTCCAAACTCCGCTGCCAGCCTGCTCATGGGAGATTCCCATACGCGCCGGTAAAGCTCATCACGCGCAATCGTAACTGGTTGACGCGGTTCCAGATCGTCCATGGCTCCCTCCAAGCGATGTTGCAGGAAGTCTAATGGGCCGGTGTCCAGATGCACATATCTGCGTAAGATGGATGCAGGGAAAGGAAGAAATCCCGGAACTGAATGTCAGTATGGTGTTCCGCCAGATGTGTGCTGTATGACAGCACATTTGGCTCGGCGGTCTTCCGCCCACCTCGGCAAGGGGGCCCGCTGCGCGCCCCCGTTGCATCCCCCCGGCCAACGATTTCAGGATGCGAACTTTAGCCCGCGCAGCCGAAGAGCGAGCGATTCGATGTCATGCTCTGAAACTTCCGCGGCCGATTTTACCGTGAGGCTCTGCTTGCCGATGGCGAGGTCAAAGATAAATTCAGGATCCGTTGTCGCTGTCGAGGGCAGCACGGCGGGCAGCAAGTAGTATGCTCCAACACGCCCGTAGTCGGTCAGGAACATGTCAAGGTTCCTGCTATCCAGTGGCGTCATTGTCATGGAGCGGGTGGCAAGCATGACCGGCTTCGCGCCCTTTCCGCCGCTTGATGGTTCTCCCTTTGAGGCCACCTGCACGCAATAGTGATGCGCGTTCTCCCCGGGCAGGTGCCGAATGATCGAGATCACGATTTCTTCGCCAGTGTCGGCTTTGCCAAACCTCGCCCGCAGCCGCTCGAAAATCTTTCGGGCGGCGGCTGCGTTCTCGAACAAGAAAGCCATGCAAGGCGGTTGAGTGCGGTCAAACCGCAGATACCCGCAGCCCCGCCACACGGCTTTGTCCCAAGCGTGAACGTCGATGACGGAACTAACGCGCATACCCCGGTGGTTGCTGATCTCGAACGGGTCCTTATCGGGTTCGTCCTCTTCGTCCGGATTTTCATCTCCACGAGGAAGCGCAATCCGGGGAAGATCAGCGCGTTTGCCGCGAAGCGGATATGAGCGGCGCACTCCTTCTTTCCACTCGGATAATTGCAGGAACGTCTTGGCTGATACGCGGCTGTAGCTGTTCGCCGCAACAGAAACCATTGTGATCCGCTGCTGAACTCCTTCGTCGGTGAAGAGCTTGTGCAGCAGCTCCTCGGTATCGCGCACCGAACAGGTTGCGCCCATGACGTGTACGGATAATTCCGACAGGAATGCCAGCACATCTTGCTGCTGGTCGAATTGGGTTACCGAGAGCCCGCTCGGCCACGTGACCGATGAAGTCATGTCAAGCTCGCAGGTTTCGATGAGAGGCTTATGGATTTGGCCACTTCGCGTAACCACGATACGGAAGAGTTCCGTGTGAGGCGCGACGCTCTGACTAATAACTGTTGCAAAAAATGCTTCCAAAGCCCCCAGAATGATCTCAGCAATGAGGATCGACTCGCTGCTTTCAATCTCGACCTCGATCCGCATGCCAAGGACCGTGTTTGCAAAAATCTGACGTCCCACGTCATTCAAAACAAGAGGGCCGTGCAGACCATCAGCGATGGGCTGGCTCTTGAGAAGAGAGAGCAGCTGCTTCACTCCCTCATCCGTTTCCTCCTTCGGTAGACTGCCATCCTCCCGCAACACGTCTTGGTAGCCGAGGACGTATAGCAGCGCCGTGCGGGCCATAAACAGGCCAAGCCCTTCGAGCACATCAGGCAGCTCATCAAGCTTGCGAAGATCCGCTTCGCCGAGGTTCAGCAGAAGGCAGCCGAAGGCCACATCCAGTTCCCGAATGTCTTCGGACACCTTGGCCTTCGACTCCTCCGTCAGCGGCAGCGCCGCGACGAAACCATTCATGAGCTGTATGGCGAACAGAAAATCGGGCACATGAGAGAGTTCAAGAGCGTTCCACGCCCAGACCTTCATTGTCGGCACTATCCCGACCGGCATTTCGCTTTCCTGCTCTCCTTCGATAACGAGGGACGCAGCGGCGAATACGCTGCTCGCGCGGGCAGCCCATGAAAGCCCGGCGCTTCGATACGCAAGCGACAGGAGCTGTGTAGCCTCGATCAGGTGTTCCGAATATTCACGTTTCGTAAGTCCAACTGCCGCCTTGCCTAACCACCGGATCATGTCGAGACGGTCGGAGAAGTCGAGCTTCTGCGCGCGCTTGAGAAGGATGATCGCACCTTCGCCAGCGCTTCTTCGGGATGCCACAAAGCCTGCAAGCTTCTCGATCAGATCGTTGTAGGCAGAGTCGTTTCCAGCAGCTTGCCCGGCAACCTCAATGAAATTGATCAGGGTGTTGGCGTCAAACTCGCCCAGTCCTGCCGCTTTGTCCAAAATGGCGCTGTAGCCTCGCCAGACTTTCGATATGGCGGCAGGATCATTCTCAATCATTGCTTGGTTGAGGCTGATGCGCATGAGGTCTGTCTGCGCTTCAAGGCTGTTATTGGGCCTGTGCGCGTCCTCCGCGATTGCTTCCAACGCCCTCTTCAGCCTCTCCGTGCGTTCATCAAATTTGCATCCCTCCCGCGAGAAATGCCGGTGGACCATAGAATTGACGAGCAGTTGGTGCAGATTGCCAAGATACTCGAGATTTTTGGCGTGATCCGACTGCAGCACACGTGATTCAAATTCGTCGTATGACGCATTCAGGAATGTGAAGTCGTCATACCACCAGTAAGCCGTCCAGATCTGCTCGTACTGCGCTTCCAGTTTTTGCCGGAAAGATCCGTGGGCCTCAGCAAGGCGTATAGCTCTCGCGAACCGCCCGTCAGTTTCGATGCGCGGACGCTCAAGGCCGCGCGAGAGTTTGGCTGCAACTAGCGCTTCCGCAGCCAGCTGGCGTTCCATCCCACGGAACGCTTCAGGGTCGTCGATTTCCCGTTCCGTGTCCGCAAGCTGTTGTGACCGGGAATAGTCGGTCGGGCCCAACCTTGCAGGAGCTTCGGATGACTCGCCGACCTTGAGGTAGTTGAAGGCGAGATCGGCGCGGTCGTTTTCAATAACCTCCTTCACGATCCATGAACGGTCATGGATCGTGACGGGGATTCCGTACTTCTCAGTAAGGTCCTGCTCTAAACGCGCGCGGGTTTTGGCCTTAGCAAAGCGACTTGTGACGCAGATTATTTGGTCGTAGCGCCTGCCCGTAGCAACGATACCGGCTACGTCGTTACGCACCTTTTCCGCCCATTTAGCGTTGGCGCTGAATGCGAAGGCCCACCTCTCTTTGCCGGCGTTAGCCTCCCCGATGTAGGTCAGCCTGGCGATTTCATCGGCGACGGGAAACGTTTCAGTGTCAGTTTTGCTGTCGCCGCCACCATCCGGGCCAGTCTGTGGTCGCAAATTAGGGCAGATCGTCCGCTCACACAGCTTCCTGCAAAAGACCTCGAACTCGTGCGTCTGGTTTCGAGATGTTATGGAATCGAGGTGGTACTCCAGCGTTGAAGCGGTCAGACCGATGGTCCGGCTCTCTCTGGTGTCCGAATAATACTCCGGCCTAAGTTCACGCATGAACTTTGAGGGCGAAATACGCCCGGACGCGTCTGCCTCGTCACCTTCTCTATCTTTTGCGTCATCGTCCTTCATGCGAACAATTATAGAACAAAATCAACCCCACAACCACAATGTCAGTCGTCGGCTGCGGATTCGAATGTGGATAAGCGGCACCGCGCGGACTTGGTGAGCGAAGCCGCTTTTGATGGGAATAAAGTGTAGCGGAGGTTCTGGAAAATCAGGCGACCTCTCGACGTAAGACCGCCTTCCGTGATGACGTAGCGGTAGCGTGCAAAAAACAAAACGCAAAGCGAGGGGCTATGTTTTTCACGGAAGAGCAAATCGTCCAGCTTGCGGAAGATTACGCCGCCCTCGATGACAGGTACAACGATCTGCGGCAGGCCTATATCAACCACCCTTGGGTGACCGATAGGGGTAGGGAGTTCGGCGTCAATGGCTTTGCGCGAAGATTGCAATGCCTACGCCGCTGCATTCACAACGTGTTTGAAAATCTTCCACCTGAGCTCGCGCAAGCGCCTGATCGCGACACGCGCCACGATGCAGAGCTGCAAATTCAGGCTTTCGTGTTTCACGCTTTCGGCGCAGCTGACAATCTTGCATGGATATGGGTCAGTGAGAGGAACATCACCCGCAATAACGGAACGCCCTTGCCTGATGGCGCTATTGGAATTCGCAAGCAGCAGGTGATCCCGTCATTCAGCGAAGCTTTCCGCGCTCATCTTCAAGATCGCGAAGAATGGTTCGACTATCTGGAGAATTTCCGGCACGCACTCGCTCACCGGATTCCGCTCTACATACCACCGTATGTTGTCACGCAGGCGAATGTTGCTAGGTACAACGAGCTGCAAGCGGGGATGAACGCAGCTATCGCTGCGGCGAACGTGGCCCGGTACAACGAACTTGAGGCGCAGCAAATGCTGCTCACATCATGGCAGCCCCTCATGCAGCATTCCTTCATAGAGGAAGCGGGGACGATCGTTTTTCACTCGCAGCTCATTGCAGACTTCAACACCATCCATGAGCTTGGCTCCATGATGCTAGAGGAGCTTGGGGATTGAGCAGCGCGCAAGAGAAAACACTGGAGTGCTTAGGGGAACAAGCCCGGCATCAAACGGGGCGCGAGTTTGGCCGGAAACGCGATCTGCCAGTCATCCCGCGGGCCGGGCGAGAAGATGATGCCCTCTTTACTGAGGGCCGTTGTGACATTGCGGGCCGAGCGGTCGGATTGATCTATGACCCCGGCCACCTCGCTGCGCGGCAGCGATCCTTTGAACAGGATAGCGTCCAACGCCTTGGATGAGGCGGCAGGAATGTTGCCGTATCGAACCTCGTCAGCGGCCCACGCAAGAATGCGGTCACGCAGTACCCTTGGCTGCATGAGCCCTTCCATGAAGCTCACCTGATCGAGGCAGATCTTGAGGAAGAATTCTACAAAGGCGATCGTTGCCTCCTCGCTTAGATGGCCGCGACCGTCGTAGTCGTTGCGGCGCTGGAGATCGCAATCGGCCAGATGGCGTTTGTATTCTTCGACTTTGCGGGCAAGCCCACGGGAAACAGACCATAAGCCGCCTGTATCGAGCGCAGAGCGGAGGGCGGCATACGACATGAGCCGCGTGACGCGGCCATTGCCATCGGCAAAGGGGTGTATCCAGAGCAGACGGTGGTGCATCGGGCCGGACGCGATGATGCGCTCGAATTTCCCAAGCTTGCCGTAAACCTCTTCAAAGCGGGCCATGAAGCGCGGGATAGCGCCGGGGCTGACCGCAATGTGCAGGCCGACCTTCGTATCGTTGTGACGTTGCTGGCCGGGAACAACGCGAATGCGCTTGCCCGTTTTGGGATCTTCAACCCACAGCAGCTCATCGGGGAGAAGGCCTGTAAACTGCCGATGGATCTCAAACAGCCCTTCGGTCGTCAGCTCCCGCCCATCGAGATGGCCTTCATCGATCCAGCGCTGAACCGCGATATGGGCCTTGGCTTCAAGCTGGAGATCCCGCTTCTTGGGATCGTTGCTCAGTTCGTTGTGAATCGCCTTTTCGATCTCGACCGGGTGCGTGTTGTGGCCCTCGATCAGGTTGCTGTAATAGCAATTCATCGAACGGACGAGATCAGCGAGCGGGGCCGTGAGTCCTGCCGGGAGGCTTGCGCGGAACGCAGCCGAGGCCTTGCTCAGTTCGAAAGCAAGTTCGGAAATCGTGGCGCGGGCCTTAGTGCCTTCGGAAACCAGCATCGGCTCCATGAGAGCGATGCTCTCTCCGTCATCGCGCAGGGGCGCTGCCGGAGATTTTTCCGCCTTCTTTGCCGCTATTTTTGCCGGTTTCTTTGCCACGTCCGTGTCCATAATATATAAGTAATACCATAGACTTAATTAATCGTGTAGCAGTTTCTTGCCGCTTCCGTTGCCGCCAATATTGCCGGATAGATTGCCGCTTTTCCTGCCGCCAGTCCAGTGGCTCGCCTTCCGCCCAACCGCCTTCCCCCCGGCTTTGCCTTCTGCTGAGGGCATCATTTTTTCATAACTATAGTCGCCAGCCCTTTCGCCGGGCGATGCGCGGGGAAGGACTGACACGGACATGCCGCTCGATCTCAACAAGTACAGGCCGTTTCTCGACGGCTTCGATCTCACCGATGACCAGAAGACCGCCATGATCGAGGCGCTGTGGTCGATTGCCGAAGCCGTGACCGATCTGGCCTACGGCGTTCATTCCACACAATTATATCAGCCTACGAACGATAATAATTCCGTGTGCAACATCAATGTGATAGAATTCTTTCAACTCGCCTCCAATGATCCCGTATTGGACGAGCTTGCCGAAGATATTCGGCGGCTGGCGGCAGATAACGACAACATCCCGCAATCAGACCAACAAGAAAAGGAGGCCGGGACATGAGCAAGGATAACCACCCAACCCAAGCCGTCATCTACTGCCGCGTATCCAGCAAGAAACAGGCGACCGACGGGCAGGGCCTGATCTCGCAAGAGAGCCGCTGCCGCGATTATGCGCGGGATCGCGGCTACACCGTCGCGGCGGTGTTCACCGACGATGTGAGCGGCGGCGGCGACTTCATAAAGCGTCCCGGCATGGTGCGGCTGCTCCGGTATCTCGACGAGAACGCGGATCGTCCGCATGTTGTCATATTCGACGACCTGAAGCGCTATGCGCGCGACACCGTCTTTCACCTCAAGCTTCGTCAGGAAATGGCGCTGCGCAACGCCACGCGCGAGTGCCTGAACTTCCGCTTCGAGGATTCGCCGGAGGGCGAATTCATCGAAACCGTGATCGCCGCGCAATCGCAGCTTGAGCGCCAGCAGAACGGTCGCCAAGTGCGCCAGAAAATGCGCGCCCGCGTGTTGAACGGCTTCTGGGTATTCCAAGCGCCGGTTGGCTATCGTTATGAGAAGGCCAAGGCCGGGGGCAAGGTGCTCGTCTTCGACCCAACAACTGCTCCCATCATCCGCGAGGTGCTTGAAGGCTTCGCTTCAGGGCGGTTCGTCAGCCAGATGGAGGTCAAGAACTACCTCGATCAATATCCGGGCTTCCTCTATCGGGGCAGCGCGAGCATCTACAAACAGCGCATTCGGGAGATGCTGGAGAACCCCGTCTACGCTGGCTACGTGGAGGTTCCCGCTTGGGACATTCCGCTCATGAAGGGCCAGCATGAGCCCCTCATAACTTACGAAACGCATCGGCGCGTATTGGAACGTCTGAGCAAGCCCGAAGGGACTTTCGTGCGTAGGGATATGCGCGATGACTTCCCATTGCGTGGCCTCGTGCAGTGCGCTGATTGCCAGCGCCCGATGACGGCAGCGTGGTCGAAAGGCCGCAACGGCAAGTACCCCTATTATTTCTGCCAGACCAAGGGCTGCGCCCATTGCGGCAAGTCGGTGCGCAGAGAGAAGATCGAAGGTGAATTCGAAACGCTCCTCGACCACCTGCGCCCCACGCCGCAAGTTATGGCCATGCTCCGCCTTATGGTGGAGGAATCCAGCAATGATCGGCAGCGCAGCGTCGCTGACCAGAGTGCTGCGCTGAGAAGCGAGCTAACGGGCATTGAGCGTAAGAAATCGCAGCTCTTGGACAGGCTGCTGGCCACGTCCGAGCCTGCGCTCATCTCGGTCTATGAAGAACAGATCCGCGACGTCCAGCATCGGAAGATCGAGCTGGAGCAAAAATTGGCTGGCGCGGCCCTTCCGATGGTCGATTTCGATTCGCGATATCGAACCGCGCTCGCCCTCGTCGCAAACCCCCGGAATATGTGGGGTTCTGGCGACCTGAAGCGCCGCCGACTGGTGCCGAAACTGCTGTTTGGTGGGAGGCTGCTTTACCAGCGAAATGAGGGCTATCGAACCGGCGGTATAGCCCATCCTTACAGGACTTTGCGCCTTATCGAGGGAGCAAAGTCCGGAATGGTGCCCAGAAGAGGACTCGAACCTCCACGCCTTGCGGCGCTGCTACCTGAAAGCAGTGCGTCTACCAATTCCGCCATCTGGGCAAGCCGTGGCCTGCGGCGCCATGAGTTACGGGGAGTGGGCCGAGTTGTCAATTGAGAGCGCACGCCTGCCGCGGGGCATGGGCATTTTGTTTCTGCCGGGATATCACTCTCGTCACGATTCATTGCGTTCTTGAGCTTCGGGGCTCGAGGGCTGGCGCGAGCCCGGGCTCGGGCGGAGAAGGAGGGCGGCATGGCTAGCAACGGCGGCATCAAGGGACTCGTCACGATTTTCGGCGGGCCGGGCTTCGTCGGCCGGTACGCGGTGCAGGCCCTCGCCAAGGACGGATTTCGCATCCGGGCCGCCTCCCGCCGGCCGGATCTCGCTGGCTATCTGCAACCCATGGGCACCGTGGGGCAGATCCAGCCGGTGCAGGCCAACCTGCGCTTTCCCGATTCGGTCCGCCGCGCCGTCGAAGGGGCGCAGATCGTCATCAATTCCGTGGGCGTGCTGGCGCCCTCCGGGGCGCAGTCCTTCGCGGCCGTGCATGCTGAGGGAGCACGCGCCGTGGCGCGGGCGGCGCGCGAAGCCGGCGCGCATAAGCTGATCCATATTTCGGCGATCGGCGCGTCCGCGACGTCGAAAGCGCACTACGCGAAAAGCAAAGCCGCAGGCGAAGCGGCGGTGCTCGAGGAGTTTCCGGGCGCGATCATCCTGCGGCCTTCGATCGTGTTCGGGCCGGAGGACGAATTCTTCAATCGCTTCGCCGCCATGGCGCGCATTTCGCCGGTACTGCCGCTGATCGGCGGCGGAGCGACGCGCTTTCAGCCGGTGTTCGTCGGCGACGTTGCGGACGCTGTTGCGGCGATCGCGCAGGGCGCGGGAACGCCGGGCGAGGTTTACGAACTCGGCGGGCCGGAGGTGCTGTCGTTCCGCGAACTGCTGGAGCGGACGCTGGACTACGCCGGGCGCAAGCGCGGGCTCGTTTCGTTGCCGTTCTGGCTCGCGAAAGTGCAGGCCGCGCTGACGTGGCCGCTGCCGAACACGCTGCGGCCGCTGACTGTCGATCAGGTGCGGCTGCTGCAAACCGACAATGTCGTCAGCAGCGGTGCGCTCGAGCAAGGCCGGACGCTGGCCGGTCTCGGCCTCTCGTCGCCGCGCTCGATCGGCGCCATCGTGCCCGCCTATCTCGAACGCTTCAAGCCCAAGGGGCAGTACGCGCATTACCGGGGTTAGGTCCGGCGGCGGGGCTGCGCTCCGGTGCAGCACAGCCGGTTCAGGAGGGGACTACCATGGCCCGATCACCATCCGGCACGTCCGTTGCCAGCCTGCTCAAGATGCGGTCGCTGGGAACGATCGGCTTCGCGGCCGTGCTGTTGTTCTACGTCGCGTGGCCGCTCTATGCGGGCTACGACCTCAAGAGTTCGCTCGACGGCCGCAACGTGGAAGCGCTTAACACGCGCGTCGATTTCGCGAGCGTGCGCACGTCGCTGCGGCCCTCGGTGGCGGCGAAAGTGGATAAGGTCGTCAGCGACGCTCTGCGCAAGACCGGAATGGCGGGCGGAGCGATTGCCGACCGCTTCAAGGCGCAGGTGATGCCGCGCATCGTCGACGGCGTGCTGGCCACGCTCGTGACCCCGGAAATGCTGATCCGCATTCACGCCAGCGGGCGCTCGCTCAAGGAGGCGCTCGACGGGCTGGTGGTCGAGCGCGCGTCGCAGACGCAAGGCATCGGCGGCGGATTGATGATCGTGTCCGGCGATGAGACGCAGGGCGGGCGGAGCCGTATCGAGGAGATCGCGGGCGCGCTCGGCATCGATTCCAAGAAAGCTCTGGGAGGCGCTGGCGCCCAAGATGCCGCGAACGGAGCGGCGGGCTCCGGCTCCGCCGCGTTGCCCGCCAAGGGCGGGCCGCTGCCGAAGTACGGTCTTGGCAACATCAAGCACTTCTCGCTCAACGGTCCGCTGGGGCTCTCGGTCGGGGTCTCGCGGGACGCGTCCGGCCGGAAGCCGGAGCTGACGGCGGATCTCAGCTTCGTCAACGGATCGTGGAAGCTGACGGGACTGACGCCGGCGAATTGAAGACTCGCCATTCGGTTTGCCGTCACGACGTGGCGGCGCGGCATTCCTCGTCGGCGGGGAGGGGATCGCAGGTCGTCCGCGTCACGCAGACCTCGAGCGCGCGGCGGACGTCGCTGGTGTAGTAGCCGTCGATGGGTCCTTTGTAGATGCCTTGCGCTTCAAGCCCGCACTGATAGAGCTTCACGAGGTGTTCGCCGCCGAAGCGCACGGCCTGCTCGTAGTCGCGCAGCGCGGCGGGGTGTTTGCCGAGCGCCTGATGGATGTGGGCGCGCGTATCGTGGGCGTGCGCGCTGGCGGGGGTCAGCTTGAGGGAGCGCTCGACGTCGGCCATGCCTTCGGTCAGGCGGTCGAGCTTGTAGTGCACCCAGGCGCGGTTGTTGAGCGCCATCGAGGACTGCGGGTCGAGCTTGATGGCGTTGTCATAATCCGGCAGGGCCTGCTCCAGGGCGCCGTCCAGGGAGAGCGCGAGCGCCCGCATGGCATAGGCCAGGCTCCTGGTGCCGGCGTCCAGATGCGGGCTGTCGATCAGCTCCGAGCAGCCGGCGATGCGGCGGGCGTTGTTTTCGCTGAAGCAGTCCGCAATCGTGTTCGAGATGGCCATCGACGCGCCAGCGCAGACCGCCCCGATGGCGGCCAGAGCCAAAAGCGCGGTGCGGAGGCGGGCGTGCACGGGGCTCAACCTCGATTTTCTGGTAACCATCGGGCACCGGACTCGCCCGGGCGCGGGATCCCGATATGATAGCATGAACACTTTGATATTGGCTGGCTTCAAGAGTATGGCTCGGGTCTGTGGCGAGAACATGCTCCGGTCTTGCCTGACGGAAGCAATGGCCCCACACACGAGAACCCATGAAACGCGTGCTGCTGATCATCGGCGGTGGAATAGCCGCCTACAAATGCCTGGACCTGGTGCGGAGGCTGCGCGAGCGCGGCCATTCCGTGCGCTGCGTGATGACCAAGGCGGCGCAGGAATTCGTGACGCCGCTCGCGGTCGGGGCGATCAGCAACGAGCGCGTCGCGACGGAGCTGTTCGACCTCGATGGCGAACGCGAGATCGGCCACATCCGGATGGCACGTGAGGCGGACATCGTCGTCGTGGCGCCGGCGACGGCCGATCTGATGGCGCGCATGGCGCAGGGTCATGCCAACGATCTGGCGACGGCGGTGCTGCTCGCGACGCGGGCGCCCGTGCTGGTCGCGCCGGCGATGAACCCGGCCATGTGGACCCACGCCGCGACACAGCGCAACGTGCGCCAGCTCGAACGCGACGGCGCGGCTTTCATCGGCCCCAACGCCGGCGAGATGGCGGAGCAGGGTGAAGCGGGCGTCGGCCGCATGGCGGAGGTTCTGGAACTCGTCGCGCGGATCGACGAGATGCTGGGCGCGTCCGACACGAGCGGGTTCGGATTCATTACCGTCGGCGCGGCGCGGGCGCAGCGGCCGTTGCTGGCGGGGCGGCATGTGCTGGTCACCAGCGGGCCGACGCACGAGCCCATCGATCCGGTGCGCTACATCGCCAACCGGTCGTCGGGCAAGCAGGGGCATGCGATTGCGGCAGCGGCGTACAAGCTCGGCGCGCGCGTGACGCTCATTTCAGGGCCGGTGCAGATCGCCGATCCCGAAGGCGTGACGGTGCGGCATGTCGAGACGGCGGACGATATGCTGGCGGCGGTGAATGCAGCGCTGCCGGCCGATGTCGCGGTGTTCGCGGCGGCCGTGGCCGACTGGCGGGTGGCGACGCCGGGGCGCGGCAAGATCAAGAAATCCGCAGGCGATGCGCCGCCGTCGCTGAACCTCGTCGAAAACCCGGACATCCTGCGCACCATTGCCAAGCGCGGGAGCGGCCGTCCGGCGCTGGTCGTGGGGTTTGCCGCGGAAACACAGTCGGTCGTCGTCAATGCGCAGGCCAAGCTCAAAGCGAAGGGCGTCGACTGGATCGTCGCCAACGACGTTTCAGAAACCGCTGGCGTGTTCGGCGGAGAGCGCAATCAGGTTCATTTCGTGTCGGCGGCCGGCGTCGAGCCGTGGCCCGTCATGACCAAGGCGGACGTGGCGGAGGCGCTGATGCAGCGGGCCGCCGCCTGGTTGGCCGACGCGCGGGAACAGGTGTAACGGGACATATGCGCAAGACAGGTTCTCAATCGACATCTCGAGCGACGCCCAAGGCGGCCCGTCCAACGACAGCTCAGAAGGCAGCTAGAAAGACGGCCAAAAGTCTTGGCGCAGTTCGCGTGCGCGTGGCCGTGCTGGCGCATGGCGAGGGGCTGCCGTTGCCGGCCTATCAGTCGGAGGAAGCGGCGGGTCTCGATCTCGTGGCGGCGGTGGACGAGGGCGAAAGCATCGTCATCGCACCGCGCAAGCGCGCGCTCATTCCGACCGGGCTGTCGCTGGAACTGCCCAAGGGTTTCGAGGGGCAGGTGCGGCCGCGTTCGGGGCTCGCGCTGAAACACGGCGTGACGGTGCTGAACAGCCCGGGGACGATCGATTCCGATTATCGGGGTGAGGTGAAGATCATTCTGATCAATCTCGGCGAGGCGCCGTTCCGAGTGCATCGGGGCGAGCGAATCGCGCAACTCGTCGTGGCGCCCGTCACGCAGGCTCGCCTCGCGCCGGCCAAGGTTCTGGATGCGACCAAGCGCGGAAAGGGCGGGTTCGGATCAACCCGCGTGGGAGAACGTGCGTCGTCGCGGGCGAAGGCCAAGGCGACCGTGTCGCGCAAAAAGTCCGAAAAAGCCAAGGCTTAGCCTTTTTTCCTTGGCGCGCGCGCGAGGCGTGGTGCGACTCTGGCACCACGTTTGTAGCGCTTTGGCCACGCGGCAAAATATGCGAGAAACAGACCAGCAAATCCTGACAAGCAAATCAGAGTAGACCGACGATGACCGACGCAAGCGAGATCAAGACGCTGAAGGCCACCAAGAGCTGGGGGCGCGGGAAAGTCTATGCGGATATCACCGAAACCATCGGCCATACGCCGCTGGTGCGCGTGGGCCGCATGGCGAAGCAGGCCGGCGCCAAAGCCGATGTGCTCGTGAAGCTCGAATTCTTCAATCCGCTGTCGAGCGTCAAGGACCGCATCGGCGTGGCCATGATCGACGTGCTCGAAGCCGAGGGCAAGATCGAGCCGGGCAAGACCGTGCTGGTCGAGCCGACGTCGGGCAACACGGGCATCGGCCTCGCGTTCGTCGCGGCGGCGCGCGGCTACAAGCTGATGCTGGTGATGCCGGAGTCCATGTCGGTCGAACGGCGCAAGATCTTGGCGCACCTCGGCGCGGAACTGGTGCTGACGCCGGCCGCCGGCGGCATGCCGGGCGCCATCGACAAGGCCAACCAGATCCTGGCCGCGACGCCGGGCGCGGTCCAGCCGAGCCAGTTCGAGAATCCGGCCAACCCCTTGGTTCACGAGCTGACAACGGCCGAGGAACTCTGGAACGACACGCAGGGCAACATCGACGTGCTCGTCGTCGGCGTCGGCACGGGCGGCACGCTGACGGGCTGCGGGCGGGTCCTCAAGGCGCGTAAGCCGTCGATCAAGATCATCGCGGTCGAGCCCGAGGGCAGCGCGATCCTCTCGGGCGGCGCGCGCGGGCCGCACAAGATCCAGGGCATCGGCGCGGGCTTCGTGCCCAAGGTACTGGACACGACGTTTATCGACGAGGTCGTGCGGGTTTCCAACGATCAGGCCTTCGAAACGTCCCGATTGCTTGCGAGAATCGAAGGCATTCCGGGTGGCATTTCGACCGGCGCCAACGTGGCCGCCGCGCTCGAAGTCGCCGCGCGCGACGGGATGGACGGCAAGACGGTCGTGACCTTCGCGCCGTCGTCGGCGGAACGCTATTTCACGAGCGAGCTGTTCGTCGATCCGCCGCAGAAAGCGTGAGTGTTATTCGAGCCATTGAACCAGGGGGGCCCTTGCGGGTGAGGCCTTTTCTTTTCGCGGCGCTGATTGCGCTCGTGCCGATGATCGCCGCGGAGCCTGTTTCGGCGCAGCGGTGGACGCCCTTGACCGGCGTGCTGACGCCGGACGGCGAAGGCGGCAACAAAAAATCAAACGAGGATCCTGCGCCGCAGGAGACCGAGAAGGGCGCCAACGCGCGCTCGGATATCTCGTCGCAAGTGCGCGCGCTCAAGGTCAAGCTGGGCCGCGCGACGACTGGCGGGCAGCAGCACGGTAGTCTTGGCGTGCGGATGATGACGGTCGATGCGGATCTCGCGAGCGGTCTCGGTCTCGGGCCCCGGCGCGGGGTCATGGTCACGGAAGCCGCGTTGGGCAGCACGAGCGCCGACGGACTGCTGGCCGGGGACGTGATCGAGAAGATCGAAGGAACCCGGGTCGAGGCAGCGGACGATCTGACGAGCAAGTTGCGCGATCTGAAGCCGGACGCGGAGATTGGCGTGGAGGTTTGGCGCGCCGGGTCGGGGGCGGCGGACCTCAAGGAGATGCTGATCGATCGCGCCAATGGCGGCAACGTCGGCGCGGCCGCGAGCCTGGGGCGTATGCTGTCGCTCGGGCTCGTGTTCGGCGCCAAGAACAACGGTGAAGCGGCGCGCTATTACCTGATGGCGGCCGAAGAGGGCCATCTCGGCTCGATGACGCGCTACGCGCTGTTCGCCAAGGACGGCATCGGCATTCCGAAGAACGAGACGCTGGCCGTGAAGTGGTTCCGCAAGGCCGCCGACGGCGGGCAGGAAGCGGCCATGACCAACCTCGGCGGTCTCTACGAGACCGGCCGCGGCGTGAAGCAGGATTTCGCCGAGGCTGCGCGCTGGTACCGGCGCGCGGTGGACAAGGATCATATCTTCGCCATGCATCGGCTGGCGCTTCTCTATGAATCCGGACGCGGCGTGGCGAAGGACGACCAGGAGGCCGTGCGGCTTCTGCAGCGTGCGTCCGACGGTGGGCTCAGCGAAGCCACGTCGTGGCTGGCCGAGAAATACGAGCAGGGACGCGGCATCGCGAAAGACGAGCACGTGGCCTATCAGCTGAATGCACGGGCGGCCGATCAGGTCCGCAAGGCGGCGGACCAGGGCAACGCGGTCGCGACCTTCAATCTCGGCATCCTCTATCGCATCGGCAAAGGCGTCAGCAAAAGCGATACGGAAGCGGCCTATTGGGTCGTGAAATCGCTGCGGCTCGGCGACAAGTATCTGGTGTCGGAGCTGGTGCGGAATCCCAACGTGCTGTCGGTCGGCGATCGCAAGTGGCTGCAGGAAGTGCTGCGCGACGAGGGCACCTACAAGGGTCCGATCAACGGCACCTTCTCGCCGGAGGTTCGCACGGCCATGGAAGCGCTCGCCAATCCTGCTTGAGGCAGGCCTTTCACCGCAAGGCGACAGTCCCCTCTCCCCTTGGGGAGAGGGTCAGGGTGAGGGGGCTTGCCTTTTTTGCAACGGCTTGTGGTCGGAGCGTTACGCCGCCCCCCTCACCCGCGCAGAAAATCTGCGCGGCCTCTCCCATCATGGCGAAGCCATGCTTTGCATGGATGGGGAGAGGCGAAGTGAGAGCGGACGAGGCAATGTGAAAAAACAAAACCCCCGGTCCGGCTGTCCGGATCGGGGGTTTTGATTTGTGACCGTGGAACGAAGCGTCAGGCGGCTTTGGCAACCTGTGGCTTGGCTTGGTCGGCGATGTAGGACATCGCGGCCTGGACGCCGCCCTTCTTATGGGGGACGCCCGCAAGCTCGAGGCCGATCTCGACGCCGGTCAGCGCGCCAAGGACGGTGAGTTCGTTCGTGTCGCCGAGATGGGCGATGCGGAACGCCTTGCCGGCGAGCTTGTTCAGGCCGGTGCCCAGCGACATGTTGAGGTTGTCGAGCACGATCTTGCGGAACGTGTCGGCGTTGTGGCCTTCCGGCATGAGCACGGTGGTCACGGCCGGGCTGTCGTACTTCGCGTCACGGCAGTTGACCTCGAGGCCCCAAGCGCGGACGGCGCGGCGGGTGGCTTCGGCCAGGCGCTCGTGGCGCGCGAACACGTTTTCGAGGCCTTCTTCGTGGAGCAGGCGGATGGCCTCGTCCAAGCCGTAGAGCAGGCTGGTGGCGGGCGTGTAGGGGAAGAAGCCGTCGTCATTGAACGCCAGCATGTCGTCCCACGAGAAGTAGGAGCGGGCGAGCGTCGCGGACTTGGATGCCTCGATGGCCTTCTCGGAGACGGCCGTGAACGAGAGGCCCGGCGGCATCATCAGGCCCTTCTGCGAGCCGGCCACGGTGACGTCGATGCCCCATTCGTCATGGCGCAGGTCGGCGGCGGCGAGACCCGAGATCGAGTCCGTCATCAGCAGCGCGGGATGCTTGGCGGCGTCGATGGCGCGGCGCACGTCGTCGAGACGCGTGCGGCAGCCGGTCGATGTCTCGTTATGGACGACGCAGACGGCCTTGATGGCCTTTGCCTTGTCCTTGCGCAGGTGGTCCTCGATCTCCTGAGAGTCGGCGCCGATGCGCCAGTCCGTCTGGATGACCTCGGCGCGCAAGCCAAGGCGGTCGACCATCTGCTTCCACAGCACGGCGAACTGGCCGGTCTCGACCATCAGCACGCGGTCGCCGGGCGAGAGCGTGTTGGTGAGGGAGGCTTCCCAGGCGCCGGTGCCCGACGACGGGTAGATCATGACGTGACCCTGCGTCTTGAACAGGGTCTTGACGCCGGCAAGCACACGCTTGCCGAGGCGCTGGAATTCGGGTCCGCGGTGGTCCAGAACCTGGCGGGCCATGGCCGCGATCACGCGCTCCGGCACAGGAGTCGGTCCAGGAATTTGAAGAAAGTGCCGGCCCGGGCGGCGTGGCTCGTTCGACATCAATGGTCCCCTTTACTGCCCGTCGCGTAGCGGCCGCGTATCCTCGGGAGTTCAAGTGTCTCCCAGGGTTTGGCCTGCCAAATTTTTGAACGTACTTTCGCGCGAGCAGCGGCAGCTATAGGAGCCAAATCGGAAAGTCGTCAAGGCCGTTTGGGTGGACTAAGGTGCCAGGAAGACCAAGAAATTTCATGATTTCCGCTTCGGGCGAAAAAGTCGCGGATCAATTTTGCTGAACGGCTTGGGGAAAGAGCAAAAAATTTCGGGCAGAGGTGCGCTCAGGCCTACGCCGGCTTGGCCGCGGAGACGAGGTAATTGACGTCGGTGTCCGGCGACAGGCTCCAGGTGTCGCGGAGCGGGCTGTAGACGAAGCCCGAATATCGCGGGGCGCCGAGGCCGGCGGCCGAGACGTGGCGGGCAAGCTCGTCCGGCGTGACGAAGCGCTCCCACTGGTGGGTGCCGCGCGGCAGCCATCCCAGCACGTACTCCGCCCCGACAATGGCGAGCGCGTAGGCCTTGAGCGTGCGATTGATGGTCGAGAGGACCAGAATGCCGCCGGGGCGCACGAGCGCGGCGCAGGTCGCGACGAACGCGGCTACGTCCGGCACGTGCTCGACGACCTCCAGGCAGACAACGGCATCGTACAGCTCGCCTTGGGCCACGAGTTCTTCGGCGGTGACCGCGCGATAGTCGATGTCGAGGCCCTGGCCGGCGGCATGGTCCCTGGCGATGGCGATGTTGCGCTCGCCGGGGTCGACGCCGGTGACGCGGGCGCCGAGGCGGGCGAGCGGCTCCGACATCAGGCCGCCGCCGCAGCCGACATCGATGATCCGCAGATCCTTCAAGGGACGCAGGCCGTTGCCGGCACCGTCGCGGCCGAAGTGGCGCTTGATCTCGTCGCGCACGAACGTCAGGCGGGCCGGGCCGATCTGATGCAGGGGGCGGAATTTTCCGGCCGGATCCCACCACGCCTTGGCGAGCGCCTGGAAGCGCGCGACTTCGGCGGTATCGAGGTTGCCGGGTGTGGCCGAGGGGCCGGCCGGAGCAGACGGGTCTTGCGTGCGCTCTGGGCTGCGCTGGGGCGCGGATGTCGTCGTGGATGTCGGGGCGGATGTCATGGCGGAAGGGTGACAGGGCCCGCGCGATTGTCAACGCCAGGGCCAAGCTGGCTTTTCGGCAACGCTTTTGTTGCGGCTTGGACATGTTCCCGGTAAGAGAACGGCCGAAACCAGGGCTGTTGTCGGCCTTCCGTGGTTCGCCGCTGGGCGAGCCGGGTGCGCGCCGACATCAACCCGGACACCTTATCTCTCAGACAGAAGCGGGCATCGGGCGGTTCAAGGCCATGGCTGTTGTCGTGATGAAATTCGGCGGGACTTCGGTCGCCAACGTGGAGCGCATCAAGAATGTCGCGCGCCACGTCAAGCGCGAGGTCGATGCCGGCAACAAAGTGGCGGTTGTGGTCTCGGCCATGTCGGGCGCCACCAACCAGCTCGTGGCGTGGGTCAACGAGGCCTCGCCGCTCGCCGACAAACGCGAATACGACGCGGTGGTGGCCTCCGGCGAGCAGGTCACGGCCGGACTGACGGCGATCGTGCTGCAATCGATGGGCGTCAAGGCCCGCTCCTGGCAAGGCTGGCAGATCCCGATCGAGACGAGCGCGGCGCATGGCTCGGCGCGTATTTCCGGCATCGCGGGCGCTGACCTGATGGCGTCGCTCAACGCGGGCGAGGTGGCGGTGATCACGGGCTTCCAGGGCGTCGAGCCCAACGGCAACCGGATCGCGACGCTCGGGCGCGGGGGATCGGATACGAGTGCGGTGGCCATCGCCGTCGCCCTCAAGGCGGACGTCTGCGACATCTACACGGATGTGGACGGTGTCTATACCACCGATCCGCGCATCGTGCCGAAGGCGCGCCGGCTGCCGAAGGTCAGCTACGAAGAAATGCTCGAAATGGCCTCTTCGGGGTCGAAGGTGCTTCAGACCCGTTCGGTCGAGCTGGCCATGGTGAACCAGGTCAAGACGCGCGTGCTGTCCAGCTTCGTCAAGCCGGAGGACATGGCGCCGGTGCGGACCGGCAATCTGGAAAATATCGGGACAATTGTCTGCGGCGAGGATGAGATCGTGGAAAACCAAGTCGTCAGCGGCATCGCCTACGCGCGTGATGAGGCGAAAATCACGATGCTGAAGCTCGAGGACAAGCCGGGCATCGCGGCGCGCATTTTCGGGCCGCTCGCGGACGCCTCGATCAATGTCGACATGATCGTGCAGAACGTCGCCGCCGACGGGCACCATACCGACATGACGTTTACCGTTCAGGCCGCCGAGCTGCCGCGCGCGCTCGAGGTTCTAAAGGCCGCGATGGCGGACATCGGCAAATTCGAGCTGCAAAGCTCAGCCGACGTCGCCAAGGTGTCGGTGATCGGCATCGGAATGCGCAGTCACGCCGGTGTTGCAGCGCACATGTTCAAGGCGCTTGCGGACAAGGGCATCAATATCCTGGCGATCTCGACGTCAGAAATCAAAATCAGCGTCCTGATCGATGCTGCGTATGCGGAGCTCGCGGTCAGGACGCTGCATTCCATCTATGGGCTCGACGCAGCCTGAAGGGGCTGAAATCAACCGTTAAGGCCCGTCTACGCATTTCCAAGAGCCAATTCCGTATTCGTGCTCAATTTGACGTATAACGGCCCCTGACCTCACCGAATCCCGGGAGGTATGTGGACCCAACTTAGCGGCTGTGCCTGATGCCTTCGAGACGTGGCGAAGAGCCCCGTGTGATGTCAACCGAACCTGCGCTGCGTGTCATCATGCGCCGGCTGCGGGACATCATGGCTGCGCCGGTGGACTTGACTGCGCCTGCCGACGGGCAGCAGCGGCTCGACATGATCGTGCGCCAGATCGCCGGCGTCATGGTCGCCGATGTGTGCTCACTCTATCTCAGACGGCAGGACGGCTCGCTGGAGCTGTACGCGAGCGAGGGCCTCAACCCGACCGCCGTGCACGCCACGATGCTGAAGCGTGGGGAAGGTCTCGTCGGCCGCTGCGCCGAGACGGCCGCGCCGATCAACGAACGGGACGCCTCGAAGCATCCTGCGTTCTCCTACCGGCCTGAGACCGGCGAAGAGATCTATCATTCGCTGCTCGCCGTGCCGATCCAGCGCAGCGGGCAGGTGCTTGGCGTGCTGGTGGTCCAGAACCGCACGGTCAAGGAATACTCCGACGAAGATGTCGAGGTGATGCAGGCGACGGCGATGGTCGTCGCGGAGCATCTCGTCTCGGGGGCGGTCAGCTCGCCGATCGAAATCCAGCGCTCGCTCCAGAAGGTGGTGATCGGCGAGCCGATCTCGGAAGGGATCGCGCTCGGGCATGTGATGCTGCACGAGCCGCGCATCGTCGTCACCAAGCTGATGGCCGACGATCCCGCCTTCGAGATGCGCAAGCTGGAAGAGGCGCTGCACGATCTCAAGACGTCGCTCGACGAAATGCTCAGCCATGAGCTGCTGTCGGGCGCGGGCGACCACCGCGACGTGCTCGAAGCGTATCGCATGTTCGCCCATGACCGGGGCTGGGAGCGGCGGCTGCGCGAGGCGGTGCAGAGCGGCCTCACGGCAGGGGCCGCGGTCGAGCGCGTCAAGAACGGCACGCGGGCGCGCATGCTGAAGCAGGCCGATCCGTTCTGGCGCGAACGCCAGCGCGACCTCGAAGACCTTTCGGACAGGCTGCTGCGCATCCTGGTGGGCGTGCCGGTCGGGTACATCAATCCGCCGGAAATGCCCGTCGACACCATTCTCGTGGCTCGCAACATGGGCCCCGCCGAGCTGATCGACTACGACCGGACGCGGTTGCGCGGGCTCGTCATCGAAGACGGCAGCGGGCAAAGCCATGTCGCCATCGTCGCCAAGGCGCTGGGAATCCCGGCCGTCGGGCAGGCGGAAGGCATCGTCGAGCGCGTGACGGCGGGCGATGCGATCATCGTCGATGGCGTGATCGGCGAAGTCCACGTGCGCCCGTCCCAGGACGTGGTCTCGGCCTATACGGACAAGGTGCGGTTCCGGGCGCGGCGGCAGAAGCAATATGCCGCGCTGCGCGATCTGCCGGCGGTCACGACCGACGGCGAGCGCGTGACCTTGCACATCAACGCCGGTTTGCTGGCCGACATGCCCCATCTCAAGGAATCGGGCGGCGAGGGCGTCGGCCTGTTCCGTACCGAGCTGATGTTCATGCTGTCGCACAGCCTGCCGCGCGCCGACCGGCAGACGCAGGCCTACGAGGCGATCCTGAACGAAGCGGAGGGCAAGCCGGTCGTGTTCCGTTCGCTGGACATCGGCGGCGACAAGATCCTCCCCTATCTCGGGCATGTTCCCGAGGAGAACCCGGCCATCGGCTGGCGCGCGATCCGCATGTCGCTCGACCGGCCGGCGCTGTTTCGCATGCAGGTGCGGGCGCTGCTGCGGGCGGCCGCGGGCCGTGAATTGCGGCTGATGATCCCGATGGTGTCGGTCTCGACCGAGATGGACCAGATCCGCGTCCTGATCGACAAGGAGCGCGAGATCGCGGACAAGCGGGGCACGCCTCCGCCGAGCAAGATGCTGATCGGCGCCATGATCGAGGTGCCGAGCGTGCTGTTCGAACTCGACGAGCTGTTGTCGCGCGTCGACTTCGTGTCGGTGGGCAGCAACGATCTCGTCCAGTTCCTGTTCGCGGCGGACCGGTCGAACTCGCGCGTCACGAACCGGTTCGATTCTTTATCCATCTCGCCTTTGCGGGCGCTGAAAATGCTGGCCAACGCGTGCCGCAAGCACAACGTGCCGTTGACGCTGTGCGGCGAGATGGCGGGCCGGCCGCTCGAGGCGATGTGCCTCATCGCGCTCGGGTTCCGGACGCTCTCGATGGCGCCGGCGTCGATCGGCCCCGTCAAGACGATGATCCGCTCGCTGCATGCGAACAAGCTGCGGCTGCATCTGGACTCGCTGCTCGCTGGCCGCTCGGGCAGCGTGCGCCGCGAGCTTGAACAATTCGCGGCCGATCACGGCGTCGAAGTCTAAAGAAGAACCATGAGCGTTATTCCAAAAGAAAAGATCGGGCGCCTTATCGAGCGCTACGAGACCATCCAGGCGGAACTGAACCAAGGCGCGCCGCAGGCGACCTACGTGCGGCTGACGCGCGAGTTCTCAGAGCTGCAGCCGTTGATCGCCGCCGTGCGCGAGCTTGAAGCCGCCGAGCACGAGCAGGCCGATCTCGTTGCGATCATCAACGATCCCTCCCAGGATAAGGGGATCGTGGAAATGGCGCGAGACGAGCTGGATTTGCTCCGCCCCCGCATCGAGCAGATGGAGCTTGGGCTCCGGGTGCTGCTGCTGCCAAAGGATGCTGCGGACGAGAAAAGCGCGATCCTCGAAGTGCGGGCCGGTACGGGCGGTGACGAAGCGGCGCTCTTTGCAGCCGACTTGTTCCGCATGTACCAGCGCTATGCCGATCTCCGGGGCTGGCAGACGGAAGTCATCTCCATGTCGGAGAGCGATCTCGGCGGCTACAAGGAAGTCATCGCCTCGATCACCGGCAAGGGCGTGTTCGCGCGGCTCAAGTTCGAGAGCGGCGGCCATCGGGTGCAGCGCATTCCGGCGACCGAGAGCGGCGGGCGCATTCATACCTCGGCGGCGACGGTGGCCGTGCTGCCGGAAGCCGAAGACATCGACATCGACATCAAGGCCGAGGACATTCGCATCGACACGATGCGGGCGGGCGGCGCCGGCGGCCAGCACGTCAACACGACGGACAGTGCGGTGCGCATCACGCATCTGCCGACCGGGCTGATCGTGGTTTCGGCGGAGAAGTCGCAGCATCAGAACCGGCGGCTCGCCATGCAGGTGCTGCGGTCGCGTCTGTTCGAACTGGAGCGCGAGCGTGTGGACAGCCAGCGCAGCGAGGCACGGAAGACCCAGGTCGGTTCGGGCGACCGGTCGCAGCGCGTCCGGACCTACAACTTTCCGCAAGGCCGCGTGACGGATCACCGGATCAATCTGACGCTGCATAATATCGACCGGGTCATGGAAGGCGTCGGCCTCGACGAGATCATCGATCAGCTGATCGCCGAAGATCAGGCCGAAGCGCTGGCGGCGATGCAGGGGCACGGCGGGTGAGAGAATGACGGTGGCGGGCATGAGCAGCGCGGCACCTATCTCCTATGAAGGACTCCAGGTTCGCGAGGCGATGGCCCTTTTGACGCGTGTGCTGTCGGATGCCGGCATCGATGGCGCGGCGCGGGACGCGCGTCTGCTGCTGCTCGGCGCGCTGGGACTGACCGGCACGGATTTGCTGCGCGAGCCCGAAAGGCGGGTCGACGCGCCCGGAGCGGCGAGGCTTGCCGGCTTTGCCACCCGCCGGCTGGCGCACGAGCCGGTGTCGCGCATTCTCGGCGAACGCGGATTTTTCGGGCGGAGCTTCGCCGTGACGCCGGCGACGCTCGATCCGCGTCCCTGCACCGAGACCGTGATCGAAGCGGCGCTTGAGATCGCGGCGCGCGAAGGCTGGCGCGAGCGGCCCATCCGCATCCTCGACATCGGCACGGGCTCGGGCGCGCTGCTCGTCACGCTGCTGGCGGAACTCCCGCTCGCGACGGGCATCGGTACCGACATCAGCGACGCCGCACTGACGGCGGCGCGGGGCAATGCGGAGCGTCTCGGCGTGTCGGGGCGGGCTGAGTTTCTGGCCCGCCGCATGCTCGACGGCCTCGAAGGTCCGTTCGATCTGCTGGTGTCGAACCCGCCGTACATTCCGTCCGGCGACATCGCGGGCCTCGATCCCGATGTGCGGCTGTTCGATCCCCACGCGGCGCTCGACGGGGGTGCGGACGGTCTCGACTTCTATCGCGCTTTCGCAAACGGAGCGGAGCGGATCGTGCCCGAGGGCTGGATCGTGCTCGAAGTGGGCGCGGGGCAGGCCGAGGATGTTTCCAACCTGTTCCGGGCGATGCGCCCCTCCGGGGTCACGCGTCACATCGAG
Source organism: Hyphomicrobium sp. (assembly GCF_051860585.1). Taxonomy (GTDB): domain Bacteria; phylum Pseudomonadota; class Alphaproteobacteria; order Rhizobiales; family Hyphomicrobiaceae; genus Hyphomicrobium_C. Next base: position 302,398 of record NZ_JBHYDS010000006.1, read on the forward strand.
GTATGGCAGGATCTTGGGCAGCACACGCGTTGTGTTGCCGTTAAGACACAGCGTTATCCATCACTCTAAAAGGTCTTGGATTCGCTATCGGTCAGGTCTAATGTAAAGAGACAGGACACAGGGCCATGCGCAGTGGCCGATGACAGCGTTCCGTTTGTCATTATTTCGCGCATGGCGAAGTGCGATATCGGCGGATAGGCGCCGTTGGTGATGCCGCAGGTTTTGCGCGCTCCCGATCCGGGCCTTGGGTGCCACTCGCATTTACGCTCCTCCCTTTCGGATAGATGTCGTCGTTCGGGCACTAAAACTAAGATGGATCAGGTTGCGGCATCGGGGGCTGCAACGCTCTGATCGGTGCAAACGCGGCGAGGTCGGGGGTTTTTTGGTATCCGCCGGGCAACCGGTCTAGCGAAGCGCGGCAAATCGGGTCGCGGAGGGTCAGTCTTTTTGGACAGCCGCGGGTTCGCGCGCGGCAGCAACGAATTTCACAACTGTCGAGAATGGAGCCTATGAGGCAGGGACAGCAGAACCGCAGAGGGCGCGGCCGCAACAATAACAGTGGCGGCGGCAGCGGCGGTGGCGGTGGCGGTAGTGGTGGCGGAAGCAATCATAACCGCAAGGGCCAGAACCCCTTGACGCGGAGCTTCGAAAGCACGGGCCCGGACGTCAAACTTCGCGGCACGCCGGCTCACATCGCAGAGAAATACATCATGTTGGCGCGCGACGCCCAGTCGAGCGGCGATCCGGTGCTGTCAGAGAACTATCTGCAGCACGCCGAGCACTACAACCGCATCATCATAACCTACCGCGAACAGCAGATCGCGCAGGGCGGCGGTGACTTGCAGAACGGCCAGGGCCGTCCGCGCCCGGCAGGCTTCGGCGAGCCGGTTTCGATGAACGACGACTTCGGTGACGAGGACGGGGAGTTCAGTGATCAGGGCCAGCCGCAGCAGGCCTATTCGCAACCCCAGCATCGCAACGAAGGTCAGCCGCGCCATAACGACGGGCCGCGCTATGACGACCGCGGACTGCGAAACGACGGCGGTGGACGCTCCTTCAACCGGGACCGCGGAGATCGCGGCGACCGGGGTGGGGATCGCGGCGGAGACCGCAATTTCCAGGATCGTGGCGATCGCGGAAACCGCGAGGACCGCTTCCCGCGTGCCGACCGACCGGAACGTGTGGACACGCGTGCCGACAGACCGGAGCGTGTCGACAGACCCGAACGCGTGGACCGTCCTGAACGTGCGGAGCGCCCGGAACGAGTCGAGCGCGTCGACCGTCCGGATCGGGCGCCGCAACCGGACATCGGTGTCGAAGCCGCGGCCCCGCGCCGTGCCGAGCGCGCTCCCGTGCCGCATCACGAGCAGCCGGAGTTCCTGCGCCGGCCTGTGCGCCGTCCGCGCCGCGAGGCCGCAGCCGCAGGCGACGAGGGCGGGGCACCGCCTGCGCCGACGCCGGCCGTGGAAAGCAGCGACTGACGCGGGTCAGGCATCCGACAAGATTTATGAGGCCGCGGGTTGAACCTGCGGCCTCTTTTTTTGGTCTCGCTCGGGCGATTCCCGCGGGCGTCCGAATGGTCGACGTGCGGGTGGTCAGAGGCCGATTCCCGCTGGTCAGAGGCTCAGGCCGTCGCCCACCGACAGGCTGCCGTCGTTCAGGACTTCCGCGTAGATGCCGAAGTCGGTGTGCCCCCACTCACGCTGGAGGGAGGCGGGGATGGCCATGTCGCGCACGCCGGTCGCCGGATCGACGTTGGTGGCGGCGCAGCGCTCCGTGCGGCTGCTGATCCGGAGGCTGACCGGGCCAGCCGTGATGTCGCGGCCGATCCAATCGAATTCCGCCCACGGCTCCGGCCCGTCGAGGATGACGTTGGGGCGGAAGCGCAGCGGATCGACGGGGCGGCCGACCACGCGCTCAAGCTCGCGCAGGGAGCGCAGGCTGATGACGTGCACGCGTTTTTCGCGGGTGTCGGAGAAGCTATGACCGGGGGCGCTGACGATCTTCGGGCGGCCGCGCAGGCTGTCCGCCATGAACGCAGCGATGAACTGCTCGAGCACCTGCCTCCCGACGGGTGTGGTCAGGTCGCCGCTCGCCACCGGACGGCCGCCGCGTGAAATGACCAGTCGACGCGCCTCCTCCTCGAACCGGGTTTGCAGCGCGGCCAGGCGTTCATCGCGCTTCAACGTCAGAAAGCTCGACGGTGGACGGTAGGCCGGTGCGTCGGGCTCGAGCCGGGTCGGACCGTTTTCGATCGCCCAGGCGCGGTCGAAGGGCAGGGTCTGGCCGGCTTCCAACGTGACATGTTGCAGGGGGTCGGCCGAGAGGCCTTTGACGGGATATCGATAGAGACCCGTAACCACACCCGTCATTCGTTCGCCTCATCCGTTCGCAGCCCGGTATTTTGATACCACGCCGGCCCGCTTCTGATTGTGCCCGCTCCTGATTATGGGGCCTCCCCTTTATACCGGGCGCGGCCCTCCTATATCAGCTCCAGGCGGTAGTCGCCGGGTGCCGATTGGGCCTGGGTGCTGCCGTCGAAGACCATTCGTTGACGGTGCGTCATACGGGCCTCCCAGGAGGGCGGTGGCGTGCGCTGAGGAGGTAATAAGATGGATTTCGAGAAGTATACGGATCGCGCCAAAGGGTTCGTGCAGTCGGCTCAGGGCCTGGCGCTCCGTGAGGGACACCAGCAGTTTTCGACCGAGCATCTGCTCAAGGTGCTGCTCGACGATCCCGAGGGCGCGGCGGCGGGTCTGATCGCGCGCGCGGGCGGACAGCATAAGCAAGCCCTCGATGCGGTCGAACAGGCTTTGGCGAAACGGCCGAAGATCAGTGGCGGCGGGGCCGGCCAGCTCTACATCGCGCCGGAACTCGCGCGCGTGTTCGACAACGCCAACAAAATTGCCGAGAAGGCCGGTGACCGGTTCGTCACGGTCGAACGGCTGCTGCTTGCGCTTGCGCTCGAAAAGGGCTCCGAGGCCGGTAAGATTCTCGCCGCCTCGGGCGTCACTCCCGATCGGCTCAACGGGGCCATCAACGAGATCCGGAAAGGCCGGACCGCGGACAGCGCAAGCGCGGAGCAAAGCTTCGAGGCGCTGAAGCGGTTCACGCGCGACTTCACGGAAGCGGCCGCCAACGGCAAGCTCGATCCGGTGATCGGGCGTGACGAAGAGATCCGCCGCACCATTCAGGTGCTGAGCCGCCGGACCAAGAACAATCCCGTGCTGATCGGTGAGCCCGGCGTCGGCAAGACGGCGATCGCGGAAGGCTTGGCGCAACGTATCGTCGCCGGCGACGTGCCCGAGAGCCTGAAGGACAAGAAGCTTCTCTCGCTCGACATGGGCTCGCTGATCGCGGGCGCGAAGTTCCGTGGCGAGTTCGAGGAGCGGCTGAAAAGCGTGCTCAACGAGGTGCAGGCCGAGGACGGACGCATCATCCTGTTCATCGACGAGCTGCACACCATCGTGGGCGCGGGCAAGGCCGAAGGCTCCATGGACGCGGGCAACCTTCTGAAGCCGGCGCTGGCGCGCGGCGAGCTGCATTGCGTCGGCGCGACCACGCTCGACGAGTACAAGAAGAACATCGAGAAGGACGCGGCGCTGGCGCGGCGCTTCCAGCCGATCTTCGTCGACCAGCCGTCGGTCGAGGATACGATCTCGATCCTGCGCGGACTCAAGGAGAAGTATGAGCTGCATCACGGCGTCCGCATCACGGATTCGGCGCTGGTGGCGGCCGCGAACCTTTCCAACCGGTACATCACGGATCGTTTCCTGCCCGACAAGGCGATTGACCTCGTCGACGAGGCGGCGTCGCGCCTGCGCATGCAGGTGGACAGCAAGCCCGAGGAACTGGATGCGATCGATCGCGACCTGATGCAGGCGCAGATCGAGCGCGAAGCGCTGAAGAAGGAAACGGACCAGGCGTCGAAGGATCGCCTGCAGAAGCTCGAAGGCACGATTGCGAACCTCGAGGAGCGCTCGCGCGCGCTCACCGAACGCTGGCAGTCCGAGAAGAACAAGCTCGGCTCGGCGCAGAAGGTGAAGGAGGAGCTGGACCGGAAGCGGACCGAGCTTGTGCAGTCGCAGCGCAAGGGCGACTACGCGCGGGCGGGTGAACTCGCGCATGCGGTCATTCCCGATCTCGAAGCCAAGCTCAAGGGCATCGAAAACGCGGATGCGGGCGGCGGCGTGATGGTCGAAGAGGCCGTGACGCCGAGCCAGATCGCGGGCGTCGTCTCGCGCTGGACGGGTGTGCCTGTCGACAAGATGCTCGAAGGCGAGCGCGACAAGCTGCTCAAGATGGAACTGGCGCTGGCGAAGCGCGTCGTGGGCCAGGACGAAGCCGTGCAAGCGGTTGCGACGGCCGTCCGCCGTGCGCGTGCGGGTTTGCAGGATCCGAACCGGCCCATCGGCTCGTTCATGTTCCTCGGCCCCACGGGCGTCGGCAAGACCGAGCTGACGAAGGCGCTGGCCGCGTTCCTGTTCGACGACGACAGCGCGATGGTGCGCCTCGACATGAGCGAATACATGGAGAAGCACTCCGTATCCCGCCTCATCGGCGCGCCGCCCGGCTACGTCGGCTACGAAGAGGGCGGTGCGCTCACCGAAGCCGTGCGGCGCCGGCCGTATCAGGTCGTGCTGTTCGACGAGGTGGAGAAGGCGCATCCGGACGTGTTCAACGTTCTGCTGCAGGTGCTCGACGAAGGGCGCCTGACGGACGGACAGGGCCGCACGGTCGACTTCAAGAATACGCTGATCATCATGACCTCGAACCTCGGGGCCGAATTCCTGGCTGACCCGCGTCAGCCGATGGGCTTCGGCATGCCGGGCGAGGACAAGGTGATGAGCGAGGAGGATGCGTACGGCCTCGTCATGGACTCGGTGCGGCGTCATTTCCGGCCCGAATTCATCAACCGTATCGACGAGATCGTCGTATTCCACCGCTTGCCGCGAGAGGCCATGGCGGCGATCGTCGACATCCAGATGAAGCGGCTGCAGGCGCTCGTCGCCGACCGCAAGATGACGATCGAACTCGACGATCAGGCCCGGACGTGGCTTGCGAACAAGGGCTACGATCCGATCTACGGCGCGCGGCCGCTGAAGCGGGTGATCCAGAAGCATGTCCAGGATCCACTCGCCGAGGAGATCCTGCGCGGCACGGTGAAGGACGGGGATACCGTTCGTGTGTCGGTGCAGGACGGCAAGCTGACGATCAACGGCGTGCAGGCGAAAGCGGCGGCTGCGTAGGCAGCAGGCAGCAGGCAGCAGGCAGCAGGCAGCAGGCAGCAGGCAGTAAGGCAGTCGGCAGTAAGGCAGTGAAGCCCTCTCCCCGCGGACGCGGGGGAGGGTTTTTCTTTTTTGTCAGCTGCGGTGTGGAACTCCCTTTCTCCCTCCCCCTTGTGGGGAGGGCCGGGGTGGGGGAAGCCCTACCGATGGGTTCTGGATGCCCCCTCCTAACCTCCCCCACGTCGTGTCGGAGACATGCCTCCGGCATGAGGGGGAGGGATGGGTCGGAGCTCGCGGCGGTGGATTGGGCTACTTGCTTGCGGTTAGAACCGGCGCGCGGCGCATCAGTTCGTCGATGCGCATGCGTTCCTTATGGAAGGCGGCCAGATCCTTGCCTTCGAGCTGGCGCTCGCGCGGCACTTCGATGGAGAGCGGGTTCACGAACTGGTTGTTGACCAGCACTTCGAAGTGCAAATGCGGGCCGGACGAGAGGCCCGTCGTGCCGATATAGCCGATCACCTGGCCTTGTCTGACCTTCACGCCGGGCGCGGCGCCGGGCGCAAAACGCGACATGTGGCTGTAGGCCGTCTGGTAGCCGTTGGCGTGGCGGATGCGGACGTAATTGCCGTTGTAGCCCTTGCGGCCGGCCTCTTCGATGACGCCGTTTCCGGCGGCGAGAATGGGCGTTCCGGTGGGCGCGGACCAGTCGATGCCGGTGTGCATCTTGTACTCGCCGAGCAGCGGATGGCGGCGCATGCCGAAGCCCGACGTGAGACGGATATCGTCGGCGCGGACCGGGCGGCGATTGAGGAACTTCTTCGCGTTGTTGCCTTCGTGATCGTAGTAGTCGACCTGCCCGTCGGGCGTGCGGAAGCGGTAATAACGGCGCGTCTCGCCGCCCGTCGAGATGGACGTGAAGAGCAGTTCGCCGGGCGGGCCGTCGGTGCCGCCTTCATCTTTCAGGTCAAAGAACATTTCGCAGGTATCGCCCGCCCGCAGACGCCGGCGAAAGTCGGTTTCGTAGGCGTGAACCTGCAAAATCTTTTGAATGGTTTCGTCCGGAACGCTCTCCGACAAGCTCGCGTAATAGAGCGCGGCGTAGAGGCTCGAGGTCTGCGGGGCGCCGCTGTCGTTCTGCATGGCGCGGACGAGAAGCTCGTCGCCGACGGGCGTCGCGCTCGCCACAAACTCGCCTGAACTGTTGCGCGTGACGGTAACTTTGTGAGCGTGTCCTTCGTCGTAAACGCTGAAGCGCACGGGCTCCATGCGGTTCTGTTGCGTGATCGAAGGCTGCAGCGCGATGTGCACTTCCTGGCCCGGCAGGATCGCTTTTTCGGCGATGACGGGCTTCATCGCCTCCATCATTTCACGGACCTGCCACTGCGTGGCGCCGGCTTCGACGAGGAGCTGAGACAGCTTCTGGCCGTCACGAACGGTTTTCACAGTCGGCTTCAGGATATCGAGTTCGCTCGAGCCGGTGTCGTCCTCGCTGCCCGCCTTGGCGAGCACCGTCGTGTGCGGGTCCTTGGCCTCGGCGTTCGCGGCCTTGTTCGGCTGGGCGCCGAGTTCGTCGGGCTCCGTGCCGCCGCCGATGCCGAAGAAAGACCCGGTCGAGGAGACGTTTTCGGAGCTTTCGAAACGCTCGACGAGTTCGGCCGCCTCGTCGTTGTCGATGACCTGGCCGTCCTCGAGCGGCAGCACGCCGCCCAGAAGGTCCAGCACGTTGACGGCGACGTCGCTGCGTTGCGCGGCGTTTTGCGGGGCTGCCTCGTCCTCGTCGCCGATCGGCTTGTTGTTGGCGTAGAGCTTGAACGGATTGAACGCCGGGATCGACGCGGCCGAGGCGGGCGGCACCGGCGCGAGGCGCGCAACGAGGCGGACGTAGGGCTTGGCGTAGATGTATTCGCGGCCGCCGCGGCGCTGGCGCAGCGTTTCGTGAATGATGAAGCGGGTGGATTTGGCGCCGCTGGTGACTTGCAGGCGATCGACCTTCGGCACGGCCCACTTGAGGCCGTCGTCACGGCGAAGCAGGGCTTCGAGCGGCGGAGAGGCTGTGCCTTCGCGCAGGCGCTGAAGCGCGGGCATCAGGCCGTCCTCGCTCTCCTGCTTGTCGGCGGCGCCAAAGATCACGACGAGAATTGCGATGCCGCCGACGGCGGCGGCCAGGCAGTTGCTCATGAGCCAGCGGAAGCGGCCTTCGCGTTTCGGTTCGGCGTGGTCGGTCGCGTACATGTCGCGCTGCCCGCGCGCTTTCGCACCGCGGTACAAAGCGGGCTGCGGCCGGGCCGCATGCTTTGCAGCCACGGGACGGCAGCGCCCGATGGGAGCGTGACGGCGATGGTCGACCACGACGAGCTTGTCCCCTTTCGGCTCGGCTTCCCGGCCTGCCCTTGGCAAGCCGGACACAAATTTTCCCCCCGCAGGCCCGACTGGGGAAGTACCCAGCTTGGTCTGCTTTCGGCGGGCGCACGGCCACGCCGGATCGGATCATGAGCTATTCGCCCCCACGAACGGAGCGAAATCGCGGCCGCGATCCAAATCACGATGCTGCGGGAGATTGCCTGCACAAAGCTGGCGCTCTCATGGCGGACTGGGGCGAACGCCGGCGGATTGGCGGATTGTAGGAGGTGGGGGAAAGCGGGTGTCCCCGGCGGGTGAAGAGGGAGAGGTCGCCTTTCGGATCGGTCAAAGCGGATCCCTCAGAGAGGGCCATCCTGCAGAGGTGGTCCGAACGGGTCCCGAAGACGGAAACCGCCTGAAGGCCTCCCCGGGTGGCCCAAATGGCTCCCGGGAGGGGTGTGCCGGGCCTGGATTCGAGCTTTGAGAGGACTTGGACAGGGGGATGGTCGCGTTTTCCATCTCGTAGCGCACGTTGGACGGCCGGCTCGATCGGCCAAAATGTGAAAAAAATTTCGTTCAATTTCAGATCGTTAACGAAAAAAAACGCGAGCGCGTGAAGTTGGTGTTGACACGGCGGGGGGTTATCTATTTATTCGGTCCTTGTCGCGGGGCACACAGTGCTTCGCCGCCCTTGACGGGCATCGCTCTCTCGATAACAGTTGTGGTTCCCAACCGGGAAACCGGAATGGAACCTGTTGTCCTGAAAAAGCTGGTCTTAGCGACCGGCCGACGATCTGTCTTTGGCGCGCTCTTTGACAAGTCAAATTTGAAGGAAGAGAAACGCAGGCGGCGGAGTCCTAGCGTGGTCTCGAAAAGCTCCTCGGAGCTTGAGAGACCTACGATACTCTGGCGTATACTGCGTTTTCTAAGCCATCACCGACGCGCTGGGCGCGGGGGAAACCTCGGGTCAAGTGTGCGTCTGTGTGAAGGTGCCCGTTACGCAGTATCCTTGGAGATTCCCTCCAAGCCGTCCAGAATCGAACTTTTCAATTTGAGAGTTTGATCCTGGCTCAGAACGAACGCTGGCGGCAGGCCTAACACATGCAAGTCGAACGCTGTAGCAATACAGAGTGGCAGACGGGTGAGTAACGCGTGGGAATCTTCCTATCGGTACGGAATAGCTCAGGGAAACTTGGGGTAATACCGCATACGCCCTTCGGGGGAAAGATTCATCGCCGATAGATGAGCCCGCGTCTGATTAGCTAGTTGGTGAGGTAACGGCTCACCAAGGCGACGATCAGTAGCTGGTCTGAGAGGATGACCAGCCACACTGGGACTGAGACACGGCCCAGACTCCTACGGGAGGCAGCAGTGGGGAATATTGGACAATGGGCGCAAGCCTGATCCAGCCA
>NZ_JBHYDS010000007.1:0-74247 GCF_051860585.1 Hyphomicrobium sp.
ACTTTCGGGCCCACCGTGTATCCCACCCATGCTCCCACCAGTGCCTGGACGGTTCGCCTCGACGAAACGTCCCATCACCTGGCAACCGCCGGCATCGGGTTTAATTTCTAATTTGACGGCGTGGACGTGCCGCCGGGACGCTGCGTCTCGGCGGCCCGGTTCGCGCGGGCCCCTTGAAGCCGCCTTCAGAAACCGCGAACTCCCCATGATCGCGGACGACGAGAACCAAACGCGAAAAGGCCAGAACTGGATATCGCGATCAGCAATCAGTTTCGTCTGCAGTCGGTCCGCAGGCAGCCGTCGTCCGCTTCTGGCTCGCAAGCCGACGTGCCGGGCTCAATTGGCAGATGTCGGCACTTGGTCGAAAGCGTTTGCATCGCAGCCTGCCGACATGGTCGGCTTGTGCCCATGCGGCCGACATAAGGTGCCCAGGATGAGGCACCTACGGTCCGAACGCCCGAACCCTACCGCGCCAGCTCCTTGAGCCCGCGCCGGATCAATTGAGCGGTGTCGGCATCCACTCCAAGCTCTTTCATCGCCGCCGCGACGGCCGATGCCGGTCCAGATCAGCGACAGCACCAGCCACACCGGAAACGAAAACAGTTTGCACATCGCTTACCTAATGAGAACGCCCAAACGCGAAAAAGGTCCGCTTTTGGTGCCGGCCATCAACAAACGACGAAAAAAAGTTAAGGGGAAAGCAACTGAGAAATTGCAGGCTGCATGTTCCGGCAGAAAACCGCATGGTTAGGAATTTATGAAGTGGTATGTAGCGAGTGTTGTCATTGCGGGCATTCTAACCTTCCTCCTGCTCTTTCCGGGCGTGGCCTTTCTCGGTTTGATGGCGCTTGTTCTGCCCGTCTTGTTCTTGCCGACGATTTTCACGTATTTGGTGGCGATCGGTCCAGGCCTGCTTGCATATGATCTTACCAGGAACCTGAAATGGGCCTTGCCGATCAGTGCCACATGTGTTGCGGCTGTCGCTTACGGTCTGCCCGAGTTCGCTCGTTTCTCATTCGATAGAGTGGTCAGTTCATACCAGCGTGACGATGCGGGTGTTCTACCCGTTAAGATCTGATCGGACGTTATTATTCAGGCCGACAAGTTGTTTTTTCATTCGACTTCCTGCGTTAAGCTTTGTCAGAGGCTCTTGCACTTGGCACCTGTCGAAGCAGTCTACATCACCAACGGTGCAGAAACCGAAGTTCACCGTTTGAAGGATCGAGACTGCTCGCTCACCGAGCGGACGCCCTCGGGCGGGACACGTGGTAAGCCGATTAGCTACTGCTTTACATCTGAACCTGCGAGTGTGCCATCAAGTGCGAGCCTAACAATCACGCCACGACGACTGAAAGTAAGGGAGTACACGGGCCGTGTACCTCATTGGCCTGCGCGGTTGCTCGATGTTGTGCACATGCGCTTGGAAGGTTCCGAAAGGGATCAGATTGCTGAGCGCACATATGTGGAGGGTAGGCTACCAACCACACCATTTTACATTGAGCTTGGGTTTTCGCAGGGATCACCAAGCAGCTGGCGTGCCGCAAGCGAAAATACCGTAAGTTGGGAAGAGCAAGTCGTGCATGACATTCGCAGGGCTATTGAAGGTGCCAGCCCGCAGTGAAGCCACGCCGCTGCTTTCGTCGGCGCAACGAGAAAAATCTGTCCTTGCTGGTTCATGTTCCGGGAGAAATTGACCGTTCTCTCACCTGATCAGAGAAATCCCGTGATTGTCCGCTTCGGGTCACAAGCGCTTTCCAGACAGCTAGCCGCCACCCTGTTCAATGCGTTTGATTGAGCCTGCCCGCACGCCACCCTACCGCGCCAGTTCCTTGAGCCCGCGCCGGATGAGCTTGGCGGTGTCGGCATCCACTCCAAGCTCTTTCATCGCCACGGCGACGGCTGCTGCCGCCTGGGACGGATTGTAGCCGAGGTTGGTCAAGGCCGAGATCGCTTCCGCGGCCGCCAGTCCCGCCGCCGGAACGCCAGACGCGTCTCCGCCTGCGGTCTCCCCGGACGGCTGATTGAGCCCCGCGACAGAGAGCCCCGGCGCCTTGTCCTTGAGCTCCGTCACGATACGCTGCGCGAGTTTCTTGCCGACGCCCTGCGCCTGCTCCACCGCCGCCCAGTTGCCGAGCGCAATGGCGTTAGCGAGATCGTTCGTCGACAGCACGCCGAGCACGCCCAGCGCCACTTTGGACCCGACGCCCTGCACGCCTTGCAGCGTGCGGAACCAGCTGCGCTCGACCTCGCTCTGGAAACCATAGAGGCGGATGGCGTCCTCGCGCACGTGCGTGTCGATGGTCAGCACGACCGTCTCGCCGTGCTTGAGGTTGCGCAGCGTGCGCGACGAGAGTTGCACCTCGTAGCCGACACCGCCGACGTCGATGATGGCGTGGGCCTCTCCGATGGCGTCCACGATGCCTTTAAGCTGACCGATCATCTGAGTGCCTCTTCCTTGGCGAGAAGACGCCGCGCCAGCGCCGCCGCGCCGCGATGGTTGGCGTGGCAGATGGCGATGGCCAGCGCATCCGCCTCGTCGGCCGAGTCGAAGCGCGCCTTCGGCAGCAGGAAGCCGATCATCGCCTGGATCTGCTTCTTGTCCGCGTGCCCCGCGCCCACGACCGATTTCTTGATCAGATTAGGCGTGTACTCGGATACACGCAGCCCCCGCATGGCGGGCGCCAGCAGCGCCATGCCGCGCGCCTGCCCGAGCTTGAGCGTGGACCGCGGGTTCTCGTTGACGAACGTCTCTTCGACGGCCGCCTCGCGCGCGTCGGACGCCGCGATCACCGCCATCAGCCCTTCAAACAGCTCGCGCAGCCGGTAGGCGAGATCCTCGTCCGAGGTCGAGGTGATGACCCCCGACGAGACATAGCTGAGCCGCACGCCATCGGTTTCGATGACGCCCCACCCGGTGCGCCTGAGCCCCGGATCGATGCCGATGATGCGAACCTGAGTCTCTCCCCGCATGCTGTTCGCATATCACGGGCAATGCTGATTCGTCGTCGCGAACGCAGCCAGGTCCCTTCTCCCCATGACTATGGGGAGAAGCTCCCAAGTCGTCGCGGAGAACGACATGCGCTGCTTTCGTGGGGACTTGTGAAGCTGCCTGCGGAATCGACTGTCGACGTGGCTGCCCCTTACCCGCTTCTGCCCCCCACCCTAGCCCTCTCGTCATGGCGGAGCCATGCTCCGCATGGACGTAAGAACGGGAGAGGGGACAGGTCGCGTTCTCCCCGAAACGGCAGTGCTCTCTGTCGGGACGGGAAGAGGAGGCCTTTTTTGGGGTCGGGAGGTGAATGCCTCGTTGCATTGCAAGATTGGATCGGAAGCATAAGTGCGACCGGTCCCTTCTCCCCATGCTTATGGGGAGAAGGTTAGGATGAGGGGCAGGTTCTCGTTCGAGATGTCGGGTTGCGGAATGGTAGTGGCACAGCACATATCGCTGCCCCTCACCGCTTGCGGGGAGCGGGAACAGTCGCCAACTCCACAGCCGCCGCTTAGATCCGCACCTCGGCATGCTTGCGCAGCCTCAGGCTGAACCCGATCATCAGAATGCCGTACAGGATCGCGAACGACCCGATCACGAGCACCATGGCCAGCGCGCCCGCGCCCGGCCAAGCGATGATCATGAGGCCGAAGATTACGGACAGCACGCCGCTCGCGATCAGCAGCCATTCGCCCTCGATCTCGTTGCGCATCTTGATCGCGCCGATGATCTGCATCACGCCCGTCGCAATGGCCCAGGCGGCGATGAAGAGGAGCAACACGAGCGCCGTGATCTGCGGCCACACCACCGTCAGAACGCCGGCCGCGATGCCGAACACGCCGACCAGCGCCAGCCACCAGCGTGGCGCAGGAAACCCGCCCCGGATCGCGGCGGCGATCGCCAGCACGCCATCCACGAAGGCGAAGGCGCCATAAAGGATCACGAGCGTGACGAGCGTGATCCCGGGCCAGACGAACGTCAGCACGCCAAAGATGACGGCGAGCACGCCGCGCAACAGGATCAGCCACCAGTTGCGGGCCAGGTCGTCGAGGATGGGACGCATTCTGACACTGCCTGGAGGGGCGGCATAGGGCGAGGCTTGCATGGTCGATCTCCCGATGATGTAAGCGGAGTGGATCGTCCGCAATTGTACACGATCGGTTGCGCCGCCTCGGGAAAATCCGTAACCAACGTGCCGTTAATCCTACCGGCCGGTTCACATGCCGGCACCGCTTAGAAACAACCGGGCCGCCCGCAAAGGGCGCCCGACGCATCGGGGGGCACCACCATGACGTTTCCAACTGAACTCGGCGCCAACGAGTGGATGATGATCTGGGGCGCGGGCCTGGCCCTGCTCGGCGTGCTCATTATGTGGCGCGTCTCGCGCTACGACCTCGCGGGCGCGGCCTTCGACAGTGCCTGGCAGGTCGCGCGCGGCAAGCGCACCGCCGAGACCCCGACCGCTCTCGAGGAAAAATACAACGAGATTGCGCGCGAGGCGTCCCTCACCGGCAAGGCGAAGCGGACGGCAGGCACCGTCATCGGACATTTCGCCGCCAAGGTTTTCAATTTGATTGCGATCGTGATGCTGCTGATCGGCGCCGTCCTGATCGCCCTCGGCATCTACTGGCGCTAGCGCCGTCGAACCAGGACGTTCCTCACGGAGCTATACCGCACATGGCAAAGCACCGGATCTACACGACGAGCTTCGCAAGCGTTTATCCGCACTACGTTGCGAAGGCGGAGAAAAAGGGACGGACAAAAGCGGAAGTCGACCAGATCATCTCCTGGTTGACGGGCTACAGCCAGAAGGCGCTGGACGCGCAGATCGAAAAGCGGACCGACTTTGAAACGTTTTTTGCCCAAGCCCCCGCGATCAATCCCGCGCGAACCGCGATCAAGGGCGTGGTTTGCGGTATCCGGGTGGAAGATATCGAAGAGCCGATGACGCGCGAATTCCGGTACTTGGACAAATTGATCGACGAGCTCGCGCGCGGAAAAGCGATGGACAAGATCCTGCGGAAGCCCAGTCCGAATTGAACGTTCCGGTTGTCTAAGCGCCCGAGTAAACGTCCCCGGGGGTTACGACCTATTTCAGATCAATCGTGACACTTTCGATTGTGCCGGCGAATTTGAACGGGACATCGTAGCTGAGGTTGACTGGCGTCCCCGTGTCTTCTCCCACATCGAATGTCTCAACGCTCATCGTGTAACGGACTGCGACCGTGTGCTCGATCCTGCCTTGAGCAACCTGCTGGCTATCGACGAACAAGGTCGCAACACCACCCTTGCCCATCCCGCCGCCATCGTACTTGAAGTCTAGCAGGACAATGTGTTTACCCGGGGTCAGAGCCTCGGCACTGGCGACTTCGTAATGGGCGACCTTGGCGAAGTTGTAGTGGAAGACGGGTTTGCCCTTGTTGAGGTAGAGCGCCCAGCCGTCGAAGAGCCCGCCAAGCGTGGCGATCATGCCATCGGTTTGGCCTTCCTTCACATCGATCTTGCTGGTGAGGGCCCAAGACCGGTTCTTGATGTCGGGGGCGACACCTTCCGGAATTCGCTTTGCCCCAGCATAGTACGTGTACGAGGTTCTGCCCTCGCTGAGGCTCGGCCGATTTGCCGGGTTCAGCCGCATCACTCGATCGTTGTCCAACGGCAGCACTCGGTATTTGGCCGCCTCAGAGTAGAACAAGGCCTGCATCTCTCCGAGCTTCTGGGGCTGTGATGCCGCCAGATCCTTGGACTGGCTGAAGTCCTGGTCGAGATTGTAGAGCTCCCACTTGTAGCCGGTGATGACATCGAGCTTTGGGATGCTCGATGACCATGGCGGACCGGCGGGGGTCGTCGAGGCCATCCAGCCGTCGTGATAGATCGCGCGATTTCCGAACAGCTCGAAATACTGCGTCCGGTGCGTCGACGGCGCGCTGGCGCTGGCGAACGTGTAGGCCATGCTGACGCCCTCGATCGGCCTTTGCTTCACACCGTTGACCATCGTCGGTTGCGGCACACCAACGCCCTCAAGCACGGTCGGCAGGATGTCGATGACATGATGCCATTGCGACCGCAGGCCGCCATTGTCCTTGATCCGGGCGGGCCAGGACACCACCATGCCGTTGCGAGTTCCGCCAAGATGGGAGGCGATCTGCTTCGTCCACTGGAAAGGGGTGTCCAGCGCGTGCGCCCACCCGACCGGGAAATGGTTATAGGCTTTCCATGTGCCTAGGTCGTTGATGTTGGCGATCATCTGCGGTGTCGTTTGGACAACGCCATTCATCGCGCCTTCGAGGTTCACGGCGCCCTCAATCTGCCCCTCGGCAGACGCACCATTGTCGCCGACGATGTAGATAACCAGCGTGTTGTCGGTCATCCCGAGATCATTGATCGTCTTTAGGACGCGACCGACGTTGTGGTCGGTCTGTTCGAGGTATCCGGCGTAAATCTCCATCATACGGATCGATAGCCGCTTTTGATCGGCGTCGAGGGAATCCCACGCCGGAATTCCCTCTGAGCGAGCCGTCAACGCCGTATCTGCAGGCACGATCCCGAGCTGCTTTTGGCGGGCGAGGGTCTGCTCGCGTAGGGCGTCCCAGCCCATGTCGAACTTGCCCTTATACTTGTCCACCCACTCTTGACGTGGATGGTGGGGCGCATGGGTGGCGCCGGGCACGTAGTAGACGAAGAACGGCTTATCAGGTGCCGCAGAGTGCTGTGTCTGGATGTATTTGATGGCCTGATCGGCCAGATCGTAGTCGAGATTGTAATCTGGCTTGCCGACATAGGGTTCGATCGGGGTGGTCCCTTCGAACACCAGGGGCCGCCACTGATTCATATCGCCACCGATGAACCCGTAGAACTGCTCGAAGCCCAGTCCGACAGGCCAACGGTCGAAGGGGCCGGCCTGGCTGGTCTCCCAGTCTGGAACATTGTGGTTCTTGCCAAACCAAGCCGTGTTCCAACCGTTCTGCCTCAGCACCTCACCGATGCCCGCGGTGTCCTTGCCGACGAGGGTGTCGTATCCGGGAAACCCTGTAGCCATCTCCATGATCTGGCCGGTATGCACCGAATGGTGATTTCGGCCGGTCAGAAGCGCCGCGCGCGTGGGCGAGCACATGGCGGTCGTATGGAAGCGATTATAGCGCAGGCCCTGCTGGGCTAGCCCTTCGAGGGTCGGCGTATTGATGGCGCCACCAAAAGTCTGCGACGCTGCGAACCCGACATCGTCCAGCATCACCAAAAGCACGTTCGGTGCGCCCTTGGGAGCCGTCGGAGGTGTGGGAAAGGAGGGCTTCGAATCCTGAGCGCGCTGGCCGATGGTGCCTTTGAAGGCCTGAATAGGGGCAGGCAATACGGAAGGCGTCGGCGTCTGCGCCTTCGCCTCCTGACCCTGCAGCCCCACCACAGCGATCGACATCAAGAGGAGGTGCTTCAGATGCATCTGACGTCTCCGAAACGAAAACATCCCCCCTCCTAAAACGCTAGCATCCCCGGTCCCAGCATGCCAGCGATGCAGATGCTTAATGCGGCGGTTCGTCCGTAAACAGCCCCTACTGAGTGGCCCGGATGGAATGTCCTCCGTCGACTGGCCTGCAGGCCGCTCGTCACAACGGTCAAGACGCACAACGCACCGATGGGCCATGAGCGGACGCTGGAGGCACAAAGAGCGGCGCCGTGAGCGTTATTTCCTCCGGACCATCCCGGAGTCGTTGAGGTCGTCGTAAAGCTCCGCGTCGAGCACGACGACAATGCCGGTATCGCCGTCGTCTCGCGCATCGACGATCTTGCCTTTCACGCCGACGGACATGCCGAGCAAGTCGTCAAGCTTCTTGAGATCGACAGATTTCGAAAACACCACTTCGATATCGGTAATCCCGTTCGCTTCGCCCGCATCGGTCTCGATGCACAGCAGCTCCGGAGACACGATGTGCCAATTGGTGACGAGCTCGCGCGTCGTTGGCCGCCGCGTCGTAACCTTGCGCAGCTCGCCCGCGACCGCGTCGGTCGATTTTACGCATGGCGGCCTGTCTTGCGCAGGCGCGTCGCCGGAGTAGGCAATGATGAGGGCGGCGAATGCGAGACAGAGAAACGGACGCGAAGTCATGAAACCGGCCCTTTCGGTAGTGAGACCGCTCCACAAATAGCGAAACCTGATCCTGTTGGCGACTGCCGCCGACCGGCGCCGGCTATCCCGTGAGGGCTGCCACTCACTCAGAACCAGTGGTGTGAGTCGCCTTCGACGGCGCAGCCTTCTACCTCGTCGCATTCGGCGCTCTATAACGGAGCAACCTGGCTACGGTCGCGTTGGCGTAGGCGCATGAATTAACGGAGCGAGCGGCCTGGCCCGTAAGAGCCGGTTCCGAACGTTGGCGTCGCGTCGGAAAGTAGCGTGCTCGCGTCAATCGGAGATAGCGTCGAGGCGATCACACGACCGTCGAGGGCGACCGTCAGGTTGTCACCAATCGTAAATGTGAATGTGCCACGCTCCGGTAGCTCTCCGGAATACAGAAGCTGATGCTCTAGACGGGCGCAGAAGACCGAACCGTAATCGGCTGCTTGGTCCGCCGTCATGAAGCCCTGCCGGGACGGATCGTAGATAGCACCGCGCATTGACCCAATAGACGAGCAAACTCTACCGTCGAAGACGGCAATCGTTGGCACTCGCTGCGCCCACGCCGCTTCCGTGTGCTTCGGAAAGTGCTGCATGATCGCATGGGACTCTGTGATGTAGGGCAAGCGTCCGGTTCTCGCAGGATGGCTTACGAGGCGATCTCGCGTGCTGGTTTCGCCGTATGTGTCGAAACGGGTGACTTCCCCCCAAGGATAAAGCCCGCCGAATAGCGTTCCATAGGACACCACCGCCGCCTGCATTTCGCGATAGAGCATCCCGTCCGGCGCTTTCCAGTCGTCTTCAAGGGGCGGCGCATAAGTTTCGGTGTAGCGGTAGCCGCCGTCTGGCGAGATCGCGGCTACGCCACCGGACGGGTACAAGCCAACGAGAAGTTCGTTCGCAAAAAATGTGTAAGTGTAGTGCTCGTTGGCAATCCGCGGGGTTGTTTGGTCATGGTGGACGGTTTTCGCCCCGTCCTTCGACAGGATATACAAAGGAGCGTTTCCCTCGCGCGATGAGCCTCCGATCACCACATCTTCACCCATCGCGATCCCACCGTAGGATCGACCGGCATTGGACGCAGTAGTGGCGAACGGAATCAACTCGCAGTCGGGCCGATCTTCAAGTGTGGACGTCGCTATTGTATCGTTCATGGCTGCGACGAGGCGGTCACCCGCAGCGAAAACGTATGTCGGCGGGGCGTCCTTTGGGAACGCCCCAAGATGCCGCCCGCCCGCCGACAGTGACCGTCCGTCGCAAATACCGGACTTCATGTGAAGGAATGTCCCGCCTCCGAACCGCTGCCAAAACAGTGTCGAGCCGTTTTCGAAGTCGGGTAATATGCTGCCCAGAGGTTTCCAACCATCTTCGGTCCATGCTTGGTAGGACGTCGCGTCAACCAGCGTCCCGGCGTAGTTGGCGATGTAGGCTTGGGACAGTTTCGGATGCGGCTTAGGCAGCTTCTCCCACGACAGCACCAACGGCTTGCTGGTGTCCCGACACCAGAATTCTAGATCGTTGGCATTCGTCTGATAGCGGGTCTGGACGGCGTTGACGAAGCCCGCGGCGCACACAAATCGGCCGTCTGGCGATTTGAGTTTGAAAAGCGTTCCCCATGATTGTTCGTACGGGGGTCGATTGAACTCGACACTGACGGTTATCGGTTCTGCGGCGGCCGGAACAGACAACAAGACGTAGGCGAGGGCGATTTTTCTCATGGCCATGAGACGTATAGTTGCTCGCGAGTCGGGACAACCGCTTTGAACGGGCCAATGATTATTTCGTAGAAGTGCTCAATTATATTTTTCGACAGGCCGGCGATTCGCCGGCTTTTTTGTTAGCCGCTTCGGATGCCCACTTCGCATCCGCGGCGAAACACGTTGTTGGTCCCAAACTCACTTCTGCGTCGCGTGAACTCAAGCTATTCTAAAGAACGTAGGATGGAGATTTCGCAGCATGGCAAAGCTCGTCTTTGGAATGAACCAGTCCCTGGACGGCTACGTCGACCACCAGGAAATGCACACAGGCCCCGTGCTCTTCCGCCACTGGATCGAGCAGGTGCGCGGCCTGACCGGCAGTGTGTACGGCCGCCGCATGTACGAGACCATGCGGTATTGGGACGAAGACCATCCTGAGTGGGACGCGGAGCGACGCGAGTTCGCGGCGGCGTGGCGGCGCCAGCCGAAGTGGGTCGTGTCGCGTTCGTTGAAGTCGGTCGGCCCCAACGCCACGCTTGTCGAAAATGACCTCGAGGCGGCGATGCGCGAGCTGAGGGCTCAGCACACAGGCGAGATTGCAGTGTCAGGGCCAGACTTGGCGCGAAGCCTGACCGACCTCGGCCTGATCGATGAGTATCGGCTCTACCTCCACCCCTTCGTGCTGGGTCGCGGCACACCGTTCTTCGCCGGCCCCCGGCCGCCGCTCCGTTTCGTGGCCAGCGATCTGCTTGGCGAGGACGTAATCCGGTTGACGTACGTGCCTGCCTAATCACGCAAACACCCGACGATCCTGCGCTGACGTTGCACTCACTACTTTTAGTTAGCCGTCTGGCTAACATTCCTTGACGCGATTTTGCGTCACGATTATAGTTAGCTACATGGCTAACCAATCAACCCAACTCGACCACGTTTTCGGGGCCCTGTCCGACGCAACCCGTCGCGCGATCGTCATGCGCCTCTGCAAAGGCGAGGCATCCGTCGGAGAGCTGGCAAAGCCGTTCGAAATGGCGCTGCCGAGCCTGATGAAACACATCCGCATTCTGGAGAGCTGCGGCCTCGTCGCGTCCGAGAAGACCGGGCGCGTCAGGATGTGCTCACTGCAGACGGAAGCTCTCGCAACCATCGAGGATTGGTTGGCGGCGCAAAGAGAGATCTGGGAGCAACGACTGGATCGACTGGAAATGTACGTTGAGAAACTGAAAAAAGAGGAGAAGTCCAATGCCCGCAAACGCAGGTCAAAATGAAACGCCCCATGAAACACCCCTGGCCACTTGGGCGCTCGATCGGGAGATCGTCCTCTCGCGCGTGATCAACGCGCCACGGGAGTTGGTTTTCTCCGCCTGGGCTGATCCGCGCCATCTCCCCCAATGGTTCGGTCCGGCCGGTTTCACGGTCGAGACAAAGTCGATGGATCTTCGCGTCGGCGGCGAATGGCGGTTCGATATGATCGCGCCCGACGGAAAGGGATACACAAATCGGATGCACTTCCGGCGCATTGAGCCGCCGCACCTGATCGAGTTCGATCATGGCGCCGACAAAGACAACGATCCTGGCCTATTCCGCACCACCGTCACGTTCGATGAGCAGAGCGACGGCAAAACCGTCATCACTTTGCGGCAGTTGCATCCGACGAAGTCCCAGCGCGACGCGGGCATCGGATTCGGCGCGGTCGAATTCGGTTATCAGACGCTCGACAAGCTTGCGCAGCACGTCGAACGCAGCAGGGTTGTTTAGCGACAAAGGAGCGGACCGCGCCGACGCGTCGGGCCCGCTTAGGGCCAATTCCGGACGTCGGGTAAATGAACAGCTGCTCGGCGTCAGTGAGGGATCGTTGGCAGAGACGCGCGAATGCGGTCGGAGAAATCGGGTGCGCCATCGGCTGCTTGCACGGCCGCATTGATCAGGGAACGTCGCCGCAATTCGTCAAACGGCAACGTCGTGTCGATACGGCCCGAGTGATAGAGGTAGCTGTCGATCAGTCCGTTGAAGAGATGGCGGATGTCGAAGCGTCCTGCGCGCCCCGCGGCGTTCGCATAGCGTATGATGTTGATCGTGCAGCTGTTGCTCAACAGGTGATAAAATTCCGGCCGATCGGCCAGCTCATTGATCCGCTGCAAGTAGATCATCAGCAGCCGGCGCGCATCGTCGGCTGTCGTGTTGAGGCGGTAGAGGTAAACCGTCTCCTGGCGGTGATTGACGCGCAGGCCAACGAGGTCGCGCTCGTCACCCACCACATAAATCAATTCGAATTGTTTGAAGAGAGAGGCAATCGGGTTAAAGCCCTCGCCCACCTCCGGCCGCGTTTCGATGGAGATGTTCAGCGGCGGCGCGTTGTCGAAAATGAAGCTCAGGAATGTGTGTCCGACCAGCCCTTCAGCCCAATAGGATACGTAGAAATCGATGCCGCTGAGGTGAGACAGTAGTACCTCGCGCTCCTCATACCGCACCGTGAAATCGTCCCGGCTGCGGTAGTCGAAGTTTCGTACGCCAGTGATGCGCACGCGGTCGCCGTCGATGAAAGTTCGCGGCATTACCGCGACTTCCGGTCGCCACTCCCGATCGTGCGAGGGGGCAATGGATATCCACCACGCGGCCACACCGAGAAAAAGCACGGTGAAGGCGATCGTCCGCCTCGGACGCGACAGCCAGAGCGCCCAGATCGCAAACGCCGCGAAAGCGATCGCCAGCGCCGAACGCAGCACCGCCCACGGTAGATTGGAATAGTGGATGGCCAGCGCGGCCCACGCGATGAGCAACGCCTGGCAGAGAAACTTTACTCCCGCGATAACCCAGCCAAGGGCCCGGGACAGCGATCCGAAAAGGGGGCGCAATTGGGACTCACTCGGTCAATGTATTCTTGTAGATCGTGCCGTCTTTCATGATGATTTTGAAGTTGTTGGCGGCATCGGCGATCAGGTCGATGTTGTCTAGGGGATTGCCTTCGACGAGCAGCAAATCCGCGAGCGCACCCTGTTCCACGACACCGAGCTTGCCCGGATAGGGATTGCGCTTGCCCGACAACGCCAGCAATTCGGCATTTGTCGATGTCGCCATGACCAGCGCTTCGGCGGGGGTGTACCAGCGGGTCAGCGAGGCCAGAATTGCTCCCTGCTGCTTCGCCAGCGCGGCCGAGAACAGCACATCGGTGCCCCACGCCGTCTTGATCTTGTACTTCTTCGCGAACTCGTAGGTCCTGGCTATGCCGGGCCAGACCTCATCCGCCTTGGTCCGCTGGATCGAACCTTCGGGAAATCCCAGCCTCAGGTCCTCGGGGAGCGGCTGCATGCTGAGCCAGATGCCCTTGTCGGCGATCAGCTTGGCGGTTGCTTCGTCCATCAGCATGCCGTGCTCGATGCACTTCACGCCAACCGCAATGGCCCGTTGGATCGCAGCCGGCGTAAAGGCATGCACGGTGACGTAAGTGCCCCAATTCTCGGCCGCTTCAACCGCGGCACGAAGTTCGGCCTCCGTGAAGGTCGTCACGTCGATCGGACTGAATGGCGATGACACCCCGCCGCCCGCCGTCAACTTGACCTGGGAGGCCCCCTGCATGAGCTGCTCGCGGGTGCGCAGGCGAACTTCGTCAGGGCTGTCCGCGACCATGCTCCCGCCGAGCTGTTCCATGCGGGTGAGCTTGCCGCCGAGCGTCCGCGGCAGATCGGTGAGATCGCGGAAGTCGCCGTGCCCGCTCGTGACGGTGATGACGGCGCCGGACGGATAAATGCGCGGGCCCTTGACGACGCCCTCGTCGATGGCGCGCTTGAGACCGAACACCGGCCCGCCCACGTCGCGAACGGTGGTGAAGCCGCGCATCAGAGTGTCTGTCGCTTCGGCGCCGGCCAAGAGACTGGTGTAGCTGACGTCGCCGAACGCCTGCGCCGGCGTGACTCGGATCAGCGCCGCGTGCCAATGCGCGTCGATCAGGCCCGGCATCAGCGTGCGTCCGCCGCCGGCGATGATGCGCGTGTCCGCCCGGCGGTCGACCGGGATCGGCTGCGTGGAGATGCGCTCGATGATGTTGCCCCGGATCAGCACATTGGAGGGCGTCGAGAGCGTCGCGCCCTTGCCGTCGAAGATCCGAACGTTCTCGAACAACGTGACGGCGCCGCTCGCCGAGGCGGAACCCGAACCCTGGGCCCGAACGTCCCGGATTGGGTCCAATGCTGCGACGCAAGCGAGCGCCGCTACGCCCGCCAGAACGACGCGGCCGCAGGTCCTCGAGCGTTGCGTCCTCCTCGGGACGACGTCTCGCCGCGGTGCGAGAGGGTTCGTGTGCATAGCGATCATCCTCTTCGGCTGATCGAATAGCGCAGCAATGTATCTCATTCTGGATAAGGCGGAAAGTGGCGCTCCGTTCGGGCTTAACGCACGTCCGCTTCGAGCCATGTCCGCTTCGGGCCAATGACCGGCATCAACCGGTTCGAGCGCGTAGCTCCGCGTTGGTGCCGGGTCGAATGCAGAAAAACATCAGAGAACAGAACAGCGCCCGCCCGCTTGGGGATGAAGCGAGTGTCCCAAAGAGCACATCGAAAGCCGTCGTCCGCTAAGCTAGCCTTAATTTTGCTACGCGAAACTTGATTGGTGCCGTCGAGGACTGGCATCAACGAGGACCATTTCTTAGCAGATTGATCGAACAACATGACACAATTGACCGATCGGCATTTGAGACGTCCCGTCATCGCAGCGATTGCGGCCCTTGCCGCACTGACGGCGCTGAGCGCCGATGCCAGCGCAAAACAGTCCGCCCGCTCCACCGAGGAGGCGGCGCCGCGCGATGCCGGCGAACCGATCATGGCCGTCGTGTCGATCAAGTCCCAGCAGGTCACGTTCTATGATGCCGACGGTTGGATTCTAAAGGCGCCGGTTTCGACTGGCACGAAGGGACGCGAAACGCCAGCCGGCGTTTTCGCTATTCTCCAGAAGAACGCCGACCACCGCTCGAACCTCTATGACGATGCCCGCATGCCGCACATGCAGCGGCTCACCTGGAATGGGATCGCACTGCATGGCGGCCCGCTGCCTGGGTATGCCGCCTCCCACGGCTGCGTGCGGATGCCATTCGGCTTTGCGGAGAAGCTGTTCGACACGACGCGTATTGGTATGCGCGTGATTATTTCGCCGTACGAAGACGCAACACCCGTCGCGTTTTCTCACCCGGCGCTGCTGGTGCCGAACGCGGAGGCCGTTGCTGCTGCTCCGGAGCGTGCCGAGAGGCTCGCGCTCGAAGCAGCCGAGGCTGCCAAAGCCGCCGACGCTTCGAAGAAGTCTGCCGCGAAAGCGGCGCGCGAGGCGGCATCGTCCAAGGCGGCGCTCCGCAAGTTGGAAGACCTCAAGTCCGCGGCCGACGCCGCACTCACGCGCGCCGAAAAGGCTGTCGCCGCCGCAAAGACCGACCAAGCCAAGACGCGTGCCGAGGAACAGCAGCTCAAGGCCGCCGCCAAGGCCACCGAAGCGGCAGCGAAACTCGAAACTGCCAAAGCCGATGCGACGTCAAAGCTCGATGCCGCTGATCGAGAAAAAGTTGCCGCCAAGGACGCCGCGGACAGAAAACCCGAGACCGCCAAAAATGCGGCGGAGGCGAAGCTCGCGCTCGAGCCCGTCTCGATCTACATCAGCCGCGCGACACAAAAGCTCTATGTGCGGCGGAACACGCGTGACCCTTGGCCGGACGGAGGCGAGGTCTACGATGCGACCATCGAGGTTCCGGTCACGATCCGCGATCCCGACACGCCGATCGGTACGCATGTGTTCACGGCAATGGCGTCCGAAGGGTCGGGGCTTCGTTGGTCCGCGGTCTCGATCGACAACGGCGACGACGCCCAGAATGCGCTCGATCGCATCAGCATCCCGACCGAAGTGCTTGATCGCATCGCGCCAACCGCGCTGCCGCGATCCTCGATCATCGTTTCCGACGAGCCATTGAGCAAAGAAACCAACTATCGAACCGAGTTCGTTGCGGTATTGAGCAACCAGCCACAGGGCGGCTTCAAGACGCGCCGGCCGACGCCGCCTCGTCCACCCGCCCCGACGACTTTTGACGGCGGCGGCTTCTTCAGCTTCTTCAATCAGCCGAGCCCGCCACCTGACACGAAGCGTAAGAGCGGCCGCACCAAGCAGGTGCAATCCGAGTGGATTTGGTAGGCGCCGCACGCCGCCGGCCGCCGATTGGCTACTTGGTCGTAAGGGCCAACAGGAGACGTTCCCCTCACGCAAGTGCGATGCGCCCAGCAGCCGGCTAGGGTGCCGCCGCCTTGGGGAGCCGCGCGTTGAGCAGACCGTAGATGCTCTTGGCGGCAGCCGTGCCGTCGGGTACGCCGGAGATCACCAGAGTGATCAGATCCTCGCCTCTTCGGATCAGGATCATCGGGCCCACCGATGTGGCTTGGTCGCCTAGGCCCTTAAGTTCACCCATGACAGGTGCGAGTTCCGACTCCATGGCTCCGGCTCCCTTCATGCCGGCGACGCCGTCGCCCCAGTTCAGTTGCACCTCGGCGTAGGGTGCGCCGAGTTCGCCGCCTGCGGTTTCATACGTGCACTTGGTCTGCCCGCCCCGGTCGTCAGCCACAGCGTCCACCGCGCTGCCGAGAACAGTGCTCATGTCGGCGGCGGAGACGAGCCCGCACGCCGTCGGTGCTGCAGATGCGCTGCTGCAAAGGAGCCCGGCAAGAATCAGGACAACGGAAACAATGCGCATGGAGCGAACCTCGTTGATGACGTTGCAAACCAGCCGTCAGGCCTCCGGCGCGCGCGACCGGTTCAGCCAGAAGAAGGCGTAGAAATACGCGAGCCAGAGGACCATCGAGAGGCCGTAGAAGCCGATGACGCGCAGCGACCAGAACGGCCAGGACCCGGCCGTGCCGATGGCGATTACGTTGGGATACCAGCTGAAGAGCGTGGCGCGCCACCGGTTCCACACGACCGTCATCTCGGTTTTGCGCGTGTCGGCGGTCTTGGCGTCGTTGAAGACGCGCTCGCTGTTCCGCTTCAGCCACCACCAGGAGTCGTCGTTGGTCAGCTCGAGCCCCCGGTCGGACCGGTTGCGCATGTAGATGTATTGGACGTCGGCCGTGTTGCCGCGGACATCGGGATCGCTGCGGCGCACTTCGGTTCCGGTTATGACGCCCGTCGTCCACGTCGGACGCGCGTACTCCCATGCAAACCAGAGCGGGACGCCCACCACGAGCGCGGCGACGGCCAGGACGTGATTGTCCCTGCGCCATAGGACGAAAGCGAGCAGGAGAATGGCGAGAAGGACGATGAAACCGATCGACAGCCAAGCCTGGAGCATGGATCAAACCTTGCCGCGAGGGTCACGGACCGGATGATGTTGGCATACCCGGCCGGTTGAGGCGAAGGGATTTGTCCGCCTTGGGTCACAACCGGACAAGCGTTGGCTCAGCCTGATCGCCAAGGCTGAGCCAACCGCCAAAGTTTCTGAATCGCGCCCGCCTAGATCAGCTTGCCTATCGCAACGGCTGTGCCGGCCATGCGGGTCGAGAAGCCCCACTCGGTGTCATACCACGAGAGAACGCGCACCAGCGTACCGTCCATCACCTTCGTCTGGTCGAGGTGGAAGATCGACGAACGGGCGTCGTGGCTAGCTCGCGCGTGCCATGGTTGCTCCGCATCTCTCCAGCGCCGCCGATGTCGACGACCAGCGGTCCTTCGTCACTGTCACGACGTATCTGCGGCAGCCCGACTCGGCGCCAGCAACAAAATGAACCTCGAATTTCGCTTGATTCCGGGACGGCGCCAGCGGCCAAACGAACTTTGCATCGTCCGCGGTCTTTGCGATCGCCGTCTTGATGGCATAGGCCGCGTTCTTGAAATCCTCTTTGCTGAGCCGTGAAAGGAGCACGTTCGGGAGATCGGGGCTAAGGCCGGCTGAGGCCGCCTGCGTCCGTCGCTCCTTTTTCTCTGCGGGCTCCTCAGCCGCGACCGCGGTGTCCGTGTAATCCGTGCCAGCCGGCTCGGACGCGGCGGCTCCCGGGTCCGCGGTAGGCCCGCTTGTGTCCTCCTGCATCGGCAGAGCGGAAAGAACGGGCGGCATCTGGCTGACCGCTTCGCCGGACAACGGACCCGACGCCAAGTCCGATGGACTCCCCGCAACCGCCTCCGGCTGCGTGCCCGCCGCGTGAACGCGCGCGGCAAGTCCCCGCGCCTTCTCGATGACCGCCGCGACGGCGGGCTCCGCCGTGGAAAGAACGCTCTTGAGATCCGCGGTGGTCACGGCGGCGGCCCAGGCCGCACTCAGTGCAACCGCAATCACGAACCGAATGGCGACCCGAGACGCAGATGCGCGCGGCACGCCGGCACCGACACGCTCATCCGGCACGACATTGAAGCTGAAATCGCTGGGCCGCGTGTCATACACGGTCTCCGCCCAGTGGTTTTGCGCATGAACCATGGCGCACCTCCTCTATCGGATGAGCCGATCGGCTCCTGCCGCCTCCGTCGTGACGCGGTTTGCGAGATTGCGGGGCTGGGCCACGCGCCGCGATTTGCCCTCGAAGAAGCAACCGTTCTCGAGAGAGAGCCCGCTATGGAAAATGTCGGCTGTGACGAGGCACGCGGTCTTGAGCGTGACGTGATCGGCATAGATGGCGCCCGACGCTTCGCCCATGATCGTCACCGTCTCGGCAGCGACCGTCCCTTCGACGGCGCCCCGCTCGGTAATCAGGATCTCGGTGCAGCTCACATCGCCGACGATCGTGCCGTCGACCACGACGCTCCCCGGAAAGCGGATGGCGCCTTCGATGGCCGCCTGGCGAGGGATCGAAAGCGTATTGCCCATGAACGGGACCTCTTCCGGAACGCAGCTACTGCCCCAAAAGTAGTTCGCGGAATGTGTCGAAAGATCGGCCCACAACCCGCTGGGAGACATCCAATTTATTCCAGCATCGCTGAGCATATTCAGCCGCGCTCGCAAAGACGGCAGTTGCGTCCATTGCACACCAGTGTGCCGCAGCATCCAGTGACATGTGACCAGACGTCCTTGTTCGCGCGCTTCCCGATTGCCGCCTTGTTGTTGCGTACGGTGCCGTTGCGACGACCAGTATTGAGGACAGCATGCGTAGCAAGGCCTTATTCTTCGCGTCCGCGATGCTGTGTGCATCGAACATTCCGGCGACAGCCCTCAGCTGGAATACGCAATTGAGCTGCTCTAGCGACTACTATGCGTATTGCTCGAAGCACATCGCCGGGTCGGCCGGATGCCACGCGTGCATGCGTGCCAATCGCGCGAAGCTGTCAAACTCTTGCGTCAGCGCGTTGATCGACGATGGCGTCCTGCCGAAGGCGGGCGCTACGCAGCAGAAGACGAAGGTCGCGGCGGCCAAGGCCAAGAAAGCAGCGCCGCGCTCGACCGCGAGGTCGGCGGCGAAACAGGTCGCCAAGGCGCCGCCCGAGGAATTCGCCGCTACCACACCCCCACCGGAGGCCGCGTCATCTGCCGCACCGGCCGGGCCGGCCGCGCCTCCGGAGACTGTCGCGCGCGCCCCTGACCCGCCCGTCGCACCGCCGCAGGACTCCCAACCGCTCGTGACAGCACCGCAGCAACCGGTGGAAGAGCCGGAGCCCGGGATTGATCAGGGAACGTTCGAGGCGTTCAAGAATCGCGCGCCATACTTCGTGCCCACGCCGGAAACGATGATGTTGGAGGGAACCGAAACCGCAGCGAACGCCCCGCCTCAGCCGCCGTCTATCCCCCGCTAGCTCCCGAAAGGCTTCGGCTCCCACGCGGGCATGCGAGGCCGCGCGGTCGGTCGCAAAGCCCGATGCGCAAAAGCAATCGGGCCGCGCTTCCATGAAGCGCGACCCGATGTGACTTTCAAAGTGACGTTCGACTAGATCAGCTTGCCCATCGCGACGGCCGTGTCGGCCATGCGGTTCGAGAAGCCCCACTCGTTGTCGTACCAGGAGAGAACGCGCACCAGCGTGCCGTCCATCACCTTCGTCTGGTCGAGGTGGAAGATCGACGAACGGGCGTCGTGATTGAAGTCGATCGACACGTTCGCCTGATCCGTGACGCCGAGAATGCCCTTGAGCTGCTGCTCGGAGGCGGCCTTGATCGCGGCGTTGATCTCGTCCTTCGTCGTTTCGTGCTTGGCGACGAACTTGAGGTCGACAACGGAGACGTTCGGCGTCGGCACGCGGATGGCGGAGCCGTCGAGCTTGCCGTTGAGTTCCGGCAGCACGAGACCGACCGCCTTGGCAGCACCCGTCGAGGTCGGGATCATCGACAGTGCCGCGGCGCGGCCGCGATAGAGATCCTTGTGCATCGTATCGAGCGTCGGCTGGTCGCCCGTGTAGCTGTGAATGGTCGTCATGAAGCCCTTTTCGATGCCGACCAGATCGTGCAGCACCTTGGCGACCGGCGCCAGGCAGTTGGTCGTGCACGAAGCGTTCGAGACCACCAGGTGATCCTTCGTCAGCTTGTCGTGGTTGACGCCGTAGACCACCGTCAGGTCGGCATTGTCGGCCGGAGCCGAGACGAGCACGCGCTTGGCGCCCGCCGTGAGATGGGCCGACGCCTTCTCCTTGCTCGTGAAGATGCCCGTGCACTCGAGCGCGATCTCGACGCCGAGCTCCTTGTGCGGCAACTCGGCCGGATTCTTGACGGCCGTCACCTTGATCGGGCCACGTCCGAGATCGATGGTGTCGCCGCGCACGGTCACTTCGCCCGGAAAACGTCCATGCACGCTGTCGAAGCGCAACAGATGCGCGTTCGTCTCGACCGGCCCGAGATCGTTGATCGCCACGACCTCAATGTCCGTGCGGCCCGACTCGTAGATCGCGCGCAGTACGTTGCGGCCGATGCGGCCAAATCCGTTGATCGCGACCTTGACTGCCATAAACGTCCTCCAGACGAGTAAAGGATGGGATTTTTCTTTGGATCGGCGGCCGGGAAGCAAGAACCGTAGCCACGGAGCGGCGCCATTAAGTTGAGCGCGCCATCCCCTGTCAATCCTCCCTCCGGCCACACCCTGACGCAGCAGAGGCCCCGCAAGGCCCTAACCCCACAGGTATTCCTTGTTTTGTTTCGTTCCGTTCGGCTGATTTCTTGCGCTGCAAGATGAGATTACATATTGTGCGCTCATACCCCACGACACGTCCGCAAGGAGGATGCAATTCAACCAATGGCCCAGCGGACGAGAGAGAAGGCGAAACGTCCCTCGGGACGCGTCAAAGAGCCGTCGCCCTCGGTAGCCGGACTGCCGGAGCGGCCGGACGCGCGGCTCAAGGCCGTCGAGAAGGAGCGCGACGCGCTGAAGTCCGAACTCGAAGCCGCCAAGCAGCGCATTGCCGCCCTCGAGGAAAGCCGGTCCGTCGTTGCGCGCCGGATCGACTGGGTCATCGAGTCCCTTAACGGCGTCGTCGATAAGCCCGGTTGAGCCCTCGCTTTTTCCTGCCCGAGCGCTTATGTTAGCCGTGCTGCGGGGTTCGTCAGGAACAAATTATCTCCAGGGCCTATAAGATCCGCATGGGAGCTGTCCCTGGCCGGGACCGTGGTCCCGGACACATGGCGCCCACCTTACATTTGTAGGGACCCGGCGAGATCAACCGTTCCAACGGCCACCGCGGCACTTTCTTTCGCGCCGGATATTGTCAGCGTCTGACGTTCCGCAAGCGCCCGTTCTGCAGGTAAAGCCGTTCCGTTGACAGCTATCGACGACCTCAAAAAAGAGATGCGCCGGGCGGCCAAGGCGGCGAGGCAGGCGGCGTTCGAAGCTCACGGCGCCGGCGCCTCCCGCGATATCGCGGCCCACGGCATCGCCTTTGCGGGGCGCCCCCCGCCGCTGATCGTCTCCGGATTTCTGTCGATCGGCGAAGAGATCGACGCCACACCCTTGATGGAGCGGCTTCGGAACGAAGGCTATCGGCTCTGCCTCCCCGTCATGGAGGGCAAGGGAAAGCCGCTGGTGTTTCGCGCCTGGTGGCCGGGCGATGCGCTGGCCGAAACGACCTGGGGCATCCGCGAACCGCTTCCTTCGGCCGACGTCCTCGATCCCGACATCGTGCTGGGCCCCCTGCTCGCGTTCGATCTCGCCGGCTACCGTCTCGGCTACGGCGGCGGCTTCTACGACCGCACGCTGGCGCGGCTGCGCGCCCTGAAGCCCATTGTCTCGATCGGCATCGCCTTCGACGAGCAGAGAGTCGACGCCGTCCCCCGCGCGGACTATGACGAACCGCTCGACTGGGTTCTGACGCCGTCGGGCCCGACGAAATGCCCGGCCAAAGGACACGAATGATCGAGACCATCTTCAAGCGCGGAACGGCCTGATGCGCCTGCTTTTCCTTGGCGACATCGTCGGCCGCGCGGGCCGCAAGGCCGCCATCGAGGCGATCCCCCGCCTGCGCAAGCGCTACAATCTCGACTTCCTCGTCATCAATGGCGAGAACGCCGCCGGCGGCTTCGGCATCACCGAGAGCATCCACCTTGAGCTGATCGACGCCGGGGCCGACGCCGTCACCCTCGGCAACCACGCCTTCGACCAGAAGGACACGCTGGTCTACATCCAGCGCCAGGACCGCCTCATCCGGCCGATCAATTTCCCCCCCGGCACGCCCGGCCGCGGCGCCGCGCTCCTCAAGGCGCGCAATGGCGCCGACGTGCTCGTCATCAACGCCATGGGCCGCGTTTTCATGACCGAGACCGACTGCCCGTTCCGCGCCATCGACCGCGAGATCACCGCCTGCGGCCTCAAATCCGGCGCCGACGCCATCCTGATCGACTTCCACGCCGAAGCGACGAGCGAAAAGCAGGCCCTCGGCCATTTCGTCGACGGCCGCGTCAGCGTCGTCGTCGGCACCCACACGCATACGCCGACCAGCGACGAGCGCATCCTGAACGGCGGCACGGCCTACATGTCGGATGCCGGCATGTGCGGGGACTACAATTCCGTGCTGGGCATGGAGACCGACGAGCCGATCAACCGCTTCCTCACCCGCCTGCCGCGCGAGCGCTTCGAGCCCGCCGTGGGGCCCGCCACCGTCTCCGGCCTCGCCGTCGAGACGGACGACCGCACGGGCCTCGCCGTGCGCGTCAAAAGTTTGCGGCTCGGTGGTGTTTTAGAACCTACCGAGCCGCTATTTTGGGTCGAGTGAGAGAGGTATGGCAACCACGTGAGAAGGGGTTTTTCCCGCCCTCAGTGCATTGGTGAGCCTTGCTCACCCTGGACCGCGATTGGGCAGAAGCGGCGTCGAGGCGAGGTTAATTGATTCTGCCCCTCCCAGCGAGAGTCCGCGCAAAATAACGCCTGTTTGCGGCCCCTAGAGTGCTTCCGGAAAAGTGGGAGCCGGTCATGGCGGAGCCATGCAGGCCAACGTGTCCGAGAAGAAGCACGACCAATCAAAAACCTGGAGCCGTTCCGCGGGTCCAGCAAAACCGTAACGGCTCCAGGGGGGTTGACCGGGGCCGGACGGCCGCTCATTAAGTCGGACGCACCACGCCTGGGTCGCATCCCGGGCCCTAAAGTCCGGGACCGCACATGGCTGGCCATTCAGCATTCAAGAACATCATGCACAAGAAGGGCCGCAAGGATGCGGCCCGCGCCAAGATGTTCACCAAGATCGCACGCGAAATCACGGTTGCCGCCAAAACCGGCTCTCCCGACCCCTCGATGAACCCGCGCCTCCGCCTCGCCATCCAGAGCGCCCGCGCCGAGAACATGCCGAAAGACAACATCGAGCGCGCCATCAAGAAGGCCCAGGGCGGCGACAGCGAGGCCTATGAGGCGATCCGCTACGAAGGCTATGCGCCGGGCGGCGTCGCCGTCATCGCCGAAGCCCTGACCGACAACCGCAACCGCACCGGTGGCGCCGTGCGCGCGGCCTTCACGAAAAACGGCGGCAACCTCGCGGCGACCGGCGCGGTCGCACACATGTTCGAGCACGCGGGTGAAATCCGCTTCAAGGCCGCCGCCGGTACGCCTGACGCGATCCTCGAAGCCGCCATCGATGCCGGCGCCGACGACGCTTCGTCCGACGCCAACGGCCACGTCGTCATGTGCGCGTTCGACAGCCTCGGCACCATCGCCGCGGCGCTCGAGGAAAAGCTCGGCGAGCCCGAGAGCGTCCGCGCCATCTGGAAACCCAACCTCACGTCCGAGGTCGACGAGGACAACGCCCAGAGCATCCTGAAACTGATCGCCGCCCTCGAGGACGACGACGACGTCCAGAACGTGTTCGCCAACTTCGAGGTCTCGGAAGACGTCCTGAAGAAACTTACGGCCGCCTGAGGCAGTGTCCCCGCTGGCCCATCCTGAACCCTGCAAACGAAACGAGAGGCCCATGACTGAGAAGCTCGAAGATATCGCCCAAGCCATGGTCGCGCCTGGCAAGGGTATCCTGGCTGCAGACGAAAGCTCGGCCACCATCAAGAAGCGCTTCGATTCGATCTCGGTAACGTCGACCGAAGACTCCCGCCGCGACTACCGCGAGATGCTGTTCCGCTCCTCGGACGCGATGAAAAACTACGTCTCCGGCGTCATCCTTTATGACGAGACCATCCGCCAGAAGGCCAAGGACGGCACCACCCTCGTCGACGTCATGCGCGCCGCGGGCTCCATCCCCGGCATCAAGGTGGATACGGGCGCCAAGCCGCTCGCCGGCCCGACGTCCAACATCGAGACCATCACGGAAGGCCTCGACGGACTGCGCGAGCGCCTGGCCGAGTACCACAAGCTCGGCGCGCGCTTCGCCAAATGGCGCGCCGTCATCACCATCGCCGACGGACTGCCGACCTGGAACTGCGTCAAGGCGAACGCCCACGCGCTCGCCCGCTACGCCATCCTCTGCCAGGAGGCCGGCATCGTCCCCATCGTCGAGCCCGAAGTGCTGATGGATGGCCCCCACGCCGCCCACGACATCGACGAGTGCTACCGCGTCACGGAATGGACGCTCCGCACGGTCTTCCGCGAGCTCTACGACGCCCGCGTCTCTCTTGAAGGCATGATCCTGAAGCCGAACATGGTCATCGCCGGCCAGAAGAGCGCGCGCCAAGCCTCGCCCGAGGAAGTCGCCGACAAGACGCTTCGCGTCCTCAAGGCGACCGTGCCCGCGTCGGTGCCCGGCATCGCCTTCCTGTCGGGCGGCCAGTCCGACGAGGTTGCGACCCAGCATCTCTCATTGATGAACGCAGCCGGCAACCTGCCGTGGGCGCTGACGTTCTCCTACGGCCGCGCCCTTCAGGCGGCAGCCCTCAATGCCTGGGGCGGCAAGACCGAGAACGTCGCCGCGGGACAACGCGCCTTCGCCCATCGCGCGCGCATGAACAGCCTCGCCGCGCTCGGCAAATGGGACGCGAAGCAGGAAAAAGCGGCCTAGCTCGCAAAATCGGCAAGCGACGCAATGAAAAGACGGCAGACCGAAAGGTTCGTCGTCTTTTTGCTTTGCACACCGGAAGTTGTGAGGCCCTACCGCGCGTTGCGCTGAAATTTTCGCGGGTCCGCGCGGAACAAATGGACCTTGCCAGCCGTTATCCCATCAATCCAACTCGGATAGCCTTTGGCCATCGGTCGAAGGTGAGCAGCAAGGCGTGACGAGCCCCCCTCGTTGCGCCTTGCCTGTTTCTGCGCGCACGCGCGCGCCTCAACAAACCGTTCAGAATCGCGAGCCGATCAGTTTAGCCAGAAGCCGGAGATCGCATCGGCCAGCGTGTCGGGCGCCTGATAGGTTTTCTTCTTACGCTTGTTGGAGGTCTGCTTGCTGCCCTCCGCGACCGGCGCCGCATCGTCTCCACCGTCCGAAGACGACATCTCGACAACCGGGTCGAGCCGCAGCGTACGCCCCGTCAGCGCCGCGGCGAGTTTGCCATCGTGCCCGTAGATGTCGGCGTAGGACGAAACCCTTCCGCTCTCATCCGCGACGGCGGTGAAGTAGGTCATGTGCACCGGGATCTTGTAGTCGAGATGGATCTCGCCCCCGCCTGCGATCGCGTTGGCGACCTGCTGCTCGTTGTAGCCGTTGCCCTCGGCCAGCATCACTGCCGCAAACCCCTTCGGGTTCTGCACACGGATGCAGCCGTGCGACAGCGCGCGGTTGGACTGCGCGAACAACGGCCGCTCGATCGTGTCGTGCATGTAGACGTCATGCTTGTTCGGGAAACGGAACTTCACGATGCCCAGCGGATTCTTGCCGCCCGGTGGCTGCACGAAGCTGTAGTTGCGAACGTCCTCTTTCGACCAATCGACGCTGTCTGGATCGATCTGCTTTCCGCCGCGATACACGTTGAGCCCGTAAGCACGGATCGACGCGCCGCCACCACTGCCACCGCCGAACAGCTGGGAAAAGAAGTCGTTGCCGCCGATCGCCTTCAAACGCGGCTGCAGCTCCCGCATCTTGATGCCGTCAGGCATGCCCCACGAGGGGTTGAAGCCGACGAATTCCATATCGGCCGAGAACACCGGCGTCGCCCATGCGGGCAGTCCGACGATGATGCGTTCCTTGAAGAGCAGGTCCTCGCCCTTGTAGACGCGCGTCATGAACTCCGGAATGTTGTTCTCGACGTGGACCTTGCCCAGGTGCTCCGGCATCCAGCGCCAGCGCTCCATGTTGAGCACGAGACGCAGTGTGTCGCGCTCGGGGTCGGGTGCCTTCTGGTTCTCCACCTCGCGATTGAGCGAGACGCGCGTCGCACCCGAAAGTTGGCCCGTCGCCTTGATGCCGCGCTCGACCTGGAACGCTTTGAGAGCGAGTTCGAGCTTTTCGTCGAACAGCGTTTCCGGAGTTCCGGCCTCGGCCGCCACCTTGAGCCGCTGGCGCACCAGCGCGACTTCCGGCGCATCCACGCCCTTCTTCAAAGTGGCCTTGGTGGCCGGAATGCTGATCTTCAGCGCCGGATCGATTTCCACCTCCGGCTTCGACGGTCCGCGCGCGGCGAGCAACGCCTTGCGGAGGTTTTTGAAGCCCGTGTGCTGCGGATGCAGACCCTGCAGATAGGTGTCCGGCGACGATGCCGCCGCAAGCTCCGTGAGCACGGCGTTCGGATCCTTGATCGGCGGCGTCATGTCGAGAATGCGGCTCAGCGACTGCGGATTGACCCGGCCGCCACGTGCGAAGCGCGCGTATTTCAAAAGCTGCAGCGTGAGCTTGCCTTCGGCGTCCGCGAGCGCGTCGGGCGACGTCCCGCTGACGGAGGGCAGATCGAACGCGGCGGCTGAAAGCCCCCACTCGTCCGCCTTGCGCACTTCGTCCATGGCACTCTTGGCCTTGGCGTTGAAACCGCTGCTGTCGACCCAGAGCGGCGCCTCCGCACGCGCGGCGTAGAAGGCCACAGCGGCTGCGGCGTCGTCCTTGTTGGCGCCCTTCGCGTTGGCGGCGTTTCCGAGCCATGTCCGCGTCGCCATGATGACGGGATCGACGGGCGGCGCGGCCGGAGTTGCAACCGCCGCAGGCGGTGTTGCGGTGCCCACAGGCGGAGTTGCAGCAGGCGGCGCGGTCGCTGCAGCGGCAGGCGGAGTTGCCGGTTGAGCCTCGGGTGTCGCCACCGCAGCCGGAGGCTGTTGAGCAGAAGCAGCCGGAGGCGTCGTGGCCGTGGCAGCCGGAGGCGGTGTTGGAGTTGAAGGCGAGGCCGTCTGCGCATCCGCAGGCGGTGTGGCGGCGGGCGTTGTCGTCGCCGTCGGCGAAGTACTCGGCGTCGTTGCCGCCGGAGTCGTGGTTGGAGTCGTCGCTGCTGGTGTCGTCGTCGTCGCGCTCGGAGCGGCGGGCGCCGTCGGCGCCACGGCATTCGCAACCGCATTCGCAGCGGACCCCTGTGTCGGCGTCGCCGCCTGCGCGGACGGAGCAGCGTCCTTCGCCGCTGGCGCGCTCGGAGCAACCGGTGACGCTGCGGAATTCTGTTGAGACGGAAGCGCGCCCGTCGTCGTCGGCGCCGATTGCGCCTGGGTCGTCGGCGCTGCGCCGGTTGGCGTTTCGGCCCCGGCCTGGGACACGCCCAGCGCAAGCATCACGAACGCTGTTGTTACTTTACTCGTAGGCGAAGGGAAAATACTGAGCATCAAATCGGCTCCGTCGAAGCAAACGCGCACCCCGTCTCGGACGTCGAGCAAGTCAAACCAGCCAGACACGTGACGACAGAGCATGGCTATTTCATGCCCGGTCATAAGGTTATCGCGAACGATAAGCCCCTCACCCCGCGTCTTCCGCCGTCGTGACAAACCCCGAGGGCTTCCGCCCTCACGTGGAGCATTTTCCGACGCGGCGGATACCGCTTCGTCGTAAGAAAATGCGATAAAGCAAGACACTAGCGCTCGCCTGAAACGCTGGTCGCGCGCCAAATAACGACAACGGCCGTCGCGAAGCGCAAACTGCGCCGCCGGCCCGTTAACTCTAGATTCGCCTAAGACAATACCTAGAAAGCAACAAACGGGATAGGCGTAAGACCGCGTAGGCAAACCTCTCCCGTGCAACTTCGCCACGAGCGCCGGAAACTCTTTTCCGCCCGAATTGGGACCGATACGCTCGCGCGAACCTCAAGACCGAAAACACGAGCCCGATAAGCGACAGTCATGACAAGACAACCAACATTTCCAGGGCTGTGCCTCGCGGCCGAGGCGCTCGCGGGGCCCGAATGGCTCGCGCGGGTCGAAGCCGCGCTCGAGGCCACCCGCGCCGCGACCCTCATGCTCGACGGACCGGACGGCGCGGCCATCGATCCCGCCGCCGCCCGCGCGCTCGTTCAGATGGCCCAGCGCAAGAGCGTCGCAACGCTGATCGTCGACGACTGGCGGACCGCGCGCGCCATCGGCGCTGATGGCGTCCACCTCACCCCGCGCGCAGACATCGATGACGCCTACCGCGCCGCCCGCGCCGGCCTTGCCGAGGGATCCATCGTGGGCGCCGATGGCGGCGTCTCGCGCCATGACGCGATGATGCTGGGCGAGGCCGGGGCCGACTACGTCGCCTTTGGACCGGCCGGCGCCGCCGAGAACGGCGACAGCGACAGCGAAGAATCACAAGTCTCCCTTGTCGGCTGGTGGTCCGACTTGTTTGTCGTGCCGGTCGTCGCGGTCGGCGTCGAAACCGCCGAGGACGCCGCGCGCATCGCCGCCGCGAACCCGGACTTCATCTCTGTCCGGCTGCCGCGTACGGACGCCGATGCAGGGCCGGTCGCCGAATGGGCCGCCGCAATCCTCGACGCGATCGGCGCGCCGGTCGCCACCACAGCGGGAGCGCGCTCGTGAAGCAGGTCCACCTCGCCATTCTGGGCGGCGTCGGGCTTTGCCTCGGCGTGGCCGGCGGACTGGCCGCCACCGGCATGCTGACCCCGTACCTGCCGCAGGCCCTGAAAGAGGCGGCTCGCTCCGCCTCGCCCGAACTCCCCGCCTCGCCCGAACTCAAGAGCGAGCCGCAAACACTGCCGCAGTCCGACGAGACGGCCTATATCGCGTTCGACCAGGGCCGCTATCTGACGGCGCTTGAGCTGGCCGAGCAAGCCGCCGGTCGCAACGACCCGCAGGCCCACACGCTGATCGGGCGCATCTACGGGGACGGCCTCGGCGTACCCAAGGACGAAGCCACCGCCGCGCGCTGGTACGCCCGTGCCGCCGAGCTGGGCGATACTGCGGGCATGCTGGCCCTCGGCACCATGCTCGCGGATGGCCGTGGCGTCGCCAAGGACATGAACCTCGCCGCCGAGATGTTCGAGAAGGCGGCCGCGACCGGCGATCCGCTCGCCAATTATAACCTCGGGCTCCTGTTCCTGCGTGGCAACGGCAAGCCGGAAAACCCCTACCGCGCCGCCCAGCACATCAAGTATGCCGCTGAAAAAGGCATCGCCGCCGCCCAGTACGATCTTGCCGCCCTCTATCTCGATGGCCGCGGCGTCCCGAACGACGCGCTCGAAGCCGCGCGCTGGAGTTCCAAGGCCGCCGCCCAGGGCCTTCCTGCCGCCGAATACGACTACGCCGTCATGCTGCTGCGCGGCCGCGGCCTGACCGCCGACGCGGAAAAAGCCATCCCGTACCTCATGTCCTCGGCCAATAAGGGCGTTGCGGGGGCTCAGAACCGTCTGGCCAACGTCTACCTGGAAGGCGTCGGCGTGGAGGCGAGCCCGGTCGAAGCCGCCAAATGGCGCTTGATCGCCAAGACCTCGGGCATCACCGACGACAAGCTCGACCTGTTTATCGCCGCCCTCCCCGAGGCCGACCGCGCCAAGGCCGAAGCCGCCGCCGTCGAGTGGCGGGAGAAGAAACAAGTCATGCCGTAGGGCCAAGCGCCTTCGGCGCAAATGGTCGGTCGCCTCCGGCGCAAAGAACCAAGCGCCCGCTGCGCAAGACGCGAGTTGCCTGCGGCACTAACCACGCCGGCCGCGAAAAGGGTTGACGGACACGCCTGAACCCGGCATGGCCACCCAACCCCTGGCCGCCACCGTCCCGCAGCCGATTTGTCGTTGAGATCCCGCCGCTCATGCCAGCTTCCGCACTGATGAACGTCATGATTTCGGCCGCCCGCAAGGCCGGCCGCTCCCTCGCACGCGATTTCGGCGAGGTCGAGCAGTTACAAGTGTCGGTCAAGGGCCCGGCCAACTTCGTCAGCGCCGCCGATCACAAGGCCGAAGACATCATCTACAAAGAGCTCGCCAAGGCGCGTCCCGGCTACAGCTTCCTGATGGAAGAGCGCGGCGAACTCAGAGGCGACGACGAGACCCACCGCTGGATCGTCGACCCGCTCGATGGCACGACCAACTTCCTGCACGGCATCCCGCATTTCGCGATCTCGATCGGCCTCGAGCGTGAGGGCGTCATGGTGGCGGGCGTCGTCTACAATCCCGCGACCGACGAACTCTTCACCGCCGAGAAGGGCAAAGGCGCGTTCCTCAACGATCGCCGCCGCCTGCGCGTCGCGGCCCGCAAGACGCTGGCCGATGCCGTCGTCGTCACGGGCATTCCCCATCGCGGCCGCCCGGGCCATCCGCGCTTCCTCGACGAGATGAAGACCGTCATGGTCGAAGTCGCGGGCCTGCGCCGCTCCGGCTCGGCCGCCCTCGACATGGCCTACATCGCGGCCGGTCGCTATGACGGCTACTGGGAGCGCGGCCTCAAGGCGTGGGATCTCGCGGCCGGCATCGTGCTCGTGCGCGAAGCGGGCGGCCTCGTCACCGACGTAAACGGCGGCGACGAAGCGCTCAGCCGCGGCGACGTCCTCGCCGGCAACAACTACATCACCAAGGCGCTGATGCCGCTGATCACGCACTAGGTCGTAAGCCCAAACGAGCCAGCTTCGCTCTGAGCGCAACTGCGGCCATCGTCGCCAGTCGACCCAGGTCGCGAAGGGCCACGAGCGGTCATGTGCGCAGTTGTCGCCTTTGAAATGCTATTATCAACGTTTCATCCCGCTAGCGGACCTAGCACTTAGGACATTTTCGGCAACAACTCTTCAAAGGGCGCGTCTGATCTTGAGTGGCCAGCGGTCAAACGGTTGTCATCGTCGACGGCTTGAGCGACCTAAATCGGAGTGCATGCTGGCGGATTGATGCTCTCGAAGGCCACCGGTCCACACCGCAGAGGCGGGTGTCAGAGAGCTTGATGATTGCGCCGGTGGGTTCGAAATCTTGGGGTTATCGACGTCTCAAAACCTGCTGCTGGTCAATTACTGGATGAGTTCGATGCGCAGGGGAAATTCACCGCGCGTGAGGAGAGGCTCGAAGCCGTCGTCGAAGCGACCAAGCCTGATCAGTCCTTCGGAGTACCTGTAGCCGGCGTAGAACAGCGCCAGGTTACCCCAGGGCTTGAAGTAGCAGAGGTCGCCGGGCTGCTCGTTGCTGAAGGGGCCACTGCCATCTTCCGTGAGCTTGCGCGGGAGGTAGGCGATCTTCTCGTTGTTGGCGTAGTTGTCGATCGTGAGGTCCAAGGCAACATCGATGCGAAGTCACGAGCCGATGGGTTGTCGTAGAGGGTTGCGGTCATCGTCTGACCGTTGAAAGTCATCCTGATTCTCACGTCCGTCGGCTCCTGACTTGCCGGGTCTCTGCCTTCCTGAGCACGAACCGGTTGAGGCAGGAAGGTGATGACCATGGCAACTCCCAACAACGCCCGGCGCGAGATTGAGCTAATGACGGATTTCATCTTGAGCTCCCAGTTAATCCGGGCCGCGAGGTGAACGGGGCGAATTGCGCCCATCCCTCACAATCACTGCACGGTAAATCCGCCATCGACGGCCAGTGCCTGGCCAGTCACGAAAGTCGAGCCAGTGCTGCATAGCCAGAGCACGGCGTCGGCGATTTCTTCGCCTCGCCCCAAGCGCTTCATCGGCAGATCGCGCAGGAGATCGTCCATCGCCAGCATTCCGCGATCCAGCATGTCCGCAACCATGGGCGTGTCGATGGTTCCAGGGCACACCGCGTTGACGCGTATACCACGCTCGGCGTATTCGAGCGCCACGCTACGCGTCAGGCCTATCACGCCATGCTTGGAGGCGTGATAGGCAGCAAGCTGGGCTCGGCCCGTCAACCCACCAATCGACGAGCAGTTGACGATCGCTCCGCTGCCTTGCTTCCGCATCTGCAAAAGTTCGTGCTTCACGCAGGCCCAGACGCCACGCAGATTGATGGCGTTCACCCGGTCAAAGGCCTCCGCCGGCTGGTCTGCCACATCGGACGCCGGAGCCTGTACGCCCGCATTATTGAAAGCGGCATCAAGACGGCCAAAGGTAGCAACGGTGCGTTCCACCATGGCTGCCACCTGAGATTCGTCAGACACGTCGCAGAGCACGCCGATCGCATTGCCGCCGGCCGACTTGATCTCGACCACGGCCTTCCGCAGAGCGTCCT
Source organism: Hyphomicrobium sp. (assembly GCF_051860585.1). GTDB lineage: Bacteria > Pseudomonadota > Alphaproteobacteria > Rhizobiales > Hyphomicrobiaceae > Hyphomicrobium_C. The sequence goes on from NZ_JBHYDS010000007.1 coordinate 32,583, forward strand.
CGCTGATGTCCGCCAACGTGACAGCCGCCCCCGCATTCGCGAAAGCCCGTGCGGTCGCCAGTCCCATGCCGGAGGCCGCGCCAGTGACCAGCGCAACATGGTCCTTGAAGTTGTAGGCAATGCTCATGGGTTCTCCACATACGGTCACGAAAAGCGGCACCGGGCGCTGTGAAAACCAGTCAAGTTGATCGTAGCATCCTACGCGCTCTTCCCGATTGCGTTCACGGGATTCTCTTGCTGGGATTAAACCCCGCGCCGCTCACAGGCAGGGTCGAGAGTTCGAATCCTCGATGGTGAAATGGCGCGCCGAAGCGGATGAAGATGAGAACTTTTATGTTGTGGTGGCGCTTCTATAATTTTCGAATGTTGTCTGAAGTCCCCGCGTTTGTGTCCTCTGCCGACGCGACGAATTGGCTGTATGCGGAGGCTGCCAGTATGTCCTCTTGATCTTGGGTCATCACATAGCGCGGCCGGTAGAAGAATGGCTGGATGATCGGGAATCTTCCGAAAATAGCACCCCGGTTTTCGCCAAGCTCGCGATGAGTGATCTCGACGACTTCTGGCGCAACACCTCCGAGTCTGATCGTACGCAGGACAGATGCTTCGATCATGCGCTCACCGATTTGAATCCAGGCGTGCCCATCAATGGTGCCGCTCGACTTGCCGATTTCGGACCAGTCTTGGTTTGGCTGCGTGGCGAAGACCTGATGTGGGCCGGCAAAAAAATCTCCGACGGCGACGGCGACGGGCAAGCCTGTGTGCTTGCGAATCCCAGAAGCGAGGAGTGCATTCATCATGAAACACACGCCGGGAGTGGGCTTGAAAATTGAGAGGAGGCCCTTCGTCAGTTGGATAAGGGCTTCGTCGTCACTCTCGTTGGGCACATATGCACGATGTGCCTCGATCTCTGCCGGTGCTCTCGTTGCCGAGGCAATCTGAAAGAACTCTTCAATCACTCGGCTGTCCTCGCCGCTGCGTTCTGCAGGCAGCAATGCATTTTGCACGTGCATTGTCATCGGAGCGCTTTGCGCATGGCCAGCGATCGGATGCTCCGCCGGAGCCGGGCTCGCGGGGGGCGGTCCGCTCGTGAGGGGAAGTCGAATAGGTGGTGATGCGGGGCAGCGATACTGGCCCCGGTCGCAACGTTATATGGGATTGGCGCGCCAAAGAGGGCGTCGGCACCCGCGCTCCATGCCTGGATTTCGCACCCTATAGGTACGAAACAATTGACTTCGTACTCTATGGGTACGAAAGTGTTGGTATGGCACAAAGAGAAGACGCCTTTAGCTACGCAGACTTGGCAATCGCAGGCGACATGACGAAACGCGCCTGGCAGCACCTCGCCGACCTCAACGCGAGGTCTCCGGATCCGGAGTTGTTGCCGGATCGCCGGAACATTGAGATGGCGAAACGCGCCGCTGTCATCGGCGGGTTCGCGGCCGCAGGCGTGCCGCTCTACGCTGCCGCGCGCCTTGCGGCGGCGCTCGTCTACAATGAGTTTAACACCATCGACGGCGAGGTTCCGAGTGGGCTCGGCTCACTCGCCAGAGGGCTGCCGCGGGCAGCCTGGAAACAAATACCTTCTGACTCCGGCGACAACGACTACTGGTTTCATCGCGCCCTCATCCGACATCGCGACATATACACGCCTGGCCAGGCTCTCGACAGTGACGCGCTCGTGCAGATTGTCGACAGGACTCACGTCTACGTCGCCGTTCTGTCCGGCACACCAATCCTCAACCCGTGGGATAGCGCCAAAGAGCCGAGATCCTACGCTGGTCGCATGGACGGTTGGGGACGCGATAGCGAAGTCAAATTTACGTCGGCGTCCGAAATGGCTTCCCACGACCCGGAAAACCCGGAGACTTTTTCCCTGGGCGCGAGAGTGAACGAGACGGCGCGAGCGGCTGACCGCAACGCAGTAGGCCGTATCACAGTCAACGTATCGTTGGCGGTACGCAACGGCCTCGACCGCATAGCACGGCATAGAGGCCATATGCATCCTGCTCCCAACGCGCGTGAGGTTGCGAGCTAATCGGGCCGGGAGCGACTGAAGCCGATAAGTAATAACTGCGGCCTTAAAAGGCCTGAGAACTTCGAGTTAGCTATTGTGAAGCCGCAAAGTAGCGAGTCCGCCCGACAACCCACTGCCGAAGAAGCCTTACAACTAGCGTCGATGTACATCCCGGCGGAAGCGCAGACGCTCCTTCGATGTTCGACCCTCGTCATCATCGATTTCTTCTTCATCGCAGTCATTGTCCGCGTCGACCCACAGCATGATGAGCGCGAAGCCCTCCTGCTGATAGAAGACTTGTTCATAGAGCGTCGGGAGTCGCTTGCCCCAGTCGGATTCAAGCCAAAGCTCGGCGCCGTTCTGGCGAATGTCCGTAATCTTCTGCCCACTATTCGCGGCGTAGTGGAACAGCGAGTTTCGCGGCACAGGAGCGCCGTACGACACTCCAATCCTCGGGAACTTTGTTTGCTTGTAGATCCGCAGCACGATGCCGTCCTTCGCGACCGCAATCGCTATTGGCTGGTCGTGATAGGTCGCGTAGGCGCGCGCCGCAGGCTCTTTGCTGACATCGAAGTGGTCCGCGAGCTGTGTGATGTGAGCAAGGTCTGGTTCGCCAAATTTGCCCATCGCAATCCGCAGTTTTGGCGGCGGCATCAGAAGCAAAGCCGAGAAGCGGTTTGCTTCAATCTCCATGCGCGCGTAGGCGTCGTTCTCCTGCGCCGACCACCTGCGCATATCTTCGCGTGAGCACAAGAACTGGCCGCTCTTCGCGGGACGATGCGTGGGGATCAAGAAATGCCCGAGCTCGTGGCCGATCGTGAAGCGGCGGCGTCCTCGCCGCGCAGTGGCATTGACCAGGATGACGCCTTCGCTCTTGCAATCGTCAGTGATAAGCCCTCCCTCGTAGCCCTCCGTCGTGAGAACTGCGATATCCGTGATGTCGAAGCACTGCGCCAGCTCTTCGACCGGCACGGGAATAGGGAGGTCCGGCTCCGCCTTCAAGATCTTGGTGATCAGCCCCTCAGGCGATCCGGTGTCATCAAGGTCGAGCCGGGTAATCTTCATGACGGCTTCTTTCGGTTCTTGAAGTGATCGATGATGCCCTGGATCGCTGCGCGGTCCTCTGGCGTCAGGTCCTTTAGCTCCCGATACATGGCGACGACTTCGGGGTCCTCAGCTTCGCCCGTCGGGTTCTCGCCGACGAGGTCGGCAATGCTCGCCTTCAAAGCGTTGGCCAGCTTGGTGAGCAACTCGATCGACGGATTCTTGCTGCGCCCGGTCTCCAGATCCCAGATGTGCGCCTTGGAGGCCCCAACCTCGTCGGCAAGCTCTTGAAGCGACTTCCCCCTGGCGATTCGGAGTTGTTTCAGCTTTACCGCCAGTGACATGGGCCCAGGCTCCTTATTTTTAGCTCGTTGATAATACTACTTATTTTTAGCCTACCATACGGTTTCGTACCAGTCCAGTTGACAAACCGGATCGTACAGATTAAGTAGTACGAATGTGTTCACAAGGGGGACGAGCCATGTCCAAGAACGATCGCTTTGTGGTCCGGCATCCGGAAGGCTGGGCCGTGAAAAAAGCAGGCGCTGACCGCGCCAGCAGCATCCACGACCGGCAGGCCGATGCCGAACGCACCGCCAAGCAGACCGTCAGCGGTTTGGGGGGAGGGGAAGTCCGGGTTCAGGACCGGGACGGGCGCTGGCGCGACTCGGACACGGTTGCACCCGGCAACGATCCGTTCCCGCCCCGTGACCGCAAGCACTGAGCGCGGGCCATTCATTTCAGCAAAATCATACTGGAGGGCTTTTCCATGACTGCCACCATTACGTTCCATCCTCTCGCCAATGCCGATTGCTCCCGCATCGACCTCGCGGACGGCAGGAAGCTGCTCATCGACTACGCCGACATGCGCAATCCCAACGACCCGAACGACAAGCGCGTCGATCTTCCCGACGAACTCTGGGCGGACCTCCGGCAGGCAAAGCGCGATGACTACGACGTGGTCTGCTTCACGCACCTTGATGATGACCATTGCTGCGGCGCCGGCGATTTCTTCTGGCTCGATCACGCCGCTAAGTACCAGGGCGAGGGCCGGGTGAAGATCAAGGAGTTGTGGGTGCCTGCCGCCGCGATCCTCGAAGAGGGGTGCGCGGACAGCGCTCGCATCGTGCGGCAGGAAGCGCGGCATCGCCTCAAGAAGGGCTACGGCATCCGCGTGTTCTCGCGCCCGGCGAAGCTCAAGGACTGGCTTGAAGCCAATGGCCTTACGCTCGAATCCCGCGCTCACCTCATCACGGACGCGGGTCAGACCGTGCCAGGCTACTCGATCTTCGGCCCCGAGCGAGCCGAGTTCTTTATTCACAGCCCGTTCGGTTGGCGTCAGGACGACAACCAGATCATCGACCGCAACCAGGACAGCGTAGTCTTCCAGGTCACGTTCCTGGAGGGCGGCCGCTATACCCGCGCGCTCTTCATGTCCGACATCAACTACGACTCCATCGACCAGATCGTCAGGACGACCAAGCGCCATGGGCGCGAGGACCGCCTGGTCTGGGATATCTTCAAGGTGCCGCATCACTGCTCGTACACCGCAATCGGCCCCGAGAAGGGAGATGACGAAACCGAGCCGACCGAGCACGTGGAATGGCTCTGCGAGACGCAGGGCCAGGAGCGCCACATCATGATGTCCACCAGCAAGCCGATGCCGGTGAAAGGCTCATTGGAAGATGACGACGTGCAGCCGCCGCATCGTCAGGCAGGTGCCTATTACCGCCGTGTCGCCAATGGCGCCGACGGCCAGTTCAAGGTCACAATGGACTTGCCGACCTCCAGCAGGCCGCGCCCGTCTAAAGTCGAAATCACCGATCGTGGCGCCAAGTTGGTGCTGCCTGTAACGGGTGCGGCAAGCATCATCTCGCAGCCCGCGCGGGCGGGGTGATGCGATGCCGCTGCACCCGTGGTGGGCCGCGTTCGGCGTCGCCCTGCAAAGCCTAGATGAACTTCGCGCCGCGCCTGCACGGGCGCTGGCAGCGTGGATTCAAAGCGGGCTAGGGACCGGCGTTCGGCTCTCCGCGCTCAGACGCGACGAGGAGACAGGCTACGAAGCTGTTTCCTTAGAAGTCGATGTCGAGCGGCCGCAGGACCTTGCCGATCCGATCAGGGGAACCGAGACTGTTGCGGTCGTCTTTCCCCTTACCGGCGGTCAGCCCCGCGTTCTTGCGCTTCGGGACGACTTCCCGGACACGCCCCATCAGAACCTGACGCCGGAAGGATCTCCGAAATCGCTCTGTGTCGATGACCGCCCCTGGATCGAGACGCAGCTCACAACAACGCCAGCGGACCTGGTGCGACGCATCCAGACCTGGCTTTCGAAGGCCGCAAGCGGCGATCTTCACGAAGACGCGCGCCCGCCCGACCCGCTCTTTTTCAAAGACCCGCTCTCCATCGTCGTCCCCGTCGAAGCGCTGACCGCAGGCGAAAAGCCGCACGAGCTCATCGGCTTCGTGCGGCCGGACAACCAGCGCATGATCATCACGCAGCTCGAGCCGACAGGGCAGGCTGGCGGACCCCGGTTCGTGGTTCTGTCATTTCATGCGTCACCCCAGGCCATGGGAAGCCTTCGCCAGGCTCCGGCCAATCTTGCCGACCTCGCAGTCGAGCTGGATCGCTGCGGCATCGATCTTCTGAAAGAGCTGCGCGGAGCTATCACGGGCTGGGCCGGGTCGAACAATGACAACCAGCGCCGGCTCTCCTCGCGGCTTGCGATTGTCGTCGCCTTCCCGGTGCAGGGCGGCGGCGAGAGCGCGACTATCGATCTCAAGGCCTTTGCATCCTTTGATACTGCCGGCGAGATTGGCGCAAAGCTCGGCGTGATTGCGTCCAACACGACCAGCGACGGAGATCAAGGCTATTTTGCTCTAGTCGGCGCCAACCCGAGTGCGCGGGGCGAAGACGTCCTTGTCGAGCCAGCCGATGCCCATATCGCCTTTGACCGCGCCCTCGCGACGGCGGTGGCTGGCGCTGCCCCGCAAGATCTGCGCCGGGTCGTCCTTGTCGGCGCAGGCGCGATAGGCTCGCAGCTCGCGGTCGATCTTGCCCGAGAGGGCGCGTTTTCCTGGACCGTCATCGACCACGACTACCTGCTTCCTCATAATCTTGCGCGTCACTCCCTGCTTCCATGGGATGTCGGGGCGCCCAAGGCCAAGGCGCTCGCGCGCCAGTTATCAGCGCTGCTGGGAGAGCCTGTTTCCGCTGCGGAATGCAACGTCATGGCGCTGCCCGAGGATGTGAAGCAGAACGTTGAGTCCGCTTTCGCCATGGCTGATGTCGTGCTCGACGCATCCGCATCCGTTGCCGTGTCGCGCTACCTTTCAGATATGGACGGCGTGAAAGGGCGACGCGTCTGCGTCTTTTTCAATCCCGCGGGCACCGCCGTCGTCGTGCTCGCCGAGGGAGCCGGCCGCGCGATAACGATGCGCGACCTTGAAGCCCAATATCACGGCCTGCACCTCTCCAGCCCGGCACTCGCGGATCATCTCAAGATAAACCTGCTGGGGCTTCGATACAGCGGGTCTTGCCGTTCGCTCACCAACCGCATTCCGGCAACACGGGCGGCACTCCTGAGCGCCATCGCCGCGAAAGGCGTCAGAATGGCTCTTGCCAACGAGAGCCCCAGCATCCGGGTATGGACTTTGTCGGAAAACATGGAAGTCACTCTCACCGCGTACGAACCGTCGCCTGTCGTGCGACTGCCGTTCGCGCCATGGACCATTACGTATGATCGCGGCGTACTGGATACTCTGTCGCGTTACAGGAGCAACCGCCTGCCCTCGGAAACCGGCGGGGTGCTGCTTGGCATCACCGATGTCAGCCGCCGTTCGATCCATGTCGCCCACGCCTTGCCGGCACCGGACGACAGCCGCGAGTCTGTGACAGCTTTCGAGCGCGGCGTCTCTGGTCTTGGCGGCAGTGTCGCGCAGGCTGCAGCCGCATCCCAGCACCAGCTTCGCTATGTCGGCGAATGGCATTCCCATCCGCTCGGCTCGTCTCCGATGCCGAGCGCGACGGACCTAAACCAGCTGTCCTGGCTGCGCAGCGAGTTGGAAGCGGAAGATCTTCCGGCGGTCATGGCCATTGCCGCTGACAACGGCACATTCGCTTTCATGATCGCCGACAGCGCATCATCCGGCGCTGATCCGCTCTCGCCGGGGGCGGCGGCATGAACAGTCCGTCCCCGGCTCGCGACATTCACTCCCTGTTCTCCGCCAACGCCGGCGATGGCGATCTCGTGCAGGCGCGCAAGCTGGAGGACATGATCGGGCTATGCCTGTCGGGCGGCGGTTTTCGCGCGACGATCTATCATGTCGGGGCCTTGATCCGCCTTAATGAGCTAGGGCTGCTCCCGCGATTGCAGGAGATCGCGAGCGTCTCGGGCGGCTCGATCACGGCGGGCATGCTCGCTGTCGCCTGGAAGCGGCTCCTGTTCGATGAGCAGGGCACAGCGGTCAACTTCCACGCGGAAGTCGCTGAACCGCTCTTGAGGTTCTCGCGGGTTCCGGTCGATCTCAAAGCGATTGCCTTTGGGCTCCTGCCGGGTTGCAGCGCGGCCGACAGCGTGGCGGCGTCCTATGATCGCCACCTCTTCAAGGGGGCAGGTCTTCAGGACATCCCCGATACGCCGCGCTTTACCTTCATGGCGACCAATCTCCAGACCGGCAGCGGATGGCGCTTTGCCAAAGCCTACGCCGCGGACTTCAGAGTAGGGCGCATCGACGTGCCGCAGATCCCTATTGCGCGCGTCGTAGCCGCATCATCCGCGTTTCCGCCGTTTCTCTCGCCGGTGCGTATCGCGTTCGCGCCCGGTTCCGTCAAAACGACAGTCGGCGCCGACCTTCACCGCGCACCCTTCACGGAGCGCGCCATTCTTTCCGACGGCGGTGTCTACGACAATCTCGGGCTCGAGCGCGTGTGGAAACGCTGCCGCACCGTTCTCGTCAGCAACGCAGGCAAGACCGTGCCCGAACTCGGCAGCCCGACCGGCAGGTGGATCGGTCAGACGTTGCGCACGCTCAATCTTGTCCAGCAGCAGGCGGAGAATTCCAGGCGGCGCATCCTATTCGGGATGAGTAACCTTGGGCAGCGGAACGTTGCTAATTGGAGCATCGACACGCCGATCGATGCCTATGGCCTTGATGGAGCGCTCTCCGTTTCAGCGGATGACGTGCGAAGGGCGGCAACGATGAGGACGCGGCTGAACAGCTTTAGCGAGGAAGAGACGGCGCTCTTGCTGGCAGTGGGATATGCCGGAGCCGACGCCGCTCTGCGTGCGAGGGGACTCGCCACAAATGCCCCGGCCGCCAAACTACCTGTCGCCGAGCTAGCCGGTGATCGCTAGTGGTGCATTTCGGCCATATTTTTTTTGAAGGCCATTAGCCAATAACATTGTCCCACCCCGGACAGTGACTCACGCTCCTCTCACAAACAATCATAGGAGTTGAGAGAGTATGAGTAAGCCATCAGATCCGAGAGGGCAGGTCGCCGCGGACCACATGGGCGACAGTTTTCTACGAATCGCAAAATACTTCCGTGAGATCCAAGACAACGCACCCGAGCAATTTGCGGAGATCGCCAAGCTCGTGGGTGTGAGCCTTCGTCGAGCCTATTATTACGCAAAGATTGATCGAGCTTTCAGCAGTCTCGATATTGATGAGAACCGTCTCGCGTTCATCGGCTGGACAAAGCTAAAGGTAATCGCAGATCACGTCGACGGCTCCAATTTCCAACTACTGCTGGATCTGGCCCAGGCTAGCACTGTTCGGGAACTCAAGATCCTGATGCAGGACGGTGTGCCAGTCGATGGGACACGTTGCGTGATCCTGTACATGGAACCGTTAGAGTACGAGGTTTTCGAACAAGCTCTCCTCGCTAGCGGTGCCTCCAAGGCAGGCCGAGGTCTGATAGATAAGGAAGCCGCCCTAGTGAAGGCTCTGACAAAGCACGTAGGGGCGTAGAGGTCACGGGCTGGGAGCGGGATGGCTATTGCGCCGATCGTCTCCCAGCTAGACTCCTAGCGGCCGGTTCGCGTCAGCGAACAGCAGCCAATTTCAAGGTCCGCGTTGAGCCAGAACCAGGCGTACCGGGAAGCGGCGATGAACGACCGCTTGATTCCACTAGCGGACATCGTCGCCGACGAGGTCAGATGCTTACCGGCTCTCGTTGAATTAAGTTTACTGTTCGATGATGAGCTGGCTTCGTAGTGGATGCCACCACCAATCGAAGCCGGAGCAGTTGTCGCTCTCTGGCGCTTAGTCGCCACGAGCTCATGGAGAGCGAGCCACTTCTCCCTCTTGGCGACTGCGGCGTCGCGGTCTTGCGATTGTCACCACGGGCGGCGGGCTCTTCACTAGGGAGCCGGTCGGCGGGGGTATTGCTCTTCGCGATCTTGTGGACCCGGCCAACCTGGGGGAAATCCCCCAGTTTCCAGATGTTCCAATCAGGAATTAGCTCTGCAAAGCCGTTAAGTGGGCAGCTTTGTTCACTAGGGGACACGAGAACGCCGCCGATCTACCGCGTCGGTGTTTCGATGTGAAGGGATATGGCTTCTGCATCACAACCCGCTCGATGTGCCGGTGTCGCGGCTTTCATAGCTTGTCGGCCACATGATCGAACATCTCATAGGGACCTGAGGAAGGTCCGACCGTTCAGGCATGGATTTCAGGAGGGCATCGGGACAAAGCAGCGGCGCACCCGCGCATGGTGACTCGGCTCTCTTAGTGCAGAGCTTGGCTATCAGTATTGGGCGCAGAGCTGCATCTAAAAATTACCTCTAAAGCCTTGCTGTCGCTGCAACGACCGCGGCTGCCGCCGTCCACGTCCTCCACCGCGGGCGCTGAGGAGCTGAAAAACTGCGTCGTTTTCAGTGGAGTCAGAGATGAGTGAAGGATCCACATTCGATCCCGATAGATTTTTAACTTACTTCAATTCGTGCATCGATGACGCCGTTTCGATTGCTCGTCGCCGAGGCGCCCGCGGCGGATTAGCGAAGCACATCGGCCGAGGATACGATCGTCCACTCCAAAAGGTAATGACGCTGAAGATTGACCTTCAGCCGCAACGCTTCGAAACATATGTGCAAAATGTGCTTATCGGTCGATTGAACCCCGAGCGAATTGATTATCTTCGCGCGTTGTTCGAGAGTTATTGGGCTGCGCAAACGCTTCGCAAGAAATACCGCAATGGCGTGAAAACCGCACCCTCGTTCCGGTGTGCTGTAGAACACCTCTACCGATTGCAAGTGGAAGGCTTTGCCATCACGGATTTGGCCTCCCCTGACATTTTGCAGTGCGTTTGCGAAGATCACATAGAGACGCCGCGCCTGCACGGGCAAATCGGCGCAGCAGTTACGAACCTGCTCAGCATTCTTACCGTCGTCGGGCATGCTCGCTTCCCCTTGTCCGACATCGATCGCGCAGCCCGACTGTCTCAAATAGTCGATGGGGGCCTGCTTGCAGCATACCAGGCAGGAAACGTGCAGGCGTTGGATACCCTAAAGGCAGCGATCCAAAAATCGTTACGCTTGAACCACCGACTCTTTACCCAGCTACTGCTCGCGGTCGTGGAGCATTTGCGGATTGATTTTCGGTGCGACGTCCTGGGCTCCGCCCGTCATACCCACGCGTTCGCAGCTTTGAGGCTGGCGAATGACCATTCGGCGCGATGCGAGGAAATTCTCGGCCGAGTGTCCCTGCTGTCAGTTCACCACAACGCGCTTAAGGGGCTTTCGGAATGCATGGATGACACGAGTATTTTCGTCGACATCAACGCGACCAGAGCTTCTTTGAGTGACCATCTCGTGCGTGTGTCCCAGGAGTTCAGAGCTGCAGATTGCCCGGAGGGAGCTGCGTTTGCTCAGCTGACCCTCGCCAAGCAGCTTCTGAGAGAAGGGCGGCTTGATCGGGCTGAGCGCGAGTTGTTCGAGGCGCGCATCTTAGTCAAACCAACTACCCTTCCGTACCTCACCGCGAACGCTGCACTGTGCGAAGCGCTCGGTGATTTCAATCATCGCCACATTAACAAGCCGGACAACGCGCAGCAGTGGTATCGGGAAGCGCAACGCAATTATTTCGAATCCGGCAGCTGGCAGCGCTGTGAACGCGTGGGGGCCAAGCTCAAGGCCATCGCTTAGAGGTCGCCTCCAGAAATACGATCCGTGGCAAGCGTCGTCGTTGTTGGCGTTTAAGTACTGCTACTTGCTCGCTTGATTCGGCCAAAACCTGACCCTTTTATTTTGGCCGAGTACAATTCGTGCGTCCGAGTTTTTAGAAAACTATAGTTCTCGCGGTTTCAAAGAATATTTGCGAAACTATGGAGAGAAAAATGATCTACACTGCGCATATCGCTCAACAGGACAATAAAGAAGAATTGAAACGCCTCTTCAATCGTTTCACCATCGAGACGGGTTGCGCCACGCTCTATGACGACGACCATTGTGCTGCTCATGTTCAAAAATTGATTGACGCCGGGGTGTCGTTCTTGTTGCGAAAGAATGGCCAAGCAATCGGAATGGTGACGTGTCACGCCATCGACGCCGGCTATGCGCTCCTCGCAGACTTAGAGACCACTCATACCTACGTCATTGCTGAAGAGCGTAGCTACGTCGCGATATCGACACTGTTGAAATGCGTCGAAGAGCATGCGGAAAACAAGGGCGTGGCGGTCCTCTTCAGCCAGTGCGATTACCGTTCAGCCGTCCTCGGCAATCCGGGCAACAGTGAGCGCGTCCAAAAGCTTTACAAGCTGAGAGGCTATCGCGGACCGATTGGAGTGATCTACGCAGCGGCGCAGTCCGTTCCAGTAGGATCGACGTTTCTCTTCAACGGGATCACGGCCGATGATATCGCGCATATGCCCGAGGTTCGGCGAATACCCACGCGACGTCTGAAATCTATCCCGCGGGCCAGCTAAAATCGTTCGAGCCGGACTCCACGGCGTCGGACATCCTTGGTGTCTGACGCCGTAATTCGTTGGTTGTTTCCGCCAAATGGAATATCCTACGCGCTCGAAATCGCGCTAGACCTTGGGATTGGGATCGCAAACAGCCTGTGGAATAGTGGGGATAAAATGCAGGGGGCACTTTGCGCCGTTCGTCGCGTCGCGGCCTTTTCGATCAGCCTAGCATTGTTGGTGCGCCCCGGGGTGAGCGGAGATTCTTCAATTGCTATCGGCGGAATTGTTGGTGCCACGTCCGACTATGTGTATCGAGGGGTTTCGCTTCGCGACGAAAAGCCTACTCCTTTTGCGTACTTTTCTGCGAAATACGGTATTGCATATCTGGATGCTTACCTAATCGGTACAGAATTGGGTGAGGACGCTCTTGAGCGGAGCCTCGGAAACATTGAAGCGGATTTCACGCTCGGAGTTAGGCCAAGCATTGGGAGCATCGAGTTCAATCTCGGTACGCGCTACACGGTATATCCCAACGGTCGTGATGGAATAGTTGGAACGCTTCTCCAAGCCGAACGTGACTTCATCGAACCGTTTGCCGGCGGAATCGTCGCCCTAACAGAAAAATTCAGTCTCGGCGGCACCGTCTACTGGACGCCCGACTACTATAACGAGACCGGTAGCGTCGTCACGGTTGAGGCGCAGGCAGCGTATGTACTGCCACCGTTCAGCGCTTGCACAAGTAAGGTCACGACTTTTCTAGGCGTGGTGGCAAGTGACGAGTCATTCGTCGTTAGCCCCGGGCAGGGCTACACATACTTTAACGTCGGCGTCGAAGCACAGATTGAGCGCATGATCTTCGATTTGCGCTATTGGACAACGGATGTCGATGGCTACGGTCTATTTGATCAGCGGCTGGTCCTTGCCGCCGGGGTAACATTCTGATGAGACCCTTGCTGCCCGTTTTTGCCGTAGTTTTCGTCGCGGCCGTCGGATACGGCATCTCGTTTCCGCTTTTGGGCTACCGACTCGAACAGCTGGCCGTGCCGGGTTGGATGCTGGGGGTCAATTCCGCCATGCCCGCTCTGGGTTGGGTGGCTGGTTCCGCTCTCATGCCGCTGCTTCAGCTCCGCTTCCGCATCCCAATCGGGGTTCTTGCATTTGCATTTCTTCTCTGCGCGGCAATCGCCGTCGTCGGCCTGAGTTTTGCAGAAGACTTCTGGTCGATGACCCTCCTCCGATTTTTCTTCGGCGGGGGGATGGGGCTTTTCTTTCGCAGTGTCGAATACTGGGTCAATGCGCTGTCCCAAGATAGCTCGCGAGCGCGCAATCTGAGTGTCAATGGCATAGCATTCATGGCTGGCCTCATGATCGGTTCGGCAGCTCAATCTTCGTTGGGCGCGGTGGGGTGGATTCCCTCTGGCGCGATACTTGGCACCATCATCCTCTCGATGTTTTTGCTTTCGCACTGGCCCGGGTTGACCCTACCCGCAGCAGCGCCGCCATCTCTTGTGCTCGTTATCGCGAGTGTGTCAGCACTACCGGCGGCGTACGCGGCCGGCTTGGCATACGGATTGTATGAGTCCGTGCCGGCCTATCTCAATCAGGTCTATGCGCTGCGGAACGGCCTTGACGCGAGCACTGCCGCATTTGCTCTGACGGCTGCCGCGGTTGGCAACATCGTGATTCCGTTGCCGGTCGCCATAATGTCGGACCGGATCGGCAGGATCGGCCCGCTTGCCGCATGCGCACTGATTTCCGGCGCGGTGTCATTGTCGATCCCATCCACTTTGGCGAGCCCCACTCTCTTTCTCCTAGCCGTTGGTGTTAGCGCGGGGACCGCAGGCACCACCTATGGGCTTGGCCTGGCGATGATTGGCGACCGTTATCAAGGAGCCGACCTGGTTACTGCCAACGCTGCATTCGGGCTTATATATGCGATAGCAAGCATTTGCGGTCCGCTCATCAATGGCCCGGCGCTCGATACCTTAGACACGAACGGCCTCTTCGTTTCTGCGGCGCTGATTTTTGCTATGCTGTTGGCCACATTGGCAGCGCTATATGTCCAAGATCGTCGTCGCGGCCGAGCGAATGTTTGAGACCACTGCGCCGCTGGCAGTGAGCCAATTGAACACTGAAGCTAGCCAAAGTATAGTTCGTGTGATGGACCGAACGCTCGTTGAACTAACGGAAGGTCTCCGATCTGCCGGAGATCTTGACAGTTTTTGGTCGCTTGCCCACGCGGCACTCGAACGGCGCGGCGTGAAGAGCATGATGTACGGCGCGTTCGCGACCCAAAACGAGACTAAGGTGGTTGGCTATTCCAGAACAATGATCTGGAAGAGCTCCCACAGCCAAGCATTTTTCGACGCGTTCGGGACGGATCAAGCACTCGACCACGATCCAAGCATCGACCATTGTCTTACGAACCCCGATATCATGTTGTGGCACCATGACAGCGATTGGAACGGCGCGCCTGCCGCTCTTAAGAAGCGGGTCAGCATCGAGCGGGATCTTGGTCTCTACGTTGGTGTAACAGTGCCAACCACTCGGTTCTCACGCATACACATCGGTGGCGTTGGTCTTTCGATGCCTGAGATCAAAATCTGTGAATTCGATCGTTTCTGGTGCGACAAAGCTCGTGAGATCGTAACGATCTGCGGTCTCATCGACACAGGGATGAGAAACCAGCACATGTCCGAACTTGTTCGTCTATCACCGCGCGAAAAAGAGTGCCTCGAATGGCTCGCGGCTGGCCTCCGGCCCGACCAAATAGCAGATCGACTCGCGATCGGCAGCAAAAGTATCGAAAAGTACATCTTTGGTGCCAAGAGAAAGTTGCGAGCCGCTACCCGCGATCATGCGATCGCCAAAGCGCTTATTCTCGGCATCATTGCGCCTTAGTCCTGGGGGTTTCCCCCCAGTTTACACCCGCCCCGTCTCGCAGGCACTCTAACGTGGAATGGGCGTCCAAATACTCGTCCATTCCGTGCCATGCGGGAACACCAGATGCTCTGGCGTGTATTGATCCGTTCTGGCTTTATATTCCATCAATTTTGCACGCGCGCCATGCCGCGCCTCTGGTTTTAATAGGTCGCAGCCGCCGGCGTGCACTAGCCATCCCGCCCGAGCTTCCATCGTCTGATGAATCGTGGCCGTCATTTGGATGTCTGCGCACGCGCCATACGCCGCTTCAGCTCTAGCAAAAAATTGCTTCGTCGGGCGATGGGCGTGTCCTGCTTCCATGCTGATGTGAACGCGTAGCGCGCGGCGGCCTCAATGCGGTGACATGAGTGGTCGGCGCCTGCCGAAAACTCCGCGACCTCCGTTCCCATATTTGCGGCGCTCCGAAGGGTTCGATAGGCTTGTTGAAAAGCCAATCTGGTCGGCGATCTCTGTCGAGCTCCCACGATTTTTCCTAGGTGGCTGGGGCGTGGAACGCAGTCATCCACACCACGGCGCTAAAGTTTCCAACGCTTCGCCAGCGCAGTGATGACCAGCCTGCGGTAATCTTCCTCAAGTCTTAAAACTTCCTGCAATACATTCAGCATTTGACGCTCATTTTGCTCGTTCTCGCCAACTCGCATCGCTTCACTAACGCGCGCCTGCTGGTGGAGGACTCGTTGCTGATGGCGAGCAATGAGACGATCGACCTCATGTAGAATTTGTAGATGCGCAGGTCTCGCCACTGAAACGGCCTCTCATCCGTTTTTCCGACTATGAGTGTTGTGCCAAATATGGCTAGATCGATCACCTGGGGATTTTTCCTCCCCCTTTGCCAGTCGTGCAATTGCATGGCGGTTAGGATGTGGGTGCGCTGACAGGTCAGACCTGCACGATGACATTTGCGGAGGACGCCTGCCTCCGGTCGACCGCGCAAAAGGCGGTATCTGGTCGCTCACAATGAACCGCGTGGAATACTTCATGCCGCCGAAACCCGCCAACGCCCGCGTTGGCACGCGAGCCTAGACGCGAATGAGCTGCAAGTCGGAGTCGATGGACGCTGAACTCTTGTCGCGCTGATCGCTAGCCGATGCCGACGCCCGAAGGTCGGTTCGCGCTTATCGGTCGGACCTATTTCCAAACGCCTTACATACTGATGCGGCGAACCGATCGCCAAATGTCGAAAGAGAGCGATGCGAGGTCCGCTAAGGGCTAACTAGCGGCCGCTACCGTAGGCGGTCTCTGAAGTCCGCTTTGGGCCAGCAACGGACGTGCCTGGGCTCGAATACGGATGTCGCTAAGGGTCAAAAGCAGCTGTTCAGGGGACGCGCCGGTCAGTCTGGCGCGGTGGTCCACCTCACGCCATAAGGACGCCCATTGCGAATCGGATGTCGGCAATCCATTTTGCACCATGCACGGGCGGCTCCAGAGACGGATCAGAGAGAAGTGAACAAGGCCAAGAGCAGCTACAAGCTGGACAACGATAGCTTCCTGGATGTGGCGCGCCACCTTCATCAAGTGCTCGAGAAAAGTCCCGACACCTTCAATGCAGTTGCAAAGGAATTGGGCCTATCCAGGCGCAAGGCGTACTATCTCGTCGAAATTGACCGCGCCTTCGCAAAACTCAAGGTCGACGGTCGTCGGTTGAAAGCTATCGGCTGGACCAAGCTCAGGCTCATTGCTCCAAAGATTGCTGCGAGAAATTGCGAAGAGCTTTTGAAACTCGCCGAGAACAAATCGGCTTATGACCTTGGACGCCTAATGGGTGACGAGGATGCCGATCCGGATGCCAAAGCTCACGCGGTGCTTCTGTATCTGACGCCCGACCAATATGAAGTGTTCCGCGATGTCCTTGAGGCACACGGCGCGAAAGTCACCAGCGGTGGGATCTCCGACAAGGAGGAGGCGCTCACCACAGCGCTGAAGAAGCTGAAGAGGCTTAACAAGTAATCCTAATTTTTGCGGCCCCTTCCATGCCGTTGACATCGCCCGCCCGGAGTGCAATTAATTGCATTCCGGGTTTGAGATGCGCTAGCGCATACTCGCAGTGACAGGGCACATGGATCGGCGGTTACAACATTACGAACCCACAGCACACGCCTCTCCAGCGCGCGCACTTAATGTGCACATTGATGCTGGTCAACAGGGAGCCTGTGGTGTTCTTTTTGTGCGAACGGACTTGCCGAATGTGTTGCCGGTCAGTGCTGCAGAAATTGCGCTAATGCGCACCTTCCTAAGCTCGGAGATCAACGAGATCCTGAGGCCGTCGGAGAGGGAGCAGTCATGAGCCTAAACAACAATAATTTCGAACAGCTGTGGACCGTTGAGGAGGTCGCGGCCTTCTACAGGGTCTGTGCAAAGACGATCCGGAGAAAGATCGTGGAGTTGGAAATCCCTACGGTCAACATCGGACGACAGATCCGCATCCGAGCGACACACGTCCCGTTATTCGCCCAGAAAAAGTGGTGATGAGTTTCCGCCCGGTTTCCCGCGTGTCGCTTCTGTCCATCCAATCGTGAAAACGGTTCCTGCCTAATCGGCAAAATTTATCGCCACCCGTTCTCACGAAATTACCGCAGTTTCCACCACTGCTCACGAGAGTCCAACATGTACCACACGAAAAATCTAGACCAGCAGCGTCGCGAATTTTCTCCAAACATTATCAGCTTGAAAACAATGCTTGAGCTGATCGCGGCAGACGACACCATTCCGCAGAAGAGACGCAACGAGCTGTGTTCCGGCGTGCGCTCGTTATGTCGGGTCTCTGGCTTGCAGGTGGCAAGCACGCCGGCCGACCCGCGGATAATTGCGGAGCGCTTGCGCGGTCTGACACCCGCAGGAGCCAGGATGAGCAAGGGCAGGTTTCAGAACTGCCTTAGCTATATGGACGCGGCGCTCTCTTCCGTTGATACGAGGTACCGAAGGAGACGCTCGCGCGTAGAGCTTGCGCCCGAACTTGCGGCCCTTCTGACTTCGATTGCTGATCGATGGCAACGAGCGAGGTTGCGGCGATTTTTTCACTATCTTGGTGAGAACGGCATCAAGCCGGAGTCAGTCTACGACGATACCTTTGATGCTTTCCGTGCGAGTCTTGACCGTAGCCTGATCCAGGATGTGCGCACAGCAGACCGTGAAGCACGGAAGATCTGGAACATGCTCGTGGCGGATAACCCGCAACTCAGCGCTCGCCAAGTCACGCTCCCGACTTACACCGACCATTACGTCCTGTCTAAGGAGACCTTTCCGGATGCGCTCTGGACGGATTTGGATGCCTACCTTGCCTCGCGCGCGCCTCGAGGTGGAAACGAACTCGACGACCTCCTGACCGAGGCGGAGCTGTTTGGCGACAATGAAGCTCCTGCGGCGCAGCCACTCCGACCATCGACAGCCAAGTTAGTCCGCTACCGAATTTGCCAATTTGCCTCCGCCCTTGTTCTGTCGGAGGTCCTAGCGCCTGATGACATGACCAGCCTAAAGACACTGGTTGCTCCAAAGACTGTGGCTGCAGGACTGAAGTTCTTCATTAAGCGAACTGGCGGCCAACAGCAGAACTCGCAGATCCGCGGTATGGCCTATGACCTCCTGATGATCGCGCGGCTTTGGGTTCGAAGCCCTCAGAGCGAGCTAAAGGTTCTTGGGCAAATCGCCATAAATGTACGGCCAGAGCATCGCGGTTTGCCCGACTCCGTACGTCGCAAGCTATCGCCTTTCAGGGACATCGAGAATGTCCAAGCGTTCCTCGCATTGCCGGATCGCGTCTTTGACGAGGCCCTTAAAAGCAAAATCGTTGACCGAGAGACGGCCAATCGTGTGGCGACGGCGCTTTGGATCAAAATTACTCAGCGTGCTCCGCTGCGTATCTCCAATCTTCTTTCAACTAGCCTGACCGCCAATGTGCTCCGCTCGCATGCAGGCAAGAACGCTAAGGTCGCCTTGTTCTATCCTCCGGAGCAGGTCAAGAACGCAAAAACATTGGAGATCCCGCTTCCGCCGGGCACGGTAAAGCTGCTCGACATCTACTTGACGACTTTCCATCCTGCGCTGATTGACACGCCGTGCGACTGGCTCTTCCCGGCTTCAAACGGCAGTCCTAAGCGCTCGCAGGTGATGTCGGCCGACATCCAAAAACTTATGCGAGAGCACCTGGGCTTCGCGATTAATCCGCATGCCTTCAGACATCTCGCGGCCAAGCTCTTTCTGACCGCGCATCCCGGCCGCTATTACGACGTGCAACTTCTGCTTGGCCACCGAAAGGTGGAGACGACTATCAAGTATTACATTGATCTGGAGGCTGAGGAGGCGTTCCGGCATTTCGACGCCATGCTGTTGGGACTTGAGGATGATAGCGCCCCGCGGCTCACCTACAGCGCGAGGCGCAAAAAATGACATTTGTCGGACGCGCCTTGCCGGTTGCCGCTTGGCCAGAATTTGACCGCCATGCCTGGGCCGAGGCTCAGTTGAAAATGAATGATCTCCTCGAGAAGGATAAGCCAGCAGCAAAGTGGAGAGGGAGCACGAGAGAACTTCACAGTCGCTGCTACGGCATATGGCTCGCTTGGCTTGATCATAAGGGCCTCCTGGACGAGGCTGCTCGTCCCGAGCACCGAGTGACCAAGCCGCTGCTTGTCGACTATTTCCGCGCTGAACGGATGCTCGGTAATGGTCCGCGCACCCTCGTCAATCATGCTGTTGGCCTGCGACACATGTTCGAGGCGCTCGCGCCGCAGAACGATTGGACCTGGATGCTACCGATGATTCACAAACTGAAAAGCGCTGTCAAGCCAGTCAAAAACCACTCGGACTTGCCCTCGATCAAAGAGTTGTTCGAAGTTGGCATGGCCATTATGCATCGAGTTCCCGAGCTTGATTGCGGCTCTCCGAAGCAGCATGCGATCTGGTTTCGCAATGGCCTTGCCATTGCCCTGCTCGCTGCCCGTCCGTTGATGCGCCGAAATAACCTCGCGACGATCAAGATTGGCGTCAACCTTCTGGAGGAAGGGACAGGCTACGCGCTGCACTTCTCCAACGACGAAATGAAAGGTCGGACACATCGCGAGGGCCCAGTGCCCAAAGCGCTAATCTCCTACATCGAGCGCTACATCCAGCTCTACCGGCCACGACTTTTTCTCGGCAAATCCGACGACCACAACATGCTCTTCATCTCTGCCATGGGCAATCCAATTACACCGCACAATCTCTCGGACGAGATCGGCAAGACAATCTCGTCCGTTCTTGGTCGGCGCGTCACGACGCATGCATTTCGTCATGCAGCTGGGAGTTCGATCGCGAAGGAAGACCCTGACCACGTCGGGATCGTTCCCTCGATTTTAGGCCATGCCCACTATCATACGTCGGAGGGGTACTACATCATCGCGGACGAGATGGCCGCGTTCGGACGCTTCAACGAAGCGCTCAACCGGCTGATGCGGCAAAGCATTGCTGGACGTCGTAAGGTGAGGGAAACTGTTGTCGGCAATATAGCGAGAGGGGACACATGAACCGCGTCACGACCGCCGCCGTCTATGTGCGTGTATCGACCAGCCGCCAAGCCGAGCGCGACCTTTCCCTTCCTGACCAAATCGCCCAATGCCGAGCCTACTGCGAGCAACGAGGTTGGCTTGTAGCCGAGATTTTCTCCGAGCCTGGAGCGTCCGCACTCGATGACGATCGCCCCGCGTTCCAGGAGATGATTTTCAAAGCCACTCGGATCGACAAGCCGTTTGACTACGTGGTCGTTCATTCGCTCAGCCGCTTCAGCCGGGACTCCCTTCATTCGGAAATGTACGTCCGGCAGCTTCGCAAGGCTGGCGTGGAACTCGTCTCGATCACCCAGGACATCGGCGCCGATGCCAGCGGCGAGTTTATCCGCAAGGTCCTGAACGTCTTCGACGAACACCAGTCGAGAGAGAACGCGAAGCACGTCCATCGCGCCATGTTGGAGAACTCCCGTCAGGGATTTTGGAACGGATCGCGACCGCCATTCGGTTACGACACCGAGATCAAAGAGCGGCGTGGCAACAAGGACAAGAAGGTGCTCGTCGTTAACGACGAGGAAGCTCGCGTTGTCCGGAAGATCTTTGATCTCGCAGTCGGTGCTGATGGCCGCCCCTTGGGTGTGAAGGCAATTGCCTCGTACTTCAATGAGCGCGGCATCTCGCGCCGTGGCCGGCGTTTCTCGACTGGAGGCGTTCACGATATCCTGACGTCGAGCACGTATCACGGCCGCCACCACTTCAACCGAACCGACAGCCGTAACGGGAGAGCCCGTCCGCCTTCACAGTGGGTCGAATTTCCGGTTCCCCAGATCGTCGACGAGGAAACGTTTACTGCCGTCCAAGCACTTCTCCAAAACCGGAGTCCGAGGCGCGTGGCGCCCAGGATCGTCAATGGGCCAACGCTGCTTGCAGGCGTAGCTCGCTGCGGCCACTGCGGGGCAGCGCTGATTCAGAACACCGGCAAGGGCGGCTTGTACCGCTACTACTGTTGTTCCCGGAAACTGAAGGAGGGAGCAACGGCCTGCAAAGGTCTGCGTATCCGCATGGACCGTCTCGATGAGGTGGTGACCAATGAGGTGGCGAGCCGCATCCTGCACCCCGAACGGCTGCGAGCACTGCTAGAGGCTTATGTTAGGTCCTCAGCAAGTCGGGCGGATGACAACAAGGAACGGCTGAGCCGGATGCGTCAAACCCACAAGGAAACCCAAGCCGCGATCGTGCGGCTTCTAGAACTTGTGGAAAAGGGCGTGATGGAGGCCGAAGATCCGAGCCTCAAGGAACGGCTCGTGGGGCTGAAGGTCCAGCGTGACGAGTTAGCTCGGGACATCGGCGAACTGCAGAAACGGGTCACCAGCGGCGAGCCCGCGCTCACTGCGGACAAAATAGAAAAGTTTGCGGCCCTGCTTGGAGATCGCTTGCGCAATGGCCCACCCGAGTTCCGGCAAGCCTATGCCCGACTGGCCATGCGCGAGGTCACTGTCACGGACCAGGAGATCCGGATCTCTGGCTCGAAAGCGGTCTTGGCCAGGGCCGCTGCACAGGGCTTAGACAACGCCCCGCCCGGAGTTCTCTCTTTTGTTCGAGAATGGCGCGCCCGAAAGGATTCGAACTTCTGCCCCCCAGATCGTAGTCTCTGGAGACCTTGAAGCGCCATCGACTATCCATCGCTAGTTGGCTCGCAGCCGACATAAACCGCTCGCGAGGCTCCGATATCCCAACCCAATGCTATAGTCTGCTTCCTCTGCAACGCAGCCTTCGGCGAGTGTTGATTCTTCCGATTTTGTGAAGACCGCTATGCGTCAATAGCGAAGCCACGTACGCTATTGGCGAGGTTCGCTTTGGACCAGAAACCGGACGCGCGCCCTAGCGTGCCTTCGCGCCGCCCTTACCGCTCTTCGACGCGAAGCGCACGGCTTCCTCGGCCGCCCGCACGATCGCCTTGGCCTTGTTGATGCATTCCTGCTGTTCTTTCTCAGGAACGCTGTCGAACACGATGCCGGCGCCCGCTTGCACGGTGAGCTTGCCGTCCTTCACCAGCGCCGTGCGCAGCACGATGCAGGTGTCCATCTCGCCGTCCGCCGTGAAATAGCCGACGCAGCCCGCGTAGGGCCCGCGCTTGGACTTCTCCAGCCCGTCGATGATTTCCATCGCCCGCACCTTGGGCGCGCCCGATACCGTGCCGGCTGGAAACCCGGCCATCAACGCATCGATGGCGTCGCTCTTGCCGGCGAGTTTGCCGACGACGTTCGAGACGATGTGCATGACATGACTGTAGCGCTCTACGACGAAGCGCGCCGTCACGTTGACCGTCCCGACCTCGGCCACGCGGCCGACGTCGTTGCGCCCGAGGTCGAGCAGCATGAGATGCTCGGAGCGCTCCTTGGGATCCGCCAGCAGCGCATCCGCCAGCGCCTTGTCCTCGGCCTCGGTCTCCCCGCGCGGCGCGGTGCCCGCGATCGGCCGGATGGTCACCTCGCCATCGCGCAGGCGCACGAGAATTTCGGGGCTCGATCCGACCAGCGCGAACGAGCCGAGGTCGAGATGGAACAGGAACGGCGACGGGTTCGTACGGCGCAGCGCGCGGTAGAGCGCGAACGGCGGCAGCGTGAACGGCGCCGTGAAACGCTGCGACAGCACCACCTGGAAGATATCGCCGGCGCGAATGAATTCCTTGGCCTTGTCGACCATGCCCATGAATTCGCGCGCGGTCGTGTTGGAGCGGGGCTCCGGCTGCGCAAGCTTCTTCGAGCCCAGCGCCCCGGCATGCGGCAGCTGCCGATCGAGCGCCGACACGACCCCCTTGAGACGCTTGAGCGCCGCCTTGTAGGCCTTGTCCGCATCCGACTTGGCGTCGGGGCGCACGGGCGTGACGATGCTGATCTCGTCTTTCACGGAATCGAAGATCACGATCACGGTCGGGCGCATCATGATCGCGTCGGGCACGCCGAGTTCGTCCGGCTTCGCCTCCGGCAGCTTCTCGATCAGCCGGACGGTGTCATAGCCCATGTAGCCGAACACGCCGGCCGCCATCGGCGGCAGCTCGGTCGGCAGGTCCAGCCGCGACTCGGCCAGAAAATCCCGCAACGAGGCCAGCGTGTGTTTCTCTTCCGCCGCGAACTTCTTCGGCTTGCCGAGCGGGCTGCGATTGATCTCGGCTCCTTCGCCGTTGGCGCGCCACACGGCATCCGGTTCGAGCCCGATGACGGAGTAGCGCCCGCGCGAGGCGCCGCCCTCGACGGACTCGAGCAGGAACGAGAACGGCTTGCCGAACGCGAGCTTCAGATAGACGGAAACGGGCGTCTCGAGATCCGCGACGATGCGCGTCCACACCACCTGCGGATCGCCGGCACGGTACCGCTTCGCGAATGCCTCGCGCGTCGGCAGGGCCTCGATGCTCGCACCTCGTTGCGAGAGCGTGCTCACGTTGTGACGCTCCTTACTGGCCGGTCTCGGACTCGACGCTGGCGCCGGTTGCGCGCGCAAGCTCCGCTTCGTTGATGGTCACCGTGAGCTTCTTCCGGATCGCCGTGACGTAGGCAATCAGCTCCTCGTTGGCGAGCTGGTCGGAAAGCTCCTTGTGCAGCGTCGCCGCGTGCTCCTTGGTGGCCTCAGGCGCCGCGATGACGTCCTTCACCTGGAACACGATGCGGCTCGCCCGATCGCTCGTATCGGCATAGCCCGCGCCGCCCTTGGGCAGCGCGAACGCCTGCTTGACAGCTTCGGTCGTAAGCCCCGGCGGCGACATCTGCCGCTTGATCGGATCGCTGACCTCGGACTTCCCACCGGCGTCTTTCGCAACCGCCTCGAACGTCTCGCCCGACCGCAAGCGCTCGGCAAGCTTGCTCGCCAGATCGTTCAGGAGGCGCGTCTTCTCCTTGTCGAGATAGACCGCCTTGACCTCATCCTTGATGTCCGCGAGCGGCTTCTGCTTGCGCTCGGTGACGCCGAGCACGTCGAACCACGCGAACGCCGACTTCGGAAGCTCGACAGCCTCCGGCTGCGTGCCGACGCCCGTCGCGAACACCTGCTTCAGCGCGATGGCCGCATCGGGGATGTCGATGGCTGTCTTGCCGTCCGGCGTCAGGTTCTTGGCATCGACCGCCTCGATGTCATAGAACTTGATCTTCTGCTCCTCGGCGACTTGCTTCAGGGTCTTGCCGGCATTGCGGCCCTCTTCGATCAGATCGAAGCGTTCCTGCAGCAGGCCTTCCGCGCGCTGCCCGGCGAGCTTGTCGCGAACCTTCTCGCGGACCTCGTCGAAGGTGCTGATCTTGCCCTCTTGGATTTCGATGGCGCGCACGAGCACGGTTGCAAAGCGCCCCTCGACGACCGGCGAAAGCTTGTCGCGCGCGACCGCGAACGCCGCGTCCGCGATCTTGGGATCGATCAGGTCAGCCTTCGCGACCAGCCCGAGATTGACGTCGTTCTCCGTCGCCCCGTTGTCCTTCGCGACCTCGAGGAAGTTCTTCTTGCCGGCTTCGATGGCGGCACGTGCGGCCTCGGCGGTCGCCTTGTCCTTGAAGGCGATCTGCTGCAGGCGGCGGCGCTCCGGCGTGTCGTAGGTCGCCTTGTTTTCCTCGTAGTACGTCTTGAGTTCGTCGTCGGTCAGGGTCACCGCCGACTTGAGCGACTCGGCCGAAAGCACGAGCATCGCCACCTTGCGATACTCCGGCGTCATGAAGTCCGCCTTGTTCGCCTCATAGGTCTCGGTAATCTTCGCCTCGTCCGGATCGGCCACGACAGCCTTCATGGCGTCGATCTGCACGAACTCGACGGTCCGCGTTTCGTCGCGCCAGGCGTTGAGATCGTCGACCATCGTTTTCGGCACGGCGACCGACGACGCGAGCGCGTCCGAAATCTGCCGGCGCACCTCGTCTTCGCGGCGCATGGCCAGGAAGCCGTGCTCGCTGACGTTCATCTGGCGCAGCAGGCCGTCGAAGCCCATGCGCGAGAACTTGCCGTCCGGCCCCGCGAAATCGGGATCCTTGCGCACGCCTTCCGCGAGCGTTTCGTCGGACAGCGAGAGCCCGAGCAAGTCGGCGTGCGATTTGACGGCCGCCTGCGCGATCAACTGATCCAGCGTCTGGCGGTCGAAGCGCAGCATCAGCGCCTGCTCGGTGGACAGCCGACCGCCGCCTTCGAGCTGCACGGACTGGATCTGGTTCTGGAACGCGCGCTGGAAATCCGTGACCGAGATTTCCTCTTTGCCGACGTGCGCGACCGAGCCGCGGCCCGCTCCACGGAACACATCGGAAACGTTCCAGAAGATGCCAAAGCTCACGATCAGAATCGCGAACAGAATCTTAGCCAGCCAGCCTTGGGCGCCGCGTCGGAGGGCGTCGAGCATCGCGAATGATCTTCCTGTTAAACGCGGCCCGCGCGCGCCCAAATGCCTTGGGCTCGCCGCCACCGCTTGCAGAAAAGGACTATCCCGTCCATGACGGGAGCACGGGCTGATATGAAGCCCAGCGCGGCGCTGAATGCAAGACCGAGCTAGGGCGGATTTTCACCGTGGCAAGACGGCGAAACTCCGGACGTAGACGGGCGGTCGGCCGGCGCCAGCCATCGAAATAGCCACTAAAACTGGCCGTGGGAGACGCGACGCCGATGACCGACGCACCGAGCCGGGTCCGATCCTTGGTGGCCGGAAACTGGAAAATGAACGGCCTCGAGGCCTCGTTGAACGCCGCCGCGGCCGTTCGCGACGCCCTCCCCGGCCTTGGCGCGAATGCCCCCGGCGTCATGATCTGCCCCCCGGCAACCCTGCTGACGGCGCTCGCCGCCGTGGCGGCCGGCTCGGCGCTGACGGTCGGAGCCCAGGATTGCCACCCGGCCCCCTCGGGAGCCCACACCGGCGACATTTCGGCCGAAATGGTAAAGGACGCGGGCGCCAGCGCCGTCATCGTCGGCCATTCCGAACGCCGCGCCGACCATGGCGAACTGGATCGCATCGTGCGCGAGAAGGCTGCCGCCGCGCACCGGGCCGGCCTGACCGCCATTGTCTGCATCGGCGAGACCAAGGGCGAGCGCCTGGCCGGCCTCACCCTGGACGTTGTCCGCCGGCAACTGCGCGCATCGATCCCCTCCGCGTCCACCGCCGCCAATCTGGTCGTCGCCTACGAGCCCGTCTGGGCGATCGGCACGGGCCTGACGCCGAAGCCCGCCGACGTCGCCGAAGTGCACGAAACCATTCGCAAAAGCCTGATCGGCCACCTCGGCGAGGCGGCCCGTGGCGTACGCATCCTCTATGGCGGGTCGGTCAAGCCGGACAACGCCCGGGAACTTCTGGCGCTTCCGGACGTGAACGGAGCGCTGGTCGGCGGCGCAAGCCTCAAGGCGGACGATTTTCTCGCCATCATCGCCGCCGCCGCATAAGTATCATCACCCTGTTGCAGGCGGACTGACGATCCGCAATGAGTGGACGCATGAAACTCTGGCTCACACCACTCCTCGCGCTGATCCTCTCCGCCGGACCGGCGGCTGCCGCGCCGCTCGAACCGCAGGCCTGCAAGGATCTGAACACCGAACGCGACGCAATGATCGGCGCCGGTATCAAGTCCGACATGGATCGCGGACCGGAGTGGGCGAAAACCAATCTGGCCGAAGACCGCCTCAAGAAAATCGAACGCCTGATCTCGGTCGAGGAACAGTTGAGCTTCCGCTGCGGCCAGCTCGTCACGGCGAGCCCGCAGATCAAGGAGCCGCCGACGCCGCCCGAGGAAAAAGCGGCCGCCGCAACGGGCGCCAAGCCGGCCGCCGACGAAGTCTTCAGCGGCCTTGGCTTCGGCGACGTCCCGGCCCCCAAGCGCAAGCCAAAAAAGAACCCGTAGCGCTCGCCAAGCAAGCACTACGGGTCCGGTAACGTGGACGAACGCGCCGGCCCGGACGCTGTTCTGCGCCCGTCGTCGCGCTTATCGCGTGAGCCTCACGGACTTTCCGCCACCCCCGGCTGCGATGCCGTTGGGATACGGCGTCAGCTTCCATTTCGTTTCGTTCAGGATGAGCGTGTTGATGACCAGCGTGAACGAGCGGCTGGTGATCGTCGAACCTGAATTGAACGTGACGTCCCGGCTCGGCAGATAGATCAGGCCGGTCATCTGCATCGCCTTCGCGTCGTTGAATATGAACTGCGACGTGCCGAGGTTGGGCGCTTCGAACATCATGATGTTCGCGTAGGTGCCCGACGCGGGCGCCGTCATGGTGACGGCCACCGCGCTGTTGAATTGGATCTTCGATTGGTCGGCGTAATAGAACGTCACGCCGTTCCCGCTCCACGTCCCGCCGTTGACGTTCCAGCCGCCACCCTTGATGATGTAGAGCCCGGGCTGGAACGTGACGGTAGGCGCGCTGTTGAAGTTGAACCAGCCGCAGTAGACGCCGGGCGTGAGAACCACCGAACCGCCGTTGTAATTTCCGTTGCTGGTCGTGCACGCGGTCGAGACCGGCGACGGCAGCAGCCCGGCATAGGGATCCTCGGCGGCGGCGCAGGACTTCACGAGGCTCGACGGCGCACCGCCGTTATTGATGACGTTGGCGCCCGCGAGACAGACGCGCTTGGCATTGATCGCCGTGCCGGCATTGAAGATGGCGGCCGGCGACGCGGTCGATTTGCCGTGGATTTCACATTCGGGCGCATCGACGTTGGCGCCGCTGTTGACGAGGATCTGCTGGCTGGCCGTTTTCGACAGGGCCAGGACGCAGACCTGTCCGCCGCCGCCACTGGCTTTGGCCTCGGAAATGGCGGTCACCGGGATGGACTTCATGCCCAGGAGCCCGGAAAGCGTCGTCTTGATTTCGCCGTCGGCACGTCCGGTCATCGAATTGGGCGTATCGCTGACGAAGGCGACGTTGAGCTTCTGCACCTGATCGGACGTCATCGATGCGGCAAAGTACCGGCGCGCGCTGGCGTCACGATCCGAAGCTTCGGCCTTGATGCCCGCGATCACGGCCGCGTCGAGCGCATTTTGCATCTCGTGCCGCGCGCTGAGGGCCCGGCCGTAGTCGATGCCGATGCCCGCCAAAACGGTCACCGCGAGCATCAGGAAGCTGAACAGGATGACGACACTGCCGCGATCGTCACGGCAGAATCTTTTGAGAAAACGCATTCAGCGGCTCCTACTCGTACAAATGCAGCAGGAAAACCTAGAAGCGGGCGCTTAACATAAACACAATGACAGCCATAGGATGATCTGCATACGCAATGGCTCGATCCTCCCCTGCCGCGGGCCCCTGCCGCGGAATGTCATCTAGCCGCAGGCTGGCAACTGGTGTAGAAGCCGCCGAAATCCCCCTTTTTTCGCCCCTCCCTTCGGGCGCGCGGAGCTATCGTTCGATGACCACTGTTCTCCTCGTTGTTCACATCATGGTTGCAGCCGCCCTCGTCGCGGTCGTCCTCTGGCAGAAGTCCGAAGGCGGAGCGCTTGGCATTGGTGGTGGCGGTGGCGGCGGCTTCCTGACCGGCCGCGGCACCGCCAACCTGCTGACCCGCACAACGGCCATCCTGGCGGCTTGCTTCTTCCTGACCAGCATTCTTCTGACGCTGATTTCGCAGCGCTCCGCCCCGACTGGCTCGGCGTTCGATGCCCCGTCGTCCTCGGCGCCATCGTCCACGATGGTCCCGGCCGATCCGGGCGCGGCGCAGCCGGCCGCACCGGCTGCCCCCGGCACGGCTCCGGCGACCGACGCACCGCGCGGCGGCATCCTCGACAAGCTCCGCTAAGAACGGGCTTCGTCGAGCTCAAGACAGGCTACATCATCAATCGAGAGCGGCGGCGCACCTCGCGCCTCCGCTCCTGCCCCGGCGTTCCTGTCGCCCTCCCTGTCTCCCCCGCTTCCGTGTCGCCCGCGCTTCCCTGTCGATAGTGGCCCTCCCGCAACTGGCCACGGACACGTCCTGTTGCTAGCGTCCCCTCTTTCGGGATCGCCCTCTTTCAGGATCGGAAGGGCGGAGCCCTCGCATCGAACAGGCGGAAACGGCGATGCGCAAACGCGCGACGGCAGGGCTTGCACTCTCGAACGGCGTTTGCGCGCTGCTCTTAGCGGGCTGCTCGGGGACAGGCATCGGCTCGACAGGCATTGGCGCACTCGCCCCGCCCGGTCCCCTGCCCTACCAGCACGCCAACGCCATCATGCCGGTCGGTTATTCCGAAAGTCTGATCGGCGAGGACCGCTACCGCATCGAGGTGAAGGGCCCGCTCGGCACCCCGCGCGAGCGGATGGAGAAGATCGCCACCACCCGCGCCGCCGAAATCGGCCAGGACGCCAAGCACAAATACTTCAAGGTCGAGGGCGTGCAGCTCACGACCGCCTGCCAGTCCTACACGATCGGCGGCAAGCCCGGCAGCATCGGCGCCGGCCAGAAAAAGCGCACTGCGCAGGCCATCCTGACCGCCGACGTCACCTACGCCAAGGCCCCCAGCGACCCGGCCTTCGTCGAAACCCGCGGCGCCTTCGAGCGCTACCGTGCCGAGCTGGACCAGGACCAGACCCCGTCCATCCCCGCTGATCCGGCCACTTCCCAGTGCGGCTGAGCCTGGGCTTAAACGCGTTCTTCACTCCATCCGTGGATGAGACAAGAAAACCTCTTCGAATCACGCCGCTAGGGCTCTACTGTTAAAGCCCATGCAACGGTACATCTTCATCACCGGTGGCGTGGTCTCCTCCCTTGGAAAAGGCCTGACGTCAGCCGCACTCGGCGCGCTTCTGCAAGCGCGTGGGTATTCCGTCCGTCTCCGCAAGCTCGACCCGTATCTCAACGTCGATCCCGGAACGATGAGCCCCTATCAGCACGGCGAGGTGTTCGTCACAGACGACGGCGCCGAGACGGACCTCGATCTTGGCCACTACGAGCGCTTCACGGGCGTTCCGGCCAAGAAGTCCGACAACATCACCACCGGCCGCATCTACCAGGACATCCTCGCCCGCGAGCGGCGCGGCGACTACCTGGGCGGCACGGTGCAGGTGATCCCGCACGTCACCGACGCCATCAAGCAGTTCGTCCTCACCGGCAACGACGGCATCGACTTCGTGCTGGTCGAGATCGGCGGCACGGTCGGCGACATCGAGGGCCTGCCCTTCTTCGAGGCCATCCGCCAGCTCGGCAACGACCTGCCCCGCGGCTCGTCCATCTATGTCCACCTGACGCTGGTGCCCTACATCCCGTCCGCGGGCGAGCTCAAGACCAAGCCGACGCAGCACTCCGTGAAGGAGCTGCGCTCGATCGGCATCCAGCCCGACATCCTGATGTGCCGCGCCGACCGCGAGGTCCCGAAATCCGAGCGCAAGAAGATCGCGCTGTTCTGCAACGTGCGCGAGGACGCCGTCATCCAGGCCCTCGACGCGCCCTCGATTTACGACGTCCCCCTCGCCTACCATCGCGAAGGCCTCGACCAGCAGGTGCTGGAAGCGTTCGGCATCAACGGCGCGCCCACACCCGACCTCACACGCTGGGAGACCATCTCGCGCAACATTGCGTCCCCGGAAGGCGAAGTCACCATCGCCATCGTCGGCAAGTACACCGGCCTCAAGGACGCCTACAAATCGCTCATCGAGGCGCTCGTGCACGGCGGCATCGCCAACCGCGTCAAGGTCCGCCTCGAATGGATCGAGAGCGAGATCTTCGAGCGCGAGGACCCCGCCCCTTATCTCGAAGGCGTGCACGGCATCCTCGTTCCCGGCGGCTTCGGCGAACGCGGCTCCGAGGGCAAGATCCTCGCCGTCAAGTTCGCGCGCGAACGCCGCGTGCCCTACTTCGGCATCTGCTTCGGCATGCAGATGGCCACCATCGAAGCGGCGCGCAATCTCTGCGGCATCACGCAGGCGGGCTCGACCGAGTTCGGCGGCAGCGAGGAGCCCGTCGTCGGCCTCATGACCGAATGGATGCGCGGCAACGAGTTGGAGCAGCGTCGCCAGGGCGGCGATCTCGGCGGCACCATGCGATTGGGCGCCTTCGCGGCCTCGCTCGGCAAAGGCACACGCATCGCCGACATCTACGGCTCAAACGACATCTCCGAGCGCCACCGCCATCGCTACGAAGTCAACACCGCCTACCGCGACCGCCTGGAAAAAGCCGGCCTCCGCTTCGCCGGCCTCTCGCCGGATGGCCTCTTGCCGGAGACGGTCGAATACCCGGACCACCCGTGGTTCATCGGCGTCCAGTTCCACCCCGAACTCAAGAGCCGCCCCTTCGACCCCCACCCGCTCTTCAAGAGCTTCATCGGGGCCGCCGTGGAGCAGTCAAGGTTGGTTTAGAGGACCTCTGCGAGCGATTATCCGGGCAAATCGATCGAACACCCGAGCGCTTGGATATATTCCACCGCGCCACCCTCGCAGAGTTTCATCACCCTCGAAAAGGCGATCTGCGGCAGAAACCGATTAATTGGATTTGCCTGCGTGGACCGCCGAACTTACGATGGTCTCAATACTGATTGTCAGTTTGACGGGCCGGCAATGCACGCCCTGACTGGAGACGGTCGGCAACGAATTTGAGGTCAGACGTGACGCCCGAAAACTTCATATCGACATGGAAGCACTCCGACCTCAACGAGCGTCAGGGCGCGCAGATGCACTTCAACGCCCTCTGCGAACTGCTGGGCGTGCCCAAGCCTAATGGCACGTCGCTCATGGACCAAGGCTACGGCTTCGAGATCAACGTCGACAAGACGGGTGGCGGGGGCGGCTTTGCGGACGCCTGGAAACGCAACTGTTTTGCCTGGGAGTATAAGAGCCCTGGCAAGGATCTGGGCGAGGCGCTCAAGCAGCTCCGCCTCTACGCCAGCGACCTAGAGAATCCGCCGCTCCTCATCGTGTCGGACATGCGCCGCATCGAACTGCACACCAACTGGACCAGCATGGTTCAGGAAAAGCACGTCCTCGAACTCGATGACCTCGCCGACGCGCGCCTTCGCCAGAAACTGAAATGGGCCTTCGACGAGGCGAACGTCGAACAGCTCAAGCCCAAGCGTTCGGCCAACGCCACCACCGAAGAGGTCGCGAAGAAATTCGTCGCCATCGCGCAGAACCTCCGCGACCAGGGCCACGACCCGGAAAAGGTCGCCCACTTCGTCAACCGTATGGTCTTCTGTATGTTCGCGGAAGACGTGGACCTCCTGCCCAAGCGCCTATTCGAGAGCATGTTACAGACGAGCCTCGAAGATCCGAGCCAGTTCGTCGCCAATGCCGAAAGCCTCTTTGGTGCAATGGCCAACAAGAACGGCCGCGTAGGGTACGACGCCATCCAATGGTTCAACGGCGGACTGTTCGAGGATGGCGGCGCGTTACCGCTCACCGCCGACGACATCCGCATCGCGCTCGAAGCCGCGCGCTCCAACTGGTCCGAAATCAATCCGTCGATCATGGGGACGTTGTTCGAGCGAGGGCTCGACCCTTCGAAGCGCTCGCAACTCGGCGCGCATTACACTGACGCCGAGAAGATCATGATGATCGTGCGCCCGGTCATCATCGAGCCCCTTTTGAGAGAGTGGGCGGAGATGCGCGCTGAAATCGAGCCGCGAATGGAGGCCACGCGAAAACTCAAGCAGCCGGCTGAATCAAAGAAGTTCCAGGAGGCCCAAGCCTTCCGCGTTGGCTTCCTCGAGCGCCTAAGAACCTTCCGCATCCTCGATCCCGCCTGTGGTTCCGGCAACTTTCTCTATCTCGCCTTGAAGGCGCTCAAGAACATCGAGTTCCGCGTCAACTTCGAGTCACAGGAACTGGGCCTGCCTCCCGCGTTCCCGGCAGTCGGCCCGGAGTGCGTAAAGGGCATCGAAATCAACCCGTTTGCCGCCGAGCTGGCGCGCGTCTCTGTCTGGATCGGCGAGATCCAGTGGATGCGCGAGAAGAACTTCGGCGTTTCGAAGAATCCGATCCTGAAGCCGCTCGAAACCATCGAGTGCCGCGACGCGCTCCTGAACCCCGACGGCACGGAAGCGCAATGGCCGGACGCCGATGTCATCATCGGCAACCCGCCGTTCTTAGGCGGGAAGATGCTGATCACCAATCTTGGAGATAAAGCAGTAAGCGCGATGTTCCGAACCTTCGACGGCCGCGTTCCTCGAGAGGCCGATCTGGTTTGCTATTGGTTTCAAAAGGCTTCGGAGGCCATTGCAGCCGAGCGCATCACTCGTGCTGGTCTTGTAGCCACCAACTCAATCCGCGGCGGTGCAAATCGCGAAGTCCTCAAACACATCCGAACGCACGGAATCATCTTCAATGCTTGGGGTGACGAACCCTGGCTACAGGATGGAGCCGCAGTGCGCGTAGCAATTGTTAACTTTGGCGACTCCGAAGTTGATACCCAAATCAAGCTCGATGGAGACCCCGTGCTTGAGATTTATCCGGATTTGACAGCTCGCAAGGGTTCTATTGGCGTCGACCTAACGAACGCACGTCCACTCCCCGAGAATGCGAGTATCGCTTTCATGGGCGATACCAAGGGCGGAGCGTTTGAAATTCCTGGAGAGCTAGCTCGCGAATGGCTGCAAAAGCCAGTCAACCCAAACGGCGAAACCAATAGCCGTGTTCTCAAGCCATGGATCAACGGACTCGACGTAACACGGCGCCCTCGCGACATGTGGATAGTCGACTTCGGATGGAAGATGTCCGAGGCCGAGGCTGCGCTTTTCGAGGAGCCATTCGCGCACATCCTCAACCGTGTGCAACCCGAACGCCAAAAGAACCGCAGAGAAACTTACCGGACATTCTGGTGGCGACACCTTGAGGCTAGGCAAGGAATGCATCGTGCCTTGTGTCGGGTGAACGGCTTCATAGTAACACCGAGAGTAGCGAAGCATCGCGTCTTTGTTTGGAGTGATGCTATCGTGCTGCCAGATAGCGCGACGATTGCCATCATCCGCGACGACTGCACGACATTCGGCATCCTACACTCGAAGCTTCACGAGCTGTGGTCGTTGCGCATGTGCACGTGGCTTGGGGTCGGCAACGACCCACGATACACGCCGACGACCTGCTTCGAGACATTCCCCTTTCCCGACGGCCTGACACCTAACATCCCAGCCGCCGACTACGCGGCTGACCCGCACGCGCAAGCGATCGCCACCGCCGCCGCGCGGCTCAACCGACTGCGCGAAAACTGGCTGAATCCATCCGACCTTGTTCAGCGTGCCCCCGAAGTGGTACTAGGCTATCCTGACCGGACACTTCCAGTTGATGACAAAGCGGCGGCAATCCTCAAGGACCGCACACTTACCAAGCTCTACAACGAGCGCCCGACTTGGCTCGATCACGCTCATCGTGACCTCGACGCTGCCGTCACCGCCGCCTACGGATGGCCTGCGGACCTGTCGGATGACCAGATCCTTGAGCGCCTTTTCGCACTGAACCAGGAGCGCGCGGCGAGGCAGTGAACACGTCGATGCCGCTTCTAGATCTTCCACAAAATCTTATCCCGCCCCTCTATCCTCTGCATACGCCGCGGCCGTGGAACAGAGTAGGTTGGTTTAGGGTGCCTGGGTCTCACGGATAGGAACAAGAGGCTGCATGAGCTGGGCGTCGAGGATCTTCATCAGCCAGCACAGCTTCGACGCTTGGGCGAACGCCGCCAAATCGCGCACCCTTTTCGCCATCAGCGCCTTGATGCTGATGGTGGCCTTAGCCTGCTCGGCGGCCATCACGATCATGGGTCCGCGACTGGTCCGCGAAGCAGCATTGCTGTGGTTCGGAACGAAAACGGACGGCGTGCTGCAAAGCGTCAAGCTCGTGGAAGTCGGAAAGTTCAAGGGCGGCGACCCCAAATACGAGCTCACCATCCACTATCGCTTCGCAGCGTCCGATGGCGTCGAGCGCCCAGGCACGACCGTGCGAAGCGACGTGCGAACGCCGCCA
The DNA here is from genome assembly GCF_051860585.1 of Hyphomicrobium sp. Classification (GTDB taxonomy): domain Bacteria; phylum Pseudomonadota; class Alphaproteobacteria; order Rhizobiales; family Hyphomicrobiaceae; genus Hyphomicrobium_C. The sequence goes on from NZ_JBHYDS010000007.1 coordinate 67,821, forward strand.
TCCTTTCAACCCGGAGACCGCGTGGGCGTCTACTATCAAGCTCGCAACCCGGCGAACTCCGTGGCCGAGCACAACCTCAGAACGGACGTCTACGCCTTACTCCTTTTCCTGCCGTTTCTGACCGTCGTAGGAATTGCGGCCCCACTTTGGTTTTTGCTCGCCTGCTGGACCTGGAGGCGGAAACGTCGAACCGCACGGTGATGACACCCCGCGGATGAGACGCGGCCACCCAACCTGATCGGGTAGAACGCGAAGGATCCGCCGGTGGCCGCGCGTCGTCACGGCGACCATGCTCCCCCAAACGTCATGGCCGCGAAGGCGGCCATCCACGACATGCAGCCACCCTGGCAACATCAGCTACTATCCTGCCCACGTGTTCAGCCCCCCCTTCGCACGTCGCATGTGCTGAACCTTGCGTAGACGGCCGCCTACGCGGCCGTGACGTGGAGGAGAGGAATCCGGTCCATCCGCACTATTCGTCGCTGGAGCGATCTCACCCTCTGAACCGCTCCCGATCCGCAGGCCCTTCTTCCACTGCGCCCTACGTCAGGATGGTGCGGGTAAAGAACCGCATGATGAGGCACTAGCCTGCGAAATCGCGCTGGCGTAGTGTGCGCCCGATTGTGGCCCCAGGCTCAGCCCCGAGGACCGAACCAAATGGACACCGACAGTCGAAGTCGACCTTCGACACCGCCCGCGTCGGAGACGGCAGCCTGATCAGGCTCCGGATCTGGCTGCGTGAGCGGCCAGACCCATGAAGGAGCCTCCCCATGCTTCGCAGCTATCGGCGCGACAACAATCATCTTGTCCTGGTCCAAGAAGGACTCGCGGCGCCACCTACCACGCCGCTGGTCTGGCTGGATCTGTTCAACCCCACCCCGGAAGAAGACCGTTACGTCGAACAGCTCCTCGGTATCGACCTTCCAACCTTGGAAGAGATGCAGGAGATCGAGGTCTCGGCGCGCCTTTATCAGGTGAACGGCGCAGAGTTCATGACGCTCACGGCGATCACTCAGCTCGACTCCGAGGATCCGACGACCACGCCCATCACCTTTGTGCTCAAAGGCAGCACCGTGTTGACCGTCAGGTATGCGGAGACGAAGGCGTTCGCGAACTTCATCAACCGCGCCCAGAAGCCCAATACCGTGCCGTGCGCCAACGGCGAGCAGGTCATGATGAGCCTGATCGAATCGATCTGCGACCGCCTGGCCGACGCGCTGGAACGGGTGGGCGTCAACATCGATGCGATTTCGCGGGCCGTCTTCCGCAGGAAATCGAAGCGCAAGGTCTCGCGCACCACGCAAGAGCTGCAGCAGGTCATCGAAAAGATCGGCCAGGACGGCGACCTGCTCACCAAGGTGCGTGAGAGCCTGGTCAGCATCAACCGTGTTCTGACGTATCACACCAGCGCGGATCAGACCGACAAGCAGCTGACGAAGGACGCCAGGGCGCGCTCGAAAGTCTTGTACCGCGATGTCAGCGCCCTCGCCGATCAGGCGACGTTCCTCTCGAACAAGGTCAACTTCCTGCTCGACGCGACGCTTGGCCTGATCAATCTGCAGCAGAACCAGATCATCAAGATCTTCTCGGTTGCGGCCGTGGTCTTTCTGCCGCCGACCCTCGTTGCATCGATCTACGGTATGAATTTCGACTACATGCCCGAGCTGAAGTGGGCGTTCGGCTACCCGGGGGCGCTCGTCCTCATGGTGCTTTCGGCGGTGGGTCCCTACCTGTATTTCAAACAGCGAGGCTGGCTCTAGGGGATCATGCTGTAGGCCTCGCGGGCTATGTTCGGCCAGCGAGGCCGGTCAGTATCTGAAGGTCACGCCCGCGGTGATCCAGTTGGCGTTCTCGCCGGCAATGTTGTTTCCGTAGATGAGGTCGCAATCGACCGCCCCGGACGGCATGTAACGCAACCCGGCCTGCATGCGCGGCTCATGTCCGGGCGATCCAACCAGCCCATAGACCTCGCCGATCAACGTCCACTTTTTGGCCAGATCCCATTCGAAACCCGCGCCCCATGTGATGTGGCTCTTGTCCTCCAGACGATCGTCCAGCCAGCCGCCATTGAGGTTCACCCGCAAATGATCGTGAACCTGGATCGTCACCGGCACATTCACGAATGCCGACGCGATCTGGCCCCCGTCGAAGTCGACAACGGTGCCGGCAACGAGAGCGATCCCGGCTGTTGCCGGTCCCACGGGCACCAGAATGACTTTGGCCTGCAGACCGGCCGTGCCCGTCCACTCGGAATTGACGCGCGAGCCGAGGAGGGTCGTCGTGAACTCTACGGGCGCGCCGAGATCCACAACGCACGCTGGCGCCAGCACGGCGACGAGGTGCCCGTTGTCACCATGCGAAGTCCACGTTTCGACCTGGCACTCGCCAGGCATCCCAATTGCCGCATCGTCGACGACATAGGCGCCACCTGCGGCGTCGGCGCGGGCCGACCAACAGATCAAGGCGCAAACGCCCAGAATGCGGCCGCAGGTCGCCAAGCCCATCCCCGTCCCTCGAATCCACAAACGATGATGGCATAAGTCGCGTAACGCTTCGCGACAAGAGCTGCCCTAAAGGGTGCGTTTTCGAACTCGCTGCCATTTTCCGGACGGCAGCCGCCGCCTTTCCACATCCCGCCTTGCCGCCGCGACGCTTTCCGCACACATCTGCCGCCCCCCGGCGCTGCACGCAGAGCCGCCACGGCCCTGCGCCGCCAGACGCCCATTCGCACGCCCAGAGTATTTCGATCAGCGAGAGCATTTCGGCCGGGGAGCGCATTTCGATCTGCGGGCCGGTTAATCTGCGGGTGCGCGAGCACGCGACCCAATGCTTACGGCCAATTGCGGGAACCGGCACACGGGCGTAGCATTATCTCCGTACAAGCCTCGACGTTCCCACGCGCAGGCCACCACCACGCGCCGCGACCCTGCATTTCGATGTCGCGCCGCAACACGCCCGGCCTGCTCTTCAGCGGCTCGCGTTCGATCTCGGACGCACCGCAAATTAGAGAAACAAGCCCCGGGAGGTCACAATGAAACTACGAACGCCTGCCGCACTCGTCGCGTCCATGGCCCTCGCGATGCTTCTCGTCACAAGCTCAGCCCAACAAGCCGAAGCGCGACGCGGGTGGGGATGGATCGGTGGGGGCATCGCCGCCGCCGTCATTCTCGGCGGCATTCACCATCGCTATCACCGCCGCTACTACGGCGGCTATTACGGATATCCCGCATACGCCTACGGCGGCGGCTACTACGACGACTATTACTACGCGCCCCGCCGTTACTACCGGCCCAGGTATTTCGGCGGATACGGCTATCGCCCCTACCGCCACTATGGCCGTCACTGGCGCCGCTGGTAACCGCGCCGCTCGTCACTCACTAGCGCAATCGAACGTGATCCTGTGCGGCGACGCAACAGCCGCCGCACAGGTGCGCAAGCGCGGTTCATCCGCATCCAGTTCCACCCGGAACTAGAAAGCCGCCCATTCGACCCCGCATCCGCTCTTCTGGAGTTCTATCGCTGCGGCGGTAGAACAGAGCCGGTTGGTTTAGGTAAGGACTGCTAGTCCATTGGCCGCAATTGATCCAACGCCAACATGGAAATCTGCGCGAACGCCACGGCCCTGTATGCCACCTGCCCATGACTAAGATCAAAAGGAGTTTTCAAAGGGCTCACCTAAGGGTCCGCACCTTGTCGCGTAGCTGCGCCCTACGTTGAATCGTTTCCACCAGCTTATCATCCGCTAACACGTGACCCATGCTGTGCTTCGGCGCTGCATCCATCAACCGATCAAACTCGTCACATACAGCCACAAGTTCTTTCACCAGTTCGAACATCTGGTCAGCTGGCATCTTTATCGCCAACCACTCCTCTAGCGTCTTCCCAGCTTTCCGAGCGCGCTGTTCTTCATATTGCAGTTGCTTTGGCTTCATCTGTTGGATGCGCGCGGCCGCGTAGTCTTGCGGATGCAGGGCCTCCACCGCCGACATTCGTCTGTTCAAGGGACGTTTATCAAAATCAAAGTCAGCCCCGTATGCATCGTCTGAAACGAAGAGAATTTTTGTCTCCTTCCCAGGCTTCGGCGTAATGTCAACCAATTCGCCTCCGGAGGCTATCCACACCGCGTGGAACTCCGCCGTAAATAGCACGCCCGGCCATTCCCATATCGTCCACCCAAAACAAATGCCGCCGCCGTCGTGCTTTATTTTTTCCAGCACCCCGTCGGAGCAGTAGCCGTACAGGCCATACGCATCATTTCTCACGGGAACATAGCAAGGGTCGACATCGGCCTTAAGTTGCAACGCTAAGCTCTTGATAGCCGATGTGATCACCTTCGGCGTCGTTTCCTTTCCGGCGCTTGCAGCATCCCTTCTAAACAAGCTCCGTGAGGTCTCCTTTATCTCGAGAAGCTTCTGCTCCTCCGGGCTTGGGAACTCATTTCCCAGAAGCGACCGCTCCTTGAAGTTGCCTGGTTCCATAATGTTGAACAGGCGCTTTTTCTTATCAAGATCGGCTCGTAGCTCGTCCGTCCAGTTCGGCTTTTCCATCAGTATGAGGTCCTCAGAAGAACCAGATTCGGCACGCGGATCGGGCGGTTCAGTCGCAATCCCTACGACCTGTTCTAAATTCGGGTTCGTCTCGTGGAGCGCAAGCGCATACGCTTTCAGCATCGCCATCCTAACCTTGCGATACTGCTCATATCCCCCGTCCAACGACCAATTCGCGACCGCAAGTGTCATAAAGAAAAAACCCGTACTACGGTCAGGCTCCGTCGGCCCCGGCAGCATCGCCCGCATATATCGATCGGTGCTTTGGCCACCCTGAAGCACATCAAGGATTGAATCCCCATAGAGGCGACGCTTGTACCTGGGAACCAGCGCCATGTGGCGCACACCCTCTTCCAAATCAGAGAGCAAAGAAGTCTGTCCCTCAAAGATAACGGATGTGCCCGCCAGCATGTGGGTCGTGAACTGGTTAATCAGTTTATCCCAGAGGTAGGAATTTCGATCAGCAAGCTTTTTAGCTTGATACTGAGGGTTCTGGCGCATCCTCGCATAGAAGCCGCCCGCGAGCGTTATGTGATCATTCTCTGTTAGGCTTGCACCGTCAGGCAGCGTGAAGTCATGCTCGCCTTCCCGGTTCAACCGGGTCATGTAATACGCAACCATATCTTCTTCGCCGTTGGCCCACACAAGCTGGCCGTTGCGCACAAGACGCTCTTTCCTAATGAAATAGGTAGTCAGGTCGCTAATGGTGTCCAGCTCACCCAATACGATGTCGAGCGTGGCATCATCCAGCACGTGGACATAAGACCCTTCAGGGTTTACATCGCCGACCACGAAGGGAGTAACTGACTCTCCATTCCAATGAGCATCGCCCTTCAGCTCCGGGCGTACTGCAAGACTTCCCGTGCCACCCCCAAAATGCTTTCGGCATGCTTGGCCGGCGCCAAGCGCCACCACGATGCCATGAATGCGGCGCCGTTCGGGAGGAGGGAGCGGAAAGGGAAGTGGCTTACTACACACTCTGTCTAGGTATATCCGGTCAGGGAAATTGCGAATCCATCGTTCGGCCCCTCGTATTTGATCAACGGATTTGGCAATTGCTCTCTTGTACCAGCGCTTCCACGCAAGCTCTTCGTCGTCCCCGCCCGGCCAAGCCACCGTCTTGTCGCTGAAGATGAGTATGTCGTCGCCGCATACGACCAGCAGATCGCAAAGTTCCTTGCCGTCGCCTTTCCCATCGGCCTTTTTATCGATGAAGGTATTGGGGTAAGACCACAGGTTCAGGAAGCTCTTGTCAGCAAGTTTCGCCAAATACCGTTCTGAGGGTGTGCCGCCCTCGCTGCGAACAATCGCCGGCCTGGGTGGCCCATCATAGATCGTCCGTGGATTGCTAGGATTTTGGCTGGGCGTTTTAGCGTCTTTCATGCGCCATAGTAGGCTGGCCCAAAGCGGACACAAAGGGCATGAACAAACAAATCTTATCCCCGCCCACCTATCCTCCGTATACGCTCTCCCCATCCCGCTCATTCGGGGGCCGGCGCGAGCTGGGCGTTTGGTGAGCGGGAGCTGCGCCTCCCTCAACACTGGTACCATCAGCTAGGCTGGAAAGGTTCGGAGCGGATTTCTCGGTTTGATGGACCGGGAAACCAACGGGTGCACGGTGGATGTCCGGGCACGCGCCTTCGCGCCGGTGAGGTTGCATCAACGTGGGGCCATCCGCGCATTGGGGTCATATCCAGTGCGCCGGCATCAATTTCGCGGTGATGCGCAGCAGCGGCGGAGCGGTCTAGGCCGCATCCCGAAATTACCCACGGCCTACCGCTCCGCTCCCCGAAGGGGAAAAGAAGTCCCGCTCTTTGAGCCCAATCGACCTGAACTCCGCGAAATCGATCCCGCGCGGCTATCCCCGCGTGCCCACTGCC